>JAUYBL010000007.1 GCA_030693065.1 Methylococcaceae bacterium | reverse complement strand
AAAAAAACACAACGTACAAAAATTGCTTCTTGAATTAACGTGTTGTCTTATGTTGATGTTCTATCGCAAGATAGAGGCATCAGCACAAGCACCCACACAAATTATTTTGATCAGACTTTTAAAGAGCTTAGACTTTCGTCTGGTTGAGCTGGACTATTATACAGATCCAATTCAGCGTGTCAATATTTATTTTCAACCTAAAAACCATTTCAACTACCTAGCTTCCTAGCGACTCTCCAAAACTTGTTTCCCCTGAAGAGCCGACTATTATAGCTACCTGATACTAACTGTCAAGCCCTAGCTTCGCGTTTTAAGCGTTAATTAAAACTCTTCCCACTCTTCTATAGCTGCTGAGGGCCCATCCCTGTCAACACCATTGACTGTTGTTATGCTTTCTTTTTCTTGCGCTGCTGTTCTTGATGAGCGGCGAGCCTCACTTATATTGCCATCCACCTTAAATGAACCAACCATTATTGCTAAACTTTGAGCCTGTTCCTCAAGTGATTCCGCGGCCGCAGCCGCCTGTTCTACTAGTGCGGCGTTTTGTTGCGTGACATCATCCATTTGACCTATGGCTTGATTGACTTGTGCGATGCCCGTTCCTTGCTCTTCGGATGCTTTGGTTATGCTGGCCATCATTGCTGTTACCCCCCTAATTGAGTCAACAATCTCGGCCATAGTTTTTCCTGCATGACCAACCAACTTGGTCCCCTCTTCCACTTTGTCTACAGAATCCCCAATTAGGCTTTTAATTTCGCCAGCTGCTGCCGCTGCGCGTTGCGCTAAGTTACGCACTTCTGCCGCTACAACCGCAAACCCTCTTCCCTGATCACCAGCCCGAGCCGCTTCCACCGCTGCATTGAGTGCCAATATATTAGTCTGGAAAGCTATTCCGTCAATCACTGAAATAATATCAACAATCTTGCGTGAGGAGCCGTTAATCTCTTCCATAGTAACGACAACCTGCTGAACCACATCTCCACCTTTGCCAGCTATTTTGGCAGCGCTAATCGCAAGATCATTAGCTCGCTTAGCATTTTCAGCATTATGCTGCACCGTAGCAGTTAGCTCGTGCATACTGGCTGCTGTTTGCTCCAAACTGGCCGCCTGCTCTTCAGTACGATGCGACAAATCGTTATTCCCAGACGCAATCTCTTTTGCGCCGGTATTAATATTATCGGATGCATCCTTAATTTGGCCGATGATTTCTTTTAACTTAGCTGCAGTGGTATTGGCATTATCCTTAAGCTGGCCAAATGTTCCTGAATATTCATTAGTGATGGTTTCTGTTAAATCACCCTGGGCAATGGCACTTAATACACGTACAACATCTTCAAGCCCGTCATGACAAATTTGCATCAATTGATTGATGCCTGTCCCAGCCTGATCATAGAAGCCACCTAACTCACCTGCGTCGATGCGATATTTAAAGTCACCGTTAACAGCCGCTCGAATAGCATCCGCCACTTCGGTTTCGACTCGAATTTCCTCAGTCCGATCCACCCACTCTGCCGCCGTCCCCAACCGACGGTTTTGCTCGTCAATTACCGGGCTAGCCGTAATTATCAAATGGTGCCCATGCAAATTGAGATTAGATTTAAAAGATTCGGTAGTAGCAGAAAGAATATTTGCTTGATGTGAGGGGTTCTTATGAAATAAATCTATGTTGCTACCTACCAATTTCTCTACCGAAAAATTTGGAAGCTGCTGCTTAATATCAGATTCAATTTTTTTCAGTAACCTGACCACCGCTTTATTGGCATAAATAATCGTGCGATCGTTATCAGCAATCATCACACCGGTATTAACATTATCCAGCGCAATTTTAACGCGAGTCACTTTATCAATTAATTTGTTTGCCGTTGCCATCCGCTCAACAATTTCTTGCTGCATTTGCTTCATTGCATATAACAAACTGCTTTTATCCCCCGCATCAAGCTCAATCGTTCTGCCTAAGTTGCCTTTAGCTATTTCTAAAGCCATACCTTTGGCGAAAAACGGATCTATACCTAATTGCTTTGCCAGCAGTTGAGTCAAATACAATGCAATAAAGACACTTACTAACAAACCAAACACCGCCAACACCATCATATAATTAGCTGCATCATCTGCCGACTTTGCAAGCGTACTGGTGATGCTTTGCTCCTGCTCCACAGCCGTATCCCTAAACTTTGTCATTCTTTCAGCAAGGGCTATCGACGTCTGATCGAACTCCTCCATGAGGATATTTCCGGCCAGAGTGCCACCACTGATATAGGCGGCCGCCATACGCTTGCCAGTGCTATAAAACGCCTCAAAAGCTTGTTCAATTGCACTTAATTCTTCTAACTGCGCACTGGATAATTTATTTTCACGAAATTGCGATATCGTTCTCTTGAAATCAACCGCAAACTCCTCAGCTTCTTGGTACCCGCCATCATTATGAGTCGCAGACACATCAGTTAAAAACTGTTGGACTTGGATGATATCGACGGCCATTTTTTCAGCCGCCCATGCTTGCGGCGATACAACATCCCTTAATTTAGTCATTCCCATACGAGCACTTGCAAATTGTTGGACGGCCAATCCCAACAATATCAGCATCAATAAGATGATGGCTCCAAACCCTAACAACAATCGTGCTTTAAAACTTATAAAACCTTTCATAAAACAACCTTAGTTTGCTTAGATACATTCACTTCAAAAATGCCAATTCATTATTAAAGTTGCTTAGTTAATCTAGTTAATTCATTTAATTCACTGAGTTGATGTCCAGTTATATTTTGATCTCGCTTGAGTTGCTCAAGCTGAACATCGATTTTTATAATCACTGCCTGCTGTTCATTTTTACGAGTACGTAACTTGTCTACCATGCTAGCAAATGCCGCGCCCAACTCTTGAAGTTGATCTTTTTCCCGCAACGAGACCAGCACATCAAGATCACCATCACCCACTTGCTCACAAAGCTTTTCAAATCGATATAACGGGCCGGCAATTTTGTGTGATGCATATAAAGCAACAAATACAGAAAGAGTGCCGGCGATGAAAATCGCCACCACGTTACCAATAAAAATAGATAGTCCCAATCGATCCCAGGCATTGATGATATTGGCATGAGCAGTTTGCGACTGGGCTTGTAAATCGCTACCGGTTATCCAAAAAATTAACGCTGCGGAACATAGACCAGATAACAAAATCAACAGAAAAACTCCGACAATAATGCGTGCCTGGAAGGCTTTGTTTATGAAAACATTACGACGCTTAATAGGAACATTGGACATTATTTAGACCCTTGATTTGAATTGTGACAAATTAAGCAAAGCTCGCCGTCGACATTATTACGGCGCAGCAAAAAACTTTTGTGTAGTCGATCAGCATCGACCAGTCGATCCATAAAACTGAAACTGGCTTGCGGTCGCTCACTAACCAGACTGCCATGCGTGTAATGACAAGTTAAACAAGATAGCGTGTTCTTCTTACCCAGAGGCATATCAGCTGGAATTTCAAAATCAAGCTTTAAGCCTGTTTTATGACCATCCTCAGCGTTATGACAACCAGCACACATTGCCATACCGTCATTATTGAAGTCAGCCATATCAGCTTGCTTATTCTTTGTCTCTAACGGCTTAGCCAAATCATGCTCCGGCTTAGCAACATGACAGCTAATACAGTCCGCGGATTTGCTGGTTGAAGAAAGCGTATGTGGATTATCTGCAGCTTGCACGCTGAACGTAAATTGCAGCAATAAGCCCAGGACGAATTTCAGCAGAAATTTAAATGCCTTCTTATTCATATTAAAAAGCCACAACCAATTGAGCTATCCCTAGGTTTTTATCAAAGTAACGCTCTTGTGTTTGCGTACCTAATGAATCGGTATATTCAAACTTAAGTTTGAAATATTCATTGAACTTGTAATTTAGGCCAAAAGTTAACGCCGATACATTATTAATAGCGACTAATGCCCCATCATAATCTTCAGTCTTTCTGTTATGCGGCTGCCATCTGCCATAGCGGGCAAAGGTCGTTACTGGATAACCTATAAAATTTTCAAGATCGGCCAGCAAGGTGGTGTGATAGCCAAGTTCGTTGGGCTTCCCGTAGTTGATGTCATCGGCGATAAAGTTATCATGCGCATTACGCCACATCACTTCGTTTTGTAACTTTAAGAAGCTGTAACCTAGGCTTAAATCCGCCCCATACACCGAATTCCTGACATTTCTGTTTTTATCAAGATCACTCAAATGCGACATGCCAAACTCAATACCATCGTCAGTATTTTTGTGAGTACGATACATGTTTTTCCCAAGCGACAACCCTAAACGCCCACCCACAGACGTTCCGTCTTTGGCATACATGGCATCCGTCCAAAACACCGAATAGTTGAACATGTTCCACGAACCGTATGAACGCACGCCATCGCCGTTATAACCGCCAAATTGCATTCTCGATGTGGTGATAGGGGCTGTGACGGTTACCCTATCCTTATTAGCAAAATTTTGATAATCCGTTGAAAAAGGCAAGTCAAAACGCCCGGCCTGGAAATGTAAACCTTGATGGTTAAAAATTCTTCCTCTTGGCGGAATGGAATGATCCATCAAATGATAATCGACAAACGCCACCCCAATACCTGCGGATCCTGCGCCAATACCACCAGGTCCACTATTACCACATGACACCGCTGCAGGTGCATATGAAAAATGCGTGGCATCAATACCGGAAGAATTCCCACACAAAACAATCGCCGAACTTGCCGCAAGGTGTTCAAAGTAATCAAACGACAAGTCAAGTTCAACAGAACCCAAGCTAAATGTCTGATCGGTAGAATTATCAGTTTTTGCGTTTAAGTCAAAAAAGCCGCTGATATCCAAGCCTTTTTCTTTAGCGGCTTCTCTCAGCTCTTCGATTTCGTCAGTTATCGCGCCTAACTTACTGGAAATTGCCGGTTCAGCAGCGGTTTCAGCGACTTTGCAGGTTGCAACTGGCGCTTTTTCTGAAACTTTAACGGTTGAAACTATGTTGGTGTTTGCTTGAAGTGGAGAAACTGCGACTGCCTGTGGCGAGTGTTCTAGCTGCTGGATTCGGGCTTCGAGCTGCTGTATTTTTTGGTCTTTTTCTTTCAACAGTCCTTCGACAATCTGGCGAATATGTTCATCAGAAACATTTGCCGCACTTGCAGCCGGTATCTGTATCGCAAAAAGAATTACACTAAAATTTAAACTCTTTGCCAGAAGATTCATGCGGGAATCAGGCATAATCAATCCATCTTGTCAGTTATGTGTAAATCAAAAGTAGTTCACATTTTTGATCTGACAAATAACACTTTGAATAGAACAATTAGATATTGCCCCAATTTTCCATAACCATCGATAATTTAGTGTTAGAAGAACAAACTTATTTTATTAACTTGTCGTTCACTTATTATTCCTGCGCTATATAAATAATTGCCGCAAAAAAAAGGCCGTACAAATTAATGTACGGCCTTTGCTTTAAAACTTATCGATGTAAACGACGTGTTTAATGTCGACTTTCAGCAGGCGCGCCATCTGATACGACATCAAGATCACCCCATCCCAAGCGGCGATGAAATAACTCCAGCAACAAACCCCAGCTTTGTAACGCTAAAGCTGGATCATAGCGAGGGCCTTCATCACGCATAAAAGCATGTTGACCATTAAACTCATGCCATGTGAAACGAGTGCCAACTTCTTCAAGACGTGCCTTTAATAAATTACGACCTTCCAATGGAACGTGTGGATCTTGGCGTCCCCAGATATGCAGTAATTCACCTTTGATTTCGCCCGCGCGATCCAACGAGTTGTCATTAGTGCCCAGACCCAGACCTTTTTTATGAATGTCTGTGGCATAGAAACAGGTTGTTGCTAATACGTCTGGGTTCATCGCGGCGCGGAACGCAAGATGTCCGCCAATACAAATACCCATTACGCCAAGGCGGCCAGTGCAATCTTCACGTGATTTCAAATAATCCAGCGCTGCGCGTGCGTCGGTATCATAGGAAGAAAGTTCTTTAGTGATCTTGTGCGCATTACCCCGAGTAGTGCCTTCTTCATCATAAGCGAGCACAGTACCCGCAGGCTCAAGCTCGTGATAAATTTCCGGGCAGGCGACAATAAAGCCATGGCCGGCAAGCATTGCTGCAGTACGGCGAATAGGGGCGGTTACTTGAAATATTTCTGAATACATCAGAATCGCTGGATATTTTCCTGGCGCCGCTGGGCGAAAAATATGCAGGCGCATATCACCCGTAGGCGTATTGATGTCGGCAATTTCGTTGTCTTTGATAAGCATATTTTTGTCCTTTAACGTGGCTCAATATAATTTTGACCTGACTTTTTGTTATAGATTTGGTCAACGCGGCATATTATCACGGTGCTGATTAACGCTGTCCAGCGCATGACCAGATTGACCGCAATAGGCAGACGGCAGATCCGGCCTCGTTTCAAACTGTAGATATTCCCGCAAAATATAAATATCAATCGGGTTTTCCGGCTGAATACGAGCAACCGGCAAATCTGCGCCTTGTTGCCAGTGTTTAACAACCTCTTGTTTGTTGCCGCCAGCAATCAGAAAAATGACTTCATGGCTGGTACTTAATGCCGCTGAACTGAGCGTAATTCGTTCTTGTGGCGGTTTGGGGGAGTTATAAACGGCATGCACCAGCTCACCTTGATCATGCTGATGCTCAGGAAATAAGCTCGCTGTATGACCATCTTCGCCCACACCCAACAACACCAAATCAAACGGTAGCGCCGCAGCAACTAATGGCTGGTAGAAAGCCGCTGCGAGCTCTGTACCGATTTCGGTAGGCATGGTGTGAATTTGCTCAGCAGGAATGGACACTTTACTAAGCAACGCTTGGCTAGCCATGACGCTGTTTCTGTCAGGATGATCAGCGGGCAAACTGCGCTCATCGCCATAATAAATCACCCACTTTGACCAATTGGTATCGGCTTGTGACAACAGCTGATAAACATGCTCTGGTGTTTTGCCACCGGCTAGCACCAGTTTGAACATACCGTGATTGGCAATAGCCCGCTTAGCGGCATTTAGTATTTGCTGACAAGCAGCGACAGCAATTTGATCGGCATTTTCAAAAGCATGCCAACGGCTGTTTTCTTGCATTTATTTACACTCCGGATTTAAGGAACTGCGCCAAAATTGCGCTTCTTTTTCAAATAGCCTGTTGTCTTCAGGTCCCCAGGAACCGGCAGGATAGACAGGAATAAAATCTCGCTCCATCGCCCAGGTTCGCAGAATCGGATCGACAATCCGCCACGCGTATTCTACTTCATCAAAACGCAAGAATTGCGAGCTGTCGCCTCTGAGCACATCCAGCAATAAATCTTCATAAGCATCAATGGCTTTTTCGCCCTGATTGCGAAAACTGGCATCCAAACTACGAGTACGGGTTGCCATTTCCAGACCAGGCTCTTTTACCGTCATTTCGATGCGGATGCACTCTTCTGGTTGAATGCCCAACAGCACCCAGTTTTGATTCATACAATGAATTTCGGTATCACGAAAAAATTGCAGCGGCGGGTGGCGAAAACAGATGGAAATAGTTGATTGCGCTTTTGCCATGCGTTTGCCGGTTCGTAAATACATTGGCACTCCGCGCCAGCGCCAGTTGTCGATGTATAGTTTCATCGCGGCATAAGTTTCGGTAACGCTATCGGCGGGCACTTTTTCTTCTTGCAAATAGCCTTTAACTTTTTCGCCATTGACGACGCCGGGCCCATACTGACCGCGAAATGCATAGGCATGCACCGCATCTTTCGGAATTGGCCGAATTGATTTTAATACTTTAACTTTTTCATCCCTTAACGAATGTGCCTCCATGGATACCGGTGGCTCCATCGTGACCAGGGTTAACAGCTGCAATAAATGACTTTGTAGCATGTCGCGCAAGGCCCCGGAATTATCGTAATAATCGCCCCGGCTGCCGATGCCAAAATCTTCGGAATGGGTAATTTGGATATGATCGATATAGTTACGATTCCATAACGGCTCGAGCATCACATTGGCAAAACGAAATACCAAGACATTTTGTACCATGCCTTTGCCTAGATAATGATCAATGCGATAAATCTGCTCTTCAGTTAAATAATGACTGATGCGTTTTTGCAGGGCTTGGGCGCTATCTAAATCATAACCAAACGGCTTTTCAATAATCACCCGGCGCCAGCCGGTTTCTTCATTGAATAACTGATTGTTGCTTAGTAACTCCATCACCGGCCCGAAATCGGACGGGCTGATCGACAGATAAAAAGCGATATTTTTAGGAAATTTCTTATCGCCAAGAGTTTTTGCCAAACCGCTATAACATTCAGGGTCTTGTAAATCGCCTCGATGATATTGCAAACGTTGGCTAAAACGCTGAAACACTGCCTCGTCAAATTCCGTTTTGATTTTGCTTTCGATCATTTCCCTCACTTCCGTTAGCCATTGCTGCTGATCCCAAGGCCTGCGGCCAATAGCCAGAATTTGTGTGCCTTCCGGCAAGCGTCCCGCCACATCTAAATGGTAGAGCGCAGGCATCAGCTTAATCCGGGACAGATTTCCGGTCGCGCCAAAAATTACGTAGGTACAGGGTTCTGCATTCATTCGGAAATCTCCCGGCTTATAGTTTTAGTTATTTTTGGCACAGTAATTTGTAGAAAAAAGCCGTCCATGGTTGCAAGTTTCCCATGGACGACTTAACAGAAAGACTCAGACCGTATAAGTAGTCGACGCAGTTTTACCGCCGTGGCCGGTCCAATCGGTATGGAAGAATTGGCCTCGGGGTTTGTCGATGCGCTCATAGGTATGGGCACCGAAATAATCCCGTTGCGCTTGCAGTAAGTTGGCAGGTAAGCGCTCGCTGCGATAGCCGTCAAAATAGGCTAACGCTGACGAAAATGCAGGGGCCGGAATACCAGTCTCCACACTAAGAACAACTGCCTTGCGCCAACCGGCATCGGCTTGCTGCATTGCCTTCGTAAAGAAATCAGCCAACAACAGATTTTCTAATTCAGGATTAGCATCGTAGGCGTGCTTGATGTCATTCAGGAACTGGCTACGAATAATACAGCCGCCGCGCCACATCAGGGCGCATTCGCCATAATTAAGCGACATGCCGTATTCTTTGGAAGCCTCGCGCATCAAACGAAAGCCTTGTGCATAAGAAATAATCTTGGCGGCGTACAGCGCATCATGAATAGCTTGGATAGTAGCTTGTTTGTCGCCATTAAAAGCGGGTATGACTTTAGGTAAGCGTTGTGCCGCTTTAATGCGTTCATCTTTAAGTGCCGACAAACAGCGAGCAAACACTGATTCACCAATCAGGGTCAGCGGAATTCCTAAGTCCAGCGCATTAATGCCGGTCCACTTGCCGGTGCCTTTTTGTCCTGCGGTATCAAGGATTTTTTCGACCAGCGGCGAACCGTCTTCATCTTTATAGGCCAGAATGTTGGTGGTAATTTCGATCAGGTATGAGCTCAGTACACCACGATTCCACTCGGCAAAGATTGTATGCAGTTCATCTGCGCTTAAGCCAAGTCCTTCGGATAACAATTGATACGCCTCACAAATCAGCTGCATATCACCGTATTCAATGCCGTTATGCACCATTTTGACGTAATGCCCGGCGCCATTATCACCGACCCATTGGCAGCAAGGCTCGCCGTCAACTTGCGCGGCAATCGCCTGAAAAATCGGCTTAACCGCAGGCCATGCCGCTTTATTACCGCCCGGCATAATCGATGGCCCATTACGAGCACCTTCTTCACCACCGGAAACACCCGCACCCACGTAAAGAATATTTTGTTCGGTAAGCGCCTGTGTGCGGCGATTAGTATCGGTAAATAACGAGTTACCGCCATCGACAATAATGTCGCCCGCCGACAGCAGCGGTACCAATTTATCAATATACTGATCGACGACTTCACCCGCCTTGACCATTAACATCACGATGCGCGGCGACTGCAAGCTATCAACCAACTCTTCCAAAGAATGCGTACCGACCACTTCCGTGCCTTGCGCAGGACCGGATAGAAATTCATCAACAACGCTAGTCGTGCGGTTATACACCGCCACCTTAAAGCCGTGATCGTTCATATTCAGGACTAAATTTTGTCCCATTACTGCCAGTCCGATTAAACCGATGTTCGCTTTCATATTTTGCCTAGTAGATGGGTTATTGGATGCATTAGATTTAATGCGTTTAACGATGTGAAGCTTCCTTTAAAAAAAGCTGCTTGGCAAGAATCTTTGTCTTTCTTGTTAAGATTTTTAGGTTTTCATTTCCGCGTTTATAAATTGCCCCATTTGGCTTGAAGGTAATCGCGCCGCACATCAAAAATACGTTTTAACTTATCCCCAATCAATAGCGCATGGGTAAGTTGCCCAAACCAACCCAACGGCATTGCATAAAACAGAATATCTTCCAAGACAACACCGCTTTCAGTGTCTGTCAGACGCACTTCATGGCTTAAAAACTTAAACGGACCGACGCGCTGTTGGTAAATAAAGCGCTGCGGAACCTGGCAATGGCTAACTTCCGATAACCATGCCATCGGTATACCGAACACAGCCTTCATCCGGTAGCTGATCATCAATCCGGCATAAATTGACTCAGGCACAGGCGAGGTGATTTCAACATTAAAAAAATCTGGGGTCACCGCATTAAGATGATAAGGCGACGACAAAAACTCCCAAGCTCGGGCGCTGGTGACATTAAGCTGTTGTTGCCGATAAAGTTGGTAAATTTTCATTATATTTTGCCAAACTATGGATTAAATCAAAGGCTAATCTACCGCAAAAAACCAATTGCGGTAGACTGCAAAATCATCTCGCTATAACAAGCGTTTTTAAATCACAAAGCTCAATGTCAAAGCAAGGATTTATCATGATAAAAAAGTTGCTTAAGATACTGACTAGCCTATTTTTAGCAGGTTGTTCGATGGTTGGCGCACGCACCAGTGAAGAGGCACCGTTTACGGTATTGTTAGAGAACGGTGATATACAAATCCGCCAGTATCAAGAGTTGCTGGTCGCCGAAACTGTTATCGACGCCGATTACGCCAATAGCGGCTCAATCGGCTTTAATCGCCTAGCCGGTTATATTTTTGGCAAAAACATTAGCCAAGACAAAATAGCCATGACCTCGCCGGTATTTCGCGAACAAGACAGCGAAAAAATTGCCATGACGGCCCCGGTATTACAGCAACAAACAGGGGCTAAATGGATTATGTCTTTTGTTATGCCTGCTGATTACACGCTATCAACATTGCCTAAACCGATAGATCCATTGGTTTCCATCAAACAAATACCCGGCAAAAAAGTCGCGGTACTGAAGTATTCAGGTTCGATAAATGAACAAATGATTGCTGAAAAAACCAATGTGTTAACAGCATGGCTTGTGCAAAATCATTACCAGATATTATCCAAAGCGCGTTCTGCCGCCTTTGATCCGCCGTGGACGATACCATCATTGCGCCGGAATGAAGTGCATATTGATGTTGAATGAAACTTAAATTTTTTGTTTGCCAAAAATAAGTCGGTAATTGTCGAAAGCTATAGGCTATTAGCTTATTTTATTGCATTACAATACCTATACAGTAGTCAGTTGATCGGCGCTGTTAATCAACTTTATTAGAATTGCTGACTGGAAAACAGAATGACCGAGACATCAATCGTTCCCCTCGTTGTTGATTTGGACGGAACACTGACGCCCACAGATACTTTGGTTGAATCCATAATTCAACTTGGCAAGCAACATCCTGTTGATCTTTTAAAACTGCCCTTTTGGCTCCTCAAAGGACGCGCTGAATTCAAGGCAAACATAGCAAATCGTTTGACCCTGAAAGCTTCTAATCTGCCTTATCGGGTAGAATTAATCGATTATTTACGCCATGAAAAACAAAATGGCAGACCGTTGATTCTTGCCACCGCTGCAAACAGCAGCATTGCTGATGCCGTCGCAGCGCATCTTGATTTATTCGATACCGTACTGGCCAGCAGTGAAAACCTCAACCTAAAAGGCTCGGCTAAACTGGCTGCAATTCAGGAAACGGTAGGAACTGATTTTGTTTATGCCGGCGATAGCAAAGCAGACCTGCCTATCTGGCAAGCGGCGCAAGCGGCAATTTTGGTCAATACATCACGTAACGTCGGTGACACTGTTCGTAAAAACACGCCTATCGAACTAGAGATTCCAGCTGTTAAAATTGACATAAAGCTTTGGTTGCGGGCTATGCGTGTGCATCAATGGTTTAAGAATTTGCTGTTATTCGTTCCGCTATTGACCGCCTTTTCGTTTCAAGACGTTGATAAACTACTGGCTATCTCATTAGCTTTTTTTGCCTTTTCCTTTACGGCATCGGCAACGTATATGGGTAATGACTTGTGGGATCTTGATAGTGACCGCACCCATCCCCGCAAAAAGCATCGCCCGTTTGCCAGCGCTCAGATTCCAATCTTAAAAGGCATTACGGTAGCAGCCATATTACTAACCTTAGGTTTAGCGCTAGCGATAAAGGTATCGTTAAATTTTTTCTGGATGCTGCTGTTGTATCTGGTAATCACAACAACCTATACATGGATTTTCAAAACCTATGTATTAATTGATGTCATAGTCCTTTCGCTGCTTTATACCTTACGCATCATTGCTGGTTCTGTAGCTATGAATATTCCTGCAAGTTCATGGTTACTGGCTTTTTCGGTGTTTATCTTTTTCAGTCTTGCCTTAGTTAAACGTTGTGCGGAATTGCTGACCTTGCAGCAAAGCGGCCGGGAAACCACAAATGGCCGTGATTACCGCACCACTGATCTTGCGGTACTATGGCCACTAGGTATCGGCGCTGCATTATCTGCTGTCGTCGTATTCGGATTATTCATCAGTGCGCCTGAAACCCAGGTGCGCTACGCTAGCCCTCAAGGCTTGTGGCTAGTCGCTATTGGCTTGATTTATTGGCTGGCGCGATTGTGGATTAAAACAGCGCGTGGAGAAATGCATGACGATCCACTGGTGTTTGCAATCCGCGACTTCGGAAGTCGCCTGACTATCATGGCAATGATTGCTATCACCCTTGCCGCCCACTTTACAACCTTGGATTAACCCATGCGCGTTCTGTTAGTTGCCGTCATCAGCATCATTCTTTCTGTCGCCGCTCAGTTTTTGCTAAAAGCAGGCATGTCGAATATGGAAATCAAACAAGCATTAACACAACCTTTAACGTGGCGTTTGCCTTGGATTGTGATGACTAATAAATTTATATTTGGCGGCTTCGCACTTTATGGCCTAGGTGCAATCGTATGGCTTAAAGTATTATCAACATGGGATGTCAGCAAAGCCTATCCGTTGGTTGGCCTAGGCTTTGGCTTGACTGTAATCGTGGGCATGGCTTTAGGGGAGAGCGTGTCTGCACTCCGTATACTTGGAGTACTGTTAATTTGTGAGGGCGTATGGCTGGTGGCGAATTCTTAAAAAAGTACAAAAAAACCATTAAGGCAGTCAACATCCGCCTGTCAGGAATTCCATGGATTATTTTGACGGCAATTTCAATGTTAACGGCAGTGCATTTGCACTACAGATCGCCAGATTTTCCATATTCGCCGGATAGCGCATTTTATATTGAGCAGGCTAGAAATTTGGTTAGCTCCGGCTCGACATCAACCACGCCTTATGGACTATCTCCAAGCGACACTGACCAAGTTGAAACAGGGCTATTTCCAATAGGCTTTGCAATTGCTATAGCTGCAATATCTACAACTGGCATTGACGCAAAAGATGTTGCGATAGAAATAAGCCATTGGTCCGCTATTCTACTGCCTTGGCTACTGTATTTATGTTTTCGTAATGCATTAGGGGCGCGTAATGCATTAGTCGTTGCCGGTTTAAGTGTCATATCACCGAGCGTACTACTTAACTCATCAACAGGCTTAACTGATATGTTTGCCCTGGCGCTTGCTGTTGCAGCCATAGGCTTAACGTTAAATTCCAAATCAACCGTTGGTTTAATTGGCGGCGGACTTCTCGCAGGGATGGCATACGCCCTGAGAAATGCGCATCTGGCTTTGTTAATTACATTGGCGTTATATTTTTGCTACTTATGGCTTGTAAATAACACAACTGACCGACGCGTTATTATTTACAAGAACGCCGCCAGTACCTTTTTGGGGATAGCCATTATTGTGTTGCCTGTATTGATAAGGAACATATATTTATTCGGCTCACTAAACCCCTACCAAATGCCTCCAAGCACTATCGGCCTTATCGAAAATTTACGTACTTATCTTCAGGTACTAATAAAAGATGTAACCGCATGTAGCGAGTGCGGGAACTATATCGCTTGGTCTGTTCCCGGGCTTTTAGCGCTTGTCTTAGTAACCAGCTGTTTATCTTGGCTATTTATAAAGTATGTCTGGCGCAATTTGGCAACGGCTGGACAAAACACCATCGTTATTTCTACGACCTATGTTCTCGTCGGCTCTTGCATAGTTATTGCTGCAAGAACTCGCTATCAATGGGGCGAAGTAATCAATATTCGCCACACATTGCAATACACACCCTTTTTGCTGGTGATTTTGCTGATACCTGCTTTTCAAAACTCAACTGAGTTGTTTTCTAAATGGTTAGGCAAAATCGAGTCCGTATTTATCATCATATTGTTTTTATTTCATATAAATTTCGCACTATTTTCAGACGCATTTCAAACTAGAAATAATGATTCCCCAATCCTTACTAATGCCTATACAACTGGGCAAAAACATTTATGCCTACCTGAAAGCAATACCTTTCTGGTATCGAATATTGCGTATTTGTTTCGTATCGAATGTGATGCGCGAGTAAGACAAACCGAGCCTGTCAATATTGCTCAAAACGAAGAAATGCTAGCTTTAGTGGCTGCGAATGAGGGGCATGATGGATTGATGGCTACGATAGTCAACATTAAAACCCACTCAATGAACAGGCCAATTCATGCCGGCTTTTTTCCCGGCCGATTTGGTTTGGAGGCACGTGATTTTCCAATACCAGATGTTGATCAAAAAAATCTACTTGATTCTGGTTGGGAGATAGTTAGCAATGACGAACATGGGCTTCTAATTCAAGATCTCAAAGACGATACTAAATAAATCATATAGTTAATTCTCTTCAGTGGTTTTGTACTTATGATATGAATTCGCCTAATAACAAATAGTTCACTTTTCGATAAAAACTTCTTGCTTATCAAAATTTTATTCAATGGAACTTCGTCACAAGGGGATTAACGTAGTGCAGCCATTCGTGTTAAGAAAAATAGACTTATATCTAGCTGTTTTTTTACTAGTTTTTGCTTTTTTTATCAGCTATTCGCTTGAGTTGAAATTCTATCACCTTGGAGTATTTAACCAGTGGGATACCCTATTTGATAGCGATCCGGTATCAGCTCTGAGTGATCTGGGCAATGGATGGGGTGGAGGACGAACTGGGTTTGCACATCCTAATTTTGCTTATTATTTCAGTTTGCCGATTAGAGGAATTACAAAAATTCTTGCTTTAGTTTTAGAAAGCGATGAGTTTGCCATCCGTAAACAACTTGCCCTACTCCTATTACCATTGGCTTCTGCCTTGCAGGCAAGCTTCATTTACCTGATTCTACGGCGATTAATTCTAACTACATTACAAGCGTTGCTAATGACCTTAGTAGCAATCGTATCTTTTAGCCAATTAATCTTTGGCTCCATTCCGGACAGCTTTGGCTTGTCATCCCTTGTTATTACGATGGGAATCTTATTGATGAGCTACGCATTCCAAGCAAAAACTCGTAGGCCTTTTTGGGCCTGGGTGGTGCTTGGAGCCTTTGGGGCGGGAATTACAATTACCAATATTCTTCCAATTTCAATTCTTCAGTTGTTTTCTTCTTTTTCAATTGAAAAAAACCTAAAATCAGCGCTATTAAAAACTATAGCTGGTTCGATTATTGCAATTGTCGTGACTTTCTTTTTGGCTTTTCTTGGAAATCAAATATACAACCGGGATAACTACTCGTTTTTTGATAACGCCTCCAGAAAAGAAGCGCTGACAATAGATCCGATAAACCGTTTTCTTAAATTTCCTACAACGCTGGGCGATACCCTTTTTTCGTCTAAGCCAAATATCGTTACCAATGACAGAGCAGTTAAAAATAAGCATAAATTCCAATTTATGTTTACCTTGGGTGAAACACAAACTTTTCTCTTTTTAGATCGTTGGTTTGCAATTGTCCTATTGGGGCTAGTTGCTTTCGGCGCTACAGTATTAATACATCTGTCACACTTTGATCGAAATTTAGCATCCGCACTATTGGCAATAATATTTTATAACTGGATTTTTAATAGTTTTTGGGGGACAGAACTCTTTCTCTACTCAAGCCACTGGTTCGTGCCTGAACTTTTGCTTTTGTCAGGTTGCTTGCGAAGCGCTAGCATTAATAATCATATTAAACTTGCTGTCGGTCTTATTATTTTGACCTGTATAACGATGAACAATACGCAGACAATTAGCTTTATTTTTGACTCTCTTACCTCAGCAGCTTAACAAAGGTGATGGTTGTTATTTCTAGCCTCATCAGCTGTCATTAACAATTAACGAATCACCAACTCGCATCACACCGCTCTTTACAACTCTGGCAGTCAAGCCGCCATGGCCGCGCATGGCGTTATAGCCACCTGTGCCTAATATCTGTTCCATTTTTGAGCATGGATGACATAAGCCGGTGGTTTGTAGAATGGCATCGCCGATTTGGAAAGTGTGATCTTTTAACGCCAATAGATTTATGCCTTTGATAACTAAGTTACGGCGTAACATTTCGGGGGCAATAGTTTTTCCGGTCATCGAAGCCAGCACGGCAAGATGTTCCCACTGGATTAAGGTGACTTGGCGTTTGCCGCTGCTGCCGTTGTAACGATCGCCTATTAAGCCGGAGCGTTGGTCTGCCAGGACTTCATCGACAGCGATCATAGACTCGCCTCGCGCGGGCCTGACGCCGATCCAGACCAATTCGCCTGGCTTGGGAAAGGTTTGCGTCAATTGCGCGATAGTTAAATTATTCACCAGGCCTTAACTCGGTAATCAGCCTATTAATCGCTGGTTCATGCGCCAAAATGCTCTCACATAGACGGAATTGTTCAGCCGCACGGCGCAAGTTTTGCTCGGGTTCGGTCACTTTAAAATAGCGGTTACCTTGTAGGTAGTCGGTGTAAAAGCGCAAGCCTAATTCGAATGGTATTAGCCGAATGGCAGGGTAGAGATATTGGTAATCATGATCGGTAAAAAACGCCGCAGCCTCGTTTAAATAGCCTGTTAATAACGCTCTGCAACGTTCCAGATCAAACACGCCACTATCTGAATTGTGGCAGCAAGACCGAACGCAATCGCCCACATCATAATGCACCAACCCTGGCTTGACGGTATCCAGATCTATCAGGCTGATAACTTGCAGACTGTTTATATCAAACAAAAAATTATTGAGCTTGGGGTCACCGTGAATAACCCGCAGGGATAGTAGCCCTTGCTCTTTAGCCGCTTCCAGTTCATCAGCCCGGTGCTGAAACCGGTCGATAAATTCCGCGCAATAAGCATCCTGCGCTACCGAAGTCTCTGCTAATGCCTGTCGATATTGCTGCAAGTAACCAGGAGTAATGTGAAAACCGGGCAGGGTGTCATGTAAGCTATCGGGCTCAAGATCGCTTAATAATCGATGGAAGTGGCCTAGCGCTTGACCTGTCTGCCGGACATCATCCAGCGTGCGCACAGCTTCTAGGCTTTCACTGTCTGCGATAAAGCTCAATGCGCGCCAAGCTCCGCCTTGCTCATCTTGATATAGAGAGTCATCGGTAACTGTGCTTAAAATCTGCGGCAGTTGCAATCTGACGTCGGCACTGTTTTTTTGCGCTATATGCTGACTGAGCGAGACCAAATTGGTCATGATTTGCTCAGGATTGGGGAAAACCTGAGTGTTGATGCGTTGCAAAACAAATGGTTGAGAGGCGGACTTGACCAGAAATGTATCGTTAATCAAGCCATTGCCAAGCGGGGTGATGTGGCTGGCAGAGTCGGCAAATTGCCTGGCGATAGCGAGTAATTGGTATGACATGATTTTAACCAAATCTACTTCAAGCTTTAATCAATGCGGCCAATGTTTTCAGCGCTTTACCTCGATGACTAAGAGCGTTTTTAGACTCAGCTGATAGTTCTGCGGCTGCGCAATCCCGTTCCGGCACCCAGAACACGGGGTCATAACCAAAGCCGTTTTCGCCTTTGGCTTGATGTAGAATCCGACCTTCCCAAACGCCTTGCGCAATCACCGGCAACGGATCTTCTGCATGTTGCATAAACACCATAACGCAGACAAATCGGGCTGTGCGTTGTTCATCAGGAACGCCGTCAAGCGCCTGTAATACTTTTTGCAGGTTATCCCGGTCAGTAGCTCCGGCACCTGCATAGCGCGCCGATAACACTCCCGGTGCGCCGTGCAATGCATCCACCACTAAGCCGGAATCATCGGCAATCGCCGGAAGCCCTGAATGTAAGGCCGCGTTTCTGGCTTTAATGATGGCATTTTCGACAAAACTAAGGCCAGTTTCCTCGGCTTCAGTAATGTCGAATGCCGATTGGGCAACGATCGGATAGTTCGGTAATAACGCTTGAATCTCGCGAATTTTGCCAGCGTTGCTACTGGCTAAAACAAGCTGCTGCAAAGTCGCTAACATTAATCGTTAGTTCCTAGGGCGATGCGTTGTTTTTCCAACAATTGGGTAATGCCCAAGGTTGCTAATTCCAGCATTGCATCAAGCTCTTCTTTTCTGAAGGCGTGGCCTTCTGCGGTGCCTTGTACTTCAATAAATGCGGCCGCGTCGTTCATCACCACGTTCATATCGGTTTCCGCATTGCTGTCTTCGGCATAATCCAAATCCAACACCGGTACGCCATTAAAAATACCCACAGATACAGAAGCAACTTGGCCATGTAACGGATTGGTTTTGATTTGTCTGCGTTTAAGCATTTTGTCCACCGCCAATGATAAGGCGACAAAACCGCCGGTAATAGCGGCAGTGCGGGTACCGCCATCAGCTTGTAATACGTCGCAGTCAATCGTGATGGTGTGTTCGCCCAAGGCTTTTAGATCTACCGCCGCGCGTAGTGAACGACCAATCAAACGTTGAATTTCCAAAGTACGGCCACCTTGTTTACCGTGGCTGGCTTCACGATTCATACGGCTGTGTGTAGAACGTGGCAACATACCGTACTCAGCAGTTACCCAACCTTCGCCTTTACCCTTAAGAAATCGCGGTACGCTTTTATCGACGCTGGCGGTACACAACACTCGGGTGTCACCAAATTCAACTAGAACCGAACCTTCGGCGTGCTTGGTAAAACCGCAGGTAAATGAAATTTCTCTGAGTTGATCTGGATTGCGTCCGCTAGGTCTCATGTAGTTCTCGGGTTATATTGAAAAAGCGCAGAGTATACCGGAAGCGCGCACTCTATGGGCGCCTACAAGCGAAGCGTTGAAGACTCACTTAATGGTTTAACAGTTTAATTTCCCGCCAGTGCCTGTTGCAATTGCTCAACTGATTGGGGTCGTTGTTGCGGATGTAAAGCCATGGCCCAATCGATAGCAGCTAACAAATACTCGGGGAATTTACGTTTGAATGCCTTAACGGCAGGTACCAATGGATCTTGTTTGACCCGTTCAGTTGCAGCGATCGGCGTTTTACAATCCAGACAGGCACGCATGCTGGCCCCCACTGCATAAATATCCGTCCATGGACCCAGTTGGGCATTTAAATCATGCTGCTCCAGCGGCGAAAAACCTTTGGTCAGTACCTTACTTTGCTTACTTAGATGCGTTTTTGGATAACTTTGGATGGCGCCAAAGTCCAATAACAATGCATCATTACCGGGACGCACCAAAATATTGGTCGGTTTTATATCAAGATGAATAAATTGATGTTGGTGAATATGCGCTAACCCCGCCAGAAGCGAATTAAACACTGCCAACAAAAACTGCTCAGTCACCGGCAGCATTTTGGTGCTTAAAATTTTGTCTAAAGTGACGCCATAATCGTAGGTCATCACCATATAGACAGTGTCATTGGCCTGAAAAAAATTGGTGACTTCGACAATATTGGGATGTTTTAAGGTGGATAACACTTTAGCTTCTTCAAAAAACAGCGCCCGGCCACGCTTAAAAAACACCAGTGATGCCTCGTCATTAGCGACCACCAAATTATTCCAGGTGCGATGCGCAAGCTTTCTGGGTAAATATTCTTTAATCGCCACCTGTACTTGATCAGCCAGCTGCCGCGCCAAGTACACCGAACTAAAGCCACCGTGCGCAAGCTCCCGCTCAATCATGTACTGGTCTATAATGGTCCCAGTTTGAAGATAATTCCATTCCTTAGGATAAGTGTCCGGGTCGTAGTATTCAGTCATTTACCACATTAAGATGTTAATTAAAGACCCTCCGAGTATAGGTGAAAAATGATAAGAAGCATGACCGCGTTTGCCGGTACAGAAGTAGAAATCGGCAATTTAACTCTGACCTGTGAGCTGCGCTCGGTCAATCACCGCTACTCCGATATCAACATCAAGTTGCCAGAACGCCTGCGTTTTATCGAATCCGAATTACGCACGCTGATTGCCGGCAAAATCAGCCGAGGCAAGATTGAATGCTCGTTAAACTACAAAAAACAAGCCAAAGACGGACAAACCTTTATCGTTAACACGCAAGCCGTGGCAGCACTTTTATCGGCCACGGATGCCATTGAACAACAAATGTCCGCCGCCTTGTCGTTTTCAGCGCTGGATGTACTGGCTTTTCCGGGCATTCAACAAGAGCCGGAAACCGATAAAGAAGTGCTTGCCGAAGCAATTATTGACCTGGTCACACAAGCATTGGCGCAGCTGCATGAAGTCCGCGGCAGAGAAGGCGCCCAGCTTAAATTATTGATTGAAGATCGCTGCTTCAAAATGCAGCATTATGTCGCTCTCGCCAGCAAACGCCTGCCCGAGGTATTAAATTCACTACGTCGCAAACTGAAAGAGCGCATCAGAGAGCTGGTTGCTGAACCCAATTTCGATCGGCTGGAACAAGAACTGGTGCTATTGGCTCAAAAGCTCGACATTACTGAAGAACTTGACCGCTTGCAAACTCATATTACAGAGGTGTTACGCGTGCTTAACCAACCGGAACCGGTCGGTAGACGTCTGGATTTTTTGATGCAGGAGTTAAACCGCGAAGCCAATACTTTAGGCTCCAAATCTCAAGACAAAGATATGACGCAAATATCCATTGAGCTTAAAGTGCTGATCGAGCAAATGCGCGAACAAATACAAAACGTGGAGTAAAGTAACAAGCAACACCACACGACACCAAAAACAAATAGAAGCCGCTAACCATGCGGCTTTTTTGTTTTATACGATTCCACATAGCACCATTGAATAACTTATTTATTGTGTACCAAGACGAGTACCAATTAAGCACTTAGCAAATTTTTACTGGTCCAAACAAAGGGCACCGACACAAGCTAACGCCCTAGCTATGCCGGACAACTCCTACAAAATACGCTGGCACAATTATCATTACCAGTTTTGTGACTATACTTTTGAAATTCGTTTAGTTAGCCAGCGTGCTCAGTTAAGCGCCATTTTCAAAATAAGCAGGAATGCCACAATGTTTAATAATCTCACCATCAAAGCCCGTCTGATTCTGATTATTGTTTTTTCAGCGACCTTAACAATCATTGTCGGCACGCTTGGCTTGGTAGGCATGCAAAAAACAAGTAATGGACTGAAATCCGTTTATGAAAATAACGCAGTGCCGTTAGCACAACTGGCTGAAATCCAGATGCTGCAATTAGACATTTTGAGAACTTTAACAACCAATGCATTGGGTGGTGTTAATGATACGACGTTGATTGAGGCAAACCGCACCAAAATTACCGCTCTTTGGGAAGCTTATACGGCAACTACTTTGACGGCTGAGGAAACAAAACTCGCTAAGCAGTTTGTAAAAGATAGAGAAAATTATGTTGCCAAAGGGCTAATACCCGCTTTGGAGCTGTTAAAGAAAGCAAATAATGAAGAGCTACTAAAACAGATTAAAGAAGTTTTGGGTCCGGTCTTTGCACCACTCAATAAAGACATTGAATTACTTATCCAACTCCAACAAGATGTCGCCAAACAGGAATATGAAGCATCTCAAAGCCGTTACCAAACATTGTTGTTTGTTATGGTTGCTATCAGTATTCTTGGTTTAGCAATACTGACCTTTATTGCGGTAAAACTGATTAAAGGCATCTCACGATCATTACAATCAGCACAACAAATCGCTTCTGCAATTTCTGAGGGCAATCTCAATTCCAATATCAACACCCAACAAAGAGATGAAGTGGGAAGGTTATTGGGTTCAATGAAAATAATGCAAGATGCCATTAAAAACTTTGTCTCCGCTCAAAATGTAATGGCGCAAAAACACGCCGAAGGCTGGATCCATGAGCAAATTGACGCCAGCCAATTTCCCGGCATCTACGGCAAGATGGCTAATGAAATTAATGAACTGGTCGCTACTCACATAGCGGTAAAAATGCAGGTTGTCGATGTTGTCGGAAAATATGCCAAAGGTGATTTCTCTCATGAAATGGACCGTCTGCCCGGTGACAAAGCTAAAGTAACTAATGCAGTAGATGCCGTTAAAACAGCGCTGCTTTCTGTTAATAATGAAATCAAGTCGTTGGTTGAAGCCGGTGTAAAAGGTGATTTTTCAAAACGTAGTCATGCCGATCGCTTTGAGTTTGTTTTTAAAGACATATTGACTGATATAGATACCTTAGTCGCCACTTGTGAACATGCTTTTGACGATACCGTGCGCGTTGCCAAAGCCCTGGCAGCAGGCGACCTGACCCAAACCGTCACCAGGGACTATCCCGGCACGTTTGGCCAAGTAAAAGAAGGTTTAAATACCACCGTAGAAAACTTGCAAACCATGATTGGCGAAATCAAAGAAGCGAGCGATTCGATCAGCAATGCCGCCAAAGAAATCGCTGCCGGTAATAATGATTTATCGCACCGCACTGAAGAGCAGGCAGCCAGCCTAGAAGAAACCGCCGCCAGCATGCAAGAGCTTACCTCTACCGTGCATCACAATACCGAAAATGCCAAACATGCTAATGAGTTAGCAGTCAATGCGACTGATGTTGCAAGCAAAGGTGTGCAGGTGGTTGGGCAAGTAGTGCAAACCATGGAATCTATCCATGATTCTTCACGCAGAGTCGTGGATATTATTGGCACGATCGACGGTATTGCTTTTCAAACCAATATTCTGGCACTTAATGCGGCTGTCGAAGCCGCCCGTGCCGGTGAGCAAGGCCGTGGCTTTGCAGTCGTTGCCGGAGAGGTGCGCAATTTGGCGCAACGCGCAGCCGCCGCAGCTGGGGAAATTAAAAACCTGATTGGCAACTCCGTGGAGCAAATAGAAGATGGTACTCGACTAGTAACGAATGCCGGTAAAACCATGGGCGAGATTGTTAATTCCATCCACGGCGTAACAGTCATCATGTCCGAAATTGCCTCGGCTTCGGTGCAACAAACCGCCGGTATCGAACAGGTAAATCTTGCCATCGGCCAAATGGATGATGTCACTCAGCAAAATGCCGCTTTGGTTGAACAAGCCGCCGCCGCTGCAGAATCTTTGGAAGAGCAAACCCAAAACTTAACAGCAACCGTTGGGCAATTTAACGTCGATGGCCAAAGTGGGGGGCGTTCTAGTCAGAGAACGGTTTCTAGCAGCAGCTCATTTACTAACAAACCCGCCGCGCCGGTTAAAGTGCAAACTTATCAAGCACAATCAGCACCTGCAACTGCGCCAGTGACATCCACTATTAATTTTGATGATGTCTTGGAAAAACACTCCGCATGGAAAGTTAAGTTGCGCGCAGCAATAACCCAAAAAGAAGAACTTGATGCGGCCACAATCTCAAAGGATAACTGCTGTGATTTCGGTAAATGGCTGTATGGCGACGCCAAGGCACAGGTTGGGCAGCGTGCCAGCTTTACCGAGTGCGTTGCTAAACATGCAGCATTTCATGTTGAAGCAGGCAAAATCGCTAACACTATCAATGCCAAAAAATACCAGGAGGCTGATCGTATGTTGGCTGGAGGATCGCCTTTTAGCAATGCATCCAATGACGTTGGCATTGCTGTCATGCGCTTGAAAAAAGACGTTAATTCGCCAGTCAAACCAAAATCACAACCAGCTAAAGCAGCCAGTAGCGACGATTGGGAAGAGTTTTAAATCGTTCCAATTTCGAGCTGGGCCGATTTAAAGTAAATCTGATTATGATCAAAATATTGGTATCACCTTGCTCGGGCAATGGCAGGCAACGTGATGCCAATTTGAGATAGACACCGTTACAAAGAAGCGATTGGTTAGCTTTAATAAGCGAACCAATCAAACAGAATCTGCAATAACTCACCCAAACCAATCCTGACTAATTTGAAGAAGTAGAATTTATCATTCACTTCTGCGGGAAATATTTGATGCTCCGGCGGCGGGCTGTCAGTAAAAAAAAAATTTATATGTCTAAAGATAACCATCCGCCCCACGCTCAATTTTCAGCAGCGCTATTATTGATTCAACCTTATGCGTGGCTGCTGCAAATTATAGGCTTGGCCTTAGCCTATTTCGTAACGGGCAAACTTGGCGCTTTTCTGGCTATTCCACCTGGGTATGCAACGGCTATTTGGCCACCTTCCGGTATCGCTTTGGCGGGCATTCTTATCTACGGTTACCGTGTCTGGCCGGGAATACTGCTTGGCTCTTTCCTGGTTAACTTTTCGACCTCAGTTGCCGACTTCCCCTCAGAAATACCAATTTCAGTAGCGATTACTCTGGCTATCAGCAGCGGAGCAAGCTTACAAGCCATTGTCGGCGCTTATTTAGTCCGCCGTTTTGGCCGTTTTCCTAACCCGCTTGCTACAGAGAAAGACGTCTTTTACCTGTTTTTCTTTGGCGGTATCGTAAGCACCATACTCAATTCGACTCTGGCGGCCTCGACCCTGGTGGCTGCCGCGCGAATACCAACCGCAAACTTCTTGGCCACCTGGGGAACCTGGTGGATGGGCGATGCCTTAGGCGTGTTTATTTTTACCCCGCTTGTTTTGGTTTGGGTACAGCGTCCTACTGAGCTATGGCGAAATAGACGCTTGGCGATAACCTTGCCGATTATCGCCATGTTTTTCCTGACAACAACTGCCGTTTTTTATGAGGCAACAAATAACGGCGAGCGGATCAAACTCGAGTTCGGGCAACAAGCTGCCGAGTTAAACGTCGCCCTGGAAAAATCAATTTCGACGCATATCAATGTACTGCGTTCCCTCGGACGTTTCTATGCTGCCTCGAACAGAGTTGATCGAACAGAGTTTCGAACCTTTGTTGCTAACTTACTGGATAATTTTCAAGGTATTCAGGCACTGGGATGGGACCCTCAAATTACTTTCTCTGAACGGGCTACTTTTGAAGAAACTTTAAAGCAAGAAGGCTACCTAAACGCCCAAATCTCTGAACGGGATGACCAGAATCAGATTATGGTTGCGAAAAATCGTCCCGTTTATGTACCTGTTAGTTTTATTGAGCCCTATAAAGGAAACGAAAACGCATTAGGTTATGACGTGTATTCCGATACGTTACGGCATGACGCTATCGACCGGGCTAGAGATACCGGAGAAATTGCCACTACGGGCCGGATTACTTTAGTTCAGGAGCACGGGAATCAGTATGGAATACTTGCCTTCCTGCCAGTCTTTCGCAACGGTTTGCCTCATCAAAGCCTAGAAGAACGTCGCGATAATATTTCAGGTTATGCGGTTGCGGTTTTCCGGGGCGGGGACATTGTCAATACTGCTCTTAAAGATCTTAATAAGAAAGGCCTCTCCTACAGGCTTATCGATGACAGTGCGCCATCGTCAGAGCAACTAATTTTTTCCAGTGATCAGCAACAACTTAAGTCTTCGATTCCACAAGAGAATGGCTTTTTTGGCAGAAATTTTTCTCTTGTAAGCAGTTTAGCTATTCCAGTAGGAGGCCGCCTTTGGCACTTTGAAGTCGCTCCAACTGAGGATTATTTTGCCTTTCATCGCTCGGATAACGCGTGGCTCATTTTATTGGTCGGCCTACTAATGACTAGCATGGTAGGTGCATTCGCTATTGTCGCTTCTGGTCGCGGGAGCACGCTCCGGCGTCTTGTAGAAGAGCGCACCGCTTTACTAGCACAAAGCGAGGCACGTTTTCGTTCAACTTTCGAGGCCGTGCCTATCGGTATCGCTGAAATATCATTGGATGGTTATTTTTTAACCGTTAATCAAGGGTGGTGCGATATTTTCGGTTACAGCCGTGATGAGCTGCTTTACATGGCCTTCAAGCAATTATCTCACGCCGATAACCATCAATCCGATGACGATATTATCGAGCAAGCTCTGGCTGGCAAGATTTCAAGCTTCACTCTGGAAAAGCAATATATACGCAAGAATGGTGAGCTGGTCTGGGGCAACTTATCCAAGAAGTTGATCCGACATGCAGATGGTTCGCCGGATCACTTTGTTGCCGTAGTAGAAAATATCGATGGTAGAAAGCAAGCCGAGCAGACAATGGAAGCGTCTTTGAGTCTACTCCAGAAAATTTCTAGCCGGGTGCCTGGCGTAGTCTACCAATATCGTTTAAACACTGATGGCAGTGCCTGCTTTCCTTTTGCTAGTGACGCTATTCGCCAGATATACCGCGTCAGTCCCAATGAAGTCCGTGAAGATGCCTCTAAAGTATTCGCAATTTTACATCCAGATGATTGTGATGAAATTGCCGCCTCCATTCAAGAATCAGCACAAAATCTAACCCCTTGGCACCTTGAATATCGAGTTAAATTTGACGATGGCACAATCCGCTGGCTGTTAGGTAATGCGCTACCAGAGAGTGAAGACAGTGGCGCCACCCTGTGGCACGGGTTTATTACCGACATCACTGAACGCAAGAACTCCGATGCAATTTTCTATGCCGTATTCGATCAATTGAGCTTTCTGGCGGGTATCCTCGATCAACAAGGCAGGCTAGTGGAGATCAATAATACTGCGTTACTTTTTGCAGACATGCCGCGCGAAGAGCTCATCGGCAAATACTTTCCTGACACACCCTGGTGGATTAACCTACAAGAACGAAGCAAACTAATTGATGGACTAAATCAAGCTTACACCGGGACTAACGTCAGCTTTGAAACGATCCACCACAACCCAAATGGCGGTCACATCAATGTAATGTTTAATGCGATGCCGATTTATTTGGAAAATGATATTCGTTTGGCTGTTGTTGGCATCGACATCACCCAACGCAAACGTGCTGAAGAACAGCTTCGGGTAAGCGACCTCGCCCTGAAAGCCGTCTCCCAAGGCGTGCTCATAAGTAGTTCTGATAGACGCATCATCTTTGTGAATGATGCTTTTACCTCAATGACAGGCTATAACAAAACAGAAATTCTGGGCCAAACCTGCCGTTTTCTCCAAGGGCCTTTATCGGATCCACTGACGGTACAGGCGATAAGCGAAGCGCTGAATAATGTTACGGAGTTTTATGGCGAAATCATTAACTACCGCAAAGACGGCACTACTTTCTGGAGCGAGCTGACAATTTCGCCCGTTGTTAACGAACAGGGCCTGTTAACTCACTTTATCGGAGTTACCCGCGACATCACTAATCGCAAAGAGATAGAAACCAAGCTGCACTTGGCCGCCAATGTATTTACGCATGCTCGCGAAGGCATCATGATCACTGCTGCTGACGGCTCGATTATTGATGTAAATGCCGCCTTCAGCCGTATCACCGGCTACAGCCGTGACGAAGTCTTGAACCAAAACCCACGCATACTTGGCTCTAACCGCCAAGAAAAAGCTTACTACACCGCTATGTGGTCCAATCTAATCGAACACGGCCACTGGCACGGCGAAATCTGGAACCGCCGTAAAGATGGCGAAGTCTATGCAGCAATGCAAACTATCGGTGCTGTATATGATAATCAAGGTAACACCCAGCATTACGTGGCCCTATTTTCCGACATTACCATGATCAAAGCGCATGAGCGCGAGTTAGAGCAGATCGCCCATTTCGACCCGTTGACTGGCATGCCCAATCGCGTACTGTTAGCAGACCGTCTGCGGCAAGCCATGACTCAAGCACAAAGACATGGCAAACCACTGGCGGTGGCTTTTCTTGATCTCGACGGTTTTAAGGCTATCAACGACACGCATGGACATGAGGCTGGTGACCAATTATTAATCGCCGTGGCAACGCGGATGAAACAAGCCTTACGTGAAGGCGATACCCTCGCACGCATAGGCGGCGACGAATTCGTCGCTGTGCTGCATGACCTGGCTGATGCCAACGTCCACAACCTAATGCTCACTCGCCTCCTCACTGCTGCTGCTGAGCCACTGCATATTGGTAATCTCATCCTCCAAGTCTCGGCCAGTATCGGCGTAACCTTCTACCCACAGACGCAAGCAGTGGATGCCGATCAACTGTTACGCCAGGCTGACCAAGCGATGTATCAAGCCAAACTGGCAGGTAAAAACCGTTACCACAGCTTTGATGCTGAGCAGGACAGCAATATCCGCGACCACCACGAAAGCCTGGCGCATATCCAAGATGCCCTGGATAACGGTGAGTTTGTGCTGTATTACCAGCCTAAGGTCAACATGCACACAGGGACTGTCATTGGTGCTGAGGCCTTGATCCGTTGGCAACACCCGGAAAGAGGGCTGCTGCCGCCTGGAACATTCCTGCCTATAATCGAAGACCATTCTCTGGCCATTGATATAGGGGAATGGGTCATCAATACTGCATTGTCTCAGATGGAATACTGGAGTTCTGTAGGGCTGCATCTCCCTATCAGTGTCAATATTGGTGCTCGTCAGTTACAGCATGTGGGCTTTGTTGAACAGCTCAGAAAGATTTTGGCAGCACATCCCAGTGTCAGTCCAAAAAATATAGAGCTGGAAATACTTGAAACCAGTGCCTTGGAAGACCTAACCAATGTATCTCAAGTGATGCATGCCTGCCGGGAGATCGGGGTGAAATTTGCACTAGATGATTTTGGCACAGGCTATTCCTCTCTGACCTACCTAAAACGGCTGCCGGTCAACACACTTAAGATTGACCAGACTTTTGTGCGCGGCATGCTTGAAGACCCTGATGACCTAGCTATTCTGGACGGGGTGATTGGACTGGCCGCCGCCTTTCGCCGCCAAGTCATCGCTGAAGGGGTAGAAACCATTGAACACGGCACCATGTTACTGCAACTTGGCTGTCAACTGGCCCAAGGTTACGGCATCGCCCATCCCATGCCGGCAGACCAATTACTCAGATGGTCGACTACCTGGAGACCTGATCCTGCGTGGGCCGAACAACCTTCGATGAGTCGCGATGATTTGCCGACACCCTTTGCCAACGTTGAAATCCGGCCTGAATTATAGCCATTGCAACCCAGTTTAAATCAGTAAGCGATCCGCTTTAATGAGCCAGTACGAAGCGTTAATGAGTGTCGTTTATGGATTGAACTGGAACGTTAAATCTGAATTTCTACAACTAATTATCACCCTGGCGATTACGTTTACGCTGATATTCGTATTTATATTGATATTCAAATTTGCGCCGTAACAAACCAGCCGGGTCGTCTGGAATTCTGTTTAACCATTGTTGATTGGCTTGTTCGGTTTCATCCTTGGGTTTTTCTTGCTGCTGAGCCGGGCTTTGTTGGGCTTTTTGCTGTTCTTCCTGCTTTTGTTCTGCTGATTTAGTCGGCTCGGTTTCCGGTTTATTTTCTTCAGCTTTTTTTGGCTGCTCTTGTTGTTTAGCTGATTCTTGTTGCTCGGGTTTTTCCGGCTGTTTTTCTGAGTCTTTTTCTTGTTGTTCGGAAGATTCTGATTTTTGATCTGATTTTTTTTGCTCATCTGATGATTCAGACTTTTTGCCGTCCTTGTCGTCTTTCTTATCGGAATCTTCTTTGGATTGGTCTTTCTTATCTTGTTGATCGTCTTGTTTCTGATCTTTATTGTCTTGCTGCTGTTTTTGCTTCTCCAGCTCTTTTTCTACCAGCTCTTTGTTGTATTTGGCATCGCTGTTGTTCGGATTTAGTTGCAAGGCTTTTTCGTAAGATTTAATGGCCTGTTCCAATTGTCCTTGTTGTGCAAACGCATTACCTTGGTTATAAGCAGCATCTGCAGTATTACTGTTACTTAAAGTGTCTGCGGCTTGTTGATATTGACCGGCCTTGTACTGTGCGGCGGCTTTCCACTCGGGACTTTCAAATTTCTCCGCTGCTTGTTCGAATTGGTTTTTTTTGAAAGCCTCTTGAGCCTGTTGATTTTTGTTTTGCCATAAATCTTGCCATTCAAATGCATAGCTGTTTTTAGGTAACGGTAACAGCAGTAATAAGCCGATACAGAGCAGCCCTTTTCTAAAGCTCAATGCAGCTAAGGGTAATGCTAGCAATAATAACCACGGACCTTTGTCGTCCCACTGGTCCAAAAGCATGTTGTTGTTTTCACGCCCCTGTTCGTTGGGTTTTTCAATGTTTGCCAGCAACGTTTCAATGTCGCGATCGTCAGCACTGATAGTTTGAAAGACACCATTGCCAGCCTTAGCCAAACTCGCCAACTCATCAACAGCCATTTTCGGAATAACAATATTGCCTTGTTTGTCTTTAACAAAGCCACCTTCAGGCAAAGTGATGGGCGCGCCATCTTCACTACCGACAGCTAAGACAGACAATCGATAGTTTTCCAATGCTTTAGCCGCTGGTAAGGCGTTATCCAAGTCCGCACCATCAGTTACCAAAATAATGTCACCAGATAAGGCACCTGCCCGACGCAACAATTCCGTCGCTCTTTTTAGTACTAATGCGGTATTTCGACCGGGTGCAAATGCCAGCAGGCTGGTATCCAATGCCGACAACTGGCTGTCGATCGTGTTGCTATCATCGGTCAATGGCGTCACGGTAAACGCATCACCGGCATAAACCAATAGCGCAGTTTGGCCGTCTTTGCGACGCTTGAGTATGTCGGCGATTTTGTAGCGGGCACGAATCAAGCGGCTGGGTTTGATGTCTTGCGCATCCATAGTGCGCGAAATATCTAAGGCAATCACCACCGCAGAATCGTTTTTGAACACCGGCGAGGGTAAACGCTGCCAGGTCGGCCCCGCCAAAGCGAAGATACTCAACAATCCGGCAATCGCTCCGGCAGTTAATGGTAGGCGACTTTGCTTAACAACTTTTTGCTGTAGTAAATATGGTAACAATTCGGCATCGCAAACCTGAGTCCAGTTGCCTTGTTGAAGCTTGTTTTTTAATAGCGCCAACAAAATAACCAGGTACGGAATTAAGCTAAGCAGCCAATACGGTCTAATAAAATGCAGGTCAGTCAGATTCATAACAACTTTCCTCGGAAAGTAAATCGGGACAAACAAACAGCTGCCGCCAATGCTAACGCCAACCCAAGCGGCCACGGGTAAAGCTCGCTACGTGGTCGGTAATATTGCTTATCTTTTTCGACCGGCTCCAACTCATCCAATAATTGGTAAATTTTGTCTAATTCTTCAGTGTTTCTAGCGCGAAAATAACGACCTCCAGTGGTATCGGCAACGGCGGTCAGGGTTTTTTCATCCAGATCCCGAGACGGATTAACGGTACGCGAGCCAAAAAAGCTACGTACCTGCATTTCGTCGGCACCGATACCGATGGTGTAAATTTTTAGTTGGTTTTCTGCCGCCAATTCAGCAGCTTTAATTGGCGAGACTTCACCTGCAGTATTGGCGCCATCGGTAAGCAATATCAACACCCGGCTGTTGGCCTGTTGATTTTTAAGACGCTTGACGGCCAAGCCAATGGCATCCCCAATCGCGGTATTGTCACCAGCCAAACCAATGGCTGATTCATTTAATAAGGTAATGACGGTTTTGCGATCAAAAGTTAGCGGCGTTTGTAAATAGGCCTGGGTACCGAACAAGATTAATCCCACCCGGTCGCCAACACGCCGGTTGATAAAATCGGCGGCAACAAATTTAGTGGCGGTTAAGCGGTCAACCCGCTGCTTGTTAATAACAAAATCCTGCTCTTCCATACTGCCTGACAAATCCACTGCAAGCATTAAGTCGCGGCCGCTTACTGTTTGTTCAATGGGTTCACCCAGCCATTGCGGCCTGCTGACAGCAATTACTAACAACACCCAAGCTGCTATTGCCAGCCATAAGCGCCAAGGTTTTTGCGGCGACAACGCCCGACTTTCAAACCCGGCAAAATCTTCCAGAAAGGGTACTTTTAATGCTGCTTGTTCGGCTAATTGACTGGCAGGTAATAACCAGCGAATTATTAAAGGCAAGGGTAAAGCTGTTAACAGCCAGGGCCATTCGAAGTGAATCATTTTTTTGATGACGCTTGTGCGTTAAGCCAATCTTGGCAAAGACTAAGGAGTTGGGAGATTTCGCCATCATTCGGCGAAATGTTTCGATACGGCGCATTAGCCAATAATTGACCAATACCCTCGCTAAAAGGTGCGCCTTTAACTGAGCTGTCGAGAAACAACAACCAATCTTGGCCTATCAAACCCGCTACTCTGCTCCGTGGCGTGTTGCTAACGGCAACACGCCGCAGCAGTTTGGACAGTTCTTCCAACTTTTGTTGATTATCAATTTCTGAATTTTGTTTAATACTGAGCAATAGCTTTTTGGCTGTTTTTATTGCTGTTTTGCGAGTCAGGCGTTTGACAAGCCAAATGCCACCGACTATCAATAAAATAATCAACAGCGCCAACAACCACCAGCCAATTGCCGGTGGCCACCAGCTAATTGCTTCCGGAATATGTATATCTTTAAGCGGGAGTTGCTGGGCTTCCATAATTATCTTGACCGTATTAATGCTTGGATAGGGTCATCGGTGGTGCTGCATTGCACAAACATCATCGCCTTTTTTTTGGCTATTTGTTGTACCTGTTGTAAGCGGTGCTCAAAATGTTGCTGGTAATTAATCAGTTGTCGTTGATCATTGGCATCAAAAATAACCTCGCGTTGTTCGTCCGTAAAACGATAACGCCCACTGCTCGGCAAACTGCTTTCCAATGGGTCATATATAAAAATCAGTACCACATCGCAATGCTGAGCCAGCTTAGCCAAATGACTTTCCGCTTTAGTATCGACGCCGCGAAAATCACTAATGATGTAAACCAAACTACCAGGACGAACATGTTGGCTGAGTCTTAACCAAGCATGTTCCAAAGTAATGGCTTCGGAAACGCCTGCTTCCGATTGAGTCAACGCATTCAAAAATCGCAGTACTGCGTGTCGGCCATTTTGGGGTTTTAATTCGCGGCAGCTATTATCGGAAAATATCTGCCCGCCCATTCTGTCGCCATGATGCTGAGCCGCCCACGCCAGCAACCCGGCCAATTTGGCCGCCAGCACCGATTTAAACACGCCGCGCGTGGCAAAATGCATCGCCGCGCGATCATCCACAGCAATAAATACAGGGCGTTCGCGTTCTTCCCTGAATAGCTTGGTGTGGGTTTTGCCGGTACGTGCAGTCACTCGCCAATCAATACTGCGGATGTCATCACCGGGTTGATAAAGGCGGGTTTCATCAAACTCCATACCCCGGCCTTTAAAGCGCGAGACATAGCCGCCGTTTTGCCGGGAACGAATAGAAGCCGGTTGTAAACTTAAGCTTGCTGCTGGCCCAGCTAGATTAATCAGCGTTTTTAACGATACCGAAATCCGCTCGTTAACGACTAATACCGGGCTAGACTGTGCGGTTTTTTTACCGAATAACATTAAGGCACTGCGACTCTGGCAATTAGTTCTTTAATAACATGATCAGTGGTAATACCTTCAGCCTCTGCTTCGTAAGACAAAATCAAACGGTGCCTTAAGACATCGAAAGCCATGTCTTGAATATCTTCAGGGCTAACAAAATCACGTTGTGCTAACCAGGCCTTGGCTCTGGCACAACGATCTAAAGCGATACTGGCTCTAGGGCTGGCGCCGTATTGCAACCAAGTTCCAATGTCTTTGCCATAAGCAGCAGGATTGCGGGTCGCCAAGATGATTTGCAATAAATAATCTTCAAGGCTATCGGCCATATACAAATCCAACACTTCATTGCGCGCAGCAAATAATATGTCTTGAGTGATAGGTTCAAACTTTTCAGATGATTTTTTGGTTTGCGATCGTGCTTCTGACCTTGCCAAATGCAAAATGCTTTTTTCATGCTCGGCGTGTGGATAATCAATTTTTACATGTAACAAAAACCGATCCAATTGGGCTTCTGGTAGGGGATAGGTACCTTCTTGCTCAATCGGGTTTTGCGTCGCCATCACCATAAATAATGCAGGTAAGGGATAAGTTGCCTGGCCAACGGTAATTTGCCGTTCAGCCATCGCTTCCAGTAAAGCGGCTTGAACTTTTGCCGGAGATCGGTTGATTTCATCAGCCAAAATCAGGTTATGAAATAACGGGCCTTTTTGAAATTCAAATGTGCCTTGTTGCGGGCGATAAATTTCCGTACCGGTTAAATCGGCCGGCAGTAAATCGGGCGTGAACTGAACTCGATGAAAATCACCTTGTACGCCTTTACTCAAAACATTAATGGCGCGAGTTTTAGCAAGGCCTGGCGCACCTTCTACCAAAATATGGCCATCGGCTAATAAGCCAATCAACATTCTTTCGACCAATACATCCTGACCGATAATTTCTTTATTGATGTAGTTTTTTAATCTCAATAACGACGCTTGAGTGGTGTTTTGCTGGTTATTTTGTTCTGACATGGTGGTGTTATGCGGCACTGGAGTTAAGTGTTGTCATTGTATACAGATATGCATCAAGGCAACATAGAGTAAATCTGTCAATAAACTCTTAGCAAGTTGTGTACGAAGCTGTGGATAACTTGAAGTGCTGATTTATCCACAATCCACACACAATTAACCCATCGTCGTTCCGGCATCTTAACTTGTATCGTAATCATTTGATTTTATTACTTAGAAAAGGCTTATCCACAGATTTTGGCTTTACTAATAATAACAATGAGTTTTAAATCTTTTTCAATTCATTATGATTAATAGCTTATTAATGTAAGCTTTTCTTTTTAACCTATACTGTCTGTTAGCTTCGATTTACTTGTGTTTGAGGACAGTTATGAGATTCGTAATACTATTTTTAGGAAGTCTTTTGGTCATTCCTGCCTCTGCAGGTATTTATAAATGTACAGATGCGAAAGGTAAAACCGATTACCAATCCAAACCATGTGAAGCTGGCCATAGTGCAGTTGAAATAAATATAAAAACCGGCGGCTCTGTAAATTTGGATCAAGAAGCTCAAAAAGAGCAGTTACAACAGAAAGAACAAGAGCAAAAACAATCTCAGGAACAAATTGAACAACAAATAGCCTTACAAAAACTGGCCAAACTTAAACAAGATGCGCAGGATGAAAGTGCGAAAAATCAATTTCTAATTAAAAACAGTCCTGACAAATTTTCCGCATTTGCAATACCTCCGTATGTCTACGATCAGCTGCCTGCGTTAGTGAAAGATTATCAACATCGATTGCCTGATATTGAGCGGTTTAGACGTGAGTCTGCTGAAAAAGCGCTCGCCTCTAATGAATGTGGCCGAGTGGAATCAGTTGAATTAAACGCAAAAAGCAATAAAGTCTTATTGGTCTTTTTGGTAGATTGCAGTACCGGTAAAAACTTTACATTTACCGAGCAACAATTAACTAAATAATAACTATGTCTACTGCAAAAACTATTTTGATAACCGGTTGTTCTAGCGGTATTGGCTACACAACTGCTATTGAATTGCAAAATCGCGGCTATAAAGTTATTGCTACAGCACGAAAAGCAGAAGATGTTGATTGTTTGGCGCAAGAAGGATTGACCGCATTACAGCTAGATTTGGCGGATAGCGCCAGTATTCAGCAAGCGGTAAAGCGGGTTATTGAGTTAACCAATGGGGAAATTTACGCATTATTTAATAACGGCGCGTTTGGTCAACCTGGGGCTGTTGAGGATTTAAGCCGTGATGTTTTACGCTATCAATTTGAAACTAATGTCTTTGGTACTCAAGAATTAACCAATTTAATCATCCCTCTGATGCGCAAACAGGGTCGTGGCCGCATTATTTACAATAGTTCGGTACTGGGGTTGGTTGCGATGACTTATCGTGGCGCATACAACGCGAGCAAGTTTGCCTTGGAAGGTTTAGCTGACACCTTGCGTTTAGAATTGCAAGGTAGTGGTATTCATGTGTCTTTGATCGAGCCGGGTCCGATTTTGACTAACTTCAGGCAAAATGCTTTTGCTTTGTATAAGAAAAATATTAATCCTGCTAAAAGCGTGCATCAAAAAACTTACCAAGCGATGGAAGATCGCTTGCAACAAGAAGGCCCCGCGGCACCTTTTACTTTGCCGGCGATGGCGGTTACCGAAAAAGTGATTCATGCCTTAGAAAGTAAACGGCCGAAGGTACGTTATTACGTGACTTTTCCCACCTATTTGTTCGGCACACTGAAGCGGCTGCTGCCTGCATCATGGTTAGATGCTTTGCTAAGAAAGGTTAAATAATGCAAGAGCTGGATGAATTGATTATTACCTGCCCGTATTGCGGCGAAGCATTGGATGTACTGATAGATACGTCTGCAGGTGCTCAGCAATACTACGAGGATTGCGCAGTATGTTGTGCGCCGATTTTATTTATTTTGTCTGAAGATGAATCAGGTGAAATGTTAGTAGATGTTAAGCGGGATGATGAGTAGACAAACACCATCCTTGGTATTGTCTACTAACAACGCTTTTTGTTACCTAGCGTTGTTGAGGCGAACGGCGTGACGGTTGATTATTTCGTTGTGGACGCGGGCCGCGTGGCGGTTCAGGAGGCATTGGCGGAGCGATTGCAGAGGCTTCAAATCCAGCGATTTGCTCACGTGGAATTGATTTACCGATCAATTTTTCTACTTGCCGCAAGGCGTTAACTTCATCATGCGATACCAGTGAAATAGCTTGACCTTCTTCGCCTGCACGGCCGGTACGGCCTATCCGATGCACGTAATCTTCAGACACTTTTGGCAATTCAAAATTGATGACGTGCGGCAATAAAGCAATATCGATACCGCGTGCTGCAACATCAGTGGCTACTAAAACCCTAATTTCTCCTGCCTTAAAACCTGCCAACGCACTGGTACGCGCGCCTTGGCTTTTGTTGCCGTGAATAGCAGCAGCTTTGATGTTTGCAGTATTAAGCTTTTCGGTAAGACGGTTAGCCCCGTGCTTGGTGGTGGTGAATACTAAAACTTGTTGCCAGTCATTGGTTTTTATCAAGTGACAAAGTAGTGCGGTTTTATCAGCTTTATTGGTTAGATAAACGAGTTGTTCAACCAATTCTGCAGCGGTATTGCGAGGCGCGACTTCAATCTTGATGGGGTTGACCAACAGTCCTGTCGTCAGCTTGCGGATGTCTTCGGAAAAGGTTGCGGAAAACAGCAAGTTCTGACGTTTTTTCGGTAACGTTGCGATGATTTTACGAATATCCCGAATAAAACCCATATCCAACATACGATCAGCTTCATCAAGAATCAGAGTTTCCACTTGATCCAGCTTGACGGCATTTTGGCTTACCAAGTCCAACAGACGGCCGGGTGTAGCCACTAAAATATCGACACCACCGCGTAAGCGCATCATTTGCGGGTTGATTTTAACCCCACCAAATACCACTTCTGATTTTAATCGAGGGTGTAAATGCGCCCCATATTTAGAAACTGATTCACCGATTTGGGCGGCAAGTTCTCGGGTGGGAGTTAAGATCAATACGCGAACCGGGCGATTTTTGTCGTAAGATTTTTGTGATAGACGATGCAAGATAGGTAAGGTAAAGCCTGCAGTTTTGCCGGTGCCGGTTTGTGCGGCTGCAAGCACATCATGACCATTTAATACCGCTGGAATAGCTTGGGCTTGAATCGGTGATGGCGTGGTGTAACCTGCGTCAGCAATGGCGCGCAGTAATGGATCGGATAAACCGAGAGTAGTAAAAGGCATGTAAAGTCTCAATGAAAGGCGGCAAGCCGCTTAGGGTAAATCAGCAAAACAGTAAAGGCATGGAGCGCGGCAGTGTTTTGACGGGAATGTGGTTTTACGTGGCAGTTGAGGAGGATTGCGCCAGGCATTTTTATATGGTGCCCCGAGGCGGATTCGAACCACCGGCCTGTCCCTTAGGAGGGGACCGCTCTATCCTGCTGAGCTATCGGGGCAAAACATGAGCGATTTTAACACAGCCGGTTGCTCTTAGTCCCGGCGTTTTCTGAGTTGTTGTCGTTCAAGCGTAGAAAGGTAACGGTCCAGCTTTTTTTCATCTTGAGGATAGATATTTTCAAATTGTCCACCCAAGTGACGTTTATTACTGCCCAGTAACGGTTTTTTACTGGAACTTACTGTCAGTTCGAACGCTATAGTTTGATTATCAGGAAGAACCACACTGCAATAGCTTAAGCGGTCGCTTCGGATAATGTTGCCGCGGGTGCTATTGTAAATAACGCTTAAACCGCCTCTGGATATGTCGGTGACATAGCCTTGGATGCTCACACCCGTATCTCGCGAGGTACCTTTAAATTCTATGGTGGTAGAGTTGGTCGGCATACGTTTGGTCAAGCGCCGTTGCGGGTAGTAAATTTTTTCCGGCAGGGCAGCTTTAAGACAAATAGGATCGGCGGATTTATCAACACATATGTTTTGCAGATTAAAGGTCAGAGGAATACCACCTAATACGGTTGATAATTTCAGTGCGCGTTGCGAAGCCAGCAATTGGTTACCCGAGGACGGAGTTAGCGGGCTGAAGCTGATAAAGTCAGGATCGACCTCAAGTATGTCTGTCAAAAATAAACTGTCTGAATTGTTTAGGGTGATAGTGCAGCGTGGCGGCTCAATAATCAATTGTTGCAACAGATGAAAGATTTTATCGGGGTTAGTGACAAAGCTAGGATTTTCTCGTGGATTATCAGTATTGTTGGGCGTTAGCGACTCGTCTACCAGGTCTTTTTTGGCAAAAAATTTACGAATAACGTTCAGCATGATCAATCCGGGACCTTTAAAAAAACAAGGCTTGATTATACCGAAATCAGCGTATGAGTAATGGAATCGCTACGCCTTGCGCCGTCAGGTCCGTAGGTATTGGTGAATTCCGGCTTGCCTTTGAGGATATGTAAGGCACGTTTGCTATGGCGTGATAATAGATCAATGCTGGCGCCGTTTTGATCATTCAGTGTTCGGCATTGGGCGCAGATGGTCATTAATTGAGACCAGTTCTGCATGGTTTGATTAACGTCGAGGCCAATGATTGCCGCGCGTTGAAAGTATTCTTCAAGTCCCTGTTGAGTATTTGCAAGGGATTCGGTGGCTAACACTTGGCTCAGTTGCGAGTTGAACTGCTCCAATTCTGTCACCAATTTTTTTTTATTGGCGGCAATGGCGTCAATAATGCTGGGCTGTTGGCCTGTTTTTAAGTTTTCGGCTTCTTGTTCAAGTTGCAGCTGCAGCTGCAGAGTTAATTCCAAGGCATTGGCGATTAATTTTTCTGCAATTGGGTAGGTTTTTTCTATTACGCTCATGTGCTGTCATCCTGAGGCTTTAGCCCTTCAAATTGAATTATTTTTTTGGCAATTTGCTCGGCATTAATTTTATAAGTGCCATCCGCCAATGCCTTTTTTATTGCCGCAACTTTGTCTGAATCGACCGGTGTTTGCGCTGAAGACGCTTCAAAGGTCTTTTTAATCTCTTGTGTTGCGGTGGTTAGGGCAACACTGTCGGTTTTTTCGGTGTTATTAACCGTCGGTTTTTTCGTCGCATCAAGTTCGACTTTAGGGGCCGTTTTGAGCGTGGTCAGATTGTTTACTCTGCCGGTAATTGAGTCGATAGCCATGTCGAATTCCTTGCAATATTTCTATGTAAAGCGGGTATCGGCAGACTAGCAAAAAACTTTAATAGTTTGTTAATCAATCATTACTGATGTGTAGTTAATTCATAACGACAACTCGGCCGGGTGCAACGACGGTAGCGGAGATAATACGTCCGGAGGTGTTGTTTTTAATTCTAATCAGTTGGCCTTTGGTGCCGTCCATCATCGCCTGACCACTCATTTGTATTGAAAAACCGGGGCTGTCAGAATTAATCATCACAAGTTCACCGCGCTTGATCAACTTGGGTTCAACAGTATGTTTGGCACTTAAAATCATCCCGGCATCCAGATTCCGAATCGCTTGTTTGTTCTCAAGTTGCTCCGGAAGCGTGGCAAAGTCTTCTCTAAGACTGGACACATCTCTTCTTTCCACCGCCAAGTGTTGTGCAGTAATAGTTTCACCACGTTGCAGCGGGCGCACCAAAACCACTACGTTTTGATAGACCTTGATAAATCCCGATGTAAATATCGACCATTTTTTTTCAGCATTACAACGCACACCCACCGCCACTCTGCCAGCGTGGGTTATTTCACCATTAGTAAAAGCTTCCAGCGGTTCTGGGCATTGGGATAAGCGCAGTCGACTATCCAATGGCGCCAAACTAATTTCATATTCACCAGTCAGGGTGATGTGCTGAGTTAGGTAATCGTTAACCACGGCGTTAATTGATTCATGCGATTGCCAAGACTCGTCGTCAGCATAGCCAATATTAATCAGCGCTAAAGCAATAACCAGAAATGTAAGTTGAGATTTTTTCATCGATGCTGCCGGTTTTATGACTCTTACATCAAACAAGCACAATCAATGCCAGCCTTAATAAAGCTGATAAGCACTGGCGAGTGGCGGATTATTGACACGATAAGCTGTAGTTTGCCGGTGGATACTCATGAAACGGCTACTTTTTGCCGTGTTAAGGTCTGAATAGCTTAGCTATATGTCGCTATCATTATGATTTTAATGAATTATTTTTTTATGGCATGTGATGTGCTTGTTAGTCTGTGTATACGACAATGAGGACACCATCATGACCATCAATTTTGCTAATGCCTTAGGGATACATCCTCAAGCGTTAACGTTACGAGAAAAACGCGGCGAAATCCTGGCAGCCAACTTGGCCAATGCCGACACCCCTAATTTTAAGGCCAGGGACCTGGACTTTCAGTCGATTTTAAAGAAAACCCAGGCAACCAGTCCTACTCTGGAACGTACTCAAGACAAGCATTTTGCCCCGGAACAAATGATCTTAGGCGGCAAACTGATGTATCGCAATCCCAATCAAGTGTCATTGGATGGCAATACCGTTGAAAGCCATATTGAACAAGCCAAGTACGCCGAAAACGCCGTGCAATATCAAGCCAGTTTACAGTTTATCAGCGGCAAATTTGCTGATCTTAAAACTGCCATTAAAGGAGATTAGTCATGTCGGCATTCAATATTTTCAACATTGCCGGTAGTGGCATGAATGCGCAATCGCTCAGACTTAATCTGGTTGCCAGCAATATTTCCAACGCAAATTCCGTTAGTAGCAGTGAAGGCGATGTTTATAAATCTCGGCAGCCGGTATTTGGTGCGGAATTAAAAAATATTTTAGACAGTCAAAATGCCGCCAGTCAGGTCAATGTGCTGGGGGTGGTAGAAAGCCAAACGCCTGCTGTTATGGAATACTCGCCCAATCACCCGATGGCCGACAAGGATGGCTACATATTTAAATCTAATGTTAATACCGTAGAGGAAATGGCCAACATGATGTCAGCATCACGTTCGTATCAAAATAATGTGGAAGTGCTTAACACAGCCAAACAGCTGATGTTGCAAACCTTAAAAATGGGCCAATAGGAGATAACCGATGACCACTGTCAATGCATTTAGCGGACTAGGCATGAAAACGCTGGAAACCGCCACAACCGTAGCAAAAAAATCGTTGGGGCAAGATGAGTTTTTAAAGTTGATGACTACGCAAATGACCCATCAAGATCCAACCAAACCCATGCAAAACGGCGAATTTTTATCGCAAATGGCGCAGTTCGGGACCGTTAACGGCATTCAAGACTTGCAAAATTCATTTAAGGATTTTTCCGGTTCAATTAACTCTAATCAAGCGTTGCAAGCAGCGAATTTGGTTGGGCGCACGGTAACGGCACCGTCCAAAGAAGGTTTGTTAGCGGCAGATGGCGTAATTACCGGCACGTTTGATTTGCCTGCAGGATCCAACAATGTTCGAGTCAGAATTACTGATCCAACTACGGGGGAATTGATTAAAACCGTGGATTTGGGGGGGCATAAGGCGGGCCCTGTATCGTTTGTTTGGGAGGGTGATAAAGAATCCGGCAATCCAGCCAATCCTGGTGTTTATACGGTTGAGCCCGAAGCATTGCTGGATGGTAAAAATACCGTGTTGCAAGGCTACATCGACTCACGAGTAGAAAGCGTATCTATCGGCAGTGGTTCAAGTGGGCTTAAAGTCAATTTAAAGGGCCTTGGCTCGGTTAACTTTAATCAAATATCACAAGTTTTTTAGGAGACAGGCAATGAGCTTTACAACAGCATTAAGCGGTTTAAATGCCGCGGCAAATAATTTATCAACCACCGGCAATAACATTGCTAATGCCAACACCACCGGCTTTAAGAAATCACGTTCGGAATTTGTTGATGTTTACGCCAGCAGTATCGGCGGTGTCAGTAAAACCCAACCTGGTGCCGGGGTGCGCGTTTCTGAAGTGGCTCAGCAGTTTAACCAAGGTAATTTAGATTTTACTGATAACAGTCTGGATTTAGCGGTAAGCGGTGAAGGCTTCTTTACTATGGCCGCTAATCCGACGGATTTGAAATCATTGATTTATACCCGCAACGGCGCTTTTCGTGTGAATAAGGACGGTCTGGTGACCAATACGCAAGGGCAAGCATTACTTGCATACGCGCCAAACGGCAAAAGCGTCACGGATGGCTTTAGCCAAGGGGTATTAAAAACAGTATCCATTAACGTGGGGGCCGGTTTACCAACTGCAACGACTAATGTTGATTTAAAAGTTAACTTAGATAGCAACAATGCCCCGCCAGGAAACCCTACATTTGATCCTACCGTTCCAAGTTCGTATAACAAACAAACCTCGGCTACGGTATTTGATTCGTTGGGCGTGTCGCACAAATTGACCACTTATTTTGTCGCAGGCCCGATAACAGCCAGCCCAACCAGAGATTGGAAAGTCTATCACTACATTACCGATGATCCTGCCCCACCGGTAAGTGTTGATCTAGTGGCGCCACCAGCGGGTGGTACCACACTGACTTTCGATTCAACAGGTAAATTGACGATACCGACCGGCCCGGTAACTCTTAAATCTTATCAAACCGGTACATCAGCAGCAGATATTGATATAAAAACCAATTATTTGGGCTCTACCCAATTATCGGCAGCTTTTAGTGTTGATGCCTTAAAACAAGATGGTTTACCTGCGGGCCGTTTAACCGGCATTGCTATCGATAAAGAAGGCGTTATTTTTGCCCGTTTTAGTAATGGCGGCTCAACGCCGTTGGGTAAAGTAGCGATGACCCGGTTTCCTAACCCGCAAGGTTTATCAAAATTGGGTGATACCAATTGGGCGCAAAGCGCCGATTCCGGTGAGCCGATTCCCGGCGAAGCAGGGTCGGGTAACTTTGGTTTGATCAATGCCGGTGCCTTGGAACAATCTAACGTCGACTTGTCGGCGCAATTGGTGAATTTGATCGTCGCCCAGCAAGCTTATCAGGCAAATGCGCAAACCATTACTACCGAAAACAGCATTGTTCAGACCATTCTGAACATCCGTTAAGTCTTAATTTAGGAGAGCGGAAATGGATCGTAGCTTATACATTGCCATGAGCGGCGCCAAACAGACCTTATTGGCACAAGGCGCCAACGCCAATAATTTGGCGAATACTCAAACCACCGGTTTTAAATCCGATCTGGAGCAATTCCGCAGCATGCCGGTATTTGGTGCCGGTTATCCGACGCGGGTGTATGCCATGGTTGAAAAGCCCGGCACTGATTTATCAGCAGGTTCGATCCAAACCACAGGCCGAGAGTTGGATGTTGCTATTAATGGTGATGGTTACTTTGCTGTCCAAGGCGCAGATGGTAAAGAAGCCTACACGCGCGCCGGAGATTTGCGGGTTACCGCAACAGGCCTATTGCAAACCGGCAGCGGCTTGCAATTAGTGGGGCAAAACGGCCCGATTGCCATTCCGCCTTCTGAAAAACTAACCATCGGTAGTGATGGCACCATCAGCATTATTCCGCTCGGCACCGGCAATGCCACAACGCTCACAGAAGTTGACCGTATCAAAATGGTTAAACCAGATCCGGCAACGCTGGAAAAACGCACTGACGGTTTATTGCACGTTAAAGGCGACCAGCCGTTAACAGCCAGCGCCGATGTGAGTTTGGCTCAAGGCTCGTTGGAAGGTAGCAATGTCAATGCTATTAACGCGATGGTCGAAATGATTCAGCTGGCTAAAAACTTTGAACTGCAAACTAAAGTCATGAAAAACGTCGATGAAAACTCAGGCGTCAGTGCCAAATTGATGCAGATGGGTTAAGGCGGTGGGTTGGTGTTCCTAAGCATTGATTAAGTTAAGCCGTTCGTGGTCGACTGCAAGGATGCAGGAGGTAGGGCACCAAAAGTAGGCGCGCTAAGCGACGCATGGAGCAGTTGCCGATAGTAGTCTCGTAGTTTATCGAAACAACAAATGGCACAAACCATGCTTGATATTAAATGAAGCTTAAGTAAGACAATAAATTGGCAGTAAGGAGAACATCATGACAGAACGTGCATTATGGGTAGCAAAATCCGGTTTGGATGCCCAACAAACTCGTATGGCGGTTATCGCCAATAACTTGGCGAACGTTAACACCACCGGCTTTAAAAAAGGCCGCGCCATTTTTGAAGATTTGATTTATCAGAATGTTCGCCAAGTCGGTGCTCAAGAAACCCAAAACACTACCTTGCCGTCCGGTTTACAACTAGGCACCGGGGTAAGAACCGTTGCCACCGAAAAGTTACATACACAAGGCAATGTGCAACAAACCGAAAATGCGCTGGATGTTGCCATTAACGGCCGTGGTTTTTTGCAAGTGCAAATGCCCAATGGCGATATTAATTACACTCGTGACGGCTCATTAAAGCTTGATGCCACAGGCCAGTTAGTGACTTCCGGCGGTCTGTTGTTAAATCCTGCCATCACCATACCGGCTGATTCAGAAAGTATCACTATCGGTCGTGACGGCACCGTATCAGTTAAACAACCCGGCAATGCAGCGTTAACTCAGGTCGGACAATTTCAAACTGCCAACTTTATCAACCCAACCGGCTTAGAACCGGTCGGGGAAAACCTCTATCGAGAATCGGTTGCCAGCGGCGCGCCAGTGGTTGGAACGCCCGGTGAAAACGAATATGGCCCGTTACTGCAAGGTTCGTTAGAAACATCTAACGTCAATGTGGTGGAAGAATTGGTCAACATGATCGAAACCCAACGCGCCTACGAAATGAACTCAAAAGCCATTTCCACGACTGATCAAATGTTGTCGTTTGTTACTCAACAACTCTAAGTGGTGGCGAAAATGAGTCTGAATAAATCCAAATTGCTGCTGCTGTTGCCATTGGCACTGGCAGCCTGCACACCCTTACCGCAACGTGATCCTGCTTTTGCGCCAGTGGCACCGGCTGATTTAAGACCGCCGGTACAAAGTAGCGGTTCAATTTACCAGTCTGGCTACGATATGCGCTTGTTTGAGGATAACAAAGCGATTCGGGTTGGGGATATTTTGACGATTACGCTGCAAGAACAAACCCAGGCGAAAAAAGCCGACGATTTGAATGCGAAAAAAGAAAACAGTATCAAAGTCAGTGCGCCGATGTTGATGGGGGTAAGCCCAGGCACTATTTTCGGGCAAGATCTTGATACCGAGATTTCTTCAGCAAAAGACTTTAAAGGTCAAGGCGGCGCCAATCAAAGCAACAGCTTAAAGGGCAATATCTCGGTCACAGTGGTTGAGGTATTACCCAACGGCAATTTAAAAGTACGTGGCGAGAAGCGCGTGACGCTAAATCAGGGCGATGAGTTTATCCGGCTCTCCGGTATCGTCCGGCCGATCGACATCAGCGCCAACAACATCATTTCATCCGACAAAGTGGCCGATGCAACCTTGATGTATACCGGTGACGGCGCCATGGCCGATGCCAGCAAAATGGGCTGGGTATCAAGAATTTTCTTTAGTGCGTGGTTCCCGTTTTAGGGTGGAGTTGGACATGAAAACGTTACTTAAGCAGTTTGGCTGGTTGGTTTTAGTCGCCACTGTCTGTGTTGATGCGGCTTATGCTGAGCGTATTAAAGATATTGCCAGTATTGAAGGCGTGCGCACTAATCAACTGGTGGGTTATGGCTTGGTCACCGGTTTAGATAAATCTGGCGACAAAACCTTATTTACCGGACAAAGTTTACGCAGCATGTTGGCGCGCTTGGGAGTGACTTTTCCGCCCGGCGTCGATCCAAAAGCCAAAAACATCGCCGCAGTAGCCGTTCAGGCTGAACTTCCGGCTTTTTCTAAACCAGGTCAACAAATTGATGTCACCGTGTCTTCAATTGGTGATGCAAAAAGTTTACGTGGCGGTACCTTATTAATGAGCCCACTTAAAGGTGCGGATGGTCAGGTGTATGCAATCGCCCAAGGCAGTTTGGTGGTTAGCGGATTATCGGCATCGGGTCAGGATGGTTCCAGTGTTACCGTTAATAATCCCAGTGTTGGTCGTATACCAAATGGTGCCACTGTCGAACGGGCTGTCAATGCGCCATTTACAGAAAGCAATTCCTTAACCTTTAACTTACATGCGTCTGATTTCACCACTGCCAGCCGGGTAGCTGAGTCCATCAATAAAGTGCTTGGACCCAATACCGCCAAACCGTTGGATGCAACGTCGATCAAAGTTAATGCCCCCATTGACCCCGGTCAAAAAGTGATTTTTGCATCGATGGTTGAGAATATGGACGTCTCTCCTGATGACGCTCCGGCACGAATTATCGTTAACTCACGTACCGGTACAGTTGTCATTAACAGCAAAGTCAGAGTGCAACCTGCCGCGGTGTCGCATGGCAGTTTGACGGTAACGATCAGTGAAAATCCGCAAGTCAGTCAGCCTAATGCATTCTCAGATGGCAAAACCGTGGTCACACCTAAATCGGACGTAAAAGTCGAAGAAGAAAAAAACCACATGTTTGTCTTTAATCCCGGCGTGTCATTGGATCAAATTGTTAAAGCAGTCAATAACGTCGGCGCGGCTCCCAGTGATTTGGTGGCTATTTTGGAAGCGCTTAAATCAGCTGGCGCATTACGGGCTGAGTTAATTGTTATTTAGTAGGAGCGTTGGTCATGCAAAACGTCAATAACGCCGATGTCTATACCGATTTTAATGGTCTGGCCAAGCTTAAAAACGATGCCAGAAAGGAATCGCCGGAAGCACTCAAGGAAGTTGCCAAGCAGTTTGAATCGATATTTATCAACAATGTATTGAAAGGCATGCGGGAAGCCAAATTGGCAGAAGGCATTCTGGATAATGACCAAAGCAAGTTTTATAACGACATGTACGATCAACAGCTGGCCGTGCATCTGGCCGGCAAACCAGGCATTGGACTGGCTGATTTAATCGTTAAGCAAATGCGTAAAGAAGAGCCCGAAGACAAACAAGAAAAATTAGAAACAGAAGATTTTCTCAACCGCTCTTCCAGTGCCGACAAAGGCTCGATACAACATACCCATGCCGGTGATGCGCCTGCCGCGGCCAAAGCTGTGCAGCCGGGATCTGAATATCAAGACGGTGCAGTGACTATTAGCTCGTATCCGCACGATACCAGCAAGTTAAAGCAAGACATCACACCCATCACCGCCAAGGGTGAATCGGCTGGACCAATAAGGTCTGCTGAACAATTTGTCCGGCAACTCCAGCCTTATGCCGAGCAAGCCGCTAAAGAACTGGGTGTTGAACCTAAAGCTATTTTGGCGCAGGCAGCATTAGAAAGCGGCTGGGGAAAATCATTGATTAAAACCCGCGACGGCGAAAGCAGTTTTAATGTTTTCAACATCAAGGCCGATAAATCGTGGCAAGGCCCACAAGCTAAGGTGTCAACGCTGGAATTTGACCATGGCGTCGCGCAAAAGGTGAATGCAGGATTTAGAACTTATGGGTCGTTTAAAGAAAGTTTTAACGACTATGTCGACTTTATTAAAAGCAATCCGCGTTATCAGCAGGCATTAAAACAAGCCGGTAATACCCAACGCTATATGCATGAGCTGCAACAAGCAGGCTATGCGACCGATCCTCGTTACGCGGAAAAAGTAATGAGTATTTACCAAAGCAACTCTATGAGTGCCATGGACGAAATTAAAATTGCTTCAACCGAGTCATTGTCATGAGCAGCATTATCGGTACTGCATTATCTGGGTTGATGGCCGCACAGCGGTCCTTGGAAACCGCCAGTCATAACATTGCCAACGTCAACACCGAGGGCTACAGCCGTCAGCGTACCGAATACGCGACGCGCCAATCAGACTATAGCGGCGTCGGTTTTATTGGTAACGGCGTTAATGTCGCCACGGTCGCACGCAGCTATGATCAATTTATTACCGGTCAACTAAACACTTCTACCTCGGCATTTTCAGAAACCAATGGTTTTTATAAAATGGCCTCGCAAGTCGACAACCTGATTGCCAATCAATCGACCGGTTTATCGCCTACCCTAAAAGCATTTTTTAGTGCCGTGAATGAAGTGGCCAATGATCCGGCCTCGATACCCGCCAGACAGGTGATGCTGTCTAACGCGGAATCTTTAACTGACCAGTTTACAAATTTATCGACTCAATTTAATGCCTTGCGTCAGCAAACCAATAACCAAATGCAGGCGATTACTGATGACATCAACAGTTACGCTAAAAGTATCGCTGAGCTCAATGGCAAAATCATCATCGAATCCGGCCTGTCTTCAACTGAGCGCTTACCGAATGACTTACTCGATCAGCGCGATGCATTAGTTGCCAAAATTGCCGAAAAAATCAGCGTGTCAACAGTGGCTCAGGCCGATGGCTCTATGAGCGTGTTTGTCGGCAGTGGTCAATCGTTGGTGCTGGGGCTCAATGCCTCGCGTATGTCGCTTGGAAATTCAGCAACCGATGCGTCACAAAAAAATGTTTTGATTAACGGCCAAAATATAACCAATCAAGTGACTGGCGGTGAATTAGCCGGGGCACTTAAATTTAGAGATGACGTGTTAGATCCCGCGCAAAATCAATTGGGCTTGATTGCCGCTGGCTTCGCGACTGAATTTAATGCGCTGCAAACCTCCGGACGCGATTTAAACGGTAACTCCGGCACACCTTTATTTAACTTTGGTGCGCCTGCTATCCCCGTGTTTGCCAATCAATCTGGTCCGGGCACACTGACTGCCAGCTATTCAGCCCCCAGCACCAATTTGGCAGCCAGTGATTATTTGTTGAGTTACGATGGCACCAACTACCAGTTAAAACAATTAAGCGATAACACCACAACGACTTATGCCGGCTCACCCATTACCGGCCCCGGATTTACGCTAACGCCCAGCGGCTTGAATGCGGGCGACAGCTTTTTAGTCAGGCCCACGATGGAAGCGGCGAAAAAGCTTACTGTCGCCATCACCGACCCCAGACAAATTGCCGCCGCGAGCAATCCAACCGCTGGCCCTGGCGATAATACCAACGCCTTAAAAATGGCCCAACTGGAAAGTAAAGCCGCTTTATTGGGGGGTAAATCATCGTTTACTGAAGTTTATGGACAATTGGTTGCCAAAGTTGGCGATCTGACCCATGCCGCCAGTATCAGCAGTGCAGCACAAGAAGTGGTGCTTAATCAGGCAAAAACGTCGCGAGAAAATTTAGCTGGCGTTAATTTGGATGAAGAAGCGGCCAATCTGATTAAATTTCAAAATGCTTATCAAGCATCGGCCCAGTCAATTTCAATCACCAAGTCATTATTCGATACTTTGCTTGGCGCGGTGCGCTAGGAGATTATTATGCGTATTTCAACCGCTTTTACTCAACAAACCAGTCTCAGCTCATTGCTTGACCAACAAGCCAAGATGAACAAAACCCAGATGCAGTTGTCATCCGGTAAAAAAAATCTGACGCCTGCCGATGATCCAATGGCTGCTGCCAAGGTAGTTGATCTTAACCAAACGATTAAACAAACCGAGCAATATCAAAGCAACATCAACTCGACCAGGCAACGGTTAGGATTGGCAGATGGCGTATTACAGAGCGCTGTGGACTTGATGCACAAAGTCAAAGACTTGGGCGTGCAAGGCTTAAATGGCAGCAATTCACCCAGTGATCGGATTGCGATTGCCACAGAAATGCGCGCACTTAACGAGCAATTAGCCGGCTTGGCGAACACCCAAAATGCTAACGGCGAGTATATATTTTCTGGATTTAACAGTAACCAACCAAGCTTTACCGAAACCGCTCCAGGCTCAGGACTTTATAGTTACGGCGGCAGCGCAAGCGGTCCGCGTGTGTTACAAATAAGCGCCGATCGGCAAATGGCAGATGGCGATTTAGGCACCAGCGTCTTTGGTACACCGGGCGTCGATAGCACCTTGGAAGCTATCGATAAATTCGCCACTGCGATGAAAAACAACACCCCCAGTGCCGCGTCATTGGACGATTTGAAAACCGCACTGGATAAAATAATCACCACGCAATCGTCAGTCGGTGTCAGGCTCAATACGCTGGATCGGCAAGAAGAAAATCATCTTGATTACGCGGCGGAAATGACCAAAGTGCTTTCTGACACAGAAGATTTGGATTACGCCTCGGCGATTAGCAAATTCAATCTGCAAAATACCTCGCTACAAGCAGCACAACAGTCGTTTGCTAAAGTGCAAAACCTGTCGCTGTTTAAGTATTTGTAGTATTCAGGATGTGTAAAACCAGGTTCATTTTAGCCCTGCTACTCAGCCTTACTGTCAGCCAAGTACACGCCGGTGACGTCAAACGTGAAGCTGATGTCGCCGAAACCATCAATAAAACCTTGAGCTACGGTAAACAAGTCTGGCTAGAGGCTGGGCCGACCAAATTTTTAGCCCTATATGCGGAAACAGAAAAACCTGCCAGCAATGGTACGGTTATTTTGCTGCATGACTTAGGTGGTCATCCCGATCAACAGGCTGTGATTTATCAGTTGCGACGTTTATTGCCTGCTTACAATTGGGCCACGTTATCGCTGCAACTGCCGTTACGAGAATTAGGCGCAGGGGCCGAAGATTATTACCCGTTGTTTCCTGAAGCCTTGGCCCGACTACAAGCGGGAATTAAATACGCCAAAGATAACGGCGCCAAAAACATTGCCGTGGTGGGTTACGGCTTGGGGGCTTTGCAAGCGGTGTATGCACAAAGTGAACAACCAGCTGATATTAAAGCCATTGTTGCGATCAGCTTGCCGGTGCCTGAAACAAACAGCCAAACAGCTCAAACGATAGCATTTATCAAAAATATCAAAATTCCGGTGCTGGATGTTTACGGTGCCTTGGATTTGCCGGATGTCACCGAAAGCGCGAGAGATAGGCGCTTGGTGACCAAAGAAAATACCGATTATCGGCAATTAGCCATCAATGACGAAGGTCATCAATACCTGCATGACGAGGGTTTGCTAGGTAAACGAGTTGTTAGCTGGTTGGCGAAGATTAAGTAGAATTCAACCGTTCGTGGTCGACTGCAGGGAGAGCCTGCCCCGCTTTATCGGGCATGCGGGAGATAGTGCAACGCAGGAGCAGTTGCCGAGAGCTTGTCGAACCATGAGTGGTTGGATATAACCATCCACCCTTCGACAGGCTCAGGGCGAACGGATAATCCGATATTGAAGATTTAGTAGAGAGGATTTATTGGGACTGCCCCAATAACCCAGCCAACAATCTTTGTAACTGACACTTTTGCCGCCGATGTATTAAACGATTAGCAATGAATATGCTTTTAAGTTCTGTAAGCGCCTGATCAAAATCATCATTAACCACTAGATAATCAAATTCTTCATGATGGCTGATTTCATTGACGGCATCGCGCATCCGCCGGGCAATAGTCGCTTCATCATCCTGACCACGGCCGCGCAAACGCTGCAATAAAACATCTGTGGATGGCGGCAAGATGAAAATAGACAGACTGTCGGGCAGCAACTTTTTGATTTGTTGCGCGCCTTGCCAGTCGATTTCAAGAATCACATCCAGCCCGTATTTAAGATTTTTTTCGACAGTGTGCTGGGCCGTGCCGTAAAAATTATCAAACACCTGCGCGTGTTCCAGAAAAGCTCTATCAGCCAACATGGTTTTGAATTCAGCGACGCTAGTAAAATAATAATCTTGCTCATCCACTTCACCAGGCCGCATCGGACGTGTGGTGTGGGATATGGAGACAGTCAGTCGATCAAGACTGGCGATTAGCTGTTTAACCAAGCTGGTTTTGCCCGCACCTGAAGGCGCCGAGATGATATAGAGTTTGCCGGTGTTCATAAGATAATTTTTATATGCTCCGATAAATAAAAAACGCGGAATCTGCCTATTCCGCGTCATGTGGCCGCATTGCAGAAACCACGGGCTCAATTATATAGTTGGTAAACGATTATGCAATTTGCTTTAGAGTCTTGTCGTTATGAGGTGGTAAATTTTTCCGTTCGTGGTGAGCTTATCGAACCATGAACGGAAAAATCCCTGGCTGCTTACTTATGCCTGTTGATACAAATACTTCTGAAAACCGGCAAACACTTGGCCAATTGCTTCCGGCTTACCCAAATCAATCACCGCATCGGCTATCGAGTTGTGATATTTAAGCCGCAGCAACGGTGTCAGCTTTGCTTGATCCAGTTCTTCCACGCCGACACTCACGTAATGCGACAACACAAAATCCAGGAAGGCTTGTTGCTTGTAATTGAAATGACGACCAATTTCGATGCGGGCGGAACCGGCGCGATTTTCACGGCTGATCGGTGTTAACGCATAAGCAACATGGGCCAGCACATCGAATAAGTCACTGTTTTCAGCTTCAATCACTCGCTGCATTTCATCCAGTTGATCTTTACCAAAGCCATTTTCCGCCAAGCCTTCCAATAGTTTTCTGCGCGTAGTCGGCTCGCTCCATAAATTGCGCAGTTCTTCTTCATCCTTGAAAAACTCCGGTAGCTTTCCAAACAACGCTTCCAGGAATTGTGCAGCCGACATCGGCGTGCCGTCCGGATGCCAGAAGCTGGTCACTGTCATGTGTTGAATAGTGCGTTCTTTGCCGTCGGCCAATTTGATTTTGGCTTTGACTTTTTTGCGGCAGGCGCAAGGGTCTTGACCACATTCAGGACAGGCTTCTTTCGGACACTGGCAAGGCTGCTCGCCGCAGACAGCACAAGGTTTCGGCGGTGCTTTCTCACAGCGGCAAGGAAAATTGCCGCATTGACTACACACGTCCGGATCAACGGGTTCGCCATCCCACTCCGAATCGCTAAAGTGATGGTGCGCCCTGACGAAATCGTAAATGGTGAAGTAATCCTTGCCATCATAAAGCCGGGTGCCGCGTCCGATGATCTGCTTGAATTCGATCATCGAATTGATCGGTCTAAGCAAGACAATATTGCGCACATTGCGGGCATCAACACCCGTCGACAGCTTTTGCGAGGTGGTCAAAATGGTCGGGATAGTTTTTTCGTTATCCTGAAAGTCGCGCAACCACTGCTCGCCGAGAGCACCATCGTTAGCAGTAACCCGCTGGCAATAGTTGGGATCAGTGCTGGTTTTAACCTGATTGATCAAATCGCGAATCAGTAGGGCGTGGCTTTGGTTGGCGCAAAATACGATGGTTTTTTCACGCTGGTCGATTTGCGACATGAAAATTTCCACGCGCTTAAACTCCCGTTCCCTGATTTCGATGATCTTGTTAAAGTCTTTTTCTTCATAGCGTTTGCCGGCCTCGATTTCGCCTTCTACCACCGTGTCGTCGGAGGTAAATACATAATCGTCCATGGTCGTGGCAATTTGCTTGACCCGGAACGGCGTCAAAAAGCCGTCGTTAATTCCGTCTTTTAGTGAGTAGATGAACACCGGTTCGCCGAAGTAAGCGTAAGTGTCGACGTTATCTTTTCGCTTGGGAGTGGCAGTTAGACCGAGCTGTACGGCAGGTGAAAAATAATCCAAAATGCCGCGCCAATTGCTTTCGTCGTTGGCACCGCCTCTGTGACATTCGTCGATGACGATGAAGTCAAAAAAGTCGGGCGGGTATTCCCCGAAGTAACAACGCCGTTCGCCCTGAGCGGGTCGAAGGGCTTCGATAGGCTCAGCCCGAACGGTATCAGTGGCTTGGCCCGACATGAAAGTCTGAAAAATGGTAAAGAACAAACTGCCGTTCTTCGGCACCTTACCTTTCTTGCGAATGTCGGCGGGTTCAATGCGCACCAACGCATCTTCAGGGAATGCAGAAAACGCATTGAACGCCTGATTCGCCAGAATGTTGCGGTCGGCTAAAAACAAAATGCGTGGTCTGCGGGTTGGTTCGCCTTTCAAAGGCGTTGAATTAAGAGCGTTGGCTCCTTCTCCCTGAGGGAGAAGGCTGGGATGAGGGGGTAATTCAAGTGTTTTTTCCTCATTTTGATTTCCCTGCGGCAACTGCTCCTTGCGTTGCTCTACCTCCTGCATCCCTGCAGTCGTCACCCAACCCTCTCCCTCCGGAGAGGGCTTTGAAGCTACCTTCCAATCGGCCAGATTCCAGCGACTTTGAAACAGTTTCCAGGCCAATTGAAAGGCGATAAAGGTTTTGCCAGTACCGGTTGCCAGGGTCAGCAAGATACGGTCTTGGCCGTTGGCGATAGCCTGCAACACTCGTTCAACGGCAATATCCTGATAGTAACGGCCTTGAAAATAGCCGCCGCGATCTTCAAACGGCACGGCGGCAAAGCGGTCACGCCAGAAGTTTTCCACCGCAAAGGTTCGATTCCACAATTCATCTGGCGACGGAAAACCAACCTGCTCACCCTCAACACCGGTATCCATATCAATGCCATAAACGCCCTGCCCGTTGCTGGCATAAGTAAATCGAACGGCCAATTTACCTGCGTAATCTTTGGCCTGACCGACGCCCTCTGTCAGCGGCTTATCCCAAGCTTTGGCTTCGACCACCGCCAACTTGGTGTTGCGGTATTCCAGTACATAATCGGCAGTTACGGCTTTGCCGCGTTTGCCGTGACCTTCGATGCGGCCCAAGGTGATCGGATATTCCCGCCGAATCCGGCTGCCATCAACTACACCCCAGCCCGCCGCGACTAAAGCAGGGTCAATATAGTCGGCGCGGGTTTCAGCTTCATTCATCGTCTAATGTAATCTGCGTTAAAAGGTTAAATAGCGGAACGTTTATATAATAGTTATTACGGCCAATTTTCTTCTTTTGCACAAAGCCATTAGTGGCTAAGGCGTCTAAATGCTTTGCCGCAGTAATGCGTGAAACCCCTAAATCGTTTTCTACAAACTCAATTTTTGTATAGGGATGGCGGAATAAATTATTTAACAGCTCTTGGCTATAAAGTTTTGGCAACTCAGTGCGTAAACGTTGCTTGGTAGCTTGCATCAACTCGCGTAACTGTTTGACTAACTTAATTTCATTTTTAGCAGTAACGGCTACGCCTTTAACGATATAAACGCACCAAGCCACCCAATCATGTGAGTCTCGGGTTGCTTGCAGCAATTGATAATACTGGCTTTTGGTTGATGTGATGTAACGGCTTAAATACAACACTGGCAAATCCAGCAAACCTTCACGTTGCATAATTAACAGATTCAATATTCGGCCCGTGCGGCCATTGCCGTCATAAAAAGGGTGGATACTTTCAAACTGATGATGGGCAATTGCCATGCGCAACAAAGGGTCGAGTTCATCATCGGCATGAATAAACCCCACTAAATCAGCCATTAACTTTTCAACGACCAGCGCGTTTTGCGGCGGCTCATAAACCGTTGCGCCTGTGCTTTGGTTTTTAAGCATCGTCCCCGGTAATTTTCTTAAACCGGCGTTATTTTGTTCAACAGCTTCTTGCACCCGTAAAATCGTATTCAGGCGGATCAAGCCGGATTCTTGCACATCAGAAAATCCTACCCTTAACGCAGCAATATAATTTTGTACCTCTTTAGCGGCGGGTGATGAAAGACTGTTGGGTTCGTAAGCGTATAGCTCATCGTGTGTGGTGATGATGTTTTCTATTTCCGAACTATCTTTCGCTTCTTGAATAGAAAGCGTATCCAGAAGTATTGCCCGGTTAGGTAGCGATTCGCATAAACCTTTTAGCTCAGCCAAATAACGATGTGCTTCGGCAAGGTTTTGCCAAACGGCTTTAACTTCCAAGCTGTCATTACTGGGAATTTCTAATTCAACCATACCCTTTACTCATAACATGATAAGAAAACACAATTATCTTAACATGTTTGTATGACGTGTATAAAAAATGAAGTTTTCTTATCACGTTAAACTAACCTGTATAAAAAATAGGAATTTTTATACAGGTTAGCATTCAAAGCTGGCCGCTGAAGGCTTGGTGTAATAGGGATTTTTTCAGTTCGTCTAGGGCGGCGAGTTTTTGTTGGTAGATGGCTTCGAGGCGCTGGGTTTCTTCTTCAATACCCCTGACGCTAGCTACGATTTCACGTTGAGATTCCAATGTACTAGGCACCGGTATTTCAAAATCAATGAGTGTTTTTATTGGTAACTGAGGTTGCGCAGCACCAGATACATGTCGAATCATTTGGCTCTTCATAATCCCAGAGCGAAATACTTCAAAAAGAAATGACGGCATAATTTTCTCTAAATTAGGCCTAAAAATGAGCATTCCTGAATTAATGCGTATGTTTTCAAATTCCACACCTTCATCGAAAAGTGCAACATTTCCAATCGTGCCGCGTGTTGTAAGAATTACATCTTGGCGCTGTAATTTACCTTTGCGTAGAACGTTATCTTTTTCTTCAGCAATAAACATTGTGGTGTCAAAATTGAATCCATCGGGCCGTACATTTTTTGTGTTGAGAAAAAGACAAAAACCCTCATCCGAGAAATCTTCTTTACTGGGATAATTGCTGCCTCTATCGCCGTCAATGATTTTCAATATCGAAGAATCACCTAATCGTTTTTCTGACCATCCCTCACCCCGCTGACTAAACACCGCTTGCAGATGGCTTTCAAACAGCGCACGGGCGTTTTGCAGGTTCTTTTCGGCGCTGGCTTTGGCGGTGGCGATGCCGTCAAACGCTTCGTCGAGGATGGCGATGATGCGGTGCTGTTCTGGAATTGGCGGAACAAATATATCTCGATCTTCCATAGAGCCTTTCGAGACATGAATCATTGTCGTGCCTGTTCCCTGGTCCTCTTTGATTTGTTCAGTATCCCAAACAAAAAAGTAGAACAAAAACTTTTGCTCAACCAACATTCGATCTGGAATAACTTTCCAAATGTGATAATGAAAAATTACTTTTTCACCAGACCAAACACGAGGACCAAAGGACGCCGACCATGCGTAAAGCAAATCGCCGTTGTCACAGTATTTCTTTTCTTCTAGCTCTAAATCCGAGTAATACCAGTGATTGTTAGTAAAGAAATTTCCGACACGTAAAACACGATATTTACCCTCACTTAGCAATTCGGGCTTGCTATATGCCCGTCCATTAACAAGCTCACAAACATCTTGAAGCTTCTGCCTCCTCCAACCTTCCTTCACAACAACTCCCGAATCCTTTCTAACACCTCCAAGCTTTCGAGTTTCAGAGGCCCCATTTTCTCGCCGATAAAACTCTACACCCACCCGTTCGATATGTTCCCTAAGTTTGGCGTGATCGAGCTGAGCAAAAATTGACAGGTCAATCTGGTAGGGCAGCAGCAAGTCATCCAGTTCTTCGTCAATCATCGCCAGTTGACGTGCATCCAGCGCAGCGCCAAACAGGGTCAGGTCTATATCCGAACCGGGCTTGAAATTGCCTTTGGCGCGTGAACCATAGAGCACGGCCTTTTCCACTGCGGGGTGGTGGGCCAAAACGCCACAAATCGCATCGATAGTGGACTCCATCAATCCGAAGCGCATTATTCGTTCTCGGGTTGTTGTGCCAATGCCGTGAATCTTCGAGCCATCTGCTCAAAAGCCGGGTAAAAGCGTGTCAGGATGTCTTCGACAATGGCTTGGGCGGTGCCGGGATTGTAGGTGTGTGAGCTGAGGTTACGTGCCTTGATCATTTGCATCCACGCTTCGCCATCTTCGAGCAAACCATTTCTGAAGGCTTCGCGCGTAGCATCTTTCGAGCCGATCAGGCCGACGATGCCTTTGTCTTCCAGAAAATCCTTGAGCACATTCCAGGCGAGTTCATGGGTAAATTCAAAGCCTTGCACCATGCCTTGTTCTTCCAGGTTTGACAGTTCGCGTTGTTCGGCCAATTCCACGGCTTCGGTTAGGGTGCGCAAGGCTCTAAGATAGTTATTGAAACGTTGTTTCCAACGAATGTCTTCAGACATGACTCGGCTCTCCATTGTCATCGTTCAGCAAGATACGAATTCTATCTAATACTTCCGCACTTTCCGCATCCAATTTGATAATTTCGTCCATGATGTCCTGCGAGCTACGGTGAACGATCTCTTCGCCGCCGTTGGGATTTTTCACCGACAAATCAAATGTCACCGGATCAATACCGGTAACATCGACACTCCAACTTTTCGGCGAGTCGGCTTTGGTTTGTTGTAGTTCGACGAACTCGGCCAAGTCAGCATCGTTGAGTGGATTGGTCTTACCCATGTTACGGCCGGGGTCGAGCTGGTAGTACCAAACCTTATGGGTCGGGGCGCCTTTCTCGAAGAACAGCACCACGGTTTTGACGCCGGCGCCCTGAAAGGTGCCGCCGGGGCAATCCAGCACGGTGTGCAGGTTGCAGCTTTCCAACAGCAGTTTGCGTAAAGATACCGAGGCATTGTCGGTGTTGGACAGAAAGGTGTTTTTGATGACCACACCGGCACGACCACCGGCTTTGAGCATTTTGATAAAGTGTTGCAAGAACAGGAAGGCGGTTTCGCCGGTGCGGATGGCAAAGTTTTGCTGTACTTCCTTGCGCTCTTTGCCGCCAAACGGTGGATTTGCCAGGATGACATCGACGCGGTCTTTATCCTGAATGTCGGCCAGGTTTTCCGCCAGGGTGTTGGTGTGGATGATGTTGGGCGCTTCGATGCCATGCAGAATCATGTTCATGATGGCGATGACGTAAGCCAGCGACTTCTTTTCCTTGCCGTAAAAGCTGCGGGTTTGCAGGATTTCCAGATCGCTGGTGGTCAGGTTGGGCTGGTTTTTCAGGTAATCAAAGGCTTCGCACAAGAAACCTGCCGAACCGACTGCGCCGTCATAAATGCGTTCGCCGATTTTGGGTTGGGTGACTTGTACGATGGCGCGAATCAAGGGCCGTGGCGTGTAATACTCGCCGCCGTTGCGCCCGGCGTTACCCATGTTTTTGATCTTGGCTTCGTAGAGATGCGACAGCTCGTGTTTTTCGGTTTGCGAGCGAAAGCGCAGTTCGTCGATGTGGTCGATGATTTCGCGCAGGTTGTAACCGCTGTGAATGCGGTTTTTGATCTCGCCGAAAATTTCACCGATTTTGTATTCGATGGTGTTGGGGCCATCGGCACGCTGCTTAAAGCCATGCAGATAAGGGAACAATTTGCGATCGACAAAGTCGCGCAAGTCGTCGCCGGTCAGCGCTTGATTGTGGTCTAGTTTGCCGTCGGCAGTTTTGGGTGCTGCCCAGCTTTCCCAGCGATAGGCTTCGTCAAGAATAAAACGGTATTGGCGGCCTTCCAGCTCGGCTTCCACGGCTTTGTCTTGTTCCAGACTATCCAGATATTTGAGGAACAGCAGCCAGGAAGTTTGTTCGGTGTAATCCAATTCGCTGGCACAACCGGCTTCTTTACGAAGTACGTCGTCGATATTTTTGAAAGCTTGTTCGAACATGGAATCCTTTCTGGGATTGGTTTGGTTGTAGGTGCGGATAAATCCACACCATACAAACTATGGTCTATAACGGTTTTGCGTCAGTTGAGACGGGTTATTTACCGATGCAAAAGCTGGAGAAGATTTTTCCAAGCAGGTCGTCAGAACTGACAAAGCCGGTGATTTCGCCAAGGCTGTTTTGGGCTTGTCTTAAGTCTTCGGCGACCAGTTCTCCGGCTTGGACTTTTAGCTGCTCAATGGCGCTTTCGACAAATTCTTGGCCTTTATTTAGGGCTTCGATATGCCTTCTTCTGGCGATGAAGACGTTATCGGCAGAGGCATTAAAGCCAACGCTTTGTTTGAGATATTGAGTTAACAACTCCATGCCGTTACCGGTTTTTACAGACAGGTAAATGCTGGTGTCGTGTTCGCTTTGTTTAATTTCCGGGGCAATGCCGAGCAAGTCGATTTTGTTGTAGATTTTAACGATGTCGACATCTTGAGGCAGGGTGTCGAGGATGGATTGGGTTTCAGGGTCGCGGGCGTCGATCAGCAATAACACTTTATCGGCTTTTTGGATTTCTGCATGGGCGCGGCGGATGCCTTCTTTTTCTACGGCGTTGTCGCTTTCGCGCAAGCCTGCGGTGTCAATGATGTGCAAGGGCATACCATCAAGCTGTATGCGTTCTCTTAACACGTCGCGAGTGGTACCGGCAATGTCGGTGACGATGGCGGCTTCGTGTCCTGCCAGAGCGTTAAGTAAACTGGATTTACCGGCGTTGGGTTTGCCTGCCAGCACGATCGTCATGCCGTCACGTAATAATCGGCCTTGTTGCGCGGTGGCCTGGATTTGGGTGAGTTTTTGCTGCAGTTTAGTTAAGCGATTTTCGACGACGCCATCGGATAAAAAGTCGATTTCTTCATCAACAAAATCAATTGCTGCTTCAACATAAATTCTAAGTTCGGTGAGTTCTTCAACCAGCTCGTTTACTTGTGTTGAAAAAACGCCTTGCATGGATTTTTGCGCGGACCGCACGGATTGCTCGGTGCTGCTTTCGATTAAGTCGGCAACGGCTTCGGCTTGGGCCAGATCCAGTTTGTTGTTAAGGAAGGCGCGTTCGGTAAATTCGCCGGGATTGGCTAATCTGGCACCCAGTGCGAGAACTCGTCTTAGCAGCATATCCAAGACGACTGAGCCGCCGTGGCCTTGCAGTTCAAGGGTGTCTTCGCCGGTATAGGAGGCGGGGCCAGGAAAATACAAGGCAATGCCGGAATCGATAATTACGCCGTGTTCATCCACAAAAGATGAATAGTGCGCTAGCCGAGGAGTTAAGGTTTTGTTGAGCAGTTGGGTGGCTATCTGGGAAACCAGAGGCCCGGAGATTCGGATGATGCCGACACCGCCGTTACCGGGCGGTGTCGCAATGGCGGCTATGGTGCCGCCGTTTATCAGCATAGCCTGTTAATGGGCTTTATGGTGAGCGTGCGCATCGTCTTCAAGCACATGTTTGGTGATATACCATTGTTGCAAGATCGACAGCGTGTTGTTGACTACCCAGTACAGCACTAGACCTGCAGGGAAAAACAGGAAGAACACGGTAAATACGATTGGGAACATCTTCATCACTTTAGCTTGTACCGGATCGATAGGCGCCGGGTTTAGGCTTTGCTGAATTTTCATGGTGATGCCCATGATGATCGGCAATATGTACAAAGGATCTTCGATGGACATATCTTGAATCCACAGAATAAAAGGTGTTTGGCGGAACTCAACGGTTTCGCTCAATACCCAGTACAACGCCATAAAGACGGGGATCTGTACCAGTATCGGTAAGCAGCCACCCAGTGGATTGACCTTTTCTTTTTTATACATAGCCATCATTTCAGTGTTGAAACGAGGTCTATCGTCAGCAAAACGCTCTTGCAGTTCTTTAAGACGCGGCTGAATTTTGCGCATCTTCGCCATTGATTTGTAGCTGGCTTGCGATAACGGAAAGAACAGCAATTTGATGACTAAGGTGACGCCGATAATCGCCCAACCCCAGTTATTGGTCACACTATGAATTTGATTGAGCAACCAATAGATAGGTTTACCAATAATTGTCAGCACGCTGTAATCAACTGTTAATTCTAAGCCTGGAGCGATTTTTTCCATCATTGGCTGAATCTTTGGGCCGGCAAATAATTGCGAAACAAATTGCGTGTCAGCATTGGGCTCAACATTTGTCATGGGTGAAATTGAGCCGATGACATAACGACCATCTGATAACGCTTTGGTATAAAAATGATTTTCTTGCTCTGCGGGCGGAATCCAGGCAGAAGCAAAGTAATGTTGAATAATCGCCGTCCAACCGCCTTGGCTGGTGACATCCAGATTTTCATCGGTCATGTCATCAAAACTGATCTTTTTATATTTTTCTTTCAGAGTAGAAATAACGCCACCAGTATAAGCGCGCATGCCGCCGGTCAACATACCGCCGGTAGTTTGATCAGGCGCTCTTACCAGTTGGTTATATTGTCTGCCGCTCCAGATTTTGCCCGATTGATTGCTTACTTTTTGAGCCAGGGTAATTTCGTAACTGCCCGGTTTAAAGGTAAAGCTTTTGGTGACGACTAGGCCATTGCCATCAGTCCAGGTAATTGGCACGACCAGGCTATCTTGGCCGGGTTGCAGGCTGTAGCTGGTTTGCTGGCTGGTAAAGGGGGTGTAATGATCAGGTGCTGTTTGACCTGGCGCAGCTATCAAACCACTTTGAGCAAGGAATAATTTTTCTTGGTTATTATTAAATAAACGCACCGGTGCAGAATTGATTTCTGGAACTGATAACCCGACCAAGCTGCGCAAAGTGTTTACGACAGTGTTTTCTTTTTCGACAGGATAATTTAATAAATCCAAATTGGTGATGCTGCCGCCTTGCAAGTCTATCTGTAGGGCAATAACGTCAGTTTTTACAGTGATCAAATTATTTGACACTGCGACTTTTGGAGCGGTGGGTGCTTCGCCAGTTTGCTGCTCTGTTTGTGTTTGTGCAGTATTGGCTGCAGTAGCCGGAAGGTCCTCTTTGGTGCTGACAGCTTCTGAAGTTACCACTTCAGCAACTTGAGGTTTTGGACCATAGTCTGCTTGCCACGCTTGTTGCAGCATAAAGACCAGCATTGCAAAAGTTACGATTAGTACAAATCTTATGTTATCCATTTTTTTTACCAAATTTTTCTGGAACAGGATCAATGCCGCCTTCGTGAAAAGGATGACATCTCAATAATCTTTTAAGGGTGAGGTAGGAGCCGATGATGGCTCCATGAACTTGGAGTGCTTCTAAAGCATAACTTGAACAGCTGGGATAGAAACGGCAATTATTGCCTAACAACGGGCTAATAAAGTATTTGTAAAACTTTAAGAGTGCTATGAGCAAGAAGCGCATCGATTTACCAACCTAAGCCAGTGTTTTTCCAGTGACTGTCTTAGTAATTGAGAAGGTGCGTCAATTGCTTCTTTGCGAGCCAATACAACAACATCCATACTCCCCAAATTTTGTTGTTTTAATCTGAAACTTTCCCGGACAGTTCGTTTAATCACATTCCTGTGTACTGCCTTTCTTATGTTTTTTTTGGCGATTGCCAAGCCCAATCTTGGATGATCAAAATCATTTTTGATGGCTAGCAACGTAAAATACTGATCAGATGATTTTACGGGCTTGGAAAATACCTTTTTGTATTCAATTGGTTTTTTTAACCTTAACTTTGGAGGAAAACTAAAAGACTCCTCGGTTAGGTCATTGTCAACTAAACAGTTAATTTGGCGCGGCCTTTTGCTCTACGAGCATTAAGTACTTTACGACCATTTCTAGTTGCCATTCTGGCGCGAAAACCATGAGTTCTAGCGCGCTTGATTTTGCTGGGTTGATAGGTTCTTTTCATTGCACTTGTTCCTTAAAATAAACGAGATAAAACGGGCATTAACAAAAACGGATAAAAAAGACAGCGGATGATAAGATAAAGCACTACCCCTGTCAATTCCGTAGGCTTCCGCTTGGTTGCATTACACAGATTGCACGCAGTTTATTTAATCAAATTAATCAGAAAGTTATAATTATTAATGAGCGCTATTTGGACTAATTGCCTGGCAAAATTAGAAAATGAAATCTCCGCATCCGATTTCAGTACCTGGATCCGTCCACTTCAAGCCCAAGAAGCTGATGGACAATTGACCTTGCTAGCCCCCAACCGTTTTGTACTGGATTGGGTAAAAGAGCACTATTTTGTAAAACTTGCAGACGCTATTCATGAATTTTCTAATGGCACATTAGATTTGATTTTTGAAATAGGCTCGAGAAGTGTCACTCCCCAGGTTACTAAGGTACCCAAAGCTGCAGATGGAAAAAAAGCGGGACCCAATTTTTTAAATAAAGCATTCACCTTTGATAATTTTGTTGAAGGCAAATCGAATCAATTAGCACGTGCTGCCTCTATGCAAGTCTCTGAGAATATCGGCAAGGCTTATAATCCTTTGCTTATATACGGAAGCTCAGGATTGGGCAAAACGCATTTAATGCACGCTATTGGCAATGCTGTTTTACAACATAATCCTTCAGCAACGGTTGTTTATTTGCACTCAGAAAAGTTTGTCCAGGATATGGTCAGGGCTTTGCAACAAAACGCCATTAATTCTTTCAAAGAGTATTACCGAAGCATTGATGTGCTGTTAATTGATGATATTCAGTTTTTTGCCGGCAAAGAGCGCTCACAAGAAGAGTTTTTTCATACATTTAATACGCTTTTAGAAAAAAAGCATCAGGTCGTTTTGACCTGTGACAAATATCCCAAAGAAATCGTTGGTCTTGAAGATCGTTTGAAATCAAGATTCAGTTGGGGCTTGCCGGTATCTATTGAGCCCCCCGACCTGGAAACTCGTGCGGCTATTCTGATGAATAAAGCGGCATTGGTTAACGTGGAACTGCCGCAAGAAGTTGCTTTTTTTATGGCTAAAAGAATCCCTTCTAATGTCCGTGATCTTGAAGGCGCCCTTAGACGAGTCATTGCCAACGCACAGTTTACCGGCAAAGAAATCACGACTGAATTTACCAAAGAAGCTTTGCATGATTTGATTTCTTTACAGGATAAATTGGTTAATATCGATAATATTCAAAAAACGGTTGCTGAATATTTCAAAATTAGAGTTGCCGACTTATCTTCTAAAAACCGCCGACAATCAATTACTCGTCCTCGCCAAATGGCCATGTGTTTAGCAAGGGAACTAACCTCACACAGCTTTCCAGAAATAGGCGATGCTTTTGGTGGGCGAGATCACACGACAGTAATGAATGCATGTAAACGCATTGCAGAGCTTAAGGAGGCTGACAGCAAGGTTGCTGAAGATTATTCCAACCTGTTAAGAACCCTGTCACATTAGCATTGAGCAACCTGTGTATAAATGCTGTTGTTGTTAACAAGCACTATTTACCCACAATCTATGCACAAGCATCTTACCTGGTTTAACACATCAACATGAACACCCTATCTTTTTGATTTTAAAGTATAAAAAGTAGTTATTAACAGTAATTAACTAAGCTAATAGTAAAAATAGAAAATAATCTTTTATGAAATTTATTATTAATAGAGAAGACCTTTTAAGTCCACTGCAGCAAATTGTCAGTGTGATAGAAAAAAGACAAACCATGCCCATTTTGTCCAATGTGCTCTTGGTAATGGAAAACGATCAGTTAACGTTGACCGGCACGGATTTGGAAATTCAGATTATCGCTAAGGTTAATGTAGCCAATTCCACGCCAGGCGCAATTACCGTTCCTGCAAGAAAGTTTTTAGATATTTGCCGATTATTGCCCAATGGCGCTGATATAAAACTGGAGCTACAAGATGATAAGGTCAAAATCCTTTCTAATCGGAGCCGTTTTTCTTTAAGTTGTTTACCTGCAGAAAATTATCCTGAATTTTCCGAATCGGAATTGGAACATCATTTTGTTATCAATGCCGGGCAGCTTAAAAAAGCGTTGGAAAAAACCATTTTTTGCATGGCCAATCAGGATGTTCGTTACTATCTCAATGGCTTGTTACTAAATATATCTAACAGCAGATTGAAATTAGTAGGCTCTGATGGGCACCGCTTAGCCGTTTTTGAAGATCAATTGGAACAACCAGCAGGATTTGAAGCACGAATCATCATGCCTAGAAAAGGCGTACAAGAATTAAATCGGCTGTTAGATAATCCTGATATTGATTTGAAAGTAGAATTTTCCAGCAGCAATGTGCGGATTTTTATCAACAACCTGGTGTTTTCTGCAAAATTGGTTGATGCGAAATATCCCGATTTCAGTAAAGTATTCGGCCAAGAATTTTTGAACCAAATTCACATTCAAAAACAGTTGTTCAAAGAAGCCCTGACTCGCGTTGCCATTTTATCCAATGAAAAATTCAAAGGCGTAACGCTTGATATTACGTCGGACAGCATGCGCATCAGCACTCATAACCCAGAGCATGATGAAGCTGAAGAAGAATTGATTATTGAATATACAGGTGAGCCGTTAACGATAGCTTTTAACGCGCAGTATTTGTTGGATGCTGTGTCTAACTTAGATTCTGAACTTGCTGTATTGACTATTGCCAGCAACATCAGCAGTTGCATTATTGATGAACCCAATGATTCTATTTACAAATTTGTCGTTATGCCGATGAGGCTGTAACCACTGCACCATGACATTGTTAAAGCTGGATATTTACGCAGTTAGAAATATCCAAAAACAATCTTTTTTACCATCGCCGGGCATTAATTTTATTTATGGCGATAATGCCAGCGGTAAAAGCTCGATCATTGAAGCTATTTTTATTCTGGGTCGAGCTAAATCTTTTCGCGCCACGTCCATAAAATCTGTTATTAATTTTGAACATCCTGAGCTAATTGTTGCCTCACAGATAGAACTAGCCAACGGCAACCAAGGTCAGTTGGGTGTGCAAATGGATGGTAAGCATTTTTCTTCTCGAATTAATCAACAGACCTCTACAAATCGCGCTGATTTAGTCAGTGCGTTGCCTTTACAAATTATTCACCCCAAAAGTTATGAATTGCTTGATGCCGGTCCACAGTTAAGAAGGGAATTTCTGGACTGGGGGGTATTTAACAACGATGAACAGTTTCTACCTGCTTGGCGAAAATTTAAAAAAGCGTTATCACAAAGAAACGCATTGTTAAAAACCAAGCAAGCCCGGCACATCAATGTTTGGGATAAAGAACTGGCTGTTTACGGTACAATAGTCAGTGAATATCGGCAGCAATACACCGATAAATTATTACCAGTTTTTAAGCAGATTATCGGTAAGTTTCTTGACGTAGAAAATATCGGCTTAAGATTTATATCAGGCTGGGATGAGTCTAAATTGTTAGAGCAAGCTTTAACTGAAGACTTGGATAAAGATCTTCGTTACGGCTTTACCCATAGCGGACCGCACCGTGGCGATTTTCAATTATTAATCAATAACAGATTGGCAAAAGACTTTGTGTCACGCGGCCAGTTGAAATTATTGGTACTGAGTTTAAAACTCGCCCAAGTTCAACTAATCATTAACGAACAGCAGCGCGGTATCTGCATCTTAATTGATGATTTTTCGGCAGAGCTTGACGTAATCAACCGAAGCAAATTGCTCGACTATTTAAATTTAATCGACTGTCAGGCATTTATTACAGCTACAGAAGTTGATGAATTTGGTGATTTAACAAATATTAAAAATTCTAAAATGTTCCACGTGAAACATGGAACGATAGATCAAGTGCAGTGTTCCACGTGGAACACTCAAGCTAAACAGGAAATCGGAGCATCATGAGTAACAACAATCAATACGATAGTACCAATATCCAGGTGTTAAAAGGTTTAGATGCGGTGCGGAAACGTCCTGGCATGTATATCGGTGATACAGATGACGGCTCCGGTCTTCATCACATGGTATTTGAAGTGGTCGATAACTCCATCGATGAAGCATTGGCCGGATACTGCAAGGGAGTCAATGTTGTAATTCATAATAATGGCTCGGTATCGGTATCTGATGATGGTCGAGGCATTCCTGTAGATATTCATAAAGAAGAAGGCCGTTCCGCCGCTGAAGTCATCATGACCGTACTGCATGCAGGCGGTAAGTTTGATGATAATGCTTACAAGGTTTCTGGTGGCTTGCATGGTGTGGGTGTATCGGTAGTAAACGCCTTGTCGGAAGACTTGCACCTGGAAGTGCGTAAAAATGGTCAACTCTACAAGCAAAGCTATCACATGGGCGAACCGGTGGCGCCTTTAGCGGCAGCCGGGCCTGCAGAAGGCACTGGAACCAAGATCAATTTCAAACCAAGCACTGAAACTTTTACCGATGTTGAGTTTCACTACGACATACTGGCTAAAAGACTTCGTGAATTGTCATTCTTGAATTCCGGTGTGCGTATCAGTCTTGAAGATGAGCGCAGTGACAGAAAAGATGTCTTTGAATTTGAAGGCGGCATCGGCGCCTTTGTTGAACATCTCAATAAAAACAAAACCCCGCTATTCCCAGAAGTATTTCACTTCGTTGCAGAAAAAGAAGGTGTCACGGTAGAAGTCGCCATGCAATGGAATGACTCTTACCAAGAAAACGTGTTCTGCTACACCAACAACATCCCGCAACGCGATGGCGGCAGTCACTTGGCTGGCTTTAGAGGCGCTTTAACGCGCACCATCAACCAGTACATTGAATCCAGCGGCTTGGCAAAAAAAGAAAAAGTACAAACTACGGGCGATGATGCCCGCGAAGGCTTAACCGCAGTATTGTCAGTGAAAGTGCCTGATCCTAAGTTCTCCTCGCAAACTAAAGACAAACTGGTTTCATCGGAAGTAAAGCCCTTGGTGGAATCAACGATGAATGAAAAGCTGCAGGAGTTTTTGCTGGAGAAACCGCAAATAGCCAAAGCCATCGTCGGCAAGATCGTCGATGCAGCGCGTGCTCGGGAAGCCGCGCGTAAAGCCCGTGAAATGACCCGTCGCAAAACCACGCTGGATATTGCCGGCTTGCCTGGAAAACTGGCGGATTGCCAGGAGAAAGATCCGGCGTTGTCTGAATTGTTCTTGGTGGAAGGGGACTCAGCGGGCGGTTCGGCCAAACAAGGCCGTGACAGACGCACACAAGCAATTTTGCCGCTTAAAGGTAAAATCTTAAATGTCGAGAAAGCCCGCTTCGACAAAATGATTTCTTCCGAAGAAGTCGGCACCTTGATTACCGCGCTGGGTTGCGGCATCGGCAAGGATGAATACAACCTGGCCAAATTGCGTTATCACCGCATCATTATCATGACCGATGCTGACGTCGACGGCTCGCATATCAGAACTTTGCTATTGACGTTTTTTTATCGTCAATTGCCGGAAATCATCGAAAAAGGCTACATCTACATTGCTCAGCCGCCTTTGTACAAAGTCAAAAAAGGTAAGCAAGAGCATTACGTAAAAGACGATGCACAACTAAACGAATACCTGATCCAATTGGCACTGGATAAAGCCCAGTTATTTACAGAAGAAACTACACCGCCGATTCAAGGCCAAGGCCTGGAAAAATTGGCTAAACAGTTCACCGGCGTCGTCAGTGTAATCAACAGATTAGCCAGACGCTACGACGATGTATTTCTGGAATGCATTACTGCCTTGGACATTGTCGGCGACGAACATAAACAAGACCCTGAGCTCCTGCAAGCTTGGCTAACCAAGTTGGAACAACAACTGCACGAGTGCGAGAGCAAAGCAGTATTTAAAGTGACGCTGGATTACAAATCAGCGACTGAGTTCTCAGTCGTGGTCAGTAAACGTTTACACGGCACCACCAAAACCTTTGTGCTGCCGGGTACCTTCTTTAACGGTAAGGATTACCAACAAATCGCGCAATACGCCAAAGAAACTGCCGGTATGTTTAACGAAGGCTCATTTATGCAAATGGGCGAAAGAAAACAGCCCGTCAGCAGCTTTAAACACGCATTTGAATGGATGATGCGCGAAATCAAAAAAGGCCAGCATATACAGCGTTACAAAGGCTTGGGTGAAATGAACCCGGAACAGCTCTGGGAAACCACACTGGACGCCAACAATCGTAGGTTGCTGCAAGTCAGGATTGAAGACGCTATCGCCGCCGATGAGATTTTTACTACGCTGATGGGCGATGTGGTTGAGCCGCGTAGGGATTTCATTGTTAAGAATGCGTTGGATGTTACTAATTTGGATGTGTAGCTATCGTGACTGTCAGATCTCATAATTAATGAAAAAAATAACTATTCAGCGCGGCAATTCGCCCCTTCTCCCACCGGGAGAAGGTTGGGATGAGGGGATCAAAATAAGCATTTTTCTTTGCTTTAGATTCTCCTCACCCTACCCTCTCCCTCCGGAGAGGGGCTGTTGTGCTTCGCGCTGAATAGTTCCCAAAAAAATCTCAAAACTAATGAAATAAGTTTTAAGAGTGACTGCAGACTGAAACAAAAAATGATGTCATGCAGTTAAGGGGAGTTCGGCAGTTTTCCTCCCAGCTTGAACATTTAACATTCATGTTTTTTAATTCGAGGTAACCGAACGAATGTGGTTACCTCGAATTTTTTTATGGCGTCTTTAATGGATTATCAAGAACTCAAACAACTCGAAGACGACCTTTGGGAAGCGGCCGACCAGCTTCGCGCTAATTCCAAGCTCACCGCCAACGAATACTCAATGCCCGTGCTTGGGTTGATCTTCCTGCGTCATGCCACCACCCGTTTCAACGCCTTGTTGCCTGATGTGGAGAAAGACATCCCGGCCCGCGCGACCGGTGCCCTGCGTGAAGAGCGCATTAAACTCGGCTTTCAGGGCAAAGCTGCCATTTACCTGCCTGAAACCTCGCGTTACGATTACCTGGCTGCATTGCCTGCAGGCACCAATGTCGGCGAAGCGATCCGCGACGCGATGATTGCCATTGAAGATTCCGTCACCGATCAAAATGGCAACAAGTTATTGGCTGGTGCCTTGCCTAAGGATTATCTCGGGCTGGAGCGCGATTTGTTGGCGGAACTGGTCAAAATCTTCAACAGCCCGGTGCTCGCGCAAGCCAAGGGCGACGTGTTCGGGCGCATTTACGAATATTTCCTCAACCAGTTCGCCCAAAGCGGCGCTCAGGAAGGCGGCGAGTTCTTTACACCGCCCAGTCTGGTACGGATGATTGTTAACATTATCGAGCCCGGCCATGGCACCGTGCTTGATCCGGCTTGCGGCTCGGCGGGCATGTTTGTGCAGACCGGCCATTTTATCGAAGACGTTTGTCACCAGAACACCCACGACATCGACATCACTTTTTACGGACAGGAAAAAGCCGACCTCAATAGCAAACTAGCGCGGATGAACTTGGCTGTGCATGGCCTGGAAGGCAAAATCCGCATCGGCAATACCTTCTACGAAGACCATCACCAACTGGTCGGCCTTTGTGATTTCGTGATGGCCAATCCGCCGTTCAACGTCGATGGCGTGCAGGTTGCCAAGATTAAAAGCCAAGTCGGCGAGAACCAGACCGGCCGCCTGCCTTTCGGGCTGCCGGGCATTACCGGCAAGAGCAAAGGCAAAAACGGCGGCGAAGGCGAAAACATCTCCAATGCCAACAGCCTGTGGATTCAATACTTCTACAGCTATTTAAACACCAATGGCCGGGCCGGGTTCGTCATGGCTTCCAGTGCCTCGGATGCAGGCAACAAAGACCGCGATATTCGCCAAAAGCTGGTTGAAACCGGCCATGTCGACGTGATGATGTCCATCGGCCCCAAATTCTTCTATACCCGCAGCTTGCCATGTACACTATGGTTTTACGACAAAGGCAAACCGGCCGACCTGCTCAACACGGTGTTGATGATCGACGCCCGCAACGTTTACACCGTGGTGTCTGCCCGCTCGCATGTGTTTACCGACGAACAGCTTGCTAACCTTAATGCGGTTGCCTGGCTGTATCGCGGCGAACAGCACAAGTTTGTTGAGCTGCTGGCACGCTATCAACATCAGGTCGGCCAAAAGCTGGCGACATTACCAGAACGCTTGAGCGCCGATCAGCAGATGGTCGAAAGCTTAATCGCTGATCTGGCCGCTCTCGGCAAACTGACCGAAGACAGCAACGCCGTTGCCGCCGTGCGCGACAAACTGGGCGAGGAACACGGCTTGAACGATGAGCTGCTTGCAGACTACCGCAGCGCTCTAGCCGACCTGCAAGCGCAACATACCGAATGCCAAACCACGCTGGATACTTTGTTGCATGCCGCAAGCAAAGAACTATCGGCCATCGAAGCCTTGGGCCTGGATGCCGATTTTACCGCGCGCAAGGATATGCAAAACCGCCTCGAAGCTTTTAACCCAAGCTTGAAAACTGCGCTGGCGGAATTGGAAGCTCGTTACAAGGCGGCGCTCAAGCTGCTGGAGTTGGCAGAAAAAAGCCTGCGCGTTCGCCAGTGGTCCGGCTTGGCTTTCGATAGTGCCCGCGAAGCCAAGAAAGCCTTGTTGCCCCGCGACCTGAAAAAACGCGAAAAACCCACCGTGCGCGATCTGGCCGTGGACGCCTGCAAGCGTGCCGCTTACTTCATCGCCCAAGGCCACTGGCTGCTTAGCCGCTTCCCGCATGGCTTGTATGAAGATGTGCCCGGTTTATGCAAGGCGGTCACGCAAGCCGAGATTGCCACCAACGACTATTCATTGACACCGGGGCGTTATGTCGGCGTGACGCTTAACGTCGAAGACGATGATGACGGCGAGGCTTTCAGGACGCGCATGATGGAAATTCATAGCGAACTGGCGGAATTGAATGAGAAAGCAGCTGGCCTTGCGGCAGGGATTCAGGCTAGCTTTGCGGAGTTGTTTGAGTGAATAGCCTCAACGATTATTGCGAATTGATCGTTGATTGCGAACACAAAACTGCGCCTATTCAGGAAACAGGGTACCCATCTATTCGAACGCCGAATATTGGACACGGTTTTTTCATTTTAGATGGCGTCAATCGAGTTTCTGAAGCAACTTACACTGATTGGACTAAAAGGGCCGTACCTTTACCAGGTGATCTCATATTGGCTCGAGAAGCTCCGGTTGGGAACGTAGCGGTTATTCCCGAAGAGCAACAATTTTGCCTTGGACAAAGAACTGTCCTATTGAGGCCTGATAAATCAAAAGCTGTACCCGATTACTTGTGTTACTTGCTGTTGACCCCTTTAATTAGGGGGCAACTTCTTAGCAAATCTGGTGGTGCGACAGTACATCACCTGAATATGAAAGATATTCGGGCGCTTCATATCGGAACACTCCCAAATTTAAGTGAGCAAGCTCAAACAGCTTCGGTGATCAAAACTTACGACGATTTGATCGAAACCAACCGCCGCCGCATCGCCTTGCTCGAAGAATCAGCGCGGCTGCTGTACCGCGAGTGGTTCGTCAATCTGCGGTTTCCGGGACACGAGTTGGTGAAATGGCAGGATGGTTTACCGGAAGGGTGGCGGAAATGTTATCTAAAAGATATTACAACACTGAACTACGGTAAGGCATTAAAGGAAAGTAATCGTACCGCCGGAGAAGTTCCTGTCTACGGATCAAGTGGTATTGTTGGTACTCACAATAAATCGCTTGTTGATGGTCCTGCGATTATTGTCGGACGCAAAGGCAACGTTGGTAGCGTATTTTTTTCTGATGTACCTTGTTTTGCCATCGACACAGTCTATTTTGTCTCGGGTTCAGACGTTAGTTACTATCTGTTCCATCTCTTGAAAACAATGAATTTCATTAGTAGCGACGCAGCTGTTCCAGGGTTAAATAGAAACTACGCTTACGGACTAGAGGTTCTGCATCCTGATGCATCCACATTGACCAGCTTTGAACAGAAGATTGCGCCGGTATTTCAGCAAATTAGTTTACTCAAGAGACAGAATACAGCTTTGCAAAATGCCCGTGACGAACTGCTCCCCAATCTGATGTCGGGCGCTATTCGTGTTTAAACGATGCTTGTTGTTGACGCCGATACACAGATAACTGGGCATGAACCAAAATCAATTTGGCGCGAAGCACAAATCCCCTCTCCTGCTGGAGAGGGTAGGGTGAGGAGAATTAAAATAAGAAAAATGCTTTATTTGATCCCCTCACCCCAGCCCTCTCCCTGAGGGAGAGGGAGCGTTACTGGAGCTCTTTCTGAAGTAGAGGGAGTTGTTACTCGAGCTAGGCTAAACGAATCAAAAAGCGATGAAAGAATTTGCCAGAGCATTACGTAAAAACCAGACCGATACCGAGCGTTTGATGTGGAGTCGCTTGAGAAATAGGCAATTGTTGAACTGTAAGTTTCGCAGGCAACAGACTATAGGGCCTTATATCGCGGATTTCTTATGCCTGGAACCCAAGCTCATCATCGAGCTGGATGGTGGACAACATGCCGATCAGCAGGAATACGACGAGCTGCGCAGCCAGTATTTGCAGCAAATGGGGTACCGGGTTGTGCGTTTTTGGAACAATGAGGTTTTACAAGAATTGGATGCGGTTTTGGAGGCGATTCGATTGGTTGTCGTAAATACTCCCTCTCCTGCTGGATACCCACAGGGATGTGGAGTAGTAGGGCAATGCAGGAGCAATTGCCGAGAGGGTCGGGGTGAGGAGAATTAAATTAATGAAAATGCCTTATATTGATCCCCTCACCCTAACCCTCACCCTCACCCTAACCCTCTCCCGGTGGGAGAGGGGATCGTTGCTGTGCCGAAGCGTCGGTAATCATCAGTAATAAAGTTAAGGATATAAGGCATGGCAAACGACAAACATTCAGAAGACAACAACATCCAGGAACCCGCCGCCAAGCTGTTTGAGCAGGCATTAGACTGGCGCTCGGTCTACGCCTTCAACGGCGAGACTTTTGGCCCTGAGTCGCTGCTGGGACGCAAGGATGCCGGCGAAGTGGTCTTGGTGCGTGAGTTGGACAAGGCGCTGACCAAGCTGAATCCCAGGCTGGCCGCCACTGACGTTGGCCGTTCCAAGTTACACCAGGCCCGAGATTTGTTACTGGATGCCGATCCGACCAAGAATTTGCTCCAGCATAATGCCGAGAAATGGCGTTTGCTGCGCGATGGCATCACCTTAAAGTCGCCTGGCGGTGAAGCTGCCGATGATGTGCATATCAGCGTCATCAACTTCGACAAACCGAAGGAAAACGATTTTGTCGTGGTGCGCGAATTGTGGGTGCAAAACGGGCCATTTAGGCGGCGTTGTGATTTGGTAGGATTCGTCAATGGCCTGCCGTTGGTGTTTATCGAACTCAAACGCCATGACAAAGGCTTAAAGGCGGCGTTCGACGACAACTACACCGATTACAAAGACACCATCCCGCAGCTGTTCCATTACAACGCTTTGGTTATTGTATCTAACGGCCTTGATGCGCGTTATGGATCGATCACCAGCACTTGGGATCATTTTTATCGCTGCAAGCGGCAGAACGAAGACGATCCCGATCCGGCACCGAAACATGACGAGCCGACGCTTAAGCCTATTTTGCCGATTCTGTTGCAAGGCTTGTGCAGTAAGGCCGCGCTGCTCGACATCGTGGAAAACTTCACGCTGTTTGACAGCAGCGAAGAGCAGACCCTGAAAATTGTCGCCCGCAATCATCAGTATATGGGCGTTAATCGTGCCATCGATTGGCTCAAAGAAGGTAACGCCAATCCAGCGGTGCTGGCGGGCAAGTTGGGGGTGTTTTGGCATACGCAAGGCAGCGGCAAAAGTTACTCGATGGTGTTTTTCTGCCAGAAGGTGCATCGCACTGTGTCGGCGGGCTATACCTTCGTGCTGTTGACAGACCGCAAGGAGCTGGACGATCAAATTCATAAAACCTTCGTTGGCTGCGGTGTATCGACCAATAAAGGTGACAAAGCCACCGGCGCGGAAGGTTTGGAGCGGTTATTGCGCGATCAAAATCGGCGTTATGTCTTCAGCCTGATCCACAAGTTCCGCAACCGGGTCCACGATGCCTGGAACCAGCGAGACGACGTTATCGTGGTATCCGACGAAGCCCATCGCACCCAATACGGGCGCTTAGCGCTGAATATGCGCATGGCACTGCCCAAAGCCAAGTTTATTGGCTTTACCGGTACGCCGTTAATCGACGGGCCGGAACGTAGCGTTACTGAGCAGGTGTTTGGTCCGTACATCTCCATTTACGACTTTCAACGTGCTGTGGCGGATGGCGCCACCTTGCCGTTGTATTACGAAAATCGCGGCGAAAAGCTAAAGATTGTTGACGAAGAACTGAACGCTCGTATCGCCGCGCGCATCGACGCCGCTCGCCAGGAAGGCGAACTGACCGAGGAGCAGGAAGAAAAACTCTATCGCGAACTGGCACGGGAATACCCGGTGTTAACTTCCGATACCCACCTGAATGATGTCGCTACCGATTTTGTCGAGCACTTTCACCAGCGCTGGCGTTTGATGGAGGCGCCAAGCAAGGCGGGTGATCTTCCAAAGTACGGCGGTAATGCGAAAGCCATCATGGTTTGTATAGACAAGGTCACCTGCGCCAAGATGACTCAACGCATTCAGCTCAAGTGGGACGAGAAGATTGTCGTTTTGCGTGGGCTGTTAGAAAAGGAAGAGATGGTTTTCGCCAAAGCGGGCAAACCTGAAACAGCCTATGTCGCCAGATTGCGGGCACAGATTGCCTGGATGGCGGACACCCAGATTCGCCCGATCTTCAGCCCCGAGCAGAACGAAGTGAAAGATTTTGCCGCCGAAGGTATCGACATGGTGCCTTACCGCGAGGCCATGTCCAAGGGTATTGACGGCAAGGCCATCGACGAATGCTTTAAAGACAACAAGCACCCGTTCCGGGTTGCGGTGGTTTGCGCAATGTGGCTGACCGGCTTTGACGTCAAGTCGTTGGCGACGCTGTATCTGGACAAGCCGATGAAAGGGCACACGCTGATGCAGGCTATCGCCCGCGTCAACCGGGTGGCAGCCAACAAGAAAAACGGCTTGATCATTGATTACAACGGTATGTTGAAAAGCCTGCGCAAAGCCCTGGCGACTTATGCCCAAGGCGGTAAAGAAAACCCCACCGACCCGCTTATTGATGAAGAAAAAGCGCTCTTAGAGTATGAAGCGGCCATCGACAAAGTGCGCGCGCACCTTGCTTCGGTGAATTTTGATCTGGATGTCTTGATCCGTGCTAGAGAAGGTAGCGAAAGCTGGCAGGCGTTGTTAGATGCGCAAAATGCGGTGAGTAAATCAGCGGAAAGCAAAAAGACTTTTTTGGTGCTGGCTGAGGATGTGGCGGACCGTTTCCGCGGCTTATTTCCCCATTCAGGTCTGTTTGCCTACGAACCCCAGGATAGCGCGATCAGTGCTTTGTACAACCTCCTGCAAAAGCCCAGGCCTAAGGTCGACATCACCGCGATCATGCAGGATATTCGCGGAGTGATTGATGCCGCGCTGGAGGTTGCGCCAAAGAATCAAATTAACAGTTCGCCAAAGCAGTACGACTTATCCGGCATCGATTTTGAGCGTCTGCGCATCGAGTTTGAAAAATCACCCTACAAAGCCAAGACAATATTGGATCTTCAAGAGCGCATCGAAGCCCGGCTGGAAGCCATGCTAAAGCAGAATCCTACCCGCATCGATCTACTAAAGCGTTACCAGGAAATTATCGCCGAATACAACCAGGATAAAGACGACGCAGAAATTCAGCGGGTTTTCGAGGAGCTGTTCAAGACGCATGAGGCGCTGAATGAAGAAGAAAAACGCTACATTCGTGAAGGCTTCAAAGACGATAAAGCGCTGGCGGTGTTTGATTTGTTATCCAAGGATGTAGACGCCATCACCAAAAGCGACATTACCAAGATAAAAAAAGTGGCTCAGGATCTGATGGATACCATCGCTCAACATCAACAAGTCTTGGGTAACTTACGCGACAAGGCTTCGAGTCAGGCGCAAATGAAGGCGGCGATCATTGACCAACTGCTGGCTGGAATGCCCGATGACTTTTCCAACGAAGACATCGAGGCCCGTGCCGATGTGGTGTTTCAGTATGTACAGCAGATTCAGTTTTCAACTTTGCATTGATGTTGTATGTATGGTGATGAGTTGTGATTATGAGCAGAATAGCAAGGCGCTGCGAGCATGTTACATATGACTCTTGGTATCTTTAACCAGTGATGATATTTTAATTTTGAACGTGAAATTGACGGGAAGAACAATATAAATGACAATGTGTAACCGTTTTTCAGTTACAAAAATAACTTTCTAGGCTAAAGTTATGTCGAAGCAGCAGAAAGCGCTAGAAAGATTGTTGGCACAACCTATTCCTGCCGACATTACTTGGGATGAGTTAAAAAAGGTTCTGGAAGGATTTGGCTATAAAGAACTAAAAAACGATGGATCAAGACGAAAGTTTTTTAACAAAGAATTAGAAGCTGTGATCAATCTTCACAAACCGCATCCAGGCAATATTGTTAAAAAAGTCTACATTGGACAAGTCATTGATCACCTCACATGCAAAGGGCTGATAGATAAGAAATGAAAACACTCAAGTATAAAGATTACGAGGGAACATGCGAAATCGATGCAGAGGATGAAATTTGTCACGGAAAGCTGCTGTTTATCGATGATTTGATTACTTACGAGGCCGAGACACCAAAACAGTTGAAACAAGAGTTTGAATCGGCTGTGGACGACTATATTAAAACCTGTGTCGAGCTTGGGATCGAAGCTAAAAAACCCTTGAAAGGCCAATTTAATGTCCGAGTTACACCAGAGCTGCATAAAGAGGCAATTTTGAGATCTTACAATGACAATGTATCTTTGAATGAAGTTGTTAAGCGTGCGTTAGAGTCCTATCTATATGTTAGCCATGAAGTGAACAACCATTTCAATATATCGATAGCTAGCCAACAAAGCTCAATCCCATCTGCTCAACCTCAGTGGTTTAGCATGTCCACCAATACTGCTGATAACTCATATGCAAGACATTAATGAAATCGTTCGATTGCCAAAGGCGGTAGCTCCCGTACTGTCGCTTCGCGAATTAACGGAATTATTGGTCAAACATTACGGAATTCACGAGGGGAAATATGATTTACTGATGGAATTTCAGATTGGTACGGGTATGTTTGGACCTACACCTGAAGCGACGTTACCGAGTGCCTTTGTAGGAATTTCTAAAATCGGTCTGATGCCCACGAGCGTCGAATCAGCGACAACCGTCGATGCGGCTATCGTTAATCCCGGGAAGTCAAAAAAAACCAGGAAGAAAAAGGACGAAGATTAATTGTTTTAGCTTCGTTGCATAGCGAATGACTTGGTCATGCTGCTTCTCTTTACCAATATTGTTCCGCTTCCTTTAGAATTTTTTCAGGGTTTTCCAACTACCGACTTTCATCGGAAGCAATAACTCAGTTTATTCAGATTTCATAAATTGTGAGATTTTGTTAAGTTTTTATCTCTAATTATGAGATCTGACATCGTTGTTGTGCTGTCCGCCGTTGACGTTTTGACAGTCTGGCATCTAAAGCTAGCCAATCAGTGAGTTGTTCTTGAAACTCGCCCAGCTAGTGCGGGTTGACGCTGACGTTGATAAAGGGGTTCTACTTGCGCTTTTACGGCTTTGCTAACTGTAGGACGAGATAGTTTAAGACTGCGAGCAATTGAGCTAATACTCTTGCCGCTCACCAAATGACGCCGTCTGATTTCGGCTATAAATTCCATCGATAACACCCAGAGTGACTCCTGCAAAATACCGGATGATTACACAATACCGGGGTGGCAACTTTTCAGTCTTGATTCCCCCGATTCCCTGGTAAGTTTTGCATGGTGATTAACAGGGATGGTTACTTGACCCTTACTTGTTACACGCATGATAGTCCTCGATATTGGTAGTAATACTTTAATGGTATTACTTTGATGCCGGTAAAATAATCAATTGCCGGACTGATTTTCTCATCTGCTATCCAAATAGAATTTGCGAACGCACCAGTTTTAATTGGTTAGAATACGCCAAACCGGTTGGCGGCCTGTGCGATTTACCGAATTAAGATTTTCGCAAAATAGACCAATCGGTATAAAAATACATGACATGGAAATAGTCATTAAAAATCAATGCTATAAACTTATTAACAGACATCAAACATGCTGACCTATCCCAATATTGACCCCATCGCAGTTGCTCTCGGCCCGATTAAAATCCACTGGTACGGATTGATGTACTTGATCGGTTTTGCCGCCGTGTATTTCTTGGGGCAAAAGCGTGCATCAGCACCATGGTCGGTGGTTAAGCCGGAAGCTATTGAAGACTTGGTCACCTACGGCGCTTTGGGCGTCATTTTGGGCGGTCGCATCGGTTATATCCTGTTCTATAACTTTGATGTTTTCATAGAAAACCCCATTATTCTGTTCAAAATATGGCAGGGTGGCATGTCCTTTCATGGCGGCATGTTGGGGGTGTTTGTGGCGATGTGGCTATTTGCCAAGAAGCAGAACTGCACCATGATGCAATTGACCGATATTATCGCGCCACTGGCACCGATAGGTTTAGGCGCGGGTCGTCTTGGCAATTTCATCAATTCAGAATTATGGGGACGAACTACCGATGTGCCTTGGGCCATGGTGTTTCCAACTGGCGGGCCATTGGCCAGACATCCGTCACAACTTTATGAAGCCTTTTTGGAAGGTGTGGTGATGTTTGCCATTTTGTGGATTTATTCCAGCAAGCCCAGGCCGACGATGGGCGCAACCGGGCTTGCGTTGTTTCTATACGGTTGTTTCCGCTTCTTTGTCGAGTTTTTCAGAATGCCGGATGCGCATTTAGGTTATTTGGCGCTGGACTGGGTCACCATGGGTCAGATACTGTCAACACCGATGATTATTTTTGGTGGCTTGATGGTTTATTTTGCTCACAAGAACGCACCTGCAGACGCCGCATGAAAACGTATCTGCAATTGCTGGATAAGATCCTGCACGAAGGCAATTTAAAAGGCGACCGCACCGGTAGCGGTACCTTGTCGATTTTCGGTCATCAACTGCGTTTTGATTTGCAGCAAGGCTTCCCACTGGTGACTACAAAAAAGATCCACGTTAAATCCATCATCCATGAGCTGCTGTGGTTTTTAAAAGGCGACACTAATCTGGCTTATCTGCACGAGCACAAGGTCAGCATTTGGGATGAATGGGCCGATGCCGATGGCGAGCTGGGACCGGTTTATGGTTATCAATGGCGCTCCTGGCCTGTTGCCGATGGCCGTCATATTGACCAAATTCAGCAAGTTATCGAGCAACTTAAAAAAACGCCCAACAGCCGCCGATTGATTGTTTCTGCCTGGAATGTTGCCGATTTACCGGATGAAAGTATCAGCCCGCAACAAAATGTCGCCCAAGGCAAAATGGCCTTAGCGCCATGTCATGCGTTGTTTCAGTTCTATGTGGCCGATGGCAAACTGTCTTGTCAGCTCTACCAGCGCAGCTGCGACACGTTTTTGGGCGTGCCGTTCAATATTGCCAGTTATGCCTTATTGACGCACATGGTGGCTCAGCAGTGCGATTTGGAGGTGGGCGACTTTATCTGGACCGGCGGCGATGTGCATTTATATCTCAATCACCAGGAACAAGCCAAACTGCAGTTAAGCCGTGAGCCTTATGCATTGCCAACTTTGCAGATAAAACGTAAACCGGAATCGCTATTTGATTACAGCTACGAAGATTTTGAAATCGTCGATTACCAATCGCATGAGCCGATAAAAGCGGCTATCTCTATATAACGCCAAATACGCAACCTGCCACAACAGGAGTGATCGGTGATTAGTTACGAAGCTTTGACTGTGTTTTCCGTCACCACCGTGCTGATTTGTTTTAGCCCCGGTCCGGCTGCGTTATTTGTTGCCTCTACCGCTGCGTCTTACGGAAAACGTCATATTCTATTTGCGGTGCTTGGGATTTGTGTTGCTAATATCGCTTTTTTTGGTTTATCGGCATTGGGTATTGCCGGTTTGCTTGCGACTTCCCCGGTTTTGTTTCAATGGTTTCGTTGGCTTGGCGCAGCCTATTTGGTAGGGCTAGGTCTGCAGTTGTTGGTGTCGAGAGCAATGCAACGCTTACAAGTTGCCAAGGATAATCAGCATACAGCCAAACGCATGCGAACTTTTTTTAAAGGTTTTTTTGTTGAGGCATCCAATCCTAAAGCCTTGCTGTATTTTGGCGCGTTGCTGCCGCAGTTCGTCAATCCCGCTCAGCCATTAGTGCCGCAACTGCTGATTTATTGCTTATTGACCATCGTTTTTGATTTGCTGGCCTATTCGTTTTACAGCGTTATGGGATTGGGCATTGCTAAAGCGTCCAAGCAAAAATTTTACCTGGTGATAAATAGATTGGCCGGGGTGGCGTTTATTTTGGCGGGCGTTCGTCTGGCGATTTTTCAATGACAAGTGGAAACCTTGAAAAACCATTTCGTTCATGGTTCGACAAGCTCACCACGAACGGAATCTATTGTTTTATAGTGCGTTTTTAGAGGTTCCCAAGACCTGAAGTTAACTTATTGCTTACTAAAAAATGCCGTCAATGCAGCGTTACGATCATTGCCGACTTGTTGAGCATACGGACGGCTTTCAATCAATTTGATGTAATCATCAATACCCGGAATATGTTGTGAGACTAAGTCAGTGCCATAGATCTTTTGGCTGGCGAAAGACACCAATTGCAAATGTGGCCAGGCAACAATATCCGCCGCGGAAAATTCACTACCCAGCGCGTAAGGCTCTAACTTAATCAACCTTGCCAAGCCCTTTAAACCAGCTTCAAGCTTAACTTTGACTTCATCTATCGTTTCAGAAGAAACCGTGCCGCCAAAAATGGCTTGTGAATAGATACGGCGGGCAATCAGTTCGACATTTAATTCAAGATGTTGAATAAACTCGCGGGTTTTAGCGCGTTCGAAAGCATCGCGCGGATATAACGGATGTTCTGGGTAGCTGTCTTCTAAATATTCAAGAATGGCTTGGGATTCTGACAAATAACCATCGGCCGTTTTAATAAACGGGATTTTTCCCAACGGAGACCGCTTTAATACGGCATCGGTTTGGCCAGGAGCAACAAATTCCTCCAAAAAAGCAATTTCCTTCTCCATCATTGCCCATTTAATTTTGTTGTAATAATTGCTGATTGCAACGCCATATAAAGTAATCATCGTGGTATCTCCAAAGTGGTTGGGATTATTAATTTTAAAGGCTTGTGATTAGGATCGGCTAAAAGCGATGTTATCAATTAATCGAGTCTTGCCCAATCTAGCCGCAACAAGTATTACTAATTCAGTATCTTCGGAATTGGCTTTTGCCAAATCATCACTTCGGCAAATAACAAAATAATCAGGGACAAAGCCTGCTGCTTTTAACGAATTGAGTGCTTGTTGGTCAATATCCGGAAAAGATTGCTTGGCTAATACCGCATCGCGTGCCTGACACAAGGTTTGATAAAGTTGGGCCGCCGTTTGTTTTTCCTGCGCGGACAAATAGCCATTACGCGAACTCATCGCCAAGCCGCTGGCTTCTCTGACGGTATCTACGCCGATGATGTCGACGGGGATGTTTAAATCCCGCACCATGGTGCGAATCACCGCTAATTGTTGAAAATCTTTTCGGCCAAACAAGGCTAAATCCGGCTGCACGATGTTGAATAATTTACAGACAACGGTGGCGACGCCATCAAAATGCCCCGGCCTTGCCGCGCCGCAGTAAACCGTTGATAGTCCGTTGACCGAAACAGTGGTCTTGGCATTGCTCGCATACACTTCAGATACGGCTGGTAAAAAAACTAAATTAGCACCTGCGGCAGCCAGTTTGGCTTGGTCTGCAGCTTCAGTACGCGGATAGCTATCAAAATCTTCGCCTGGCCCAAATTGAGTGGGATTGACGAAGATGCTGACGACAACTCGTTCAGCTTGCTTTTGGGCTTCAGTGACTAGCTTGATGTGCCCATCATGTAAGTTGCCCATAGTGGGGACAAAAGCTACGCGCTCTCCAGCCAATTGCCAGGTTTTTATAATGCTGCGACATTCGGATGCTGTGCTGACGATTTGCATGATGCTTAGAAACTGTGTTCAGCAGAAGGGAAGGTGGCTTGTTTAACTGCACGGTGAAATGCGGCAATGGCGTCTTCAATAGATGCAGTATTTTGCAGAAAATCCATTGAAAAACGCGGCCGACTGCCAACACCTAACCCTAGCATGTCGTAAAGGACCAAGACCTGACCATCGCAAGCAACGCCCGCACCTATGCCGATGACAGGAATAGCTAATTGGCTACTGATGTCTTTGGCTAAGGCTGCAGGGACGCATTCCAATACCAGTAATTGCGCGCCTGCTTGTTGTAGTTCCAGAGCATCGGCGAGTAACTGTTGCGCAGCTTCCGGTGCTTTGCCTTGTATTTTGTAGCCGCCAACGAGATGAATGGATTGCGGCAGTAAGCCAAGATGTCCACACACAGGCACACCTTGATCAACCAAAAATTTAACGCAGTCAATCTTTGCGCCTTCCAATTTAACCATTTGCGCCCCGGCGCGCAGTAATTTACCGGCATTTTTAGCGGCAAGTACCGGCGTGGTGTAACCCAAGAAAGGTAAATCAGCGATGACAAATGCCCGTTGTTTGGTTTTAGTGACGCATTGCGTGTGATATGCCAAATCGCGCAAGGTGACCGGCAACGTAGTGGTGTGGCCTTGAATAACATTGCCTAACGAGTCGCCGACTAAAATGACATCAATACCCACCTTATCGATAACTGCGCTAAAGCTGGCATCGTAAGCGGTCAGACAGGTGATTTTTTCACCGCGTTGTTTCATCGCCGCCAAGTCGGTGACGGTTAGCGAGGGAGTTGTTGATTGAGTCATGATTGGATCAAACGCTGTAAACCCCGCAACGGGCAGTTGGCCACTAAGTCGCTCAAACTACCTTTGCCAGGCACAGTCAAGTCAGGTGCAATTTCATAAAGGGGATATAAGACAAATTCTCTGTCGGCAATACCAACATGTGGCACGATTAAGTCCGGCAATTGAATTTGTTGGTTGCCGTAGAGTAATAAATCCAGGTCCAGCGTTCTCGGTCCCCAGCGTTCACCGGTTCTGACGCGACCATGTTCTTGCTCAATCTGTTGCAAGGCCTTTAATAGTTCGAGAGGTGATAAAGCAGTGCTAATTGCCATTACCGCATTGACGTAATCCGGCTGATCTTTAGGCCCCATCGGCGCGCTTTGATATAAGCTGGAAAAAGCCAGTTCTTGTATCCCGGCGGTTGCTGCTATTGCTGAGCGTGCGCCGTTAATTTGTTGGCTTGGTGTGGCGAGATTACTGCCCAGCCCTATAAAAGCGGTTACCGTGTTTGTCATGCGTTAAGCATCCGGGCTTGGTGTGTCGCCTTTCGGCTTTCTGCGATAAGTTCTTTTACGCTTGGTAGCAGAGGCATTGCGCGGCGGCTGGGTCATTTTGCGTTGTTCGTTTTCGTCGGCAAGATGATAGGTGGTCCACCATTCGGCTATTTCCGGATCTACGCCGCCGGTTTCGGCACGTAACAGCAGAAAATCATAACCCGCCCGAAAACGAGGGTGAGTGAGCAAACGGCTGGGTTTTGAGCCTAACCGAATGTTAAATTTGGGTTGTAGGCTCCAGACTTCGCGCATTGCCATGGTGATGTGTTTTGGCATTGCGGTGCTCTTAACTTGTCGGGCAAGTACCTCGTTGGCTGCTTCTTGATAAGCGATAAATTCCGGTTCGCCGCGAGTCATTTTTTTCTTGGCCAGGATTTGCACAGGTTCCCACAAGAAGGCCGCGAATAAAAAGTAAGCGGTAACGGTTTTACCCAGAGCAATTCTGTTGTCGGAGTTTTCCAGCGCTTTAATTAGCAGCAGCCGTGGAAAGCCATTTTCTTCAACCGATAAGCTCGCTTCAGTTGACGGAAATAGTACCTTGAATAAGCCGTAATGCCTGAGCATTTCAAAAGTTTGCAAGGCATAGCCGGATAAAAACAGCTTTAAGGCTTCATCATAAAGCCTGGCAGACGGAATGCTTGCCAATATCCCGGCCAGATCATGCATGGGTTTTTCACAATCAGGGTGGATATTAAAACCCAGCTTGACGGCAAAACGCACAGCTCTGAGCATCCGCACAGGGTCTTCACGAAAACGCGTTGCCGGGTCGCCAATAAGTTTGAGTGAGGCCATTTTGTGGTCGTCCATGCCGCCCACATAGTCCACTACAGAAAAGTCTTTGATGTTGTAATACAAGGCGTTGACGGTGAAATCGCGACGCCAGACGTCTTCTTCTATGGTGCCGTAGATGTTGTCGCGCAATAAGCGGCCTTCTTTATCCAGCACTTGCTTATTATTATCGGCATCACTTGCGCCACGAAAGGTGGCAACTTCGATAATTTCGCGGCCAAAATGAACATGGGCAAGACGAAACCTGCGGCCAATCAACCGGCAATTGCGGAAAACTTTTTTAATTTGCTCAGGATCCGCATTGGTGACCACGTCAAAATCTTTGGGCTCACGTCCCAGTAATAAGTCGCGCACACAGCCGCCAACCAGATAGGCATCAAAGCCCTCTTTTTGCAGTCGATACAATACTTTCAGCGCATTTTCACTGATTTGTGACCGCGAAATAGTATGTTCCGAGCGGCTATATATTTTGCCATTAGTGGCGACCGGGGCGGCTTCGCTTTTGGCCCCCTTAATGATTTTTTTGAAAAAGTTTAAAATGGCTCTCACTCCCTGTTGGTTTAGCGATTGCGGCAATCATATCATTTGAACGAATTCCAACCCAACCGCCAAGCGGGTTTTCTTTTACATTCCCCTTTTCGGTATAGTAGAATCGCGACTCTGAAAGCTGTCGACAATGCTATTTTTCACCTTGATGTCGTTAGCTAGGCCAGAAAATTAGACAACCTTAACCTTAAAAATTCGCCTTTCGAGCGAGCTTAATTGGAATTGTTATGTACAAAAAGATTCTAAATGGCTTTATAGACCATCCTTTATTAACTAGCCTTTTTGTAACAGATTTCTTTATTCTTCTGTTCCATAGGCCGCCTTTTTTATTTTCTCTGGCAATGTTCGGCTTTTTAATAGCCATGTGCATGTACTTTGGCCAAAAGCTGGCCTTGTTTAAAGACTAATTGTCCAGATCAAAAAACACAAATAACAAATTTAAACCGGGAGCCGATTTAATATTGGCTCCCGGTTTTTTTCGCCAATTTGCGGCGATGCTGTATGACTTCTTATTACTGGTTGCAATCTTATTTGTTGCCACGGCACTCTTACTTCCATTTAACTCAGGCGCTGCGGCTACTGATAGTCAGCTATGGCTTTACCGTCTCTATTTGCTGAGCATTAGTTTTCTTTTTTACGGCTGGTTTTGGACCCACGGCGGCCAGACATTGGGCCTTCGCGCTTGGAAAATCAAAGTATTAACCCTCGATAAACAAGTAATCAGTTGGCCGCAAGCAGGCTTGCGCTTTGTTTGTGCCGTGTTATCTTGGATGACCTTAGGTTGCGGTTTTCTGTGGATACTCATCGACAAAAATAAACGCAGCTGGCACGATCATTTATCTAAAACTGCGGTATTTTTTGAAGAATAAATTCTTTCTCGCCACTGCCTATCTGGTAACGCCATGCAAAATCCATTATTAGCCAACAGCCCATTACCCTTATTTTCGCAAATCAATCCCGAGCATGTCCTGCCGGCCATAGAGCAATTATTGGCTGACGCGCGCGCCGAAATAAAGCTTCGTCTGGAAGCTACCGATGTTTACACCTGGGACAACCTTGTCGAACCGCTGGAAAATGTTGAAGACAAGCTGAACAAGGCGTGGTCGCCAGTCAGTCATATGAATTCCGTGCTCAATTCTGATGCTTTACGTGACGCTTATAACGCCTGCTTGCCGCTGTTAAGCGATTACTCCACAGAAATTGGTCAAAACGAGCAATTGTTTAATGCCTACCGTTTTATTGCTGACAGTAAAGAATTCGCAGCACTCAATATCGCCCAGCAAAAAATTATCAATAACGCATTAAGAGACTTCAAGTTATCCGGCATCGGTCTGGATGAAGTCAAAAAACAGCGCTATAAAGAAATCAGCCAAGAATTATCGCAACTAACCAGCAAATACGAAGAAAACGTACTGGATGCTACCAATGCTTGGAGTAAATTAATTACCGATGTCAACGATTTGGCAGGATTACCGGAATCTGCATTGGCTCAAGCAAGACAGGCAGCTGAACATGAAGATCAACAAGGTTGGCTGATTACCTTGCAATTTCCGTCTTATATTTCGGTACTGACTTACGCAGACAACCGCGAATTACGTCGCGAACATTACGAAGCTTTTGCCACTCGGGCATCCGATCAAGGCCCGCAAGCAGGGCAGTTTGATAACAGCGACATCATGGAAAAGATCCTGCAGCTGCGTCATGAAAAAGCCCAGCTGCTTGGCTTTAACAATTACGCGGAATTGTCGCTGTCCACCAAAATGGCCGACCGTCCCGATGATGTCGTGCAATTTCTGGAGAATTTGGCTGCCAAATCCTTGCCGCAGGCGCGTACTGATCTGGCGCAACTGCGCGCTTTCGCCAAACAGTTCGACGGCAGTGATGATTTGCAATCTTGGGATATGACTTACTACTCCGAGAAGATGCGCCAGCATGAATACCAACTGTCTCAAGAAGAAGTAAAAGCCTATTTCCCGATTACCCGCGTGTTGCCCGGCCTGTTTGCCGTTGTGCAACGGCTTTACGGGCTAAACATTACTGAAATCAAAGACTTCGACAGCTGGCATCCGGATGTACAGTTTTTCGAGATCCACGACAAAGCCGGTCAATTGCGGGGCAGGTTTTATATTGATCTTTACGCTCGCGCCAAAAAACGCGGCGGCGCCTGGATGGATGATTGTGTTGGCCGTAAAAAGACCGATGATGGCATTCAGATTCCGGTTGCTTACTTAACCTGCAATTTCACGCCACCGGCTGGCGACACACCGAGCTTGTTGACACATGATGATGTCACCACCCTGTTCCACGAATTTGGCCACGGCCTGCATCACATGCTCACTCTGGTTGATCATTTGAGCGTTTCCGGCATCAGTGGCGTGGAATGGGATGCGGTCGAACTACCCAGCCAATTCATGGAAAACTGGTGTTGGGAACAAGAAGCCTTGGCATTAATTTCGGGGCATTTTCAAACCGGCGAACCGTTGCCGGATGCGTTGTTTAACAAGATGCTAGCTGCGAAAAATTTCCAGGCCGGTATGGTCATGGTTAGACAAATAGAATTCAGCCTGTTCGATTTCAAAATTCATCAGGATTACAATCCGGCTCAAGGCGGGCGCATCTACGATATTCTCGACCAAGTCAGAGAACAAGTGGCCGTTGTTAAACCACCCAAAATCAATCGTTTTGCCCACAGTTTCGGGCACATTTTTGCGGGCGGTTATGCGGCTGGTTATTACAGTTACAAGTGGGCGGAAGTGCTATCCAGCGATGCATTTTCCATGTTTGAAGAAAACGGTATTTTCGATCCAGAAACCGGCCATGCGTTCTTAACGAACATTCTTGAAAAAGGCGGTAGCCAAAACGCGATGGATCTATTCGTCAACTTCCGCGGCCGTAAACCTAGCATTGATGCATTGCTCAGACATTGTGGTATCGAAACCCAACCGGCCGCAGGAGTCGCAGCGGGATGAAATACCACGATCTACGCGACTTCATCAAACAACTGGAAAAACAAGGCGAACTCAAGCGCATTACTGTGCCGGTTAGTCCCAACTTGGAAATGACCGAAATTGCTGATCGTGTCTTAAAACAGGCGGGGCCAGCATTATTGTTTGAAAATCCGGTGGGATATAACATCCCGGTGCTGGCCAACTTGTTCGGCACGCCGCGCCGGGTTGCAATGGGTATGGGCGCGCAATCGGTCAGCGAACTTCGTGGTATTGGTGAGTTACTGGCTTATCTTAAAGAGCCGGAACCGCCCAAAGGCATGAAAGACGCATGGGAAAAGTTTCCGGTATTTAAACAAGTCCTGAATATGGCACCTAAGCTGATTAGCTCGCCACCCTGTCAGGAGTTGATCAGAATCGGCGATGAAATCGACCTTAGCGACTACCCTATTCAAACCTGTTGGCCGGAAGATGCGGCGCCATTAATTACCTGGCCCTTAGTCATCACCAAAGGTCCGCATAAAACCCGCCAGAACTTGGGCATTTATCGCCAGCAAGTCATTGGTAAAAATAAAGTCATTATGCGCTGGCTGGCGCATCGAGGCGGCGCGCTGGATTTTAAGGAATGGCAAATTGCTTATCCTGACAAACCGTTTCCAGTCTCTGTTGCCTTGGGTGCTGATCCTGCCACCATTCTTGCAGCGGTAACGCCGGTGCCGGATACCTTGTCTGAATATGCCTTTGCCGGCTTATTACGAGGCAGCAAAACCGAACTTGCCAAGTCGATGATTAACGATTTGCAAGTCCCGGCCAGCGCGGAAATTGTTCTGGAGGGGTTTATTTATCCAGGTGAAACTGCTCCGGAAGGGCCTTATGGCGACCACACGGGTTACTACAACGAAGTGGCCGAGTTCCCGGTATTCACCATCGAAAGAATTACCCAGCGCCAGGCACCTATTTATCACAGTACCTACACCGGCAAGCCGCCCGATGAACCTGCCATCTTGGGCGTGGCCTTAAACGAAGTGTTTGTGCCCATCCTACAAAAGCAATTTCCGGAAATTATCGACTTTTACCTGCCGCCCGAAGGCTGCTCGTATCGCATGGCCGTAATCAGCATGAAAAAGCAATATGCCGGTCATGCCAAACGCGTCATGCTGGGGACGTGGTCTTATTTGCGCCAGTTTATGTACACCAAGTTTGTGATTGTGGTGGATGACGATATTGATGTGCGCAACTGGCAAGAAGTTATTTGGGCTATGACTACACGCATGGACCCGGCCAGAGACTTAACCATCCTGGAAAATACACCGATTGATTATTTAGATTTTGCATCGCCGGTGTCCGGCTTGGGTTCCAAGGTTGGTTTCGATGCCACCAACAAATGGCCCGGCGAAACCAACCGTGAGTGGGGCAGAACGATTGTGATGTCTCCCGATGTCATCAAAAAAGTCGATGCAATGTGGGATAGTTTGTTTTAGCGTCACTATCTCAATCTATGCAGGAAGAGATTTTAATCGCTCCGACGGTGAATTGTTAAGTGGTAGCTGGCTGAATAAAACGGCTGTTTTAGACCTTGCTTGGTTTAAGGCAAAAACTTAATGGCCGCGATGACCAAACCGCCGACAGTCAGTGTCGTTCCAAACGACCACACCATAAAATGATCAATACGAGACGTTAGCACTTCAAAGCGTTTATCAACTTGCTCAAAGCGTTTATCAACCTGCTCAAAGCGCTTATCCATATCCATGCGAAGTAAAATCATTTCTTCCCGCAGTTCTTTATTCAGACTAGCCATTTCGGTGCGTAAATCTTTATCTAAATGCTCAAAATGATTGGTCTGCGCTTTGAGCACCAACAAAATCATTTCATCGCTGGTAATGGTTTCCTCACCCAACTTTAAAAAAATAGCTTTGGTTTTTTTATCCAGCCAATCTTCAAATAATTCATCATCAAACATACGCCACCTCATTTTTAACGTGTGGCTATCTTACACCAAGTTCTGGGAGATCTGATTGTTTGAGCGATTGATTTAGTTGGTGCAAAGTGTGCTTTGTTCGCGCTTATTAACTACCAGCAGCCCGCTGTCGTTGGGGTTTTGGCTCCGGTCTGCGTTATCGTTAACGTTCCGCAGGTATCACTTGTTTGCGCACCAGTTGGCACTGCACTTAAGGTATAGCTACTAGCATTGGCAGCGCTAATCGTTACTGTGTAAAAGCTAGTGGTCTCAGTGGGAATTTCAAATATCCGGGGCGCGCCAGTGTCTGCTGGTGTGCCTGGTGTGCCTGCAGCGCCCACATAGCTATTTGTTTCCGTATACCGCCGTTCCATCGCATTCGCTAAGCCCAGCAAAACCCCCTTTGCATCCGCCCGGCGCGATTTTCTTACGCTGTCTTGATAACTGGGATAAGCAATGCTGGCTAAAATTCCAATAATGGCAACAGTTATCATTAGTTCAATCAGAGTAAAACCAGTAGATTTTTTCATAGTTACATTTTCTTGTTGGGCGAAATACCGTAGCGCGTATTCCGCCGGTGGATTTAAGCGTAGATTTATAATGTGCGCCACGCGACGATAATGCACATTAAGGATCCCCGTTCGTAATTTATTTTTTGAAAATTTCCCGCCAAGAAATCCGACTTCCACCTGCTCCCAGATTGATCGGGACTTCCTTGCACTCACCTGATGAGCCGCAAACGACCAATAGATTACCGATCAGCACCGATTCACTGGGCATACCCACATCGAAATCAATGGCTCCAATATTTATGCTGGCGAGTTTATCGTCGTTAAAGTTGCCGTTTCTGTTGAGATCAAAAAAGCCCTTACCCAGTCTTGCGCCAGTAAATGGGCTGATTGCATTTACATAGCCTTTGCCGCCTGGTACGCAGGGATCAATGACAGGAATGATTGAGCTGGCGATCAACGTAGGTTCAGCCAGAGCATAGACTTTTGATGATGTCACCATGCGTTCACCTTCTGCTGTCCCATTAGCTTTAGTCAAATCGAAATACCAGCCTTTTTTACCGACCATATCGTTAGCGCTGGCTTCTGAAAAAGTACGCACTTGTTTGCTGCTTACAGTACCCTCGGCCAAAACAGTCCGCAGTCTAAGGACGGTACGATCTGTAATTTGCACATCATCATCAATTAAACCGTACCAACTTTGCACCTCGACATTATTGGGGTCTCCAGTTCGGAAATAGCTACCTGTACCAAAGAAAACAAAGCGCTTGCCAGAGTTTGGGTCACCCAAAGAAGTATTTACGGCCACGTTTATCTGTGCAGTAATTGGTTGCAGCTGATTAGAAGAGTTTTTTGCTACAAACAACGGCAATCCAGACAATCCAACAGCCCATGTCGAATGATCACTTTCAGCGCCCCTGACATCAAACTTCCAGACATTGCCTTTTAAATCTCCGGCGTAAATCCAGTCAATTTTGCCATCACCATCACTATCGAACACGCCCGGCGTCGCTAAGCCATTGTCGCCTCCGGCAAGGGTATCGATGGATTTTAGCAACGCACCGGTTGCTAAATTAAAAATATACAGCACAGCCTTGCCGTTGGTGCTGTTGTAACCGTTGCCGATAATCACTGCCATTGTGCCGTCATTCATTTTGGCGATAATCGGGCGACCAAGCATCAGGCCTAAATTGTTATCGCTAGTACTTGGATATTCCCACAACACATGGCTGGCACCAAAACTTGCAGGTGAGGCTACATCAAGCGCGAACAAGCCCTTGCCGCCTTGACCTAGGCTGGCAACCAAATAATTATGGCCTGGCGTTTGCGCAAGAGTGGAAACAGCAATGTCACCATCGACGAAATAATCATGTGGGTTTGTTGACGAACCATAGTCTGTCTTACTTAGATTTTTTAGGCGCGACAAGCTCTGGCTCGGTATATAACCAAATAGCTCAGTGCCGGTAGTGGCGTTAAAAGCATGCAACATACCATCATTGGCGCCTACATAAACGGTGTTGGTATCTTTTACGAAATAGGGCGAAGAATGCACGATGTCGCCAAGTACATTAGTCGTCCGATTACGCAAAGAGCCGCTGTTTTGCAGCTCATTAGTACGGTCGCCGCGTAGGTAATTGACAATATTTTCCGACGCACCGAATGACGTTAATGTCGACTGTTCACCAGTTGATAGCGCACTCCACTTAAACTCTTTTGCCGCACCACCGATGCTGGTAAATATTTTACGATCATCAGGAGCGGGCACATGGTCCGCAGCTTGCCAACTGGGTGTCGCACTAATGCCGGTAGTGCTAACTGTATAAGCCAACAAATTGCCCGACCAGGATGCACTATTAAAAAGCGATTGAAACACCTTGGTATCGGTATTGATGGCCGTACTATTTGAGGTGACGTTACCGGCGCTGGCGCTACGTTCGATGATGTTATCGAGCGTTCGTTTTAATGTTTCTTTGAGTTTTAAGGGATTTTGTACCAAGAAATACGTATCCGGCACACCATTATTATCAGCGTCCCACTCAGCGGTAAGATCAGGCAGGTTGTTATTGTTTTTATCAACAAAGCCACCCCATTTTGCGGCGTACCAGAGTGGGTCTTTGAGTAATGTTGCGGCCGAAGAGCTGCCGGCAGTAAATTCCCGATTGCTATAACTTCCTCCTGGATAGGTCACTGTATAAGGTAACTTACTGCATGCAGCAGGAGGTGTGCTGGCGTCGCATGCTCCTGGATCCAAGTCTGGCGGGGTATTTAAAAAATATGGCCTGTCGAAATTTTCATCCTGAACAACCAGATAAACGCCATCTTTGGTTGTTCCTGAAATGATATAGCCCATGTTTTGCTTGTCACCGCCAGCCTCGTAGGTAGGGGTGACTTTGACTTGAACTTTGCCGGTGTCCAGCAACCTAACCTCGTATTCCGCTATTGCATCCATGTCATGGTCTGCGCCTTGTTCCACATCTTCATAATTGATAATAAACTTCGCGTGATAGCGGCCTCCGTTATTCAAAAGATCATAGTCGGGAGATGTTGTGGAACCTGAGTTAGCAATGGTTTCAACGTAAAAATCGACAATTTGATCGGTAGATTGGAACTGCCCCTTAGTATTGGAGGCGGCGACAGATTTGGCAAAGGGGACTAATGTGATTTGACCGTTAGCCGTTGGAATCTGGATTCTGGGTAATGGTGATGCCAGCGCAACGTAAAAAGAATCGACGCTCTGTTTATTATCTGCAGAGTTTAAATCTTTAATCTTGCCGAAATAAGCCACCGATGCGCTGTAGTAACTGCCTTGTTTGGTGGGTTCTTCCGGTGATAGGCCACGTATCGTACCTAAGGATGTTACATTTTTCGCTGTGGGCGCACCATCGAACGTTGTTCCTGATTGTCCAATAAAACGATTGCCTGTAATGTCGCTTTCGTTAGAGGTAATAGTATCGGCCAGCGTCTTCACATCGAGATCGGTGACATCGCCGGTAAAACTGCCAAATGTGCTGTAACTGCCAGGTAATTGATCTGAATCAAACGATGGATTAATATCACTGACTACCAACATGTTGGGTTTGGCACACCAAGGCGCTTTTGCAGCGCTGGTAGTGGTGTTGTAAGGGTTATCCCAAGCTGCTGTTGTTAATCCTATGTCGCCATCGTAACTCCCACTGGTATCGTATTCGGAAGTAGCCGCAGCTTTGCCAGCGAAGTAGCGAAGACTCTCGTACATCATCTCTGCAATGGGATTGCCCCAATCGACGAATTCACCTTGGTTCATTGCGCGGGTCGTGACCCAGCCGCCTCGATAGGCGTTATCAGTTCTGCCGTTGTTGAAATCCCGGATGCGCAGATTATCGAAGGATTTAACGATTGTGTTGTTAGCAGTAAACTGCCCCGTGGTGGTGTTAACCTCGCTACTGAACGAGGAAACCACCTTGCGCAATACACCACCCGACATGTTTTTGTTGTAACTACCAGTAATTAAACCGAATAACATAGAGTCGTTTTCACCGTAGTCATGCAATAGACCTACTGGTTTGAAATTGCTGCTATATTGTTTACAACCGTCATGGTAAGAGGTGGTGCATACTTCTACGCGAACTGTGTGCTCTTGAACAGTACTTCCACTAGGGAAATCATCCTCGCCAGTACCAGTATCCGGGCCGTCAGAAAGCTTATTTTGTAATACGGGTCTTTCTTTAGATGCCCATTCCCATACTCGGCGGTTATCACCGACATCTTTCCGAATTTTGAGTAATGGAGCCAAATTGCTGCAATTGCTTAATGTAGAACAGTTTATTCCTGCAGTATTAGTAAGATTGCCGATAAAATGCCGTTTGCCGCTACCTGGCTGGCTTAGCGGGGTATAGTCGGTGATTTTGTAGCCGTCGACTGTCGCACTGGTGTATTCCTTGGCCCAGGAGTGTGCGTCTCCCGGAATATAAGCCCTGCGCAAAATGGTTTGTGTAGTACTGTCCACTTCTCGAAAACCGCCGTAAAGTACTTTGCGCAGCGCATCAATGCGGCTGGTGGTGATGTAATTCAGCCAATTGCCCGACCATTGGTTAGAACATTTGCCGTCACTGGTAGCAGCGGCCGGACTGAATAAGTTGTTGTCATAGCTGTAACACACTTTGGAGTCGAATAGACCGTAATAGGTAATACTCGGTTTGAAGCGTATGTCCAAGGTACCGTCACCATCAATGTCGCTGGCGTCGTTATAGGCTTCGTAAAATAATTTGTGATCTTTCCCAGCCGTAATCATGGTCATTGGTTTGGCCGAGGTAGAAACCCCCAGTGGTGCATTCGGTAAGACTATTACCGCATTGGCAGGCGCACTTAACAGGGCAAGCCAGCAGCCTATCAATCCTGCCAGCCCAGTATAGAAATTTGAACTTGTTTTCGATTTCATGATGAGATTCCTTTTGAATCAATTCGTGGCGGCTTAATAGAAAGTGAAGTAGGGGGGCAGTTGTTTTTTACCTGCCATCTGCAACTAGAAGACCTTTGTAGGTAAAGCGGTATCTATATTTTTTTAACGTATTCATGGTAAATCTTCATTGGGTAGATTGCTTTTCCGAAAGCCTGTTTAATGTGCTTCAGCGTTTGTAAATCGACTCTAAAATAACCACGGCGTTAGTTGAACCGCCTGTGGCACGTGCTCTGATTCGATAGTTTGTACAACCAGATGAGCCATCAAGACAGGTGGCTAGGCCCAGCCCAGGTTGCATTATTTGAATAATATATTTAGGGGTAGCAATACCGTTGCCTAGCCCAGTCACCGTTGACGTAGCTACAGGATTAGTTGTCCAAAAACTGTCCGTTACAATTTGAGATTCGCTTAGATTAACGGTTGTGTCTGATGTATAAAAGCCGCCAGTACCCGCAACGACAAAAGTTGGTAGGACAGCAGGAGGAATCGGATTGAGAGTGGCTTCTGCGACAGTAAGCGCAGATTCTGCGGCCTGAAACGCTAAATCTCTATCGCGCATGTTACCTGCCATTTTTTCTTCCAATGAGGTGGTTTGCATACTGGTAACACCTATCAATGTTAATAGCAGCAGCATAATTAAGCTGACTATCAGCACAGCGCCGGATTGATGGTTGCAGACGGGATTTGACAGTCGAGTAGGGTGGGCAATTTTTTCTGCCCACCACTCAACTGGGTTCGCAGCAGGCAGAAAAGTGCCTACTTTTAGTGTCACCCTACTCAATTTGCCATCAGTTATTTGTAGTTTATTCATGGTGGCCCCTGTGCATTACAAACGGTTACGCACGGCGATAGTCGATGTGAAATTACGCCTGATTCTGCCGTCCCCTGTTGTCGTCAAGGTATTCTCAAGCGTGCGGGCAGTAAGGTTGATCCGAATGCTAACCACTCGCGCCATATCAAGACCAACTGTGCCAGCGGCAACATAATAATTAGGTGTGCCGTTGGCATCGGTATCAGCGCCATACAAAATTTGCATGTCTTCAATGCCTTCTACCACTCCGTCAGTATCCTTTTGTAAAACGCTATTGTTGATTTTGTAAGTAATCGTTGAGCTAGCGTGTGTGGAACAAATAACATCACCGATACCATCATTATCACTATCACAGCTATTAGCTAGATTTGCAGCCACACTACATGTATCAGTAGGTGACAAGATAAATGCGCCTTTGATAGTTAAGGTGTCTGTGCCGTTATCAATGTTGTCTCCGGTAGCTGCATTATCATTCGCACCCGCAATATCACTGTTCGGGCTTGGAGCGCTATGGCAGCCCCAATACCCTGCCATACGAATATCCTTGGCTAAAAAATCCAGTGCAAACCGGCCGTTTTCTTGCAACCTGGATAAACTTTCCTGCATTCTGTTGGTTTGTTTGCTGTTGATAAATATTTGAAGTACCCCACCCAATAAAAATGCGCCTATTAATAAGGCAATCATAATTTCTATCAGCGTCATGCCGGTTTGATGGGCTTTGTTTTTCATAGCTGAAAGCTCGTTTGGAAATTGGGATTATTAGTGGTGACGCCATCGTGGTCGTCATCCCAGGTGATTGCAATGGTATATACCCCGGTGGTAACGGTTATGGTGCCAGTTCCACCAGGTAGGGTTGCAGTAATCGCATCATTCCATTCTTTAAGATCATTTTCAGCCATCGCCTCTTTAGTACAGCCCACTGTAGTTAAACAAGCTGCTGTTGCTGTGGCCGTACCGGTTGTATAGGTGGTTTTTCCGGCAAGGTTAGCTCGCATTCGGTCTGCTATGTCATAAGCTAATTGCGTTGCTTGGCTGCGGTTGTAAGCGCTTTGGTTATTTCTAAGACTGGTGGCTTGCAAGCCAGCCAAACCGAGCAAGCCAACTGCCAAAACCAGCATAGCTATTAGGACTTCTATTAGGGTAAAGCCGGTGTTTTTATTCATCGATTAAAATCCCGTTGTGCATCCGCTGATTTCAGTGCCATCTTCTTTTTCTGGAATCCCGTCATGATCGGCATCTGTACCTTGTCGTATTCGACCGACGGCATTAACAATGATAAGTTTTGCTCCAGTGATATTGCCTCCATCGCAAAGCGCAAAACTACCGATATTGTTACTGCGTCCATCTGGTTTATAACTAATGAAGTTAACAAAGTTAGTATTACCTCTTAAAGTATAGGAGGCGGGAAGTGCCGCATAAGCTCTTAGCTCAATATCCGTTCCCGTATCAAGTACGTTCTCTTTTGCTGTTGTTGACCGATCAATATCAACAAATACTTGCCAGCCATTTTCCCAATTAGGCCCTGTTTTTTTTACCACAACGTGTTGCCCACGCTTAATCGCTTCACTACGCGCCAAATTTAATGCCGTTACTAATTCGTTTGCATTGGTGGTCAAGCGGTTGCTGGTAATGGTGGAAGTAAAACTTGGGATAGCTATTCCTAACAGAATCGCCGCGATGGAGATGGTGACCATCAGTTCAATCAGGGTAAAGCCTTGGTTGTAATGCGACTGGATGTGCATGATGTTGTGAATTCCCGTTGGCGTTTTGTTGCAACGTTGGGCCATGTCGGTAATGGTCTGCTGTCAGTGTGATTGAAAGATTAGTATAGACACTGATGGGGGTTTGTGAAGTTGACCACAGATTGGTCGTTTATCATGGGCGACGGTTTTTGACTTACGCGAAGGCGTGTGGATATTATCCATTCCATTGATATTGGAGATTAACGAGGAATATGTGCTGATAGCACAGGATACTCAGCGGGTTGAATGTTATCGTCGCAATAATCAGTGGGATTTTGAACTTTATCAAGCGGACGATAATGTTGTGTTTGAATCTAGCTGACGTCTATGAAGGCCTGAGTTTTGATAATCTCAACTGAATATATTCTGTCGACGCTGAAAACAGAGCCCTAAAAAAAGGCAATGCAACACATAGGTCGCATTGCCCCTATTACACATTGGAATAGGTAAAACCCCATGGGAGGGGAGGAAGGTAACGCTCGGTGTTCGCCGGAGGGGTTAATTATGGCCCCGGCTGCTTTAAGGATATGGTTGAAATAACTTTCCTAATTCAACTGTAGAGGCGATTTTAATCGCTCAGGGCGAATGAATTTGCCCCTACAACACGATCGTAAATGAGAAAGCTAATTTTGGCGAAATCCTAGGTGATTTATGCCCGCGGATCTTCACGGGTTGCTGCCGCCCATTCTGGTGAATAACCGTTCATAATCGATAAATCCGGTACATCCATTACTACTGCTTCGGTAGTAATCAGCGTTGTTACCACGCTGACGGCATTGCGTAGCGCCAAACGCATGACTTTAACTGGGTCGATAATGCCGATGTCCAGAAAATTGCCATAACTATTGCGTTGGGTGTCGATCGTTAAATGATCGTCATCAACAGCATCCAGTTTGGCGATAACCGTTTCTGAATTGATTCCGGCATTGCGGGTTAAACTTTGTAACGGTGCGGCTAATGCCAGCTTCATAATGGCAATGCCTTGTTGTTGCTCGGCATTTTCAGCGATTACAGCATCCAGAATTTTGATGCAGCGATATAAAGCAACTCCACCGCCAGGCAACACACCTTCTTCAAGCGCCGCCTTTGCTGACATGTAGGCATTTTCAATACGCACCATCCGCTCCTTTATTTCAACATCGGTGGTGCCGCCAACGCTAAACATGCCGGTTTTGCCGGATAGCAAGGCAATACGTTCTTCAAGTTCGCCAAAATCATGTCTATTGCCGCTGGCTGAGCCTTGGCCGGGTTTTTTAGCCAGAATAAGATCAGCTTGGGCACGCAAATTATCGATGAGTTGTTGGGCCGCGTGTCGATCACCTTTGGCACCGATGATGGTGATGGTGCCTTCGGTAACTACAACTCTTTGTGCTTGGCCCAGCATGTCTAAAGTGACATGTTCAAGTTTCGGACTGCTGTAATCATCTAAGATGGCTTTGCCGCCGGTCAGTAAAGCTAAATCTTTCAAGCGATCGATGCGCTTATCGCCAAAGCCTGGGGCTTTAACTGCCACCACTTTAAAAATACCGCGCACATGATTGATTAATAGTCCGGACAGCGCTTTATCAATCACATTTTCAGCAATGATCAATAACGAACGGCCTTCTGCTTTGACTTCTTCCAAAATCGGTACTAAGTCCATCAAGTCGCTAATGTCACGGTCATATAACAAGATATACGGGTTATCCAATACGGCTTCTTGGCGCGCTTTATCAGTGACAAAATAGGGCGATAAATAGCCTTGTTCGTAATGAATGCCCTCAACGATTTCAAGTTCATCATTGCGGCTATTTCCCAATTGAAAGTTCAATTGGCCTTCGCTGCCAAGCTCTGCCAAGGCTTGAGCTAGCAAGCGACCCACGCCTGGTTCATCTTTGGTGGCGACAGCAGAAATCTTTTCAATCCAGTCGGCAGTGACACCGGTAACGGCGGTGTCTAGTAAATGCTTTTCAACCAAGGTTAACGCTAAATCCAGGCCTTTTTTAAGTTGTAATGGATGAAAGCCGGCAACGACGCTTTTAACACTTTCTTGGGCAATTTTTTGTGCCAAGACGATGGCTGTTGTGGTGCCATCGCCCACTTGGCGGGAGACTGCCCCCGCAACATCACGCAACATGCGACCGCCCAAATCGGCAAGGCGATCATCGAAATTGATCGATCTGGCGACCGTCACGCCATCACGGGTAAACACTGGCAAAATACCATCGGTACGGTGTTGAATTAACACAGCAGGCCCGGCGCTGCCCATGGTAACGATTGCCGCATTGGCTACTTTATCGATGCCTTGCATCATCCTTAAACGGGCTTCTGGGTTATAGATAATTTGTTTACTCATGCTTGTTATCAATGCCTCTATAAGAATTCAATTTCATGAAAGTGCGCCCCACCTCGGCCCGAGTGTGATGTAGGCGCTTGGAACGTGCCCAATTACGAATCAGTATTTTGTCCCAGTAATCCAGTGTCATTTTAAAAAAGTGCTCTTCTTCCTCGGGTAACTCTTGTTTCCAAAACTCTATTAATTCTTCTACGCGAACAGTGCCGATTTTGTTTATTAGCTCTTTCTCTTCAACCACCAATTTTCTGATTGTTTCATCAAGCTGAGTAACCATATCTTTAAGAAACTGTTCGTCATCGGCCTTGAGTCCCAGTTCAAATGATGTTGTGGTTAACGACATAGCCGCGGCTCAAAAGAACAGTTGATGTTTAAATTGGTCTAGCACTGCTTCTGCTTCACTGGCTTTTTGATTAAAGAATTCCGGGGTTGGATTCTTCAAAAAATTGGTGTAACCATCGATAGCTTCAACCGACTCATCACTAATTTTATTAAAGCCCATGGTCCAATCGGGAAAGCCTCGTTGTTGTATGGGCTTTTTGTAAATTAGCAGCAAATCACGATGGCGAGGATCTTGAGATATGGTTTTAAATAAATCTTCAATATCATTTAACTCACCTTCCAGGGCCTGCATAAAAAAGCCATCACGATATAGCAACATACCGGTGATGCTGAGTTTTTCATTTTTTTCCCGAGCTTTCTTGAGCATGGCTTGCAGGTGATTATCAGACATCTCCTGGTTGGCTAAGCTGACGTATACCAAACAATTTAGTGACATGGCTTACTCCCTTTTTTATTGTTAGATGTTCTTTCTTAGGTAACAGAATCTTGATTGAGTCCACATACAAAAGCCGACCTTTTAGTGAAGATCGGCTTTGCAATGAATTAAGTTGTTACGAGCCACTCGGCAAGAATTTTTCCAAATAAATGCGCTCTTTGGGGATGCCCATTTCCGCGCAAACGGCAAAGGTGGCATCGACCATGCCTGGAGGGCCACATAGATATAGATCGGGTTTAGCGCCAGTCGCTTGCAAATCGCGGCGTAAAATATCGACTACGCTGCCTTTTTCGCAATGCCAATCATCCGTACATTTCCACACGCAGTTTCTCAGCTCCAGCGTCGGCATTTCAGCAGCTAACTGATCAAGTTCGTCTAAATGAAAAATCTCTGCTTCGGTATTCACGCCAAAGTAAATGACGCATTTTTGTGGTTCTTCCCACTCCTTCATCCGCCTGACCATTGACAAGATAGGCGCGAGGCCTGTGCCACCGGCGACAAAATAGCGTGGAGTAAAGCCATTTTCCTTTAGCCCGAAAATCCCTGAAGGGCCTTTAACGGTCAGTTTTTGACCGACTTTTGCGCCGTTTTTCAAAAATTCCGAAAACTTACCGCCATCCACTATGCGAATCAAAAACTCCAGCTCGCCCTGCTTGTTGGACGTGTTTGCGGGTGAATAAGAGCGGGTAGTTGTGGTGCCGGGAATTTCCAGATCAAAAAACTGTCCGGAATCAAACTTAATGGTTTTATCATCACCGGTGCGGCGCAATTGTAATTTCATCACGTTGATGGAAATCTGCGAGAGCTCAGTGACTTCTGCCTCAAAAGCCAGACCTTCTGGGGAAAATGAAATCCGCTCATAGGTATAGGGAACTTCCACTTCAATATCAGTGGTTGGGTAGCAGCGGCATAACAATACTTCTCCGGCTTCTTCCTCTTCGTAAGGAAGCGCTTGGGAGCTGACTTTGCCTAAGACGTAATCGCCTTCAGCGCAAAAACCTTTGCAAGTGGCACAGCCGCCTTCACGACACGACGACATTAAATAAATATCCTGGCGCACTGCGGCGGTGATGACATCTTCATCTGAACGGCATTCAAATGTTACCGACTCGTCATCCTGGGTAATAATTTTGACCTGATGTGTACTTGCCATTAACTACAGCTCCTGTTCAACCTGGGTGTTTTGGCGTTTCATGTTAAAAAAAGTCATCACATGTTCCACAGAACGCCTTGAGGCTTCTAAGGTTAATGAACAGCCTTCTTGAACAAGTTTGTTGTCTTGATAGATGGTCCATCGCCACATAAATTCCAAATCTTCTGTATAGGCGGTGTAGGGCTGTGAATCGTAAAGCTTGGTCAGTTCAGAATTCATCGTTGGTAGATCGAGGGGTTGGGAGTTGGACTCTGCGTTTAATAGCTCTAACATGGCTCACCGTGTTGTTGGTAATTTCGGATACGTAGGTTGGGCTGGCGTAAGCCAACCCAACCACATTGCTACTGCAAAGTAATGACTTTAACGCCACGTACTTTACGTAACTCCTCTAACGGCAATGCGTAGTAATCAGTGTTTCTAAGCTCCATTAACTTGGTGCCTAACTGACGATCAGCGTCTAGGAATACATTGACGGGTAAGATAGGTGGCTTGTTAGCCAACCTAAAGTTGATATGAATGCGTTCTGCTTCGTACATATCTGTCGTTGCATTGATTTTAGCGACAGCGGCATCGGCCACTTTTTGTGCATTCTCGCCAGTGGCAGAGTTGTTAAGAAACTGGGTATCGTTAAACTCTTTGTGTTTTAACAAGGCCACTTTTTCTTCAATTTTTAACTCAATCCATTGACCGTCAAGTTCTAAAGAAAAATCAGTTTTAAACGGACTCAAATGTTTGGCACGAAAATCAGTTAAAAGCTTAACGCCGTTTGCCAGTGTGTTAGCTGCTGCTATTTTTTTAACCCATGCATCACGGTTAGGGTTGTCATGAATATTTGCCATGGTTATCTCCTATGCTTTTTCCAAGTCTTTCAATTTGACATCAAGCCCCATCAATTCAGACGTGATGGTGAACGTTTCTCCTAAGGTATAAGCGCGACCAATAGTTGAAGACACATCCACTAAAAAATCATAGACACTGAAGTTTTTACCTAACAGCTCAGATACTTCAGTACAGTCGACTTCAATTTTACCCGTTGCTTTCAGCCACCAGTAACCGGCACGGTCCTCAACGACCAAGGTTGGATTGTCAGCTTTACGATCACCGAGCAGAATTTCCTCGACCACTGAGTTCATTTCATCGGATTTTTTCAGCACTAAAACCACTTCATGACTTTCATGAACAACTTGATTTTCTTCAGCGAAGTACTCATCAGCAAAGGCTTTGCCAGTCTTTGCCATGATGCCTGCGCCATACGCATTTGAACTTGTAGACATAATAATTCCTTATTTAAGACCAGATAACACAGTTTTAATCAGTGCTGAGGTATCGACTTTGTAGCCGATTGGATCGGCGTAATCGCGTTGCCAATCATCAAATACGCGCTCTAAAGCCGCCTCGATGGCGTCTTTGCTGGTCACACCTTTAATTTCAGGAATTTTCGCAAAAATTCCCATGAAATCTTTCAGTGCGTTGACAGTTCTTGGTAGCCATTTATCACTCCACGCGCGCAACAAGCGTTTGTTGTAGTCGCCAAACTCAGGATCATCTGCCAGACACGTATGGAACATGTCAGTTGTAATGCCTTTGGTTTGTGAGTGATAAAGCTGCATTTGATTGATAAAGAACGGTGTTAAGTTATCGCCGTAGTAAGCCGACAATCTTAAAAAGAATTCTCTACGGACAAATTGACCGAATAACGGATCGTAAACCATGTGACCTGAGAATAAGATCTCGTTCCAGTCGTAAGTGCCTTGCCAAATTTCTTCAACCGTTTCTCTGGCGCCTTTATAGATTGAACCTTTAGTCCACTCGTTTTTAGGCACATCAGTTGACTCGTCAAAGCCGGGAACTAATTTCGCCAAGAAGGTTCTTTCTGCTTGAATCATTTGCGCGTTATCAACTTTATCCAAGCCGATCATGGCGCTGCTCATGCGCAGGGTATCGCCCAAGCAATCACGAACTACTGAGGAGTGTGAGTTGAATAAGCCATATTCACTGAAACCGAACGCACCTAAATAATCGCCCAATACTTCATCGCGCCACACAGGATCAATAGATCGGACATGGCCGTCGGCAGAATAGGCTTTTAAAAACCGGTCGGTATAACGCCATTCTTCGGCTTTATCTTTCACATACAGAGCATGCCAGCGAAATGCAGGGTCACGATGTTTGTGCCAGTCGGTGCTGTGCAATTCAGTCGATTCGTTGCTCCAGGAAGGTCTGCCGCCGTGGAATTTTTGGGTCCAATCACCCCAATCCAAGCCACCTGGAATCCAGTCCGGGGTTGGCTGTGTGTAGCAACACAACACTTCATATTCGTTTAAACGACGACCGCGCGGCGTGACGAAATAATTCATTTTGCGTTGCGTTTCTAAGGGCTGATCAGGAATTGCCGCTAAAATTGTGGCTGCAATTTCTGGATCAGTTAGACCGCGTCTACCACCGCTTACTTCAATTGACATAAGTTAACTCCTTTACAATTATTGGAAGGCATCGTAGGTACGCATTGCGCGCACCCTACAATGCCTTGATTAGCGACCGATTACAGAGCTTTCAACGGATCAGCAAATACGCAGCCGATCTTTTTGATGTCATCTAAAGTCCACAATTTGCCGTCTTTGTTAGTGTGCGGTTGACTGATTAACGTCTTACCGTCACTACGCAGACCATGGCCTTCGGCAATTACTTCTGATAGTTCACGGCCTTCATATTGTTCAAAAATATTTTGGCATTCATAACGCTCTGGCTCCGACAGCCACATGCGTTCGCCCCATTGGTCACTGAATGAATGTTTTTTGCCGTTGTATTCAAGAACACGTAAGGTGCTGGCGCCTTTGCTGTAGCTAGGGCAGAAAGGTACTTGTGAAACGCGATCTATATAAATAGGGTGGTTGTTTTCAGCAAACCATTGCAAGGGTAAGAAACCGCTGCTTGGATCTTCACAACCGCGCGCACGCCATTCTTCGTAGACTTTGCCGTACATGTCATACCAGCCTGGGTAGTTGGCTTCATACCATTCTGCTTCTTCAGCCGTTGGCAGAGTCAAACGGAAAAACCCAGTTGGCCACAAGGCATAAGCCAGTAAGAACAAGTCATGATGTGCCCAATACGCGTCTTTTTTCGCATCGCGTAAGCTGGCTGGTGATTCAACACCGTATTTGCCTAAACGACCAATCCAGATACCGCCCCAATCTTCATATACCCAACGGTTCCAGGTTTTTACCCAAGGCTCAACTTTAAAATGACTGCCGTACTCAAACATCATGCCTAATACCGGCGTGAAGTATTTTTGCTGAGTCCAGAACGCATTGTTCAAGTCAGTGTTCAGATATTTTGAAGCGGCTTCGTCGTTAGCAATTGACACTACGGTTTGGTAACCGTTGGCCATGTGACGCAACTCGTCAGTTTCTATAGACAGGAACACAGTCGGGGTCATTTCATCGCCGTTAGCAGACGCCCATTCGGTGACTGCAACGATTAAAGGATTGGTAAAGCAAGCTTCGCCGACCAACTGTAAGTTAATTGAGCACTCAACCGCATCGCCAGAAATAAAGCCGTCCGAGAATACCCGTTTCATGCCTTTCCACAGCGGACCGATAGCACGAGTACGACGAGCGTCGTTATGACCGGCCGCATCTTGACCTTGCTTGGCAAAGTAATAGTTGATGTAGCCGCATTGGTTGGTATGACGAATTTCATCCATTACCTGGCCTAAATAGCCATTTTTTTGCTCAGGCGCAGTCGCTGAATCCCACAACATACCGGTTGCAGCAATCGCGTTGTACTCGCCCACTTCCAGAAAGTTAGAAATTACTTTCATGGACTCATTCCATTTAGGATGTACGCGATTAGCTGCATCGACACGCGTCAACACATCTTGCAAGCTACCGAATTGGCGTTCATCTTTAACCGATTCCATACGAGCGTATTCTTTAGCGATTAGCTTGAATTGCTCTTTGGTATCGTTGGCCATTTTGTATTTAGTCGAATATTTAGTTCGATTTTTATCAAAATCCCAAGTGAAGCTTTGTAACCATCTGTGAACTTCTTGAGCACCTACGCTAACTGGCGCGCGATTAACGGCCAATGCATCGGTTGCAGCTTTTGTTGCTGTACTTATAGCCATTTGACTACTCCTCTTTTGGTTTATTGTTTAAAAACATGAGGTTGTCGTTACTATGCTCACATGAGATTTCATAACACGTCTTAATGTTGCTCCCCGGGCCCAACGACAACCTCGAGATAAGTAGTGCAATAGCTATGCCATACAGTCAGTGCCGACATTATTTTGATAAAAAACAATAAGTTGTGGGTGTTTGCGCTGGATATTACGAATGTAAACAGCGCTTTAAAGTGTCCAATTACTTAACACTGTCCAGTTTTCGCACGTACAACATTGCAATATCGGGTGCTTTTACCAACCTGTTTTCGGCGTTAAGACTAACTGCAACTGTGCTGCTACAATGCGCGCACCTTAACCCTTTAAAGACCTATCAAGATGGATGTAATTCAACGTATTGCCGAAGAGTTATCTGTTAATAGCAAACAAGTCAGTGCAGCTGTTGCACTATTAGATGAAGGCTCCACCGTACCGTTCATTTCCAGATATAGAAAAGAAGCCACCGGTGGCCTGGATGACACGCAATTAAGAATGTTGGATGAGCGTTTAAGCTATTTAAGAGAACTTAACGATCGACGAAAAACCATCTTGGAAAGCATCGGCAGCCAAGGCAAGCTCACGCCCGAATTGGAACATGCCATTAAAGACGCCGATACCAAAACGCTGTTGGAAGATTTATATTTGCCCTATAAACCCAAACGCCGCACCAAGGCGCAAACTGCTCGTGAAGCCGGGCTTGAACCGTTGGCAGATGCGATATTGGACGATCGCAGCGTAATCCCCGAACAAACTGCACTAAGTTATGTTGATGCAGAAAAAGCCGTGCCCGATGTGGCTGCTGCGCTGGATGGCGCTCGACAAATCATCATGGAGCGCATTTCTGAAGATGCCGGATTATTGGCCGAATTGCGCGAACGCATCTGGCTAAAAGGCATGCTGCACGCCACCGTGGTTGCCGGTAAAGAACAGGCCGCAGCGAAATTTCAGGATTATTTCGATTATCAAGAAGCCATCAATAAAATTCCTTCACATCGTGCTTTGGCCTTATTTCGTGGTCGCAATGAAGATTTATTAAGCATCAATCTAAAACCCGGCGCGGAAGAGAAAGACGAACACGATCTTTACGCCCAGTTTGTCAGCAAGCATCTTAACGTCACCGATACCTCTAAACCGGCCGATGCCTGGCTGGCTGAAACTGCGCGGTTTGCCTGGAAAATAAAACTATTTACCCGTATTGACCTGGATTTAAAGCTGCGGCTACGTGAAGCGGCAGAGTTGGAAGCGATTCGGGTATTTGCCAGCAATTTAAAAGATTTATTACTGGCAGCCCCGGCCGGGCCTAAAGCGACAATGGGGCTTGATCCCGGCATACGTACCGGCGTTAAAGTCGCTATAGTCGATGCCACCGGTAAATTATTGGCCACCAACACCATTTACCCGCACCCTCCCAAACAGCAATGGGATGAATCCATCGAAACCTTGGCAAAACTGATTGGTCTGCATCATGTTGATCTTGTCAGTATCGGCAACGGCACTGGCTCGCGCGAAACCGATCAACTGGTGGCTGACTTGATGAAACGCCACGCTGCGCTTAAATTCACCAAAATTACCGTCTCTGAAGCCGGTGCTTCGGTGTATTCCGCTTCCGAGCTGGCCGCGAAAGAATTCCCTAATCTTGATGTGTCGTTACGCGGCGCGGTGTCTATTGCCCGGCGTTTACAAGATCCGCTCGCAGAGTTGGTTAAAATCGATCCAAAATCTATTGGCGTGGGCCAGTATCAGCATGATGTTAATCAGGTGCAACTGGCCAAGAGCCTGGATGCTGTGGTTGAAGACTGCGTAAATGCCGTGGGTGTTGATGTAAATACCGCATCCGTGGCATTGTTGAAACAAGTGTCCGGCTTATCGACCAGCGTCAGTGAAAACATTGTTGCCTTCCGTGATGAAAACGGCCCATTTACTAACCGTAAGCAACTGAAAAAAGTGCCGCGTTTGGGTGATAAAGCTTATGAACAGGCGGCCGGATTTTTACGTGTGATGAATGGTGACAATCCGCTGGATGCCTCAGCCGTTCACCCGGAGGCTTATCCGGTCGTAGAAGCTATCATCGGCAGCACCGGCAAATCCATCCGTGATCTGCTGGGTCAAAGCCAGTTTTTACGCGGCCTAAATCCCGCCAATTTCACTGATGAACATTTTGGTTTGCCGACCGTCACCGACATTCTGCAAGAACTTGAAAAGCCGGGTCGCGATCCCAGACCGGAATTTAAAAGCGTCGAATTTAAAGCCGGTATCGAAAAAATTACCGACCTACAACCCGGCATGAGCCTGGAAGGTGTCGTTACCAACGTTGCTAACTTCGGTGCTTTTGTTGATATTGGCGTGCATCAAGATGGCCTGGTGCATATCTCGCATTTGTCAGACACGTTTATCAAAGATCCAAGAGAAGCGGTTAAAACCGGCGACATGGTAAAAGTGAAAGTGTTGGAGGTTGATGTAGAGCGTAAAAGAATCTCGCTTTCGATGAAATCGCAGCCGGAAATTAGCCCCGCGAGCAAGCCTGAACGTAAACCTAATCACAACCAGCAAAAAGCTGTTAATAAGGTCAACCAACAGCCGCCAGCACCAAGCAGCATGGCGAATGCTTTTGCCAAGGCCTTTAAAAAGTAACTAAAAAGCTCTGCTATACTCAAGCCCATCGTTAAACTTGACCCAAGGATTTACAAAATGGCCACCTCACATCGCATTGTTAACATTTTATTAGTTACTGGCTTGCTGGCGGTTACCGTTCCATTAGCCCAGGCAGAAGAGGCAAACGAGCAGGCCAGCTATGGCAGCAAGATTGGCAATAAAGCCTTAAACGGTTTTACCAATATAGTGAGCGCACCGTTGGAATTTCCCAAAAATATCGTCAACAACGTTAATCAGACTAACTTCTTTTACGGTGTGTTTGGTGGCTTTCTCAAAGGCATCATTCATATGACCGGACGAATGGGTTCGGGCATTGCTGATTTGATAACCTTTCCGCTCCCCACTACGCCCATTGTTCACCCTTCATACATCTGGGACGACTTTGATGTAGATACCACTTATGGCAACGTTTTTCGTTTGGATAAAAGCCAAGCAGAGCCGCAACCAGTAGCCGCTGTTGAACCGCCGCCCGCACAAGTTGTCGCGCCAACCGTATCTGCACCTGTAGCCGTGCCGCCGCGGGCACCGGGGTATGATCAATATCAATATGGCCAAGATACCAACAAGAAATTGGACGCTGTATTTACACATAAGATGAAAAAATAATCGATTTACTCATCAAGGCGTTACATTAAATCCCGCTAATAAGCGGGATTTTTTTTGACAATTTTCCAGAAAAATTACCTATGTTCCTTAGCGTACAGACTTAATCCTATCTTGCTTGTACAGTCTATTTGTCATATGCGAGGCTGGAGCTATATGAAATCCTGCTTAGATTCAACTCATAAGTTTGCGGCCAGTTCAATCAACAAAAAAATCGAATAGGAAGGTTTAAGATGAATGATGTATCAACTGAACAAAAAACGCCTGAGAAATTACAGACATTAAAACTTCTAACCGCGGGGGTTTACCTGAGTCAGGCACTCACTTTCATGCTGGCAGGCTTGCCATTATTGTTAGGCGTGGCGGTTAACTTCTGGAAACGCAATGAAGTCCAGGGCACTTGGCTGGAATCCCACTTCAACTGGCAAATCAAAACCACCTGGGTCACCCTGGCAGGCTTTGCAATTTCCGGAGTTACTTTTGAATTGGGCATCGGGCTGTTTACGCTGCTTATTACCGTGGTGTGGATGGTCTACAGAATTACTATCGGCTGGTATGCATTGAATGATAATAAGCCAATAAATAACGGGATAAAGTGAGTTTATAGGGACCAATTCCGACTGGTGATGATGAAAAGTTTTTGACTCAGATCAACGTCATAGCCGTAGGGAAGGGGCACTGGTGTTATGGATGGTAGGCGTTGAGCCGTTTTGTAGTTGAAGTGTTGCTAGTGCGGGGGATTTAGAATTGGGTTCTCGCACCAGGGGGGCGAGGAATTTTTCTTTGCGCTCCCAAAGTCTGGCGCCACGCATGAAACCCAAAAAAACAGTGCTGCGCGATGTCAACCCGGCTTTTACACCGCTGGAAAAAACGTATTGATCGCTTAACGGCTGTGATACTGCTTTTGGTTGATTATTATCCCGAACTGAAGCAAACCCTCACTTTACTGGCAGGAATCAAAGGCATCGCTGAAACCAGCGTCATTGCGCTCATGGGTGTGCTGTTATTGCCACCCGGCCTGTCGCATAGAGAATGGTTTAAGTTTGCGAGGCTTGAGCCTAAAGCTCTCGATTCCGGTCCAGACACTCGGATATATGCTATTCCCACAGAGCTCGGATAAAGAATAACCAACGAAATATCTTTGGCTTTGAGTAGAGTATCTACAAAATTAATACAACAACATTTTCACCCCAGCACATTCCTCGGCAGTCAATGCAAATTCAAATATCGCCAAATCTTGCCGCATATGTTCAACCGAACTGGTGCCGGTTAATGGAATAATTCCGATCTGGGTTAAATAGCGATAAAACACCTGGGCGGCGCTGCGCCGGTATTTCGTCGCCAGGTTTTGCAGTGTGGCATGCGCCAATATGTTGGGATTGGCGGTTAGCGTCCAGAAGCTTTGATAGATTATTTGCTGGTGTCGGCAAAAGTCGCGGATGTCGAGATCGTATTGGGTATCGGCATAAAAACGGTTTTGCAGCACAGCTGGTTTGACATCTATGGTTCGATACAACTCTTCAAGCTGTTTTAAATCGTAGCAGTTGCTGATACCCAGTTGCTTGGTGCCACCATCGTGAAAAATCGATTCCAGTGCCTGCCAAACTTTCAGCATGTCTCGCGCGTTTGCCAGCGGCGAATGCAGCACCAGACTATCCAGATAAGTGGTTTGCAGGTTTTTTAGCGACATCTGAAACGATTGTGCGACTTGGTCGCTCAGGCTGGCTTTGACGTCATAAGGGACACGAAGCGGATCGTGGCCATTCAATGGCGTGAACTTGGTTTGCAGATAAATCTCGGCGCGCTCTAATCCTCGCGCTAAACAAGCGGCAACGCCCTCGCCGACACCGATTTCGTTATAGTGTTTGGGCTGGCAAGCCGTGTCGATACCGCGAAAACCTGTTTCGATCGCCTGTTCTACCAACGCTGCGGTGCGTTCCTGCTTCCAGGCTGTGCCGTAAATTATCCGGGGCATGCGCACGCCATAGGCGGAAGTCAAAAAATAATCTTGTTTCATGTTTTTTCCAAGAAATAATTGAGCTTGGATTATCCTCGCATACTAACTGCCTACGGGCGAGATTTGTGTGGCGCTGTATCAACGTCAGGTTGTTAGTACGATGCTAAGTTATGAATGATACGATTACCACTTAGACAGCATGTTTGTTACTTCTTATCCGAGAAGTGACAATGCTTTGGAGAAACGCTCATGATAAGTATAAAAAAATTCTTACAGCGCCTGCGCCCGGAAGATCCAAGGCGAATTAATGCCTTCAGAGACAAACTCGAAGCTCTCAAATGGGATAAGCAAAACGTGCTTGAGTCTTTATCCGGCTTATTCGCTGCTGTCGATAATCTTGCCGAAGCCGAGGTCAATTATTACTATCGCCGCCGAGGTACGCGGGCATTAATATCCGGACTATCACGTTTTACCGCTTGGTTGCTCGGCTCGATTGGTTTGCTGCTGCCTTTGTTACCAGATGTGCATATGTTTAAAGATTGGGAACAATACGGCTACGTTTTTCTTGCCGGCGCGGCAAGCTGCCTGGCTGCGAACTCCTTATTTGGCGGCACCGACGGTCATATAAGGTTTGTGTCTATGCAACTGCAGCTCGAAAAGCTTATCACCGCCTCCAGAGTTAATTGGTGTAAATACTTGGCTGGCACCCATGAAACCGATGCCGAGATTGCTGAGGGCTTTTCGTTGATACTCGCTTATGCCGACAGCTTACACACGGCAACAATATCCGAGACCGGCCGATGGGGTGAAACGTTACTGGCCGAACTGGCCAAGTATCAGAGCTCAATAGATGCTCGTGGCAGCGCGCAAGGCAAGTAGTGGTAATTTTTAGAACGATCAAGTGGGTCAACAAATGGTCATATCTAATCAAGCCGACACCATTTATCCCAAGTAAGCCGACATATCAGGCACTGGTTTCCAGGCTAATCAGGCTTACGGTAAGCGTTAACGAAAACTCCTTGACCAACCCACCCAACAAAAACGGCCCTTCCGGGCCGTTTTATTAATCAAATACCAAGTCAACTTCACATATACTGCAAGAATTGACTGGGTAGTAATTGAAGATTATTTAACTAAATCCAGTGCCTTTTCAGCTGCTTTTTCTTTAGCTTCACCTTCAACTGCTTTGGTCGCTTCGGTGGTAGATGTCGGTACCTTTGTTTTCAGTTTTTTAGCGCTTTTTTTGGCTTTTTTTACAGTTTCAGTGCCTTGTTTCACTTCTGAAGGAGTTGCTGCTTCAACTTTGTCGGTAACGGTTCCCTTAACAGTGTCGACGGCTTGTTCTTGAACCGCCGCTGGAGCAGTTTCCACCACACCTTTTATGTCTTTTGCTTTTTCTAATGTTTGACCAGCAGCGTCAACACCTTCAATTGCTTCTTTGGGGGCAGCCGCTGTTGCTGCATTTTTTATTGTTTGTTTACCAGCACTTTCCAACAGACTGGTATCGGCCCACACTGAGCTAGAGGCCATTAATAATGAAATTAAAATAATTTTGTTTTTCATAGGTGGTTCCTTGGTAAGTAGTGATCAGAGACTACAGAATGCCAACGTTAACCTTAACGATGAATGAATGCGTAATCGAAACTTTTAATTACTCCAAAACACAAAAAACCCCGCAGCCAGACGGCTTGCGGGGTTTTTCTTATCAGAATCAGCCTACATTGAAGTAGGCTTAAACTTTATAGGCTGTAATACATGTCGTATTCAACTGGGTGAGTGCTCATACGCAGACGAGTCACTTCTTCCATTTTCAATTTAATGTAACCATCAATTGAGTCATTAGTGAAAACACCGCCGCGTGTTAAAAAGTCGCGGTCTTGATCCAATGCTTCAAGAGCTTGGTCAAGGGCATGACACACTTGTGGAATTGCTTTTTCTTCTTCTGGTGGCAGGTCATACAAATCTTTATCCATCGCTTCGCCTGGATGAATTTTGTTTTGGATGCCGTCCAAGCCAGCCATCAACATTGCTGCAAACGCTAAATATGGGTTTGCTGTTGAGTCTGGGAAGCGCACTTCGATACGACGTCCTCTAGGATTAACAACATAAGGAATACGAATAGACGCAGAGCGGTTACGTGCAGAATAAGCCAACATAACAGGCGCTTCAAAGCCTGGAACCAGACGTTTGTAGCTGTTGGTTGATGCGTTGGTGAATGCATTCAAAGCTTTAGCGTGTTTGATGATGCCGCCGATGTAATACAAGGCTGTTTCAGACAAGCCGCCGTACAAGTCACCAGAAAACAGATTCACGCCGTTTTTAGCTAAAGATTGGTGAACGTGCATACCGCTGCCGTTGTCGCCAACCATCGGTTTTGGCATAAAGGTAGCTGTTTTGCCGTAGGCATGGGCGACGTTAGCAACAACATATTTAAGTTCTAATACTTCATCGGCTTTTTTAACTAAAGTGTTAAATCTAACGCCGATTTCGCATTGACCTGCGGTCGCAACTTCGTGGTGATGTACTTCAACCACTTGGCCCATATCTTCCAAGGTTAAGCACATGGCAGAACGCATGTCTTGGAATGAATCAACCGGTGGTACGGGGAAATAACCGCCTTTAACGCCTGGGCGGTGACCGATGTTGCCGTCAGGATAGACTTTTTCTGAGTTCCATCCGGCTTCTTGAGAATCAATTTTGAAGAAAGAACCGCTCATGTCGTTGCCCCAACGAATATCATCGAATACGAAGAATTCATTTTCTGGGCCGAAGAAAGCAGTGTCGGCAATGCCGGTTGATTGTAGGTATTTTTCAGCACGTTTGGCGATGGAGCGTGGATCGCGCTCGTAGCCTTGCATGTTTTTAGGTTCAATGATGTCGCAACGTAAAATCAGCGTGTTATCGTCAAAGAAAGGATCCATAACAGCACTTTCTGGATCAGGCATCAGGATCATGTCTGATTCGTTAATGTGTTTCCAGCCGGCAATTGACGAACCGTCAAACATATTGCCTTCTTCGAAAGTGTCTTCATCAATAGTATGAGCTGGGAAGGTGACGTGCTGCTCTTTACCGCGGGTATCACAAAAACGAAAATCGACGAATTTAACGTCATTATCTTGTATCAATTTGAGTACGTTTTCTACGGACATTTATCTTGCCTCCAGGAATATGGTTTATGAATTCAGTGTTTTTCTATGCCTAGGCATAACATATCATTTTTTAATCGATTAGCCACTAAAAAACCGAACATCCTTGTGTGACGTAGCTTTGAGGGTTTGCTGCACTTGCCAAGTAGCGCACCAATTTAAGGCTGCTTTTGGTTTTAAATGCTCTATTTTGGTGCGCAATCATAATATAGGGCATAGCTTTACCAACTAACCAATTGAATTTAATGCTTTTAATGATTTGGCACAAAGGCTGCATTACTGTTTTCAGTGTTTCTATGCCGAAACCTACTTGCACTGTCTTTGGACAGTAGAAACTAAAACCTTAACCCACTTAAGGAACTCAAAATGAATAACTCAACCAACCGTAAAAAACAGCGGTTTATTGGCACAGTCGGTGCCCTCGCGATGTCTATTGGCAGTGCTTATGCTGACGACGGTGCAGTAAAATCGTTGTCCGGTTTTGACATTAACGAAACCAGCTTCTTGAAAAATAATGGCATTGAAGTTGGCGGCTGGGGTAATGCCGGCATTACTTACAATGCGGCAAGTCCGGATAACAACTTTAACGGACCGGTTACTTTTGCTGACCGGTCAGGTGAATTCCAGTTAAACCAATTAAATCTATTCGTGCAACGCGCTGTCGCTACTGAAGGCAGCAACTGGGATTTCGGCGGCCGTTTTGATGTTATGTTTGGTACTGACAGTATTTTTACTCAGGCTTATGGCGTGCCTGCGTTTGATGTCAACACCGGCTTACCATTAAAAAGAAACCATTGGGACTTGGACTTATTAGGCAGCAACAATAATCGTTTTTATGACTTAGCTTTGCCGCAAGCTTATGTTGAAGCCTATGTGCCAATCGGCAATGGTTTAAATGTTAAGGCCGGCCATTTCTATACCCCAATTGGCTATGAGACCGTTCCCGCGCCTGATAACTTCTTCTACACCCATGCTTACACCATGCAATATGGTGAACCGTTTACCCATACAGGTTTCTTAGGTAATTACACCATTGATGATAACTGGGCAGTAGTGGGCGGCGCGGTTACAGGCAGCGCTACTGGTGGCTGGGATGGCGGCTGGGATCAACAGCTGGGTAATTGGTCTGGTATCGCAGGTACCACCTGGACTAGCACTGATAAAGACACTTCTGCGAACATTACAGGCACTTATGGTGCGGTGTCAGAGAAAAGTAATAATTCCTGGGCTATGTATAGCATTGTTGTTAAACACAATATTACTGACAAAACACACCTGGTTTTACAACACGACCATGGTTACGCCAACGGTGTATTAGTCCCGGTTGACGGCGCTAGAGATGCTGAATGGTACGGTCTTAACACCCACCTGACTTACGACGTCACGGATAAAGTGGTTGCTGGGGTTCGTGGTGAATGGTTTCGTGATCAAAACGGTTTTAGAGTGGGATCGCCTGGTCGTACTTTTGCCAACACCAATACCGGTGCAAGCTTTTACGCAGTGACCGCTGGCGTTACTTGGAAGCCCACTACTTGGTTAAATCTACGTCCGAATGTGCGTTATGACTGGGCAGACGGCACCAATAGTGAGGGTACTGGCCGCTACAGACCTTTCGGCAACAACAAACAGGATCAGTTCCTGTTCTCTACCGATTTCACCATCAATTTCTAAGACTGGCCCAAAACACCTGTCACAGACGTGATACACCACAAGGAGCACCGATGAAACTCATCACTGCGATTGTTAAACCTTTTAAACTCGACGATGTCCGCGAGGCGCTGTCTGAACTGGGCGTCTCAGGCGTTACGGTCACGGAAGTCAAAGGCTTTGGTCGTCAAAAAGGCCATACTGAATTGTACCGAGGCGCAGAATACGTCGTAGATTTTTTACCCAAAGCCAAAATTGAAGTGGCTGTCACTGATGAACGTGCTGATCAAGCGGTAGCCGCCATCAGTAAAGCTGCCAGCACCGGCAAAATAGGTGACGGCAAAATTTTTGTAACGGCTTTAGAACAAGTTATCCGGATTCGTACCGGAGAAACCGGCGACGAAGCGCTGTAATCGACCAGGGGGAAAAATGAAATCTCTTATCAGTACATTTATGCTTTTATCAATACTGAGTTTTGCCGGCATTACAGCGGCGGAACCAGCGGCATCAGCAGTAGAAATTAAAACATTGGCAAATCCTGCTAACCCGGTCGCCGAGACAATTGCACCAGCAGTTGAAACTGTAACAATCGTTACCACAGATACTGTCGCTACACCGACAGTAGACAAAGGCGATACTGCCTGGATGATGGTTAGCACCTTGTTAGTGATAATGATGGTGATACCGGGGTTAGGTTTATTTTACGGCGGTTTAGTTCGTAGTAAGAACATGCTATCGGTATTGATCCAAGTGATGGTGGTATTTTCACTAGTTGCTGTACTCTGGGTTATATATGGTTATAGCCTAGCTTTTGGTGGCGAGGGCTTGATCATTGGCAATTTTGATAAGTTGTTTCTACTAGGCATAAATGTTGACTCACTCGCTGATACCTTCACAGAAAATGTCAAAATTCCTGAGTTTATCTTTGTGGCGTTTCAATCAACTTTTGCAGGTATCACTTGCGCTCTAATTGTTGGTTCATTTGCTGAGCGAATCAAATTCAGCGCGGTGTTGTTGTTTACGGTTATCTGGTTCACCTTTAGTTACTTGCCAATTGCCCACATGGTCTGGGGCGCTGGTGGCTATCTGCTTGGCAAAGGAGCGCTTGATTTCGCTGGCGGCACAGTAGTGCATATTAATGCTGCCGTAGCCGGCTTAGTGGGTGCTTATGTGGTTGGTAAGCGTATTGGATATGGCAAAGAAGCAATGACACCGCATAGCCTCACTTTGACAATGGTAGGTGCCTCGCTGCTTTGGGTGGGTTGGTTCGGGTTTAATGCCGGCTCCAATCTTGAGTCCAATGGTGGAGCCACATTAGCTTTTATTAATACCCTGGTAGCGACATCTGCAGCAGTACTTGCTTGGTCAACTGGTGAAGCGCTGAGCAAGGGCAAAGCATCGATGCTGGGCGCTGCATCAGGTGCAGTCTCTGGCTTGGTTGCCATCACTCCGGCCTGTGGTTCAGTAGGGCCTATGGGTGCCATTATTATCGGTTTGGTAGGCGGGTTCTTGTGTCTATGGGGTGTCAATGGTCTTAAAAGAATCCTCGGTGCGGATGATTCACTTGACGTATTTGGTGTACATGGCGTCGGTGGTATAGTCGGTGCATTGTTAACTGGTGTATTTACCGCACCTAGCTTGGGAGGTACCGGCAAGGAAGATTTTTCAATCGGTAGTCAGTTATTGATCCAAGCAGAAGGTGTTGTTATTACTTTGGTGTGGTCCGGCGTGGTCGCATATATCGCCTACAAGTTGGTTGATGTCTTAATAGGACTTAGAGTTAGCGAAGAAATTGAGCGTGTTGGTTTGGATGTTTCCAGCCACGGCGAAACCGCGTACCATTTGTAATCTATGCCAACGTGGGCGCAAGCATTTAGTCTCTATCTTTAAGAATACTAAAGCCGAGCGCCCATATTGCAAACATTTAGCCACGCAAAACAGGAGATATTATGAAACTCATTACCGCCATTATTAAGCCCTTTAAACTCGACGATGTCAGAGAAGCACTGTCAGAAATCGGCGTTGCCGGAGTAACAGCCACTGAAGTCAAAGGCTTCGGTCGTCAGAAAGGTCATACCGAACTGTATCGGGGCGCTGAATATGTGGTCGACTTTTTACCTAAAGTAAAATTGGAAATCGCCGTAGCCGATGACATTTTGGACAAAGCCGTTGAAACCATCGTCAAAGCCGCTAATACCGGCAAGATCGGTGATGGCAAAATTTTTGTCTCAAATCTTGAACAAGTTATCCGTATTAGAACAGGAGAAACTGGAGAGGAAGCCATCTAACGTGTTTAACAAAGTATTTTTTTTTACCCTGCTATTTTCCCCAGGGTTAGCTCTGGCGAACACATTAAATCAGGCTAATACCGCTTGGGTATTGACCTCCACAGCACTGGTCTTGTTTATGACCATTCCAGGGCTGTCTTTGTTTTATGCTGGCTTAGTCAGAAGTAAAAACGTTTTATCCGTATTGATGCAATGTTTTGCGATCACCTGCCTGGTGTCCATACTTTGGCTGGTCGGCGTTTACAGCCTCATCTACAGCGATGGCGGTGATTTGCAACAAATCATCGGCGGCTTCAGCAAAGCGTTTTTACCTGATCTAACCACTTCCGCATTAGTCGGCGACATCCCTGAAACCGTCTATTTCATGTTTCAAATGACCTTTGCCATCATTACTCCGGCGCTCATCGTCGGTGCCTTTGCTGAGCGCATGAGGTTTTCCGCGATGCTGTGGTTTAGTGGCTTGTGGCTGTGTTTGGTTTATTTACCTGTGTGCCATTGGATGTGGGGTGGCGGCTGGCTGGCGCAGCTAGGTGCGATGGATTTTGCCGGTGGCATTGTCATTCATGTCAGCGCCGGTGTGGCCGCGTTGGTATCAGCGTTGGTTATAGGCAAGCGCAAAGGCTTTCCTAACACAGCAATGCCTCCTCATAATATGACCATGGTAGTCACCGGCGCGGGCATGCTTTGGGTCGGCTGGTTTGGGTTTAATGCCGGTAGCGCGCTCACAGCTGACGGTCATGCAGGTATGGCGATGCTGGTCACTCATATTGGTGCAGCTTCAGGTGCATTAACCTGGATGACCATCGAATGGCTGCGTTTTGGCAAACCCAGCGTATTAGGTATTGTCACCGGTATGGTTGCGGGTCTTGGCACTATCACACCGGCGTCAGGTTTTGTCGGTCCGGCCGGTGCATTGGTTATTGGTGTGACGGCTGGCGTAGTCTGTTTTTATGCCACGCAATATTTTAAACGCACACTTAAAATTGACGATTCTTTGGACGTATTTCCAGTGCATGGCGTCGGTGGTGTGACCGGATCTTTATTAACCGGTGTCTTTGCTGCCAGTAACATGGGCGGACTAGGGCTGGCAGAAGGCGTGTCCATTCCCCATCAAGTCGGTATTCAGGCATTGGCGATTGTCGTGACTGCGGTTTGGAGCGGCATATTCAGTTATTTGATTTTGAAAGTACTGGATAAATGGCTGGGACTGCGCGTTTCCAGTGATGAAGAAGTCGAAGGTCTTGATAACGTGCTACACGAAGAAACCGGCTACCTCGATTTATAAAAGCCACACCTCGTCGTCCACTAGGGATGTGCTGAATAAATCCTTCGACTGTTCGACAAGCTCACAGCTCAGGATAAACGGTAACTTATTGATTTCGTTCGTGGTGAGCTTGTCGAACCATGAACGAAATCGATTTAATCAGCGCTTCCCTAGCAATTCCCTCTTACCCTTGTTTCCAAAGCAGTCAGCACTAGCCGTCTATGATAAAATTCTGCACTTTCATCCAACCAGGTAGCAGCACCTCATGAGCATTAAGTCGGACAAGTGGATACGCCGTATGGCAGAGCAACATGGCATGATTGAACCGTTTGAAAGCGGCCAGGTCAGAGATTCGGAACGCGGCCGAGTGATCTCTTACGGCACCTCCAGTTATGGCTATGATGTGCGTTGCTCGGATGAGTTCAAGATTTTCACCAACATCAATTCGGCAATTGTTGATCCCAAAGACTTCGATTCCAACAGCTTTGTCGATGTTAAATCCGATATTTGCATCATCCCACCCAACTCGTTTGCGTTGGCCAGAACGGTTGAATACTTTCGTATTCCTCGTGATGTGCTGACAATCTGTCTGGGCAAATCCACTTATGCCCGTTGCGGTATTATTGTTAACGTGACGCCATTAGAGCCGGAATGGGAAGGCCATGTAACTTTAGAATTTTCCAACACCACCACCTTACCGGCAAAGATTTACGCTAACGAAGGCGTGGCGCAAATGCTGTTTTTCGGCGGCGATGAAGTTTGTGAAACCTCTTACAAAGATAGAGGCGGAAAATATCAGGGGCAAACCGGCGTGACCTTGCCTAAAGCCTAAGGCTGCTTAGAAGCCGTTCGTGGCGAGCCTGTCGAACCTGAACGGCTTAAATTAGTTGATTTTAGAAAGCCTTGTTATTGCAGTGTTGCCGGAGTAGGTAAATTTGTTGGCGGCAATTGCACAAAAAATCCTTTCTCATCCAGACTGCTGATGACTTTCAGCACGTCTTCTTTGGCCAGCTTACGGTCTGGATGTAATTCCAGCTCCATCACAAACTCCAGCTTACCGAAGCTGTTAAAAAGCGCTTCCGGCACTTTGGAAAAATCATCTTTACTGTCAATATACAAATACAGCTGTTCTTTTTTAAGACTTTTGTAGATATAACAAAACATACCAAACACCAAATTAGAGATAGGGTGGGCATTTTAGCAAACTTGCGCAACCTGACTGTAACTCACTGAAATCACGCTAATGAATCAATCATTCGACCCTGAGCAATTTTATAAAAAAGCCTGTGTTTTTGAAGGCGCATTGATCCTCGTTGCCATGGCCTTAGGCTGGGTAGCTGACATCAATCCGTTTACGGATCTGCACTTTTCCGAAAGCGCCATCGCGATCGGCTTAATCGGTACGGTACCGCTGTATTTGCTGTTTTTAGCCATGGAACAAATTCAGGTAAATTCATTAACAAAAATTCGCACATTACTGCTGGACACATTAGGACCAAGCTTACACCGCTATCACTGGACGGACTTACTGGTGTTGGCTGGCATTGCCGGACTGTCAGAAGAGTTATTATTTCGCGGCGTCATTCAGCCCTGGATAGAATCCGCCTGGGGCGTAAACGCAGGCTTAATCGGCAGTAATCTTATTTTTGGTTTGGCACATGCACTAACGCCAATGTACGGACTGCTGGCAATGATAGTGGGCATTTATCTGGGGCTATCGATGGATATTACCGGCGACAGAAATCTACTGACACCAGTGATTATTCATGGCTTTTATGATTTTTTGGCATTTTTAGCGCTGATGCGCGCTTATCGTGCCCGGCTTAATTGAGTTAATTAACGCCAGTTAACTGACTCGCCGCGCAAAGCCTTGGTGACTTCGATAATATCGGGTAACACCCAGGTTGGCTGAAAATCTGACACCGCCAAGTCTTGCTCAGTCGATACCCCGGATAACACCATTAAACTGCGAATACCGGTACGAACAGCCCCCAAAATATCAGTATCAAGACGGTCACCGATTGCCACGGTTGTTGCCGGATCAGCCCCCAGAATGCTTAAAGCTTGCTGATACATAATCGGCTCAGGCTTGCCAATAACCAACGGTTTAACATCGGTAGCTGCCTGTAACGCCGCCAAAATCGCGCCATTACCATGCGTTTGCCCTCGCTCTGTAGGTAGAGTCACATCACCATTGGTGCCGACAAACATTGCCCCAGCACGAATATTGAGTGTCGCCGTTGCCAGCTTATCCCAGGTAATCGTTTGATCCATGCCGCACACAACCAAATCAGCACCCGGCTCATACAAACAAGTTAAGGTGAAGCCATGCGCCAGCAACGGTTCGGTCGCACCAGCCTCACCTACCACATAAACCTTGGTTGCTTGCGGCTCAAAATGCTCGGATAAGTATTGAGCTGTCGCCATTGATGACGTCAACACTTCGTCTATGACAACAGTCACGCCCATTTTGGCAAGCTTAATAATGTATTCCGCAGCAGTCGAACGCGCATTATTGGTGGCAAGAATAAACGGAATACGTAGCTCCCGCAGCGTTTGAAAAAACTCGCACAAGCCCGGCATAGGCTCAGCACCATGCCAAAGCACGCCGTCCATATCAATAATAAGCGCACGAATATTGGTAAAAGTTTCCACAACTGAAGGTCTCGTAAAAGAAAGGAAATAGCGGACATTCTAGGTCAAGCAAACAATTAGACCTACGAGGTTTTACCCACTATTTTTGTACTGGAAATAATATTGCCCTCATCATCAAAGCTGACTGACAGGCACTGGGTCTGTTGCTGTGTAGATAAAAGTACTTCGTTAACCTTAAAAAATTCAGCCAATTGGCTGTTAGTTACAGGTGGCAACGGCGTTCTGCGATCAACATTTCTGAAGCGAACAAAATTGTACCCTGCCCATATTGCCAAAGCCCCGCCCATCAACGCTACACACAGTAAAAATACTATAAAGTCTGCGACAACGCCTTGATAGCCGCCTAATTCGATCATTTGGAAAATTACCAAATCAACCCCTAATATCCACCCGATCAAGGTCACCAGCGGCGTCCATAAAAATATCCACACCACCCAAAAAACGAAGGTAAGCAACGCTGATACGTATTTTTGCTTGATGCTTTGTAGCGAAGGCGTATTTATGATGAGGTCTTTCATCGGATACCTCGATCAGGGCTGACCCAAACAGCACGGGTGTTACGTTTTTTGATAATTGCTTTAATTAAACCAAACACAGCAGTTAAGACATTGATTATCCAATAGACCAACGGGTACCAAATCATCCAGTAGTAAGTTTTGCCTAAGTTCTTTTCATAGCGTGAATCGATAATCAAACTGACCGCAAATTGCACTAAACAAGTAATACCCAGAAGCACACCGCCCCAACTAGGAATTAGTGTGGGAATGACCAACGCTTCAGGCAAATCGATAAACCAATCTAACGACCACAAGATAAACACCGCCATCATGGTGTAAGACCAAAAAACGCTGGTGAGATACTCTAAATAAACACCCCACATTCGTCTCGACTTCCATAATCCCAGTTTTTTGTAATAACGAATGAGTGCCTCTGCACCACCCTGCGCCCAGCGCAATCTTTGCCGCCATAAGCCGCCCAATGTTTCCGGCATGAGTATCCAACACAAAGCATTCGGTTCGAAACGAATATCCCAATGATCCAACTGTAGCTTCCAACTGATGTCAATATCGTCGGTAACCATGTCGTTACTCCAATAGCCAACCCGATGCAGCGCCGATTTTCTAAAGCCAGTAACAACGCCTGAGACAGTAAAAATACGTCCATAAACCCGTTGCGCCCTCTTGATTAAACCGATGATGGCCGAAAATTCACCGACCTGAATTTTACCCAATAGCGTCGAACGCGTGCGAATACGTGGATTGCCAGTCACAGCGGCCACTCGATGACCGGACAAAAAGTGCTGCATTATCCAATGCGTTGCTTCCGGCGCCAGCAATGCATCTCCATCAATACACACCAGATATTCGTTTTTAGAAAACAAGGCGCCGGTCTTCATCGCAATAGCTTTGCCTTGATTAAGTTCCAGGTTGATAACACGGACTTGTTTATGTTGTTCGGCAAGCGTTAGCAAAATTTCCAGGGTGTCGTCAGTACTGCCATCGTTTACGGCAATAATTTCGAAATTTGGATATTTTTGCAGCAGTAAGTATTCGATGGTGTCGTGTAAATCGCGACCTTCGTTATGACAGGGCACGATAATCGATACCCCTGGGTAGGCAGATAATTCAGGTACTTGCTCGGGATCGTAAGCGGCGTTTTTTTCCCAATGAAAGTAATAAATCAAAGCACCAATCATCCACAGATAGGCCATGAATAGCGGGTAATAAAATGCAAAATCAAGCAGAGCATCGATCCATGCTTTCAGGATAAAGCTGCCATTGGCAATAAAAGAGTGCCATACACCACCAAGAAAAATGATGACTTGATTAATACTCGGCAAGATTGCGCCGTCAAAAAATGCGTTAAGCGAATTCATGGGTGGTCAGTTACGTTTTGAGGAAGAGATAGCTGGATTTTGAGCATATCTAGCGAAGGCTTATCGAGATGAAAATCATCCGGGTAATAGCCGTAATTAAAAGCATCAAGCCGCCGCAATAAGGACATTTGCTCAGCCAGTGTGGCGTCGGGGACTTTTTGTTTACTCCGCCAATCAACAGCTTGCAGCTCGAAGACGGTCTTTTGCAAGCCTTGCGGATAAGCCGTTATTTTCTTAACCAACGTTTCCAGCCAAGACATAGGTTCTGAGGCATTTTCTAAAAAAGGCATCGCCATCACAGCGGTGTAATCGTAATTTTGTAAAAAACTGGGCAACGATTGCGCAAACCATGTGCTGCTATTTGGATTCATCACCACATTAGCGTACAGATTTCTGGCGGTTTTAATATCAGGTCGATAATAGCGAACCTGATCCGCCATCGTTTTAGTCCACCCGGCTAATGCGGCTATTTTGAGTCCGCTTTGCTGTTCTGGCGTTAAGCCCTTGAGATGCAGTAACGCCGCTGGATTGGCATCCTCAAAATCGGTCAGCAAAGCATCATCATGAAACAGCAAACCGGCAAAGTGACTGGTTTTAGCCAAATCCTGGTAAATCTCGCTAACAATCTTGCGCGCTCCATGGTGAAACGGCGATAAACGTCGATAGTTATGCTTGCTTAATATTGGCTGGGCATTGTGGTCGTGGTCAAACTCATGCACCCACCAATCATCAGGCGTATCAAGCGGAAACGATAACACCGGCATCCAAGCATAGACCTTGACCCGCGCACGGGTAATCAATTGCCAGGCCACATGACTAAACAAGTCCGCCCGCATCGGTAAATGTCGATTGGCGAAGTACATCGCATCGGCATTGCCGTCGCCATTTTGGTCAGAAAAAGCCTGCAAATACACCGTATTAATATGCATCGCTTTGATTCTATCCAACAGTTCCCCAAGATTTCGACGGGTTTGCTCAGGGTCTGCGTCATAAATGTAATCCATATCAACCTGGACCACACGAATAGGCGGCACAACATCGATATTGCGTATGTCGCGGATAAATTCAGCCAAGTTGGGATTATTTCTAACCAGGTAACGTTTGATAACCGGGGAATCAATCTGGTTATTACTGCCTTCCTGCAAGCTCATCGACAAGCTAAAGCCAAGGCTCTGCGCTATGTCCAGCGTTTCACGATTAAATTCTCCAAATGGCCAGACCATGACTCTAGGCCTAAGTTTCAGATGTTTGAAGACAATATCCGAGCTTTGTTGCAAATCGGATTTTATGCGCTGGTGGAACTGTTCGTCGGATTCATAACTTTGCTCGATAGTATCGTAACGCCTGGTAGTTGCGGCAGGCTGTAGATCACCAAAAGGATTGCCGCTAATACCGTGATGAAGATCATGGCTATGCGAAGCGACTTCTAACAAACCAGACGCGCTCATCTGATCAACCTGCGACCAGGTTAAAAAATCACTGCGTGGTTTTAAGCCGGTATCGTAATGCACTTGTTGATTCGTCGGCGTTTCCAGCCAATCGGTAACAAGCGCTAATACTGCCGGAAAATTGAATTGTTTAAGCAGCGGAAAGGCATGTTCGTAAAACCCGGCATGACCGTCATCAAAGGTCAGCAACACCGGCTTTTCAGGCAAGGATTGATGTTGCTTACGGGCGCTGATGAGCTGTTGCACGCTAATTGGCTGATAGCCCTGCGCTTTCAGCCACGCCATTTGCGCCTGAAATTGATCGCGGGTCGTGGTCATCGGATCGCCATCCCACTCGGCGGCGATGTTGTGATAACACAATGCAATCAAGCCTTGGCTCTGCGCACTCACTCCACCTGGTAACAACGCAAGCACCAAGATAAAAAACAAATTGCGCATGATCAAAAGCGTAAATCAGCCGTCAGATACATGAACCAGTTTTTGGTCAGGCCATCATCATAATAGTGATAGCCCCTGACGCCGCCGTAGGACAGTTCAAAGCGATTGGCTACTTGCCAGCGATGTTCGTATTGAACATTGCCGACGATGTTGGATCCATAGTTTTGCTGCCAATAATTCCCAACCGATAGCGCCAGTTTTTGGTGAAATGCGGTTTCGTAATGGCGATAGGTGAGAAAGTCATTGTCGAGAGTAAGTGATACGGAAGCATCTTTGTCAGGGCTGTAGTAAGCGCTAGAGCCATACTCACCATCAGGAAATAAAAACTTATTGCGAGTATTCGCGGAAAATCCGGTATTAACATAAGTCGCCATTTTATAGACCGGCCCACTGATCCAGCGTTCAAAATACGTTCCATCAATGCCGTAACGGTTATTGCCGTCACTGAAGTTGTAATATCTGCTGGCTACAGTAAAAAAACGCGATTCGTTGACCTTATAAGTTGTACCCAGCATTGCCGATTTTGCAGTAATGGCGTTATATCTTTCGTAAATTTTCGCATTGTCGTTTTTGTCTCTTTTATCGACTACGCCATTTAAAGCCCGCAAGGAAATCTCATTATCACGGCTGCTCAAACGCGAGAACACCTGCCAGTTATCATTTAATTGATATTCAAGACCTAAGTCCAAACCAACAGCTTCATCGCTGAAATTATCATAATGTACTTCCGCAGTGGCTGTCGTACTGTGCCCGGAATACTCAAGACCTGCGCCATAATGCCTCAAGTAGCGACGCCCCTCTTTAAACGACCCAGTTTTCCAACCATCATGCGTAAATACGCGGTAGTTTTCCGCTATTGGACTTGAATAAAGAAAGCCATCCACAGTGATTTCGTCAGTTCCTAGCACAGGACTCGCACCGTTCTTGGCGTTGTCGCTCAAGCTACCATTCGCCAACACCTTTAACTCGCGGTCGTTATGAATTTGCCAGGCGCGCATTTGTTTTTGTACGCCGCTGTCCTCAGGACTGTTTTCGTTGAGCGCATAGGTAGTTCGCTCCTCCGCGCGATAGTCTTTTAATTCACGCTGCACTTTGGCTTGGCTCAGTTTTAAGCCCAGATGCTCCGGCGCTTTAATCTGCGCTGAATTTATCTGCTGCCGCGCTTTTCGTGGCCAGCCGCGAAAATAGTAAACCTCGGCCAATTTGCTATGAATATCGGTGTTATCTGGATATTGACTGTGTAATTGCTCCAACTTTTGCTGAGCCCCATCCAAATCGTCAGCATAGGCGCGCAAAATGGCGGCAGTCAGGTCGGCAGATATTTTTTTAGGATTGTCGCGAGTGATTACCGAACCGTTGGGCTGTTTGAATTCAAGTTTTGCCGGTTGTTCTTGAGCCAGTTGTTCAGCCAAGGCTAGCGCCTTATCAATCTGCTCAGCTTCCAGGTAGGCATATACCAACGATGCGCGAGCATTAAAGTAATCGGGTTGTTCGGCGATGACCGAAAGATAAAGATCGCGGGCAGTTTCAGGTTCCCGGTTATTCAAATAAGCATCGGCCGCCGCCATGCGGGCATAAACCGGTATGGCTAGTCCTTGTTGTTGCAGCTGTTGGTACAGCTCGACTACATCAGTCATGCGTTTACGATCGCGTAACGCGACCAGCAAATCGAACTTGGCCCGCGCCAACAGGGCTTGAGGATCTTTAAGTTTCAGTTTTTCGACTGCGCTGATATTGCTATTTAATGCGGTAATAGCCTTATCAATGCCCCGATAATCGCGTGGATTGGTTTGCAATGCCTGTTCGCCTTGCCTGATCAACCAGGCCGCATAATCCCACTGTAGACTTGCCCATTGGTCATCTGAAAATAGCGCTCTGTTGGCTGTTGCCAAATCTAACGCTTTTTGCACTTCGCCTGATCTCGCAAAGGCAAGTATCAATCCGCGCAGAGCATCTTGCCGGTCAGGTTGTAAGCTTAAGGCTTTCTGGTAATACTGAATGGCTATTGGGTACTGGCCTGCAAGCTCATGGGCATAAGCTTGCGCCATGACAATTTCGACTTCATTTGGATAAGTGCCGGCTAACGTTTGCAAATAAGTAATAGCAGAATCCGCTTGGCCTTGATCAATCAATAACAACCCTAAGCCAAGCCTGGGAGCCAAGCGTTTAGGCTCTTTTTCTATCGCTTTGCGATACAGTATTTCGGATTTTTTAAAGTCGCCTAAGTGTCTAGCTGCTTTTGCTATTGCCTCAAGCACATAAACAGGTGCATGTTGCACATCAATTTTGGCACCCTGTTGAATGACCTCTTCGTCCCTATCTGCCCAAGACAATATTTGTAGGTAATCAAATAAATAGCGTTGCACCTCAGGGTGACTTTGTACCAATTGCTGTAGTTGCTGAATGGCTTGATCTGTGTTCCCTGCATGAGCAGATGCCAATGCAGCGTTATAGTTCTGATCATCGCTAGTTTGCCCAAGCGCAAGCGAGGTTTGCAGACACAGGGCTGCAAGAATGGATTTATTTTTCATCGGGGAATTAACTACAGCAGATTTATTTAATTTGGTGGCAAGGCCACCTTAAGCATTTGCACGGTAGTGTAGTTGAAAAACTATACGTGCAGTTAAGATCCTAGAAAAAAACAGTGAATATCTTCAGAAGACCTTATTGAGATGCTCGGTTATTATCAGAGGATTTTTAACGATTTCTTATACAGTGGAAAAAACTGCCCAAGCCCTAATGGGTTTGGGCAATAACGCTATCAAGAGTTAGCGAATAATTCCTTTTTCTTATGCAAACCAAAACCAACCAAAACAGAACTAAATAACCAAAAAGCACCTGGCACCGGCACAGTTTTAGGCGGAACATTGCCTGTCGCTGCTTCATACTCGATTACAAATCCTTTAGCCGTGTATTTCTTAATGCCGCCATCTATGTATGAAGAATCTTCGTTGGTATCGTTCCAACGCAGCACACCTGCACCGCGGTCTTTCCAACCATATACTAGATAATCTTCATTATTAGGCGTCAAATCTGAGCCATCTTGCCAATGGTTAGGCTCACCAGCAAGCCAATTGCTGTAAGAAAAAGTTTCTCCGGTGACCCATTGCCATGAGTTATGGCTCCAAGTGCCATTTTGACCGAGAGTACTGGTATCAAAGGCACCTAAAAAATAACCTTCCGCGCCCAAGTTGTTCCAAACAAAATCATCTTCAGCAGCGGAAGTTAAGGTCGCTAAATGACCAACGTTGCCGTTGAAGCTTGAATTTTCAGCAAACGCTTTAGCACCGAACCAATCCAGTCTCTCGCCTATATCGGCAAATGTAACCAAGTCATAATAATGACCATTATCTGAATTTAAGATCGCGGCTTGGGTTGAAAAAGACGCGGCCGACACTGCCAGCACCGTTAAAAAGCGATTTATTTTACGCATAAAAGAATTCCTAAAAATTAGAGTTATTAAAGTTGACCATTATAAATAAGCAATCTGAATGCCAACTAAACAAGTCCATTAAATATAGACTTATTAGAACTATCGTGGCGCCATAAAGCTGACGCAAATGTCACAAACCTGTCACTTGTGTCAGTAAAACTAGCCTAACGCTCAAATATGTCAGGATTATGTCACCTACATGAGCAAAATTAGTTGAATGCTCTATCTTGAGTCAATCTGATTTCCGCTTCCCTATATTTAGCCGCGCAATGTTCAGCGACTTCTACGGGTAAATGCGGGCCTGGAGCGGTTTTATTCCAGTCCAGTGTTTCCAGGTAATCACGCACATACTGTTTATCAAAACTAGGTGGACTGATACCAACCTGATATTGATCAGCAGGCCAGAAGCGAGAGGAATCGGGGGTAAGCGCTTCGTCGATCAAATGCAGGACGCCATTGTCATCAACGCCAAATTCAAATTTGGTATCGGCGATAATAATGCCGCGCTCTTTAGCATAAGCAGCTGCTTCTTTGTAGAGCTTCAAGCTGGCATCACGCACTTGTTCCGCCAACGACTGCCCCATTAACTCAACCGTTTTAGCGAAAGTAACATTTTCGTCATGTTGATCCATCGCCGCTTTAGTTGACGGCGTATAAATCGGTTCGGGTAATTGCTGGGCTTGCTGTAAACCTTGCGGAAGTTCAATGCCGCAAATAGCGCCGGACTTTTGATAATCTTTCCAACCGGAGCCGATAAGATAGCCGCGCACAATGGCTTCAACCGGCAGCGGTTTTAACAATTTGACGACAATCGCGCGGCCTTCAACCTGGGCGCGTTCATCTGCATCAGGCAACACTTGCTCTAAAGGAATATTGGCCAAATGATTAGGTAAGATATGGCTCATTTTGTTAAACCAAAAATTAGACACATTGGTTAACACGCGGCCTTTACCAGGAATGGGATCAGGCAAAATCACATCGAATGCGGAGAGCCTGTCAGTTGTCACAATCAGCATGTGCTGATCATCAATATCGTAAATGTCGCGCACTTTGCCATGAGCACGTAGTTTTAGTGACTTAAGAGATGATTGATAAAGGGCTTGGGGTGTACTCATGATTCCTCGCTAACCGGGTATATTGGATTGTTGGGGATTTTATCACATCAAAACTGCAAGCTTATCAAGCCATTGCAGAGGTCCAGGCTAACTCGACTAATTTATACAATTAAGGCGTAATATAGCGACGCCGAACCTGTGGACCAAAGGAAAGAAAATGAAAATTAAGATTGCTAACACCCCAGCCTGGCTGCTGGTTGCCTTGAGTGGAATGCTAATAAACTCAGCCGCCCAAGCTGTCGATCATAAAAGCTTTGCGGGCATTACCTTTGTCAAAATTGAACCCGGCTGTTTTGACATGGGCCGCGACAAAGACCTTAAAGAAAGTAGCGAGTCAGAGTTGCCAAAACATAAAGTTTGCATCAAAAAGCCTTATTATTTAGGCGAAACAGAAGTGACGCAAAAGCAATGGGAAAGCCTGATGGATAATAATCCCAGTAAATCCAAAGGCCTCTCCAAACCGGTGGAAAAAGTTAATTGGAACGATGTTCAGGAATTTATTAAACGCTTAAACACCAAAGAAGGCGGCAACCATTTTCGCCTGCCTACAGAGGCAGAATGGGAATATGCCGCCAGAGCCGGTAGCTCGACGCTTTACTCCTTTGGTGATGACCCCAAAGAATTAGCTAAATATGCCTGGTTTGGCAACGAAGGCTACGGCGGCACCTCGCATGAAGTTGCGCAAAAACCAGCCAACGCCTGGGGACTGTATGACATGCACGGCAATGTCTGGGAATGGGTGCAAGATTGGTACGGCCCCACGTATTACAGCGCCAGCCCTGCTGAAGACCCGGTCGGCCCTGAGTCCGGCCAATATCGTGTTTATCGTGGTGGTAGCTGGGTATCCAAAGCGGTTACCAGCCGTTCGGCAGCGCGTTACAGTGGTTTGCCCAGCAGTCGTACCAATGATTTGGGCTTTCGCTTGGCAAGAGATTATCAGTAACACTTCACATCACCCGAGGATTTTTTATGAAAAAACCGTTTTTAGCGCCCGCCTTACTTGCACTAGCGACCAGCCTGATACTAAGCGGCTGTTCTTTAAATAATCCAGAATCAGCAGAAGCCCATTATGCGCCTGGTTTGGGTGACATCATGGGGGCTACTGCAACTCGTCATTCTAAACTGTGGTTTGCAGGTCAGGCACAGAACTGGGCGCTGGCCGCCTACGAATTAGACGAACTGCATGAAGGCTTTGAAGATGCTGAAAAATATCATCCGACTCACAAACATGTGCCCGTGCCTATTCCACAGCTGATCGCATCCACCATGAACAAACCGCTGGAGAAACTGGATGAGGCCATCAAAAAGCAGGATATTGTCGCTTTCACTAAACACTATGACGAACTCACCGATGGCTGCAATAGCTGTCACCGCACCAGCGAGTTTGAATTTAATCTGGTGACACGGCCCATGTTTAATCCATTTGCCAATCAGGCGTTCACGTTACCTCGATAGTTATCTGAAATTACGGCAATAAAAAAGGGCAAGGAGAAACTAGTCTCCTTGCCCTTTGTTTTTTACTAAACCACTAAAAATCGTATTTGAATCCTGCCTGCACCAGCCTAGGCGAGCCTGGCAATATGCCGCGCACTCGATCGACGATATAGCGATCATCAAAGATGTTTTTTACCGATACATAAAGATCTAAGCCTTTATAAACTTTGTAAGTGCTGGCGAAATTGACGACAGTATAGCTGTTGATCATGCCGAATTGGCCAGAACGCGCCTCATTGCTGGTGGGTGCATAAAAATCAGTCGCTGATTCCAAATTCCTGAAGTCGCCATATTGTTCAGCTACAAACACAGTTTCCAGATGTGCATCAAAGCCGCTAGGGTGGGAATATCCAACTGTCGCAGTAACCAAATGTTCCGGGGCATAAGGCGAACGGTTGCCAGCTTTTGACCCCAACACATTTCCCCCAGGACAGCTTGCAGGAAAACTACCGTTGGAAAGCGGCAAACAATGAAATGGCGAAGTTGTTTCTGCGGTAGGGACCCAGGTGTAAGCAATCTGCAGATAAGGATTATGCGTCCAGTTGAACAAGTCGGCAGTATCAACCCGAGTTAACAACTCTATACCCTGAAACAGCGCTTGACCTTGTGCAACCCCGGTATCATTACCGCCCACCGTGCCCACAGCAGTCAGGCTGTCGAAATCATTATGAAATAGCGTGAGGTCGGTTTTTACGCCTTTTACTGGTTGGCTTCGAACACCAACTTCGTAATTCCAGCTTTTTTCAGCGGCGATTTCGACACTGCTACCATCGGCATAAACACTGTCCTCGACACGCGGAGGAGCAAAGCCGCGATGCATATTAAAAAACAAAGTGGCTTGTTTAATGGGTTGGTAAGTCATCGCAAAAGACGGCAAAGCTTCGATTAAATCACTTTCTCCTACCGAACTTTTGGTATTTCCGGCTACGCCCAAGGCCGGGTTGCCTTGGTAGGGGTTATTTTTGCGTTGATAGCTGACCGATTCTACGCGTATTCCGGGAGTCACCGTCCAATCTCCCAAGATAAAGCGGTTTTGCATAAATCCGGAATAGGCATCGGCAAAGCGGTCATTGTTTTCAATCGTCACACCGTCACGCGCCGTTGACGTATTACCATCGACGGTAGTCCTGGCTGAATTTTCGTAGTGCATCCGTACGCCGGCATCCAATTCACTGGCTACGCCAAACCAGTTATGGTTAGCATGTAAGCGAGGTTCTACGCCCCAGGCATTGTAATGACGCAAACGTCCGCGGGTAAAATTACAGCTGTCTACATCAACCGCCTGACCCGCTAGGCGAGCCTCACGAAATGCGTTTCCACACTGATTATCGGTAGGTTGCTGGTTTTCTTGCCGCCAAAAATCTCTATCGAATTTCGACCAGTAAAAATTGGCAGACAATTTCACATCATCATTAAAACGGAATTCATGCGTGGCGGAAGTACTAAAGCGCTCGGTATAAAATTCATCATTTTTAAACGGATTGTAGCGATAGCCGAAGTTGCGCAATTCCGCTTCAGTAATGCCAAACGTTGATTGGGAGTTTTCCTGGTAGTAATCACCGCGCAAGGTTAAGGAGTTTCTCGCATTTATATCGATCACGGTTTTCAGGTTAACGTCATCAAGCTTTACAAAAGTGTTATCTCGAGAACCTTCACCTTCTTTATGGACATAATCCATTACGCCGCCGACACGATCGACCGTACCGGTAGTATCTTCCACCGTGCCGCCGTAACGGACATGACCACTTAGGTAATCCCTATTTCCACCGGTAAAGCTGATAGATCCGCCGGGTTTTGGGGGGGGATTAGGCGTGAGGTAATTGACTGCACCGCTGATAGTTTGCGGGCCGTACATGTTTAATTCAGCCCCTTTCATTACCTCAATACCTTCGTAGCGTTCTACCGGCGGGTGGTAATAAATGTCGTTATCGCCATACGGCGCATAATTGAGCAGTAAGCCATCTTCCAAAAATAACACTTTAGTGGATCTAAACGGATTCATACCGCGAAAGCCGATGTTGGGCCGTATGCCAAAGCCGTCTTCATCACGTACATACACGCCAGGCACTTTCCGTAGCGCTTCATTTACATTAAATACGTGGCTTTGAAACAATTCCTTTTCATCAAGAATTGTGCTGGAACTGGACATGTTCAGTATATTGTTTTCGCTGCTGCTGGTTACTTCCATGGGCGGCAACTCAATAGATGAATTTTCTTGAGCTGCTGATGCGGTCATAGGCAACACAATCAAGCTCAATAGCGCAGTCTTTTTATATCTCATAGTGGGTACCGTTTATTATTATATGGAGCCAGCCATTTACTAACTCTCTTTATATATCAATTAGTTGCCTGGTATTTTCCGGGCATTGTCGATATGCAAAATGAGTATAACGGTACGCACATAAATTTAAGCTTAAAACCGATTAAGCTAAGCGGTAGGAGCGACGCCCACGTCGCGATTTGTAGCCTTCGGTCGCGACGTAGGCGTCACTCCCGCATTTCTCAAATCAAGCTGAACAGTCTTAATTTAACGGCAAGCGTATCGTGGCAAGAAAGCCGCCTAACGTTGGGCTGCGACTAATCTGCAACTCGCCTTCGTAAAACTCTGCGATGTCTTGCACAATGGCCAAGCCAAGACCGTGACCCGGAATAGATTCATCCAAGCGCAAGCCGCGTTGGGTAACGAGTTGTGCATCCAGCCCGTCGCAGCCGGGGCCATCATCTGCGACCGCAATGGTCAGTGTTTGTGCGAAGGTTATGTCGACGTTGATTGTATGCGTTGCCCATTTGCAGGCGTTATCGAGCAGATTGCCGATCATGCCCAGCATGTCTTCCCGGTCAAAATGCACCAACACATCAGGTGCGCTAACGTTAATTTCCAGCTGTTTGTCAGCGTAAATGGTTTGGAGCAATTGTGCCAAAGCCGTTAATTCTGCATGAGGATTAAAAGCCATGCTGGCTTGCTGATTGCCGGCAATCCGGGCACGTTTGAGTTCGCGTTCAATAGCGCGATGTATCGAGTCGGTCTGGGTTTGCAGCTGTTGCCGCAATTCAGGATAGTCATTAAACGCCGGATGTTCCGCCGCTCTGAATAACAGGGCCAGCGACGGTTTTAAGGCATGCGCCAGATTACCGATCGCGGTGCGCGACTGCTGCAAACGTCTTACCACCAGCGTTAATAGGCGGTTAACTTCTTTAACTAACAGTTTAATTTCGGCAGGCACATCGACCGTAATCTGCTGTTGCTTGCCGGTGGTAATGTTGTCAAGCTCGCGACCGACATTGGCTAGCGGCTGAAGCGAGCGCTTAATATCGCTACTTTGCAAAGCAATTGCACAGCATAACAACAGCATCGTCAGACCAAAATAGGCTAAGCGAATGGAGGTAATGTCATGATCAACGGAAGACAAATCCTCTGAAATACTAATGCCGATTCTATAGCCAGCTTTTTCAAAGCCCTGCGCCAGTGTCAGCAGTGGTTGCTGTTGGGGCCCGTTGGCAAGATGATAGATTTTGGTCTGGCCGGGCAGCAACGGCGGCAGTGCCAAAGGTTGATTTTGTAAAGACGGCGAAAGGTATAACTGATCACCAACCTGCACCACATAATAATGCCCGGAAAAGGCCAGCTTATACTCGGAGCCCATGTGAATACTCTCCGGAGACAACTGCCCATCCGCATCCAGAGCAATCGTATCCATTAACGTCGTCGCATCTTCCATTAAGCGTGTCGTCATTTGCTTTTCGGCAACGGCGCGAATCACCCAATCCGCCGCCAGCCATTGCGTCACAAAAATCAGGCACAAGATAACGGCCAATCCGCGATTTAAACGTTGCCGCAAAGAGATCATGATTGCGGCCCAAACACGTAGCCTTGACCGCGGCGGGTTTGAATTAACTCGTTACCGACAATCCGCCGTAAGCGATTGATATAGACTTCAATGACATTACTATCCGGGTCGCTGTCGCATTCGTAAACGTGTTCGCCTAAATGCGCTTTGCTGAGGATTTTTCCGGGCTGCAGCATAAAACAACGCAGCAATTTGAACTCGATAGCCGTTAGATTGATGGCTTGAGCGCCGTTAATAGTAACGGTTTGCAACTCTTCATTAAGCTCCACACCGGCCACAGTTAATGCGCCTTGGTTTTGTCGATAACTGCGTTTTAACAAGGCCTGAATCCGTGCCAACAACTCCTGGGTATGAAACGGCTTACCCAAATAGTCATCAGCACCGGCTTTAAAACCATCGACTTTTTCATGCCAGGCATCGCGAGACGTCAGTATGATCACCGGCATATGATTGCCAGCGTCACGCCAATGTTTTAAGACTTCCAGGCCGGGCATTTTCGGTAAACCTAAATCGAGGATGACCAAATCATAATTTTCGGTCGACCCTAAAAATTCACCTTGTTCACCATCCAATGCCGTATCCACAGCAAATCCCGCGGCCCCTAAATCAACTTTCAAGGAATTTGATAGATTGAGATCGTCTTCAACGATTAACAGTCGCATGTGTCTTTGTTACCTGAATTATTTGTTTCTAACGTTTTGATATTGCATGAATCGTGTCATGAAAGCCGCTTTACTGCTAGCGCTTACACGCTAAACAGTTGCATCTCTGGCAGGGTTTTGTAACATTGTCGGGATTCATTGCTAACAACTCGGAGATTCACCATGCAAACATCGCTAAGCAAATACCTGCTACCTGCAACACTGACTTTACTACTAACCGCTTGTGCGTCCGATCAACCCGCACCTCCAGAACCTGAACCCATTATCTCCGGCGAGCTGATGCTACGCGAAAGCCAAGGCATTGCCAGCTTAGGCGATAACTGGAAAAAGGGTAAACAATTGACCGAACGTGGCAATGTACTGGTTCGCGAAGGCCAAGCCAAAATCACCGAAGGCAATCGCTTGATTGATGAAGGCAACAGAATCATGCGCGAAAGCGAAGAAACCTATAAGGGTATTAAGAAGTAACAGAGCTAAGTTTTCAAGCGAGCCGGTTCCAAATCGCAACGAAGGCGTCGGCGCTAACCGGTAATACCGCATCGATTCTGCCCAAAGAAACTTGCTGAATAGTTACTAAAAAACAATATTGAAAGCTAACTGTTATTGACAAGAGGGAACCTTGAAAAACCTATTACGCTCTCCTGAGCGTAATAGGTTTTTCAAGGTTCCCAAGATATTAATATTCCGAGGGGAACTTTTTTGAAACAATCTTTTTATGACCTAAATTATTCTGATTTAGAAAAAGTTATAAATAATAATAAGTTAAACAAATCAGCAGCAGCAGTTGGGTACCTCGAAAAACCCTGCACTTCGATAAACTCAGTACCCACAGGGCATAAATGCGAACGGCATTATATAAATCAATGGTTTCCGTTCGTGGAGAGCTTGTCGAACGCTCTCCTGAGCGCAGTCGAAGGGCATGAACGGAATGGGTTTTTCGAGGTTCCCTATTCACTTCGTTGTACCCAGAACCTAACAAAAAAGCCCTGTAACCTTTACAGTTACAAGGCTTTTTCTAGGAACTTTTTAACTTTTATTTTAGTTCAAAGCGGTCGAGGTTCATCACTTTGTTCCAGGCATTGACAAAGTCAGTCACAAACTTCTGTTTGCTATCTTCTGATGCATAAACTTCGGCAATGGCCCGAAGTTCCGAGTGCGAGCCGAAAATCAGGTCGACCGGAGTCGCCGTCCATTTGGTCTCGCCGGTTTTCCGGTCAATGCCTTCGTAAACGCCTTCAGAATTGGCTGACTTCTGCCACTTGGTGGACATATCCAGCAAATTTACGAAAAAGTCGTTACTCAATGTTCCAGGCTTACTGGTGAAAACACCCTGCTTGGAATCTCCCGCATTGGCGTTTAAAACGCGCAAGCCGCCCACCAGCACAGTCATTTCAGGGACGGTCAGTGTCAGCATGTTAGCTCGATCAACCAGCGCCTCCGTCGGTGACAGCAAATTACCTTCTCCGTAGTAGTTGCGAAATGCATCTGCTTTGGGTTCAAGCGCGGCAAACGAACTGACATCGGTTTGCTCTGCTGATGCATCCGTCCGTCCAGGAGAGAAGGGGACCTTCACTGGGTAACCTGCGGTTTTAGCCGCTTGTTCAATCGCTGCAACGCCACCTAAAACAATCACATCTGCCAGTGATACTTTTTTACCTTTCGATTGCGCTCGGTTAAAGTCGCTTTGAATACTCTCTAACTGTGACAACACCTTAGCAAGTTCATCCGGGTTGTTGACCGGCCAGTCCTTTTCGGGCGCTAGGCGAACACGAGCGCCATTAGCGCCACCCCGCAAATCGGTGCCACGAAAGGAAGCCGCTGACGCCCAAGTTGTTCGAACCAGTTCCGGCACCGTTAAACCCGATTTAAGAATTTTATTCTTGAGGCTTTCAGTGTCCTTGGAATCAATCAGTTTGTGGTCAATTGCTGGAACTGGGTCTTGCCAAATAAGTTCCTCTTTAGGGACTTCCGCTCCCAGATAGCGTGTCCTTGGGCCCAAATCTCGGTGCGTGAGTTTGAACCACGCCTTAGCAAAGGCGAGCTCAAATTCCTTAGGGTTGTCCAGAAAGCGTTTGGCAATTTTTTCATAACTCGGATCGACTTTTAGTGCCAGATCCGTCGTCAACATGATTGGCGCATGTCGCTTGTCTTTATCGTGCGCATCAGGCGCCAACGTCGCGGCCGCCTCATCCTTAGGAATCCATTGTGTAGCGCCAGCCGGACTCTTGGTTTTCACCCATTCGTAAGCAAATAGGTTAGTTAAATATTGGTGAGTCCATTTAGCGGGGTCCATGGTCCAAGCGCCTTCCAGTCCACTGGTGATGGTGTCGGCGGCATTGCCTTTTCCGCACTGGTTTTTCCAGCCGAAACCTTGTTCCTCTATTCCGGCAGCGGCGGGCTCGGCTCCTACACAATTGGCTGGAACTGCTGCGCCATGGGTTTTACCGAAGGTGTGACCACCTGCGATCAGGGCGACGGTTTCTTCATCATTCATCGCCATTCGGGCAAAGGTTTCTCGTATATCTTTCGCGGCCGCCAAAGGGTCAGGATTGCCGTTCGGCCCCTCCGGGTTCACATAAATGAGCCCCATCTGCACCGCAGCCAGTGGGTTGTCTAGTTTTCGATCGCCCTTGTACCGTTCATCACCGAGCCATTTTTTCTCAGGTCCCCAATAGACTAAATCCGATTCCCAATCGTCTGTACGTCCACCGGCAAAACCAAATGTTTTGAAGCCCATCGACTCCAAGGCAACGTTGCCTGTCAGCACCATCAAGTCAGCCCATGAAATTTTGCTGCCGTATTTACTTTTGATCGGCCAAAGTAATCGGCGTGCTTTATCCAAATTGGCGTTATCGGGCCAACTGTTGAGCGGCTCAAAGCGCTGCTGTCCGCCGCCAGCGCCGCCACGCCCATCTGCGACACGGTAAGTGCCCGCACTGTGCCAAGCCATCCGGATAAAAAACGGACCATAGTGTCCGTAATCAGCAGGCCACCAGTCTTGGGAGGTTTTCATTAGCTTTTCGATGTCTGCTTTTACAGCGTTGAGATCGAGTGTCTTAAACTCCTTTGTGTAATCGAACTTTTTGTCCAGCGGACTGGATTCAGCGGAGTGTTGACGAAGAGGCGCTAAATCCAGTCTTTCTGGCCACCAGAATTGGTTCGATGTTGTTTGCAGATCTGCAGCGCTTTTTGCAGGCCCTGAGTTTTCAGCGGCGTAGCCAACGTTGGAAAACGCTAGAGCTAACAGCACGGCACTCGGTAAATTTATTTTTAACATGTTTGTTCTCCTGTTTTATGCGAGGACACAGTCTATGCTGACCAGCGAATTTTTAAGTAGCAAAAAACTAAAACAAAACACAAGAAGCTCCATGGGACAAATAGGAAACTCAAGCGCTCAATCAAAGTATCCCACCTAAAACCATTATTTCAAGCAACATATTTTTATCGTTCGGCACTGATTGAACGAACGCTTGCCGCTCTAGCCCGATCGAATTATGAAAAACAAATCAGCCCAGTTAATCCGATTTCAAACATCAACATCCATGTCCACAAACCTACTCAAGACAAGTCAAAAAACCATCACTTAATTTTACCAATGGACGCTTTGAGCAATCTTTCGCGCCAGCGATTGATTATCTCAATTCGCTCAAGTTAGCGATTAAGTCAGCGCAGTGCATCAAGTGAATCGTCATCAAAATTTAATCATTCTGTCACTCGTTGGTCATCAATTCGACACAAAACTGACACGTTGATTGTTTAGGGTATCCACATCTTTTTTAAGCGGCGTGGAACCTTATGAAAACACTACACACATCAAACCATATCAAGTCTTCTAAACGACTGGATTGCTTTGTAGCCAAGTCAGATGAGTTGATTAAAGAAGCACAAGCCTTACGTTATCGGGTCTTTGCCAAGGAAATGGGCGCTAAGCTCAAGTCAGAAGCCGAAGGCTTGGATTACGATGAAGTTGATGCTTACTGCGATCATTTGGTGGTTTACGATAATCTTAATGAAAAAGTCGTCGGCTATTCGCGCTTGCTTAACCAACATCAAGCGGAGCGCTTGGGACATTTTTATTCGCAAAGTGAATTCAATTTGGATCAGGTGTTGGCGTTGCCAGGCCGCTTTCTGGAAATAGGCAGAACTTGTGTAGACCCTGATTATCGCGGCAGCGTGGTGTTGACTACCTTGTGGTCAGCGCTGGTTGAATATGCACTGGCAGGCAAGTTTAACTATCTGCTCGGCTGCGCCAGTATCACGCCCGGCCCCAGCGGTTTTGCTGTGGATGCGGTGTATCGAAATATCGACAGCAAAAATATCGCGCCAGCTTCTTTACAAGTGTCTCCGGCTATCCCTGTGCCAAGCCATTTAAGATGCCAGCGCGATGAGTCGGGCATTCCGCCGTTGTTGAAAGCATATTTTCGCTTTGGCGCGATGGTGTGCGGTGAACCCTGCTGGGATGAAGATTTTAACTGCATCGATTTGTTCGTGCTGTTGCCGCTGGATCAATTGCAAGAGCGCTACAGTAAACATTACATGAGAGGTCATAAGACAACTAATGAAAGCACAACTGCGCTTGCTGTTTAGACTGGGTTCGATTGTTGTATTATTTATTGTGGGTGTGGTGATTGCGACCGGACTATTCCCAATCATTACTTTTACATGCTCTAAGCAATACGCCAAACACCTTAGAGACGCCATAAAAATGTATTGGCTGCAGTGGTTTAGCACACTGCTTAATTTGCGTATCACTCGGCAGGGCGAATTGCCGGAGCCGGGTGCGCTGTTGGTCTGCAATCATATTTCCTGGCTGGATATTATCGTCGTCGGGCGTTATCTGCCGGGCTACTTTGTCGCTAAAAGCGATATTTTAAGCTGGCCGGTGATTGGTTTTCTGGCCAAGCAGGCGGGGACAATTTTTATTCGTCGCGGTGATAAAAAGCATATTCACGCCACCACCGAACAAATGGTCTGGCTGTTGAAACAACACAGCAATATCGTGGTGTTTCCAGAAGGAACAACAACTACGGGTGAGGATGTATTGCACTTTCATGCCTCGTTGTTTCAACCGGCAATGTTAACCCACGCTGTCATTCAGCCAGTCGCACTAAGCTATCAAGGCCAAGCCCAGCGGCACGCTCCTTTTGTCGGCGATGATGAGTTTGTGCCGCATTTGCTGAAGATGCTGAATCTTGAGACTATTGAAGTGGCGGTAAATTTTCTACCAACGCTTAACTCGGCAGGCAAAACGCGAGTGGCGATCAGTGATGAAGCCAGAACAATGATACGGGCTGAAATTGTTGCTGGTATGTCTGATTTTGAAGAGCAGACTGGCCAGTCGATGCGCAGGGTTTAATTACCCTGCTTTCACGACCAATACTAATGGTCGTGAAAATTTTCAGCTCCTAAAACCGCTTAAGCCTTAGCCCAAACGGTATATCTCGCTGGCTAAATACTCAATGCTCCAACTAATCATTAAACTGAGCATGGTCATGCTAATGGTGATTTTTACCAGATTAGGGTATCGGAGTGAGTGCAGACTAAGGGTACGTTGTTTCATCGGGAGAATTCCTCTTTTGATCATAATGTGAGGCAAATCTTCACCCGTTCAGGTTAAGGTTTGATGTCAGTATTGTGATATTTTTGTGACATTAACAAGGAGTTACATGCCGTTAGTAAATAACAACATCCAGGAACTCGAGCAACTTGAACGCATCATTGAGTCGCTGGGTGATCGCGCAACAACTGAAGTTGTCGCGCGGGTTCCGTATCAAGACGTGGAATTTCCCATTCATTGCATCAGCATAGGATCAACTGATCCGCTAGCGCCGGTGCTGGCCTTTTTTGGCGGTGTCCATGGGCTGGAAAAGATCGGTTCGGAAGTGATTTTGTCTTATATGGAGACGCTTAGTCAGTTACTGGACTGGGATGAAGAACTGTTAGCTCGATTGGAAAAATCACGCTTGGTATTTATGCCCTTGGTGAATCCGGTCGGTGTATTTTTAGGCACACGTTGCAATGGTAATGGTGTCGATTTGATGCGTAATTCGCCCGTGGAAGGCATCGGTGCCACGCGGCTTTATAGTGGGCATCGTATTAGCCCCAAGTTGCCATGGTATCGTGGCGATGCGCAAACAATGGAACTGGAGGCGCAGGCCTTGTGCCAAGTGGTTGAGCAGCGGCTGTTTACTGCGCCGCTGTCGATGGCGCTGGATTTACATTCCGGTTTTGGCATTAAAGACCGACTGTGGTTTCCGTATGCATCACGTAAAACGCCCTTTGCCTTTATCGCGGAAGCTTACGCATTAAAAGCCTTGTTCGATCGTTGCTATCCCAATCATATTTATAAAATTGAACCCATGAGTGAGGAATACGTCATCAACGGCGACTTGTGGGATTATTTGTTTGATGCGTTTATTCCCCGAAGTACCGGCGAACAACTATTTATGCCGTTAACGCTGGAAATGGGGTCCTGGCTGTGGTTACGTAAAAATCCCACGCATTTATTTTCGAGGCACGGCTTGTTTCATCCATTATTGCCGCATCGGCAGCAACGGATTTATCGACGGCATTTTATGTTGTTCGATTTTTTGCATCGCAGTTTGTTGTATCCGCAACCGTGGGTACATTTACCCGCAGCGGAAAAGGCAATCTACACACAACAAGCGAAGGAACTTTGGTATGAGTAAAGTCTGTGGCCAGCATTGGCTGTTACTCAGAGGCTTAGCGCGGGAATCGGCGCATTGGGGCGATTTTATCTCGTTGCTACAAACTGCTTTCCCTACAGCCACTATCACTATGCTGGATTTGCCGGGCACCGGCTATTGGTATCAAGAAACCAGCCCCGCGACCATCCGCGAGATTGTCGAAATTGTGCGTCAGCAAGCGTTAAAGCAAGGTGTACTCGAACAGCCGATTACACTATTGGCATTATCGCTAGGCGGCATGGTGGCGTGGGAATGGATGCAGCGGTACCCGCAAGACATTGCTGCGGCCTGTTTGATTAACACCAGTTTTGCTGATTTAAGCCCGGCGTATCAACGCATGCGTTGGCAAAGCCTTGGCCAGATAGCCAATATAGCCAGGCTAAGCAATAATGTTCAACGCGAGTTGGCGATTGTGCAATTAATCAGCAATCGCCGAGATCATGACCAAGCCATCGCCCAAGCGTGGGCTGTGCTGGATGAGTTGCGGCCGATCAGTGCCGGTAACCGGCTACGCCAAATCATTGCCGCCGCCCGCTACCGGCCTGGCGATATAAAGCCACAAGCCCCAGTTTTATTATTAAATAGCCAAAAAGATCGATTAGTCGCCGCTGCATGCTCGGAAGCGATCCAGCAAAAGTGGCAGCTGCCAATCCGTCGCCATCCGTGGGCAGGACATGATTTACCGCTAGATGATGGCGAGTGGGTAGTGAAGCAATTGCAGGCGTGGGTTGAATCTAAGCTTTAAATGACCGACTTTGCCTGAAGATCTGCGTGGTATGACGATCTGACCATCGGGCCGCTGGCGACTTGCTTAAATCCCATCGCTTTCGCAATGCGCCCATACTCATCAAATTGCTCAGGGGTGATGTAGCTTTTTACGGGGAGATGATCTTTGCTCGGCTGCAAATATTGTCCCACCGTTAGCATTGAGCAGCCGTGATCCAATAAATCCTGCATAACTTGCAACACTTCGTCATGCTCTTCGCCGACCCCAAGCATTAGGCCAGATTTGGTAGGGGTGTCGGGATGGGCTTGGTGGTATTGCCGCAATAAATCCAAAGAACCTTGGTAATCAGCGCCGGGGCGAACTTGTTTATACAATCTGGGCACAGTTTCCAGATTATGGTTGAGCACATCGCAAGGTTCGGCGGCCAGTATCGCAACAGCTTTTTCAATGCGCCCACGAAAATCAGGCACTAGAATCTCAATTTTGGTATTAGGCGATTGTTGCCGAATAGCGTTAATGCAATCGGCAAAATGCCCTGCTCCGCCATCACGTAAATCATCCCGATCGACCGAAGTAATTACCACGTATTTTAATGCCAGTGCCTGAATGGCATCGGCCAGGTGTTTGGGTTCGTTTTTATCCAGCGGTAACGGTTTGCCATGTGCGACATCGCAAAACGGACAGCGCCGGGTGCATAAATCGCCCATGATCATGAAGGTTGCCGTGCCATGCTGGAAACATTCGCTAAGGTTTGGGCAGGCGGCTTCTTCGCAAACGGTATGCAGTTTCTTCTCGCGCAACATGTGTTTAATACGGGTGACTTCGTCACTGGCCGTTATTTTTATGCGTATCCAATCCGGCTTGCGTAGCACAGTTTCTGGCGTTTCCACTTTAATGGGAATGCGCGCCAATTTTTCAGCGTTGCGTTGATGCGAGTCGGGCGTAGAGCGTGAAGGCGCTTTAAGTGTCATTTTGATAGTGCCGTAGAAATTGCGTGAACAAGGTATTTAGCGAGTTCCGCATTGCTTAAATTCACCCCAAGATCAGCCACTTGAGTCACTTGTAAGCCAGGGTAGCCGCAGGGGTTAATGTTGTTAAATGGCTGTAAATCCATCTGATTATTAAGACTTAAGCCATGATAACTACAGTTTTTTTTGATTCGTAAACCGATCGAGCCGATTTTTTTTTCATCCACGTAAACGCCGGGGGCATCAGCTCTGGCATTGGCGGTGATACCAAATTCAGCGAGGGTACCGATCATAGCTTGTTCCAAGACCGTCACCAGTTGGCGAATGTTCAAATTCAGGCGTTTGATGTCCAGCAAGGTGTAAACAATGATTTGGCCGGGGCCGTGGTAAGTGACTTGTCCGCCACGATCAGAATTTATCACCGGAATGGCACCGGTATTGAAGAGATGCTCCGGCTTGCCGTTGAGCCCTAAGGTATAAACCGGCGGATGCTCGGTAACCCAAATTTCATCAGCAGTATCACCATCACGGTTCTGGGTAAACTGTTGCATGGCTTGCCAAGTGGTTTGGTAATCTTGCCTATCCAGTTGACGGATGATCGGCGACATAGGCAACGGCTACAAAGCCATCAGCACTAGCGGGTGGTCGGTGAGGTCTTGGTATATGGCATCAAGTTGTTTCTTACTGGTTGCTTCAATGGTCACGGTCACGGCCGTGTAATTGCCGCCTTTACTTGGGCGCGTAGTGACTGCACCTTCCTTAATCTCGGGTACATGGCGGAGGATAATTTCCACAACCAGTAAATCAAGTTCAACATCATTTTTGCCCATTGCCTTAATAGGAAACTGGCAGGGAAACTCTAGTAAGGTTTCTTCGCTCATGAGTAAGACTTTTTGTAAGCTTGAAATAATTGATTCATAGTGTGCCAAAGCGGCCCAGGCTGGCCTTCGGAAATTTCTCGTCCATCAAATTCAATCACCGGCACTATTTCCCGCGTAGAGCTAGCCAGCCAAATTTCGCTGGCGGTGAGCAGTGCATCCAAGGAAATAATATCTTCTCCGTAAGGAATATTATTACTTTGCGCTAATTCCAAAATAACATCGCGCGTCACCCCCGCCAAGATGCCATCGCATTTCGGTGGTGTAAGCAAGACGCCATCAATGACAGCAAATACATTACTGGCAGCGCCTTCGGTGAGATAGCCATCTTTAATCATAATGGCTTCAGCACTGCCTTTTTCAACCGCTTGTTGTCTAAGCAGAATATTGGCTAATAAATTTGTGGATTTGATATAGCAAAACTGCCACCGAATATCATCGACACTAATGGCTTTTACGCCTGAGCTCAACTCGGTAAAAGGCTCAATGGGCGCCGACATAGCAAATACTGTTGGTAAGACTTGCTTGGGGAAGGCATGATCGCGTTTTTCGGCAACACCCCGAGTGATTTGCAGGTATATCGCTTGATCAAAACCAGGCTCCAGCAATGCAGTCAAAATATCTAACCACTGCTGAGCTGAATGTGGATTGGGTAAATGAATGGCAGTTAGACTGTTTTGCAGACGAGTCATGTGTTCGTCAAAGCGAAACAATTTACCGTTATACGCAGGTATCACTTCGTAAATACCATCGGCAAACAAGAACCCGCGATCCATTACCGATATTTTTGCTTCGGCTAATGGCAGCGTTTGACCATTCAGATAGACCAATTTATTTTGCATCTGATTTCCCTAACAGCATCGCAACGCTGTCGTAAGCACGTCTGAATATGCCGCCTTGCTGAACTGCAGTTAAGGCAATGAGGTCTTTATTAGCAAGTACTTCACCTTTCAAAGTCACTTTAACCGAACCTAATTTTGCACCTTCCTGAATAGGCGCCATGATTTTAGGATCGACAACAATTTCAGACTTCACGTCATCAAACTGACGACGAGGAATAGTCACATAAAGAGCTTCTGCCAATCCCAGCGGCGCATTTTTTTCGTCACCTTTCCAAACTCTGGGTTCTGCTAAGGCAGTTTTACCTTGAAAAATCTTATGCGCTTCAAAAAAACGAAAGCCATAATTGAGCAAGTTCTGGTTTTCAGCAGCTCTGGCGGCGGCACTTTTGGTATTCATAACCACTGAAATTAAACGCATATCGTCGCGTAATGCAGAGGCGACTAAGCAATACCCAGCATCGTCAGTAAAGCCGGTTTTAACACCGTCTACCGAACCATCCCGGGAAAGCAGGGTATTACGATTATGCTGAGTAATGTTGTTGTAGGTGAATTCTTGTTGGGAAAACCAACGATAGTATTCTGGAAATTCTTTGATAAGTGCAGAAGTAAGCGTCGCCAAGTCACGTGCGGTGGTGTAATGATTCTCCGCAGGCAGGCCGTTACTATCAACAAAATGGGTGTTCAGCATTCCTAAGCGCTGTGCATATTGATTCATCATTTCGGCAAAGGTGCTTTCATCGCCTGCCACATGCTCGGCTAACGCGACACTGGCATCATTGCCGGATTGGATAATTACACCTTTAAGCAGGTCTTCAATTTTGACCTTGTCATCCACCTTGATAAACATCTTGGAGCCGCCTGTTGCCCAGGCTTTTCGGCTGATCGTCGCAGTGTCATCGAGATGTAAATGGCCGTTGCGGATTTCAGTAAACACCACAAACACGGTCATGATTTTGGTAAGGCTGGCGGGAGCAAGTTTTACATCAGCGTTATTCTCTGCCAAGACTTTACCACTACGGAAGTCTTGCAAAATATAACTGCCGGCTGAGACAGTGGGAGGGGTGGGCGTCAGAATATCAGCCTCTTCAGCGTGAAGCTGAAGGCTGGTAAAAATTAAACTGAACAGCAGGAAAATAGAAAATTTAAAAGTGCGCGATGGGGATGTCATTACATTGAGAGCCTAGATAATACAGGCTTCCATTGTACCACGCGGTTTTTTAGTTTTGACTGGTTTCGGTGACGAATTGAGTGCCGGTAACGCCGATTTTAGCGAGTTGCTGATTTAATGAAGCGATATTTTCTGGTGAATTAATTGGCCCCATTTGTACTTTATAAACAGTAGAACCTTTACGTTTGGCTGAAAGAATCTTGGTTTCCGGCAAGTGACTGGCAACAATTTTATGTTGTAGTTTTAGAGCCTTGGTCTTGTTACCAAACGAACCGACTTGCAGATATACCTGTTGATCTTGTTTCGCTGCCGCTTCTTGCATTTGAGCCAAAGCTTGCTTAGGAGCTATCGCTTTAATTTCTACAGCACCAGTACCTGCTTGATCAATACCCAATTTTTTTGCCGCTGAGTAAGACAAATCCATTACCCGGTCGCCATGGAACGGGCCGCGATCATTAATGCGGACAATGACGCTGCGTTTATTTTTTAAGTTGGTAACTTTAGCGTAAGAAGAGATGGGCAAGGTGTTGTGCGCAGCAGTCATAGCGTACATATCGTAAATTTCGCCGGAAGCAGTCTTTTTTCCGTGGAACTGAGGGCCATACCAGGAAGCAGTGCCTTGTGAGATGTGACTGGAGAATTCGGAACTTAGATCGTTTGACTCGGTATTTTCGTCAGCTTTACCGAAATGTAATATCGAATGGTGTCTGAGCTTGTGTTCGGCTGATGCCGATAGATCTGTGTAGCTTGATGTGTTGCTGGTTTTTAATGGTTCCGTGGAGCAGGCGCTCAACAGAACGATTGTCGTCGTTAATAGTAATTTTTTCATGGAAACGTTCCTTTGGTCTTTAAGATAGCTTCACTTAACTGATAAACGGCCATGGCATATAAGGGGCTGTGGTTGTAGCGGGTAATGACATAAAAATTGTCTAATGCCGCCCAAAGTTCCTCGCCAGATGCTTGTTCAAAGCTAAGCAGTTTTACTTTAGTGTCTAAAGGTACAGACCTCTCTGTTTTTAAGTTGAGTGATTCTAGCTCGACAAGTCTTAAGTCGGGCTTAAGATCACCATTAAGAACAGTTTTGTATTTTTCGCTTACAGGACGTAGGCGAGGGGCGTTAGCAGGAGCGGAAGCTTCTCCCACGGTGGTCACTGGAAACGCAATAGCTTGACCGGTGTGCCATTCATGCTTGGCAAAGTAATTCGCCACGCTGGCGATTACATCAGCGTGGTTATGCCATATGTCACTTTGCCCATCCTGATCATAATCGACGGCAAAGCTTCTAAAACTACTCGGCATAAATTGCGGCATGCCCATTGCGCCCGCATAAGAACCTAAGGGCTCCAGCGGATTGAAATGTTGATCACGACAAAACAGCAAATACTGCTCAAGCTCACTTTGAAAAAACTTAGCGCGAGGCGGGTAGGCAAATGCCAGTGTAGACAGGGCATCAATCACGCGGTGTTTACCGGTGTTTTTACCGTAAGAGGTTTCTACGCCAATAATGGCGACGATAATTGATGGCGGTACGCCATAGATTTTTTCAACCTCAGCCAATATTTGCGCGTTATCTTGCCAAAATTTAACGCCGGCATTAATCCGTTCTTCGGTAATAAAAATGCGCCGGTACTTATACCAAGGCATGCCTTCGGAAGGCTTAGCAATACGGGAGAGAATATCTTCCTTGATTGCTACAGTCGCAAACAAATTCTCAAGTTCGGACTCGTCAAATTGATGCCTACTGACCATTTGCTCAATAAACGACCGCTCAATTTCATTATTTTTAATGCTGTTACTAGAACAGGCAACCAATACTAAAGAGACGCTGCCACTCAAAATACGCGCTAAGGTAGAGGTGATTTTCATGGTTGTATCAAATATTTTTTATGGGTGTGTATCGACATCAAGATGCCGAAACCGGCTAACAGCGTAACAACAGAAGTTCCGCCGTAACTGATCAGCGGCAGCGGTACGCCAACCACAGGCAAGACGCCGATCACCATGCCGATATTGACGAACACATAGACAAAAAAGGTAAAAGCCAAACTGCTTGCAAGCAGACGACTGTAGGTGTCTTTAGTTTGCGATGCAATATATAAACAGCGGGCGATAATCAGCAAATAAAGCGATAACAAGCCCACGCAGCCAAACAAACCGAATTCTTCGGCAAATACGGCAAAAATGAAATCGGTTGAACTTTCCGGTAAAAAATCTAATTTTGACTGGCTGCTGCCTAACCAGCCCTTACCGTGAATACCGCCAGATCCGATAGCAATTTTCGATTGAATTATATGATAGCCACGCCCTAACGGATCGGCCTCCGGGTTTAAAAAAGTATGGACACGGTCGCGCTGATAATCGCGCATAAAATGCCAAAGCACCGGCGTTAACCCGGCTAACGTCACCGCAATGGCACTAATCAACCACCACGACAAGCCTGAAAAAAACAGCACGGCCGCGCCGGAGCTGGCCACCAACAGCGCAGTACCCAAGTCAGGTTGTTTGGCGATCAGTAGCGTAGGCAACAGAATCAGCAGCGTCGCAATAAAAAGATGCTTGGCTCTTGGCGGCAATGGATGTTCAGACAAATACCAGGCGATCATCATTGGCGTGGTGATTTTGATCATTTCCGATGGCTGAAAACGAAAAAACCCCAAATCCAGCCAACGTTGTGCACCTTTGCCGATTTGTCCGAGAATCAATACCGCTAACAATAAAACGATGCCGATGCCGAACAATAGTGCGGAGTAACGTTTAAATTGATAAGGATCAACATGCGCCAACGCTGTCATTAATAAAAATGCCAGCCCCACGCGTGCCGCCTGACGCATCAATACATCCAAGTCCTGCCCGCTGGCGCTATAAAGAATCACAAAACTTAATAAGGCAATCAGTAACAAGCCAATCATTAACGGAATATCAATATGCAGTTTTCTAAGTAACGTGCCTATCAATGATGGCGGTTGAAATTGTTCGCTACGGGTTTCAGTCTGCATGAGGTTCCTCTAAGAATTGCTTAATCACCTTGGCGGCAATAGGTGCGGCCATTGAGCCACCATGGCTGCCATGTTCTGCCACCACGGCCACTGCGATTTTTGGGTCATCCGCCGGTGCCAGGGCAATAAACAAGGCATGATCACGTAATTTAAAGGGGATGTTGTTTTCGTTATAGGTCTCTTCCTGCTTGATGCTGTAAACCTGTGCCGTACCAGTTTTACCGGCAATTTGATAGGGTATACCCTTGCTTATAAGTTTGGCTGTGCCATGTTCGCCATGCACCACATTGATCATCCCGGCAATGATTTTATTTACATTATCCTCATTTATATGCATTGATCCCTGGTGAGTTTCCGGACCTACTGTGGTGGAATGGGCACTGACAATCTTATCAACCAAAAAGGGCGTCACGATGTCGCCATGATTGCCCAAGGTAGCGGTAGCACGCGCCAACTGTAACGGCGAGACTTGCAAGTAGCCTTGACCAATACCCGTAATAATGGTTTCACCAGGGTACCATGCCTGTTTTTTCTGCTGACGCTTCCATTCCTGTGAAGGCAATAAGCCGGTTTTTTCGCCAATCAGATCAATGCCTGTTCGTTCTCCAAAGCCAAAACGCTGTAAGAATTTATGCATCCTATCAATCCCTAGTACCGACGCTAGGTTGTAAAAATACACGTCACAAGATTCGGTTATAGCTTCATTCATACTCACCGATCCGTGACCGCTCTTTCTCCAGTCACGGTATTTATGGCTAACACCGGGCAGTTGATAGTAGCCAGGGCAAAAATGCTTCTGTTCATAGCCAATCGCATTGTATTCAAGGCCTGCCAAGGCAATAAAGGGTTTCATCGTGGAGCCTGGCGGATATAGGCCGCGTAGAGCTCGATTATAAAGCGGCTGACTATCCGATGCCTGCAGGGCCTGATATTCATCATTGCCGATTCCAACCACAAACGGGTTCGGGTCAAACCCAGGGCGGCTGGCAAGTACCAACACGCCGCCGGTTTTTATTTCTATCGCGACTACCGCACCATTAAATTCTTCCAGAGCATCGTAAGCGGTTTTTTGCAAATCGATGTCTAAGGTCAGATAAAGATTGGCGCCTGACTCAGGGGCAACCGAGTTGACGTTATTGATAGCACGACCGCGTACATTGGTTTCTATCTCGGCATAACCGGTTTTGCCGTGTAACAGGGTTTCATAAGCGGCTTCAATACCCAGCTTGCCGATATATGTTGAGCCTCGGTATTCAGCAGCTGGGAGAGTTTTTATTTCCGCTTCGTTAATACGACTAACGTAACCAAGCACATGCGATGACAGTTCTTTATAGGGATAATTCCTGACCAGTCCGATTTTAATATCAACCCCAGGAAAATAGGGCCTCATTACTGAAAATTTGGCGATTTCTTCGTCATTCATACCGAGCAATAATGCGGTGCTGGTGAATGTTTTTTGGCGTTTACGCTGCCGCTGATATTGCTCGATTTTGTCATCAGGAATATCTAATAACTTCTGCAGACGAGCCAGCGTTTCATTAAGGTCGGGTATTTGCTCCGGGATAAGCTCTAAGCTGAAAGACTGTGTATTCTCGGCCAAGACTTTGCCGTGTCGATCGTAAATAATGCCTCGGGTTGGTACTAACGGCTCTATCTTGATGCTATTGTCTTTTGCTAGCGTGGAGTAATGCTCATGGCCGACAATTTGCAGATAAACCAATCGAACGATTAAGCCGGAAGTCAAAAGCAAAATAAGCATAAATGCCGCAATAATGCGGTTAAGAAATAGGCGATTTTCTACCCTATTGTCCTTGATGGTATGAAAACGGGACATCTGCGAGCAATCGCCTATTTAAAAATGCGTGACCGGCGAACAAAACGCAGCAGGGTAAATATTAGCGGCCAACAAAGCGTACCGGTAAACACCGGCAACCAGAAAGTCGCAGGGAACTCACCAGGTTGTTGAAGGTTTTTGATCAAAAATAATAAAAATTGCGACAACAGTAGGCAGAAAAAAATAAACATGCCTTGCTGAGGTAGAGGAAATTGACGCAAACGCTTATGTAACATCAAGCAAAGATAAATCACTAATGAATAAGCCAGCGCATATTGGCCAAGTAGCCGACCCGTTAAAACGTCGACCAGCAGCCCGAAAGTCCAGGCATAAAAAATTCCGACGCGTTCCGGTATAGCCAGCGTCCAGTATATGAGCGCCAGTAACACCCAATCAGGATTAATCGTAGCGACAGCACTCGGCCATGGCACAATTCTCAAACACATCGCCAATACAAGCGTAAAAAAGATACGGCCAAAACCGGTGTAATTATTCATGCTTATTAACTTCCGGTGCTTTGAGGTCAGTAGTTTGATCTTTAAGGAGCTGAACCGGCGCCTTGTTACCCCAGACGATCAATAACTCCCTATTGCGATCAAGCAAAGCTTTAGGTGTCGCCGTGACATTGATAAACGATTTACTGTCGGCCGGATTAAAATTATCTACTACCGCCACTGGATAGCCGGCCGGAAAAGTCCCCCCCAACCCTGAGGTAATTAATAAATCTCCCGGTTGTATATCTGCGTTAGCAGGCAAATAAGGCAAGTTAAGCCGATTGAGCTGGCCGCTTCCCAACGCAATTGTTAACAAGCCATTGCGATTAACCTGCACGGGAATTGCGTGGCTAGGGTCAGTAATCAGCATAATTTCGGCGGTAAACGGCAAGGCACGAAAAACCTGCCCGACAACGCCATTAGCATCCAACACCGGCTGTTGCGGGTGAACCCCAAAGCGAGTGCCTTTATTGACGACAACAATATGCTCAAAGGGTGCCATGTTAATAGAGATTAACTCGGCAATTAACACTTGCTCACCGAGCTTGAACGAATTTTCCAGCAATGCCCGTAAACGGATATTTTCTTTTTCCAGGGCGTCGAACTTCAACAATCGGGTTTTATTGATAAATTGCTCTTCACGTAAGATTTCGTTGTCTTTTTTTAACGTGGAATAAGTGCTTGTTGCCTCGGATGCTTGATTGATCAGCCCGGATGGCATATCAACTAGATATTTTAGAGAATCGGTAAAAACGGACAGCGTCGCACGAACAGCATCAATCCTCGGACTGCCATGGTCCATTGCCAATAGTGCAACTGAAGCAATAACGGCCACTAGCAAACGAGTGTTGATTGATGGACCAGTGGCAAATAACAGTTTTATGACGGTATCCCTCGGCAAGTAACTCCAAATATTGCCAGCACTACTGCCTCCCTGCAGCGGTTAGATCGGTTAAAATTCTTGGGCCGGGCATACCCCGGCCCAAGATGTAAGCCATTTAGATAAACTGCTTACGTCGGTATTCTGGTTTGCTGATTCAGAAGCAATTTATCCGGCCATAATCTTAAATCCAGGGCTTGAACGCGCCTGCATTACAACCTTAAAAAACTTGTTCGGCGTTATTCTAATGAAAAAGTTGAAACACCTTTTTTATCGAGCATTTCCAGCACCATTCCGCCGCCTCTGGCTACACAGGTCAAAGGATCATCAGCAATATGTACCGGTAAACCGGTTTCTTCTGCGATCAAACGGTCAATATCTTTTAATAAAGCTCCGCCGCCGGTTAAAAAGATACCGCGATTAGCAACATCGGAACCCAACTCTGGTGGAGTTTGCTCCAATGCCAATCTGACTGCACCAACGATACCCGACAATGGCTCTTGCAGGGCTTCAAGAATTTCATTGCTGTTTAGTGCGAAACTGCGCGGCACGCCTTCAGCAAGATTGCGACCTTTGACTTCAATTTCTTTCACTTCACTGCCAGGGTAAGCCGTGCCGATTTCCATTTTGATTCTTTCAGCAGTTGCTTCACCTATCAATGTGCCGTAGTTTCTACGGACATAATTGATGATGGCTTCGTCGAAACGATCACCGCCGATACGCACCGATGAGGAATAGACGATACCGTTGATTGAAATAACCGCCACTTCAGACGTGCCGCCGCCAATATCCAGCACCATCGATCCACAGGCTTCATCAACCGGCAAACCGGCACCAATCGCAGCTGACATAGGTTCTTCGATTAAATAAACTTCACGAGCACCAGCCATCGCCGCAGACTCACGAATGGCGCGACGTTCCACCTGAGTCGAACCGCAAGGCACGCAGATTAAGATACGTGGACTAGGGCGTAAGAATTTACTTTTGTGAACTTTTTGAATGAAATAGCGCAACATCCGTTCTGTGACTGCAAAGTCAGCGATAACACCATCTTTAAGAGGACGAATTGCGGTGATATTTCCAGGTGTCCGACCTAACATTTGTTTGGCTTCAAGCCCCACCGCAGCAATAGTCTTGGCACCGCGGATTTTATCTTCCTTAATTGCAACCACTGAAGGCTCATTCAGCACAATGCCTTGGCCTGGAATGTAAATCAATGTATTGGCCGTCCCTAAGTCAATCGAAAGATCATTTGAGAAGAGACCGCGAATTCTTTTGAACATTTTTACCTGTATCCTGTGGGGAATAGAAATTGCGGTACTCTATCAATCAAGCGGGTATTTGAGCAAGATATAAAGTATCATTATTGCCACCCTAAGATTATCTTAACCTTAAAACCAAGGAGCTTTGTGTGTCGTTAACGGCAAATGATGTGAAGAAAATTGCGCATCTGGCGCGGCTAGGCATCGACGAACAAGATGTCGAATCCTACGCAAACGATTTATCCGGCATGCTGGATTTGATGACCCAGATGAGCGAGCTCAATACCGACAACGTCAGCCCAATGGCCCACCCGCTGGACCAGATACAACGGCTAAGACCCGACGTCGTCACCGAACATAATCAACGCGAGCATTTTCAAGCCATTGCACCACAAGTCGAAGACGGACTGTATCTGGTGCCAAAAGTCATTGAGTAAAGGAAACCCCTCCCATGTACAACCTTACCATTGCCGAGTTGGCCAAGGGCCTGCGTGCCGGCGAATTTTCCAGCGTTGAACTGACGCAAACCTATTTAAATAGAATCCATCAACATAGCGCGCTTAACGCCTATGTCACCGTCACTGACGAACTGGCCTTACAACAAGCCCAAGCTGCCGACGCAAAAATAGCCGGCGGCGACACAAGCTTGTTGACCGGCATCCCCATCGCGCAAAAAGACATTTTCTGCACCTTGGGCGTTAAAACAACCTGCGGCTCGAAGATGCTGGACAACTTCATAGCGCCTTACAACGCCACCGTCGTCGACAAACTCAATCAGGCCGGTGCGGTCATGTTGGGCAAGGTCAACATGGATGAATTTGCGATGGGCTCATCGAATGAAACCAGTTATTACGGCCCGACCAAAAATCCCTGGAACACGGGCACCGTGCCCGGTGGCTCATCCGGCGGCTCGGCCACGGCAGTGGCTGCACGTTTAGCCGTTTGCGCTACCGGCACCGACACCGGCGGCTCGATTCGCCAACCGGCTGCACTGTGCGGCATTACCGGCTTAAAGCCGACCTATGGCCGTGTGTCGCGCTACGGCATGATTGCCTATGCATCAAGTTTGGATCAAGGCGGCCCGATGACGCGCAATGCAGAAGATGCGGCCATCTTGTTGCAAGCCATGGCCGGGTTTGACGACAAAGATTCCACCAGCGTTGACCAACCCGTTCCTGATTATTTGGCTGACCTTAACAAACCATTGACTGGTTTAAAAATCGGCCTACCGAAAGAGTTTTTTACTGCCGACTTAAACGGCGATATGGCGGCAACGCTTGAAACGGCAATTAATCACTATCGTCAGATGGGCGCCGAAGTAAAAGAAATCAGCATGCCCACTCTGAAGATGGCGATTCCCGCTTACTACGTTATTGCTCCAGCAGAATGCTCGGCCAATCTATCGCGCTTTGATGGCGTGCGTTTTGGTTATCGTTGTGAAAATCCTGCTGATTTGGCCGACCTCTATACCCGCTCGCGAGGTGAAGCCTTCGGCAAAGAAGTTAAACGCCGCATTTTGATGGGCACTTACGCACTGTCTGCCGGCTATTACGACGCTTACTACATCAAAGCCCAAAAAGTTCGCCGCCTGATCAGCGATGATTTCAAAAATGCGTTAGCCGAAGTTGATGTCATCATGGGCCCGGTCACACCTATGCCTGCCTTCGGCATCGGCGAAAAACTGGCTAACCCGATCGAAATGTATTTGTCGGATATTTACACCATTGCCATCAACCTTGCCGGTTTACCGGCGATGTCGATTCCGGCGGGCTTCATCAATGACTTACCTGTAGGCTTACAAATCATCGGCAATTACTTTGATGAAGCCAGACTGTTAAACGTCGCCCATCAATACCAACAAGTCACCGATTGGCATCAACAAACGCCAAAAGGTTTTGAATAAGAGGTAACGGTCATGGCAAAAATCACCGAACTGTCGCAATTGGATTTGGATGGCACCTACAGTTACGCCGATTATTTGACTTGGCAATTGGCAGAAACGGTTGAGCTGATCAAGGGCAAGATTATGGCGATGTCGCCTGCGCCGAATGTCAAGCATCAAGGCATTTCTCGCAACCTGTTACTCGCGGTCGGCAACCATTTTAAACGCCGACCTTGCCAAGTTTTTGTCGCCCCCTTTGACGTCAAATTCTACAACAGCCAAAAATCAAAGTTATCCGACCAGGATGTTTTCAGTGTTGTGCAGCCCGACTTATGCGTGATTTGTGATAAAGACAAGCTTACCGAACAAGGCTGTAACGGCGCGCCGGACTGGATTATCGAAATCCTCTCGCCCGGCAACAGCAAAAAAGAAATGCGCCTGAAATACGATCTTTACCAAGAAAACGGCGTTACCGAATACTGGCTGGTGTACCCCTACGAACAAGCCGTTTACCAGTTCGTACTGGATCAAACCACCGAAAAATATCAGCTGTTTGCGATGGCTGCCGGTGACGAACTGGCAATACCTTTTCTTTTCCCCGAACTACACATTGATTTAGCCGACGTTTTTGCCGAATAGCTAACAAGGAACCGCAAAATGACCACCCAATGGGAAACCGTAATCGGCCTGGAAATTCATACCCAGCTTGCCACCAAATCGAAAATATTCTCCGGCGCTTCCACTGCCTATGGCGCGGAACCCAACACCCAAGCCTGTGCAGTTGATTTAGGTTTGCCTGGCGTGTTGCCGGTATTGAATGAACAAGCCGTGCGCATGGCCGTCACCTTTGGACTGGCCATCGATGCGCACATCGCGCCGCATTCAGTGTTTGCCCGGAAAAATTACTTTTACCCGGATTTACCCAAAGGCTATCAAATCAGCCAGATGGACTTGCCAATCGTCGGCAACGGTCATTTAGATATAGAAGTCGACGGCGAAATCAAACGCATCGGCATCACTCGTGCGCATTTGGAAGAAGACGCCGGTAAATCGCTGCACGAAAACTTCCATGGCATGACCGGCATCGATCTCAACCGCGCAGGTACACCACTGCTGGAAATCGTTTCCGAACCGGACATGCGTTCTGCCAAAGAAGCTGTCGCCTACATGCGCAAACTGCATGAACTGGTGCGTTACCTGGAAATCTGCGACGGCAACATGCAGGAAGGCTCGTTCCGCTGTGACGCCAACGTCTCGGTGCGCCCCATAGGCCAAGCCGAATTTGGCACCCGCGCGGAAATCAAAAACATCAACTCGTTCAAGTTCGTCGAAAAAGCCATCAATCACGAAATTGAACGGCAGATTGAAGTCATCGAAAGCGGCGGTAAAGTCGTTCAGGAAACTCGTCTTTACGATGCCAACAAAGACGAAACCCGCTCCATGCGCAGCAAGGAAGAAGCCAACGATTACCGCTATTTTCCTGATCCTGACTTATTGCCAGTGGTCATCAGCGACGAATTCAAAGAAATAGTCAAAGCCACCTTGCCGGAATTGCCGCACGCCAAAAAACAGCGTTTTATCGAGCAATACGGCCAAGACGAGGAAAGTGCCACCACTTTGACTTCATCACGAGAACTCGCCGATTTTTACGAAGCGGTTGTTAAAGACTCCGGCGTTGAAGCCAAATTGGCAAGCAATTGGATGACCGGCGACGTACTTGGCGCACTAAACAAAGCGGGCCTTGAAATCAGCCAAAGCCCGGTTAGTCCCGAACGCTTAGCAGGTCTGTTAAAACGCATCGCCGACAACACCATCTCCGGCAGAACCGCCAAACAAGTCTTCGACAAACTCTGGAACGGCACCGCCACCGCCGATGAAATCATCGAGCAAGAAGGCTTAAAGCAGATCACCGACACCGGCGCCATCGAAGCCATCGTCGACAAAGTGATTGCCGCTAACCCTGGTCCCGTCGAACAATACCTGTCTGGTAAAGACAAGGCGCTCATGGCCTTGGTCGGCCAAATCATGAAAGAAACCCAAGGCAAGGCCAATCCGGGGGAAGTGAATAAGATGTTGATTGAGAAGTTGAAGGGGTAATATCTAGGGCACATATTTTTTGTGCCCAATCGCTCTGCGGAGAACACAACCATGACCATAAACTACCGCAACATCATCACACTGGAATCCGGCAAACGCGGCGGCAAACCATGCATTCGTGGTTTAAGAATTACCGTGTATGACGTGTTGACGTGGCTGGCTGATGGTATGACCGAAGCGGAGATTCTGGATGATTATCCAGAGCTTGAGGCTGATGATATTCGGGCTTGCTTGGCGTTTGCGGCTGATCGTGAGCATAGCTTGTCTGTGATTTCTTGATGAAACTATTGCTAGACTAAAATCTGTCGCGTCGTACAATTCCTTTCCTGCCGGAAGCTTTTCCAGAAAGTACTCAGATTGCTTTGCTAGGCATGGAAAATGCCCATGACCTTGCAATTTGGCACTATGCCAAAGATAACGATTTTGTGATTGTTACCAAAGACGCTGACTTTTATGACATATCGAGTGTTTACGGACAGCCACCGAAAATAATTTGGTTAAAAATTGGCAACCAGTCTAAAGCTGCAACCATCAACGCATTAGTTGTTAATCAACAAAATATTGAGTTGGCGTTGCTTGGAGAGGGTAAAGCTTGTATCGAAATTTATCGCTGATCCAGAATCGCTAACGCGATAGTTGATTTAATGTCGGTTCTCTCACTGACAGGCGAGGTACTTTCTTTTGCCTCGCCTCGGCAATTGCTCCTGCATTGCTCTAACTCCTGCATGCCCGATAAAGCGGGGCAGGCTCTCCATGTAGTCGAAAAGAAAAAAGGCGACCCAGATGCCGCTTGTGTCCTGTGCTCCTCGCTTTTGTGCCCTGTGGGTATTTGACAAGAGTTGCCAGAAGGGCCATCACTGGCCCTCTGTCAACGCGATGCCTCCCTGCATCGCCCTGCGGGCTATTCCCATCAAAAGCTCCGGTGCTCGGTGCGGCATAACGGGAAATGCCAATTCCAGTAGTAATGTGGGCAACGCGTTTTTGCCCACGCGGATAAATCATTCACCACAATTTAAATCGATTAGGTTGCCGCCCCAATCATTAGGGTAAGCGCCTTGTGCAACATATCGGTGAAACGTTGAATACCGCCATTCCGCCACCCGTGTGCAATGTTGATGCTTGACCGGGTTGTAGTGAAGGTAATCAATGTGCCGGATGAAATCGGTTTCGTCGCGGATTTGGTGCTCCCAATAACGGCGTTGCCAAAACGTTACTTCCCGATGTTTGGTTTTAGACGCCGACATCCAAGCAGTCCGATGATAATGTTGACCACATGCCAAAGAAACCATGCGTTTTATCAAACTCCAGCGCAGCGCATAATTTGCATCACCCGGCGGCAGTGTCCAGACAGTATGCAAATGATCCGGCAATAAAACCCAGGCATCAATAATAAAAGGATATCGAGATTGCACCGTTTTGACGGCATCGCGCAATGCCTCACGAACCGCCGCATCACAAAGAATCGGTCGGCGGCGATAAGTCACCACAGTGAAAAAGTAAGTTGCGCCCGGAGTATCGGCGCGGCGGTAACGAGACATAGTGAAAATGGTTCAGCCAGAGGATGCGATCAGTGTAGCAAAGACCATCAAATGTAGGGTGGGCAACGCTGTTTTGCCCACCAATAACAGCCAATGATAGGTAACAAAAAACCACCCAACCCGATGAAGAATTGGATGGTTTGTGTTTAATCGCGTGGGCAGAAAAGCGCGGCCCACCCTACCGGGCTTGACGATTTACATCTCCCGTATGCCGCGCCGAGCACCGGAGTTTTTGGCGGGATTAGCCCGTAGGGGCGATGCAGGGATGCATCGCGTTGACAGGGGGCCAGGGATGGCCCTTCTGGCACCCCCCCGTCAAAAACGAGGAGCGCAGGGTTCAAGCGGCATCCGGGTCGCCTTTTCTTTGGGTGCTTTCTTTTGGCGAAGCAAAAGAAAGTACCTCGCCCTCGGGTGCGAGAACCCGATTCAAAAACCGTCGCGTTAGCGACTCCCCATTAAAGCAGCCCTGTAGCCCTGTAGGTACGCACCGCGTACTTTCTAAAACTTTTGGTTAGTAACAAACTTTTAAAATGGTACGCGATGCTTACCCTACAACTAAGTGGCAATTCATCCTCCCAAAGCCCCCAACAACCTCTGATAAATCCCCCCAAAACTGCCATTGCTCATCAGCACAAAATGCCCGCCCGCTGGCGCTTCAAGTTTGAGTATGGCGATAATGTCATCCAATGTCTGGCTGATTTTGATGTTGTCGGCGTAACCGGTCAGCGCGGATAAATCCCAATCCAGATGTTCCGGCTGGTAGATGATGGCTAGGTCGGCGGCGGCTAGTGAGTGCGCCAGGGTTTCGGTGTGGACGCCCATGCGCATGGTGTTTGAGCGCGGTTCGACGATGGCGATGATGCGTTCGGTGCCAACTTGTTTGCGCAGGCCGTCCAAGGTGGTGGCGATGGCGGTCGGGTGGTGGGCGAAATCGTCGTAGATGGTGACACCGCCAATGTTGGCGATGACTTCCATACGCCGTTTGACATTTCTGAATGCGGCCAAGGCCTTGATGGCATCAGACGGCAGTATGCCGACATGCTTGGCGGCAACAATCGCAGACAGCGCGTTATAAACATTGTGATCGCCGGTTAATGACCAGTCGACGATGCCTTGGGGCTCATTGTTAAACAGCACTTTAAACTGACTGCCATCGGCGCTGATCAGTTCGGCGTTCCACTCAGCCTGGCCATTGATTGAGGTAAGTTGTACCGGCGTCCAACAGCCCATCGCCAGCACATCATTAATATTGGCATCGCTTTCGGGAGCGATAATTAGGCCTTGGCCGGGCACGGTTCTGACCAGATGATGGAATTGCTTTTTGATGGCGTCCAGGTCGGGAAAAATGTCGGCGTGGTCGAATTCCAGGTTGTTCAATATTGCGGTACGTGGCCGGTAATGGACGAATTTGGAGCGTTTATCGAAAAACGCGGAATCGTATTCATCGGCTTCAATCACAAAAAAGTCCGATTCGCCCAGCCGCGCAGAAATACCAAAATTTAATGGAATACCGCCGATTAAAAAGCCGGGCTTAAAGCCTTGATGTTCCAGTATCCAGCTCAACATGCTGGTGGTGGTGGTTTTGCCGTGGGTACCGGCAACGCCTAATACCCATTTATTTTGCAGCACATGCTCAGCCAGCCATTGCGGGCCGGAGACATAGTTAAGGCCTCTGTTAAGCACAGCTTCGACTTCCGGATTGCCGCGCGACAGCGCATTGCCGATGACGACCAGATCGGGATTACAGTCGAGGTTTTCAGCGCGATAGCCTTCCATTAACTGGATGCCTTGTTCCTGCAACTGGGTGCTCATCGGCGGGTAGACGTTTTGGTCGGAGCCGCTGACTTCGTAGCCGAGTTGTCTGGCGATGACGGCAAGACCGCCCATAAAAGTGCCGCAAATGCCTAAGATGTGAATGTGCAAGGTGGTTTCCTAATAGTTTGGGAGATGTTGTTGTGGGAGTGACGCCTTCGTCGCGACGTTGGCGTCGCTCCTACCAATGAGCTGAATAATTACGCTTATTTTTTCTCAGCCGGTTTGGCTGCAGCTGGATCCGCCGGTTTATCGCCCGGCTTAGCATCGGCGCCTTCTTTAGGTGGCGCTTCTTCAATCGGTACTTGTTCTTCCGCTTTTGCCCCAGCCTTTTCCAGTAACTTAACGATATTTTCGTGCGGTGATTTTTTAGCTCGGGCCAGTACGGTGGCTTTTTGGTTATCGGCGGCATTTACATCTGCACCTGCTGCAATCAACAGGTTGACGATCTCTTCATTACCGAAAACCAACGCATCCATCAGCGCAGTGGTGCCGACACTATCGGCAAGGTTAACGTCGGCACCATACGCCAATAAGGCTTTAACGATGCGACTGTTACCGTTAAAACTGGCGGCCATTAACGCAGTGCGCCCGCTGCCGGTTTTGCTGTTGACATCAATACCTTGCGCCAACAAGGCTTCGGTTCTGTCCAGTTTGCCGCCGATGGCCGCGGCAAATAAGTCTTTACCGTCTTCCGAATGCGCCGGTTGCGACAGTGCTAATAAAATCAAAAACCAGTTTAAGTGCTTCATACCGAATAGCTGCTTGCGTTTGGGGGTGAGTTAGGCTGAAATAACCATAAACAAGCCATATCATCCGATAATGAACGAGAAAAATAAAATTTTAGTTGAAGCAACACCGCAATTTATCCCGGAGCAATCCGCTCCTGATGAAGATCGCTATGTGTTTGCATACACCATTACTATTACCAATACCGGTGAACTGCCCGCTAAATTGTTGGCCCGGCACTGGTTGATTACCGATGCCAACGGTAAAACCCAGGAAGTGCGAGGTGATGGCGTGGTTGGCGAACATCCCTACCTTAAACCCGGCGAAAGCTTCCGTTACACCAGTGGCGCGGTCATACAAACTCCGGTCGGCACCATGCAGGGCAGTTACACCATGCGCTCTGATGATGGTGATGATTTTGATACCAGCATTCCTAGATTCACGCTGTCCATCCCCAGAACTCTTCATTAATAATGTCCATTTATGCGATAGGCGACATTCAAGGTTGCTTTGATGATTTATTGCGCTTGCTGGAAGCGATTGCATTTGATGAAAAGACTGATCAACTGTGGTTTGCCGGTGATTTAGTCAACCGTGGTCCCAAGTCATTAGAAACCTTAAGATTTGTAAAATCATTGGGGGATGCGGCGGTGACGGTGTTGGGCAACCATGACATGCATTTACTGGCGGCTTCCTGTGCCAGCAAAATTTCCAATAAAAAAGACGCCTTACTGCCGGTGCTTGAAGCTCCTGATCGAGATGAATTGATCTATTGGCTAAGACACCGGCCGCTGTTTCATTACAACGACCAATTTTGCTTGTTACATGCTGGTTTACCACCGCAATGGGATTTTAAAAAAACTCAAAAAATGGCCGCATTGGCTGAAGAAGCATTGCAAGGTCCAAATTACCAAAACTTTTTACAACAAATGTACGGCAATAAACCCAACCAGTGGTCGTCCAGTTTAAAAGGTATTGGCAGGTTAAGATTTATCATCAATTGTTTTACCCGTATGCGTTTTTGCGATGCCGAAGGACGGCTGGATTATGTGAATAGCGGTCCGTTAGGTTCGCAACCGAAAAAACTTTTGCCTTGGTTTGATGTACCCGGCCGCAAAAGCGCTGACATGCGTATTGTTTTTGGCCATTGGTCGGCGTTGGGATATTACGAAGGCCCCAATTGTTACGGCATTGACACAGGTTGCTTGTGGGGCGGACAACTGACTGCGTTAAAGTTGGGCGAGCCAGTCGAACGCTTCAGTATCGATTGCCCGGGGGCTAGAAAGCCTAAGCAATATGCGCAGATGGTGGAGTGTTAAGATTATTCAATATCTTTTTATAAGTAGATAAAAGTTTAATTTTGCAATTTATTTGAAATTCACTTTATTATATTTTCAGTCTTAATGTTTCGGTTGAACTTCCATTAAGTTCAACTTTCCGCAGCGTTTAGCTGCTTAACTTGAAGCTGGAGAGAGCAATGAATCTGATTATTGACTGGAATAATATCGCCCTGGATGCAATCCGTGCGGTCGGGAAACTGCCTTTTAGCAGTCCAGACAGGGAGCGCGGCGGGCCACCGCAAGTCGCCCGATCCATCGGTATCATTTATACGACCGTTTATGATGCCTGGGCCGCTTATGACGATATTGCTAAAACCACACACAGTCCAACACCACGTCGACCCGCCGCCCAACGTACTGATGCAAATCGTCGTAAAGCTGTCAGTCAAGCCGCCTACCGAGCCATAGTCGACCAATTTCCTCCGACCATTTACGCTGAACCGTTTCGATCCGAATACGAGTCCGCGCTCAACAATAAACTAATCTCTGAAGGCATTACGGTTGGCGATGCCAACACTAATACCAATAATCCAGTCGGCGTTGCCAATCTTGCTGCAAATGCCGTGCTGGCTTTTCGCCATGCGGATAATGCCAATCAAGCTGGTTTATATGCAGACACCTCCGGATATGCACCGGTCAATAAACCCCAGGCGGTTCTGCTGTCGGCCGCACCCGATGCTACTGATTTTCCTGGTCGTTGGCAGGCTTTAACTTACTTGAATGCCGATCATGAAGCCAAAACACCAAAATTTATAGCGCCTCACTGGGGTGCGGTAAAGCCTTTTGCCTTAACGAGTGGCAGTCAATTTAGACCGACTACTCTGCCGCAAAATCCGCTCAGTCAAGGTTATCTGGATCAGGCTAAACACGTTATCGACGTTCAGGCCCGACTCACCCCGGAACATAAGGTGATTGCAGAATATTGGGCCGATGGCCCGAAATCGGAATTACCTCCAGGCCACTGGACTGAATTTGCGGCATTTGTCGCGGAGCGCGACAAACTTGATTTAGCTGCCTCGGTTAAGCTTTACTTTGCCCTGGCCAATGCCATCTTCGATGCTAGTATTGCGACTTGGGATGCTAAACGATTTTTTGATTATGTTCGACCAATCACCGCAATTCGGCATCTGTTTCGCGGAAAACTCATCAATGCCTGGGGCGGTCCCGGCAAAGGCACACAGGCCATACTTGGCGAGAGTTGGCGGCCATTCCAAGTACCTACATTTCCAACACCGCCTTTTTCTGAGTTTACCTCTGGGCATAGTGGCTTCTCGATGGCAGCCGCAACGGTGCTCAAAAAATTTACCGGAAGCGACCGATTTGGTTTCTTTTATTCTCAAGACGTTCCGCTCAGGGCCGATCCCACCGAGCCGGTAACTGATGTCATTTTATCGTGGTCAACATTTACCGGCGCGGCGCGCGAAGCTGGCGAATCTCGTTTGTACGGGGGGATCCATTTCTACGAAGGTAATGTTGTTGGGCTCGACATTGGTGAAAAAGTGGGAGCTGCTGCGTATGCCCGAGCTCAAGATTTGTGGTCTGGGGCTTGAGTTAATTATCAGGTCGGGTTGCCGGAAAACGGCAACCCGATAGGGTTTCGTGACTTTAAAATCATTCCTTTGAAAGCGGCAATAACAATATGTAGATCTTGAGCTTTGTTGATACCGCTACCCAAAAAACTCTCGTAATCAAACAGTTTCAGATTGCTCAGCCAACGCCTCAACAATGCTTTCGTATTCGCTGACCTTGGGCCTATATAAGTACATGCCCAGCGCCGAGACTATGATAAATATGTGCAGCGTGTTATAGCCATCGCCGAGCAAATACATAATCAAACCGTATGCACCAATGCTTTCAATAAGCGTCATGGAAACGATAACTGTCAGTAAATAGCGACTTTTTGCCGATTTATTGCCGGGCATGGTTTGATTTAAGCGCAATTGAATATGGCGGATTAAATTAGTTATCGGCATGGTGACGATGGCCGCGACATATAAAATTGTGCGCAACAAAATCCGCTCGTGCTCGGCGAGCGGTTGTTGTAATGCGGCCCCTTGAGGGGTATGGCAAAACACAATGTAACCTAGAAGCAATGCGGCCATGAAGCCGACCACAAGCCAATGCATGGTTAAGTCGCTAGCGGGTGATTTGGTCTCGGATTGTTGGCGCATGGAGTTTCCTGAAGGTTGGCTGTTGCCGGTTATGATACCAAACCAAGCTGGCCTGAATCGGCAATAATCCTTCTTATACCAATTCCAATAAATTCATATTTTATTGTCATTTAAATGATGGGGGGCTGGATCAACGATGACAATTTAAGGATTAACCGTTCGTCTGTCCATAGATCACCCTTGTGGTGAAGCCTGTCGAAGGCTGAATGGTTAATCCGTTCATGGTTCGACAAGCTCTCGGCAACTGCTCCTTGCGTTGCTCTACCTCCTGCATGCCCGATGAAACGGGGCAGGCTCTCCTTGCAGTCGACCACGAACGGCTTAACTTGGCGACATAGAATATTTGACGGATTAATTAAAAATATATTGGGATTGGTATTATTAGTTTAAGCATTTTGTTAGCCAGCAAAGGCATTGACCAGCTCGAGAGATGTTAGACAGTGCTGCGACAAAGTACCGCATTGACATGTTAAGACAACCGGTCGTATTATCTAACCATGACTAGAGAAGCAAATAAACTGATTAACCGCGAGAAGCTATTAAGCCAAGGCGTGGCGCTACTTACCGAACAAGGCTATCACGGTACCGGACTTAAAGAAATTCTGGATGCGGTAAAAATCCCCAAGGGTTCTTTTTACAATTACTTTGGCAGTAAAGAAAATTTTGGAGCTGAAGTCATTCAGCATTATATCGAGCCGTTTATTGTGTTGTTGGCGGGGCATTTGCAAAAGTCCGAAGACGACGCGCTGGGCGCGCTGCAAAATTATTTTAATGAGTTAATCGGCGAATTGGAAAAAGCCGATTTCAAAGGTGGCTGTCTGCTGGGTAATTTGATGGGTGAAATCGGCGATACCAGCGAAATTTGCCAAAAATCCCTGCAAACGGCAGTTGTTCGCTATCGGGATTTGCTGCAACAGGGTCTGGAAATAGCCCAACAACAAGGTACAGTCAGAATAGACAAATCAGCGCAAGCCATGGCCGACTTATTGGCCAATACGTGGCAGGGTGCATTATTACGGATGAAGATCGATAAATCATCAGTGCCGCTTAAGCAATGCCGGGATGATTTATTGGGGGATTTTTTTAAAGCATAATTTTTTATTGTGCTTTACAAAGACGACCGTCATTTATTTTAATCAACAGGAGTAAAGCAATGCCTAAATACATTATTGAACGTGACATCCCCGGTGCTGGTGCATTAACTGCGCAAGACTTACAAGGCATCTCGCAAAAATCTTGCGGCGTGTTAAGTGACTTGGGGCCAAAGATCCAATGGCTGGAAAGCTATGTCACTGACGATAAAGTCTATTGCGTATACATCGCACCGGATGAAGCCACTGTTAAAGCCCATGCTGAACAAGGCGGATTTCCAGCTAATCGTATTTCTCAAATTAAAACCATCATTGATCCAACTACCGCTGAAGGTTAGTCGCCATTTTGCGTAGGATGCGCTGAACACAGTGAAGCGCATCAATTATCGCAAATGATGCGCCTCGTTCCTCGGCACATCCTACCAAAGCATGGCCAACGTCATCCAGACTAAGTAGATCCTATGAAACTAGAAACCATAGCCGTACACGGTGGCTACAGCCCCGATCCAACCACCAAAGCAGTTGCTGTCCCTATCTATCAAACCACCTCTTACGCGTTTGACGACACCCAACATGGTGCTGATTTATTCGACCTGAAGGTCGCAGGCAATATCTACACCCGCATCATGAACCCGACCACCGACGTGCTGGAAAAGCGCGTCGCTGAGTTGGAAGGTGGACTGGCAGGCCTGGCATTGGCATCCGGGATGGCGGCGATTACTTACGCGATCATGACCATTGCCGAAGCGGGCGACAACATCGTTTCCGCCTCGACTCTGTATGGCGGTACTTATAATTTATTTGCCCACACCTTGCCGCAATACGGTATCAACGTGCGTTTTGCCGATTATCGTGACCCGGATGCGTTTGAGGCATTGATCGACGACAAAACCAAAGCCATATTCTGCGAATCGGTCGGCAACCCGCTCGGCAACATTACCGATTTTGAACTGTTGGCAGAGATCGCCCATCGTCACGGCGTGCCGTTGATTGTTGATAACACCGTGCCTTCGCCGTATTTATGCCGTCCGATTGAACACGGCGCCGATATTGTGGTGCATGCACTCACCAAATACCTCGGCGGTCATGGCAACAGTATTGGCGGCATCATTGTCGATAGCGGTAAATTCCCCTGGGCTGAACATAAAGAACGCTTTCGTCGTCTTAATGAGCCCGATGTCTCTTACCACGGCGTGGTGTATACCGAAGCGCTGGGGCCTGCCGCCTACATTGGCCGGGCGCGCGTGGTACCGTTGCGCAATACCGGTGCTTGTATCTCGCCGTTTAATTCATTTTTGATTTTGCAAGGCATTGAAACCCTCGCGTTGCGCATGGATAGAATCTGCGACAACACTGTTAAAGTTGCGCAATATCTGCAAAGCCATGACAAAGTGGCCTGGGTTAATTACGCAGGACTTGATGAACATGAAGATAAACCCTTGGTCGATAAATACATGGATGGACGTGCGTCCGGCATTCTCACCTTTGGTTTAAAAGGCGGCCGCAAGGCGGGCGAACATTTTCAGGATGCGTTAAAACTGTTCACCAGGTTGGTTAATATCGGCGATGCCAAGTCGCTGGCTTGCCATCCAGCATCAACCACTCACCGCCAATTGACACCGGCAGAGTTGGTCAAGGCTGGCGTCACGCAAGAAATGGTGCGCTTGTCGATGGGCATTGAGCATATCGACGATATTCTGGAAGATCTGGAGCAAGCGCTGGCAGCATCTTAAGGGCGGAGCTTTACCGAGCAAATAAAGGCAGCATTTAAAAAACTCGAGTGGCAGCTCGGGTTTTTTAGCAGCTTATTTAAAGACGACCGGTCATATTTTGATGTTATGATAAATCGACTTTTCGTTATCAGTACGATAACGACTGCATCAAACACAGCAAGTGTGCGATGTGATGGCAAACGCAAGACGGTTTTGCGTTGTAACGCTTTGCGGCGTTAGGGAACGGCACTGGCAGGGCAAGTGATAATAACAATAAGTCTCTGGATGACGTGTTGCTGAGCAGTTTGGGCAACACCCAGCGTAAAAGAGACATAACTACAGAGGAAGAAATATGAAGACTAAACTCAACAAAACTAAGCTTATCAGTGCTGCCGTGGCGGCATCCATGGTGGCATTGGCAGGGCTTGCGATAGCCCCGGCACAAGCCGATGAAACCTGCATGTCGCCGTATATGGCCAAAATTGTCGGTCAGGAGGACTTTGTTTATATCTGGACTCTGGGAGTGGAAGGGCTTGGCGACGAACAAGACAAAATGGTTACCGTCGATGTTAATCCCAAGTCACCCAAGTACGGCAAAGTCATCAACAGCGTGTCTGTGGGCGGCCGTAATGAAGCCCATCACTCCGGCTTTACCGATGATCGCAAATATTTATGGGCGGGTGCGTTGGACACCAACAAGCTGTTTATTTTTGACGTGCATACCGATCCGGCCAAGCCCAAACTGGTTAAAACCATCACCGATTTTGTCGCCAAAAGCGGCGGCGTTGTAGGCCCGCATACCACTTATGCCTTGCCTGGGCGGATGATTATTACCGGCTTGTCCAACAACAAAGACCATGGCGGCCGTACCGCTGTCGTTGAATACACCAACGACGGCGAATACATCGCCACGCATTGGACGCCCACCGATGACAACTTACAAGGCGCCATCAAAACCGGTAAATATGCCGACGGCTACGGCTATGATTTGCGCGTGTTACCCCGCCGCAACCTGATGCTGACTTCATCGTTTACCGGTTGGTCAAATTACATGATGGACTTCGGCAAAATGCTACAAGATCCGGAAGCCATGAAACGTTTCGGCAACACCGTGGTGCAGTGGGATTTACATACCAAACAACCGAAAAAAGTCTTCGATGTGCCGGGCGCGCCGCTGGAAATTCGTTGTGCCTGGGGACCTAACCACAATTACTGTTTCACCAGCACCGCGTTAACTTCCAAAATCTGGCTGATTTACGAAGATAAAGACGGTACTTGGCAGTCTAAAGAAGTGGCGGATATTGGCGACCCTGCCAGCATCCCATTGCCGGTGGACATTTCTATTTCCAGCGACGACGGCACGCTGTGGGTCAATACCTTTATGGATGGTAAAACCCGGGCATTCGACATCACCGACCCTTTCAAACCTAAGCAAGTGTTTGAGCAAAAAATCGGTTCCCAAGTCAACATGGTGTCTTCCAGCTGGGATGGCAAACGGCTTTATTACACCTCATCCCTGCTGGCCAACTGGGATAAAAAAGGCGCTGATAACGAACAGTTTATAAAAGCCTACAACTGGGACGGCAAGCAATTGCAGCAACAGTTTGCGATTGATTTCAACAAGGAAAAACTGGGCCGGGCACATCAAATGGTGTTTGGCGCTTATTCTCTGTATAGCGCTAACCAGCCAACGACATTGGATGCTTTGGTTACGCAATTGGATTTGAAAAAATAATTTTAGGCATTCGGTGTTGTGTTGCTTCCTTTCGTGATTTGCCCTAACAAGCATTCTCCTTAATCCATTCGAAGGACAGATGGGAAGCAGCATATCCAGCACGATTACACTGATAAGCTTGAAAAAAGAGGGGGCCTGCATGCATGGTGCTTAGCGAAATAGGGAAAACAACGCCTTATTTCGTACATAGTGGAAGTCAATAGCCATTTCGAATTGTTAGGCTATATAACCCCATTGCTTAAATTGATGCTGTAATTCTGGTTCGTTTTTAAATGCTTGAAAATAAATGTACTCTGGCGCCAAATCAGCACCATTTGACCAAACAATGGTATCTAGTTCTTTATCAACGACCAGACGTGAAAATAGTGTCTTATTTTTCAATGGTTCAAACATTGCCCCTTTTAAAGCGTCTGTCAAGTCTGCTATCCCTTTTCGACCATTATTAAAAGAGACTTCAACTTTATAGTCTTCCAGGTATCTAGCATTAGTAATATGAAGAAACATAATAATCACTCCAACGGCTCTATGGTTTTTGGGGGCTGATCGTTTTGACAAAGCTCCCAGTTTGCAATTAATTCTTCTCGGTGTAACTCATACCATTCAAGAACATGTCGTAACGCTCGCTTTGGGAATTTTCCTTCTACAACACCTGTAAGGATATTTACCGTAATCTCATATTCTGAGTATTTTGCATGAAAATGGGGTGGAGCATGGTCATCCCAATACATGGCAATGATTATTCCAAGAAATCGACTTATGACCGGCATGAGAGCAACCTTTTAACTCAGTAGACAATTGATTTATTTTCCCATAATCAGCCAAATCTACTCGTGCTCATTTTTGCAATAGGCTAATACAGATTGGAAATAACCGCGTAACAAATAGATTCATTCACCATTTATGACCGGTTTGCTAGCCCGCGTTAGGCAAGCAACTTGTCATATTCGGCATGAGTGCTAGTCCAAACCCAAAGAAAACCGCTTTCAATGGGTGCGGCAAGATCTCGGTAATGTGAGCCAACACGACCAGACCAGACTTTGTCGACTTTCTTGAACTGTAAAGACGGATGGGAAGGGGCTGTTTTGAGCAGTTTGAAGTTCTTGTCTGCAAGCCGCTTTATGTTTCAAAGTTCTCTCGTTTTTCCGGCTTGATGCTCAACTAACGCAGGGGCTAATAAGAAAATCGAGCTTTCCGGCATTTGAATCAGCTTCAATTTGCTTGTCCCACCGAGATTTATCGAATTCAACAAACCAATCACGCAGCTTGGAAAATGAAGCATTATCTAATTCCGCGATTTGCTCTTCTATTGTTTCTACACTCATCATAAGGCGTACTCACAAAAATTGACTATGTTGAAATTACAACTCCCTATTGAGTGTTATGATTTTTTCATACGGTGCAGATCCGATCTGCACCGTGTAAGCCCCAATGCTTTTCGTCACGATTTGTTGGGGTTCGTTACCTCACCCCAACCTACGCGCGCTGACTGCCAGATGGTGACAGAGGAAGTGGGCCGCATGAGAAATGCTGATATAAGAGCACCAATGACAGCAAACAAGCTAACTGGGATGGCAACGACACGCCCCGCAAGAAGCGAAACAATAAACCCGGCTTCACCAAAAACAGCGGCTTTTCCAGCGGGGACGTACCAGACGCAGAATACGCCTGTGGCGAACATGAATACGGATTTCAGCATTGGCAATACCTCACTGTGTACCTAACGCAAAGCTAACCGTGCGCGGCCCGGAAAGCTGAAAAACAAAGCCGCATTATAACCGCGCTCCGGTTGAGCGCCATGTTAGGCCGGGTGCGTGATTGCAAGACCTGACCCCTTTGATGCATTAAAAACGTACATGACCTGTTAATGTCCAAGAGCAGAAGTTTAATCCAAAAAGGATAACGCAAAATATCGCGATTAATAGCACCCTTCCTAATGAATTGAATATAGATTTCTTGGAAATTCCTGCAAAAGTACGAATGGCTAAACTACCCATAAACGCTTGAAAAACCATAATGCCGTACAACGTGTTTTGAAAACCTGCCACCCTAGCCTTGCTTCCAACGTTTAAAAGCACCGCCAGTATTATGGCAAAAACAATGAGGAATGCCTTAATGCCACCGCCTTCGGATTTATCTTTTTCAATTTGAAGATTGTTTTGTTCTTTCGCTAAATTGATTTCGCTTTGTCGTTCATTGGCTCTCGCAATTTCTTCAGGTGTCCAAGAATCATTGTTACTCATATTTCTCTCATTATTTGACGGGCAACGAATTCAGCATCCAACCGATTTGTGCGCGTACTTTTATTTTACGGTAATGGTTAAAAGGTAGTGCGTACCTAGGCTGCGGCGCTGAATTTAAAAAGCCTAACGTAGAGCTAACCGGGCGCGGCACGGAAAGCTGAATAAACAAAACCGCATTATAACCGCGCTCCGGTTGAGCGCCATGTTATGTATCGTCAACTTATATCCAGTTTTGCCCGAAAAAAATCACCGTCGATTTCAACCTCAATCGTTGAGCTATTGATAGGTCGAAGAAGAGCCTGTCCATAGCGGTGGTCGCTCCAGATAGTCCGAACAAACTTCACACCAAAGATGGTGTCCAATTCCTTACGCACAACAGTGAAAGGCGGACTAAGAAAGCTTCCACTGTCATGTAAGTACACGCGATACGTTGTTGCTCCGATAGTCAAAGAATCCTGTAGCTTAAAATCGACAGACGACCTAGCCATTGAAAACAAAAGTATTGGAATCAGTAGAATGATTCCAGTCGTGATCATGAGCACCCGCCAAATTCGAAGAGTAAATGATTGACCTAGGAAAAAATTGAGATGGGTATAGACAATGCCAACAAAACAGCAGCCCAATAATTTAGCGGTGCATACATGAAGCGAATTGCAAATGGCCACTCGCATACTGTGTTTACGCCAAGCAAAATAACGACAAGAAAGAAAATCAACGGAAAGCGCAACCTAAGACTCATAACGTAAAGCTAACCGTGCGCGGCCCGGAAAGCTGAAAAACAAAGCCGCATTATAACCGCGCTCCGGTTGAGCGCCATGTTAGGCCGGGTGCGTGATTGCAAGACCTGACCCCTTTGATGTGGTTGGTATGTATCTGGACAGCCCCTTCACTTCATCATCTGCAAAATCACGGTCAGTCATGAGTTAAAGTAGACACCCATAAAAAATGCCGTGAAAAGCACCTTTGAGGTGTATGTTCTTGAAAAGGAACTGTAGCTCATTGTTTTTATTGAGTGTAAAAATACAGCACACCCTAAATTTTCAGGTAAAAATGACATGGCTCAATCTCCAAGTTACTTGATCAAGTGCGTGATAAGTTGCGTGTGAAGCAATAGGCTATTTGCACCGAGCAATTTATGTGTGCTGGATTAGACGTGATATTTACTTCCATGACAAGACCCACCCGAAAGATTTAGGAGCACGTAGGATGCGGTGAACACAGTGAACCGCATCAATCGCGAAACACGAACGATGTGGTTCGTACCTCACCACATCCTACATTAGCGCACGTTACGGGTTTATTGATTTCGTTCGTGGTGAGCTTGTCGAACCATGAGCGGAATCAATTTATTCAGCGCTTTCTTAGTCTCCTATTGGGGCATAATAGAAAGCGATCAATATGGAGACGCTGTGAAAAAAATGAATTTGCCAAGCCTACTTCTTACACTGCTTGTTGTTTGTGCCAGCCCATTAAGCCAAGCGGATGTCTCGTCGCAAAATCAGCCGCAAACACTCGCTCCCGGCTATGGCGCGCTTGAATTTACCGCGCCGGAACCCGGCACTTATCAGCTTCCGGCATTAGGTTATGCCGCCGACGGCAAGTTGCTGGACACGCAAAATAACGCCATTTCGTTGCACAGTTTGCTGGGCGATAAAGTGGTGTTGCTCAGTTTTATTTACTCCAGCTGCAGCGATGTCAACGGTTGCCCGTTGGCGACGGCGGTTTTACATAAAATAAAAAACCGGCTAACAAAAGAGCCCGAATTAGTCGGCAAGCTGCGCTTGTTGACGATCAGCTTTAACCCCGAACACGATACGCCGGAAGTCATGCAGCAATACGCTCAAAGCTTTCAAAGCGATGGCGTCGACTGGCAATTTCTTACCACAAAATCCGAACAAGACTTGCAGCCGCTGCTGGCTAATTACAAACAAAATGTGCAGAAGGTTTTTGATGCCGAAGGCCATTTTACCGGCACGTTTTCACACCAGTTGCGGGTTTATTTGATCGACCGTAACAAACAGATTCGCAATATCTACAGCGTCGATTTTTTGCACCCGGACACGCTGATTAACGATGTTAAAACCTTATTGAAAAGCCCTGCTGACACAGCAAGTCCTCAACGCGAGCCGACCGCGGCCTTATATTCCGCTGGCGATAACAAATCAGGCTACGAACAAGACAATTACCAAACCCATTCGATTGCCTTAGCCGAGCGTAAAGGCAATGCAACCGATCTGACTAAGACGTACCGCAAGCCACCTTTAGGTTTGGGTGCAGTGCCCGTGCCGGTCGACAATCCCAGCAGTAAAGCCAAAATCAGCTTAGGCAGGCAGCTGTTTTACGATCGCAGGCTGTCGCTTAACAACACTTTTTCTTGTGCGATGTGCCACATCCCGGAACAAGGCTTTACCAACAACGAAATGGCTACCGCGGTAGGCATTGAAGGCCGCACTGTAAGGCGCAACAGCCCGACGCTTTACAACATTGCTTACGCTAAAACGTTGTTTCACGACAGTCGGGAAAACAGTCTGGAGCAACAAGTCTGGGGGCCATTGCTGGCACATAACGAAATGGGTAATCCGTCCATCGGCGTTGTTATCGAAAAAATAAAAGGGATTGCCGATTACAACCGCCAATTTGTCCGCGTCTTCGGCAAAGGGCCGAGCATGGAAACCATCGGTATGGCGATTGCCAGCTACGAGCGCAGTTTGAACTCCGCCAATTCGGCGTTTGATCGCTGGTACTTCGGGCACGACAAAAGCGCTATCGATGAGCAGGCACAACGCGGCTTTAAGCTGTTTACCGGCAAAGCCAACTGTGCCGGGTGCCACATTATCGCCAAAAACCATGCGCTGTTTACTGATCATGGCAATCACAATACCGGCATCGGCTATCGCGACGCGATGAGCAAAGCCAGCGACACGCAACAGCTACAAGTTGCCCCTGGTGTTTATCTTAATGTCGCCAGCAGTTTGATTGCCAAGGTATCGGCGGCCAAGTCTAATGATTTGGGTCGATATGAAATCACCCAAGACCCGCAAGATCGCTGGAAATACAAAACACCGACATTGCGCAATATCAGCCTGACTGCGCCCTACATGCACAACGGCAGCTTGACGACTTTGCGCGAGGTGGTTGAATTTTACAATCACGGCGGCGTAGCTAACGAAAACCTTGATCCGCTTATCAAGCCCTTGCAATTGACGGAGGAAGAAGTCGACGACTTAACGGCCTTTTTACCAACCTTAACCGGTGACAACGTGCAAGAACTGGTTGCCGATGCCTTTGCTGCGCCGGTGGGGGAGTGGCAGTAATAATAAGGGGATGCCGTGCGCGTGCTAAAGCGCACGGTTTGAGAGACGCTAAAACAATTTGAATTTATTCGCATGCGGCACATACAACCGCGATGGAATCTGTTCCGAACTTTCGCCGCGCAATACCGCGATGATGTCGTTACCGACTTTGTCATTTTCCAGATGATACGAGTGTTCGCTTACCCCTTTCACCACGTCGCTGGCATCGACAATCACCACTTTCGCCGGTATTTGATGCGGTTGGCTCGGGCCGTCATGCCCCAAACGATCCGGATTGCCCTTGGTGTAATCGCTGGTTTTAAGCGCTAAATCACCGTTATTGAAGTAAATCGTAATGCGCTGGGCCAGATCAGGTAGTCGTGCCAATTTATGATCATGCTCAAACGCATCATTGTCTTCATCAGCGGCAGTCAAAATAATGTTATCGAAGATGCGTGATAACGATGCGCCATTGCTAATCTTTTTAGCCTGTTGCAGCGCATGCCGCAGCACATAATTGCCCATGCTGTGTGCAATCAGGTTGATCTTTTGTTGGCAGGCCTCTTCTTTGTCAGCAGATTTTAAGAACGTAGACAGTTTCATCAAGCCGCGTGCGAACGCATAACGAGAGCTTTCCGCATCGTGGCGATCGTTAAAATAGCTGGTCACTTGTCCATCCGACGGCCAGGAAAAGACAAAAATATTCGGTTGGTAATTATTATTGGAGAGTTTGGCGTAACGCTCGCCGATTTTGGCAGCCGATTCGACAGCGGCTTTAAAAGAGACATTAAAACCATGGATAAAAATCAATGAATCCAGCGACTGGGTTTTCATAGTTTGGCGCAAGTCATTAAATAGCGCTTCCGAGCCTTGGCTGGGCTTATCCGGCAAGACCTTGATCGACTTAGCAGCCAATTTACCCTTGTTGACTTCTGCCTGACCAAAACGCAGATCGCCCAGGTCAGTAGTAGAAAAACCACTGCCAAAATCGGTAGGGGTCTGTGCATTATTGGGATTACGGTTGGTCGCAAAATAAACGGTAGCCATAACAATCTCCTGTAAGGTAATAATAATTGTCGTAGCGCACCACCAATGAATTATGCGCCGCGAGATATTATCATAAGTGCAGAGCGGACAATTCGATTACAATTTTTCTTTGGACGCTGTGTTTTTTGACTAGAGCTTTATTTAAGCCATAAATTTGCAATGGATCATCATGTTGTTTAGCCAATTCTTGTTCACGTTGATACGTCAGCCTTTGTAATCACTATGCAAGCACTTACCCAGTCGCTCGATTGTGCCGATAATGCCTTGTTTTGGACGGAATCGCTTGCTGAAGATTTACGAATCTTTCTAACGGCGCGGGTGAAGTGTGCAGAAACTGCCGCAGACTTAACGCATGAAACTTACCTGCGTTTGTATCAAGCGGCTCAAGAAAATCCCCCCGATAATGCACGTGCCCTGGCTTTTCATATTGCCGTGCAATTGGCGATTGATTATCACCGTAAAAATACCGTCAGAAATCGTCATCATGCTGCGGATGTTGAATTCGATAGTTGTATCGACAGTATCCCAAGTACCGCCGCCGGACCTGAGCAAACTGTCATTGCACGCCAACGATTGGGTGCATTACAGGCGGCGTTGGCTGAGTTGCCGGTCGATTGTCGCACTGCTTTTTTATTTCATGGCGTTGACGGTTTGTCATACTCTGAAATAGCCGAACGTATGGGCATTTCAAAATCCATGGTCGGTAAGCATTTGACGCGGGCATTAACTCATTGCGCGCAGCGGGTGGGTAATTAAGACTATGACTTGTCATCATTTATCGGTGGTCATCTCGGCCTGTCGCACGGCTTATAGTGTAAGAACACTCAGTTACCCTGGAATCGGTTAATGGCACTTTCTCCCCAAGAAGCATCTGCGCATTTGTTGCAACAGCAAGCCATCAATTGGCTGGTGCGACTGCGTGCCGATGATTTTAGCGAGACTGAAATGGTCGCGTTTGCAGAATGGCTGGCTAAGGATCATGCGCATTCGGAAGCATTTGCCGCGGCAGAAAGCTTGTTTAGCGAATTGGTGCTGGCGGCAAAAAGTCCGGTGCCTGATATATCAGTCCGGATTGATGTTCAAGACAATGCGCCAATAGTCAAGCTACCTCCGCAGCGTTCAGCCGCTAAACGTTACCGTCGCTGGCTTGCTGCGACATTGGCAATGGCAGCGGTATGGCTCTTCGTTGTCATGCTGGTGATGCCAAAACAAGCACACTGGCTGGATAATTATTTAAGTGACTATCACACCGAAACCGGTGAATTGCGGGCTGTCCAACTGGCTGACGGCAGTCAGGTACTGCTTAATACCAACAGTGCGGTATCAGTCGATTTTAACGCGTCGGTGCGGCAGATTACCTTGCATTACGGGCAGGCGCGATTTACCGTTGCCAAAGATATTCAGCGTCCGTTTCAAGTGGTGTCGGACGGCCTGAGGGTCAGGGCATTGGGTACTGTTTTTGAAGTATACAAGCGCTCCGGTGAAGTCAGTGTCACCGTCCAGGAACATGCGGTATCGGCGAGTGTGCAATCTGAGACAATTAATCCTGACAGTGTTCAGGTGCAGCAAGGGCAGCAACTTAGTTACCGTTCAGGAAGTGCGCTGAACAAACCGAAAACGGTTGAACTAAGTCAAACCAGTGCCTGGCAACAACAACGCTTGTTTATCAACGATCGTCCGTTAGGCGAGTTGCTCGATGAGCTCGGCCGTTACCGAGTCGGGCGAGTATTTCTAGCCGATGAAAAGCTCAAAAATCTTCGTGTTACCGGCGTTTTCTCTCTCGATAAACCTGAGCAAGTGCTTAGCTCAGTTGTTAATGCTTTAAACCTGCAAGAAACCCGCTTAGGACCTTGGTGGGTGTTGCTGCATCGTTGATGACGCATTAACCCTGATTTTACCGTTGGCTGAGCGGAGCCGAAGCCAACTGCAGGCAATTTATTTTTACCACAGGGAACCTCGAAAACCCATTCCGATCATGGTTCGACAAGCTCTCGGCAACTGCTCCTGCGTTGCCCTACCTCCTGCATCCTTGCAGTCGACCACGAACGAAACTCATTGATCTGTAAAGGCCCGTTCGCATTTATGCCTTGTGGGTACTGAGTTTATCGAAGTGCATGGTTTTTCGAGGTTCCCCACACTGCGAATACATAAAAATCTAACCCACTGACAAGCAATCACCACGTTTTTAGTGGTGCTCAAAAAAATATTTTCACTTTTTGGTGTTCGATTTTCGATGTCGAACGGCTTACCTATTAAGAAGTGATTTTTTCAAAGACTGGGACTTATTTTGAAGAAATTAAAAGCCAACCACACAGGGCATTTAGCAATATGGGTACTGACTTCAACAATTCTGGGCGGAACGTTAATGATTGAAAACGCTTTAGCTAATGGTGCGACTCAGCATTTCAATATTGCTGCGCAATCGTTAAATAATGCCCTGATGCGTTTTGCTGCCGATGCGAACCTGGAACTGATTTTTAGCTCGGACATGGTGCGCGGCTGCAAGGCCAAGTCGTTAGTGGGCAATATGACGCCTGCACAGGCGTTAACGCAATTACTGCAAGACTGCGGCGTAACGTATCGATTTGTTGACGAACATACCGTGACGCTAGAGCGGCTCAGCGAGTTTAAAACTCCAAAGCAGCCAGCTCAAACTGATAAAAACTCATTGCCAAAAAACAACGCTAAACCTGCCCAAGAAAAGGCCCCTGTTACTTTAGGGATTATGATGGTAACGGGTGATGAGGAAGATGATGCAAATTCGTACCGCGTGGTTAATGCCGTAACCGCCACCAAAACAGACACGCCGATCAAAGAAATTCCCCAATCCATTCAGGTCATCCCGCGCGCCCTGATGAACGATCAGCAAAACATTACTGTTAGTGAAATGCTCACTAATGTCAGCGGTGTGGTACCGCGTAATGTGTTGTATACGCCAGTTATCGAAGGCACCCTGATTCGCGGTTTTAGGGCTGAACAATCGACTGACGGCTTTAATCAATATTACAATCCAGGCGACCGGGAAAGCATTGTTAATATCGATAAAATCGAAGTGCTAAAGGGCTCCAACGCCATACTTTATAGCGGCGGCTCCGGTTCGCCGGTCGGCGGTATGGTCAATGTGCTTTCTAAATTACCGAAACTCAATGCGTTTTGCGAAGCCGGCATCAAAATCGGCAGTTATGATTTTTACCAACCTTACTTCGATTGGAATCAGCCAGTTAACGAAAACGTATTATTTCGGATGACTGGCGAATTTACCAACTCGCAAAGCCATATCGATGTAATCGATACCGAACGCTTTAATATCAATCCGGCACTGACATTGACCAATAACGACACCACGACATTGACGCTGCAAGGCAAAGTGTCGCGCTGGCAACAGCCTGATTATCAAGGCTTACCGGCCACTGGCAGCGTAAGCGGTGATTTTCGTATCCGTCCTGAGACTTTTATTGGCCCAGCCAATATCTCAGACAGCCACTCCAATGCCGATGGTGTTTGGGGATCGCTTGATCATCAAATCAACAAAATGTGGTCGATCAATGTTAAGGCACGCTACGCTGAATCCGAGTTTGACCAAAAAGTTCAATCCCTGTTTGGCGCAGATGGCTTTGTCGCAGATGTACCGTTACTTGCTCCATCAACGTGGACGTTGGCCAATGCTGAGCTGTATCAACAACAGCAAGAATTTAGCGTACTCGGCAACGCAGTCGCAAAAATCAATATTGGTCCCACCGAAAGCACCTTTTTGTTGGGTGCCGACTATAGCGAACTGGATGACGACGGCTTTATTAACGGCGACTTCGGAGCACTCGGTTTAGGCGTGGCGATGGTTGATTTAACCGCGCCGGCATTTTCGGCGAACTACAGCGAACCGACACCCGGCATCAATAATACCTTTGTTAAAAACACCACTTACGGCGGCTATGTGCAATTGCAAAGCACGTTTTATAAGCGCTTTCATCAACTACTCAGTCTCAGGCTTGGGGCTGTAGAAATCGACTATAAGTCATCCACCGGTATCAATTCGAAAACTGCACAACTTCAACCCTTACCGCGTGTTGGCGCTGTCTTTGATGTGACTGACGACATTGCCGTGTTTGCCAGTTACAGCGAAGGTATGCGCGGTCAACCGTTCGTTAATTTTATCGACACGCCTTTGCCGGAATTATCGAAACATCTCGAAACCGGCATCAAATTCGATTTTTCAAGCCAGCTCACCGGACAACTGGCCGTGTATCAAATTGATCGAAGTCATGTTGCCGTGCCCACCGGTTTTGGCTCAATCGCCGCCGGGCAGCAGCGTTCTCGAGGCTTTGAGGCTGATGCGATTTGGCAACCCAGCGATGCTGTTGGCGTACTTGCCAACTATGCCTATACCCAAGCCCGCTTTACCGACAACCTAGCAAGTGTGCCGGTGGGTAACAGCGTTGCCATGGTTCCGGAACACTCCGGACGGCTTTGGGCCAATTATCGTTTTCAGCAGCAAGCGCTTAAAGGTTTAAGCGTCGGGTTTGGGGTTTATCTGCGCTCAGGTGCTTTCGTATCTAACAACAACTTATTCAAAACCGACGGTTATCACACTTTTGACGCCGCGATTGCCTATGAAACCAAGCACTTCAAGCTGGCAACCACGGTCAAAAACTTGACTGGCGAAGACTATTTTCAACCCTATAACTATTTCGCCGGACGCACTGCGCCAGCCGCGGGACCTGCAGCGTATGTCAACATTTCGCTGAAATACTGAGTTTAAATGACAGAGACTTTACCGCTTTAGGATCTACCAAGGAGATAGCGTCACTCATGGATAGGAGTGAGGTCGACAGGATTTCGACACCCTCGCCACTTCCGCCGCAAGACGGATTCGGAAAGCCACAGGTCTTGTTAAGCCAAGACAGCTGGGTTGCCTGCAAGTAACTGGTTCGATCACCGATCTTTTAACGCTTTTAAACTCAAAGCGGTGAGCGAACTTGCGCCTTGGAGCTTCACTTTAACCAAAATCTACTGAGGAAAAACAATGAGTTCATTGAAAAACAATAGCTTTAAATTAGCCGCAGCTGCGGGAGTTGTGGTACTGGCGGGCATCATGGCACCTACTGCTAATGCGGCCCTGGTTACCGGCAACGCGACCATAACGATTGACAATACTGCATTTTCAGCGGCTTCAGTGAATGTACTCGGTGGCTATCCCAATGGCTGGGTCGTGGCAAAACATTGGGGGCCTAGTGATAATCTTCTTGGTATTAGCGGTTCTACCGTCGGCGGTACAACCCTATCAACCACGGGTAGCACAGCGATGGATTTTTCAGTTAACACCAATACCACAACCAATAGCTACCCTACAGCTGGTACTTACGGCCGCACCGAGCAGGCCACTACTATGGATGCCAGCAATACTTCAGTCGGGCAGATTGGCTTGAGTGGCGCATGGCTATTGACCAGTGCAGGTGGCAGCGGCATTTTGGCACCTTATGATTTTAGCTTGGTCAAAACTGCCGGTATCTGGAATATAAGATCATTTGATAATGGTTTTTCCACCCAAAACTTTTTGAAATTGACCGACGTCACCGAATCCGTTAACAGCAATGGCGAATTGCTACTGAGCGGCAATCTGAAATGGACAGGCCTATGGGCAGGTTTGACTGGTGCAAATACTAATGCCGTAGTGGGTACTTTTAATCTGGCACCTGCAGCCGTGCCGGTGCCAGCTGCAGTCTGGATGTTTGTTAGCGGCATGTTTGGGCTGCTGGGCATTGCACGTAGAAAATCTACGCTTGCTGCCTAACTTGCTTCAGCCTGCTACCTCAATAAATCCCTCTCCTTAGGATTTTGCCAAGAATAACTTTACTAAATGCGGTCACCCGAACGTGCTGAGGCTGTCGAACTATGAATGGGTGACCGTATCATCCGTGAAATTTTAATTATTTTGGCTAAGGGGAAGTCTCAAGTGCCGGTGTCTACCGCCGCTTGGCTATTCATCAGCGGATTGCTTGGCTTTGCCAATGTTGCAAGCCGCAAGCGCTAACCCCCACGACTAGAGAAACATCATGACCTTTATTAAACGCCCAATTTTTATCACTGCCGTTATTGTTTTCAGTGCGGTAATTTCTGCAGCACCACAAGCTGCGACGGTTAGCGGTGGCGCACTTATCCTTAATTTAAACCGGGACGCCATCATCGCCGGGGTCGATACAGATAATTATCCCGATGCGCCTACCGTTGATTTTCCGGTGTGCTGCAGGCCGTCTTTATATGTAGAAGAGTTTTATGACGCCTCAGCCGCATCGCTAAATTTTGCTCAATTGCGAGATAACAATACGCCCAACCTTGATGATCTCGAATCCGATGAGATTTCCGCAGTCGGCCTGCACTATGCCATCAATGGATCAAGCATCGCGCCAAACCCGGGAGGTCGGGAGAATAGAGCCACTGACTTTACTTTCGATCCCAATGATTTGTTCGGTACTGCGACCGGCAGTATTGGCTTGGGCGGAGTAATTCGTTTTCGTGTTGATACAACGCCACCTCGGAATCGCATCTTGCTTGGCGATATGACACTGGAATACGACGCGGCAGAAGAAGGCCGCACGCCAGGGCGATCCGGCTGGATCATCACCAACCACATTGGCTTTGATGCCGGTGCGTTTGAGCTGTTCGATGTGACCACTCTGTTGGTTGGCGACACTCTGACAATAAACGGAAATTTGGGCTTTGGTTGGGGCTTTGATCATCTTGGCGCCACCGACGCACGCTTGAGTGATGCGCGAATCGGCACGTTCAGCTTGCAAACGACCGTAGTACCTTTACCCGCCGCCGCATGGTTGTTCTTAAGCGGTTGTGCCGGGTTGTTATTCAGCGGACGGGCTAAAAAAGGTGTGTCGTGAAAACACATAAGGGCCTGATCTTAGCGCTTCTAACAATATCTACCATCGCGCAGGCCGCGCCAGCCCCTGTCGTCAGCTTCGGTTCTTATATCAGTCATCAGATGAATGTCGATGCCTTCGGGCAAAACATTCAGGGTGACAGAGGTAATGAACCGACGATCGCCATTAACCCGCTTAATCCTGCCAATATCGTCATTGGCTGGCGCCTGTTCGATTCTCCACCAACAGCAGTGAAATATGGTGGCGTTGGCGTTAGTTTTGATTCGGGCGTGAGTTGGAGTAACACCCGGCTCCCGGCATTACCAGGACAAACCCGAACCGATCCGGTATTGGATGTCGATGCCGACGGCAATTTTTATTACCAATCATTAGGATTAGGTGGTGAAGACCGGACGTCGGTCTTCAAATCCAGCGACGGAGGCGTGAACTGGTCGGAACCGGTATTTCAGTTTAATGGTGACAAGAACTGGCTCGCCATCGATAAAACCGGCGGGCCTAGTGACGGCATTATCTACAGCACCTGGCGACGCACCAGTTTTCCGAATCCTGATCCCAATTATGTGCCCAAGTACTTCATTCGCTCGACGGATGGCGGTATTAGTTACCAGGAGCCTGATGCGGCATTACCGATTGCCAATTTTGGTTTTGGCAGAATCGCGATTGGCCCTGAAGGTGAGGTGTATCTTTCCGGGGTGGATGAATCATTTTTATCTATCAATGCGCTGGGTGTTGTACGACGCGGGCATTATTTCTTAAAGTCCGTCAACGCCAAGAATCCGGAGGCATCGCCCACTTTTTCCGCCCAAAAAATCGATATGGGCGGTAATTCGGTGATGATGCTTTCTGAGCAATTGCAGCTGCCAAACCCGCTGGGCGGCGATGGCGACGTACAAATAGCAGCCGATCAATCAACGGGGCCGATGCGCGGCAATATTTACATGCTGGCGCATGTGGTGCCCTATGACTGGCTGCCCGGTAACGATCCGTTAAACGTCAATTTCGTGCGCAGTACCGACGGTGGCGACACCTGGTCGGCGCCAATTCGACTTAATGACGACAACCCGAGCGCCAGTTCATTTCAATGGTTTCCAATGCTGAGCGTCGCGCCCAACTCCCGTATTGACGCGGTTTGGTACGATACCCGTAACGGCACCGGCATTACGCCGTATCGTTTTTCACAGCTTTACTACACCTATTCCTGGGACGGCGGGCTGACCTGGAGTAAAAACCAGGCGGTAACCCCTCTCTTCAATACCCATCTGCCTTATAGCTTTATCAATGGTGAAGAAAGACCGGCAGATAAAATCGGCGACTATACCCAAATGTTGTCTGATGCCAATGGCGCGCATATCGCTTATACCGGCACCTTTAACGGCGAGCAGGATGTGTATTACCTGAACATCTTTCCTGACTGTAATAGCAATAAACGCTCCGATGTCCTGGATATTCAGCAACGTCTAAGCGGCGACACCAATAGCAACCACGTCCCTGATTCTTGTGAAACCATTACGGTGCCGGGCGATATAGACGGCGACCGTGATGTCGATCTGCTGGACGTCAATCAGGTTATCGCGGCCAGAAACAAACCGGCATCCGGGGCCAATGATCCTAAAGACCTGGACAAAAACGGAGTGATTAATGCCCTGGATGCGCGTAAGCAGACCTTGTTATGCACCAGGCCCCGTTGCGCTGTGTAGTTCAATAAATCATATTGTTGAGAGACTTTAAAAAATGATCACAAACAAAATCAAATTATTACTATTGGCTGTGTTGCTAATGTTGACCGGTATCGCGCAAGCAAGCGTTGTTACCAATTTTAACCCTACCAGTCTCTTTCTGAGCATTAGCCGGATCAGCCAAACCGGCAATTCCGTCAATGTCGATATTGGCATTTCAGGCTTGGCTTCAGGGGCGGCACCTTCTTTAAGTGACTACGATGTTAATTTAAGTTTTGATTCCACTTATTTGTCGTTTGCCGGGGTCGTGTTTGGTGATGCGGCATTGGGTAATCAACTGGATTTAGCAAGCTTAGGATCAACAACTATCTCCGAATTAGCGGGCATTGGACTTGTTAATCTGTTTGAACTCTCTGGAGATACAGCTGAGGATTTAAACACGCTACAAGCAGATAGCTTTAACCTGGCGACAGTTACTTTCGATGTGCTCAATGTCGGTACCAGTCTATTGCAGCTTGATTTCAATGCCTTAGCCGATGCCGATGGCAATGCCCTGTCTGCCATCACGCTGTCTGCGCCGGTTACTACCGTGCCGTTACCTTCTGCATTTTTGCTGATGGCACCGGCTTTGGCGGGCTTGATGTGTGCGGGCAAGCGGCGGCAAAAGGATTTTCGCGCCTAAGTCTGTTTGGTATAGCGAGGGCAATCAACCCAACATCAAAAGCGCCGATGCAAAGCAGATTGGCTAACGTGGTAGTTAGTTCATCGGTTGTTTTACAGATGATGACTGCCAGTGCGGATGAGCCGTTAATTTTACCAATCATGCAGGTTACAGCCAGCCGTTCGGCAGCAGGCAGTTTTGATGTACCGACTGCGGTTACCGTGGTTGGCGCGGCGGAAATAGATCGACAAGTCCCGCAGATTCTTCCTGATTTATTGCGCGGACAAACAGGCGTGTTTGTTCAAGAAACCACTTCCGGCCAGGGCATTCCAATAATAAGAGGCTTAAAAGGCTCAGAGGTACTTTACCTGGTAGACGGTATGCGCCTGAGTAATGCCATTTTCAGGAATGCCCCCAATCAATACGCCGCATTACTGGATCCGTTTAATGTCGATCGTATAGAAGTGGTACGCGGTCCGTCATCAGCGCTTTACGGCGGCGATGCGATGGGCGGCGTGGTGCAGGTGTTAACGTCAACGCCACATTTTGATGGCCCCAATTGGCAGTCGAAAGCGGTATTCGACAACAGTTATGCCAGCGCCGAAAATGCCTTCCAAACCCACATGAAATTGGCGGCAGGCAAAGATGACATCGCAGTATTAAGCGGTTTCGGTTATCAGGATTTTGATAATCGTGTGGCCGGTGGCGGTGAAGAGCAGCAACATTCAGGTTTTAAATCTTGGGCGGGCAATACCAAACTGATCTACCAGCCTAACGAGGCGCATGAACTGCTGCTGGATATGCAGTATTTGCAGCAGCCCAAAACACCCCGTTATGACGAACTGGTAGCCGGATATGGTCAAACTCAACCGAACTCCGATGTGTTTTTTTTCGAACCTAACGAGCGCTTATTTTTGCATGGCAGGTACCGATACATTAAAGCTGCGCCGATTTTCGATAGCTTGGAATTTCATGTCGCGCATCAACGTATCACCGATGATCGCCGGGCGCGGGATTTCGGATCTGCTAAGGAAGCTCGAGAACGTAATGCCAGTCATTTGACCGGGCTTACTGCGCAAGCGGCCTTAGCTCATTGGATAAACTCGCAATTGCTATACGGGTTGGAGTTTTATCACGATGAAGTGACCAGCAGTCGCGTGGATACCAGCATCAACACGGGTATCGGAAAAACGGCAACCAGCCGCTTTCCGGATGGCTCGACCATGGACTCCTACGCAGTATACGGCAATGAAACACTACAACTTGGCGAGCGTTTGCAATTATTGCTAGGCGCTCGCTACAGTCATTATCACACCGTGCTGGAGCCAGCGGATCGTGGCGTAGGTGCAGAGTTAAATCATCATGATGTCACCGGTAATGTCGGTCTTTCTTATCTGCTCGTTGACGGGCTGAAATTGGTCAGTAATTTTGGTCGGGGTTTCCGTGTGCCTAATATTTTCGATTTGGGAACATTAGGACCGAGGCCAAGTAATCGTTACAACATCGCCAATCCTGATTTACAGCCGGAAACGATATTGACCTGGGATTTTGGTTTCAAATTACAAAACCAGCACTGGCAAGCTGAAGCCATCGCTTACGTATCGGATTATAACGACAAGATTACCAGTGTTCTGACGGGGGATGTAATTGCCGGAAGAGCCGTTGTGCAAAACCAAAACGTCAATAAAGTGCAGCTTTACGGTGCGGAATTTGGCGCGCGTTATTTTGCCAGCGATCAGCTGGAAATAGTCAGTAGTCTAAATTACACCCATGGCGATGAAACGTTTGCGGACGGCAAGCGTTTGCCAGCAGATCGCATTCCGCCTTTAAACGGTCGCTTGGGCCTATATTATAAGATGCTACCCACGTTATGGTTCGAACCCTATACACGCTTCGCAACCCGGCAAAATCGGCTCAGCGGTTGCGATTTAGCGGATCCGCGCATTAATCCGAACGGAACAGGCGGCTGGGCGACGCTAAATCTGCGGGCAGGCTGGAAGCCCGACTCGCGTTGGGCTTTGCAATTGGATCTTGAAAATGTGCTGGATAAAAACTACCGGGAACATGGTTCCGGTATCGACGCAGCTGGCATTAACGTAATTGCCAGCCTGCGCATTAGCTTATAAAAATCACTTACCCAAACGAATAACCCGGCCTTGTGCAGCAGACTGCAAGGCAGCGACGATGATTTGGCAGTTGGCTTTGGCATCTTCAAATGACAGTGCCGGTGCGGTGCCGTTTAATACGCAATCGCTGAAATGTTCAATTTCCAGATTGAAGTGGTTGGCGGCGGGCAAGCGTTCTTCAGATTGACGGCCGTCTTCGGTCCACCAGGAAATGACCGGCACATCGCCCGGTAGTTGCCAAACAGTCTCGCATTTAATGCCGCCGCGGGTACCGATAATTTCATATTCACAGCGGCGTGCGCGTTCAAAACTAAAATCAAAGTGGGCGAATTTACCTTCGCCAAAATCAAGCACACCGCTGGTGGTGGTGTCGGCACCGCTTTCTACATAATTGGAGATGGCGGTGACGGCTATTGGCAGTTGTTCAAAAAACATTCGGGCTGAATGGATGGCGTAGCAACCGATGTCCCACATGGCGCCGCCGCCGCGTTCTACGCTTTCGGTTAAACGATACATTCGCGCCGGGCGCATCATAAATGAGAAGCTGGCGCGTACTGAGCGAATGTCGCCGATCAGGCCTTGCTCAAGCAATTCTTTGACCCGCGCATGTTGCGGGTGAAACCGGTACATAAAGCCTTCCATAACGGTGACGTTATGACGCTGTGCGGCGGCTTCAATGGCTTCAATGTCTTCCAGGGTCAGCGCCATCGGCTTTTCGATAAGCACGTGCTTGCCATGCTCGATAGCGCGTAAGGCCCACTCGGCGTGTTCATGATTAGCCAGAGGTAGATACACTGCGTCAATTTCGCTATCGGTGAGCAGGGTTTCCAGATGATCATAAGTGCGCACATCTTGCTGCTGCGGGGCATATTGAGCCAGTGTTTGTGCGGCCGCTCCGGGTCTGCGGCTGGCAATAGCTACCAACTGGGCATTGCTTGCCTCGACGATGGCCGGTAGCAAGCGCTCATTAACGCGTGCCGCGCCTAAAATACCCCAGCGTAGTTTTGTGTTGCTCATAAGCATCCTCTTCGAATCGTTCCCCAGTGTTAAGCAGTAAACTTAAAAATAGGGTCGTTGTTAATGTTCTGACTAAGTAATGATACCGCTATTTGCTAAGCAAAATGGCATTGTTGTCGCCAATCGACTTATTTTTTAGTGTAGAAATACCTAGATGAAGGTTTGCTGAATGGGTGTTTTACCTTTTTTAATTGTCATTAAATGATTACATGGACGCTGGTGGACGGGGGGTAAAGCAAGGTATGCTTAAAACATCAATCATTAGGTTAACACTACCGGCTAGGCGGTTATAACTGGCTTGGTTTAGGGATTTTTACTATGCAATTCAAACAAAAATTTTGGCACAGCCCTATTGCAAGATTGGCGCTTATTTTAGTGTGTACGCTCTTGGTGAGTAGCTGTGCTAATCAACCGGCCATTCATAAATCAGCTTTGCAGTCATCTTTTCAAAGCTTGTCGTTAGGCTTATTTGAGATCAATTCGTTTGATGTTTATGTCCATGACGATGTCGTGCATGTGTTATTTGCCGGGTCAGAAAAAGCCGACAGCAAGGCGCGCGTGGTTCGCTATATTCGCTCTGAAGATTCCGGTAAACATTGGTCTAAGCCGATTGAAATTAGCGGATCAGTCCCCGCACCGACTGACGCAGTGCGTGGCAATGATGTACAACTTGCTGTCAACGGCAATAATTTATTGGCTGTTTGGCAAGCACGCGGCGAATTCCCCGGTATGGGGCCGATGGTCAGCGTGTATTCGCATGACGATGGCAAAACTTGGCAAACTGGCGCCAATCCAGCTGTAAACAACGCTGGCGATCAGGCCCACATCGATTTGGCCGCTGATCAGCAAGGTAATTTTCATGCAGTTTGGCTGGAAGATCCGGAAGAAAACGGTTACCAAAGTTTGCGTTATGCCCGGTCCATTGATGGCGGCGTGCAGTGGCAACCGACTCAGCGCCTGGATGAAGGCACCTGTTCTTGCTGCTGGAATACCATAAAAGTGTCGCCAGCTGGTGAACTGAATGTGCTGTATCGAGACATGAAACCGCGCGACATGGCGCTAATACGCTCATCCGACCAAGGTAACAGTTGGCAATCGGTTAGCATGGTCGGCGACTTTAATTGGCAGTTTGAAGGTTGCCCGCATATTGGCGGTGGGCTGGCGCAAACGGGCGATGAGCAACTCAATGCCGTGGTCTGGACCGGCGCTGAAGCGAATCCTGGCCTGTATTTTTTGCGATCAGATAATAATGGTAAAACTTGGACAAAGCCCCAGCCCCTTGGCAATCATGCCTTACACGGTGACATTGCGGCGCTAGATAACAAACAAATTTTGGCAGTTTGGGATGAATTGGGTCCGGACGGCTCCAGCATCGCATCTGCACAATCGCAAGACGGTGGTAGCACTTGGGCAAGCGCACAATCCTTATCAAAGCTCAATGTTCTGGCAACTCATCCCAGAATAGTCAGCACCTCAACCGGATATTTGACGCTCTGGACAGAAAAACAACCCAAGCAACGCAACCAGTTAGCGATTGCGGTTTTTGAGTAGACGAAGTTTTACTGCCCGGTAAAAAAGCATCAGTTATATAATGGCCGCCGCAATCAAATGAGCAATTGGCTTAACCCTTAGACATCATGACTCACTATAAAAATAATAAAAACTTCAGAGCAGCGGTTTGTTTCGCAGTGTTTTTGGCGATGCTTTTGCCAGCGCAAAGTTGGGCGCATGCCATTTTAGTGCGTTCGCAACCAGCCAAAGAGGTCGAGATTACCGAAGCGCCCAAGCAAATAGATGTCTGGTTCGATGACAAAGTTGGTAGTGAATTTATGGCGCTGGCCGTCATTGACAGCACCGGCAAACGCGTCGACAACAAAGATGTCGCGCAAGAGACATTTAATCCTGCGCATTTGTACTGCACCGTGCAGCCGTTAACACCGGGCGTTTATACCGTGCGCTACCGGGTCGTTTCTATCGATACCCACATCGTCACCGGCAAATTTCAATTTACCATCAAAGCGCCTTAACAGTTAAGGCAGCCCACTAATCACGTAAGGCACATCATGAAAAATACCATTGCCACCCTTTGCGGAATTTTGCTGTTCAGCACCCTCTTGCATGGCTGCGATAAGCTTAAGTTTGACGATAAACCTCAGATTGAGGACATCAACAGCGTTGGCTGTTTAATCACCAACGATTTCTATGCCGTGCATTTTAGTGCGTACCTAAAAGCGTCCGGCGGCAATGACCGCGATGCCTTGTTACGGCCTTACTGCCAAAACATTCCCGGCGTCGGCAAAGCCTTTTTTGCCGCCGATTTAATTGATCGGGATATACGCAAAACCCCAATTGGCGTGCGCGTGGTTGAAGTACAAAAAACCGGTAGCAAACCGGATGACTTTACCGAACTGCGCACCATCGCAGAGTTCCCGGCCAAGCTATATCCCCGTGGTGTTGTTGAAGCGCAGGCGGACATAGATAAAAACGGCGACTATGTGCTGGTATTAATTGTCGGCGGTGAAGATGCGTTAGCCGAAGAAGATAAATTAAAAATTCCGTTTACCGTGGGCGGCAATATGTTTGGATTATCAACAGAATGGTTGATTGCGTTAGCCGCGGGCTGGGTGTTAGTGGTTGCTGTAGCTATTTTTCAGGTGGTTTTGTTACGCAAACGGCGAAAAGCTAACAAAATAGCAGCAGCCCAGCAGGACTAATTTGTGAATACTGAATCTTGTTTGTGCGGCTCAGGGCTTAGCTATTTAGAATGCTGTGGGCAATTTCATAGCGGGGCCCAAAAACCATTAACAGCGGAAACGCTGATGCGCTCGCGCTACAGCGCTTATGCCTTGCGCAATGCCGAGTATTTACAGGCGACTTGGGACATTACCCGGCGCCCCAAAGAAATCGACTTTTCCAAGGAAACCGTCGAATGGCAACGGCTTGTTATAGAAACGGTAAAAAAAGGCGGCGTCAAAGACAACAATGGCTTGGTCGAATTTAAAGCCTACTACCTGCAAGACGGCGAAGAGCACGTCATGAGTGAAATCAGCAAATTTACCAAACAAGGCGGCCGCTGGTTTTATCTGGACGGCGTAGTTAAATCCATCAGCAAAACCAACCAGCAAATCAACCAAGGCAAAAACGCGCCATGCTCATGCGGCAGTGGTAAGAAATTTAAGAGGTGTTGCGGGGCTGGCTGAAAGTTTCAATTAACCCGCACAATGGTTAAATTGTAGGATGGGTAGAGCGTAGCGAAACCCATCAAAAATAAGGCCATAGTTCTAAATAGTATTAATTTGGAAGGAAACTCTGTTTTGGGATGGTTGAATATTCGGCAAACAATTCTAGGATGGGTTTCGCTGCACTCTACCCATCCTACGACACTGAAGCATTAACAGAATTTAGCAATTAATCATGAAATTTATAATTAAATATTTCTATGTCCGCTGCATATTTCTGTCCTATGGTTTTCATTAACTCATCATTATAAAAATAAACATAGGATGGAATAGATTTAAACGCATATGGTTTTTTATCATAGACAGATTCATCCATGTTATTTTTATAAAGAGTGGCGTTTCTGTGTGCGATTTTTAATGGTGGCGCCTTTATCCCAAGATGTTTGGACATTTCGATTAAATTATCATTAATGTTTTCTACTTTTAATATGTAATCAAAATTAATATATTCTCGCCCAAAAATCTGGCTACGAAGATGAGGCTCCAAATGGGAATGATCTATTTTGCTAAAAAACATCAACAAACTCTCGAAATGATAAATTCTTATCATAGTTCTCTTGAGAGGACATATTTAAGGATTTAAGGTGATTTTCTTTAATCAGAATCTTGTCACAATAAAAGCTTACAACCCTACGCCAAGGGTTTCTAACAATTATGGCTTTTGAGTAATTAATATATTTATATTCCTGATTTTTTTGGTAGTTGTACAGTTTATAATTTTCTTTAATGTATTCATGTATGCTTTTTCCTAAAATGTTATCTACCTTATCATTAATAGAAATATCTGTAGGAAGTACCCCTAAAATTTGAAGGAACCATATCTTTATAGTGCCAGAAGCGCATTTTGCATTTGTATAAATAATTAGCTTATGCTCATGACTTATTAATGCATCTAATTGCCAATCGCTTGCCAAGTTGTTTTGAGGGGATAGAGTTTTGTTTTTTATAAAAGCTATGACAGCGTTTATTTTTTTTGCTTTCATTTAAATTCTTCTTGATGTTTTTTATTAACCACTCAGATTTTAAATACTATATTTTTTAGCTAAATAAATCACAATACGTATAAACACCTAACCCTAAAAGTATGTTGCAATGACAAATGGTGGGCAAAACAGCCTGCTCACCCTACAATACTTTACCTGCCCACTCCCATATCTTGATGCTATGGCGATTAGATGAATATTCAACAATTCCAAGATACGCTACAGCTTTTCTCGGCTGCCAGCAGTGTTGATGAGATTACAGAACTTTGCCGCTTCCATTGCCAAAACTTGGGATTTGATAATTTCGTCTATGCCTTAAGAATACCAACCAAGTTTTCAGAAGCGCGCGTAATTATAATCAAAGGCTACCCTGATCTGTGGCTAGAACGCTATTGGGAGCTTGGCTATCATGCTAGCGACCCGGTCATTGCTTATTGCAGTCAACACGTTGTGCCGATTCAATGGCACGATTTGCTACTTGAGAAATCCTCACTCAGCGCGCTAGTCATGAATGAGGCCGCAGAATTCGGTCTCAGAGCCGGTATCAGCATGCCTATGCACAGCCCGCGTGGCGAACTGGGCATTTTAAGTTTTGCATTAAACCAAGAGCGTCGCTCTGCGGCACGCGAGATCTCGCAACACGCCATGCCTTATGTGCAGCTGCTTGGCGGTTATGTGCATGAAGCCGTGTGCCGTGTGTTCGGAGTAGCCAATCCGGAAGACAAGCTGCCATTAACGCTTCGCGAACAGGAATGCCTGCGCTGGGCGGCTGATGGCAAGACTTCATGGGAAATTTCCCAGTTACTCAAATTGTCTGAAAGAACCGTCAATTTTCATTTGAATAACGCCATGATTAAGCTGGATGTCTCCACTCGCCAGCATGCGATAGCCAAAGCAGTGCTGCGCGGACTGATCACCCCTTATCCCTTCTAAAAAACACCCTGTTAGATTTGACAGCTACCCCTGCGCATTGCCTTAAGCTTTAATGGCTCCGCATTGGGTTGGATAAGTCCTTCTTCGTGCAGCAAAAATAGATGCTTTAACCGACAGCCAGCTGGGCATTTTGTTATGTCGGCGGAGTTGGATTACTGGTCTCTATACGCTAAAGCATGCTTCAACATCGAAACAATAAATCCAGATAAATATTAGGAAAACACAATGAAAATTTTAGCCAAAAGCCTTTTGTTATTTTCGGCAGCTGTATTCGCGCCAGCACAGGCTGCGCAAACCGTTGTCGATTTTGAAGGGATTGCCAGCTGGGATTTGGTCGATGGCTACGGTGGGCTGTCGGGCTGGGAATCGTTTACCAACCAGTTATCCAATTATTCATCCTTTGAGTCGCGTGACCCTGCCTTAGGCGATTATCGCTTACACGCGCGTGCCGGTGAGTTGCGCTTTGATTCAGCGCCAGTGATATTTGAGGGCATGTTTTACAACTATTGGGGCAGTGATACCGAGATCAGTTTTTCCCTTTATTTCCAAGGTGTACAGGTTTATAGCCAATCGCTAGACGCCATAAACCAACCGGTTGATATATATTGGCTGGTATCCGGCTATTCCGGTTTGGTCGATACAATCCAATTCCACGGCCAATCAGGAGACGGATTTATTGTCGACAACCTGACTTATTCCACTGCACCCGTATCTGTGCCGGGTGCAGTCTGGCTGTTCGGTAGCGGCTTAGCGGGGCTGATGCTTCGGACACGTCAACGCAAGATCGGCTAATCGTCTTGTGTCTTCGAGGGAAGCGCTGAACAAATCGATTTCGTTCATGGTTCGACAAACTCACCACGAACGAAATCAACAAGTTACCGTTCATCCTTTGCCTCAGTCGCCGTTTCGCAAAAAACCATTGAACAAAAACCCGAATTTGCTTTGGGATTGTCGCCAGGGATATACACCATCAGCAATCGCCAGAATCAAGATTTACAAACCCGGCGACCGGCAGTTAATCCATTGCTCGACCGTTAATTTATTAGTGAGGTTAAATAATGATAAAAAATTATAAAAAACAATTGCTTGGCTTATTGTTGCTGGCGGGGCCGGTATATTCCGCCCATGCGGCGGTATTGTATACGGTAACTGATTTGACACCCGATCTTGAATTTGGCGTGAGTCAGGCAGTCGGTATTAATGATGCCGGACAGGTGGCCGGTAATGTGGAAGGCACTGGAGCATTTATTGCCCATAACGGTACGCTTAATTACCTTTCTCCTAATTTTACTGCAACGGCTATTAATGCTAGTGGCCAAATAGCAGGAGTTTCAGGGCAATCTGCGTTGATTTACAGCAGCGGATCAATTATCACTATAAACAACAGTTTAGGCGGATCGTCTATTTTTGCCGCGGGCATTAATGATAATGGTTTGGTTACCGGAGCCGCCGGCACTATATCCGGTAATGATCATGCCTTCATTACCAACAGGCAGTCGGTTCAAGATCTGGGGGTCTTGCCGAGAGGTCGTCAAAGCGGTGGTTATGCTATTAACAACCTTGGGCAAGTCACGGGCGAGTCAAGTACACGCATAATTACTGCAGCCGGAACTATTATCGATGGCTCCCATGCTTTTGTTACAGAAAATGGCCAGATGCGCGACTTGGGAACCTTTGGCGGGGGGCTAAGCCGAGGCAATGCCATTAATGATTCTGGGGTAGTCGCTGGTTTTGCTTCACGGGTTGATGGTTCGCTGCATGCTTTTATTTCTTCAGACAATGGTTTAAGGGAAGTGGGCAATTTGGGAGTATGGAGTACCGCTTCAGGTATCAACAATGCCGGGCAAGTCGTTGGGCGCTATGGTAACGCATCCGGAAATGAACGGGCTTTTGCAACAGTCAACGGCGAGATGACCGACCTGAATACCGTTATTGCCTTGAATTCCGGCTGGCTTTTACTAAACGCGACGGATATTAACAACAGCGGTTATATTGTCGGTACTGGTTTAACGCCTTCCGGTCGTCTCCATGCATTTTTGTTGACGCCGGTAGCCGTACCCTTGCCGGCAGCCGTTTGGCTATTCGGATCAGCATTATTCGGCTGGGCCGCGACAAGAGCGCGTAAATCGGCTGTGCAATCATTGATATAACTTTTTTTATTTCACGCATATTTAACGCAAACACTGGGAGAAACCCTTCCCCACCATCGAGAGATTAGATTGGGAATATAGCCAATCTCAGCCTCAAAAAAACGTTGATTTAGTTTCATACCGAATAGAAATCAAGCTTTATTAGGGATGGAAGCTATGTCGTATACATCAAGTTGGGCATATTTTTACGCTCCTATGCCCTGCGCACCCTTAACTCGGAGCGGAGGAGAATCAAAAATGGCTCAAAAACTTCTAACGGTAACTGTCTTGTTAATGCTTTCCGGCTGCGCAACTACAGCGAATAACGCTTCTGCTACAGGAAACAACAAAGTCGAAAACAAAATATCTATGGCTATTGGCCGTGAAATTGGCAACTTTAAAATCGTCAATTCACAATCAACAGATGCACCGACAGGTTATAACGGAATGCAGTACACCGTTAAAACTAATGATGGCGCTACCTTTAAATGTGAAATTTTAGAACCATCAGGTTTGGGTAAAGTCGCAACCTGGGGCATGGCAAGTGGGGCAGACGCTATGTGCACAGATTTTACCAAGGGATCAAGTGACATAGGAAAAACAAACAATGCAAGCTGCAATGCATTACTGCGAGCTGCCGGCAAATGCTGAGGCAATTCCCACACGGCGGTCACCGTGACGTTCCGCGCCAGTTAGTTTTACCTTACGCACATCAACAAAAAAGAGAAGTCGCAATGAAAACTAGTTTTCTGTCTTTAATGGCTGTAGTTGCTTTAATGATTAGTGGGTGTGCTAGCACGACACCAGTCAAGAATTTGGCATTGCCACCGGTAAGCACAATCGAGGGAGCTGTCACCCAGCTTGATGAAAACGGTTTTACTCTATCAGATACTTCCGGCTCAATCTTTGTTAGAGCAAAGTTGCCAGAAAATAAGAAATTGAATCTTTCTCTTGATGAGAAATTGAAAGTGTATGGCAACCTACAAGGTGGTCAGGAAAAAATATTTGATGGGTATGTCATTAGAAAGTCTACTGGAGAGCAGATCATTGTAAGTAATCCGACGCCTCACTTCGGCTTCATTATTCAGAGTTCTTTCAAATAATGTCTAACCCTAAGCTCAAGCGGGGCTGCGCAAAAGCGCGCAGCCCCTTAGCTCCACGTTAGGCAATTACAAGGTCAATCCATGAAAAATGTTATTACAGTTATTGTCACGTCCATGCTCTGTTCATGCGGTTTTATGACACCAGCCAAACAATATACGGGTGATAGTCTGGGAGAAACCGACATTGCGGTGATCCAAAGTTCTGTAGGAGTTCCATTTTCTGATGAATATCACGCGACCATTACTGGTTATACGAAGATTGAATCCAATGGCTCAGGCGAACAAAAGAAATTCGGGTTGCCTGGTTTTACGGACTACCCCAGCGAAATTCATGTCTTGCCAGGAGAGTATGAAGTTCAAGTCTATTGCTTTAAAGGGTTTTCGAGTCATAGACCCAAGAAAACACTGAAGCTACAAGCAGGACAAACCTATTTGCTGAAATGTGATGTCCGAAACGATCAAGCGTTCATAGATGTCAATTCGCAATCCAAATAGTCAGGTGGGTAGGTTTTTTGTCCACCATTTATAACTCGATATATCGTATGTTGCCCAATAAAAGCCTAACGGAAATGCAGGGTCAGGTTTTGCAATAACGCATTCAGCCTAACATGGCGCTCAACCGGAGCGCGGTTATAATGCGGTTTTATTTTTTCAGCGTTCCATGCTCGCCCGATTAGCTATACGTTAGGCAACACATATGACCACAGCAAATGAGTTGTATTCCGAAGTAAAACTGGACATTGAGGCAGTCGTAAATCACCTGTTCGAGTTTTCTGAGCAATGCCTTCGAAAGACAGAAAATTTCCTTCCTCATGCAGCAACGCGGTAAGGCGCAATCAGTAGAGCGAAATCTATTTGTTCAGCGTTTCCCTAAAAAGCACTTTGCATTTCTTTAAAGCCTTTTAACGCGGTTGCCAAAAAGTCTTCTGCTTGATCTTTTTGACCATTGCTAACAGCTTGACGGGCTTTTTTTAAGTTTTCCGCAGAGCGTGTACGAATGACATCCAGCCGATTGATTTCTACCCGTTTGATTAATTGCCGTGCGTTATTGATATGGTCATTAACTATGTCTTCACTGGCCCCGCTCTTCAAGGCGGCTAAGGCATCTTCAGTGGCTTTTACCGACGCATCCAATGCCTGTTTTACTTCTTCTGTACTTGTATTTTCAATTTTTCCGACAGCGCTTACCATGGGTGAAATTACGCTTACGCACAAAGCCAGCAGCAAAGACGGCAGGTATTTTTTCAAAAGTTTCATTGCGTTTATATCCTCATAAAAAATGTCTGGTAAATATTTTATATTCGATCGATGCTGACAATCGACCAAGCGATTTTAGAGTTGAACAACAGATTAATAAATATTAGCCGCACCAAACTCTTTATTTTTGGCATGGATTTAAACATCAAACTGCAAGCTCGCGAGCCTTGCGTATAGCCCGCTTTGGTTGCGTAAATCTTCCGGCGAGCCCATTTCAACAATACGACCTTCATCCATTACGATGATGCGGTCGACTTTTTTCACAGTCGCCAAGCGATGCGCAATGATCAGGGTGGTGCGGCCCTGCATGGCGGCATTCAAACCTTCTTGCACGAGGATTTCTGATTCCGCATCCAGCGCGCTGGTGGCTTCGTCGAGTAACAATAGCTGCGCATTTTTTAAAATCGCGCGGGCGATGGCAATACGCTGACGTTGGCCGCCAGACAAACGCGTGCCGCGTTCGCCCAGAAAGGTTTGGTAGCCGTCCGGCAGACGATTGATAAATTCTTCCACTTGCGCGGATTTAGCGGCGGCGATGACTTCTTCATTGCTGGCATCGGGTCTGCCGTAGCGAATATTTTCCAAAGCATTAGCCGAAAAAATCACCGAATCTTGCGGCACGATGGCAATTTTGTCGCGTAATTCATGCAGAGAAAGCTCACGAATATCCTGGCCGTTAAAGCGAATACTGCCATCGCTTACATCGTAAAACCGCAATAACAGTTGGAACAGGGTGGTTTTACCCGCACCGGACGGGCCAACCAGCGCAACGCTTTCGCCAGATGCAATATCGAGAGTGATTTTATCAAGCGCCGTTGTTTGCAATCTCGATGGGTAACGGAAGCTGACTTGGTCGAATTGAATCTCAGCTTTGCCGGTCTGCGGCAGTAATTGTGGGCTGTCGGCGCCGACAATCGCTGGCTTGGCATGCAGCAGTTCCAGCAAGCGCTCGGTGGCGCCGGTGGCGCGCATGACATCGCCCCAAACTTCCGCCATGGTGCTGACCCCTCCGGCAACCAAGGTCGCATAAAGCACGAAAGACGCCAGTTGGCCGCCCGTCATGGTGCCCGCATTAACCAGGTTGGCGCCGATCCACAACACGAAAATAATGGAGCCCATTACTGCCATGATAATGATCGCTGTCAGCGCCGCGCGCACGCGACTGCGGCGGATTGCGGTGTTAAAGCTCACTTCGGCACGGTCGGCAAAGCGGTTGATTTCTCGTTGTTCCTGGGTGTAGGCCTGAACTGTCGGCACCGCGTTGAGAATCTCACCCGCCAGTGCCGAGGCATCGGCAATTTTATCTTGTGATTCGCGCGAGAGCTTTTTGACTTTTCGGCCGATCGCCATGATCGGCAGTATCAGTAATGCCATCAGGCCAAGGTTTAAAGAAAACAAATACAAACTGGTGACTGCCAGCATCACCATGCCGCCGATAAACTGGAACAGGCTGCGCAAGCCCATCGAAATGGAACTGCCGACTACCGTTTGAATCAAGGTGGTGTCGCCGGTCAGGCGTGATAACACTTCGCCGGTTTGTAAGGTCTCGAAAAACTGCGGGGACTGCGTCAGCACCCTTGCATATACTGCGCTGCGTAAATCTGCCGTCACCCGTTCGCCGACCCAGCTGACGGTGTAATAACGCGCGGCTATCGTTAGTGCCCAAAGGCTTGCTAAAGCGAATAGCGCTATAAAATGGCCGTTTAAACTCAATGAACCCAACAACCCGCCGCCAGTGTTTTGCCGTCCGCCAAAGCCAAAGTCGATCAAGTCACGGAAGGCCAATGGCACCAGCAATATTGTCGCTGAGCCAAGACATAACAGAAAGAAAGCCAGGATCATTCTGCCCCGATAGGGCCGAATAAAAGGCCAAAGACCTTTAAGAAAAGAGATGCGGCGGGTTGAATTAGCTTGGGTTGATTTTAAATTAGACATCCGTGACCGTGTTTGATGATGTAAAACTTTATTTTCGCATGCCTTAAACAATCAACACGAGAATATATCCCGGACCACTATCATCCTTGCCGGACATTTTGGTGTTTGAATTTAAGCTAACAACATGGAAGCCAACTCTCAATCGGTTTATGATTACCGCCGGGAGCAGGGTGGCTGATTTTTGGGAACGATTTCATCGCGCTGAAAAATTAAATGCCCTTAATAAAATTAACAACATCAATATTAAAAAGTTAACCCTATGAAATTACAAACAAAAAAAATCCTATTTGCGGCTTTAACCACCGCCGTAATCAGTTTGTCAGTGGCTGGTTGTTCTGATGATGAAAAAAAGACAGAAAAAGCCAGCACCAGCACGACTACCAAAGCTGAACCACCAGTAAGTCATCAATTGCTTAACACGCCGGTCACTGTGGCTGAAAAACAAAAATTCGAGCATGAGTTTGCCAAGCAATGCGAACAACGTGAGTTAAAAGCATCTAAAAACCCCGATGCTGATGAAGCCGCTATTGATAAGGCTTGCGAGTGTATTGCAACATTTTTGGAGAAAGATTTAACCGCGATTGAAGCGGAAAAGTTTCTTACCGAGCATGAAAACGCCCAGTCGTTAAGAATAAAGTACGAAAACGCTGCGTACCACTGCTTGCAACAAAATGCGCATCCTGCAGGCCCTGACTTTTCTCGCAAATAAAGCATTGGGATAGTCATGCAACACGTTCTAATTATTCATGAAGTTGATGCCTATCCAGCCTGGAAAGCTGTTTTTGATCAAGCGGCAGACATAAGGAAAAACGCTGGTGAAATCAGCTACCAGCTGCTGAGATACGACAACGATGCCAACAACATCGTGCATTTTTCGGTATGGTCTTCGCTGGATAATGCCCGGTGCTTCTTTGAATCCGATGCGTTGGTGGCAATCAGGCAACAGGCCGGGGTAAAAGCGCCGGAATTTATTTACCTGCAAGAAATTGAGCGGGGCGTGTTGTAGTTTCAGTATTTAAAATCGCGATGCTTACGCCGCGGTTTTCTACATGATCACTCGATCTACAATGTCCGCATCACTGCTGTTTCTTATCAGACCAGCGGTGATGCGGACAGTTTGAGTTACGAAGCATTACAGAGTTTAGCGAGCTTGGGCAGTACCTCGTCTTATTTTATCGAAGGCTCAATCTGAGAGGCTTAGTGTGGGCATTTGCTCCAAACACTGACTTTCCCGCTTTTACAGAGATGCGCTGGTATTTGGCGTAAGCGGCGCTGGCAGAATTTCGCAGTTCCGTTTCACTCGCCTGATTGGCAAAACCCCGAGCAACCGCTTCCAAGACATAGGCTTCCGGTGCCATAAAGCTATAAGTTGTGACCACCGGTTTTGCACCTGCGGCAAGCAAATGCTCTGAGAAAAACTCCTCGCTCATGCAGGCCAGGACAACGGCTTGTTTATCGTGTCCTGCATGTTTGGGGAAGCGTTCTATGATTGGCTGGTTTTGTTCGTCCATCAAGCCATCATGGCCAATGAACACCACCATTTCCCTCGTCGCTGCATTGGGCGGCGTTGCGGCTTGTTGCATAAAATCGAGTATTGCTTGGTCAATCCGGCTGCCGCGATAAGCATCGGCGGTAACGGTGAGATTGTCCTTCCAGGCAAACTGGCAGCGTTCCATGATGGTGTCATTAATATCCTTTTCACAACCCAAGTTACGCCAACCATTCGCCTTACTCAAAAAGGTTTTCACACCATAAGCCGCACCCCAATAGAGATTGTTATGCGGGTCATCGCCATTACCAATTTTCGCTGGCACCGGCACGATGCCTTGTGATTCGTTGTCGACCAAGGACACAATCACAGAAATATGCGTGCTTGGCATGGCTGTAACGTAGGCTGGCAACGCCGTAAAAAACAGCGTACTGAATAAATAAATTGAACGGCGGTTAATTATTTTTAGCAGGCAATTAAGTTTCATTGGCATAGACTTTTTCATGATTATTGGATTGGACACGGTACATTATGTATTTGTTCGCAGAAAGGCTGTCACCGCTCAAGGTTTCTTAAAGTAGAGCGCGCCCAGTTTAACCGATTGTTAGATATTGTTAGTTGTAAGCATCTGAGCCTCACAATTTTGTTCCTAATTTAAGAATAAGCTGCCCAGCCTGGAGGGCTTGTTGTTTCCAGTGCTTCCAGTAACTGATGTCTTGCTGGTGGCGTAGGCAGCGCAAATATCGTACCCGCTGAGCATCGTTAAGCTGTTCCATAATCAGTGGAATAAGCCCTTCTTCGATGTTGTAGGCGGCGTGTTCCGGTGCCATGCAAATCGGCACGATATGATCGAGCGATAAGGTTAAATCCTGCGCAATGGCTGCACAGGCCTGACGGATACTGTGTTCTTTGGGGCGTTGGGGATCTTGTATATTGTAGGGCGGCTGCCATTCCCGCACTGGACGCAAGCGGTCAATTTGCGTGGCGACGACAAGAATGACCGGCAAGGTTTGGTTTTGGCGTTCTTCCTGAAAATAGCGGCGGATGGCATTGAGTTGTTGGGCATCGGCCTCCCGCGCGGCCTGCGCGGCATTGCAGACCATCAAAACCACATCCACTTTGGCCCATTCCTGTTTTAAGGCCAACGGGACTTTATCATGCTGCAAACCGCCGTAGCCTGGACTATCCAGCACAATGGCTTGTTGCAAACCGTCGCGCTCCAGTACGTAAGGCGTGATTTCGGGCGTGGTGGGTAATAGACCGGCCGCGCTTTTTATTTCTCCAAACAAGGCATTGATCAGCGTGGATTTTCCGGCGCTGACTTGTCCAAGGATAAGGATGCGTAGCGGTTCTACTGATTTCGCGTCCTGCTCGGCCTGGGTTTTATTCTGCTGTGCGTATTGCGTTAAGGTATCGGTCGGCGCTATTGCCTCCAGGGTAAGTTGGCCGCTATAGAGTTGAATGGCGTAATAACCCAGTTTCCGGATATAGGCATTCACCAGTCGCTGGCGTAATTCATCCGTCACCAAATTCAGGCCCTTTCCCAAGAGCGAGCTGCGTATTTTGCCCAATGCCGCGCTTGGCCAATTAAAGAGGGCATGGCCAACATCAACGGCTTGTTTCATAGTGGCCAGCGTGTCATACCACTGCTTATAGCGGAGTAAATCGCCAACACTGACGGCATGACTACCGGGGATTTTGTCCAGTACCTCATGTTGAATATCTTCACAGACCAGCACGATCAGCTTGAGCAGATAAGGTAAAGGAAACTCCATGATAGGGTGTTTGGAATCAGCGTGAAATTGCTTGGCAACGGTGATCAACACTTCGTTACTCAATTTCAGCAAATTGTTTTGGTCAGAAAATAGATCGGTGCGAGCCGACCAGGTTTTCGCCAACTCATCAATTGCCGCCCAGGCTGGAAGGGCGGTATCCGGCCAATTTGGGTTGGGAGTTATTACCAGTGGCTCGATAACCAGTGCTTTTGTCTGTTTGCTACGCCAACGCAGCAGGGCGGATAACAATAATAAGAATGCCGTAATTGCACCGACGCTATAAAAAAGCCAGCCATGCTCCCAAAGCCAACGCCCACCCAGCACGATTAAGGCCAACCAGGGTAATAAAAACAGCAGGCCAAGGAAGATGCCAAAGCGCGTAAGTTGCATTGGCATGACTCAGTCTTTCCTGGATTTAAGCAGTTGCCGGGCATGGACAAATGCCTCGTCATACACCTTTTGTAAGGTCGCATGATCAGGCAAAGCGCCTCGTTTGACGCCATATAGATAGACGCAAAAAGCTTTACCCAGCGCATAAGTCATCGCGCCGGAATAAACGCCTGCCACCGCCCATCCGTAAACCGGTATCAGCTTGAGTAGCTCACGCCCCAGCAGTCCTGCAGTGATGCCGGCCCCAAGCAGCGTGGTGAATTCGGCATAAAGCCTGCGAGTCAGCTCCAATCCATAGATCGAGGCAATACTGTGGAACAGCTTGGCCTGCACCGCCAGCACCAGCGGCAAGCCCACTGCAGGCAACGGAATGGCGCCAACACCGGCATTCAGTACCGCATATCCGATAATGTGCGGATGGGCGTGCTGGGCATGAAAATCAAGCAGTTCTTTATGTTGTTCCGAGCCACGTAATAGCCCGATTACGCCAGCCGGCAGCACAGTTTCGATGCTTTCCCATAAAGCGTCCAGACCATAATCGACGGGATGGTAGCCGTCCTCGGCTTGGGTGAAATCGACCGGCACAAAATGTACCGGTAGCGATTTAAACCAATCGCGCTGATGCAACAATACCTGAGTCAGCGCATGCGGCACTGCAGCGGGGAAAGGTGCTTGTTGATAAGGATAAGGCCGGATGTGCTCTGCATCAGTTGTGGGATAGCCCTCATGAAGCGAAGTCTGTACCACCACGATTGGCCAGTGTGGATGTTGTGCATGAATTTCCTGCACAGCCGCAACCACCTCGGCTTGATTCATATCCAGCGCGCGCAGCACCACCAGCAACAGATGCGCTTGCCCGGCACACCAGGCTAAATCTTCACTGGGGTCATAAGTCGCTTCGCCAATGCCTCGCGTGTCGAGAAAGCGGATCATGGGATGACTGCGCGAGGGAAAATCATAAAAACGTGAGCTTTTGGTGCAAGGCTGAAAACCGTTACCAATTTCCGCGGTATCGCTACCGGTTAATGCCCGAATCAACGAGGTTTTTCCCGACTGAGTTTTACCCAATAACCAGAACACCGGTACCGGCAGGTGCGGTTTGACTTGTTCTAATTTAGCATCCAGCCCCTCAGGCTTGGGACTGAACAGCGCTGTACCCAATCGATTCCAGGTCCAGCGAGTACGCCAGCGATCAGCAATTGTCATCTTGGCTCCTTATGTGTTTGCAACGCCACCGATTGCCCCCTGAAACATGGAGGCTTAGTCAGTTGATGCTCATACTGATATTGGAAAACACCTTATCGCTTTAATGCCAAAGTCAGTCCATCTGCTACCGGCAACAGACTGATTGTGACGCGAGGGTCCGCGTGAATTTTTTCATTTAAGGCGCGGATTGCGGCAGTATCGGCATCGTCGAAAGCACAGTCCTCGACTACCTTGCCGTTCCAAAGGACGTTGTCCACCAACAGTAAGCCGCCGACGCGCAGAAGAGACAGTGTCCGCTCGTAATAGCCATCGTAATTAGCCTTGTCGGCGTCGATGAAGGCCAGGTCGTAACTGCCGGAACGACCCTCGGCGATAAGGCTATCTAAGGTATCAAGTGCGGGGCCCAGCCGCAGGTCGATCTTGTCCGAAACGTCGGCCTGGTCCCAGTAGCGGCGAGCGACAGCTGTAAAGTCCTCGCTGATGTCGCAAGCTGTGATGTGGCCATCCGACGGGAGAGCTAAAGCCAGGCTGGTTGAACTGTAGCCGGTGAATACGCCGACTTCGAGGATTTTCTTGGCCCCGATAAGTTCAACCAGCAGCGCCATAAACTGCCCTTGTTCCGGCGCGATTTGCATATTGCTATAAACATGATGAGCCGTTTCCTCACGGAGGAGCTTTAACACTTCCGGTTCGCGAAGGGAGGCAGAAAGGATATAGTCGTAGATGGGGTCGGTAACCACGATGCTTTTGTTGGACATAGGAAGCCTTAGATACAAGTGGATAATGTCAGAATTAAACAATTGATGTTACGCAAACCCAACGGAGTGACCTTTGTTGGTACTACAGGGTCGCTGGTGTCGCTATCGCGACGGATTATTTTAATGTCGGTTCTCGCACCGACAGGCGAGCTACTTTCTTTTGCTTCGCCTCGGCAACTGCTCCCTGCGTTGCCCTACCTCCTGCATCCATGCAGTCGAAAAGAAAGTATCCAAAGAAAAGGCGACCCGGATTCCGCCTTAATCCTGCGCTTCTCGATTTTGGTGAGGGTTTTCGAAGGGCCATCCCTGGCCCTGCGAAAACGAGCGGCCTCCTTGCCGCTCCCCTTGCGGGCCTATTTCACCAAAATCTGCGATGCTCGGGGCGGAATAACGGGAGAAAAAGCATCAGCTAAATAATGAGACTGAAGGGGGATGCCAACATACCGTTAGTCGCTAAAAAACAGCTTTTCTTCCAAGCTCTTGCCATGGCTCAATTGCCGATATTGCCAGTGACTCATGTTGATGCACTGTATCAGTTGCAGATCCATTTGGGCTTGTAAAGCAGGGTTATATTCCACGATAAATTCATTTTTTTGCGGGTTAGTCACCTGCAGGACGCCAGTTATCGTCTTGAATTTAGTAATCACTTCACCGGCTGGGGCGTTTTCCATTTGTAAGGTAATAAAACGGGTGGCCGCCTGTTGTTCGTTTTGGCCAAGTATTTCTGACTGCAATATACCTTTTTCCAGCAGTAAAATTCGCTGACACAGACGATCAAGTTCAGCTAAATCGTGGGAGCTAATAATAAAGGTGGTTGCTGATGATTGCTCGGCGATGATGGTCCGCACTGTTCTGACATTGATAGGATCAAGCCCCGCAGTAGGTTCATCCAGTAATATCAGTGCCGGTTTACCGATCAGTGCTTGGGCAATCGCCACTCGTTTAGCCATGCCGTGACTCAGTGTGCCGGGTTTTTCATGGCTGATTTCTGTTAATGAAACAGCCTCTAAAACTCTGCTCGCTTCCAAAATAGCCTGTGGGTTAGTCAGCCCCTGTAAACGGCCATAAAAAACCAGTTGCTCAGTAATAGTAAAGCTTGGATCAAGTCTTGCGTCTTGCGGGAGTGCAGAGACTTTGCCGATGAGTTGCTTCGCGCCAGGCGGGTGATCGAATAAGCTGACGGTGCCAGATGTGGGCTGCAAAAAACCCGACAAAATACCGAGCAAAGTGGTTTTGCCGGCGCCATTGGGGCCGACCAAGCCAATCGGTTCACCCGCGGCCAATTCAAAATTGACATTGTTAAGCGCGAGGTTGCCCGAGTAAACGTGATTAAGCTGTTTACATTGAATAATTGGTGAACTCATAGTGCTTGCCTTGCCATTATCCAGCGCCCCACGGCTAACAAAATAAAGCTTTGCAAGAGTGGAATATACGCTAATTGCAATGTTTGCCATCCTGACAGTTGCGTCAGCTCAGCCAGTTGTACACCGGGAATAAGTAATCTAAAAAAACTAAGCGCAGGCAGATAGTAAGCAACCCCGCTGATGATACCGGCGAGAAAGGTCCAGATCAGAATGGCCCAGAGGGTGGCTTGCCGTGCAGATTTAACCGTAGCGGATAAAGCCGCCATCATGGCTGTAAAGGGCAAAACGGCCACTATTAAATTTAGCGTTATGACCAGTAGATTTGGTAATGCTGAAGTAAAGAGTGAAGCATCACGAGTCAGCACTAGAATCAGGGTGCTTAGCGCGGCAGCACAGATCAATAGTGTCTGAATGATCATCACGCCGATAAACCGACCAAAGAACAGACGGTTGCGACTGCTGCGCAATAGGATAAATCGCAAGGTACCGCGTTCGCGATCCGAACACGTTTGATCGGCTGCCAGGGTAACGCTCAATATTGGGAAGATGATCAAAGCAATATGCCAAAACACCCCGAACTCAGGGATGGGCCAATGCTGTAATGAGCCAAAACCGATAAAGTCAAAAAAGCTAAAGTGCTGGTTTGAGCCGTTGTCTTCCACCAATACGTCAGCGGTAAATCGAAGTGGATACAGCAGAATAAAATACCAAACGACGCCAAAGGTCACGATGGACAACAAGCCTTTACGGGTTGCAAAGCCCCTTTTGAGCTCAAACTGACTGATGAGCAAGAGTTGATTAAAAAAACTGGGATGCATTGTTCTACTTTGTCCGTAGTGGATTGATTTTACTCAAGGTTTGTTTGCGCATAGAAGCTGTAAAACATTTTACATGAGCCGCTATTTGACTGGTTTCCAGTGATGGCATCTTATACCAATCCCAATAAGTTTTTATTTTGAAACCCTCATCCTTACCTTCTCCTTTATGCCCTATGGGTACGTTGGAGAAGGGATAGCATGTGAACTTATTGGGATTGGTATTACATTCAATCAAGCAGTGAATTGCTCGGAATGATGACGGTTTTTTCGGCCAATTCTTGCAATATTTGCAAGCCCGCGTTGAGGACTAATTGCGGATTAGGGTGTTGCAGCTGTTCGGCGATTTGCTGTAGGGCTGTTGCTGTTTGTACACCCTCGTTTTGCTCGATGATTTCCAGCAGGCGGTAGGTCATCGGGGTGATTTCAATAAAATTAACGTCATCGTCAGGGTCGCGATACACCACCAAAAAGGTCGGCTGGGCTGGGGGTTGTTTCGGCAAAAAATCGGGCGCTATTTTATGCACCGGGTATTGATAGGCAAGTGACCAGGCTAGCGGCGACAGTTTGATGTTTGCCTGCAGCAGGTTGTCAGGGATTGGGGCCGGTGTCACTTCGTCTTTGGCTATCGATAAGGCCATTTCCACCCATTCGTAATGCGCCAATTCCAGCATGAACGGGAAATCGTCCGGGTGTTGGCGTTCGTTTTCCAAATAAGCCAAAAATTCTTCGGGGATTTCTGAAAAATAAGGCGATTGATTGGTGTGTTTGGCAAAAAAATCTTCGGCTAATTCGGTCCATTTTTCGTTGCTGAGCAGTTTTCTGAGTACAGGGAAGTTAGCGGCAAGAAAGCTGTCGATGTTGTTATAAAACAGCTGCCGGTACATTGCCATGCGTTCCGGCGGCACATCGGCAGGTGCAGGATTTCTATGGGGATTTCTTATATAAGCGGCAAACTCTTGCTGCTTGGCTTTAAAGTCAATGCCGGTTTCATGCTGATTGCTTGGCATGTTGCTTACCCCAGTCAGCCTGTATAGTTTTGATGGTGTTCACTTCGCGCAGCAGTTCGGCCATTTCGGGAATATTAAAATCCCGTTCCAATAACGTCGGAAACACGCCGTAAAGCTCATAAGCTTTGCCCAACAAACGCCAAACCGGATCGATAATGGCGGCGCCGTGGGTATCGACCAGAAAATCATCAGCTTCCACATAGTGCCCGGCGATATGCGCGTAAGCGATGCGATGTGCGGGAATGGCTTTTAAAAAGGCTTCGGCATCGTAGCCGTGATTAACGCTGTTAACGTAAATGTTGTTGATGTCGATCAGAATATCGCAATCGGCTTCTTCGACCACGGCATTAAAAAAGTCGATTTCCGCCATTTCCTGGCCTGGGGCCGCGTAATACGAGACATTTTCGATGGCGATTTTTTGTTCCAGAATGTCCTGTACTTGCCGGATGCGGGCGGCGACATGGCTGACTGCGTCGCTAGTAAAAGGAATCGGCATCAAGTCATATAAATGTCCATCCTTGCTGCAGTAACTTAAATGCTCGCTGTACAGCTTGATCTGATGCTCGGCCATAAAGGCTTTGACATCACGGACCAGTTTGACGTCCAGTGGATCGGTACTGCCCAGTGATAAAGATAAGCCGTGACAAATAAAATCGAAGCGCTCGGTCATGGCGCGAAAGCGTTTGCCTAATTTGCCGCCGATGGTGATCCAGTTTTCCGGGGCAACTTCGTAAAAACCGACTTCTTGCGGCGGTGCGTCAACCACTTGCGCCAAAATAGAACGTCTAAGGCCTAAACCGGCACCGTCAATTAGGAAGGGAGTTGTGTCCATAAGAACACCTGTGTTGGATTGGAAAGTGAGGGCATGATCATCATGCCCTCTTAAACAACTAAGCAGTGATTCTGCTGTTTATTTTTTAGGAACGTATGGAACGACTTTGATTAATGATTTATCTAAACCGTATTTGTCATGATGTTCATCCGTCTTGCCAGCTGCTTGAGCCGGGCTGATTTTGGTTTGACCATCGTCCTTAGTGCCCGCTGAAGCGCCGCAAGCACCGTCTTTACCTTTCATCATCGCACCGCAACTGTGTTCCATGCCTGACTTCATTTTGTCGCCTTGCATCATCGCGCCGCACATGCCTTCGCCGCATGAACCTTCAGTGGTTTTAGCCGCTGGTTTGTCGGTAGGTTTGCTTTCTGCTGCATGAGCATCGTGGCCTGATGCTGCACTTGGGGTTGCTTTAGCTTCGTCTTTGCCGGTAGCTCCGCAAGCGCCTTCTTTACCTTTCATCATGGCACCGCAGGAAGCTTCCATACCAGGTTTCATTTTGTCGCCTTGCATCATCGCGCCGCACATGCCTTCGCCACATGAGCCTTCGGCGGCAGGTTTTGCTGCGGCTGCTGCTGTGGGTTTATCCGCGGCTTTTGTTGGCTTGCCTGCACAAGCACCTTCCGGTGCTTTGGATTTTGTCATGTCCATGTTAGCGCCGCAGGCCATTTCAGCCGCGGCGACTTGCATGTAACCGGAAGATAATTCGCTTAAACCAAAAGGATTGGTTTCTGCATTGGCCGGGCTTGCAGCGAGGGTTGAGATAAATGCAGCACCCATTGCTGCCGCTAAAGGTGATTTGTTGATTTTTTTCACGTTAACTCCTCAATTATTTTTATAAATGCAATGACACCAGCTATCGCACATTGCTTATGATACCAAAGAGATGTCTTATCGATGAAATCATCTTAATAAAAACAAACTCTTAGCTTTCAGGGGACTTGTTTTTCCTTGAATTCACACAACTCAGCAATTATGCACTCTGAGCAACGCGGTTTTCTGGCTATGCAGGTATAGCGACCATGCAAAATAAGTAAGTGATGAGCGTCTTTTTTGTGTTTCGCACTTACCACTTTATCCAGCTTACGTTCCACGTCAAGCACGGTTTTACCCGGCGCCAAACCGGTACGATTAGCTACTCTGAAGATATGCGTATCGACAGCAATAACAGGGTGGCCGAAAGCAGTATTCAGTATTACGTTAGCAGTTTTTCTACCCACCCCAGCTAAGGCCTCCAACTGCTCCCGAGTCGCAGGCACTTGTCCTTGATGCTTAGCTAACAGCTGTTGGCACAAGGTAATAATGTGGGCCGCTTTGCTATTAAACAAGCCGATCGTCTTAATATATTCCTTCAGCCCTGCCTCGCCCAATGCCAGGATGGCTTGCGGTGTATTGGCAACGGGAAACAATTTATCAGTAGCTTTATTGACCCCTTTGTCGGTGGCCTGTGCCGATAGCACCACGGCAATCAACAACTCAAACGGCGTGCTGTAATTTAATTCTGTTTTAGGATTTGGTATTGCGTTGGCTAAGCGGTCGAAAATTGCCAGGCGTTTTTCGGCATTCATTACTTAACCTGCGGCTTTTAACTTGAGAAATGCCGCCTTTTTTTGCCGCGCACGTTCGAGGTTTTCAGCTTCTTCCCGTTGCTTGCGAAGATTACGCGCCTCATAACGCCGCTTAGCCAGTTGCGCCCGAGTCGTTTTTTCTGCAGCGGAAAGAGGCTCCAGCAATGGTTGCATAACGATACAATCAACCGGACACGGTGCGAGACACAATTCACAGCCGGTGCATTCTGAGGCAATGACTGTGTGCATATATTTTGCCGCGCCTAAAATAGCATCAACCGGGCAGGCGGCGATGCATTTAGTACAACCGATGCAATCTTCTTCGATGATAAAGGCAACGCTCTTAGGCTTATGTTCGCCGAATGCCGGATTTAATGGCTTAGGGCTGACATTCAGCAACTGCGCCAAGGCAACGATTCCTTCCTCGCCACCCGGCGGACATTGATTGATGTCGGCGGTTCCGGAAGCTATCGCTTCGGCATAAGGGCGGCAGCCGTTATAACCGCATTGACCACATTGGGTTTGCGGCAGGGTGTTATTGATTTGTTCGATCACTGTGTCTTTTAAACTTGGATTGTGCTGAGGAAACACAAGTAATTTCTGATTGAATACAGGATTTTTGGAGAAAAGTTATGGGCCTTAGCGCTTTTTTAGTAGTTCAGCTATTTGACTGATCAACTGTGAAGCTGCATCTGCAATGGGGCTAATAACAGCAGGGGTATTTTCGCTTTCGGCATCATTTTTTTCATAAAAAGAAAATCGCATAACGGCAATAGCTAAGGTAGAGCCAACTGCTGATAGCAAAGCTAATAAAATAAGGAATTGGTTTAACAGTGGTGAAGTTGTTTCTGTTTTAGATTTCTCTAACTGATGTTGCTCTTGCTGAGGCAGAGTTGACGTACTTTGTTGAGGTGGCGGATTATTTTTTGTTGATTGCTCTTGCTCGCTTATTTGTAGTGATTGCCGTGCAGGAATTGCTCGAGCTTTTTCTGTTCCTAGAAAAACATTAGGACAAAATATAATGCTCCAAGAAAAAATAATTACAGAAATAAAAAACAACAAACTTATGCTCCATGCAGCATAAAAGCTCAGCGATCTGAATCGTCTTTTTTGTCTCTGTAGAGAAAGCATGTCATCCAAAATATTAGTGGAGCCAGCGCTCAAATCCGTTTCTTGAGAATTCAGTAAATTAGACATTATTTCAGCCAGCCCAAATTAATAAGCCTATATTTCATTGCAACGGTTGACACTTGAAATAACTCTGCAAGCTTCTCAAGAGAGGTAATATTTTTCTCCATTATCAAATATTCAACTGCTTCTTTGGGCATCAATAACTCGGCAGCAAATTTATTTGCCTGAATTTCAAATGGGTCTGCTTCTCGAAGATTGAATTTGCTGACATCATCTTGAAATTCACGATATTTATGCCCTTCATTGGTGTGACCCAGCATGTGATGTGCAAGCTCATGTGCAATAGTAAAGCGTTGCCGGAGTGAGATTTCTGATGATTTGTACTCAATTACTTTGATTCCATTCTCTAAAAAAGCTTTACCACTATAAGGCTCGTTATTTGCAGCGGCGCGAACACTCACACCGACTTTTTCAGCAATTTTTTGGGGGGAAACAGGCAGCAGACCATCCCAACATTCTGTCAGAACTTGTTTTGCTTTTTTTACAGGCATTGGAACTCCCCCTTCAAATTTTGTGTGTTCGTAGCGTTATAATGCAAAAAAACACAGGTAATAGCTAGATTAAAAATGACCACTGGCTTGTGTTACTTAACCCGCATCCCCGCAACTGCGCCTGCATCCGGGCTTAACACCCAAATGTCTTTGCCGCCCGGGCCTGCCGCCAGCACCATGCCTTCAGAAACTCCAAAACGCATTTTTCTCGGTGCCAGATTGGCGATAACCAAGGTTAATCTGCCTTCCAAATCTTCCGGCGCGTAGGCGGATTTAATTCCGGCAAAGATGTTGCGGGTTTCATCGCCGATGTCGACGGTTAGTTGCAGTAATTTTTCTGCGCCTTCGACGTGTTCGGCTTTAATGATTTTGGCGATGCGTAAATCCAGCTTGGCAAAATCGTCGAATTCAATCGTGTCGGCAATCGGCTCAAAGTTAAGCGCCTTGGGTGTGTCTGCGGTTTTCTCTAGGTTTTCTTTAGAGGCTTCGATAATCGCGGCGATTTTATCGGGTTCAACGCGGGTCATTAATGGTTTGAAGGCGTTAATGCTGTGAGCAATTAATGGCGTAGTTTGAGTCGGCCAGGTTTGCGGCTTAAGGTTCAAAAACTCTTCCGTATTGGCTGCCAGCACCGGCAGTACTGGGCTTAGATAAGCGGCCAGCAGGCGAAACAGGTTTATACCTACTGAGCATACGTCATGCAACTTCTGGTCTTTACCTTCTTCTTTAGCGATCAACCACGGTTTTTTCTCGTCGATATATTGGTTGGCTTTATCTGCCAGTGCCATGATTTCGCGCATGGCTTTGCCGAATTCACGCGCTTCGTAAAAATCGGCAATCTGCTGGCTGGCGTTAACGAATTCTTCAAATAACACCGGTTCTGCATTGTGCTCGGAGAGTACGTTATTAAAACGTTTGGCAATAAAGCCGCTGCAACGGCTGGCGATATTAACGACTTTGCCGACTAAATCCGAATTTACCCGCTGCGTAAAATCGTCGAAATTAAGATCTAAATCATCGACGCTGCTGCTCAGTTTGGCCGCAAAGTAATAGCGCAGATACTCGGGATTTAAATGCTCAAGATAGGTTCTGGCTTTAATAAAGGTGCCGCGCGATTTGGACATTTTTGCCCCATTCACGGTTAAAAAGCCGTGGGCAAATATCGCACTGGGCGTTCTAAAGTGAGCGCCGGTTAACATGGCGGGCCAAAACAGGGCGTGGAAGTAAATAATGTCTTTACCGATAAAATGATACAGTTCGGCATCGCTGCCTTTGCCCCAAAACTCGTTAAAATCCAAGCCGCGTTTGTCGCACAAATTCTTGAAACTAGCCATGTAGCCAACCGGCGCGTCCAGCCAAACATAAAAATACTTACCCGGCGCATCGGGGATTTCAAAACCAAAATACGGCGCATCGCGGCTGATGTCCCACTGTTGCAGACCGCCATCCAGCCATTCCGCCAATTTATTACGAACTTCAGCTTGTAAATGCCCGGCGGTCGTCCAAGCACGCAGCATGTCGGTGAAATTAGCCAAGTCGAAAAAGTAATGTACAGAGTCTTTGTCTATTGGCTTGGCGCCGGAAATCGCTGAGACAGAGTTTTTTAGATCAGTCGGTGAATAAGTCGCACCGCAAACCTCGCAGCCATCGCCATATTGATCAGCTGCACCGCATTTAGGGCATTCGCCTTTGATAAAACGATCTGACAAGAACATGTTTTTAACGGGATCATACGCCTGAGTAATGCTGCGTGAACTGATATGACCGGCATCGCGCAGGCGTTCATAAATCAGTTCGGAAAAGATTTTGTTTTCTTCAGAATGCGTGCTGTGATAATTATCAAATGCCACGCCAAACTCAGTAAAATCAGCTAAATGCTCTTTGCCGACGGCAGCAATCAATTCTTCTGGCGTTATGCCGTCACGGTCGGCTTTAAGCATAATCGGTGTGCCATGCGTATCATCGGCGCAAACGTAATAGCAAAGATTGCCGCGCTGTTTTTGAAAGCGCACCCAAATATCAGTTTGAATATACTCAACCAAATGGCCTAAATGGATTGGGCCGTTGGCATAAGGCAAGGCGCTGGTAACAAGAATTTTTCTATTGGACATGGTCTTAAAAGCGGCAAGTTTTACGAAAAAATAATGACAACATCTAAAAATTGCACTTCGACAAGCTTTCGGCAACGGCTCCTGCGTTGCTCTACCTCCTGCATCCATGCAGTCGAGTGCGAACGGTTTTATAACTAAATCATTAACTTATCCGTTCGTGCTGAGCTTGTCGAAGCATGAATGGATAAGTTTTAGAAGGTGCCCTAATGTCAATATTATTGCATAAAACCCTGCTTACCGATGACGCCATCAATCCCCGAGTGATTTGTGTATTGAAAAATAAGTGTGCGCCTTATATCCTGAGTAAATTATTTGGTATTTACTTTAACTTCATCCTTTTGGAAAAATCATGACCGACATAAACAAGTCAGATATAGAAAATCTGCTACAAACTTTTATCGACCCCAACAACGGCGTTGATCTAATCACTGCAAAAGCAGTTAAAGCTATTACCATTGAGGGCAGCAACGTTGCCGTTAAACTGGAACTGGGCTATCCAGCAAAAACCTATATTGAAGAACTCAAATCCGGCGTTACACAACTCTTACAAACGCTGCCAGGTATTGGTAATGTTACCGTTGAGGTCATTGTAAAAATTGTCTCGCATGCCGTACAACAAGGCTTAAAACCCATGCCCAATGTTAAAAACATTGTCGCAGTGGCTTCGGGTAAAGGCGGCGTTGGCAAATCTACCACGGCAGTCAATTTAGCTTTGGCGCTGGCTGCAGAAGGCGCCACGGTGGGCATTTTGGATGCGGATATTTACGGGCCCAGCATTCCAACCATGCTCGGACTATCCGGCTTTCCGGAAAGTAAAGACAACAAAACCATGCAGCCAAAAGTCTCCTTCGGCATTCAAACCAACTCGATCGGTTATCTAGTTGAAGCCGACCAAGCCGTGATCTGGCGCGGCCCAATGGTTACCGGCGCGTTGCAGCAATTGCTTAAAGACACCAACTGGACCGACGTTGATTATCTGATTATCGATTTACCGCCCGGCACCGGCGACATTCAATTGACCTTGTCGCAACAAATACCGGTCAGCGGCGCGATTATTGTCACCACACCGCAAGACATCGCCTTGCTTGATGCCCAGCGCGGTTTAGCGATGTTCGAGAAAGTGAATGTGCCGGTGCTAGGCTTGGTGGAAAACATGAGCATCCACATTTGCAGCAACTGCGGCCATGAAGAAGCCATTTTTGGTCAAGGCGGCGGCTTAGCAATGGCCGAACGTAACAGAATCGACTTGCTTGGCTCGTTGCCATTAGACATCAGTATCCGCCAATACGCCGACGTCGGCAGACCCATCGTCGCCGCCGATCCCGATGGCAGACCAGCGCAAATTTACAAAGAAATTGCGCGAAAAACCGCCGCAAGATTAGCGCTAAAGGGCAAAGATTTTTCTACCAAGTTCCCTAATATCGTTGTGCAAAATACTTAAGTTTTGATGTTGCTGGGTTACTTGCTATCTCGTAACCCAGCTGTTGAGCTTTATTGTTACTTCGTGTGAGCTATCTTCTTCTCTTAAAAGCAAAAAACATACTCAGCACCGATCCAAACAACAAAAATGCGGCAGGCAAGGGAACTTGTGAGACTTGCAATTGGTAAGTTTGTCCTCCGCGCACTAATCCACTAAGCAATAGGTAGTAATCAGTCCCGCTGCTTGCTTCAAACGTAGATATGCCGGCATTTGTTGTCGAAAGGATTGATGTACGGTTGAAAATATTTGCAGTTAATTCGTTAGCTGAATAATTGTATGCAGAAATTTGGGTAATAGGCGTTAAAGAAACACCGAATTTACCATTGAGAGAGTTGCCGAGGTAGAAAGCAAAGCTAGGACTGGATGTCGAGATGGAAGTTTGCTGGCCGACTTCAAGGGGTGGCAGTTGTCCTTCAGTCCATGATCCCTCAGGGGTAGGGCATGGTTCGCCAACTAGGCAAGCAACATAATTGATATGGAAAAATGGACTAACAAATAAGCTTGGCTCTGGATTGTAAGCAGTAAGAGTGAAAGACGCATTACTCTCTAAGCTTGCAAAACTAGCCAGCAAGAGAAATGCAGCACGGGTAAATTGTTTTATGTGCAATGCGGATAACGATTTCATAGAGTGATATGCCCCTTTCAAAATGTAGACTCAAAGTAATTGTGATTAAAGATCAATAACCAATAACCAAGAAGTTATCTTGATCGGCATAGTTTATACGCTAGATTTTGTGAATTAGAAAATATGGCATTGCCATATATCCTTTGGGGATAGAAGGACCGTAGATGTGATGACTTTACGAACCGTCATTTAACCAGCTTTCCCCAGCTATCGACTAATACCCGCGCCCTAAACTTTTAATTTCTTTAAGTTCTCCATTTTCAAAACGAAGGTATTGCCGTAAACGGTGAGTACCGAAGTTGTAGACCCACTCTTCTATTTGGATTTCTTCATACTGGTACAGGTCGAGCGTTCTATTTGGGTGATGCAAGGTACTGCCGACTACTTTAGTGCGCGTTTCAATGGATTCCGGTTCACCACATCGAGCCAGCACATCACCTTTATAATCACCCAACTGAACCAGCTCGCGTCCGCATCTGAATGCAGATACAGCATTGAAGGAACACAAACTCAAAACCAAGATCCACAACGCGCAATTTTTCATTAAATGAACCTAAATGTGAGCCATTTACGGACTGAATTTAATTTGAAAGTTTCGACCTAACTCCGGATGTATCGACTGTTCTAAAACGTCGCCAAAACTTACCCAGCAAATTATTAAAATCATCCAGATAGCTATAAGCCACTGGGATCACTAACAAGCTTAGAAACGTCGAGGTAACCAAGCCACCGATCACGGCGACCGCCATCGGGCTACGGAATGATGAATCGGCGTCGCCCATACCGGTCGCAATCGGCAACATACCTGCGCCCATGGCAATAGTGGTCATTACAATCGGACGGGCGCGTTTTCGGCAGGCGTCCAACAGCGCGTCTATTCGAGTCATGCCGTGATCGCGTCTGGCGACGATAGCATATTCGACCAGCAAGATAGAGTTTTTGGTGGCAATGCCCATCAGCATGATCAAACCGATTAACGACGGCATTGAAAACGCCTTGCCGGTCAATAGCAGGGCCACAAAACCACCGCCAAAAGACAGCGGCAACGCCGCCAAAATAGTGATCGGTTGCAAAATCTCTTTAAACAACAGCACCAGCACAATAAAAATGCACAACACGCCGGTGAGCATCGCCAGACCAAAGCTGGTGAACAGTTCGGTCATCATTTCGGCATCGCCAATATTGATCTGTTTTACCCCGGCGGGCAGATTGCGAATACTCGGCAGGTTTTGTACGGCGCTGGTTACATCGCCCAGCGGCAGGCCGGACAGTTCCACTTCAAAATTGATATTGCGCGAGCGGTCATAACGATCGATGACCGCAGGGCCACTGGAAAGTTCCAGATTCGCTACCTGACTCACCATCACCGATCCCGAACCCGCTTTGCCTGATGGCACTGCAAGCCGCTCCAAAATGGCAAGATCACGTCGGCCATCAGCGGCTAATTTAACCACCACCGGCACTTGGCGCTGAGCGAGGTTGAGTTTAGGCAACGACCAGTCGTAATCACCTAAGGTGGCGATGCGTAGAGTTTCGGCGATTGCTGCGGTGGTGACACCTAAATCAGCCGCACGGGCGAAATCGGTGCGCACGGCAATTTCAGGCCTGACCAGTGCGGCGCTGGAGGCAATACTGCCAAGTCCGGAAATGGTTCTAAGATCGCGTTCGACGTTGCGGGCCGCTGCGCTTAAGGCTTGTGGGTCATCACCACTCAGCACCAGCACGTATTTCTCACCCGAGCCGCCCAAGCCAACTTTGGTGCGCACACCGGGCAAACTTTGCAAGGCTTGCCGGATGTTTTGTTCAATCGCTTGCTTGCGCACCGGTCTATCTTGGCGATTAGCCAGCGTAATCGTTAAGGTAGCTTTACGTACTTCGCCGCTCTGTGAGCCTGCAAAAGGATCGACGCCCGCTGAACCGCTGCCGATGGTGGTGTAAACCGACTTCACATAAGGCACATTGGCGACCAATTGGCGCGCCGCTTCTGCCGAAGCTTTGGTTTGGTCAAGACTGACACCGGGCGATAATTCCACGAACACCTGCGTTTGCGGATTGTCATCTGCCGGTATGAAGCCGGTGGGCAACAAAGGAATCAAAAATAAGGAGCCGATAAAAAACGCCGCTGCCGCCGCGATGGTGGTGAGACGATGATTAAGACACCAAGCCGCAAGCTTCATGTACGTTTGCATGATGCGACCTTCTGGCGGATCCGATGGGCCGGTATCTTTTAATAAGTAAGCCGCCATCATCGGCGTTAACATCCGCGCCACAACCAGCGAGGCCATTACTGCCAGCGCCGCTGTCCAGCCGAATTGTTTAAAGAAACGTCCGGCAATCCCGCTCATAAATGCCGTCGGCAGAAATACCGCCACCAACGCAAAAGTGGTGGCAATCACTGCCAGACCGATTTCATCTGCTGCTTCCATCGCCGCTTGATAAGGCGATTTACCCATTCGCAAGTGGCGCACGATGTTTTCCACTTCGACGATGGCGTCATCTACCAGAATGCCCACCACCAGAGACAAAGCCAATAAGGTGACACCATTTAGCGAGAAGCCTAGATACTCCATACCCAAAAAGGCCGGAATGATTGACAACGGCAGTGCTACGGCGGAAACAAAGGTTGCCCGCCAATCCTTTAAAAACAGCCAGACCACCAACACGGCCAGTAGTCCGCCTTCGTACAGCATGGTCATCGAGCCCTGGAATTCTTCCTTCACCGGGGTGACAAAATTAAAGGCTTCAGTAAATTCAATATCCGGGTTGGCAATCTGTAATTCCGCCAAGGCTTTTTGCACACCTTCGCCTACCTCTACGTCGCTGGAGCCACGGCTGCGCGTTACTTCAAAACCCACCACCGGTTTGCCGTTGAGCAACGCCAGCGCTCGGGGCTCGGCGACTGTGTCAGTTACTGTGGCGACTTGGTCGAGACGAATTCGCCTGCCGTCAGCCAAAGACAACTGTAACGGCCGCATTTCTTCTACTGAGGTAACGTTGGCCAGCGTGCGCACCGGCTGTTCGCCGCTGCCCAGATTGGTGCGTCCGCCCGCGCTTTCTCGTTGTATCTCACGCAATTGGCGAGAAATATCGGCAGCAGTTGCCCCTAACGATTGCAGCTTGACCGGGTCCAGGGCAATGGTCACTTCACGACTAACGCCGCCCACTCGGTTAACCGCGCCCACACCGCGCACACTCAGCAAGCGCTTAGCAACGGTATCTTCTACAAACCAGGACAACGCTTCTTCATCGCGTTGGGGGGACGACACGGTCAGCGCTAAAATCGGCGCACTGGCTATATCCAGTTTGGTAACCACAGGATCACGTAAATCAGCAGGCAGATCGGCGCGAACCTTGGCAACGGCGGAGCGCATATCATCCACCGCTTCCTGCACAGGTTTTTCCAACCGGAATTCCGCGGTAATCGTCACGCTGCCGTCCTGCACTTTGGTAGTGATGTGCTTTAGGCCTTGTAGGGTAGCAATCGCGTTTTCGATTTTACGCGCGACCTCAGTTTCCAGCTGAGCAGGTGAGGCGCCGGGTAGGGATGCTGAGACGGTTACCGTCGGCAAGTCCAAATCCGGCATGTTTTGAATCTTCATCGATTTAAAACTGAGCAGCCCGCCAAAGCTCAGCAGCACAAACAGCATCAGCGCCGGAATGGGGTTGCGGATACACCAGGCGGAAACGTTCATGGTTTAACCACCTTTACAGTATCGCCATCAGCCAAAAACGAGGCGCCGCCGGCGACTAATCGATCATCCGGACTCAATCCGGAGAGTATTTCCAAGCTATCATCGCTTCTTCGGCCCAATTGCACTTTGACTTGGGAGACTTTGGCCAAGTCGCCGTTTTGCTCAGTTAATTTAAAGACATAACTGAAGCCGTCGCGCAAAGACAGCGCAGTTTGGGGAATAGTCAGACCGGTGCTAACGCCCATTTGGAATTCGCCATTAGCAAACATCCCGGCGCGTAAACTATGCCGGGCCGCGTCCGGTAAATCCACGTAGACCAAGCCATTACGGCTTTGCACGTCCAAGGTCGGTGCTAATGCGCGAATTTTGCCTTTGATGCTGCCAACGTTAGGCACTATCACGTTGACCGTAATGCCGGGTTTAAGTTGCGCCATTTCGGCGGCGGTGACTTCACCGCGCCATTCCAGCCGGTTTTGTCGGATCATGCGAAACAATTCCTGGCCCTTGGCAGTGACGGCACCTAATGTGGCGCTGCGAGAGGAGATAACACCATCGTCTGTGGCGAGTACCCGCGTATATTTCAGCCGCAATAATTGCGAATCCAACTGTGCTTTGGCCAACTGCACCTTGGCTTGAGCGGTTTTTTGGCCGGTGAGATATTGATTTACTTGCTGGCTGCTTAGCGCGCCGGATGCTGAGATTTGTTTAGCTCGATCGGCATTATCCCGCGCATCGGCCAGATTGGCTTCGGCTTCAGCCAGCACGGCTCGGCTTTGCGCGACATCGGCTAATACGCTCTCATCCGAAAAAACCGCCAATACTTGGCCTTTTTTTACCACTTCGCCCACTTGTACATTGACCTCGGTCAAATGCAGATCGCTGACTTCAGCGCCAATAATGGCCTCCTGCCATGCCGCTATCGAACCATTGGCGGTCAGAGTCATCGGAATATCGTGCATAGCAGGCTGAATTACCGACACGCTGAGCGCAGGCTTGGGCGCTGAAGTAGTATCTGCGGCGCCAGGCTCTTTATTGCATCCGGCAATAACGCCAATGCCGAGCAATATAATTAAGGCGCTTAGGAAAGTGCCTATGTTTCCTTTTGTCATGATTTTCCTCCGGTGAAATCGACGGGATGATTTATGAATTGAGTGGGTTTCTCGGTGGCGCTGTTACTTGGGGTTTTAGACTCATCATCGCCTTCCCAACTACCGCCAGCGGCGCGATAAAGAGCGATCCAGGCGCTGACCTGTTCTTGTTCTATTTCTTTAACCGCTAATTCAGCCGTCAGCACATTGCGCCGGGCTGTTTCGGCATCGATCAAGTTGCCTAATCCAGCTTGGTAAAGCGCTTGGGCAGCCAGAAAGTTGGTTCGATAACCGGTGACGGCTTTGCGGCCCTCGGGTAAACGTTGATTAGCGCTAGCCAAGCGCACTAAGGCGTCTTCCACTTCTTTGACTGCGGTGCGCACCTTGCTGCGAAACTTAATTTCGGCAGATTGATATTGAGCGCGCGCTGCGTCCACATCCGCTGCGCGCTTACCGGCATCAAACAGCGGCAAGCTTAGCGTTGGTCCGATAGCCCAAGTTTCCGCGAGAAAAAACGCTGCTCCGTTCATATTTTGCAAGGTTGGCGTAATGTTGCCTGACAGGCTTAATTTCGGAAAACGCTTGGCCTGCTCAACGCCAATTTTGGCGCTGGCTTCGGCAACATCACGCTCGGCGGCGGTCAGGTCGGGTCGTTGCAGCAATACATGTGCTGGCAGGGAATCAATTTGAAATGCTGGCGGGCTGGGCAACGTCGCCACCCGATCCGCAGGCTCGGTTAACAATTTACGAACATGTGTTTCTGCCAGCGCAGTTAATGCGACCAAGCTTTTTATCGAGCGCTCACACTGCGCTTGTTGTCGCAACAATATTCTATTGCCTTCGGCAGCGCTGGCATTGGCAAGCGCAACATCGCCTGGGGCTCGGAATCCAGCCTGACCGGCGATGTCTGCCAGTCGCGCTGATTCTCGACGTGATTCGGTATCAGCCCGAACTATGTCTACTTGTGACTGACAATAACGATAAGCCAAATAAGCATCGGCAACTTCCACCGCCACCGCGACGCGGGCATTGTGCCAAGAGGCATTTCTTGATTCCAGTTGACTAAGCGCTGCTTCTTCTTGACGCGCCAAGCCGCCGAACAGATCGATTTCCCAGCTGGATTGCAGCCCAAATGGCACTTGGTTCCATACGAAAGGAGCGCCCCCAAAAGAAGATGAGGAGCGTTTGGCACCTGCACTGAAATCAATATTTGGCAATAAAGCCGCATCGGCACCGACCAGATTGGCTCTGGACTGTTCGATGAGTGCTCTGGCATCGGCAACCGAGGCGCTTGCTTGTTGCGCGGCGGCTAAAAAGCGATTTAATACCGGATCATTAAAGCGTTGCCACCAGCGGCTAAGATTGTCAGGGTCGCCTTGGTGAGCAACCGGCGTGGTATCGGCTTCAGGCAGCGGCGCCTGCCACTTAGCCTCAGTCGGCAATGGCGCAATTTGGTAATCAGGGCCGACAGTGGTCAGTAAGCCGCCGGAGCCACAGGCTGATAACATTAAAGACAGTGCAAGAGGACTTAATTTATGGCGCATGATGTGGCTCCTGAGTGCGACGCCGGGCTTCACCCTCGATCATCGACAAGGCATATCCGGCCAACCGCTCGGCCAATTCGTCAATGGCTTTGGGCGCGTCTAGCAACTGCGGTGCAATAACCGATGCAACATCTTGGCCAACATAAAAATGCACGGCCATGCCGATAATTGCAAAAGCAAGGCGATGTACATCCATGTCAATGCGTTGCAAGCCAAGATGCTCTTTAAGCATAGAGACCAGCGCTTCATGTTGCGGTTTAATTTCAGCCTCGATTGCCTGTTGCCGAATCCCGGTCGGCTCGATCATTTCCCTAAAGTGCAATTTCATCACCAGCCTAATCTCATCACCTTTTTTCAAAGGATCAAGAAATTCGGTGAAAAACCTACCCAGTGCGTCAGCTAGCGGCAGGGTTACATAATCTGTAATGTTGGTATGGCATCGTGTTTCGCCGATAGGCTCGTTGAACACAGCACGATAGAGCCCTGCCTTATCGCCGAAGTAATAGCGAATGGCGGATATATTTGCCCCTGCTGCATCGCAGATTTCTCTGGTAGTGGCCGCCTCAAAACCTTTTTCGGCAAATAGCCGTAATGCTGAGATGACAAGCCGACTGCGCGCATCAAGTGCTTCTGTGTCGGTACTTAAGTTATTGACCATGCCGCCTCGGGGAATTGTTTATAAGAAATTAAATCAAACGATTGAATTAGACATTATCAATCAAACGTTTGATTGTCAATTTGTGATTTTCTTAGGTCGGCAGCAATTCTATTAATTAGCGAAATCAACCAAGTTGTTTGTAAACTAGCAGCCCTAAAATGCATTATCTTTCTCACTTGGAGATCGGTTAGTCATCCCAGCTTAATCATTATTTTATTTAGGAAACCCGCCATGCCATTCTTAAAACTCAGCACCAACGTAACTATTGAGCAAAGCCAATCCGAACAATTACTCAAGGAGCTTTCACAATTACTTGCCAAAGAAACCGGTAAACCAGAACGTTATGTGATGGTGCAAGTGACTGGCGGCAAAGCCATGTTATTCGGCGGCAGCAATCAGCCGCTGGCTTATCTTGAATGCAAAAGCATAGGTTTAACTTCGGCTCAAGCAAAGGCGCTATCGGCATCGTTAAGCAAGTTGCTAACGAGTTCGTTATCCTTATCAGCCGAGCGGATTTATATCGAATTCAGCAACTGTCCGGCTGAGTTCTGGGGTTGGAACGGCTCAACTTTTGGTTAATTTAAGCAGCTCGTTCAGTGTCTATCTAACAAAAAGGCGACGTTAAATATCGCCTTTTTTGTTTACAATGCTGTCCAACGTTAAAACCAGCCAGGAATTCTGATGACAAAACCGCGCTTATTGTCCTATTTGGTTAAACCAGTGTTGATAATTGGCGGCGCTGTAGTTGTGTACTCTGGGGTGGGATTTTATGCCGCACCGGCGCTATTAAAAGCAAAACTGCCGCAACTTATTCGCGAGGCTATCGGCAGAGACGCGGCAGTTGCTGATATTCAGTTCAATCCTTTTAAGTTGCAATTCAGTTTGCAAGGCTTTGAACTTAAAGAGAGCAACAGCCAGCCGTTTGTTAGCTTCGACAAGTTTTATGTCGACCTTGATGCCGTCGAATCCATCAAACAATCGGCGGTGGTGATTAACGATATTCAGCTGCAAAAGCCGTTTGTTCGATTGGCCCGGCAAACGGACGGTAAGTTTAACTTTAGCGATCTGGTTAAAGCTGACACCGATCAACAACCGAGTGACAGCCAATCTTTCCCGGTTAGCGTCATCAAGCTGGCCATCGCCGAAGGCAAATTAAGCTGGGAAGATGCCAATCAAAAAGAAGACGTTATCCCGCTGAATTTCAATCTTGAAAATTTCAGCACGCAGCCAGAAAACTCCGCAAAACTGTCATTATCTTTAGCATTAAGTTCTGGCGGTAACCTAGAATGGCAAGGCTCGTTTGCGCTCCAGCCTTTGCAATCAGCGGGGCATCTTAAGTTAGACGGCGTAAAGCTGGCGCGAGTTATTGCGTTGGCAGGTTTAACTTTGCCTGCTGATATTCAAGGCTCTGAATTGATTGAAGCTGATTACCAACTGAGCCAGGCTGACAAAAAACTGAAACTTTTAATCAAGCAAAGCAATATTGAATTACGCGATGTGCAGGTGAGTGCGGAGCAACCCGGCAAAATCTTGCTGAAAACACCGTTCATTACGCTGCAAGCTGACGCTGAAATTAACTTGGGTGAGGGTGAACCCGATGTTAGAGTCGAACAAGGCAAATTAGCCTTACGTGACTTCCAGTTTTCAGAACCCGGTGCCGACAAACCGTTGGTGACAATCCCCAAACTGGCGCTGACTGGCCTAAGCGCGGATTTAAAAAAACACGATATTTTGCTTGATGCATTAACCGCCAACGGCGCCAATGCGCAAGCTTGGCTAAATGCCGACGGTGTTATCAACTATCAAGCGTTATTTGCAGGCAGCTCGGGCGAACCGCAGCCTCAAGCTGGCAATGCCCAAGCCGCCGCCGAACCGGCATCGTCGCCATGGAACATCAAGGTCAACAGCATTGCATTAAATAACTTTGGCTTGGACTTTACCGATAAAACATTGAAAAAACCGGTCGCGATGTCTGCCAAGCCGATTAACTTGCAGCTGAGCAATGTGAGCAATCAAGACGGCACGGCGATCCCTTTTCAAGTCAGTGTCGGTATTAATAATGGCGGCTTAATAAAGCTGGATGGCAACACGACCTTACAACCCTTTGCCTTGCAGACAGCGCTAGCCGTTGACGGTATTGCGCTGGATAAATTTCAGCCGTATGTCGATAAATTTGCCCGTCTAGACATTATTTCCGGGCAGTTTGGCGTCACCGGCAAGCTCGCGCTTAAGCAGCAACAAGACAAATTAGCGATCAACTTTACCGGCAACACCGGCATTGCCAAGTTACTGACTCGAGATCAGCTTAAAAATAAAGATTTTGTTAAATGGGACAACTTGACCCTGCAAGACGTTGATGTCGATGTGCTGGGCAATACCTATAAGGCCAAAAAATTGCTCATCAACAAACCTTATGCACGGGTAGTGATTAGAAAAGATAAAACCAGTAATTTCTCGGATATATTGCTGGAAGATAAACCGGCGCCTAAAAGCGCTAAAGTAACGACGAAAGCACCTAGCGGCCAAGCGACAAAGCCACCATCATTCAAATTGGATTCGCTACAGATTGTCGATGGCGCTTCTGATTTTGCCGATTTGTCGTTAATTTTGCCGTTTGCCGCACCCATTAAAAGCTTGGACGGCGGCGCGCAAAATTTTTCGTCAGAAAAAAATGCGATCGTAAAGGTCGAATTAAAAGGTAATGCTTACGAGCTTTCCCCCGTTAACGTTAAAGGCGAGATTAGCCCTTACTTGGGTGACTACAATGTCGAATTAAATTTTATCGGCATGCCCATGCCGTTGATTTCGCCATACATGGTGCAATTTGCCGGGTACAAAGTTGAAAAAGGCAAAATAACGCTGGGCCTGAAATATAACGTCAGCAAAGGTCTGTTGACCGCATCCAACTCCATATTGATTGATCAATTTGAGTTGGGCGAAAAAGTCGACAATCCCGATGCCGTATCCTTACCGTTGGAACTGGCCGTGGCCCTGATGAAAGATGGCGACGGCAAAATTAAATTGGATGTGCCGATCACCGGCAGCTTAGAAGACCCTCAATTCAGCATCTCGCATTTGGTCTTCGACGCTTTGGTGAATAGCATTAGTAAGATAATCACCTCCCCTTTTCGGGCACTGGCATCACTGGTCGGGTCTGAAGCCGACCTTAGCCAGATTGCATTTGAATCCGGCAGTGCAGAGCTCAAGCCCGAGCAACAGACCAAGCTATCCGGCTTGGCAAAAGCCTTAACCGAAAAGCCGGAATTGTCGGTAGAAATCAAGGGTGCGGTATTTCAGCAAGAAGATTGGCCATCAATGCAGGATGATGCCTTGTATGATCAATTAAAAAACATCCGTAGTGCGGAAATCGCTAAAGAAGGCGGCAGAAAAATCCGCCCGGAATACGTTGAGATAAGTGACGAAGATTATCGGCGTTTAATGATCGCGCAATTTATGGAAAAGTTTCCGAATCTGGCCGAAAAACCACTATTCGGCGATACCCCGAAATTACTCATTCCATCGAAAGATGATTTTTATGCCGTCGCCAAGCAAAAATTATCCGAATTGATTCCACCGGAACCGCAACGCTTGAAAAATCTGGCATCGGAGCGAGCGCAAGTCATTGCTAAATATTTGGTGCAAAAAGGCGGCATTGCTAATGAACGGGTGTTTACGCTTGATACAGTGATTGATCCGCCGCGAGACAGCAAGGAACTGAGCAGTAGCTTGTCGTTGAAGGTGCAGTAATTTTATTAAGCAATAAATCGTAGGATGGGTAGAGGCTTTGCCGAAACCCATCAAAAAGTCGGTATGATGGGTTTCACTGCATTCTACCCATTCTACTATCAAGGTGCCGAAATTTCCGCATCAGTCAGATAACAACCCGGATCTTCAGCCCAATAATTACCCGTAGTCTGTGCCGCCCGAACACGGGTATTGCCATTGCAAATGTGCTGGTAATAACAAGTCCCGCAGCGGCCTTCCAACGGTCTGGGAATTTGCTTAAGCCCCGCCATTAATGGATCGGACACGTCCATCCAGATTTCCGAAAACGGCCGATCCTTAACGTTGCCCAAGTTGTAATGCCACCAAAAAGTATCCGGGTGGACGTTACCCAAGTTGTCGATATTGGCGACATTCACCCCCGAGGCGTTGCCGCCCCATTGTTCTAGTTTGGCTCTAATATGCTCGACTTTGTCGGGAAAATTTTTGCTCACCCAATGCAGAAAATACACTGCGTCGGCATCGTTGTTGCCGGTGACAAATTCGCGGTCTTTACCGGCTTTAATCCATTCGTAGCAAGACTCGAACATTAAATCCATCGCATCGCGGGTCATTGCAAAATGGGCATCATCTTTACGATTTTTATTGCCGCGGCCACCGTAATTCAAATGCGATAGATAAAACTTGTCGATGTCGTTATCGTCCATCAATTGCAGTAATGCCGGAAAATCCTTGGCGTTATCCTGGGTCAGCGTAAAGCGAATGCCGACCTTAATGCCTTTATCCAGACACAAATGCACACCGCGCAAGGCCTCATCAAACGAGCCTTTTACCCGGCGGAATTCATCGTGAGTATCTTTAATACCGTCCAAACTAACACCAATGTACTGATAATCAATGTCGGCAATTTCATCGATATTGTCTTTGGAGATTTTGGTGCCGTTGCTGGATAGCGCCACATAAAAACCCATATCCTTAGCCCGTCGGGAAATTTTGAAAATGTCCGGATGCAGCAATGGCTCGCCGCCTGACAAAATCAGCACCGGCACTTTAAAAGCCTTTAAATTATCCATCACCGTGTAGATTTCCGGTGTGGTCAATTCGCCGGGGAAATCTTTGTCTGCGGAGGTGGTGTAACAATGCTTGCAGGTAAGGTTGCAGCGGCGAATCAAATTCCAAATCACTACAGGCGCCGCAGGCTTACGTGCCGGTTTAATTGAGGTAGGCGCGATAAGCTCGCGCATGTATTGGCTGAGTCGAAACATGGGATTAATTGATAAGGGGTGGTAAAAAGCCGATATTGGTTGAGATATTTTCAACAAGTATCGACAGGCTATCATTATCTAAAATGCTATGCACGACAATCAGCTTAATTTGTTCGGCGGATTATTATAAGGAACAACCAGGAGCGATTGCAGTGGCTATGCATGCTAAAATTCGCCCCGATGTTTTATTGCGAATATCTGACTCTCAGAGCGATTCAGGGGCAGGTTTCGAGCAGCACCCCTCTAAAAATGCCACTTGGATCACGTAATTACTGACAGCTTGTAAGCAAAAGCTTAGTCTGCGTCACAAATTTCCCTACGATTTAAACCATACTTTGCCCAACAAAAAACCAAGTTGGGAATTATTAAAATGAAAACTAAAAACATATTCGTCGCATCATTATTAGCTGCTGTCATGCTGCCTATTGGTGCAAGTGCTAAGAATCCAGTCCCTGATTTATTTGATGATGTTGGCATTCAACAAATCAAAAAAGCCTTGCCGAAAAAAGCCATCAGAAACCGAGCTGTTAATATACATAGCGAGTTATTAACTGGCGACACTATTACCCTAAATCTGTTTGATGATGTAATTGTTACCGCAGTCCGCGACCGATTGATCGACAATGTAAAGGGCAGTACCACCTGGATTGGTCACGTTGAAGGTGAACAAGAAAGTGAAGTGTTTTTAACCCAACGCGGCAATGCTATTTCGGGCACTGTGCAAATAGGTACAAAGACCTATGACATTGAACCTAAAGGTAATAATAAACACGATATTACTCAAGTTGATCCTGACAGAAACCCTAAAAACGGCAGCGATACAATAACTGCCGAAGACTTTCTGTCTACCGGTGGCCAACCGGATACCACCAGCAACTCAACTATTACCGCCCCCACCGCCAGCGCCGCAACCGTCGGCACCGTGATTGACCTAATGGTGGCTTACACGCCCAAAGCAAAAAACAATGCCTCAGGCCAAGCCGGTATAGAAGCAAAAATTACCAACGCCGTTGCGATGGCCAACCAAGCCTATATAAATAGTAAAGTCGATATGCAGCTTAACTTGGTGAAGATGGTAGAAACCAACTATGCAGAAACCGGCAACATGTCTACCAGCTTGACCGATTTGACTGGCACCAGTGACGGCAAAATGGATGAACTGCACACCTTGCGTAACCAAGTGGGTGCAGACCAGGTGTCGCTCATCACAGCTGACAGTAATTACTGCGGTATCGGCTATATGATGACTAACAATTGGATCAACACAGGATTTTCAGCCTATGCGTTTAGCGTTGTACATGATGATTCGGTTTATGCCTGTCTTTCTAACCAAAGCATGGCGCATGAATTAGGACATAATCAAGGAAATAATCACGATTTAGCGAATGCCGGTACTTCTGTTGGCGCATATAGCTATTCTTATGGTTACAGACTGTGCCAAACAGCCGGTTTTAGAACCGTTATGTCTTACGCTTGCACCGGTGCTAACAGAATCAGCTATTTCTCAAACCCAAATGTCAGTTTGTCTACAGGCGAAGTGACCGGTACAGCGACAGAAAATAACGCCTTGTCGATGAATAACAATAAAGGCATTGTTGCCGCATTCAGGGCAACAGTATCAACTGCAGTGCCCAATGCCCCCAGCAACTTAACAGCTGTTGCACTATCTGTCAGCCAAATCAATATAGCCTGGACGGATAATGCCAATGATGAGACCGGCTTTAGACTAGAGCGTTCAGCTGATGGTATTAACTGGTCAGAAATTGCTGTTACAAATAGTAATATCACCAGCTTTAGCGATAGCGGATTGGTGGCGGCAACCACATATCAATACCGCGTCCGTACCTATAACAGTAACGGTAACTCTGTGTATTCTAATATCGGCTCAGCAGCTACCGCCGCACAAGCCGTTTGCACCAGTGCCGCACCTGCTGTGGCATTAACGCCTAGCTCTATTTACAGTAAAACCGGGGCGACCATCTCTTTCAATGTTTCGCTGACCAATAACGATTCATCAGTTTGCAACGCGACCACCTTTACCTTAACTAACAGTGACGGCGGCATTATTGGGTCGTATGCATTAAATCCTGCGGGTAGTGCAACTGCTACCTGGACATTAACCGCACCAACAACAGATGGTACTTACAGCAAATCAGTTACTGTAACAGCCAACGGTCATAACAATGCCAGCGCATCAGCTAGTGTGATTGTTGATGGTACCGCACCTACGGCTCCCGGTAACTTGTCAGCCCTAGTAGTTAAAAAAACCCAAATCGCTCTATCATGGAGTGCATCAACAGATGCAGGCTCAGGCGTTGACCATTACGATATTAGCCGTAACGGTACTAAAATCAGCAGCACTACTAGCCTTAAATATAACGACAAACCCAGCAGCAAAGGCACTTATACTTATACAGTACAAGCGTTTGATAAAGCAGGGAATTCGTTGGGAGCTAGCAAAGCGATTAATTTCTAATAATAGGTAGGAGCTGGCCCTACCCACTCCTACTAACGATTTAAGTGGCACAAAAAAGGGCGCATAAAGCGCCCTTTTTATTACGTAAACAGCCTGAAATTAAGCAGCTAATTTAGATTGTTTACGTTTAAAGCCCGCTAAGCCCAGTAATCCTAAGCCCAACATCCAAAGCGCTGTAGGTTCTGGAACATTTTCATCGGGTGGAGGTGGTGGTGGATTGTTATCCCGAATACTTTCAGCATCATGGGAATATGGTGCAAAGTCATTTATATTTACATCACTAGAGTTCGTAGCAACTTTAGTTGAATATAAATCCCAATGTAAATCATATCCGGAAGCTAGTCCCGCTAGGTTAAAACTTATTTTTTGATAAAACGTGCCAGTGCCTGCATCTGTAGTTAAAGGCCCGCCAGGTCTAGTGGCTGTGTTGTAACCTACTATCTGTTGGCTGTCCGTAAAAGGATCAAGAGCGATTTGTTTGAAATATGTAGGAAAAATTGAGTGTTTACTTAAATCCCCATTATCAAAAACATTAGATGCATTTTGGAAAAACTCATCCAATGGTGGTGTTCCAAATACTAAACCTGATGTTACATTAACTGCAGTGGTTATTGATCCAATAGTGTAAGAAAAACTACCCAGGTTCTGACCTTGCTGAGGAACCAAACCGTTCGGCCCGGTTAAAGCAGCGGAAAGGTAGTATTGGGTACCTTTTATTTCGCTCGAACTAAGATTTCCTTGTGGTGTCGCAAAAGCGTAAACATCAAAAGATGAGCCGCTTTTAACAATCGTTTCAGAGCTTAAATCATAGGTACCGCCACTAATATCTAATTGTAACGCTGGAAGAGCAAACGCCGAACCGCTGGTCATAAGCAAACCAGCTAATAGCGTTTTTTCAAAATATTTTTTTTTCATCATGTTCTCCGTAAGTATTTAAAATGAAAATACTCCCTATCCTCAAATTAATTAAATGAGCACATAGTAAATAAGTCCACCCTTATTATTTTGATTAAAAATATAAGGTAAACATATTCGTATGAATACCTATAGCAACCTCGAAAATCTTATTTCGATTTATTTTTAGTCTGTAGCCGATAATTTGGGCTACTGTAAAAATATAAGCAAAGGCAATGCCATAAAAATAAATTGTTTTTATTCAATGGCTTATTTGTTTTTTGAGGAGAGTGCATGGTAAGGGTTGTAAAGAAATCCGACACTTTTTACCTTTGTGTCTAGGAATTTATCCTTTTTTCTTTACAAGCAATGAGAAAAAGAAAGCGGAAGACAGATTGAGTTAGCCGCTGAGTTAAATTTGTAAGACTTATCCTAAATAGCCTTAAAGCTTTCACACGTTAGAAATTGAAGAAATCAACAGTTTTCCAAGGTGTAAAAAAATCTGACACTTTTTAAGTTTGCCGTCTATTTGACTGTTATGCGCCTATTGATGTGGAATCGAGACGTTCTGGTTCTACTCATACAAATTCCAATGCTGTTTCCTGGTCAGCTCCAAACAACATAGTGATTCCTGCTCCAATGCCCGATCAGTATTCAAATAAGCATTATGCTCGCACAGTTGCTTGACGGTCTTTTGCCAAGCCTTTAAGTCATCCATCACCGTGGCGTGGTCAACTCGCGGGAAAATCTTTGTCTGCGGAGGTGGTGTAACAATGCTTGCAGGTAAGGTTGCAGCGGCGAATCAAATTCCAAATCACTACAGGCGCCGCAGGTTTACGTGCTGGTTTGATTGAGGTAGGCGCGATAAGCTCGCGCATGTATTGGCTGAGTCGAAACATGAGATTAACTGATTAGGGAGTAAAAAGCCGATATTGGTTAGTGTCGACAGGCTATCATTATCTAAAATACCATGCACGACAATTAGGGGCGTGGGAGCTATAAATTAGGCGATTTAATTTCAAGAGATTTTCACATTCAACGTTTTCTGCCCTGACGGTAATGATTTGTCTAAACATTACCGGTTTAGTGTAGCGAACTCTAAGATCAAATACTGGCCACGCGTAACCGGAGTCACGCATTTGCGGGTAGTTGTAATAGATGGTTTCCAGTATACCCATGCCAGACGATCTCCATCATGTCGACATCATGGAAGGGGATTTCTAAGTCGATGGTGGTGTGGTCATTGTTTTTAGTTACTTGGCGCAGCGCGCCTTGACTGCATTCCCACGCAGCGCGTGGGAACGAGGATAATCTTTAGTCATATCTGTGATGTTCATCGCTGACGATTCTCAATAATTTGGTCAGGCGAACTCTGCAACCGTTGACGTTGGAATTCAGGATCGTTAAAGCGCAGACAGCGAAAGTTCAGTTCCATACTGGCCATACCTTCCGTCCATGTCGGGGAGGAAGTCTTTTCGCTTAGGGTGAAGACCTCTAAATCACCACGGTGCGAGCATTCTTCTGCTGCTTCTTGGTAAGCAATTCGTTTTGCTGCGGGAACACCTCCTTTCCCCGGGGATGCAGATGTTGATATCGTAAAAGTGTCTGGACCTATTTTAACGACGCCTGATGAGTTGGAACAGGCTGTCAGGATAAGTGCTGCCGCGATTGTGATTGCTGATTTCATTTAGGTATCCGTAGGTATTAGAAAATATACAAAAATTTTTAGTATCTCGTTCCCACGCGCGGCGTGGGAATGCATTTAAGGCGCGCTGCGCCAAGAATCACAACCAACTCTTATAAACGGAAATCAACCCAGTTTGCCCGGAGTAATCCCTAGCGCTGGAATATCTCCAATGCGTAGGATCATCTACATAACCCCGTTTTACCGGGTTTTGGTGGATATACTCGAGTTTCTGCTGAAGCACCTGTTCATTTTCAATAAGCTGCGGGTGCGATCCTTCTTCCCAGCATTGATAATCTCGATCACGTTTGTGATCCTTGCGGAAAAACGCCAGTTGTTGCAGTAATCGCTCGGCGCCGCATTCTTTCAGATGGTCGATCAGTTGGCGAGCCGTGTAGGATTTAAAGCGCGGCAATTCCAAAGCCAGGTTTTCTGCTTGTACAATTAAATGCAGGTGATTTTCCAGGATGACGTAGCCGTATATTTTCCAGCCTAGTTCTTCTTGCCTGTGTCGTAGCGCATCCAGAATGATGCCAGCGGTTTGTGGGCGAGTAAACAGCGGTATCCAGTTCAACACGGTGCAGGTTAAAAAATGTGGGGCTTGTCCGTCGTAAATTCGGTAGCGGCTGCGACCCATTGTTTAGTACTCGGGGCGCAGCGCGCCTGTTAAGCATTCCCATTTATGCCCCAGAGGGTACGCGGCGCATGGGAACGAGAAGTTGAACGAGGAACTGATGTTAATCATACAGTTCCCAATATTGTTTTCGTGTCATCTCCAAACACCCCCGTAGCTCTTGCTCCAATGCCCGGTCAGTGCTCAAAAACGGACTATGTAGTCGCAGTTGCTTAACAGTATTTTGCAATGCCGGACTCAACGCCTCTACATTGCCTCGCAACTCAACGCCCTGAATCACAGCAAACAACACCGCCACCGCCACCTGTTCGGTCAACTCCAGAATACGAATGCAATCTCTAGCCGCAATAGTGCCCATACTGACTTTGTCTTGGTTGTGGCATTCGGTGGAGCGGGAGAACACGCTGGCGGGCATGGTCAGTTTTAGGGCTTCTGCGGTCCAGGCGGAGACGGCGATTTGCAGGGCTTTGAAGCCGTGGTTCAACAAAGCTTGTTCGCCGCTGGCGCCGGACAGATTGGCGGGCAGGCCGTGGTTGAATTTGGGGTCCATTAGTTGCGCCATTTGCCGGTCCATTAAATCGGCTAAATTCGCCACGGCCGTTTTAAGAGAGTCCATCGCAAAGGCAATGTGGCCGCCGTAAAAATGGCCGCCATGTAAAACGTGTTCGCCTTCGGCATCGATGATGGGATTGTCGTTGGCGCTGTTTAATTCGTTTTCGATAAACTGCCGCAGCCAGGGCAATGAATCTTCCAGCACACCGATGACATGCGGCGCACAACGCAGGGAATAACGATCTTGCAAGCGGGTGTCGTTGCGCGGCGCGCTGTCTTGCAATTGCAAATCGGCACGCAATCGTTCCGCGACGCGATTTTGGCCTGGATGCGGTTTGACTGAAAACAGTTTTTCGTCAAAGTGGTAGGCGTTGCCGTTTAAAGCGACCGACGCCAAGCTGGTGATGCGTGTGGTCAGTTGCGATAAATACTCGGCGCGTTGATAGGCCAGGCAGGCGATGCCGGTCATTGCGGCGGTGCCGTTCATAATCGCCAAGCCTTCTTTGGGTTTTAAGGTAAGCGGCTCAATATTCAGCGCGGCAAACACAGTTTGCGTGGCTTGGCGCTCGCCCTGATACAAAACGTCTCGTTCACCCGCCAGCACCGCTGCGACATAAGACAACGGCGTTAAATCGCCGCTGGCGCCGACTGAACCTTCCTGCGGGATCAACGGCAGGATGTTCTGCTTTAAACATTCAGCCAGCTGCTGTAATAAGCGATAGCGTACACCGGAAAAACCGCGCGCCAGACTGGTTAAACGCACTGCCAAAATGGCCCTGGTTTGCTCAGCATCAAAATGATCGCCCAGCCCGCAACCGTGGAAGGTGTAGAGCTGTTTGGGCAGTTGTTCGACCAGGTTGAGCGGGATGGAAACGGTGCAGGAGTCGCCATAACCGGTCGTTACGCCATAGACAAAGCCTTGTTCTTTTAACAAGGTATCGATAAAGCGCGCGCCTTTGTCGATACGCTCGATAAATTCCGGCTGCGGGCTTAACTCAACTTGCGCGTGTTGGTGGGCAATCCGGCAAATGTCTTCAATGGTCAACGGCTGGCCATCGAATACTACGGTTTTTTTATCACTCATTTAGTCGCCAAAAATCGAAAAAATTAAACCACTGTAACGGTGCCATTAAACAGTAATGCTCAAGGCGCTGGGCGTAGCGCTGAATGGTTTGCTGCATGGCTTGCTCGCGGGTTTTTCTGGGGAAGGTTAATTCATCGCTGAAATGTTCAAAATAGATGGTGTGCTTGTCATGATGTTTTAAGCAAAACAACGTGTAAACCGGGCACTTAAACAATGAAGCCAGAATAAACGGACCTTGCGGAAACAGCGCGTCGCGGCCCAAAAACTTAACTTTACTAACGCGCGGTTGTGGACTGACCGGCGTACGGTCGGCGGCGATTATCACCAATTCGCCGTTGTCGATTTTATCGCTCAACAGCATTGAGGTGGCGGCGTTAATCTCAGTGACCTGAATCAGGTTTAACCCACTGTGTTCGTTAGTTTGTTTTAACAGGCGATTGAATTTTTCTGCGTGTTTGGTGTGTACCAGCACGTTAATACGAGGGGCATTATCCAGATCGGCAATCATGCGGCAGACTTCAAGATTACCCAGATGCGAACCCAACAGCACAGCGCCTTTGCAGCTGTTAATGGCCGCGAGCAATTGTTCGCGTCCTTGATAGTCGACATCAGTAAGAGACAATGCGCCCGACCAGGCCGCCAATTTATCGATAATGGCGTTGGCAAAGCTAATGAAATGTCGATAGCTGGTCCAAAGATTGTCGTTTAAGTTTACGGCTGGTGCGAATTGCTTAATGCGCTTGAGATAATCCAAACTAGCCGCTCTGCCGGATTTATTTGCTAGCCAGTAATAGCTCACGACCGGGTATAAAAACCATTGCAATACCCGCCGCCCGAACAGCAGGTAAACACGCAATAAAAAGCGCATGCCCCAGACCAGACTCCATTCTCCCATAGCAGACCAATGCGCGGATTTGCTCATCGCCAGTGTCTTTTTAGTAATTGCGGGAGGCGAGGTAACATGCCGAAAAACAGTTTGGCATGGGCTTTTGAAATCATCACGTTGTCACGCCACATCTTAAAATGCGAAACGCCGTCATAGGGGTATTGCACGGCAGTTTGGATGTTGATGGTATCGACGCCTTGCCAGTAAAGACGCACCACAATATCAATATCAAAATCCATGCGTTTGGCTATCGGCGTCGTTGCGATTAACTCGGCAACTGCGGCGAGCGGATATAAACGAAAGCCACACATGCCGTCGGCAATCTGCAACGACAAGGTGTTGATTGCTATCCAGAAATTAGTTACTCGTCGTCCATACAAACGGCTTTTAGGTGCGGAAGGATCGAATAGCGGCTTACCCAGGATCATGGCGTTGGGGTTTTGTTTGCTGGCAGCAAGAAATACAGCAATATCATTAATGTCGTGCTGACCATCGGCGTCAATTTGAAGGGCATGGCTAAAGCCCAATAATCGTGCGGCCTTAAAGCCATCGAGTACCGCTGCACCTTTACCGCTGTTTTCTGGACGGTTAATTAATGTCAGCCAGCTTGACTCTCGTTTCGCGCAGTCTTCCAGCACTTGTGCGCATTGTAATGAGCTGCCGTCATTGATTAAAAAACACGGTAACTTAAATTCTTTTAGTTTTTCCACCACCTTAGGAATTGCGTCTTCGTGGTTATAAACGGGAACGACGATGCAGGTTTTCATTTATTACCCTCATAAACCATTCGCCCTGAGCTGTGCGGACCTTGAGCTGAACTGAAATTAAAATACAATTTTCCGGTATTTGCTTTCCAGTTGAGGGTCAGAGTCAATTCATCACCGGGTTGGATGATTTTTATAAATTTAATCACTTCCATGTGCCTAAACGGCTTATTAATAACGAAAAATAGTTTGCCGAAATGCTCCGCCCAAGCAAGTTGCACGACGCCAGGCAATAACGGGTAGCTGGCAAAATGGTCGGGAAAATACACTAAATCTTCCGGTACTTTAAGCCCAAGTTTGATGTCGTCGGCAGTTATTACAAGATTGAGCGCTTGAGGGAGCTTGCGGTTATCAACGTCCAGCAGACTGGTTAATAAGTGCTGATCGATTTTGCCCTGGGGCGTTAACGGCATGGTATTAACGAATAACCATTTTCTGGGCAGCACAACTGCTTCAAACCAAGGCTCAAGCGCTTTGCGGAGCTGCTTAATTAATGGATTTCTTCCTTGGGTTGCTAGCTGTTCGGCTCCCGATTGACTTAACACTACGGTAACAGCGACCAAATCTCTGCTTTTAGCGATTACCAACGCATGCGCCTCATCTATCCAGGGCAATGTCAGCAAGCGCTGTTCCAGTTCGGTTAAGGACAGGCGCTTTTCTTCTATTTTAACGATGCGGTCTGAACGTCCATGTAGCAGAAAACGACCATCATCCAGTACGGTGAGTTGGTCGTTTAATTGGCAATTTTCGGGGATTACCAAATAAGGCGAATGCAAATGCCAACTGTCATTTTTAAAGGTTAAGTGCATGCCTGAAAATAATGTCCAGGTCTTCTCTTGTGTGCGCCAGGCAATGCCACCCGTCTCGGAACTGCCATAAATTTCAAGCACCGTTTGGCCGCTAAACGTCATGATTTGTTGTGCGGCGTTCTCTGGCAAGGCGCCGCCGGAACTGAAAATCGCCTTTAAGTCGGCAATGCCTGACCAGGGTGAATGCTGATCCAAGCGCTTGAGATGCGCCGGACTGGCAATCCAGTATGCCGGTATTGATCCGGCGGATTTGATTAGAATTTCCGGATTGATCGCTGTTTGACTATGAAAACAGCGCCCTGCAGATAAAGGCCATAATACCCGAAACAGTAAACCGTAAATATGTTGATGGCTGACGGTTGCCAAGGCTTGCGCGTTGCCGAGCTGCGCACCCCAGAGTTGTTCCAGTGCGTCGATTTCAAGCTGAAACTGATTTAAGCATTTGGCTATCGGTTCAGGCTGCCCGGTGGAGCCGGATGTAAAAATAACCAATTGAGGTTCGAAGGCGTTTAACGGCGCCAAAGACAAAGAGGAATATTCTGTTGTCTGCAAATAGTAATCGATAGGTTTGCCAGCATCCCAATCGCCTAGTAACTGACAATCTTGCGGTAACTGTTGAGCTGTGCCGGGGCGGTTATTTCCGGGTATCCAGATTTCTTTACCGGCATGTAGCAGCGCAAACAACATTACCGCAAAAGGATAGGTATCTTCGGTATATAAAGCATAGCGCTGGACGGGTTGAGCTTGCAATTTGTTAACCCAGAATTTAACAGCGTCGGCAAATTGCTTAGCTGAATAAGTTTGTCCGGCATGGGTGGCAATGACATCGTTAGCGGCTTTGGGGGTAACTAGATAATGCGACAGCGGGACCAACTTATTGAACATGTTTTTGCGTTCTCATCCTGATTAGATATTCGCCGCCAAATAAAATGCCCATTAATAGGTAGGCGATGAAGCCGTTATATAAGCTCCATATTTCCAGGCTCGCCCATAGCGCCGTTGCCAAAGCGATCGAGCCATTGACGATAAAGAAGCCGCACCAGACTTGGGTAACGCGACGAGTATAGATAACGCCTTGCGGCGGCAAATCGGGATGCTGTAAGCGTGCCAGACGCTCGATCAAACTGGGTGGCGATAGTAAACTCCAGCCAAAAATTAATAGCATCAAACTATTGACTAACACCGGGTAGAGTCGCAACGCGCCTAACTGATTGCTCCACATAACGAATAAGGCATAGCCAATACCGCCAATCAATAATGGGGTGCTCCAGTGTTTTCTGGAGACACTGGCCGCCAGCCTGACTAACAACAACGCAATCAAGATTCCGGCCAATTTCCAGGGCTCAAAATATCGGCTGCCGAAAAAAACAGCGAATGGGTATAGCAACGTTGCTAGACCAATCAGGCTGTTGATTAGCAAGTTCATGTTTAGCTGTTAATCATTTTGTAAACGGCCTCGACCACATCGCCAATGGTTCGGGCTGTTTTGAAATCTTCAGCTTTGACAGATTTGCCGGTCATTTCTTTCAGCCTGACGATCATATCGACCGCATCGATGCTGTCAAAGTCCAAGTCTTCGTATAATTTGGCGTCAAGAGTGATGGCGTGTTCGTCGATTTCGAACATTTCGACCATGATTTCTTTAATCGCCGCTAGAATTTCTTCGCGTGTTTGCATGGCTTATCTCAACTGCGCTCAGCTTGAATGTATGCAGCCAATGTGGCTACCGAGGAGAAGATTTTCACAACATCTTCCTTTTCGGCATCAATCTTTACGTTGTATTTTTTTCGAATAGCCAAGCCCAATTCCAGAGCATCTATCGAATCTAATCCTAATCCATCATTGAACAAAGGCGCCTGACTGTCTATATCGGCGATACTGATGTCTTCCAAATCCAGTGCGTCGATGATGAGTTGTTTTAATTCATTTTCCATGGTGCAGATAAAGCTCCCGCTGTTGAGTAAAGTAATCTTGTAAATGCTGGTTAAAGTGGCGGACGGCTAAGGCTTTGGCGCTGGTGGCGGTGAATTCATCCAGTACAAAATCATCGCCAACATGCATCGCTATATGAAAGCGGCGCTGAGGGATTTGATACCACTGTTCCGCTTTGGTTAATGTGCTGGGATAACAAGTCAGTATCACCGGCGTTACTATTGCGTTTGCCTGCAAGGCGATGGCTGCGGCACCGCGTTGAAATCGATACGGCTTGCCCGGAACTGAACGCGTACCTTCCGGGAAAATAATCATACAACCGCCGGATTTTAAGTAATCAACGCACTCAGCGATCATCTGTTCGGGATCTCCGTTGCTGATGTAGCCAGCATTTAATATGGGACCGCGCATGAAAGGATTATGCCACAGCCGGGCTTTGACAATACAGTTGGCCTGGTTAATTCGGCTGATCAAAAATACGATGTCTATCAATGTGGGATGATTGGCGACAATTAATTGTCCGGGGCGATTTAACTTGTCTAAACCGTCTATTTCGTAGGTCATCACGCCAAGTCTGTGCATCAAGCCAATAAACACATAAAAACTGTAATGCACGACTTGTTGGCCGCGGTTGGCTTTTTGCCTGGAAGTGCCGGGTAATAGAGAGAGTGTCGGGAACACTAATACCCATAACAGAAAACCGCCCGCACCAAAGATGAAAAAACTCAGCCCTGTTGCCAAAAGCCGCCATAGATAGTTTATTTTTTTTGCCATATCCAGCTGTGTCTATGGTTACCTAGTTGTAAAGACTGATCATCCGTTACTAGAAATTTTAAAAAGGAGAATATTTGTAAGGCATGTTCGCCATCATTACGGTGCTCGGATGAACGACATAACTGCAATGGCAAGCCGTCACCTGCCCAAGAAATTTTTAATGCCAAGGCACCGCTGGTTTTGGCCGTGAGGGCAAAAGGTAAGTATGGATAAAATTCGGACAGGGGCTCGTCATATAAAATGATCAGCACGTCATCATGGCCTTCCTGCAATAACCCAAGCGCTTCAATAAACGCCGCCGCGATGCCGTCTTGGCCGGGTGCAAGCACAGTAATTTCTTGATGATTGCTATGGGCGATCGAAAACAAGCCGGAAATAGCGTTATGCACTGATAAGCTGAATGCAGTAGGTGAAATATCCTCGCCGCGTTGCATGTCTTTAAGCATTTCTAACGACTTATTAACTTCGCCATGCGCAGAGCTGAACACAACAGGCATCGCAACATCATTATCAATACAGGCATCCGCAGCATTAAAAACCGCTCTAGCTAAGGGACTTAATCGGCGTTGTAGAGGTTTGGGTACATTGCTGGATATGAGCGCTTGTTCAGGCTCAATAGGGTCTTGATTATTAAACCAATCGTGCCAATCCGGATGATATTTCATGCCGGGAACCCAGGCATTCCATTTCCGTACTACAAATTCAAATTCTCTCGATGCTGCCATCATATTAATCTATGTGCTTATCTTTGCTTGACGGATAATAAAAACCTTATACAATACGCGCTCTCAAAACGGAGTGGTAGTTCAGTTGGTTAGAATACCGGCCTGTCACGCCGGTGGTCGCGGGTTCGAGTCCCGTCCACTCCGCCAAAAAGAATTGAGGCATAAAAAAACCAGCATCGGCTGGTTTTTTTATGCCTCAAATTTACTTCAGCCAAGCTCGATATGCTCAAAAGTCACTGAAAAAAACTGTCATCGTCTAGTTGATCAAGAGTGTCCTCTAGCGGCTCGCCTGGAATCACTTTTTCTTCCATAGCCCATTCACCAAGATCAATCATTTTGCAACGCTCACTGCAGAAGGGCTTAAATTCTTGTTCAGGGCTCCAAGGTACCGGACGGCGGCAAGTTGGACATTTGACCTGTAGTGTTGACTCGGACATTAGAAAAGGCAGCAGTTCAATGTAAATGGGATATCGTCGTGGCTTTGGGTTGGACGCTTATCATCTTCTGATGGCTTCATAAATCGGATACTGCAACGATGCTTGCCGCCGCTGATTTCTGCAAAACAAGACAAGGTTTTATCGACGCTTACTTTGATCAATTGGTACGGCTGGCCCCGGTCTAATGAGAACTGAAAAAAACCGGCAACGGCAACTTCTTGGCTAGGTGCATCGCTGTTGCGGATGAAATTAAGAATCAGATCAATGGCATTACGCACATCGGTAAACGGGCTGCTCCAGCGTTCTAGATCTCTAAGCCGGGTCGGCTCATCTTGTTCGAGCCAATAATGGTATTCGGGTAAATCAAATGAACAAGTGCCGCCAGGTATAGAGCTACGTTGGGTAACACTCTGAAATAAATCACTCTCCATAACATGGATACCAATCTTGCCATTGGCAGCATAGAGTTTCTGGCTAATATCTGAGATTTGGTCTAGCAATTCATGAACTTTTTCTGTGTTAACACTTTGGCTCGTGGCGATTTTATTGAGTACTTTGGCGTGTCGATCCAGCTCTTTTAATATTTCTGACTTTAGATCATTGCGTCTGAAAATGGACATAATATCCAGCAGTGTTGCGATCGCTGCGCGCTTATCGGCAACGGTGGGTCCAGTTAAAAAGTGATTAAATTGTTGAAAGAGCTGTTCTAGCCGTATGAAAACCCGAATACGTTCGTTGAGTGGAAATTCATAGGTGATGGTGTTGTTCACAGACTCGATTATCCCGGCAGGCGCTTAATGAAAGGTAGGAATTGTGCAGTTTTTTAACCTGTTCCGCAAGCCTATCTTCGGCATCTGAGTTATCTATCACATCATCGGCGTGGGTTATTCTGAATGCTCGAGAGACTTGACTGTCAATGATGGCTTGTATGGTTTGGCGCGCTAAATGATCTCGCTGACTAACTCGCTCAATCTGCATTGCAACCGGACAATCAATCACCAGTACGCGGTCAACAAAGTCGGCTTTGCCTGACTCAAACAATAATGGGATAGCTATAAGGCAATAAGGTGCGCTGAGTTTTTCAAGCGTTGTGGTGATGGTTTTGAAAACTAAGGGATGCAATATGGCTTCAAGACGTTGTTTTTGCTCAATATCGAAAAAAACGATGTCTCGAAGTGCGGCTCTATTTAGTGAGCCATCCGCGTTAATTACACTGCCGCCAAAAGCCAGTTGTATCTGCTTGAGTGCAGGCTGTTCCTTTTCTACTAACTGGTGTGCGATTTGGTCCGCGTCGATAACAGGCACATCCATTGCCGCAAACAGCCGGGTAACCGTACTTTTACCGCAGCCTATACCGCCAGTCAGGCCAACTTTTAACATTGCTTAAAGACCAACAAAGTCTAAATAAAGTTGATTGATGGGTTCGCCCCATAACAAAGCAATCCAACCAGCGGCCGCTAAATACGGACCAAAAGGAATAGGAATAGTGTGATCGCGTTTAACAAAAATAATCATGCCGATGCCGATCACTGCCCCGACCAATGACGACAAAATGATGATCATCGGCAAGGTCTGCCAGCCCAGCCAAGCACCGAACACAGCTAATAATTTGAAATCACCATAGCCCATGCCTTCTTTGCCGGTTAATAGTTTAAATAAGTGGTAGACGCTCCAGAGAACCATATAACCGGCAATTGCGCCAATAATGCTGGTATGCGTATCAGTAAATATCCCAAATAAATTCAAGAGCAGGCCTAGCCACAGCAACGGTAAGGTGATTAAGTCCGGCAATAATTGGCTATCAATATCAATAAAAGCAAGGGCAATTAATGCCCAAGTCAGCAACAATGCAAATCCAGCCTGAAATGTATAACCAAAATGCCAGGCAACGATGACTGAGGTAATAGCAGTAAATGCCTCTATAACCGGATAACGCAAAGAAATAGGGTGTTTACAGTTGGCGCATTTGCCGCGCAACCATAGATAGCTAAAAACAGGGATGTTTTGCCACGGTTTGATAGGCGATGCACATTGGGGGCACCGAGATAGCGGTACGGATAGGTTGAACGGCTCGTTATTTTCCTGATCGGGAGGGAGTTGCAAATACTCCAGGCAGTCTTTGCGCCAGCTACGGTTCATCATCACCGGCAGTCGATAAATGACTACATTTAAAAAGCTGCCGACTAACAATCCAATAATGCCGACTAAGCTAACGAAAAAAACAGGATTATTTAACTGGATGTTTAGCTCTTGCATCATAAGGATTTTGGAAAAGAATATGCGCTCTCTTCTTAAGAGAAGCGCGGGTTAAGACCATAACTATCTACACAACTTTTTTACAATATAGAATCAATGAGTTGTAGAACCATTTTACTCCCTCTCCTGCTGGATGCCTGCATCCTTGCAGTCGTCATCCCAACCTTCTCCCGCTGGATGCCTACATGGATGTAGGTAGTAGGGCAATGCAGGAGCAATTGCCGAGAAGGGGCCAAAAACTTGTGTAGATACCTATGGGTTAAGACAGGGGGAAGAATAATTTAATACCAATCCCAATAAGTTCACCTACTATCCCTTCTCCAACGGGAGAAGGTTAGGATGAGGGTTTTAAATAAAAACTTATTGGGATTGGTATAAGGCGTTATCCACATAAAAATGAAACAATCTAAATTTTTGGAAGTTTTACCCGACAGCCGCACCCATTTTGAAAATAGGCAAGTACATCGCGACAATCAAGCCGCCGACCAGAATCCCTAAAATAACCATGATTATTGGTTCCATTAAGCTGCTTAAGTTGTCGACCAGATTATCGACTTCTTCTTCGTAAAAATCGGCAACCTTGGCCAGCATCGCGTCCATCGAGCCCGATTCTTCGCCGATGGCCACCATTTGCTGCACCATGTGCGGAAACAAATTGGCCTGACTCATAGCAAACTGCAAGCGTTGGCCGGTGGCTACTTCTTCGCGCATCTTTAACACCGCTTCAGCATAAATGATGTTGCCGCAGGCACCCGCTACTGATTCCAGTGCGTCGACCAATGGCACTCCCGCAGCCGACATCGTAGATAAGGTTCTGGCAAATCGCGCAATGGCGGACTTGTTTAAAATAAGCCCGACCACAGGGATTTTCAGTAATGTTTTATCGAGAAAGTGATTGAACGGCTTTGAGCGTTTTTTGAAATAGCCAAAGGTATAAACAGCACCGACCACGATGCCAATCACTATCCACCACCATTCTTGCATCCACTCCGACATGTCAATCACCATACGGGTAAATGCCGGTAAGTCTGCGCCAAAGCTTTTGAAGAGGTCTTCAAAGACCGGTACTACAAAAATCAGCAAAATTGTGGTTACCACAAACGCTACGACAACGACTGAGATCGGGTAGGTTAGCGCCTTTTTGATCTTTTTCTTCATCGATTCGGTCTTTTCCTTGTAGGTAGCGATCTTGCCTAACAAGGTTTCTAAAATACCGGCATGCTCACCGGCATTGACCAAATTACAAAACAATTCATCAAAATATATTGGCCGTTTGCCCAATGCCTCAGATAAGGTATCTCCGCCTTCAATATCGGCTTTGATGCCTAACAACAAGTCGCGCATACTGAGGTTTTCATGGCCTCTACCAACAATATCAAAAGATTGTACTAACGGCACACCCGCTGACAGCATTGTTGCTAATTGCCGGGCAAAAATCGCTATATCCCCAGGCGTAATGGCTTGAACTCTGGCTTTAAATAATGGCTTAGGTTTTTTCTTGAATTTAGTGACGCGATAACCTTGGCGTCTTAGCTCGGTTTTTGCTATTGCCTCGCTTTTGGCAGAGATTTCCCCGCCGGATTTTTTTTTGTTCTTGTCAGTCCCTTCCCAGATAAAGTCCAGTTGCTCAGCTTGTTCTGCCATGATTATTCCTTGGTTACACGATCGATTTCTTCAAGGCTGGTGACGCCCATTCGCACTTTATTTAATCCGGACGCTCGCAAATCGTTAATGCCGTCAGCAGTTGCCTGTTCAGCCAGTTGCATAGCGTTACCTCCTTCAAGAATTAGTGAGCGCATTTTTTCGCTCAATGTCATTACCTGATAAATACCCACCCGGCCTTTATAGCCATTGGTGCAATGCTCACATCCTGAGCCGGCTTTAAATATTTTTAGTGTTGCCAGTTCATCTTGTTTAAAACCAGATGATAAATAGGTAACTTCGGGATAGTCAGCAGGCGTTTTACAGCGCTCGCATAATCGCCTGGCCAAACGCTGCGCCATAATTAAATTAACTGCCGAGACGATATTAAAAGGCGGAATACCCATTTGCATTAAGCGATTTAATGTTTGCGGAGCATCGTTAGTATGCAGGGTGGATAACACCAAATGGCCTGTTTGTGCTGCTTTGACCGCAATTTCAGCAGTTTCGGTGTCACGAATTTCGCCCACCATAATAATGTCAGGATCTTGCCGCAAAAAAGCCCGTAAGGCTGTTGCAAATGTAAGCCCAGATTTAACATTCATGTTGACCTGATTAATCCCTTCCACCGTGATTTCGACAGGGTCTTCGGCGGTTGAGATATTTCGTTCGACACTATTAAGCAAGTTCAAGCCCGTATATAAGGTCACGGTTTTACCGCTACCGGTAGGGCCAGTTACCAAAACCAGCCCATAAGGTTTATTAATAGCATTCAAAAAAAGCCGTTGCTGTTCTGGTTCAAATCCCAGTTTTTCGATACCGATTTGCGCGCTGGTAGGATCTAAAATACGTAACACGACTTTCTCGCCAAACAGTGTTGGACAGGTGTTAACCCGAAAATCAATCGCCCGATTTTTAGATAGCGTCATCTTGATTCGGCCATCTTGAGGTACCCTGCGTTCGGCAATATCCATCTTCGACATCACCTTGATTCTGGAAATGATCCGACCGGAAATGCTGGCAGGTGGGCTGGCTATCTGATGCAAGATGCCATCGGCACGGTACCTAATGCGAAAGTTTTTTTCGTAAGGCTCCATGTGAATATCGGAGACACCTTGTTTAATAGCATCAAGCAGAATTTTGTTTACAAAACGAACAATCGGCGCATCGTCAATGTCGGAATTGCTGTCTGTTTTGGTGGTGTCTTCATCGCCACCGGTGATCTCAAGATTGTCCAGATCAGCATCCAGCATATCGGACATGGATGTATCGGCCGCTTCTAATGCGATATCAATGATTTTGGCAAGCTTATCTTCTTCAACCAGAATGGCTTCAGGATTGAGGCGGCTTTGAAATTTGATGTCATCCAACGCTTGAAAATTAGTTGGATCAGAGATGGCCAAAAACAGCGTATTGCCGCGAATAAATAAAGGCAGGGCGTGGTGTTTGCGAATCAGTTTTTCCGCTACTCGACTAATTGGCAAGCTTCGATAATCAATGGCATCCAAATCAAAATAAGGTATGCCAAACTCAACAGAAGCGCGGGCTGCAATTGTTTTACTATCGATCAGTTTATTGGTAACCAAATAGGCAATTAACGACACTTTGGCTTTTTGCGCGTCCTGAATATACTTTTGTGCGTCATTTTCAGTCAGCAGACCGTTCTCGATAAAACAACGAGTTAGGCCATTAAATTGTAAGTCAGTAAAAACAGATGCCATGGCGAGTGATTTTAAAAATCAAGTGTGTGGAAAAACTATAGACGACATGACAGATTTGTCCAACTGGCATGACGGGTTGTCTATTCTTGGGGAAACACTGATGAATTTCACCTCAAAAATTATCTCTTTGTTTAAAAAAGCTCTTAACCGAAAATTTACAAGGACTGGCAAAACAGGCGAGGGTGTTTTGTAATGATTAGAAGGGCAGTCACCAACGCTAACAATGTGGGTGACTGCGTAGAACAAGCGGTTTCTACAATGAGCGGATTTTCTCTTGTTGTTGCTCAAGATTGTTTAGCAAAGAGCGCATTTCTGCCAATTTGGCGCGTTCCTTATCAATTACTTCCGGTGGCGCTTTATCAACAAAAGCGGGATTATTCAACTTACCCTCGACTCTTGGCAAATCGTTAGCAATTTTTTGGATTTCTTTTGCCAGCCTTGCTAACTCGGCTTCTTTATCGATTAACCCAGCCATAGGTATCAAAATTTTCAACTCACCAACCAAGGCAATTGCTGATTCCGGTGTAGTGTCATCTGGATTTAGCCAGGTGATTGACTCTAATCGGCCCAGTTTTTGTAAATAACTCAGGCTTTGGGATAGATTTTTTTGATCCGCATCAGAGCCATTTTGCAGCAATACTGGTAACGGTTTACCCGGAGCAATATTCATCTCGCCACGAATACGACGCACGCCCAAAATAAAGGTCATGATCCAGTTGGCTTGAGTAATCGCATTGAGATCAATCAATGCATCGTCTGCGACCGGATAAGGCTGCAACATAATGGTTTTTTCGGTGATACCGGCGAGAGGCGCAACCCGTTGCCAAATTTCTTCGGTTATATACGGCATGATCGGATGTGCCAAGCGCAGCAAGGTTTCCAGAACATTCAGCAAAGTTTTGCGAGTGCCGCGTTGCAAAGCCAGATCATCCGATTGAAGTGATATTTTGGCTAATTCCAAGTACCAGTCGCAGTACTCGTTCCAGGTAAATTCATAGATTGACTGCGCCGCCAAATCAAAGCGGTAGTTGTCGATGGCATTGCTGGTCACCGCAGTCACTTGATGTAAACGGGCGGTAATCCAACGATCGACTTGCGTGTATGCAATGGGACCATCTGATAAACCATTATCTTGCTCTTCGGTGTTCATCAGCACATAACGCGCCGCATTCCATAGCTTGTTACAGAAATTGCGATAACCTTCGGTACGCGCTAGGTCAAAGCGAATATCCCGGCCCGTCGACGCCAACGAAGCAAAAGTAAAACGCAGCGCATCGGTACCGAACGAGGCGATGCCGTCAGGAAATTGTTTGCGTGTAGATTGTTCGATTTTTTTGGCTAGATGCGGCTGCATCATTCCAGAGACACGCTTGGCAACCAAAGCTTCCAGTTCGATGCCATCAATAATGTCGATAGGATCCAATACATTGCCTTTGGATTTGGACATTTTCTGGCCTTCGGCATCACGAACCAAGCCGTGAATATAGACTTCCTTGAACGGCACTTGGCCTTGAAACTTCAAGCCCATCATAATCATCCGCGCCACCCAGAAGAAAATGATGTCAAAGCCTGTGACCAGCACGCTGGTCGGATAATGCTTGGCTAATTCTTCGGTATTTTCCGGCCAACCCAATGTTGAAAACGGCCATAACGCTGACGAAAACCACGTATCCAATACGTCTTCATCCTGACGAATCGGGTAATCGGCGGGCAAGTGATGACGATCGCGAATAGCTTGTTCGGAACGCCCCACGTAAATATTGCCCTTGTCGTCATACCAGGCCGGAATGCGATGGCCCCACCAGATTTGCCGGGAAATACACCAGTCCTGAATATTACGCATCCAATCAAAATAGGTATTTTTCCAGTTGTCGGGCACAAACTTAATGTCGCCATTTTCAACCGCGGCGATGGCCGGTTCCGCCAATGGCGCAACTTTGACGTACCATTGGTCGGTTAACAGCGGCTCGATAACGCTTTGACTGCGATCGCCGCGCGGCACCATCAATTTATGGTCGGCGACTTTTTCCAGCAAGCCTTGCGCTTCCAAATCAGCCACAATCTGTTTGCGGGCTTCAAAGCGATCCAGGCCAAAATATTGATGCGGAATCAGTTGGCTATCATCATCCTTGTTGTTTCTAATTTGCGCATCAATGGTAAAAATATTGATCAAGCCGCCATTGGGCAATGCTTGAATAGCTGAATGGTTGCGGTGTCTCGTCCATACTTCGTAATCGTTAAAATCATGGGCCGGGGTAATTTTTACGCAGCCGGTACCGAATTCAGGGTCGACATATTCATCCGCAATAATCGGGATGCGACGGCCGGTTAACGGCAGCTCAACATATTCGCCTAATAAATGTTTGTAGCGGTCATCATTCGGATGAATCGCTACGGCGGCATCGCCAAGCAGCGTTTCCGGACGGGTGGTCGCCACGATCAAATGGCCGGTGCCGTTGCTTAACGGATAACGGATATGCCACATGAAGCCGCTTTCTTCTTCGGATAACACTTCCAGATCGGACACCGCGGTGTGCAGTACCGGATCCCAGTTAACTAGACGTTTGCCGCGGTAAATCAGGCCTTCTTCGTACAGGCGAATAAACACCTCCTGCACCGCCTCGGACATGCCTTCGTCCATGGTAAAACGCTCGCGACTCCAATCCAGAGACGAGCCCATACGCCGCAATTGCCTGGTAATGGTGCCGCCGGACTCTTCCTTCCATTGCCAGACTTTTTCAATGAACTTATCCCGGCCGTAATCGTGGCGGGTAAGACCCTCGGCATTACACAGGCGTTCAACCACCATTTGCGTTGCGATACCGGCATGATCGGTGCCGGGCTGCCATAAGGTGCGATAGCCTTTCATGCGATGATAGCGAGTCAAGGCATCCATGATGGTGTCTTGAAAGGCATGGCCCATATGCAGACTGCCGGTGACATTCGGCGGCGGAATCATAATGCAGTAAGATTCTGCATCGGTTTTTTCGGGTTGATCAGCAAAATAGCCTTGCTGTTCCCAGGTTTGATACCAGCGTTGTTCAATGTCGTGCGGGGAGTATGTTTTTTCCATGGTTGAAAGGTCTGTTTTTATAAAATTCTTAGAATAATTCACTGTGCGTACCTGTCCTAACTAACACCAAGGTATCGTCAAGTAAGCGATAAATGAGCAGCCAGTCAGGTTTTATATGACATTCTTTGTGTGATTGCCAATTACCAGATAAATCATGTGCTCGATGTTTTTCAGCAAGTGGTTTATCACAAGCTAACGATTCAACAACCGCTAACAAATCGTCGACTTTATAACGGGCTGAATGTTTTATCTTCTTTAAGTCCTGTTTAAATTGCGAGGTTTGGACAATTTCTCTCACGCATCATCCCACTGCTTTTTTAAATCATTCAAGCTGGTTGCCTCATATTCGCCCCGCTCGGCTGCATGCATTGCTGCTACTGTGGTGTCGTTGGGCGTTTTTTCTGAATTAAGCTGTTTAAACTTTAAAAACTCCACGAACTGCAAAACCTCTTGTGCTAACGGTTCTGGAAAAGCTTGTAGATCTTGATAAACTTTTTCTGCGGTGTTCATTTTGTGATCCCCTTGTGTATTCAATTTGTTAACACGTAATTGCATTGTATCGCTTCCACGTCAATCTTTGGGAATACCTAAAACGCAATAAACAAATACTTAAGATGCTGGCGCAGATTCCATTTGGCGTCGGCATTTAAGGCTTTCCAGATTTTCGCCTTCGATAATCAGGTTGCCGCCTGCCTTGTCGGGATTGACTGAGCGGGTTTCATCGTAAGTCAGCGCGGCGGTGGTCGGACTGTAAGCGGCCTGTTTGGCGTTGCGTTTGCCTGACCAAGTAAAGTCGTAACGTTCTTTGTGTTGGCTGGGCTCGCCCGCCAGTTGTTTAAGGTCGTCGAGTTTAAGCTGGCCTTCGCCGTCGAACAGGTCGGGAAACAGGCGTTTTAATTCCTGCAAGCGTTCTTGCTGGACATCGGGGGTGTTGGGCATTTTATTTTCTTTCATATTCGCTCTACGGTCCAGCGGTGCGAGACGCAGAGCGTCTCGGGCTACACTCCCACGCAGAGCATGGGAGCGATGGTTGTTATCGTTCCCACGCTCTGCGTACCCTAAAGGGCATAAATGGGAATGCCGCAGGTGACGCTCTGCGTCACGTATCGTTGGCACTATTTATATCTTTACATCTCCATAGTCTTTAACCGGCGCCTGAAAGCTGGCTTGCTGGTAGCTGCCCGGATCTTCTTTAACTTGGTAAGTTACCTCGCCACCAATTTCGGCACGGATGCCCAAGGCCTGAAAATGTTTAACGGCGCATTGGATTTTGTTGCGTTCGTGTTCGGTGAGGGCTTTGTCGTCGTTGATGTCATTGGTGCTTTTGGTTTCGATAACAAAATACAGTTCGCTGCTGTCAGAGTTTTTAAGGCTGCTTTGTTTGACGACTAGGCCAAAATCCGGGCGGTAGTATTCACCGATGGGCGTGGGGATTTGGTAGAAATCGGGCAGTTTTAATAAACACACAACTTTTGGGTCGTTGTCGGCTTGGCGGGCAAAGTTATGCTCCGGCTGAGAATCGGCATCGCAGATGGCAAAGTCGTAAATGCCTTTGTTGGGCGTGGGCTCAACCGGTGCATAGGTATGAATCGCTTCTTTAAACAACTCCAGAGAAAAGCTGTCGCCGGTTTCATGGTAACTGAGAGTGCGCAGCATTTCGGCCAGTTCAATGCGTTTAAGTGCTGTGCTGGATTGCTGGATGAACAACGGCGGATTGCGCAGTATTTGGGCTTTGTTATCCAGGGCTTTTATGATGTTAAACACCACGCGGTAGCTGAGTGAGGTGTTCTCGCTGATTTGTTCGACAATATCCGCCGCCGAGTAACTGGCTTTAAGCTGGGCGATTTCCCGGCCTATTTCCTCGCCTTGGCCCTGGATGTTTTGCAGGGCTTTGATGCGGGTTAGGCGTATTTCGGCTTCGTAGCTGGGGATGTTTATTTTGTTCAGTTCTTGAATGCCGCAACGGATAATTTCCGCTTCATCAAAACTTACGGTGTATTGGGTTTTTCTGGCCAATGCCTGCCAAAACTCACGAAAGCTGTCGCTGTTAAAGCGCGCATCATTGCGGGTGAGTGTGTTTGGCTTTTTGTTGCCTTTGCTGTTTTTGCGCAGTGGCGGCTGTTTGCCGTCTTTACCGAATTCTTCCGACAATTGCGCCTGATATTGCAAGGCGAAGGTTTCGTAAGTTTCATTGGGAATAAGCGTTAACACGTTGATTTCATCATCGGCATCGTCGCTGGCCGGGTCATAAATGCGCCGACCTTGTTGATTGACACAGATGCGCAGGCCGCGGCCTATTTCCTGGCGTTTTTTGATTTCGCTGTAGGTTTGGTTAAGGGTGGCGATGTTGAAAATGTTGGGGTTATCCCAGCCGACGCCCAGCGCGGAATGCGAAAAGATAAATTCAACGGGGTTATCCAGCGACAACAGTTGCTGCTTGTCTTTAAGGATAAGGTCGTAAATTTCCCGGTTTTTGAGCATGGCGCTTTCGTTGTCGGTAAAGTCGCCTTTGCCGGTGCGGGCAAAGTAGTAGCCTTGCACGGCGATAATTTGTGCCGGGTTGGCCGGTTTGTTGGTGCGTTCTTGGTGAACGCGTTGATATTCTTCGACAAACAGTTGTTTTATCAGTGGTTCGGCACCGAGGTAATTATCGACTTTGTCGATAAAAATAAGCGACAGGCATTTGATGCCGCGGGGCCTGAGCTTTTGTTGTTTATCAAAATGGCTGCTGATTAACCAATACAGCTGCTGACGGAAGATGCCGCCAATGTCGCCTTGCCGTTGGTGTTGTTCTATTTCCACGCCGTTGCTGAAATGGATTTTCCAGTGCTTGTCTCGAAGACCTTTGTAGACGCGCTCGACGGTAAAGTCTTGATAGCTGATGTTGTTGGTGACTGCACCCAGATTGTCACCGGCCTTCAGCCATTTACTGGCTTTAAGCGCAAAGCCGGTTTTGAGATTGTGCCAAAGATTTAGCTTGGCTTTGGGGTCTTGTCCGGCTTGGGTTTGAATCTCCTGTAGCTCAATTTTTAAGGTAGCTTCGTCGTTGATTTCGGCTACCGAAAGCACTTCAATCTTTTTCACCAAGCCTTCTGCGTAAGCGTCGTAAGGCGTTAAACGATATAGCCGGTTGATGATGCGCTTATGGGTGGCCGAGTACCGAAACACAAACAAAGGCGTTAAGGTGCTCAGGCGTTTTTGCGCCAAGTCGGTATCCATGCCTTCTTGCGGCTCGTCCATGATAATGATGGGGCGTGTTTGGCCTAAGGCTTCCAGGTAAGTAAATCCGCCAATGCTGTCATCCCGACCGGTTTGGTTAAGGATGCGATCTTCCGCAGTAAAGGCTTGAACAGTGGTCAGCATGATTTGCGGCTGATCGTCGGTAACAAAATGCTTAAGTTGGTTCAGACGTTTACTGTCGTATTCAAACCAGTGAATGTTTTGTTGATATTGGGCTTTTAGCTGGTCTGCAAAGCTTTCCAGTGTATTGATAATGCCTTCTTTGACTGCAATCGACGGCACCAGAATGATGAATTTGGTGTAGCCGTATTCTTTGTAGAGTTGGTAAATGGTGCGGATATACACCAGCGTTTTACCGGTGCCGGTTTCCATTTCGATGCAGATTTGCGGCTCATCGCTTAACGCGGCGTCATGTTCCGGCAAGGCGTTTTGTTGCAGGATAGCGAGTTTGTTTTTATGTATCTGCTCCAGGCTTAATAGACACTGGTTTGAGGTGATGTCTGTGGTATTGATTGGCGACAGCAAGGGCCGGTTTGGCAAGTTTTTGCTTTGACCTTTGAAGACATCAACAGCGCTTTGTATGGCTTTTTGTTGGTAAAGCAGGTCTTCAAGCTGGAGTTGCATCGTGGTCCTTGGGTTCTTGCATGTAAGGAATCTGGTACTTTGGCATTTTCGAATATCATTCTGCACTTCGACAAGCTCAGTGCGAACGGTACCTTATAAATTAATTTATTACGTTTGGTTCGACAGGCTCTCGGCAACTGCTCCTGCGTCGCCTAAAGCGCCTACTGTTGGTGTCCTACCTCCTGCATCCGTGCAGTCGACCACAAACGAAATCAACAAATGACCGGTCATCCTGAGCTCCGTCGAAGGGCTTAATCAACAGCTTTATCAAATTCATGCTTGGTCACATCAAATCCTGCCTGTTTGTATTGAATCCAACGTTGTCTGCCGGGTTCTTTGGTGGCTTCGCTGTTATCGAGTATTTCCAGGATGCGCGTGGCCTGCTGAAAGTTTTGCGGGGATTGATTGGATAAGTTGATGACGAGTTTTTGCCAAGCTTGCGGCGTGGGCGTCGAGCCGATCAGAAAGATATTTTTCAATGCAGGCAGCTCGCCGGTGACCTGTTGATGCGGTATAAAACTACCTGCCCTGAAGGTCCAGAGCAGGTCGTCAATGAGCTGGCTTTGTGCATCGGAATCGGTGAGTACATAGCCGAACTGACCGCTACGGTAGGCTTTTTCAATCAGTCGGCAAGCGAAGGCAAAACGTTCCCGTTGGGAATCTGACTGCAAAACGTAAAAAGTGGCCTCCGGCATGAATCGATTTTAGCCTTGTGCTCGATTAAGCAGGTATTGCACCAGCAACGGTACCGGACGACCGGTTGCGCCTTTGTTTTGGCCAGTACGCCAAGCAGTACCGGCAATATCCAGGTGCGCCCAACGGAATTTTTCGGCAAAACGTGCCAGGAAGCAGGCGGCGGTAATGGTACCCGCATCTTTGCCGCCGACATTGGCGATGTCGGCAAAATTGGATTTGAGTTGCTCTTGGTATTCTTCCCAGAGCGGCAGGCGCCAGAGTGTGTCATTGGCGACATCGCCAGCGGCAATTAAGTCATCGCACAGGGCATCATCATTACCCAATAAGCCGCTCGGTACACGGCCTAAGGCGACCAGGCAAGCGCCGGTCAATGTCGCCAAGTCGATGACGACTTCAGGATTGAAGCGTTCGGCATAAGTTAGCGTGTCGCACAACAATAAGCGGCCTTCGGCATCGGTATTGAGTACTTCAATGGTTTGACCGGACATGCTGGTGAGAATGTCGCCCGGTTTGTTGGCATCGCCATCAGGCAGGTTTTCTGAAGAAGGAACCAATCCGATGATATTCAATGGTAATTGCAATTGTGCCGCCGCCTGCAGGGTGCCCAGTACCGATGCACCGCCGCACATGTCGTACTTCATTTCATCCATACCGGGCGCAGGTTTTAACGAGATACCGCCCGCATCGAACGTTAAACCTTTGCCAATAAGCACAATCGGTTTGCTGTCAGGAGCACCGCCTTGGTAGTTGATGGTGATTAATTTGGCAGGTTGGCGACTGCCGCGTGACACGGACAACAATGCGCCCATGCCCAGCACTGCCATTTCGGCTTCTTCCAGAATGCTCACCGCTAAGCTGCTATGTTTTTTGCCTAATTCGAGTGCTTGTTCAGCAATATAAGACGGTGTGCAGATGTTGCCAGGCAAGTCAGCAAGCAGTTTGGTTAACGCGACGCCTTCCGCGATGGCGCGGCCTTGGGCTAAACCCGTTTGCGCCGCAGCGGCTTGCGTTTCCGGGGCGGCGATGCTGAGTTTTTCGAGCTTACTTTCGGTGGTTTTATCGGATTTACAGGCTGTAAATTGGTAGGCGGCATCATGGAATGCTTCAACCACTTGCCGGGCTTTCCATGCCCAGTCGCGATTATCAACCGGGGTTTCTGATAATGCCGAGACCACGGATTTAATGTAAGGTTTTTTCAAGCTGTTGGCCGCTGCTTGCAGGGCTTTTTTGTAATCTTTGCCGGATAAAGGTTTATTTTCACCCAGGCCGACCAGCAATATCCGGTCGCTAGCGATGCCGGACACGGCGTTGATTAACAATGTTTCACCGTTTTTTCCGCTGATGTCGCCGCGGCTGACGATTGTAGCTATCAACCCTTGGCTGCTGCTGTTAAGGGTGGTTGCAGATGTACTAAGTTGTTGATCTTGGTAGACGCCGACAATGATGCAATCAGATTGCAGTTTTTCTAAGGGGGCGCTTTCTATAGAATAGTCCATGGCTTAACTCGGCTGGATGTAAAAGGGTTGATAGGAAGATAGCTGCATAGCGCAGCAGATCCTACGGCTGGGCCGGATTATACAACACAAAATCGATTTAGATTGGGGAGACAAGCTTGGCAGAAGACTGGTCAAAAGGCTACAAATCGGGGTATCGGCCGTTCATTAGCATCCTGGACAAAATGATCGCGCAAGATCTGTTGAAAACGCTGACATCGGTGTTGACAGTGATTGTGGTCATTATTGTTAGCCGTAAGTTCATTAGAATTTTAGACAAGGCGATTGAAGGCCAAGTGTCCAATGAAATCCTGCTAAGTATTTTGGGCTTAAAGACCGTTATCGCCTGCGTCACCTTTCTTCCCGCCGCCATTTTTATGGCGGTGCTGATGGTGCTGGGTAGAATGTATCGGGATCAAGAAATGGCCGCTGTTGCCTCCGCCGGTGGGGGAGCTGGCGTTATGTATCGGGCTGTGTTTGTGTTGGTATTGCCGTTGTCGATTTTTGCTACCGGGCTTTCCACGTATGTGGCGCCGTGGGCTGAAGCACGCGTCGGGCAGCTGATGCAACAAGACGAAGAATCGGCCGATCTTAGAGGTATCGCTGCTGGAAAGTTTAGCGAATATAGCCAGGGTGATTTGGTGGTTTATGTCGAAAAAATTTCCGACGACAAAAAAATGCACGGTGTGTTTGTGCAAAATCGCCAACATGGCACCCTTGGCATCATTAACGCCAAAACAGGTCACTTGGAAGATTTACCTACTGGCCGCTATATGGTTTTGGAACAAGGCGAACGCATACAAGGCCATCCCGGCGCATTGAATTATGTGCTTGAACAATTCGATGAATACTCGGTGCGGGTAGATAGTAAAGTCGCTGCCGACAGTTTCATTCAAGAATCTATCGCTACCGAGGTATTGCTTAAGTCGGCCGCACGTCGTGATATTGCCGAATTGCAACGGCGGTTATTCATCCCCTTGGGCATTATGTTGCTCAGTTTTATTGCCGTACCATTGGCGCAGATGTCGCCACGGAGCGGGGTTTACGGCAATATGCTGGTTGGATTTTTAATCTATTTTAGTTATGGCAATTTGGTTAATGTCAGTCAAAGTTGGGTGATTAAGGGAACCATTCCGGTTTGGTTAGGTGCGGTCGGTGTCAACTTGTTGTTGTTTATTATGGGTAGCATATTGTTGGCACGATTGTATGGCTGGCAATGGCTGCGCGCGACACTCAAGAGCAAGGTGACAAAGTGAATGTAATCAACGGGTATATCGTCAGGGAGATTTTGAAAGGCTCCTTGGTTGCGCTGGTGTTGTTGTTGACGCTGTTTAATCTGTTCACTTTCAGTGACGAAATTAAAGATTTAGGTAAAGGCCACTATGGCTTAAAAGAAATTTTTACCTATTTGGCGCTGACCTCACCGACTGTTTTTTATGAGCTGATGCCTGCTTCGGCCTTATTGGGCAGTCTGTTTATTTTGGGAGCCATGGGCAATAACCATGAAATCATTGCCATGCGCGCGGCCGGTTTGTCGGTGTTCGGTATTTTGCGCGCAGTGATGTTGGCGGGCGCAATTTTGGTTGTCATGGCTATTACTGTCGGTGAGTTTGTCGCGCCCTCTGCTGAGCGTGCAGCTCGTTTGTTAAAAGTGACGGCACAAAACGAGCAAGTCGTCATGAATAGTAAATACGGGCTGTGGTTACGCGAAGGTAAAAAATTCATCAATGTGCGGCAATTGCAAGATGACGGCAGTTTGTCTGATATAAATATTTTCGAGCTAGATGATGCCGCGCATCTACGCTTATCAACCCATGCCGATAGCGCCCGCTTTTTAGGCGACCAGCAATGGCAGCTTGAGCAAATCAAGCAATCTGAAATTTCCACTAAGCAAATACTCGCCAGTCAACAAACTGAAAGCATTTGGCGCTCGTCTATCGCTCCGGATTTGGTGAAAATTGTGGTCGTCAATCCCAATAATTTGGCGCTTTATGATTTGATGACATATATCGATTTTTTGAAAGACAACCAACAAAAATCACACGTCTATGAAATGGCTTTATGGGGACGCATAGTGAATCCGCTGGTGACTTTTATTATGCTGCTGATTTCGGCACCGTTTGTGATTGGGGTTAAGCGCGGCGTAAGTCTGGGCGGACGGATGATGATAGGGGTGGTGATCGGTATGGGCTTTAACATTATCGATAAAATCACCGGCCATATTGGGCTGATTTATGATCTTAATCCGCCACTTATTGCCGTGGCGCCCAGTTTGATAGCGTTAAGTCTGGCGCTATTGGCAATCCGTAAGGCGCAATAATACCAATCACAATAAGTTTTTATTTTGAACCCCTCATCCTAACCTTCTCCCGTTGGAGAAGGGATAGCATGTGAACTTATTGTGATTGGTATAACTAGCAATTAATGAATGAGTGCCGCCAATGCATCATGCACTTGTTGCTTGGCTTCATGCAGGATTTTTAAAGAATGTTCTGGAGATAGCGAGTAATCCTTTAACTTGCTGGCGGCCGGGATAGAGGTAATCGCTGGCAATTCAGTTAACTGAGTAAGACCGATTTTGCTATGTAGCCGCGAGAGCACCACAATATCGGTCAAATCCAGTTCCGGTCCTTGATTTTGATACCAATCCTCAGAAAATAGTGGGATTTTGATAAAGTCTTCAGTAAATCCCCAGTTCTGCAAAATCCGGTAGCCTATTGGCCCTTTGACATACGGCAATGCCTGCTCAATGTCTGTTTCGGTGTAGTAATCTTTGGGCAAGTTGGCGGCAAAATTCAAAAACGGCACCGCACCTATATCGCACACCAGTCCGGCCAATAAGGCTTCTTCCGGATTTGCTTGCTTACTGACACTTGCCAGAACATAGCTTAGCGTTGAAATATAAAGGCTCTGCTTCCAAATTCTATCCAGGTGTTTTTTTATTACCGGCGATTTGCTTTTGAAAATGTGATGGATGCTTAAGCTGATTACCAAGCTGCGCGTGGCATGCAAGCCAATTCGATTGACGGCGGTAAAACAGCTTTTGGCCGGTGTGGCGCAGACGTAAAGCGGGCAATTGGCCACTTCAACCAGTTTGGCTGAAATCACCGGATCCAGTTGGATGATTTTTACCGCATCGGCAATGCCAATGTCATATTGCATCGCGTGTCTTAATCTAACAGCAATATCCGGCAGCGAAGGTATTTCCATTTCTTCGTTGTTGTAATGTTGCACAAAAGCTTGCAGTAAGTGGTTTTCAGATAATTCTTCAGGAATGTGAAGCTCTGCTAGGGGTGTCGCTTCAGCGTGCCGACTTGCCATAATGTTATGCGAGACTCTCATTACCGCAACGTCCGATACGGCTAGTGCTGTCGTGGTATGCAGGGCGCCACTGGATAAAGGAAATTTCGCCTTGGTGGTTCCCGCGTGAATCTCGTAGTTTTGCCCACTATTGTCCGATAATGTGACCGAACCTTTTAGAAGATAAAGAACGCTGTCAGCTTGATCACCGGCGCTGAATAACAGCGTCTCGGCAGGATAAACTTCTGTTTTAGCTTCGGTTGCAAAAGCCAATAACTTGTCATTACTAAAATTACGGACAGGAATCAGTGTTTCCAAGGTATCAATAGATACTGCTTCGGGTTCCAGACTGCATGTTACCGGTGTTTTTTTTCGCTCTTTGAAAAGGGAATTTAGAAATGACATGCCTATTTCCTGAAAAACTGTTCGTATAAATACATGTTGCCTGCCATAGCGACTAGAAAAATTACCGCTCTGGTTTGATTTACGTTCAGGAAGTATAACAAACTCGACTTTTTATAAAAAAATCATTGTTTTGCGCTGGGTAATGTTTAGTGTCGATAATTGTTCAGTTACTCTTTAAATAGCTTGCCAAGCACGTTCGCTAAGGTCTCCAAGACATCCAATGCCGTTGGGCCTTCAAAGTCGCTCAGGCCGCTAGTACGATTATCTCTGGCTAGGCCGGTGCTTTTGGATTTTGCAGGTATCGAGCTTACGGTAATTTCTTTCTGTGCCGCCAACAATTGCCCGCCGGCTTTTTTCCATTCCAGTAAATGGGTGATTTCGCCGCTATCCAGCCAGATACCGTGGATTTTGCATTGATCGATAATGACGCCGCTACGATAGCCAAACACCCGACGCAGCATAAAATTCTGGCACGTTGGGCATTTTATGTATTTGACCGGTTTATCAGCCTGATAGCGCTCACTATTGATGTTATCCAGTTGCTTGATGTTGATGTCATAGACATCGCTAACGGTATGTTCCAGTAGTAATTCTATTTTGCCGGGATCAAAAAACAGTCCAAAACAATCGTTGCAACGATCTATTTCCACTTTACCATTGAGATGCAAATCGATGGTCTGCAAAGGGGTATGGCAATGTGGACAATTTCGGTTCGATTGACCTTTTAAGCTATATGCTTGGCGGCCGGTCAGGTCGACATCATTGCGGGTTCTGCAGTAATTACAACGATTGCTGTTGGCGGGTAACGGTGCCGAACAGTGAGTACATTTTGCCATGGGTTAAAGACTATCCAGGATGGCTTTTTTCTTGGCGGCATATTCATCAGCTGAAATCAGTTCAGCGGTAAATAGATGTTTGAGTTCAGTCAGCTTTGCGACAGTGTCGTTCGCAACGGGTTGCGCTCCTGCCGCCGGTTCAGTCAGAGTCTGCGCCATTTGCTGACCAAAACCGATGCCTGCGCCCATGCCTAAACCAATGCCCGCGCCACCACCTTCATTTCTGGCGGCCTCGCGCATGGCTTCAAGATGCTGCAATTTGGCATAATCAACGCCTGCAGCTTGCGCGGCCTGAGTTTCTGCGGTTAAGTCGGCAATGCGGTTAACGCGTTTGAGGGTGTCATCGTCGAAATCAGTACCTTCAATCCGAAAATCGGTAATATCAAATCCCAATGCTTGAAACGCAATCGATAACTTTACTTTAAGTCCCAGGGCTATTTCTTCGCGGTTAGCATCTATCTCAGCGTAGCTGTAGCGGCTGGTTGCCAGAAAATCGGCCAACGGATGAATAATTCGCGCCGACATGATGGCTCTGAAATCATCAATGAAAAAATCATTGTGACTACCGACCACATTGACAAAAAAATCTTTAGGCTCGGCAATACGGTAGCTGTAGTTCCCAAATAGTTTTAAGCCCACCGGAAACTGGTATTTGGGGTCTTGGTATTTGATGACCGAGGTCGTGCCCCATTTTTGATCGAGTATTTGGCTGGTTTTGAAAAAGTAAATGCCGACTTTGTGCTCGCTCTCAAAAAACTGCATAAATTTGCTGATCGTGGTCCAGAACGGAATGTTGTCGGTTGCAAGATTGATGAGGCATTGCTTCTCTATAACCGCCTGTACTTTGCCTTGATAGACAAATATGCAGCCTTGTCCGGGGCCGACAATCAACGTGGAGGCATTTTTGATTTCATCACCATTATCGGTCCATTGTTGAAACAGCGCGTCCGGGTGCGGATTTTGCCATTCGATAACCGAGCGGAATTGTCTTTTAAGTGTGTTTAACAGTGCCATATGCGCCTCTGTAGGTGGGTTTTTTACTATCACAACTGTCAAGTTGATGATAAATTCGCCTTAGTATAGTTAAGGAATCAGGAGTTAACGTGGCAATTAGACAGTTTAACGGCGTACTGCCGCACATTGGTCAAGCAGTGTTTATTGATGACAGTGCGGTAGTCATTGGTAACGTGACATTGGGCGACGATGTCTCAATCTGGCCCACGGTTGTGGTTCGCGGAGATGTTGAAAGCATCAGCATCGGTGCAGGTACTAACATTCAAGATGGCTCTGTGCTGCATGTTTCGCATGCCGGGCCGTTTGCTCCGGAAAGTCGGCCGCTTAAGATTGGCAAAGGTGTTACGGTTGGTCACCGTGCCGTCGTGCATGCGTGCACCATCGGCGATTATTGCCTGGTCGGTATCGGGGCAATCATTCTGGACGGTGCCGTGCTGGAAGATTATGTGATGTTGGGGGCGGGGGCGTTGGTGCCGCCTGGCAAAAGACTGGAAAGCGGGTATCTGTATGTCGGCACACCTGCCAGGCAAGTCAGGCCCTTAACAGAGTCGGAAAAGGCCTTTTTGGAATATTCTTATCAGCATTACATCCTGCTTAAAAATGAGCACTTAGAAACCGATTAACTCGGAATGCCGGTTCTTTCGGAATTGAGCAAGGCAATAACAGTTTGTGTTTCAGGGCGAACGCCTCGCCAGATGAAAAACGCTTCTGCAGCCTGTTCAACCAGCATGCCCAAGCCATCCAGGCTTTTTATGGCATGTTGGTCCCGGCCCCAGCGGACAAAAGGCGTGGGTTCATTGCCATAGGCAAGGTCATAGCAAACGCCGTTTTCAGCCAGTAAAGCAGGCGGTAACGGCGGCAGTTCCGAGCTCAAGCTAGCTGACGTGGCATTTAAAATTAAATCAAATTGTTGCCCAGCCAATTCAGTAAAGCCACATCCGGCTACTGGCGCAATAGTTTGAAATTCTTCTGCTAAGCCCAGGGCTTTATCAATAGTACGATTTGCAATTATGAGTGACTGGGGTTTTTGCTCAAGCAGCGGGCCAATAATGCCGCGACTGGCGCCACCTGCACCCAAAATCAACACGCGCTTATCGGTCAGGGTAATGCCATGGTTGAGCGTTAAATCGGTGACTAAACCAACGCCGTCAGTGTTATCGCCTAGTATCGAACCATCTTGTTCCAGTTTTAAGGTGTTAACCGCTTTGCTTAACTGCGCGCGCGGCGTTTTCTGTGAGGCAAATGCCCAAGCCAGTTCCTTTAATGGCACTGTACAATTTAAGCCTTTACCGCCTTGCGCAAAGAATTCGGTGACTGCATCCTGAAAGTGCTCCGGCAGTACTTCTTGAGCGCTGTAGCTAAGATTTTGCCCGGTTTGTTCGGCAAAAATTTGATGAATGCGTGGTGATTTACTGTGTTTTATCGGATGACCAAGCACCGCATAACGATCTGCTGACATTATGACCGCCGCTCATCGCGCAGCCATTGCGCTACGGATTTAGCAAAATAGGTCAAAATGGCATCACTGCCGGCGCGCTTGAAAGCTAATAGTGATTCCAACACCACCTGCTGTTCATCCAACCAGCCATTCATGGCCGCGGCTTTCAGCATGGCGTATTCACCGCTGACTTGATACGCAAAGGTCGGCACGCCGAATTGGTCTTTTACCCGGCGGATAATATCCAGATAAGGCATGCCCGGCTTGACCATCACCATATCGGCGCCTTCCAGTAAATCCAATTGGATTTCTCGTAATGCTTCATCAGAATTGGCTGGGTCCATTTGATAGCTGTATTTATTGCCTTTGCCTAAACTTCCGGCGGACCCCACCGCATCACGGAATGGGCCGTAGAAGCTGGAAGCATATTTGGCGGAATAGGCCATGATCAGCGTGTTGGTATGATTATTGGTTTCCAGTATTTGCCTGATCGCACCGATGCGGCCATCCATCATGTCCGAAGGTGCGACAATATCTGCACCGGCTTGAGCATGAGATAAGGCTTGTAATGTTAATACTTCAATCGTCTCATCATTTAATACATAACCATCCAGATTGATCAGTCCATCCTGACCGTGGGTGGTAAATGGGTCCAGCGCCACATCGGTCATTATCCCCAATCCCGGCACTGCGGCTTTTAAAGCTCTGACGCTACGTTGCACCAAACCATCGGGGTTATAGGCTTCAGCGGCATTTTCGGATTTTTTATCAGCTTCAATGACCGGGAATAATGCAATAGCAGGGATGCCTAATTCATATAGCTCGCGCGCTTCTTCCAGCAGTAAATCTAAAGAGAGGCGTTCAATGCCCGGCATTGAAGCAATTGCTTGTCGTTGGTTAGAGCCTTCCGTGACAAACATCGGATAAATTAAATCATCAACAGTGAGTACATTTTCGCGCATTAAACGGCGGGAAAAATCGCTGTAGCGCATTCTTCGCATGCGAGTTAGGGGGAATTTGATGGTATCATTGCTCATCTGCACTTACTCATAGGTTCGTTGTGTTTTGCCGACAAATTTCTGTCTAATGTCGGCATTATTGACGTGTTTGTTATTGTATCAGTGAATGCAGAGTTCTTAATATTGACGAAGATTTATGCGTTTACCAATGGGATTTTAGAGGGTTTTATGAAAGCTAAGCATTTTATGATATTTGGTTTATTGGCACTGTTGTTTGGCATTATGCCTTCCACAGCGAGTGCCGAGACATTGGCGCCGCCGCAACAGGTGATAAAAGTTTCTGCGGATAAATTACAGGCTAAATTGCAGGATAAGTCTTTTATCCAGAATTTTGGCAAAGTTAACCAATTCGTCAATGAAGTTATCTATCCACATACCGATTTCGACAAAATTTCTGCATTGGTATTGGGTAAGCTTTGGAAAACCGCGACTAATGATGAGCGCGAGCGTTTCAAACATGAATTTCAGACCTTACTGGTAAGAACTTACTCTCGGGCCTTTGTTGAATTTAAAGAATGGACGGTTCATTTCCTGCCAATGGAACAAGGTGAAGATGCCAACAAAGCTATTGTCAAAACCGAAGTATTGCAACCCGGCATTCAACCCGTTGCCGTCAATTACCGGATGTTTTTGGCAGATGATGGACGATGGAAAGCTTACGACATTACGATTGAAGGTGTGAGTTTGGTAACTAACTATCGCAGCACTTTTACCAATGAAGTACAGACCAAAGGTTCTTTAAGTGCTGTTATCGACGGGCTAGTAAAGCGCAACGCTGAAGCTCTGGCCGCAAAATCTGCCGCTAATTCCTAAATAAAATCTGCAATAACCCCGCCTGTTGGGCGGGGTTAATACTTTTTTCAAAAGCACAAACTTCTGCTTATAACTCGAATAATTTCGAGCGCTTTCCCTTATCGTAATGATCGATTATCAACCGCTTTACCAAGCTTTGCTTGATGCCAAAGCCGACGACTGGGCTAACCAACTCCCTGAACAGTTACTTAATGCACTTAGCCAAAATCGGCATGGCACCTTAAGTCAATGGCAAGCAATGATTGCCGACTTGCCGACTTTTGACACCTCGCATCGATTGTTAGATGCCGATACTGTGCAGATTGGCAGAGGCAGTGATTTGTCAATTAACAGTCAAATACTGTTTGAATCGCAGTTAAAAACCCTGTTGCCTTGGCGTAAAGGGCCGTACGATCTTTTTGGTGTACATATAGACACGGAGTGGCGATCCGATTGGAAATGGAATCGTTTAAAAGATCATATTAGCCCGCTGCAGCAACGAATGGTGCTTGATGTCGGTTGTGGTAATGGCTACCACTGTTGGCGCATGTTAGGCGCGGGTGCCCGCATGGTAATAGGTGTTGATCCGTTGCTGCTCAATGTCATGCAGTTTCAACTGATCAGAAAGCTGTACGGCGAAGCGCCGATTTACGTATTGCCTGTCGGTATAGAAGATATTCCGCCTGAGGTGAAAGCATTTGATACGGTTTTTTCGATGGGCGTGCTCTATCATCGGCGTTCGCCCATCGACCATTTATTGGAGCTTAAAGCGTGTCTTAAGCCTGGTGGTGAATTGGTTTTGGAAACCTTGATTATTGATGGGGGGGTAGGTGAAACGCTGTTGCCGGAAGACCGTTATGCCAAAATGCGTAATGTGTGGTTTTTACCCAGTGTTCCCACATTAATCAACTGGCTGGCGCGATGCGGCTTTAACAATATCCGGGTGGTTGACGTTACGGTAACCAGTACGGAAGAACAGCGCAGTACGGAATGGATGCCGTTTCATTCGCTTAAGAATTTTCTTAATTCAGATAATTTAGATCTAACTTGCGAAGGCTTACCAGCGCCCAAGCGGGCTATTGTTATTGCCAATGTGCCGTAATGATATTTGCCCTAAGCGTGTTCAGGTTTTAGCCAGCGCGGCATTAACCAACCAAACACCAATGCTATAACCAAGATAGCTAGAACAATTATGGATAAGTTACTCATGGATGCCGAAGTGCCTGGCGTAACCAATGCAACTGTTAGCGGAATATGTAGCGCACCTATTTCTGGAGCAACTTTAAGTTCGTTGTCATCAATATACAACACCACTTGGTAGTGCCCAGGTACGGGGAAGTTTACATTCGCGGTAAGTACGCCTTGTTTGGGTACCGTAGGCGGTGTTTCTAATATGACCTTAGCATTGCTATCCAACACCTTAATAGTGACCGGTTTACGGCGCACATCTCGATCCAGTAAGTCAATGCTGATTTGTGTCGAGCCAACGGCCGGTAACTCTTCGCATAAAGCCGTTAATAAAGCACTTTCATTTTTAGGTTGCTGTAAGTCACCTTGATAAGCGGCAAAGTTAGCAATGTAATAATCGTTGCTTTGCATGCAACCATACATATCCATTTTTCCACCGGCACCGGCACGTTTTGCTAACGGCACTGACGCAGTTGCTATGGAAGAAACCATCAGCAAAGACAATATTTTTACCAGCATATTTATTGAGGTCATAAGAGCGACTCCGGCCGAAGCTTAAGGTTTAATTGTGAATCTACTGATGCCGCTGACGACCAGGCCATCTTCTGTTACAACACGGTAGCGCACAATATAATTGCCAGGTGTTAGCGGCTTGGTGGTTGCGCTTAATTCACTGCGATCATCAATGGTTAATTGCAAGTCGGCGTTATCAACTCGTGTGCCTTGATCGTCTAGTACAACCAGTGACGGTGCGCGGTCACCGACGTTGCCGCTGAACCACAATTTTACTTGTCTATCAAAGTTAGATACCGCCGCATTATCGCGAGGCTGCGCTTTCATTAGCACGCCTTCGGCATATACCGGTTGTTGAACAACAGCCAGTAATAGAACTAGTCCGAGAAAAAAATGTTTAGTTTTTGTCATTGTTTCAGTATGCATTGAAGTGCCCGCTTAGCCAAATACATCGATCAGCAAGAGTATGAATGGATCGATAATAGGATGAATAAATGCTAGAGAAACTAGCAATAAGCCCCCTAAAAATATTGGCAGCCAGCCTCGAACAGATATGTCTTGCTTCCGCCAAAGCAGGTGAAAAATAGTCCAGCTTAAGCCCCAAACCAATAATGCTAGGGCCTCTTTACCCGCATAAGAACCAATGCTGCCATCTGGCCCGACGCCGGTAGAGCCGGGTATCCAATAGCCATAAGAATGGATGAACTTATCCATTTCTTTGCTTAGTCGGGAAATGTGGTGGGTGATCATTAGGGTGTAAAAACCCAGTAATAGCGATACAGTTGCAGCAATTGCAGGTCCAGAGAACAACGTTTCTTGTTCAGTGGATTCTAGCTTTGATTGCTCTTCGGGGGATTGAAATTCAGACATTACAATTTCTCTTATACAAAGCGTAATTTGGCCAGTGTCAATCCAGCCACAAAGCCCAACAATAAAAACAGCCAGGCTAGTAATATCAAGATGCCGACCAATTGAGTCAAGTCGCGGCGCTCGCGAATAGCATCGCCGTAATAAAATAAAATGAATGATCCCGCCAGCATTAATGGAAACGGGAATAACGAAACGAACTCTTTGAACTCCATCAAATAATTATGGAAAGCAGGTACATTCGCCAAAATCCAGTCTTTTGGGCCATCCTGTCCACGATAGCGCATGTAAATCCAGTTACCGCTGAGGGCGCCGAGAAAATTTATCGCCGTTGCACCCATTAGCCAATAGCGCAACGAGTGGAAATTAATATGCACGCCTCGAATTAAAGCATAAGCCCGATGGGTCAAATATGTGCCTAGGACCAACGCAGAAATAGAACTGATGCCATGTATCCCAGCTTGCAGATGGTAATTAGTCGGAAAAAAGAAATCCAGCCCAGCCAGTGCAAGCAATATGCATAAGGCTGTTATTGCTTGTGTTCGGACCAAAAACTTGGCTAGTTGGCCTTGTAAATATTGATCTGTCGGCATATTTCACCATCTCCATTTTTTAATAGTTATAAGTTTATCGGGTATATGAAAGCGTCTATATCGCTTAGTAACCCTAAAAAAGCAATCCTTGCTTATTGCAAACCGTCTTGTGACGCAAAAAAAAGCCCAGCTAGTAGCTGGGCTTTTTTATTCCAGAAGCTTAAAAATTAAAGCTGAATGCTGGAAGTAGAGCCAGAAACTTTTTGTTTAGAACCATCTGGGTCGTCCATGCAGCCACTTAGGCCAACAATCATTAACGCCATAGCTACTAAAGATAATACTTTTTTCATTGTGATCCTCCTAAAAGATTTTGTAAATTATTATGCGCCTGCATCACATCGCAAGCGCTTAATTTTTATCACAGATATCGTATTGATACAACACCAAACTTACAGGTTTTGAATTAAATGAGGGGCTTCAAGGCTTCAAAAGCTGTTATGGCTTCTCTTAATTCTTGCTCTGCTTCTTGAGTTGCTTTGTCTTTTGCGTGAGTACGTGCTGATTTTAAAAGGTTGTTAGCTTTTTGGCGTGCGCGATCTACTCTGTCATTGGCATTGATTTCTTTAGAAGAGTCAGATGCATCTTTAATCAGATCAGCTGCTTTATCGCCATCGGTTCCTTGAGTAATTGCAGCTAATGCAGTTCTAATTTTTGCAACAGTGTTATCAATTGCTTCTGCAGGTGCGTAAACAACGCGGCCTTTATCGGTTTCAGCCATTGCTGAATGTGATGCTGCACCCAGTGCTGATGCTATTGCCAATGAAACAAGGATTTTTTTCAATACTTTCATACGGTTTCTACCTCGATTAATAATTTTAATTTTGAATACAACTGGATGTTACCCGGCCACAATTCTGCAAAATAACCACAGTTAATAGCCGTTTTTCAGTATATCAAAAATTTGTGAATGTGGTCATGCGAAAACAAATTTGCTTAGTTGTCTGAGACAGCTTGTTTATAAGGGTATATCAGTAATTTGTTTTGAGAATATGGCTAAGAATGTACCCAAGTGGCCACTCTAATTTTTGAGTATTTAAGTCAACAATTTACTATTACAGATTACCTTCCATGCTACAATTTATTGGCAAATGGCACATTTGTTTAAATATGTTATTCCGCACATCGTCTTAATCGTTTTTTAAAGTGGAAGCTAACATCCACAACTCCGAGGGAAATAATCAATGAAGTTATTCAAAAATATCGTGGTTTCTATTGCTTTAGCATCTATGGCAATGATTTCATCAACTGCTTTTGCTGGTAAAGCTGAAGAAGCCAAAGTACGTGAAGCTGCTGAAGGTACAATTGCTAAAGTTGAAGAAGCAATTGCCTTAATCGAAAAAGGTGCTGACAAAGCAGCTGTTTTGGCTCCTATTGGTGAAGCACGCCAGTTGCAAAAAGAGTTCCGCTACGAACAAACCGAACGTAGCCGTCAATATGCTAACAATCAATTGAAAGCAGCTCGTGAAGCAATTGATAAAGGCGAATCTCAACCAGCTGAAGCTGCTTTAAGAGACGCTCTGAAAATTCTTCAAGAAATAAAAGTAACTTACGACGCGGCTCACTAAGCATCGTCTTGTAATCAGATTCAGCCAGCTGAACGGTTGGCTGAATCACTTAAATCGCTAAACCCATTTTCCTAGTCGTTTCACGCTCTAAGTTCTTTTTAACAGAGCGACATCAGATTTATCCTCCCGATTTAATAAGCTGGCTACCAAAAAGATAAGGCTTTTTGTTTTATGCAAAATGCCATATTCGATAGACTAATCCGATTTATATACCAAGAGATTCACATGACTGCCCCACATATAGGCTTTATCAGTTTGGGTTGCCCCAAAGCGCTGGTTGATAGCGAAAGAATTTTGACCAAACTCCGCTCAGAAGGCTACACCGTGTCGCCAACCTATCAGGACGCCGATCTGGTCGTCGTTAATACCTGCGGCTTTATCGATGCAGCAGTGGAAGAATCATTGGATAGTATCGGCGAAGCGCTGGCACAAAATGGCAGGGTAATTGTTACTGGTTGCTTGGGTGCCAGAGAAGACGAAATTCGCGCACGCCACCCACAAGTTTTAAAAGTCACCGGCGCACATGCATTAGAAGAGGTCGTCAACGCAGTGCATGAACATTTACCGCCGCCTCATGACCCTTTCATCAGCCTGGTGCCGCCGCAAGGCATCAAACTGACGCCTAGACATTATGCCTATTTAAAAATTTCCGAAGGTTGTAATCATCGTTGCACCTTCTGCATTATTCCATCCATGCGCGGCGACTTGGTTAGTCGGCCAGTTGACGATGTACTGCTGGAAGCTGAACGACTGGCCAATGCCGGCGTTAAGGAATTGTTAGTTGTTTCGCAAGATACCAGCGCCTATGGTCTGGATCTGAAATACCAATCCCGCGACTGGAAAGGCCGCGCCGTTAACACTCGTTTTTATGACTTAGCTGAAGCCCTCGGCGATTTAGGCATCTGGGTCAGAATGCATTACGTTTATCCCTATCCGCATGTTGACGACGTCATTCCACTGATGGCTGAAGGCAAGATATTGCCGTATCTGGACATTCCCTTTCAGCATGCCAACAGCCGTATTCTTAAATTGATGAAACGTCCGGCAGCCAGCGAAAACAACCTGCACCGCATCAAAGCCTGGCGCGACATCTGTCCGGACATTACTCTGCGCAGCACCTTTATCGTCGGTTTTCCCGGCGAAACTGAACAAGAATTTGAAGAGTTGCTGGATTTTATGACTGAGGCGCAATTGGATAGAGTTGGCTGTTTCGCTTATTCGCCAGTCAAAGGCGCAGCCGCCAATGAATTACCCAATGCCATACCCGAAGAAGTCAAACAAGAACGCTTGGCGCGCTTTATGGCACATCAAGCCGAAATTAGCGCCGCGCGTCTGCAACAACGCATTGGCCGGATCGAAACCGTGCTAATTGACGAAGTGGTCGAAGAAGGCGCGGTGGCTAGAAGTAAAGCTGATGCCCCCGAAATTGACGGTCAAGTATTTATTGATGGTGCCACACATCTAAAAGTCGGCGATTTTGTTGATGTTGAATTAGAAGAGGCCGATGACTACGACTTGTGGGGACGATTGGTTTGATAGTCGAGCGGCTTATTGATTCTACAGACAGTTATCATGGCTAATACCAAGACCGTTGCCATTATAGGCGGCGGGCCTGCTGGATTGATGGCAGCTGAAGTTTTGATTAAAAGTGGCATAAAGGTTGATGTTTACGATGCTATGCCCTCGGTTGGTCGCAAGTTTCTAATGGCCGGTAAAGGCGGGATGAATATATCCAATGCCGAGCCATTCGATAGGTTTTTAACGCGCTATGGTGCTAGTCGAAGGCATCTTGAAGCAATGTTGTCAGACTTTGGACCTGACGCGCTGGTTGCCTGGCTAAAGGAACTGGGAATAAACACCTTTACCGGCAGCTCTGGCCGCATATTTCCTACTGATATGAAAGCCGCGCCATTGCTGCGAGCATGGTTGCACAGATTGCGCTTAGCCGGAGTGATGTTTCATGTTCGCCATCAATGGTTGGGCTGGACGGAAAACAATGCCCTGCGCTTTAATACAGCAAATGGTGAAAAAACTTCCGCCGCGGATGCCACTATACTGGCGTTGGGCGGTGCCAGCTGGCCGCAGCTTGGCTCAACTGGCACTTGGGTTCCGCTACTGCATGATAAATCGGTGACAATCAATCCTCTAAAGCCGGCCAATTGTGGCTTTGACGTAAGTTGGAGCGAGTATTTTTGCAACCGTTTTGCCGGGCAAGCGTTGAAATCGGTGCAGGTCTCATTCATCGCGGCCGGGCAACAAGTCAGCCAAAAAGGGGAGTTTGTAATCACACAAACCGGGCTAGAAGGTGGCTTAATTTACAGTTTGTCGGCTTTATTGCGTGATGAAATTGCGGTAGTAGGCAGTGTCACTGTCTACATCGATTTAGCCCCGGATAATGATTTCGATACATTATTGGGCAAAGTATCTATGCCGCGTGGCAAACAGTCACTAGCCAATCACCTGCGCAAACGCCTAAAATTGTCGGCAGTAAAAATAGCGCTGCTGCATGAAATATTAAGTACTGATGATTGTGCTGACCCGATGCTGCTGTGTACAACCATTAAAGCGTTACCCGTTAAACTCACTGGGGCCAGACCTATAGGTGAAGCCATTAGTAGCGCAGGCGGTATTTGCTTTAGCGCAATTGACGATAAGCTTATGCTTTCAGCTATGCCGGGGGTATTTTGCGCAGGCGAAATGCTCGACTGGGAAGCGCCAACAGGTGGCTATTTATTAACCGCCTGCTTTGCTACCGGATTGTGGGCGGGGCTAGGCGTGCGTGATTGGCTAAATGCCCCCCAAGAACGACCCAGGTAATAAACAAACCAACCGAGCAGGCCGGGTAGGTATTAAAAATATCTGTTCCGAAGCATGTCTTAATGTTGCGATAAAACTATTTTACTCGAGACAAAAAAGTCCTTTCCAGGTTCAACAGGTTCATGACCAAAAAGATACTGCCTGATCCAGGCAAGCTAGGTGTTCGCTCGTTTGGCTCTAATGTAGTTGAGTCAGTAACCGTTTTTACCTTCGATTAGAATACGCTGTAAATAGTATTGTCGAGATCGCAAAAGATGAGTGGATCTGACCAGCAGAGAGGTTATGAGTAAACCAGATAGCCTAAAATTCCCGGCATTTTCATCCTACTCCGCGGGAGTAGGATGAAAGAATTGAATGGCCCTTATAGGGCGAATCTGACCATTGAACTGAACGGACTCGCCCTAAAAGTCTTAAAGAGCGAGTCCCGTTTTTGCAGAATTACAGCTTACTTGGCAGATACGGTAAAACTGATACTGGTACCAGAATTCACTGTTACCAACCAAGCTTCACCATCTTCCGAGACTGTTGCTGAGGGTTTATAGCCCCAAAGCGTCCAGTAGTTGTAAGTGGAATTCACCGTCGGTTTATTGTATTCCTCTTTGGGCAGAATCCAAGTCTGACCTACCAGACTGCTTGGATGAGAAGCCTGGAACAATAACTTGCCGCTTTGCGGTGTAACTGACCAGCTGACCTGCTTCCGATTTGTCATGAATTTGGCAATGTCGGTCATCGAGTACCATTTGAAGTCGTGGTTACTGCTGTTTGCATAACTATCGGCTCTATCAATCATCGATTGCAGCGATGGTAAGTAGTCTACTGCTCCAGGCGGGTGGAAATACACCAAGCGGTTCGTGCGGTTAACGACTTCGAAATCAACCAATTTGGTTAGCCAATTGGTGACGTCAGCAGTATCCACGCCATATTCGGTAAACTCCTCAAAGGTGGCGTACAAGCCCAGCGGGGTGACGGGGAACATCCAGATTGATTGGTTCAGCAGGTCGCCTTCGCGCCAGTGCCTTGTCGCTCCCATGCCGGTATCACCCAAGAAATAAGCACCCAACACCCCATTGTTTTCTAACCAGTTGACCGCCCATTTTGAGTTGTTACCCATTGGCGCCGAATACTCGGTGGTTTTTCGAGCGACAACTTTATCGACAGTTGTTTTGTTCAACTCTAAATAAGGTTGGTAAGTAGCCTGATTGGATGGATTGACCAAGGTTGACGGAGTTGTCGACAGGTCGTAAATATCGTCATGTGCGTTATTGCCGTAGTAGTCATGCAACCAACCGCCATGCGCACCTATCTGATGGCCTTTCGCGGCAAAATATTGAATAGCCGCTTTGGCCGCAGAATTATTGGGGATATTCAAACCGACTGCCGCAGTTGACTTAACGATTTTGTTACCGTTGACGTCTTTTTGATAAACCACATCACCCAGCGGGTTAGCGATCAAATTCGCGCAAGTGGCCGGTTGACCGTTGACAGGCAACGAGCGGATCGGCAAGCCGTTGCTATCGGCTAGACATTCTTGATAATCAACGACCGGACCACCGGTGAAATGCACCGAGAATGGACCATTATCCCAAATACCGGCAGCCTTCATTTCGTTGATTGGTGCCAAGGCGTCTTGGGAGTCAACATGCACATTGACTGTCATACCAGGAATCCCGTTTGGCACAGAAGCCAATCTTGGGAGTTGTGATAAATCGTCGCCAAAATAACGGATTGCTCCATGCATCAACAAACCATCAGTTTGAGTTTTGAGACGGCTCAACGGTAAATTGACGAACATTACGTTACCGTTGCCGCGCGATGCGTGACCAGCCACCAGACCGAATCTGTCAGATACCAGCAATGGGTTACCGGTATAACTTTCTCCGGTGGTAGTGCAATTGCTGTCGAAGTTAGCTATATCGCTCGCACTGGAGGTATGGCCCAGGTTACAGGTAACGTAGGTCGGATAGGTCAGAAAGCCATACAAATAGCTAGATACGCCTTGCAAGCTGTCGTCTGGAGAATACGGAACCGGGTTCTGTTTGTGCCGGTTTGGCCTTTTGCCGATCAACGCGCTGTGGGGAATCTTTTCAGATTGGGCAGCAAAAATCTGATCCGGAGTGATGCCTTTCTCGTGTCCGAATGGAATGCGATGAATATAGCCTGCATCGAATTTGCGCACACCACCGGGATCCTTGCTATCGGTTTTCAGATAGGCGGTAGGTGTGTTTTCCGGATCTGTTGCAGTGGCAATCTCGCTAGTGGATGCCATGGTGAAAGTCGCTGAACCCTCAGTAGGCCAGGTCATATATTTACCAGGCGGTACTTGCATCTTCCACAGCGTACTTTCCATACCGTAAATTGGGCCCAAGCCGACCGGAGACAGAGTGGTTTGACCGTATAACTCACCGTACAGGTTATAGTCGACGCCGACTAGGTTGCTGAACGGATTCGGGCCCGAAGTCGGGAAGAGGCCTTGAGTGTTCAGGGCGCCAAAATCGTAAACGATCAGCACGTTACCGCCTTGGTCTTTAACATAAGCGGAAATGTCGCTCAACAACTGTTCGCTAGCGATCTGGTGTACCGCATCGGGCAAGATGACAGCTTTGTATTTACCGGCGACCGAGGCAAACTGGCTATCGCGAATGACTTCCACATTGAAGCCTTCTTCTTTAATTGCATCCAGCCAAGCCTGTGCAGCCGGAGTGCTCAAGGCATCGGTCGGCGTCGAGCCAGCATTGATGTCAGGCAATAGAATGGCCAGCTTTGTCGAATTTTGAGCAGTAGTAGTGTCGGCCGGAACTACGCTGACGCCATCCAGATAAGCCCCGAAACTATCGCTGACTTCTCCAAGGTTACTGAAACTCAGACGGGTAGTGGTACCGGTTGCAGTCACGCTGTAAGTGTAATCCTTCCAAACCGTATTGAATTTGAGAAACCCGCTGGCTTTTATATTACCAACGACGGTACCGCCCCATTTGACCTGCAGCTGGTTGTCGACAACGCCCGGTCTAGCGGAAAAATGAAACCGCAGCTGATAGACAGTTCCAGGCGTAGTCGGAATGTCTTGATAAATCAATGTGGTACCGTTGGAATCCAATTCTGCGAATTGGTTGCCTAACTTGGCTTGCGGAGCCCCTGCAACATTGTTTTGAAGTTCGAATCTATTACCCTTGCTTTCAGCACCAAGCTTCCAGCCGGATAACGTGGAGCTTAGTTTCCAGCTTAAATAGGGAATTGCCGGTTGTTCAAAACTGCCATTGACGACCAGTTCAGCGGCTTGAAGCGGCATTGCGACCGCGCTGAGACCTGAGATCAGCAAGGAGCTCACAGCCGACACGTAAGCATTCCTTTTAAAAGGGAGTGATGTACTCATAATGTATCCATAAAGTGAAATAAAAAAATTGAAAAATTAACTATCAATACTCGCATGCCAAATATCGTCATTAAAATACTGATAGATTTTTATATGCGCTCCAGTTATTAAACAAAAAGCTCATTTCTTCGCCAATAGCCGCACTTCTAATAATTTCCTAATGCAGAATATAATCCCTAATAGGGATTATATTAAATACAACTCTTAGCAAAACCTTTTTAAAAAATATTACCGTCAATTATTACTATCGAGAATGTCGCTCCCAACTCATTGCCCAGCCATATAAAGACAAACAGCAGAGAATCAATAAAAATAATCCGAAAAAAACATTTAAAACCGGCAACATAATAATTGAATATTTGACAAGAATGACCGCCTGAACCAATAACTGAAAAGGCAAAGCTAATATTATAAAAACAAGTGTTAGTGTCGTTAACAATCCCTTTTTAAAAAAAGAAAAATCGAAAATGTAATAAATAAGTGCATGAATCCAGGGAATTACTAACATCAACCAAATAGCGGAAACCGTAAGATTATTTAAATAGCCGGAAATCGTATAAGAAAACTTGGCCGGCATAATCGAGAAATAAATCAACGAACTCAACATAATCAACGCTAAAAAACCAATGATATAACTCAAGGGCATTAAGTACTTTGGAAGGGAATACATCAACACTAATAAAGCCACGGTTATTAGCGCTAATAGCCACCAATCTTGAGCGCTCGGCGCCGAGGTGACGATAAATAACTCAGGTAACAGAAGTTCACGGTTTACTAAGTTTGTAGCGAACATCAGCACCTTGCCCGGTATCTCGATTTTCCCAACCCAAAACTCAAACAAGGTTGCCCAAATCTGACTTATCAAGGTCATTGATTCAAAAACGACATAATTAAATAGAATCGGCAGAAATAGGATAATCAGCCAATTTAGACGGGAAAAATGGGAGCGAAATAAAGCCCGATGTTCCGGAATAATCTCTCCAAGTACGCCCCGCTTGCTGAGCGCGGTTAGATCCCTATAGTGTTTTTTAACGTTCTCAGGCATGATCAAAAATCGACAAATATGCCGGCAATGACTCCGGTGCGGCTATAGTTTGGATTTGAATAGTGATTGGTTGTCAATGAAAAACCGAAGTCATTACTAATCCATGTTCTTAAATTGAGCGATGCTTCGTGACTAACAAAACTACTAATTGTTTGTGTTGCCCCGATTGCTTGCCAACCCTCTGTTCCATAATCGAATTTCGCGGTCAAATAATAATGTTTATGTTGACCATAAGTTAGCGCTGCAAACCCTCGGTGGGATGCCACGCTCCCTGGATTACTTTCAGCAATCTTTCCCCCAAGTTCGAGTATCCATGGCGCGTCGAAGTAATAAAGAAGATCAAGTGAAACGATACGATCATAATTTTTTAGTCGGCTCTGGCTATAGGTAAAACCGACCCCAGTCACTAAATTTCGCCTATCCAACCACTTTTTGTATAAATTCGCATCGGTGCGGTATAACGGCAAAAAAGACCCGTCGCTACTAGTCGAAGCACTGATCGAGCCATACCATTCGTCATTAAAAACGCGTTGATACCCTAGCGCGCCAAGCACTCCCTGTTCGGCAAAGTGGCTCTGATGGGATACTTCCCAATTGATTCCGTCATTAGGTGTGACCTGAGCATATCCCCTTAAAGACTGGTCAAACCAGTTTTGGAAATGATTTGTCAAATCAGCATATCCAATATCAAGTTGCACATAACCGCTTTTTTGAAAAGGCGCAGGTTCGTCGGCGGCTGCCAATGGGGTACATAATTGACAAGCCGTGAGCAGGAGAATCCCGTATCGCATTCGCTTCCTAAATAATAAAAACATAAATAAATGGTGTAACAAAAAAATATTGAATATATCCAAAACCGATCGCGAATAATTTATTTATGCTCATCGGTTATTAGTAATGTTATTTTGTAATTGAATGCCAATTTACTTGATAAGCTTTACAAGCTGCTTCGCAAATTAACCTTTAAACTTTTTCCATCGATAGCCCGAATAATTAAATATTTGTCATCTTGAGAAATATTTACATTTCCGGATAATATTTCCGGATTTTCATAAGCTGATTTTGGTAATAACCAAGTCATATGCGCTAAGGAGTTTATATTTTCGGCAGACAAAACTACTTGGCCATTATCGACACGATTAATATTCCATGCCGTTTTTTCTCTTTCATCTAAGAATTTGGCAATATCAGACATGGTGTACCAATTAAAACGGCCCGATTTATTAAGTTGATCGGAATTTGTCAGCCAGTTATCGATAGCACTTGGATAATCGAGAATACCGGGAGGGTGAAAATATATAAGTCTGGCAACTCGATTGTCAGCGGTAAACGTTGATACGGCATTTAGCCATTGGTCGATAATTTTTTCTTCAACCCGACTTTCATGCATTTCTTCGAAGGAGGCGTGCTTACCCATGGTCAAAACTGGGAATGCCCAGGCTTTGCCTGCCGGTCTGGCTTCATCACGATAAGATTTGGTCGGACCTGAACCGATATCGCCGGTAAAGTAATAACTGCCAATATTCTGATTATCCAACCACTTGGTGACCCAATCCGGATGATTCCCCATGGGGGCCGAGTATTCGTTTACCGGGTGATTGAGAATAGCCTCGAGCGCTTGTTTATTTTTTTCCAGCAGCGGAGTAAATAAATCTTGATTAGCGTCGGTGACAAATTCACCGAAATAATTATGTATCCAGCCGCCATGGCTACCGATTTGGTCACCGCGTTTTTGGAAAAAACGCACCCATTCCGCGGCCTCTTTGTTTTTCGAGAGATTGAACCCCAAGCCATCGCCTTCAACATTTACATCAGGGCCGGAGGTGATATGCACTGAATAAGGTCCGTAATTAAAAAACTTGGATTTCTTTTTTAGGGCGATCAAGCCCGGCAAATTAGCGTTTGAATCAATATGTAAATTGACAATCAATCCACCAAGCCCGTCGGGAACTGAAGATAATGTGGGTAGCTTGACGATATTTTCTGAAAAATAATGCATGAATCCATTTAGCAATACACCGTCGGTGCGATTTTTCAGATAGCCAAGCGGCAAATTAATAAATAACACCTGACCGGTGCCGAAAGTATTAACACTCGCAATCACCTTATTGCCCTTCCCGGATAATAAGGTTTTGCCGGAAAACTGTGTGTCTGTAACAAAATACGAATACTCAACACTGTCGTTTTGGTAACCCGATAAGCTCATCAATTGCGGATTGCCGCTTTGGGAAGCAGAAAACTTTCCCGGTGGCACGTGTAGCGAAATAAACGCGACTTGCTCACCAAACACCTCGGACATGGCAATGGTTTTATCGCCTAAGGTGTCATACATCGCGTAATTGACGCCGACTAGATCGGAAAACAGCGATTGTCCTTGGGCATAGGTTTGATTTGGAGGCAATAAAGTGCCCGCATCAAACACCAACATAAGCTTACCGCCCGAACTGACATAATCATGCACGCCGCCGATCAAGGTCTCACTCATCATCTTATGAATCGAGTCCGGTAGAATTACCCCGGCATATCTGGACAGACTGAATGGATAAGGCCGGAGAAATTGGCTGGCAGTCAACACATCCAGTTTGACGCCCTGCTCACTTGCGGCATCCAGCCAGGCGGTCAATTTAGGATCATCAAGATTGGCTTCATCAGGAACTAGCAGCGCTAGCGCCAGTTTTTCTTGGCGTAGATCGCTCAGAGCAGGTATGCCGTCGAAACCTTTGACCACAGTTAGTGTCAATATTGCTAATAAAATGATCCATCGAATTAAAAACATAATTATCTCAATGGTTCGAGTAAGGAATTTCGCAAGCCAGCATCAGCACCACTGGCGGCGCCACTTGGAAGCCAATTCTTAGCTTGAACAGAATATTCAACGCCATTTACGTCATTTTGAAAGTCGGTAAAACCACCTGGAAAATTTGAAGCTTGAGCATTATTTACATATAGGATCTGTGCGAGTGCAGATCTGAACAATTTCAATTTTTTCTTTGAAGGGGTCACGATACTTCCATTAATAAAACAGTAATCAAAAGATGTTAAAGCAAGTTGAGTGCCAACGATATAACTCTATTAAATACAGATACTTAAAAAAAATTAAACGGCGCTGACAACCAGCGATGTCATTAAGCCTGACACTTATGTCATGTTGTCTGTTATTTATGCCTACTTGCGGCGCTTGCTGCAAAAATTGGACAAGCAGGTAATCGAGTCGGATTTACACAGCTCCTGGCCTGTTTACTCATTCGGAATGGTCACGAGCAATGGCAGGCTTTCGGCCGATTGATTGCCAGAGGAATCCAACGCGCGCACCTGATACTGTTGGGTTGCCTTGGGCGCTACACAGTTATCAGAAAATTGAGTTTGCGTGGTTTCACCAATTTCGGCGCCGTTACGCAGCACCAAATAACTCGTCACTGCTTGATTGTCGTTCGCTGCAGTCCAAGCAATGTTGACCGAATGCCGATCTACACTAACTTGTTTCAAATTACTCGGAGTTCCCGGAGCCTCTCGATCCAGACAAGGATTGGTTGCAACATTGACAGTGCCTCGCCCGATAGTGGTTAAACCAGCGGTCAGCAAGTAATTTTTTCCCTGGTTATCGTCGATTAGCCCGTTGTCATCGGCAAAGGCCACCGAAATCTGGGTTGCATCACCCAAACTAAGCGTTTTTTTCAGAAAATGCGGGCAAGCGGATTCCATCAGCAAATCGTTTTCGCCCGCTTGGTTCGGCAAGTGGATTTTGACTCGATTGGATTTGGTCTCCAGATACACGGTAGCAAATTGGCCTGCGACGGTGTTTAAGCTAACTGCTTGGGAAGTATCGGAAATATGCCCAAAATCATCGTAGGCTGTGACGCTATAGCTATAGCGAGTGGAGCTTACAACGGCATTGTCGACATAAAACGGAACTCGACTCGTGGCAATAAATTTGCCATCGCGATAAATTTCGTAGGCTACTGCATGATTGGAACTGGCAACCGGATTCCATTGCAATTCCAGAGCCTGCTGATTCGACTTAACCGCCCGCAGATTCTCTGGAGTTGCCAGAGAAAATGACGATTTTTTTTGCGGGTCTGTCACCTGACACGATGCTGGATGAGGATTATTGCTGTAAAGGGACTCGTACGCTGCCTCCTCAAGCACATTCCAATGACTACCGTGGCGCAATGGTGCAGCTAACGCCAGCCAGCAATTTACACTTTCGTATTCCTTGAGCTGGCTAGCCGCAATCGCTACCAATCCCCACGGAAAATCGATACTGGCCTGACGGAACCAAGTCCCGCGATTAACGCTTAACCATTGCCGAAAAAACGCGACGTGATCGCGACCGGGAACCGGCATTTGCGCCAAAATCGGAAAAATTTCCGCGACCTTATCGGGATAAAAACCGGGCTGGGTGAGCATTTGGGTTGAGACCCTGAAGCTGCTGCTGCAAGGCTGCCAAAACACTTGGACAATATCGCTCGCCAACGCATCTGCTTGGGCTGCTAATAGCTTGGCCTGCACGGGTTCGCCGGTTTTTTCCTTAAAATGACTCAATGCCGATAACGCTGTATAGACTTCGACATTGTCCATCAATAACCCAACCGGTTGCTTGGCTGAGATGAAGTAAACACGACTATTCTGATCTTTCAGGCTTTCCAGTAATTGGTGCGCGCGCTTAAGGCTCTCCAACCAGATCGGCGGCATCCCGGCGTCTGGAGCTAGTTTGACCAACAACTCAATCCATACCGCGGTGGCCGAGTCATCAGCATCCGCAGCTGCGCAAGCGCTCCAATTGCCATTTTTGCGGCAAAATCTATCGAAACCACCATCCTGGCGCTGATGTTGCAAGCCCCAGGCTATCCATGAGTAGGCTACGGCTCTTATATCCATGCCCGCGTCCAGCGCTGCCAACAAGGCTTTACCGGCAAAATAAGGGTCGACGTTATCGCCATTGTGAAAAATAGTGATAGCGCCATCCAGCTGCTGATAGCCGTCCAACTTTAAGGGTTCGGCCTCGGAGTTCGTCGGATTAAAGCAGATTAGCAATACCATCAGCAAACGATTAACCCGGCCTTTAAATACAGTTCGACCTGTTGAAGGACGGACTGTATCAGGCGTCGACGAGCTTGGCTCGAAAGAACTATCACTCATGATTTGGGTAGGGTTAATAAATTGCATCGGACTAACTCAGATGTTTAGAGTTAGTGTGGGCGGCGCGTTGGCCGTTAGAAAGAGAGTCTACGATTTCGCCGCGTTCTCTGGCCCAAAGACTGCCATACACACGGGTTCCAGATGCGATTCGAATGATCGGCGCAGTGACGGTGCTCGGCACCCCAGACCTGCCGATACGGCAGCGGCTATCGATCTCAATGACTTGCTCAGCGACCAGCGGGCCGTTGAGCAAGCAATCGCTGGCAATTGTTAGCGTTTTATTGCTGATAATAGCGCCCAGAATCTCAACGCCCGGCTCAATCAGAACATTACCGTACACTTTCAAACTGCCGGAGATATAAGCGCCTCTGCGTATCAACGCATCGCCCTTAATCACCATATCGCCCTGCCAACTTCCGTGTTCCGGGAAATCCAGGTTGTTGTTCAGCATCACTCGTCCGGCGGAATCGACAAAGTATTGAAGCGCTACGACAGGTGTTTTTGACTGCTTAGATGCCTGACACAAAACATCCACATCATTGCCGCTATCCACAAAAATCGGATTGGCATTGATACGGGCAAATTGGCAATAGGGTTGCAGGCGAAACTCGGCTTCTGCAGACACTCTACCCAGTAATACGCAGCCGCTGGCGGCGAAAATGTTACGGGCGTGCGCCCAGCGTAAAAGCTGGGTATTTTTGCCCAGCACCAGTTTCTCCAGTGCCAAAACAGAGCGCAAGCGGCAGTTTTCGCCGCTGTTAACGTTCCTTTTGCCGAATATTTCCTGATTGAAATTAAAACCCGCAGGCAAAAACAACTCACCAAAACCGACTATGAGTCTATCGGCGATTGCTTGCTTTGCTTCGATCTCCGTCGGCTGAAAATGACTGTCGAGCTCATAAAGAGAATAATTTTGCGGCACTAGACGATCGGTCTTTCCCGATTGATAGTCATCAATCGCATCGGTGATGAAGGTTTGGAAACTTTCCGCGAAATAATCGATGTTGCCGGCGTTGGCCTGATCTACCGCCACCGGTTCGATATCGCGCTTGAGCCTTAGCTCAAGCAAGGCCGGTATTAGTGGCATTAGAAACATGCCTGCCGCACTGGCAAAAAGCAGTGAAGTCCACATGATTAGGCATCCACCTCAACTTTGCGGTAACGTGGAGTTTTATCCCATTTCAATTCGCGGGGATTCAAGCGGACTGAATCGGCCATCATCTCCAGAGTGGCCATGGAAATCGACGTCATGCTGATCAAAAAACCGATCACGGTGAAGGGCAAGAGCCGAATACGCTGCTGGCTTCCATCCAAGTAAACCGCCGCGGCGATTTCAAAGAAAGCCGCAAAATTCCCCAACACGCTAAACGCCGACATTGCGAACAAACTCAGCGCTAAATCGGGTATCGGGCTGAGATTGCAATAATAAAGCACGATGCCAATTACCCAGCCGAAAATCAGCAGAGGCGACATGGCATAAACGCCGAGTAGCGCCATGGCATCAAGTTTTTCTTGAGGCTTGAGTCCGGACATAAACAAGATTTTGCGAAAATGCCGATATAACGCTTGGTTGTGTCCTTTTGCCCAGCGTTTTATCTGCTTAACCCTGGCCGGCCATTCTTCGGGCACTTCCTCGTAACATTCGGCCCGGTTTTGATACACTGTTTTCCAATTGTTGAGCAAAAATCGAATGGTCAGGTCGGTGTCTTCCGCCAACACATCGTCATGCCAGCCGCCAGAACTCTCTAAGGCTCGAAGACGAATACCACCCACTGTTCCGCCGTACTGGGGTACTAAGCCCATATTCATCCGCGCCTGCTGGTCCACCTGATAACCGGCGGAACGTTCTAAATCAAGCAAACGGGTGAGCAAGCTGGAGCTGACGTTTTGAGGCACGACGCGTCCCATCACAGCGCCGACTTCAGGATCAAAAAACGGCGCCACGAGATGCTTGATTAGCCCTTTGGCTGGCACATAGTCTGCGTCAAAGACGATAATAATGTCAGTGTCGACCAATTCGGTGGCATCTTTAAGCGCTGCGGCCTTGCCGGGTTTGCCGCTGGTTCGGTGAAAAGGCTGAATCCTGCCGGGATATTGACTAACAAATTCGTCGATGATTTCTCGTGTCCGGTCGGTTGAGCGATCATTAAGAGGCATCAGCAGGATTTTATCGGCTGGATAATCCACCTCCAGTAAGGCTTCGAGACAACCTGCGATGACCGCTTCCTCATTATGGGCCGCGATAAAAATAGTGATCTTCGGCCAGTCAGCCGAATCGATATCGATATAAGGATGGCGCTGATGACCGAATAAACGATTCAGCGTGAAATGATAATGACGAACGGTATAGAAAAATAACAGCAGCAGGATCAGTAGAAATAGCGATATAAAAATATTGACGAGCCAAGAGACGCTGAACTGAAGCTCCGGTAAGGCATGCGGCAGTATGGATGCGAAATATCCGAATATGCCAAAAATACGTTCGCCGAGTGCCAAGTCCCCAACGATGGCTGGCAGATTAATCGGCAAGACTGAGCTAAATGCCTCCAGGCTTCGACTGCCAAAGTGCGTATATAAGGCAACAGCGGAAAATACCGCAAGAAAGGCCCATCTGTGGAATTTTGACAATGGCAACGCTACTAATTTGTATATCGAAGCAGACATATAAAAATGTTTATTTTTGTTTAGATTTAAAGAGTGATTGGAAATGGTATTCAGGGCTGCAATCAACATCGTATATTTGTAAAGCTAGCTCGGCACGGGCCTTAGCGAATGATTTCCAAATAATGTCAGGGTTTTATGACTACAGCGTGACTGTCGGGCAGTTTGACGTTAGGAAAAATAGTCCCTAAGTATTTTGGCTATTCTCTCCGCGCCATGACCGTCACCGTAGGGGGAGATCCCCTGAGCCATGGCCCGGTATGCGTTTTCGTCATCTAACAATCGCTGGGCTTCGCTAACGATACGATCATAATCGGCGCCAACTAATTTAACGACGCCTTGGTCTACCGCTTCTGGACGCTCGGTTTCATCTCGCAGTACCAACACAGGCTTGCCCAAAGCTGGGGCTTCTTCCTGCACGCCACCTGAGTCACTAATAATCAGATAGGCGCGTTTCAATGCAGCGACAAACGGTGCGTAATCCAGCGGTTCGCATAAAATAATATTCGGTCTGTCGGCCAACAATTCATAGGCAACATCTTTGACGTTGGGATTGGGATGAACCGGGTACAAAAACTGCACCTCCGGATTGCGTTCGGACAATGTCCGTAGAGCCAAGCAGATATTCCGGAACGGCTCGCCAAAATTTTCACGGCGATGTGAGGTAATTAATACCAGACGTTTGGCTGGGTCCAATTCAATAGGTAACTCCAAATCATTGGCAGCCGTCATCAGCAATGCATCGATCACGGTATTGCCGGTCACGGATATGTCTTGATCCGAAATACCTTCGCGCAGTAAATTTTGTCTGGAGCTTTCGGTAGGAGCAAAATGCCAACGCGCCAAACGCCCGGCAATGACTCGATTGGCTTCTTCTGGAAACGGGTTATTGATGTCCCATGTGCGTAAGCCGGCCTCGACATGACCCACAGCGATACGATGATAAAAACATGCCAGTGCGACGGACATAACTGTGGTGGTATCACCCTGCACTAGCACGACATCAGGCTTTTCGCTCAACAATACGTCGTCCATTTCTAACAATAAACGAGCAGTTAAAGTGGTGAGTGCCTGATTGGGACGCATGATATTCAGGTCGATGTCAGGAGTAATATTGAAGAAATTCAATACCTGATCGAGCATGTGGCGGTGCTGGGCGGTTGCCAGTACTCTTACATTTGCCCACGGTTCTTTTTTTAGCGCTAAAATCACCGGCGCCATTTTAATGGCTTCCGGACGCGTACCTACTACACAAAGGATTTTTTTCATCAAAAAATTGAGTTTAAATGTTTTATAACGATTTGAACTAGACAGGTTTCGGGGTCTGCGGCTTTCAATTTTTGATCGAAAAATAGCTAACACAGAAAAGGTAAAAACCACATTGTCAAGACAAATTACTAACTTGGAAAGATGTATAATGTGATGCGCATCACATTTTTACATATGCTAAGCTAATTTTTAGATCATTTCTAGTATAAGTTTAGAATCGCTAATAAAAATTTTTAGCTCACACGGAGTATTGGCACTAATGCCTGAAGGGCGGATTTAAACCGAGATGAGTTAAATTAAATGGCTTAACTTATTGGCGAACCGAATTTTTCTGAGAAGCGACTACGGCGTTTAGCTTAGGTTTGACGCTTTGCAAGATGCAGGGCTCTTAGTGATAACGTTAAATCTAAAGGTTGCCAAAATATTGATGACAAGTTGCAAACCCTAAGGCCGCAATGTAAGCCCGCCTTAGCCGAAAATGTCTAATGGATGAACTTCGAATTAGACGCCAGCATTACGCGGTGAATCCTTTGAAAAATGGCGATCCTTCGTCGTGGAGTCATTGACCCGCCTCGTATTGTTACCAGCGTTCCGTCCGGGCCAAGTTTGACGAAGTGCTCTCGGGTCGCGGATTCTCCATATGGTTGCGTTACCAAGGGAAGGGCGCCGATCATTCAAGTACCAACACACCTTCTAGCGACAGAAACACCAACTGTGGATTATTTTTAAATTGTTCCGCTAAACCACGTCCTCACCAGAATGTTGATCAGCGAGCACGAATTTTAAATGACGATAGGATAAAATGTGCTTAATCGGACAAGTACTTTAACGTTCGATTAACCCTATGAGGCTACACAAATTGAATTTAAATGGTCATTTATACTTACAAAGCCATAGCAGTGGAGTGGGAATCGTCCACAAGCGGCTATTTTTAAGAACCTGCTTTATTAGCGGTCTAGGCTCGTCGTCGCCCTGGTGTCAACAAATTCAACATAAAAGGCGTTCATGAAAACACCCAAAAGTATCGAGCCACTGGTACACGATGGCTTGGTTGATGAAGTGCTCCGACCCTTAAAAAGTGGTAAGGAAGCCGCTGTGTATGTCGTTCGTTCCGAAGGCGAGATTCGCTGCGCGAAGGTTTATAAAGAAGCCAATAAACGTGGCTTCCATAAACAAGCGCTATACCAAGAAGGACGCAAAGTACGAAATAGTCGCCAGGCGCGAGCTATGGAAAAAAGCACTAGCTTTGGACGTAAGCAACAAGAAGAAGTCTGGCAAAACGCTGAAGTTGATGCCTTATATCGACTTGCTGCTGCAGGCGTGCGAGTACCCAAACCGTACAATTTTGTTGGTGGCGTCTTGCTGATGGAACTGGTCACCGATCAGGATGGTAACGCCGCGCCACGGCTTAACGACCTTGATTTAACTAAAGAACAAGCGTTGGAATACCATGGGCTTCTGATTAAAGAAGTGGTCAAAATGCTTTGTGCGGGCATCGTTCATGGTGATCTTTCTGAATACAACATTCTGCTTGATGAGCATGGTCCGGTGATCATCGATTTGCCCCAAGCGGTGGATGCGGCAGCCAACAATAATGCTGCAAATATGTTGGAGCGTGATGTCAAAAATCTGGCCGACTATTTTGGACAGTTTGCCCCGGAGTTATTAACTACCCAATACGGTAAAGAAATCTGGAAGCTTTACCAAAGTGGGCTGTTGACGCCTGAGGTCAAATTAACCGGCCATTTCAAAGACAATACTAAACGTGCCGATCTTCGCGGCATCATGCGCGAAATTAACGATGCTAGAGATGACGCCATTCGGAGGCGCTATGAGCGGGAAGACTGATACAAATCAGCAAGCCAAAGATCCATTGCATGGTGTAACGCTGGAAGCTGTAGTGACCGAGCTTGTTGTCGTTTATGGCTGGCCAAAATTAGGCCGACTTGTTGATATTCGTTGTTTTAACAACGAGCCCAGCATTAAATCGAGCCTCAAATTCTTAAGAAAAACACCTTGGGCCAGAAAAGAAGTTGAAGATTTATATTGCGCCCTGAAACACTCTGTGGAATAACTTGCTGACAGTAAGATTGCAAATGCAGAGGATGACATGTTAATCAAAAGTAAAACGGAAATCGCAAGTCACGAAATAACCGATCAAGCAGTATTTGAATCCCGGAGGCAATTTATTAAAGCCGCCAGCGTGCTTTCAGCCAGTGCATTATTACCGGAGGTGAGTCGGGCTGAAGCTGGTAAATATGCCAATATTACCCGTAGCACGCTTTCAACCACGGCCGCCATCACTGATCGTGCAGACGCAATCAGTTATACCAATTACTATGAGTTTTCCACCAACAAACAAGATTCGTCATTATTAGCTCGGGGCTTAACTACTAGCCCTTGGACCGTCGAAGTGAGTGGTGAAACTGAAAACCCAGGAAAATATCATCTAGAAGATATTTTGCAAGCCAACCCGGTAGAAGAGCGAATTTATCGCTTTCGCTGCGTCGAGGCTTGGTCGATGGTCGTACCATGGGTCGGTTTCCCGCTGGGTGAAATGCTGAAAAAATTCAAACCCACCTCAAAAGCAAAATTCGTTCAATTCACCACACTTTACAACCCGGACATCATGGTTGGGCAGCGCGCTCATGTGCTGGAATGGCCTTATGTAGAAGGCTTGCGTATGGATGAAGCCATGCATCCGTTAGCCATTTTAGCCACCGGCATGTATGGCGACACACTGCCAAATCAAAATGGCGCGCCATTGCGGTTAATAGTGCCTTGGAAATACGGCTTCAAAAGCATTAAGGCAATCGTCAAAATTGAATTCACCGAAACCATGCCGGCAACCGCATGGAATAAGAGTGGCCCCGGAGAATATGGTTTTTATGCCAACGTCAACCCGGAGGTTCCGCATCCGCGCTGGAGCCAGAGTCGAGAACGCGTGTTGGGCTCGAGTATTTTTGCCCCCAAGCGCGAGACAGAAAAATTTAACGGTTACGGCGAGCAAGTCGCCAGTCTCTATTCCGATATGGATTTAGCTAAGTTTTTTTAATGTTGTTTAACAAACAACATTGGGCAGTTATTAAATTGCTGGTTTTTACGCTTAGCTTATTACCTTTCTTCGAATTATTTTTTGCTGGCATTGACGATCAATTAGGCGCAAATCCGATAGAAACGCTGCATTTTGGTTTTGGCGATTGGGCGCTGCGATTTTTATGTATCGGTCTGGCATTAACGCCGATAAAAATTATTACCGGGCAATCTTGGCCTGTTCGCTTTCGGCGGATGATGGGGCTGTTTGCATTTTTCTACGCCAGTTTGCATTTGTTGGTCTACGTAGTACTGGACTTATCGTTATCCTGGACGGCATTCATCGATGAAGTGCCAAAAAGCCCATATATATTGGCTGGGTTAGTTACCTACTTATTGCTATTACCTTTGGCGCTGACATCAACGAAATCGATGCAAAAACGTTTTGGTCGATATTGGTTGGTATTACATCGATCAGTATATGCAGCAGCCATTACGGCGTTAGTGCATTACTTTTGGTTGGTCAAAAAGGATTACACGCAACCGCTAATTTATGCGGTTGTAGTGACCATGTTGCTCACCGTTAGAGCTTTTAATATTTACCAAAAGCAAATAAGCTCAGTAAAAGCAAAGTCACCAAAATTGGGGCAAAAAAAAACGACTAATAAAATTAGTCGTTGAAAAAACTCTGTATCCTTTAGGAGGCTGTGTATTTAAGAGTTGCAGCTATTTTACAAGGCTACTTCCGCTAACAAAATGTGGCATATTGCCGCGCGACAGGTTGTCGCAGCGCATCAGGCAAATAAACCATCACCTTCCCTGTTAAGACCAAAACGATCCATTTTTTTATAAAGTGTGGTCCGGGTTATACCTAATTTCTTTGCTGCCATGGAAATATTGCCTTCGCAGTCTTTTAAGGCGGTTTTGATGCCATGCAACTCCCAGGCTGTTAAGCTCATTACCGGCGAATTATCAATTAGTGGGGGATGCAGCGCTGAGTTAATTGCCGGGGCATCGGGAGAGCCAAATTGTTTGAGTTCCGCGACGAAATCAACGGGCAGGTCTTTAACGGTAATGAGCTGACTGCTGGCGGTATAAAGGGTCGCCCTGATGACATTAATCAATTGACGAATGTTACCAGGCCAGGGATGTTGTGCGATTAAACACAGCACTTCAGGACAAATTTCAATCTCACCATTAGGCGCAATAGCATTTAATTCCCTTTGCAGAATATGCTGAATAATTGTTTTTTTATCCGGCCGTTCGCGAAGAGGTAAAAGATGAATTTGTGCGCCATTTAAACGGTAGTAAAGATCGCGACGAAAGCGGCCGGCTTCCACTGCTTCCAGCAATTGCACATTCGTCGCAGCAACTACCTGTACATTAACCAGAATCGGTTTGCTTCCCCCTACCGGCGTAAATTCAGAGGTTTCCAGCACGCGTAATAGCGTTGATTGTAAATCGAAACTCATATCGCCGATTTCATCAAGAAACAAGATACCTGTGTCAGCAAGCATGAATTTGCCTGGCTTACCGTTAGCTCGGGCGCCAGTAAAACTGCCGGATTCATAACCAAACAACTCACTTTCAATTAAATCATGAGGTATGGAGGCGCAGTTAATAGCAATCAAAGGCGCATCTTTTCTGGGGCCGGCATTTTTTAATAAGCCAACAAAATGGTCTTTACCCACACCTGATTCGCCAGTAATTAAAATGGGGATTTTATGCGTCTGCAGCTTAACGGCTTTGTTGATGAGCGCGTCTAATTCAACAGAAATAGCAGAATTACTGAGTTGAGGTTGTATTTTCTTGGCGGGATTAAAGTGGATTTGTTCCAACACCCGCTCTTGGGCGGCAGTGTTTTGCGCTAACGGCAAATTAGTATTGACCAAGACACAAATCAAATGCAAAAAAGCAAACAACGAATTCATGCTTTCTTGATGATCACTGACTAAACCAATAATCGCCATCAACTCACCGGCATCATCAAGTAATGGGTAACCGACAGTAGTAAAAGGATGCAGTACACTTAAAAAATGCTCCATACCTTGAAATGCGACCGGTTTTTTCAGAAATGCGGTACTGCCTATGCCGTTATTACCGAGAATTGACTCACACCAATTTGCGCCTTGAACATGCATTCGAGTCATAAAAGATCCTGGGAACTGCTGTTCGCCCGCGACATACAATAATCTGCCTTCCGGAGTCGTCAGCACCATCATCACCCCAGCTTCTTTCAAAAAAACATGAAAGTTGTGGCTAAGCTGTTTAATCAGTTCTTCAATATTGTTGACGGGTTTGGGATGATCAACCGCAGCCTCAATAACGGGATAATTGTCCCAATTGGCGTAATTACCCAAGGGCAAACAATAATCTTCAAGGCATCGTAACCAAGCATCTGTTACTTCAGGTCGCACCCATTCTTGTTGATCAGGTACTGAGCGTGTTTGATTCATCCATTGCCAAGCTTGTACCGGCCGGTCTATTTGGAATTCAACCGTATGCCTAAGCAACAAGGCCTCGTGAACCAGCTTTACTTTGTTTGGAATCTTGAGATCTATATCCATTTATTGCTCTTGATTGTTTTCGGCGAAAAATAGTGTCGCCTGCTAACAGAAAAATACAAAACTCATTGATTTTTCATTAGATTTAGACTTTTTATAAGGTGGATAAGCAAGATAACAAAATATAAAAAATAGGCAATGTGACATTCTGTCGCATTGCCTGTTTATATCGCGGATTAGGTGAGATTATTTTCGCAAATAGCGGGTGTTTAAAAAGTAAGCAGTTTTTCTGAAAAGAATACGCAATATGTTTAATTGTTAATCACTAGCCCGCAAATCTTAATTTGCGGACAAAACCAGCAAAACCCCACTATAAATTAAGTCTATGATTGCTACATTGATAATGTTGGATTGCTGAGGAGGATTATTTTTCTACCGGCAATAAAATCAAATTTTTTATTATAGAGGGCAGTTTTGTCATGGTTAAAATCCCGAGCCCAATGCGATTATTGTTGGCATCATTATGTGCTTATTGGCTAGCGGGCGTATTCAACCCGGCTTTTGTTGCTATTGCCGTGTTGATTTTGTTGTTAATACCGGTGGTGCTGGTTGAGTTTTATTCTTTTAGTCGGGCTAAAGATTAGGCTGGTTATCAATTATGCTGGCGATAAAATCATTAACCATTGCAGCATCAAATGGCCAGGCCAATTCTTTCCGGCTGTCCGCATGGTATAAAACCGGGATGCGAATCGCGTATTGCTCTTGCCAGTGTTCATTTTCAGCGTCGGCAACATCTACCAACTCAAGCAGAACGTTTTTCTCATTCGCAACGCAGGCGCTCAAAACTTCTTCTGCTTGCTCGCAAAGATGGCAACCTGCGGTTCCGAATAACAATAAATGCATATCAATGATTTAAGTGTGCCGACAACCAGCGTGCGGCAACTTCTTCGGCCATGTTTTTACGTTTGGCGTAATCCTGCAATTGGTCCTGCTCAATTTTACCGACGTTGAAGTATTGGGATTCAGGATGTGAAAAATACCAACCACTTACGGCAGACGCCGGGTACATTGCAAAGCTTTCGGTGAGTTCAATGCTGGTGTTTTCGGTGACATTGAGCAACTCGAACAACTTGGCTTTTTCGGTGTGATCGGGGCAGGCGGGATAGCCGGGGGCAGGTCGTATACCTTGATAAGCTTCGTGAATTAGCTGCTCGGCACTGTGTTCTTCATCTTGCGCATAGCCCCAATATTCTTTACGCACGACTTGGTGCAAATATTCTGCAAAAGCTTCTGCCAAACGGTCTGCCAAGGCTTTAAGCATGATAGAACTGTAATCGTCGTGATCTTGTTCGAATTGCTGCAGTTTTTCTTCAATGCCTATGCCGGTAGTGACGGCAAAACCGCCGATATAGTCAGCTTTACCGCTATCAGCGGGGGCTATAAAGTCTGATAAACAGAAATTGGGGCGACCGGGCGCTTTGATATTTTGTTGGCGCAGGTGATGCAGCACTTCCAGCACTTGTTGCCGTGATTCGTCGGTGTATACCAGGACATCATCGCCCTCGCTGTTGGCCGGGAAAAAGCCAACCACCGCGCGTGCTGTTAACCATTCTTCATTGATGATTTTTTTCAGCATGATTTGCGCATCCTCAAACAGCTTTCTGGCTTCGACACCGACAACACTATCATCAAGTATTTTGGGATAACTGCCAGCCATTTCCCAGGTTTGAAAAAACGGCGTCCAGTCGATATACCAAACCAAGGTATCAAGCGGGAAACGATCGATAACTTTTATGCCTAAAAATGTAGGTTGGGCCGGTTGATAATCACCCCAGGCAAATTTATTTTTTCTGGCGTCTTCCAAGGACAGTTGTTTAGTTTGCGCGACGCGGCCTTTGTGACGTTCCCTGAATTCGGCGTATTCTTCGCGTACATTTTTGACAAAGTCAGCCTTTAAATCGGCGCTTAACAGATTGCTGGCAACGCCTACTCCACGCGATGCGTCTGTGACATAAACAGTTGGTCCGCCTTGATAATGCGGCTCAATTTTTACGGCGGTGTGTGCGCGTGAAGTGGTCGCGCCGCCTATCATCAGCGGGATGGTAAAGCCTTGACGCTGCATTTCTTTAGCAACATGCGCCATCTCATCCAGTGACGGCGTGATCAGGCCGCTTAAACCGATGATGTCGACGTTTTCCAGGCGCGCAGTTTGCAATATTTTCTCGGCTGGCACCATGACGCCAAGGTCAATTACATCGTAATTGTTGCATTGCAATACGACGGCGACGATGTTTTTACCAATGTCATGGACATCGCCTTTGACGGTAGCCATCAAAATTTTGCCGTTGGTTTGCCGGTCGCCCGCCGCTTTATCGGCTTCCATGTAGGGCATTAAATACGCCACGGCTTTCTTCATTACCCGCGCCGATTTAACCACTTGCGGCAAGAACATTTTGCCCGCGCCAAACAAGTCGCCGACCACATTCATGCCATCCATTAACGCGCCTTCAATGACATGCAGCGGCCGTTCCGCTTCCAGCCTGGCTTGTTCGGTGTCTTCATCGATATAGTCGGTTATGCCTTTGACTAATGCATGTTCCAAGCGTTTATTAACCGGCCAGCTGCGCCATTCGGCATCCTCTTTCTTGCCGCTCGTATCGACGCCGTCGCTGCGGTATTTTTCCGCCAGTTCCAGCAAGTTATCGGTACCGCTGCCGTCATGTGTATTTAAGACAACGGCTTCAATGGCAGTGCGTAAATCATCGGGAATATCGGCATAAATGGCTAGTTGCCCGGCGTTGACGATGCCCATCGACATGCCCGCCTGAATCGCGTGGTACAAGAACACCGCATGAATGGCTTCGCGCACGGTGTTGTTGCCGCGAAACGAAAACGATACATTGGATACGCCGCCGGAAATCAGCGCGTAAGGCAGGGTTCGTTTGATTTCGTGAGTAGCTTCGATGAAATCCAGGCCGTAGTTATTGTGTTCGTCAATGCCGGTGGCAATGGCAAAAATGTTGGGGTCGAAAATAATATCTTCCGGCGGGAAATTGACCTGCTCGGTGAGGATTTTGTAAGCGCGCTGGCAGATTTCGATTTTTCTTGCTTTGGTGTCGGCTTGGCCGTCTTCATCAAAGGCCATCACGATAACCGCAGCACCGTAACGACGCACTAACTTGGCATGTTTGATAAACGCCGCTTCGCCCTCTTTGAGCGAGATGGAATTAACGACGCCTTTGCCTTGGATGCATTTGAGCCCGGCTTCCAAAATATCCCATTTAGAGGAGTCCAACATGATAGGCACTTTGGCAATATCCGGCTCGGCGGCAATCAGCAACAAAAAGCGCACCATGGCTTCTTTGGACTCGAGCATGCCCTCGTCCATATTGATGTCGATGATTTGGGCACCGTTTTCGACTTGTTGTTTGGCAACGTCGAGCGCGGCTTCAAAGTTGCCGTCAATGATTAAACGCTTGAATGCCGCGGAACCCGTGACGTTAGTGCGTTCTCCGACATTAACGAATAATGTCTCTGAGCCGATGGACATGGCTTCAAGGCCAGATAATCGACAGCGCTTTTCTAAATCGGGTACCACTCGAGGTGGATAAGGGTTGACTGCTTCGACGATAGCTTTGATATGCGCAGGCGACGTGCCGCAGCAACCGCCAATAATGTTTAAATAGCCGCTTTGAGCCCAGTCTTTCAGCTCTTGAGCCATGGCTTCCGGGGATTCGTCGTATTCGCCGAATTCATTGGGCAAACCGGCATTGGGATGCGCGGATACATGCGTATCGGCGATGGTGGATAATTCATCGATATGTTGGCGCAATTCCTTGGCACCTAACGCACAATTAAAGCCGAAAGAAATGGGCTCAACATGCTTGAGTGAATGCCAAAATGCCGCAACGGTTTGGCCGGAAAGTGTCCTGCCCGAAGCATCGGTGATGGTGCCTGAAATCATTACCGGCAATTTATAGCCAATCTCATCAAACACTTGCTCGACTGCAAAAATGGCAGCTTTGGCATTGAGCGTATCGAAAATGGTTTCAATCAGTATGATGTCCGCACCACCGTCAATCAGTCCATGGGTCGCTTCGGTATAAGCAATCACCAGGTCATCAAAAAATATATTGCGAAAGCCAGGATCATTAACATCTGGCGACATCGACGCTGTGCGGTTGGTTGGTCCCAACACTCCGGCAACAAAGCGAGGTTTATCCGGCGTCTGCTGCGAAAATTGTTCGGCAGCTTCTTTGGCTAATCGGGCTGAGGCGACATTGATTTCATACGCCAACGATTCCATGTGGTAATCGGCCATGGCGATGGTGGTGGCGTTGAAAGTATTCGTTTCGACAATGTCCGAACCGGCTTCAAAATAAGCGCTATGGATAGCTTTGATAATATCTGGCTGTGTTAATGACAATAAGTCATTATTGCCTTTTAGATCCGTTTCCCACTGCGCAAAACGCTCGCCACGATAATCTTTTTCGTCCAGCTTATAGCTTTGAATCATGGTGCCCATCGCGCCATCAAGAAACAAAATGCGTTGGGACAGTTGCTGTTTTAATAATTCTGTTTTGCTCATCAATATTTATCAGCGGTAGTTAGAGTTGGAATGCAGTAAGAAGTAATTAAATAATCGTTGCTTATAAATTAAGCAAACCCTATCATTTTTTAATATTAATGCCGGAGAGAGTAATGCCCAAGCCAACTATTATTCAAGTTATAAAAAGTGTTTTATCAGCTGCTATTGGCGTACAAAGTGGAGATAATAGGGAGCGTGATTTTACTCAGGGATCGTTTGCTACTTACGTAATTGCAGGAATAGCGTTCACTATATTATTTGTATTAGGCCTGATCTTTTTGGTTTCCAATATCATTGGCTAGCGCTAATTTTATCGGTCATAGTCTATAAAAAAGCCCAAGAATCTTGGGCTTTTTTAATTCAGCGTAGAATGATTAATATCATTTTTCTGGAGATTTAAAGCTTTCTTTAATGCCTTGGAACAGTTCTTTAATGCCACCAAATAGTGTGGTCAACGAAATGGCTTCCTTGGTAATAAATTTGACCCGAATCAAGCCAGCTGCAACGACACCTGCAAAAGGAGGGAATAATTCAAAAAACAGCGATTCTAAAACGCCGCCAAATCCTTGAAATCCGCCAACATTTTTCCTGTCAGCACCGTCTACTGCTTCATAACCGACACTCGTTTCGCCGCTTCTGACAGCCTCGAGCAGGTAAACGTTTAAGTCAACCAATAAAAACTGCACCACAAAGAACGTAATGGATCCAACTGCGACCCATAATAAAAGATTACTTGTTTTTGCCTTGAGCGCCGACTGATAAAGCCATACCGCTACAAGAATCATAATTACGCCACCAATCATTTGTTACACCCCTTCTTGAAATTATTATATTTTTGTTAAAAAGAAGAATAGATAATCGCACTTTAAAGTCATGTTTTTGCCATCTTTATCAATGACTTTACAAGACTCATATTTCTCGCGACCTGGAGTTACTTGTTTTTTTATCACACCATCGGCAATTGAATACTTAATGGCGATCTTCATTTCCTTAGTGCGACCGACAGAATCTGTAGATGTGGTTTGTAAAACACCGTCATTTTTGAATTCCCATTCAACGGTAATTTTCTTTTTTTCCCCATCCAATTTGGTTGCTTCTGCATACAAATTCCATTTCCCTAGAATCTCCGAATTATCTTTTAGTTCAATATCTGCATTGGCAGTAAACGCAAGAAAAATAGCTGCAACTGGTGCTATTTTAAGCCATTTTATTATCATTATTCCCACCTTTAAGTTGTTATCTCCCGGAATATAAAGTTTAAACCATACCACAACGCTCTTCGAGCTTTATATTTCCTCACCTAACAATTAAATTTCACCTTGAATGTTCAAAAATCGCGCCACAATAAGCCTTGACATTAACTTTTCCTAAAGTATCATTTGCATTCCGTTTGCTAGGTAATTAGCAATTTCTAAAAATACAATTATAGGTAGAAATTCATGGGAGCGATCTTAGACGTCACTGAAATGTTAAAAGAACCAGCTGGCATGGCCATTGCATTAGTAGTGGTTGTTGGTGGTTACTTCTTCGTAAAATGGGTTTTCGCTGAACACCCAGACGACGAAAAATAAAAAGATTTAACAGCCCCACTTACTTAGGCCGCTGATACCAACCTTCACGGGTTTGGAAGCGGCCTTTGTTTTGCCCGCTTATTTTTACTTCAATTGCCATAACTCCCTTATAATTTGTACGTCTTTTTGGTCATCCCGGCGTTGCAATGAATCAATTTATATCTGTCAAACTATTCGAGCTTTTCTCTCAACGAGCGCCCGCTACCGGTATTGGGCTGTTTAGACTCTTTTATGGTTTGGTGGCATTGCAGGAAATTATTTTTCTGCTTTATTTTAATCACTTAATTTTCGACCCGATTCCATATTTGGACGTCGAATTTCCGATGATTCCGTTCTTTTTATGCATCTGGGCGTTGATTGCCTGTTGTATAGTCGTTGGTTATCGCTACCAATTTGCGGTCATCTGTAACTATATCTTTTGGATAGTTTTCGTCAACTTTACGCCGATGCAGCGCGATTTTGATGGTGGATTTGATCTATTCATGATCGGCACCGGGTTTTTTCTGCTGTTTATGCCCGGCGATAAAGCCTTTTCTATAGACAGTCTCAGACAAAAACTCAGCACGCCTTTTGCGCATTACAGCGCATATTCAGCACCCGCAGTCTCCCGATTGGCTTACTACTTGCCCGTTTTGGTTTGTTTGGGATTTCTGTATTTTGATTCTGTCATTCACAAAATGTATGCAGAGCATTGGCGCAATGGTCTGGGTGCCTGGTTGCCCTCTACGCAGCCTTACTATGTCTCAGCGATTGATATGTCACCGCTGCTGAATAACGAGCTGCTACAAAAGTTTCTCGGCTACACCATCATCGTTTTTCAGTTTACTTTCCCGTTCTTGTTTGCAAATCGCCGCTTGCGCGTTTTGTTTTTGCTTATCGAATTCAGCTTACATCTAGGAATTACCTTATCGTTTAACATCTATCCCTTTGGTCTAGGGATGCTGATTTTTTATTTTCTACTGGTGCCGTTCAGCTGGTGGCGTCGAATTGGCAATAAGCTGATTGCCAAAGAAAAATCCTTGATTGTGTTTTACGACCAGCAATGCCCCTTATGCAATCGCACCGTGCTGATACTCAACCACTTCGATATTTTTCGTTGCATAGACTTTAAAAACGCCCAGCAATATGCCGCACAATATCCGGCTTTGGCAAACATTGATCAGCAAACATTATTGACCGACTTGTATGCATTGGATAAGCAAGGCCGTGTTTATTCAGGCGTCGATACCTATATCCAGATACTACTGAAAATGCGTTATCTGGCGCCGGTGGGATTAGTTTTAGGCTTGCCGGGAATTCGCCAGTTTGCGACGGCAAAATATCGCGCGATTGCCGATTCACGCCTTCGCCTGCCTTGCACCGAGACATGTTTGGTGTCCGCAGCTTTGCCAGATAACACCTGGTATCACCGTTATCTTGAACAAATCGCTGCACAAAAACCCAAGGCTTTTTCCAGAAAACTGGCGAAAATATTTGTCGTGTTACTGCTGCTGCAATTAAATAGCACTATCCACTACGGCTTTATTTACCGACTGCATATCGATACCAAACAATCGGCCATTACCGATGCCTTAGCCAAAGCGAGCAATGCGGTATTAATGATCTCACAAACCTTTTGGGGTATCAGTCCGCATCCGCTTTACATGCATGATCACTTTGAAGGCTATGACCGCATTCTGGCGATTACCTACACAGACAAGGAGGGTATTGAGCACTGGTTGCCTTTCGTCAACAAACAAGGTCGATTAGTGGCGCCGAACTGGGGCAGAGTGCATTCGATGTGGGCCAATATTGCAGTGACGCCCAATATCAACAATCATCGTTTACAGAAGATGATCATGAAAGTCACCGCGTTTTGGGGGCAAGAAATCGGTTTAAATCTCGACCAAACCGAGTTTCACATCAAAATGAAACGAATCAGCGCCCCATCTACCTGGGAATATGATCTTTTACACAAAAACTTCGGCGGTGAATGGACGACTATCGGCAACGCAAAATGGTCCGGCAAAGACGTCACGATTGATTTGCCAACCAATATCAATGAGCTTTAGCGCTGCTTAATATTAGGATTTGGCGTGGTGTATTTTTAATTAAACTAGGTTATTTGACATGTTAGCAATGTGTCATTTGCCCTAGTTATCTAATTTATTAGTAATCTGATTTACCTAAAAAACCGCAGGTTTTTACTTTCTTGAAAAATAAAAAATCAGTTAGTGTGTTCATGAAGTAGTGGTTAAAGTATTAAAAAGCATGAGCATTCAGGAATGCTGACTTTGCCTTATCGCTTGATGTTGCAGTAGAGCGAGTCGCTTTTTTATAGATTGGCATAAGTAGTGCTTAGTTAAGGTGATTTATTAAGCCAGTATCTTCGGCTTGTTGCGCGCCATCACTAAAATTGTGATGGGTATTCACTTTAGCTTTTATAGCATGGACATTTATGACATCTGCTTCCCATTCCTTCGAATGCAACAAACAACGACAGTTAAGTTCGGCAATAGCGGTTTTTTTCGCTGTATCTGCAGGAAGTATCTCTAGCCAAGCTCTGGCAGATAACGAATTGCCTTCCCAGGTGAAAAAATCTAAGAGTATTACTTCGGTACCAAAACAAGAAGCTAAATCAGCGCCAAGCGAGGTTATAGATGAATCGGCTAATAAATCGACATTAGTTAAAAACAAAATAGCAGTGCCGGAAAAACAACCAGAAAATGACAACTCAGTCTTTGAATTAGGCGAAATGGTGGTAACGGCCGCGCCGACAGGGGCATTACAAAGCCGCGACATTCTTAGTTCTGTGGATATTATGAATGCGGATAAGATCGAAAATCAGAATGTTCAAACCAGTTTTGACTTACTCCATCGTATGCCCGGTGTGCAGATCACCCAATTCAACCAAGGCACTACTACTGGAAAATTTTCTTTCAGAGGCTTTAATGGCGAGGGGAATATTAATGGCGTCAAACTATTGATCGATGGCATTCCAAGTAATACCAACGACGGCAATATGCCGTTTATCGACGCGCTATTTCCATTAGATATTGAATCGATTGAAGTGGTCCGCGGTACCAACGACCCGCGTTACGGCTTGCATGCTATTGCCGGTAACGCCAACATGTTTACTCAGCAAGGCGGCAATTACGTTAAAGGCCGAGTCAGTTACGGCAGCTTTGACACGCATGATATTCAAACCGGTGCCGGTTATGAAACTAATGGCTTTGCGCAAAACTATACAGTCTCCTACCGGGCTACCAACGGCTATCGTGATCACGCCTCATCAGAAAAAAATGCTTTTTCCGGCAAGTGGTTTTACACCCCTGAAAGTGAAAAATTTAAAGTTGGCCTGATTGCCAGATGGAGTGAGGCAGATGCAAAAGAACCTGGCTATTTGACTCTTGCTCAAGCCAAAGCTGATCCCACACAGTCCATGCCTCATAACGCTACTGATGGCGGTAATAGAGATGTTGGGCAAATTAGCGGCCATCTTGATGTTAATTTAACTGACGATCTATTTTGGTCCACAAAAAGCTATGCCAATTATTTTGACGATAAACGCTGGGTTACCTACAGTGTGGGAGAAAGGCAGCAGGAACGACTTGCCAATGAGGTTCAATATGGCGGTATCACTTCATTGACATATCGCCCCAAAATTTCTTGGTTGGATGATTTTTCGGTCGAAACAGGTTTTGATATTCAAGAGCAAGATAATAAGAGCAATCGCTATAGAACTCTTGCCCGCGCCAGAACCTCTAAAACTCGAGATCAAGAATATAATTTTTATGTCTATGGCGGTTATCTTCAAGCCATGATTAAGCCATTTAAATGGCTTAAGTTAACGCCAGGGTTTCGCGCAGATCAGGTCGGTGGTGATTTTGTCAATCAGCTGACTAACAAAGCCGCTAATGCTTTTGATTACGGGACTATCTGGCAGCCTAAATTCGGTGCGGTTATTACTCCAATAGAAGGCTATAGTCTATATGGAAACTGGGGGCGTACTTTTCAGGTTGCCGTTGGAGCTGGCACTTATAACACCACTGCCATCAGAAATGCGAATGCTGAGCCTTCAATCAATGAAGGCTGGGAAGTGGGCGTTAAGGTCGCTCCTGTTGATTGGGCAGAAGGACGGGTTGCTTACTGGAATCAAACAGCGACTAATGAGTCGAGCCGTGTACTGAATGATCCGACCAATAGCTCAGTGCAAATTGGCGCCACGGATCGTCAAGGTGTCGATGTACAGCTAAAGATCAGGCCGATTGAAGCCGTGAGTGTTTGGACGACGTATTCGTTACAGGAAGCTATTGTCACTACGCCGCAAAGCAAGAATCCTGCACTTGTGGGAACGCAAATTTTTAACACTCCAAATTATCTATTTTCCGGCGGTATAGATTATCAAATCACTCCTAAGCTTAAATCCTCGCTCTGGACTACAGGACAAGGTGACTATTACACCGATGAAGCCAATAAAAAAGGTAAGTTTGGCGAATACGCATTGCTGAACTTGGATCTAGGGTATCAGTTGACCAAGCAGGTAGATTTGCAGTTCCAAGTTAAAAATCTGACAGATACTTACTGGGAATATGTTTGGTATAACACAACGGTGAATCAAACAATGCATTCTCCCGGTGATGGTCGCGCATTTTATGGTGCGGTTAATGTTAAATTCGATATTTAGAAAATGCTGGCCGGTAGACGCTTAACAAATAACGCCCGCCAACTATCTTGGCGCAAGGTCTGGCTTAATTTTCATCTTTACTTGGGATTAAGTGCAGGCTTGATATTTGTTCTAGCAGGTCTTACCGGCAGTTTGCTGGTGTTTTATGTTGAGCTTGATGAAATTATCAATCCAAAATTGCAAATTTCAGCAGCTCAAGCTCAGCAATCCCCGCAATCCTTTGAGGCTATTTTTCAATCGATTCAACACGCGCATCCCGAACGTAGCGCCGCTTGGCGTTTGGAAATGCCGCGTCATCCGCAAGCCATGATGATGGCGCGCTACTATACGCCCGTCGAAAAAGCCGGTCTGTCTTTTGCACCTTTAATCACATGGGTTAACCCCTATACCACTGAGGTCGTCAGCAGCCGTTTTTGGGGCGAGTTTGTGATGACGTGGCTGTTTGATCTGCATTACGCCTTATTGTTGGATGAAACCGGCAAAACGCTAATGGGGATCATCGGTTTTGTCTTATTGATACCGGTAATTAGCGGCATATATTTGTGGTGGCCCGCATCGGGCAAATGGCGGCAAGCGTTTTCTATTAAACGCAATGGCAGCTCGCCACGCTTTATTTTTGATTTACATAAAACCAACGGCGTTTATAGTCTTGTCATCTTGGTGCTGTTGCTAATAAGTGGCGGAATTCTTGATCTGCACAATATATTTAGTCCGATAATTAATTATTTATCGCCGATGTATCACGCCGAAGCCAGTCACTCAAACTATCAAATTGGTGCTTCCAGAATAACCGTTGATCAAGCGGCCGCCTTAGCCAAGGCCCGGTATCCGCAGGCACAGTTACGCTGGATTGAAACGCCGGGGGGGCAATCGGGTACTTACAGAATCGTGTTGTATCAACAAGGTGAACCCAGTTTGCGATTTCCCAAGACCACCGTCTGGATAGACCAATACAGCGGTGCGGTGTTATCGATCAGAGACCCCAGAGAAGAACAAGCTGGCGATACTTTTATGAATTGGCTGCATCCTTTGCACAATGGTGAAATTGCTGGCATGACGGGGCGAATATTGGTTTTTATCAGTGGATTTGTGCCAGCGGTGCTTTACGTCACCGGCTTAATTCGTTGGTTACAAAAGCGTCGCGCAAAGCGGATGCATCAGTTAAAAACAAGCTAGCAAAACGCAATTACTCCAGAAATGCACGAATCCCCGCAATACCTTGTCCACCCGCCTGGCAAGCCGCTGTTGTGTCTTCAGACGTCATGCCACCCAGTGCATATACCGGCAAATTTATTTGGCTGACCAGCTCAGTGAAACACCCCCAGCCTAAAGTTGGCGCATCGGGATGGGTAGCTGTTGGTAATACCGGCGCTAAAACCACAAAATCCACGCCGATTTGTTGCGCTTGATTTAACTCATCAAGTGTATGACAGGATGCGGACAACCAGGGTATGTTAGCTGGGCGTTCAGTCAAAGCCATTAAATGCGCAGCCGTTAAATGCATACCATCGGCATTTAATTTGTCGGCAACAGCTACCGCCGAATTAACCAGCAAGACGACCTGCTGCTGTTGGCATAATGGATAAGCTTGTCGGATAAAAGCGTCTGCCGCATCGGCTGGCAGATTTTTTAGACGGGCCTGTATCAGCTTGATGCCATTAGCTAAAAGCTTGTGCAGATTGTCCATCAACAGTGATGGCTCGGCATCATCAATAATGCCATAGCAACGCGGCAAGCGTGCGGCGGTAACAATGGGTTGATTGGCGGCCGGAAACGAAAAATTGAGTAATTCATTCGGCGCTACCCATTTAAGCGGCTGACCTTGGCAGCCTTTGGCAAGGCCGGAAAAATTTTCGACCAAAAACACATTCAGCTGCACATGACGATCTGGGTAGCTGTGTTTGACGGTAATCAGCGGAGCCGCTTCATGGGCGATAATATCGAGCTCCTCTTGAAGCTCCCTTAGCAATGCCTGCTCAGCAGTTTCGCCTGGTTCTAGCTTCCCGCCGGGAAACTCCCACAAACCGCCTTGATGTAATGTAGGATCGCGCAGTGCAATTAAAATTTGGCCTTGTGGATTTTTGATTACTCCGGCGGCGACTTGTAATAATTTCATCGAGTTAATACTAGAAGGGCTGATTAAATCCTTCGACAAGCTCTCGGCAACTGCTCCTGCGTTGCCCTACCTTCTGCATCCATGCAGTCGAAGATGAACGGTAATTTATTGTTTTCGTTCGTGGTGAGCTTGTCGAACCAAAAGCGAAACGGATCGCCAGAACCGGGGGTTATTAGGTTCTATATTCTGCATTGATGCGCACATAGTCGTAAGAAAAGTCGCAGGTGAGAACTTCCTGGCTGGCGTCGGCCCGTCCCAGTTTAACTGTGACGGTAATCTCGGCATTATTCATGACCTGCTGCCCCGCTTCTTCAGTGTAAGTCTCTGCGCGACCGCCGTTTTTAACGATGCAGACGTCATCCAGATAAATCTCAATCTTTTCCAAGTCCATATTTTCTACGCCAGCCCGGCCCACTGCCGCCAAAATCCGTCCCCAGTTAGGGTCGCTGGCAAAAAAGGCGGTTTTAACCAACGGCGAATGCGCGATGGTTTTGCCTACTTGCACGGCTTCTTCTTCGCTTAATGCCTGTTCCACGACAATGCGTATCAACTTAGTCGCGCCTTCGCCGTCGCGAATAATCAATTCCGCCAAACGTTTGCAAACCGACAGGATGGCATCGGCAAACAATTGATAATTGTCGCTGCCTCCGGTGAGTTCTGGCACCAGCGATTTACCGCTAGCCATCAATATGCAGGCGTCATTAGTCGAGGTATCGCCATCGACAGTAATGCGATTGAAAGATTGGTCAACGGCTTTGGACAGACATGTTTGCAGTAATGACTGGCTAATCTTGGCATCGGTGGCGATAAAGCCCAACATGGTTGCCATATTGGGCTGGATCATGCCCGCGCCTTTGGAAATGCCGTTAATGGTGATGGTGTTGCCGTCGATATTGAGCACCTGACTAGCGCCTTTCGGGAAGGTGTCGGTGGTCATAATCGCTTGGGCGGCTTTAGACCAGTTGGCTGCCGATAGATTTTGCACGGCTGCAGGTAATCCGGCTTGAATTTTCGCTACCGGTAAAGACTGGCCGATCACGCCGGTAGAAAACGGCAACACTTGGTTTGCCAGGCCGCCGACAACTTCAGCCAAACTGGCGCAAGTGCTTAACGCATCCTGCATGCCCTGTGCGCCTGTACCGGCGTTGGCATTGCCGGAGTTGATCAACAGCCAGCGCGGTGCATTGGCCAGGTTGGCTTTGGCAACATGCACAGGGGCGGCGCAAAAGGCATTTTGAGTGAACACTCCGGCGCAAGTTGCCTGCTCGGCCAATTGTATGACCAGCACATCGTCTCTGACGTTTTGCTTAATTCCGGCACATGTTGTGCCTAATTCAATTCCGGCTATTGCCGGCATTTGTGGGAAGTCGCACTGACCTACTGCCATGACTTATCCTCGTTAAAGTTTAAAAAATAAAAATACGTTATCGATTTTTTTAATGCGCGTGCGAATTAATTTGCACTGCTTTGTCAGGTAAGTTCGTTTTATCGGATCTTCTGCAAGCGCAAACGGCAGAATTACTTCCACTTCAATCTGGCCGTCCAAATAATGGATTCTAAAATCCTCAATGGCGGTTTTTACCTCGACCAAATACTCGTCCAATAAGCCTTGCACGTCAGCTCGGGTGAGCGGCTTGCTGTCTTCAAATAAACCTTCGTCATCTTCCGGATCGACATGCACCAGCACATCCATCACATCGTCAAAGCGTTTGATCAGATCATCCCGGACAATATCGCCGATCATGTGGCCTTCTGAAACGGTGATGCGCGGGTCGACCACAATGTGGGCATCAATCAGCGCATCCTCACCCATTTGCCGGGAGCGTAATAAATGAATGCCTTCCACACCATCGATGGCCATGATGGAGCTGCGAATTTCAGTGACGACAGCCAGTGGCAATGAGGTATCGACCAGCTCTTTAATACTGCCCAGTACTAGAGTTAAGCCGATTTTGGCGACCATCAACGCCACCACGATGGCGGCAATTGCATCGGCCAACGGATAACCCAGCATCACTGCACCGATACCAAAAAGCACGACCACGGAGGTTAGCGCATCGCTGCGTTGATGCCAGGCATTGGCCATTAATAATTTGGAACGAGTAGTTTTAGCAATGCGTTTGGTGTAGTGATACAGCCATTCATTGATCAGAATGGACACGGCGGCCACGGCTAAAGAAATTTCGTTAGGTACCGGCAAATGCTCAGGATTGCCCATGCGTTCCATCACCGACCAAGCAATGCCGCCGCCGATACCGATTAAGCTGATACCCAAAATCACTGTGGCAATAGTTTCAAAACGCCGATGGCCGTAGGGATGATCATGATCCGCTTCACGGCTACCCAGTCTGACGGCAATAATTACCAGCAAGTCGCTGAGCAAATCCGATAGTGAATGGATGCCGTCGGCAATCAAAGCCGCTGATTGCCCGAGTATGCCGAAACCGATTTTTATCAATGTTTGGGTGACATTGACCGCGGCACCGACATAGCTCGCCTTGGCTTTGAGTTTATCCATGTTTACGGTATCAGTGGCTTCTGACATTACGCACCTACTTGTAAAACAATGGTGTATTCACCATCGTCTGAGCGTGTTTCCAATACGGTGTGGCCATTGATGCGGCACCAGGCGGGAATATCCTGCATGACGCCCGGATCGGTACAGATCACTTCCAGTTGGTCGCCAACTGCTAGCAGTTTGACCTTATCTTGAGTACGAATGACCGGCAACGGACACAGTAAACGCCGAGCATTTAATATTTCTTTGATCATATAAACCATGCCTGCGGAATTTCATCGGCGGCAAAGGGTTTAACGTGAATCTCTCTCTCTGAGCCGTCAGGTTGCATGATGACCATGTCCACTTGTTCGGCATCTTTACCATGACCATAGCGGGCGACAATGCGAGCGGCGGTATAAATATCTTCGGCGTCAACGTTGCCGTCAATCAATGCCCATGGTCCGGTATGGCTGGTGGCGCGCAGACTGATAAAGTCTTTTTTATAACCCTCCATGAATCGGCCTTCGCCTTCTTCTCGGGAAACAATCACTTTAAAATTTTGCTTGGGACGAATATGCCGACCGACCTTAAGTAGCATGATGTCATCGAGCTCATAGTCTTTGTGCCCGTCATGGGATTTCCATAAATCGACCAATTTTGCCGAATAACTAGCATCAGTCAGAAAACAGCAACCGCCTGCCGGTTGTGCAAAGTCATCGATACCCATTGCTGCTGCCATGGCGAATTGTGGTTTACGAGATCGACCGGTGATGTCATGCAATTTTTCTCGGTCGACCCAGCCTTCGCGTTCCGGCAGCGTTTCCGGTAAATATTTGGCGCATAACGGCCGTAACAGTAAATCATCGGCGCCGGATTGTTCAGCAATGATTGGCATGGTCCATTTGCGTTGCGACATGGGCCGTTGGCCGATGACTTCACCGGTAATAATAAAATCAAAGCCATTTTCACTGATCCATTGTTTGGCTTTGTTGACCATAAAGATTTTGCAATCTAAACAAGGGTTTAAGTGCGCGCCATAACCGTGCTTGGGGTTGATCAGCACCTTTTTGTACTCTTCAATCACGTCGACAATATGCAATTTGATACCAAGTTGTTCTGCTACCCATAAGGCGTTATTTCGCTTGGGCTTGGCTTTATTTTGCCCTCTGATGGCATGGGTATGGCCTTCGACACAAAAACCGGTGAAAAAATTGATACCTTCGACATGGACGCCTTGGTCCATTACGGTTTTAGCCGCCAGCATTGAATCCAGTCCTCCGGAAATCAATGCCACCGCCTTTTTTTGCTCACTCATAACGCGCTTTTGCTATTAGAAAAATCGCGCATTATACGCGTTGTTGCCTTGCTAACTTCAACTTCCCGTAGTGTTGACTAGACTTACAGCCATCGCCCTTATCACCGCTATAGGATATTTATGGAATTGACAGACTATTTAAAAATTTTGGTACAAAACGATGGCTCGGATCTTTATCTGACCGCCGAGGCGCCAGCGGCAGCCAAGTTTCAAGGTACATTAAAGCCGTTGGAAAATGTAAAGCTGACTAAAGAACGCTTGAAAGACATAGCTTATAGTTTGATGGATGCCGAGCAGCGCTTGGCGTTTGAGCAGCTGCCTGAGTTGAATCTAGCTATCTCTGAGCCAGGTATTGGGCGCTTTCGGATCAATATTTTTAAACAGCGCGGAAATTATTCATTAGTGATTCGTAACATCAAAGTCGATATTCCGAATGCCGATGCATTGGGATTACCGCAAATATTGAAGAAAACCATTATGGAAAAACGCGGGCTGATTTTGTTTGTCGGCGGCACCGGTTCGGGCAAATCGACTTCGCTGGCGGCACTGATTGATTACCGTAACAGCAATGCTTCCGGGCATATCATTACCATTGAAGATCCTATCGAATATATCCACCCGCACAAAAAATCCTTGGTCAATCAGCGGGAAGTTGGGGTGGACACCTTAAGTTACGAAGACGCGCTTAAAAATACCTTGCGGCAAGCGCCGGACGTTATTTTGATTGGTGAGATTCGCAGTCAGGAAACCATGGAACACGCGTTGGCGTTTGCTGAAACCGGGCACTTGTGTCTATCTACTCTGCATGCCAACAATGCCAATCAGGCATTGGACAGAATCATCAATTTCTTTCCTGAAGAGCGCCGCAATCAATTACTGCTGGATTTGTCGCTTAACCTGAAAGCCTTTGTCTCACAACGACTGGTGCCAACCGTTGAAGGTAAGCGGACCGCCGCTATTGAGATTTTGTTGGGAACCCAGCTGGTGCGAGATTTGATTCTTAAGGGTGAAGTTCACGCCATCAAAGAAGCGATGGAAAAATCAGAAAATATCGGCATGCAAACTTTCGATAGTCATTTGTTAAGACTATTTAAAAACGGCACCATTACTTTGGAAGAAGCACTGGCAAATTCCGATTCACCCAATAACCTCAAATTAAAAATTAACTTAAGTGATGGGTTGGGATCATCATCGCCCGCAGCTTCCGGCAATGCCGGTAACGATTCACTTTCAGGCTTATCTCTGCAGGCTATTCATAAGGATGAAGACCTCGAGGATAGTCATTAATGGTATTCAGTCTTGCCTGTTAGGGAATAAGCGCGTTGAGTTTCTTTGCCACAGAATCTGATTGATGAGGCGTATGCACAACTGTGGCTAAAATTTTCAATTTTCGCCCAAAACTACTTAAATAGGGCGCAGGTTTTGATGGATTCATAATGCCATGCGTCACTAAGCCTCATGGCTTCTCCCGTTAAAGTGAACTATATTTTCGCGGCGTAAACCCGGTCCCCATAAACTTAAGGAACAGCATGTTACATAGAGCTTGTCGGTCGATGGACCATAAATACAGTGTTTTTGCTGTCTTTCTACTATTTGTATTTCATGCGTCCGCACATGCCTGTTCCTTGACTTTTA
>JAUYBL010000028.1 GCA_030693065.1 Methylococcaceae bacterium | reverse complement strand
GTGTTAGAAGCTGTGCATAAACTCAACAACAGACCAAGGAAGTGTCTGGGCTTCAAGACGCCTTACGAGGTGTTTCGCGAACTATCCGGCATGGACGCTGAAAAATTGGTGGGTTATGCACTTATTACTTGAATTCACGATTTAACAAATAGTTGTAGAAAATAAAATGTGATTTAGGTCTGTTTTTTTTAAATTGCTATGTGACAAGGGTTAAATTAAAACGGCTGTTTTGATCAATAAATTAAGAGTGTGAATAAATCTGACACTTTTTTGAATATTTGCAGCGAAATTTGTCCTTAAAGCAAAAAACACCACAACTTTTGACGAGGTTTTTTAAGTAAAATAGGTAAAAACAGGTTGCTTGAAAATATTTTAAAATTAATATTATCAATAAGTTAGGCTGGTATTGGCTATGGTATTAGATTAATCCCCGTCTAAAGTATCTATAACTTTACATAGATATCTATACATTTAGAGTAAGTGTAAAAAAACCTGACACTTTTTTCTAAAACGGCTTAACCACAGCCAAGATCATAATCCCCACCAAAAACAACACCGGCACTTCATTCATCCAGCGATAAAAAACGTGGGAGCGCTGGTTGCGATCGTGTTTGAAGTCTAGTAGCCAGCGCCAGCAGTAATAGTGATAGATCACAGCCAGTAAAAGTAGGGTTAATTTTGCATGTAGCCAGCCGCTGGTGCCGTAAATTGCCCAAGCGTAATCGGCCAGCATCCAGATACCAAATATAAAAGTCGCAATCATCCCCGGCGTCATAATCCCGTAAAACAGTTTACGTTCCATGATTTTGAAGCGTTCATTGCTGATTTCATCGCTGCTCATGGCGTGGTAAACGTAAAGCCTGGGCAGGTAAAACAAGCCTGCAAACCAGGTGACCATAAATATCAGATGTAACGCTTTTAACCAGAGCATGGCTTATCCTTTTAACAGTGATTCAATTCGCGCTTGCAGGTCTGCAAGTGCAAATTTACCGGTTTGTTGCCAAACGATGCTGCCATCGGGGGCAATTAGAAAAGTGGTCGGTGTCAGTTTTACTTGTCCAAAAGCCAACGCATACTCGCCTGTTATGTCCAAAGTAATCGGGTAGGGCAGTTGCATGGTATGGCTTAATTCAACAACATGGTTGGGCGGGTCGTAAGCCATGGCAATGGCGATAAGTTCAAAGCCTTGACTGTGATAACGGTTATAGAGCCCAACTAAGTCAGGAATTTCCTGGACACAGCTGACACAGTCAGTGGCCCAGAAAGTGACTAACACCGGCTTACCGCGCAATTGTTGCAGGTCGATGTGTTGACCGGTGATAGTGGTAACGTTAAGGCTGGGTGCCTGGTCTAAAATTTGCAGTTTTAGATAGGTTAACGTAGCTGACAGTAACAAAATCCCAGTTAACCAATGGATTTTTTTCATGCCGTTACCCGTGGTGTTGACTTAAAAACCACCGTTTTTGTCGATCCATTTCAGGCTATACCAATACCAAACCGTCATTGGTATCGTCATCGCAAACCATTCCCAATCGTCGATCAAAAACAATTTTTCTATCCAGATATTTCCTTGGAAGTAGTTAACCCAGGGAATGCAGTAAATACTGAATATTAAGCTGCTCCATATCAATATCAACGCACCTTTGCGTGATTCGATACTTGAAAATGCCAGGAATACCCAAAGTGGCGTGCTGTCGGTTTTTTTCATTTGTGATTTCTCAAGTGGATAGGATTGCGCGTCGCACTATAGATTACCGTGGCATCATCATCAATAGAACGTTTACAAAAACGCGCTTTCAGAGATGATCTATTGCCCTTGATTGCAATCAAGTACATCGCGCATACAATGAAGAGTCTTTAATTTAATCCAACTCAAACTATGAAAAAAATTCTGCTTTCGCTGTTAGCCATCGTCTTGATAATAGAGGAGTGGTTGTGGGACTTACTGACTGCCTTTGGCCACACGCTAGTTAAATGGTTGCACTTAGAAGCGTTTGAGCAATGGCTGAGTCGGACATCGCCGCTTGTGGCGCTAGTGGCTTTTAGTATCCCAATCTTGATCGTCACGCCGATAAATATTTTAGCGTTTGCGTTGCTGGCCAAAGGCTTGATTCTTCAAGGCGTGTTATTGGAGGCATTGGCAAAGTTGCTCGGTACTTTGTTGGTGACTAGAGTATTTGCGCTGACCAAGCCGCAACTCTTAACGTTTCCCTTGCTTAGGTTTGTATACACCACGATTTCAACGTGGCTGCAATGGGCGCATCAGAAAATTATCGATACGACAATCTACCGGTTAGCGAAACAATTTAAAGCAGACGCAAAAGCAAAACTTGCAATCTGGTTTAGTTGATTAGTTTCTTGAATCAAGCGATTTCTTGAGGGAACCTCGAAAAACCCATTCCGATCATGGTTCGACAAGCTCTCGGCAACTGCTCCTTGCGTTGCTCTACCTCCTCCATCCTTGGAGTCGTACCTCCTGCATGCCCGATGAAGTGGGGCAGGCTCTCCTTGCAGTCGACCATGAACGGAACTCATTGATTTGAATAGGTCCGTTCGCATTTATGCCCTGTGGGTACTGAGTTTATCGAAGTGCATGGTTTTTCGAGGTTCCCTTGAGTATTAGCTTCAATTTAGAAGGAGCCGCTTCCCCAGTCCCACCATATCAGCGGATGTATGGCCTTGGTGTTACGAACAATGAGCTGAATATCCAATATTCTATGTCGCCAAGTTAATCCGTTCGTGCTGAGCCTGTTGAAGCACGAGTGGGCTTTGGCACGTCCAGCCGCTTGGTGAGTCTTCCGAAACCCAGTCCACCTTTCGAAAAGCTCAGTGCGAACGGGATTTCGGAAGGCTTAACTGATTTTTTTTAGATTAATTCAGCTGCCGACCACTTAAATGACAATGTAAAATGTATCTGCTTATTAACGAATAGGTTGTTGTCAACAACATTTTCATATCCACCAGTCCAGACAATCCTCAAAAATTATTAGTACCTTCTGACCAGCCTTGCTGGATATGGAGCATCATTCCTTCATAACTCATTTCTGCGCTATTATTCACCGGGAATTAATTAAAAAAGGTGGATATGTGAGCAAGCTGAAAATTAGCGCGGTAATTCCTGCGTATAACAGCGGTGAGTACATCACGGAGGCAATCAACAGCATCCTAAGTCAGACCCATCCGGTTGATGAAGTTATTGTGATTGACGATGGCTCCACTGATAACACAGAAGCCGTCATTCGCGGTCTACACGCTGATATTGTTTATTTTAAACAGGTTAATCAGGGGCCTTCGGCGGCTAGAAATCAAGGCGTCAAACTCGCCCAAGGCGACTGGATTGCTTTTCTTGATGCGGATGATCAATGGGTTCCAGATAAAATAGCCCGACAGTTGGCTAATCTTGAGCGTTACCCCGAGCTGCGGTTGCTTACGGCAGATATGAGGGAAATAGATAAGCAAGGAGTGCTTTTAACGGATTCGGCTTTAGGCAAACATAAGCTGTTGGATGAATTTCAGCAATTAGTCGGCGCGCCACTACCTAATGCAGCGAGTGCTTTATTGCGTAAAAATTTCATTCCACCAAGCACGGTGTTGGTATGGCGAGAGGCATTGTTAGATGCCGGGCTTTTTAACGAAAGCATCCGTTATGGTGAGGATCTGGAGCTGTGGGTTAAGATTGCCGCCAAATATCCAGTCAATTGCTGGCCTGAAGTGCTTATTTTACGTCGTCTACATGGCAATAATGCGACGCAGAATATTCTGGGAATGTTGGAAGATTTAGTGAAAGTGATGCGCTCACTTAAAAAAACCATTCCAAATGAATTGGCCAATCAACATTGCAATCCCGATAAGTTGATTGCTGATAGTCTCGCTGATCTTGGCTATTGGCATTTCAGCCAAGCAAACTATCAAAAAGCAAGAGCAGCATTCTGGGAAAGTGTAAAAGCAAAGATTAGCGGACGGGCATTACTCTATTTAATCGCCTCTTGGTTGCCGTCGTCTGTTATCTCCGGGATCAAGGCGATTAAAAACTCATCATCTTAATAAATCCGCATTATCAACCTTCAACTCAACGGGTGCTTTGAGTGAGTAAACAAACGATAAAGAACATCCTGTATGTTGAAAATGGCATCGGTTACGGTGGGGCGATTATTTGTTTACGGCATCTTGTCAGACACCTTGATCGTAGCCGTTTTAATCCGCTAGTAGTCACTGGCCGCACAGGTACGCATTACCGTGAAATTGCACAAGAAGCCGATTGGTACTGCATCGCGGACAGGCACATTGATGTGATTGCGCTGCGACGTAAGCTTGCTCAAATTAGTTGGTTAAGCCGAATTCCTGGTTTAAATACCGTGCTTAATCAAGTCCTGGCTAGAGCAGATGATGCATTTAATTTCCTGCCGTTTTTTTTGCGTCTGCTCTGGACGGCTTGGCGTTGTAAAGTTGATTTGATTCATGCCAATAACGAGCCGCTGTGTAATCGCGCTGCGTTATTAGTGGGGAAACTGCTGCGCATACCTACTGTGTGTCATGTGCGTGGCGATCAAAATGGCTCCCGGTTAATGCGCTGGGCATTCAGTTTACCCGATCATTTTATTTCCGTGTCGCATTGGGTTGCCAAGAGTATGCAAGCTAACGCCCAGGTGCCGGTAGATAAAATCAGCGTGATTTACGATGGCATCGCCTTAGAAAAGCTGGATTTGAACGCAGACGGTACTGAATTTAGAAAGCAACACAACATAACGCCTGATGCCTTTGCAGTCGGTCTTGTGGGATTATTGATACCCTGGAAAGGGCAAGAGCTGTTTCTCGACGCGGCAAAGCTATTGAGCAACAAAATCCCCGGGCTGAAAATGATCATCGTCGGTGGCACGCCTGATGATTGCGTTGCTTATGAGGCCAAACTTCGTCAGCAAATTATTGACGAACAGCTGCAAGACATTGTTAGTTTTACCGGCCATGTTGCCAAAATGGAAACGGTATACAACGGTTTGGATGTTGTGGTTTCTGCATCCACCAGCCCGGAACCGCTTGGCACGGTTGTTATCGAGAGCATGGCAATGGGACGACCGTTAATTGGCCCTGATCATGGCGGCGCTGCAGAAATGATGGCACATAATCAAACCGGTTTGTTGTTCAGCCCTAAAGACGCGGTTGCCCTGGCGAATCAAATTGAACGTTTTTATCGAGAGCCCGAATTACGGGCACGGTTGGGACAAAATGCCCGCGATCATGCGTTAGCGACGTTCTCGGTTGAAACGCACACTAATAAAATACAAGCCCTTTACGACAGTCTTTTGACCTAATCAAAGCAACTATGAATCCTTTTATCTCCAGAGAAATAATCTATCCGCTGCAAGAAAAATTATTGCATCGGCCTACATTTTCATATTTGGCTGAGCTGGAAAAAAGCCAGTGGACGTCAAGAGAGGCTATCGAAGCACTGCAATTACAAAAGCTGCAAACCTTACTGAAAACAGCCGTAGCACATAGCCCCTGGCATAGTCGACGTATCAGTGATGCTGGCATTAATATCGACCAGTTAAGTTTTGAAGAATTAAGAAAACTACCCACAATGATTCGCGCGGATGCTCAACAGCATGGACAAGACATGGTTTGGCAGGGCGTTCCGGGTGGTGCTTTTCGTTACACCACCGGCGGTTCCAGTGGCCAGCCGCTGATCTTTCATTTCGGCAGAGCTCGTCAGGCAGCCGATGCTGCTGGACGCATTCGCGCCAGACGCTGGTGGGGCGTTGATGTCGGTGAACCGGAGGTGTATTTGTGGGGCTCGCCTGTAGAACTGAATAAAACCGATAAAATTAAAACCATTCGTGACCGCTTACTTAATCAGCTGGTATTAAATGCTTTTGCGATGTCGCCGGAGAGAATGAGTAGCTATTTAACAGCGATTGAAAAGTTCAAGCCGCGGTGCATTTACGGCTATGCCAGCAGCGTTGCGTTATTGGCGCGTTACGCAAAGCAAAACGGTAAAAAGCTTAATCTTCCTAGTTTAAAAGTGGTGTGCACAACCGGCGAGCCGCTTTATCCTGAACAGCGAGAAGTGATTTCTGAAGTGTTTAATGTGCCGGTTGCTAATGAATTTGGTAGTCGAGATGCTGGCTTGATTTCCCATGCCAATAGTCATCAACAAATGCTGTTGTTGAGCGAAAGCAATATTCTTGAAGTGTTGGATGGCGACGGCAATCCGGTACAGCCGGGCGAGATGGGTGAGGCAGTAATGACCGGTCTATGCTCAGAAGCCCAGCCGTTTATTCGTTACCGCACCGGCGATATGGTCAGATTATCGAATGAAGCCGATAAAGACGGCAGAGGCTTGCATGTTATTGAAGAAGTAGTCGGCCGCAGCACCGATTTTCTGGTGCATCAAAATGGTTCGATTATTCATGCTTTGGCGGGTATTTATATCTTGCGGGAAACAGCTGGCGTAGAACAGTTTAAAATCATTCAACATGCGATTAATCAATTTGAGGTGCTGATAGTCACTAACGCGTTTTGGGATGCCGCATCGTTATCCGTTATTGAAGATAAATTTAAAGCGCGTTTTGACGAGGCGTGTAAAACTCATATCCAGCTTGTTGATAATATTGCTCCGGAAGCATCGGGAAAAACCAGGCAAGTGGTGTCAAAAGTTCAACCTGTATTTTGATACACCGGCGCAAAAACAAATGTTTGCATTCAATTAATTGGCGATTACATAGGAAATCATGCTTTTCAGAAAAAATACAGATTATCAGTTAAGCAGATTGTTACTGCCTCTGGTAGTGGTTTTATTTTCCGGCTGCGCCAGTACGCCCGAACCTAAAACCGGTGCTGTTGATAGCTATCAGACCAACTCGCCGACGGTGGATTATGCCTTGCGTTTGCAAGGTGCGCCGTATCGATTTGGCAAAGATAATCCCCAAGAAGGCTTTGATTGCAGTGGCTTTGTGAGACATGTTTATGAACATCAAGGTGTGCAATTACCGCGAACCGTCGCAGAAATGGCAGATGCTTTGACGCCTGTGCCCAAAAATCAAGCGCATCCGGGCGATCTGGTGTTTTTTAATACCACCGGCAAGCAATTTTCACATGTCGGTATTTATGTTAAAGACAATCAGTTTGTGCATGCACCCAGCCAGCGAACCGGCCGGGTAACGGTATCGAGTCTTAAAAACAGCTATTGGGAAAAACGTTTTGTTGCAGTGCGCAGGCCATAATGATGAGTGAGACAATCACTCATCATTATTGGTATAAAACCACATTTGGTAAATGCTTAACAAAATTTGAAAGCCCATCGAAAGGCCCATTAATCCTCCACTGCCGACGACAACATAGGCAAAGGCTGGATTGACCTTAGTCACAAACCACGAAGAAATATCGATCAACATGGCGATAAAAGGAATCACTACCGCCACCCGTTTGACGTGTACATTAATGTCGCAGAGCAAAAAAATTCTGCCGATGAAGTACAGAATAAAAGCAATGCCAAACAAATGGATATGCGACACCCTAATCAGACGCGGGTAAGAGGCGCCGCCCGTATGCGTGACTTCAGTAACGCCCGCGAAGTTGGTTAAATCAGGTAAGTTAGGATTAATACTGGGCGAGTGACATAAAATGCAATCCCTATTAAAAATGGGGGCGATTTTTTCATCGTAGCCCGGTTCATCGGCGCCTTCTTGTATCCATTTCAAAATAACTTCCTTGTCGCTTTTGTATTTTAAATTGGGTTCCATGATGCCGTTGATGGCAGACCCTAAGCGTGTACTGCCATTGGAGCCGTGATAATTAATCATCACATCTTCTATAGATAATCCGGCTTCGCCATCGTGTCCTTGGTGGGTGTAATAAAGGTTGGCCAGCGCCATTAAATAACCCAGTCCAATAGTTAATAAGAACACGGTATTTAAAACACGTTCACTGACGGAAATATCTTTAAAACGAGTGTAACGTTCGGTAGCCACGGGAATCCTTAATCGAAAGGTAGTTGGTTAAGTTAGGAGCGTAAACTTAATGCCAGCAGTGGATAATCAGTGATGACTATGTCCGCTTTAACTGCGATTGCTTTGGTAATTTCTTCGTTATTGTTGCAAGTATAAGCCGCAAGCACTTTGCCATTTTTATGTAAAAGATCAACGATTGCGCTATCTAAATTGCAGATAGGCAAGCAAAATCCCTTCAAAAAAGCGTGTGTTTCAAGCAGTTGCTCAATGTCTGTTTGGCTGTAACAGTCTGATAAAAGATAAAACAGCGGAAAATCAGCAGCTTGTTGATGGGCAAACTCTAAACAAGGCAAGCTGTACGAGGAGATGAAGACGCCTTGATTGCCGAAGGGTTCGATGATTGCCAAAGTCTGCGCAAGCTTGCGCTGTTGGCGGGTTGCCGATTCGTCGTCATGGCTTTTGATTTCAATATTTAATTGGCAAAGCCCTTGATAACTGGCGATAAATTCTTCAAGGCTTAATACCGCTTCAGGCGTAGCGCCAGTTTCGCCATAACCTGCAAAATCCATGTCTTTAAGCTGTTCGAAAGTAAAATCATCAATGCGTTTGCCGGGATGTCCCAGTTTATCTAAAAACCAGTCATGCCAAAGTACCGGTACTTCGTCACGACTAAGTTGCACGTCAGTTTCAACGCCATCAACTGCAGAGAGCAGCGCATGATTAAACGCGGCGCGAGTGTTTTCAGCAATCCCCAGTCCTTGCTCGACAGCTTCTTTGTTGCCACCGCGATGAGCAAAAATCAGATTATTTTTTGGATTCATTATTATCTTCTTTTTCCGTACAAAGCATCGACCAAGTCAGCAAACCAGCGCGGTCTAAAAATTACGATATAAAGACCGATACCAGCCGTAATAGGAATCGGGCCTATATCAAGCAGCATTAAAAATAAAATGGCGATGAAACACTTAATTCTGACTGCGGCACTATGTGTGTTCAAGGGAGGTCCAGGTTTGTTGTTCGACTTAAGGAACTGTCTGCATTTTCTCAAAATGCTACTTGTAGTGCTAGGTTACCAGTGAGCTTGGTTTTTATCTAATACACCTGTTGATCAAGCAACAATGCTGCTTCTTGGCTGTTGATATAGCAACAGAGCAGGGTGCTTTTATGAGATGTGTTTTATTTATTAAGTGCAATCAAGTTCCTAAGTTCGTGGCTTCGGTGATAAAAACGAGCTAATTTTAATAATTGGCTTAATAATTGCTTTCGTTTAAGACCGTAATCCCTTTGCTTAAAAAACGACCCGCTTTTAACTGGTTCGTTACCTACCGAATTTCTTGAGAACTCATGTGGATAGTTAATATCGCCCTACGTCGCCCCTATACTTTTCTCGTGGCGGCGCTACTTATTCTCTTGTCTACGCCCTATGTATTACGGAATATGCCGACCGATATTTTTCCAAATATCGACATTCCGGTGGTGGCGATGCTGTGGGATTATAAAGGCATGAATGCCAAGGAAGTCGCGGATCGTCTTACCGGCTCGGTCGAGCGCTCGATGTCGTTGATCGATGGCATTGAGCATAGCGAGTCTGTGTCGTATGCCGGCGCGGCAGTCATCAAGGTGTTTTTTCATCAAGGCACCGATATTCGCACCGCACTTGCGCAAGTGATGTCAGGCAGCAATTCGGTCTATCGCTCATTGCCGCCCAGCACCGCGCCACCGCAAGTCATTCAGTATTCGGCTTCCGATTTGCCATTGGTGCAATTGGGTATATCCAGCAGCACCGTGCCGGAAACCGAAGTCAATGATTTAACAAATAATATCGTCCGGAACTCTTTACAGTCAAAACGTGGCGTTGCACTGACCAGTCCATTTGGTTCCAAAGGACGTCAAGTTACCGTGGACATCAATCCGGCGGCATTACATGCGCGGGGGCTTACACCCACTGATTTGGTTGATGCGATGGCTGAACAAAACCTGATTCTACCGACCGGCACCATCAAGGTAGGATCGACCGAGTACGACGTGACGCTCAATGGTGCCATCGCCGCTATCTCCCGTATTGCCGATATTCCCGTGCGCACGGTTAATGGTACGACAACGCTGATTCGTGATGTGGCCAATGTGCGTGACGGCTCTTCGCCGCAAACGACTATTGCCCGGCAAAATGGCGAGCGTGGCATTCTTAACTCTATCTTTAAGGTCGGCAGTGTCTCGACCTTGGATGTCGTTGAGCACGTTAAGCTGACCATTCCCAAAATGCTTGCCCAAATGCCGGAAGGCATCAACATGAAATTGATGTTCGACCAATCGTTATTTGTGAAGGCAGCGATAGGCAACGTGATTCACGAAGGTTTAATTGCGGCCGGGTTAACCGCCGCAATGATTTTGCTGTTTTTGGGCAATTGGCGAACGACCTGCATTATCGCTGTCTCCATTCCACTATCGATCATGTGCTCGCTGATTATTCTGTATTTGATCGGTGAAACCATCAATTTGATGACCATGGGCGGCCTGGCGTTGGCGGTGGGTATATTGGTCGACGATGCTACGGTCGAAATTGAAAATATCGAGCGGCAAATGTTAATGGGTAAAAATCCCCATCAGGCGATTCTGGACGGCGCGGCCGAAATCGCCATGCCTGCGTTGGTGTCGACCTTGTGTATTTGCATCGTATTCGTACCGATGTTTTTTTTGACCGGGGTCGCGCGCAGCTTATTTGTACCTATGGCTGAAGCCGTGGTGTTTGCGATGTTGGCCTCCTATCTATTATCACGAACCTTGGTGCCGACCTTAGTGATGTACATGATGGCCGGGCATCATGGTGGTCACAAAGAACAGTTGCCGAGTAATTCACTCGCTCACCAATTCAAGCAGATTCATCACGCTTTCGAGCATGGCTTTGAAGTGTTTCGTGGTCATTATGTGGTGTTGTTAAGTCATCTTCTTAAGCATCGTTTACGTTACGGCTCGGCCTTCCTAGGATTTTGCCTGCTCTCGCTGACGCTGGTGCCGCTGCTTGGACAGGATTTGTTTCCGTCGGTAGACGCAGGCCAAATCAGGCTGCATATACGTGCGCCTGCCGGTACGCGAATTGAAGAAATGCCTCATCAAATTGACGAAGTGGAAAAATTCATCCGTGAACGTATTCCATCTGAAGAGTTGGGCGAGGTGCTGGACATTATCGGTGGCCCTTACAGCACACGAAACACTTTATTCGGTAACTCCGGCACGGTCGAAACTGCCGATACTGAAATCATGATCTCTCTACGTGCCGGTGATCATGCCCCGAGTGTTAACTATATAAAAGATTTACGCGCGGAGCTGCCGCGCCGCTTCCCTGGGCTTGAATTCTTTTTTCAACCTGCTGATCAGGTCAGCCAAACCCTTAACTTTGGTATTCCGGCACCGATCGATATTCAGTTTGTCGGTGGCAAGCCGGATGAGGTGATACCGCTGGTTGTTGAGTTTAATAATCGGCTCCGGCAAATTCCCGGCATTGTTGATGCCCATATTTATCAACGTACCAACAGACCTGCGCTGGATTTGGAAATGAATCGCTCGCAGCTTGAACAACTTGGTCTATCGGCACGTAACGTCGCGCAAAATCTACTATTAACGCTTAGCGGCAGTATGCAAACCGCGCCCACCTATTGGCTAAATCCGGCTAATGGCAACACTGTGAATATTGGCGTGATGGGCAACCCGCTTGATCTCGACAGTATTGATGCGCTGATGCGTACGCCAGTCGGTAACGACAGCGACAGCCAGCCACAGCTGTTGGGTAACTTAGTAACCTTAAAGCGCGGTGTTCAGCCTGCGGTGGTGTCTCACTTCAACTCGAATAACGCATTTAATATTTATGCGAATGTTGAAGACCGGGATTTGGGGTCGGTCAGTGTTGACATAGACCAATTGATTGCGCAAAGCCGGGCTAAGTTGCCGCGAGGTGTTGAGCTAGATGTGCGTGGTCAAATTCAGACCTTGAACAGTTCATTTATTGCACTTGCGACGGGTTTAGCGGTAGCGATTGTCATGTTGTACTTGTTATTGGTGGTTAATTTTCAGTCCTGGCTTGATCCGTTCATTATCGTCAGTGCGTTGCCGGCTGCATTGGCCGGTATCGCCTGGACCTTATTCCTTACCGGCACCACGCTGAGTATTCCGGCCTTGACCGGCAGCATTATGTCTATGGGCGTAGTCACCGCCAATAGTATCTTGCTGGTGTCGTTTGCGCGCACCCGCTTAAATGCCGGTGTGCCGCCAGTCACCGCGGCGTTGGAAGCTGCCGCTACTCGTTTGCGACCGGTCATGATGACCGCCTTTGCGATGGTCGTCGGGATGTTGCCGATGGCTATCGGTTGGGGGGAGGGCGCTGAGCAGAATGCGCCGCTGGGTCGTGCGGTAATTGGCGGCTTGGCGTTCGCAACCGTCTCAACGCTGTTATTTGTCCCTATCGTTTTTTCAAGTGCGCATCGATGGCTCGATCGTCGTGCTTCACATCATGCAATTCTTTTGGCTGAATGAAATCAATATGAGTAATCAAACCCCGCCTGCATTTGCTTTGCCGTCAAACCCACAACGGACGCTGGTTTTTGTTAAAAGAATCGGCTTTGGATTGTTGTTTTTTTTACTTTTGGCCGGAGGTTTGCGATTTGGGCTTAACCAAGTCGATGCGAAAAACCTGCAACAGCGCAACCAAGCCAGCTTGCAACGCAGCGTTATCACAGTGCGTTCAAAGCCCGGCGAATCGTCTCGCAAGATTGTGTTGCCTGCCAGTTTGCGCGGCAATGCCGAAACGCAGATTTATGCCCGCACCAATGGTTATCTAAGCGCTTGGCACAAAACAATCGGCGACCAAGTAAAAAAAGGCGAACTATTGGCCACCATTGATGTGCCTGAATTGGAGCAAGAATTAGCGCAGGCGCGGGCGGCTGTGTCGCAAATAAAAGTCCGGCTGGAATTGGCGCGTTCGACCTTAAAACGCTGGAAAGTATTAAAAGAAACCGACAGCGTTATCGAGCAGGAGTTCGACGAAAAGCGTAGCGCTGTTTTGCAGGCTGAAGCTGACTTGGCGACTGCTGAAGTTAATGTTAAACGACTGGAAAACATCGAAAACTATTGCCGCATCGTGGCGCCATTTTCTGGGGTTGTGACGCGCCGTGCCGCTGAAGTGGGTAATCTCATCACGGCCGGTACTCAAGAGCTGTTTGCGCTGACGCAAATTGACCCGCTAAGGCTAACCGTCTGGGTGCCCCAGGTGTATGCGGACGACGTTAAAGTCGGTCAGGAAGTGACGGTCAAGATTCTTGAAGCCCAAGGTAAAACAGTTACAGCGCATATTGACCATGCTGCCGGGGCGTTGGATCCGGTTAATCGTTCACGCCAAGTAGACGTTATTCTCCCTAATAAAGACGGCAAACTGTTACCAGGCTCTTATGTAGAAATCGCCATTAACATCGTTGGCAATAAAGTCAGTCCTTTGGTCGTCCCAGCCAATGTACTGGTAGTGGATCATGACGGCACTCATGTTGTGGTTGTCGATGCTGAAAACCATATTGCCTTTCGCCCGATAAAAATGGGTCGTGATTTTGGGCGTGACGTTGAAGTATTGGAAGGTATCGCGCCCAGCGATGTGCTGGTTGCCAGTCCATCGGATCTGCTGGTTGAAGGTGAGAAAGTGAGCGTGGTGGAAGCGCAGCAGAAACCCCAAAAAACGGCAGCTAAATCATGATCCGCATCTGCTTGTTAACAGATAGTTACCTTCAGGAAATCTAAACTCCGCTCATGCTTCGACAAGCTCTCGGCAACTGCTCCTGCATCCATTCAGTCGAGCACGAACGGATAAGTTATTGATTAAATAAACCACCGTTCGCATTTATGCCCTGTGGGTACTGAGCTTGTCGAAGTGCAATTTTTAGAGGTCCTCAATTTCAATTTGCTAGCGCTTTAACTTTTAAAAACATCCCTATGCATTATCTAAATTCACTTACCAGCAAGCTGCCCAATGTCGGCACCACCATTTTCAGTGTGATGAGTAAGCTGGCAGCCGATCACCATGCCATCAATCTTTCGCAAGGTTTTCCCGATTTTGATTGTGATCCGGAACTACCTGCGTTGGTCTACAAATACATGCAAGCTGGGCACAATCAATATGCCCCCATGGCTGGCATCATCAGTCTTAGGGAAGTATTGGCGGAGAAAACCCAAAGTTTGTATGGCGCAAACTATGATCCTGAGCAGGAAATCACCATTACTGCCGGTGCCACGCAGGCCATTTATACAGCGATTACTGCAATTATCCGTGCAGGCGATGAAGTCATTATTTTTGATCCGGCTTACGACAGTTATGAACCGGCCATTGAGTTAAATGGCGGCAAGACTATCCATCTGCAGTTGCAAGCGCCTGCTTATACGATTGATTGGCAACAGGTAAAACAAGCAATCAACCTGCATACCCGGATGATCATCATCAATACCCCGCACAATCCCACCGGGACGGTGCTGAGTGCGGCTGATTTGATCAAGCTGGAAGAAGTAACCAAAGGCACAGACATCGTGATTATTAGCGATGAAGTGTACGAACACATTATTTTTGACGGGCTGCAACATCAAAGCGTTGTCCGTTATCCGGCATTAGCTGAACGCAGCCTTATCATTTCTTCATTCGGTAAAACATTCCACGCCACCGGCTGGAAAATCGGCTATTGCGTTGCACCGCAAAATTTAATGGCGGAATTCAGAAAAGTGCATCAATTTTTGGTGTTTTGTACCAATACGCCTGCTCAGTTTGCGTTGGCGGAATACTTAACACAAAAAAGTCATTACTTAGAGCTGGGCAATTTTTATCAGCAAAAACGTGATTATTTTATCGAGTTGATTAAGGACTCTAAATTTGAATTTGTGCCCGCGGCCGGTACTTATTTTCAGTTGTTAAATTATCAACATTTAAGCGATGAAAAAGACACCGATTACGCCCTGCGCTTAACCAAGGGATTTGGCATTGCCTCAATTCCCGTGTCGGTTTTTTACCAGCAGCAACTCGATAATAAAGTGTTGCGCTTTTGTTTTGCTAAAAAACAAGAAACCTTGGAAAAAGCCGCGGCAATTTTAACTAAAGTGTAATTTGTTATAGCCCAGCATTGGAATCGTTAATCATAAGCTATCGCTTACGTTGGTACACCGTTGCCACAGTGCGTCTGCTGTTGCGTCGCTGGCAAGTCATTATTTTGGCAATTTCACTACTGCAACCTTTAGGCGGGCCCGGACCGTTGGTAGACATCGCTGTTTTACCTTTTTCCGTTCTGCTTTCTACTGGACATGATTTTTGGTGGCGGTTTATTTATATCGTCATGCTCCAGATATTCTGGGCGGTTTGGGCATCAATGCAACGCGAGCATATCTGTGGCGGTGCGTTTATGCAGTACGCACAATCGCTGCCCTTGTCACAAGCCATACTTCGCCGTATCAACCTAGTTGTGCTGTTGCTTGCGGATAGCCCGTTATTATTGATGATAGTCGTTACAGGCGTCTTTTTTGGTATGCGCGAGACGGCGATTGATGTGTTATTAGTCGATTATTTGTATTTGCTGGTGATGACCTTGTTGTTTCTCGCGACGCAACTTGCTGTACTGGATCGCAGCTATGCGCTTTGGATAATGCTACCGGCCAATCTGTTGTTGGCAAGCGCTTTGGGCATATCGGCGCTGCAGCCGAAAATTATTCTAATGTCGGTGCTGTGTGTCATAGCCACAGCCGCAATATTGGGACAACTTCCATTGCTGCCGGTCAAGAGATTGATCAGGCTGAGGAATGCGATAGGTATTCAGCTGGCGTCACGTTTTTGGAATCGCTTGCATCCGGCCCTGCAAATTTCTATGGGTATTTTATTCCGGCAACATTACTCGGAAATGTTGAGTAAAGGCATCAGCTCCGCTCTGATCCTAGCCGCGTCGATAGGGCTGATGGAAGTATGGAATTACGATTACAGAGCGTTACCCCTAACACTGATTGCTCTAGCGGGTATTGCTCTTAGTGTCAGCGGTTTATATCGGGGCATGCATCTGACTCATCTGGCATCCGGGCAATTTACCTCAGCCTTGCCATTGCCGCTTTGGTGGTGTGTCCACACCGTCTTTAAACTCGGCGCTGTTAAATTCGTCCGCCATTTTTTGCAGCTCAATTACCCGGCTGGCCCGCAGGTTGCCTTTGGCATCTTTTTTCAGCAGCCGAAAAATAGTATTAACCAGCTTTGCTGAGTCGGCATCGGTAGCCAGCGACTTTATAAACTCGTTAACTTTTTGCACGCCGCTATGGCAAGTGTCGTCCCAGCTGTCGTTAACGCGGTAGCCGATGGTAATGCTGTGCTGGTCGTCGCTAAAGGTATGGGTTTGCTGTTGATCCTTGATGTTGTACACGCTGGCTTTTAGCGTCAGCACATCGCGAAACAGGTTAAAGATATGCGCTTTAACATCGGTTAAGTCGTCGCTGGTTTTGCGCAGCAGCGCCACCGCTTGTGGCACCGTGTCAGCAACGATGGTTTTATAGGCGTTACGATCGTTGGCTTTTTGGTTAAGCTTTTTCGCCAGCAAATCTTGCAATTGTTGCTCGGTTAAATCGTCAGGGTTGATGGTTGTTGCAGTCATTGTTGTTACTCCGTTGTGGTTGATTGATTAGTTTTTTTAACATTGCCCCGCCAGCCGTCGGGCGGTTTGCTGGCGGCTTTTTGCTGCAGCTCGGCAACGGCTACCAGCCCGCCGCCAACGTTGCTTTTATTGCGTTTTTGCTCGATGGCCTCTTGCTCCAACTTAGCGGCCGCTTGCTCGCCGCGCCCGGCGATCATGCTCAGCAAATAGCCGTTGCTTTTTAGTGGTAGCACTAACGTTGCCGGGCGATTAACTACCAGCTTCATCATTTCCGCTTCCCACATGGGCAGCGGGGCGGCGTAGGTAATACCGTTGCGTTTGACCTGGGCGGCTTTCATCATCGGTACTAATTCAGCGGTTAACACCACCCGACGGCTCCAGCGCAGCTCTTGTTTAAGCGGTTTAAACAGCTCCAAATATCGTAGCAACGCACCGATGACAGAGTTGGGTAAGCTGTTAAGCAGCTCCGTCCATTCATTGCCCGCCAACATCTCCATCCCTTGGATGATGTCGACATCCTTATTGCAATACGGACAGGGGATGGTGCAGGCGTTGGTCATAGCGTGCAGACCGCTAGGGCTTCCGGCGCTGTACCCTGTAGCCAACAGTAAATAACAATAGCCAGGGTAATCGACAGCGTCACAAGCCCGATGTGGGCAATCCGCAAGCGCCACTTTGTCCAGTGCAGCTCCCACATCTGCTTGCTGATAAAGTTGTGATTGGCATCCAGGCTCTTGCGGAGCTGGTCGATCGTGTAGTCAGCTGGTCTACGGTGAGTAAACATGGGATTCTCCTAGTGGCGTAGTGGTTTTGGTGCCGGAGCAGGCAACTGACTCATGGCGGTTTCGAGTTGATCGACCATGCTGATTAACTCGGTGCCTATTTGCGTTGCGGCTGTGCGGGTATTGCCAGACAGCATTTGCTCTGGGGTGTGGGTGACATGAGCCTTAACTAAAACGCCCTTGTCGTTGTCCTCTAATGTGATAGTAAATATGCTCATAATCCCTCCTAGGCCTTAGCCAGCGCTTGTAAGCTCATGCCTTTAACAGCGACAAAATCCACCATCTCAACCGACAACTCCCGCCCCTGGCGCAATTGTTTAACCGCTGAAATCAGCCCCTCTACCAGCATCCGCGCACTGCCTTTGCTGTAGGCATACAGGCGGGCAATGACATCGTCCGGCACCTCCTCAGTGCCAAAGGCGGTTTGCACCAGGGCGGCGGCATCCTCAATGGTGATTTTGGTTACGGTCTCCGGCCAAAACAGTGTGCGGCTGCGGATCTGATCAAACTGGCCGTGGACTGGCTTAATAATGCCGCTCAGGTACTCGGTACCGCATAGCGCCACACCGATGTTTGCCAAGTCCCGTACCCGGCGCAGCGTATGCAGTACGTGCGGGGTTAAGGTCTCTGCCTCATCGACAATCAACAGGCTATCGGTGTTGGCTAAGCTATCGATCACCTGCCGAAACTTGTCATCAATCGAGCCTTTACCATCCGCACCGGTCACTAAGCGCGTCAGCATCTTGATTAAGCCCTGCATGGTCATGGTAGGCGTAGCCTCAATCAAATAGGTGTTCGGGGTAATGCGTTGGTAATGGCGCGCTGCAAAGGTTTTACCGGTGCCGACATGGGCACTCAATACACTAAAGTTGCGGTTACGCCGGGCCATCTGAAACGCCGTCATCGCCAGCCGGTAGACGCTGGTTTCAACCGGCGCTACCGCGTCGGTCTCGGCCTCTTCTGCGTGTTGCATAGCATTGACTACGTTGATCAACAACTTGCCGGGCGAGGTGGCATAGCTGCCCTTGATGATCTGGTTAAGGCTGCTGGCAGAGACGCGAGATAGCCGGGCCAGCGCCGCTTGTGTGTAGCTGTGCTCAGCCAGCCAGGTTTTAATCTGCTCAATCAGCGCGACATCGTCGCTGCTGTAATGCTCTGGGTAGTTGGTAGACATGGTTTATCCTCAGTTTAAAAAATCATCCAGGCTAAAATCAGCGCTGGGGGTTAGGTTGGGTAATTCTGGTGTTGCGGGTTGCATCAGGGTTTGCGCGTTATCGACTACTGAGTCAACATCGATCACCAGCCCGGCGCGGGCATTGAGTTCGTCCAGTTTCTTTTGCAGGCGCTTGGTGGCTTCCACCTGCGCTTTATTGCGTTGGTCCTGTAAAAACGAATCCCCGACAATGCCTATTTTTTCGACCAGCGTGGCCTCACAAATCAACTCCCCTTTAAGCGTGCGGATGTCGGCTGTTTTATCAGTAAGAATGTCCACCTCAACCAATACCGGCAGGTTGTTCCAGGCATGTAGATCTGCATGGACATAACGACGGTTATTGATCTGCACGCTAGCCTTGCTAACAATTCGTTTTTCGCTAGGCCGAGCAATCTGGCGTGCTGAGGCGTGCGGTCTAATCGGCTGCAACGCAGACCATGACGACAAGTGCGTTTTGTTTTTGTCTTCTGGATGCTTATCGTTGTGGTATTCAACCAGCCACTGGTCGTAAGCCTCGACAAACTCAGCCAGCGATGGCGGTGTTATCCGCTTGGCTTTGCAGTCGCTAACCGTTTTGTTTAGTACGTCTGACGCCATGTCAGGCCCGCAGTAAAACTCAGGCCTCCAAAGCTTCAGGAAACGGTCTTTAACGATCCTATGAAAGCGCTCTATATGGCCGTGTCCACGTGGGTTTTTTGGTAAAGAATGGATAATCTCTTGCACGCCAGCCCGGCGGTAATAGCCTGCAATCTCATCATCAGCAAGTCGGTTTTTATAGCCAGAGCCGTTGTCAACATATAGCAGCGGCGGCACATGATCCCAGCGCTCGAATATCTCGGCCCAGGCAATCATTACGTCATAGCTGCTTTCGTGCGCCATGATGCGATAACCCACTAGGTACCGGCTTTCAAGGTCGAGTACATGCATTATTTCTGGTCGCCAAATGTCGCCGGTTACCGGGTGTGCCAGATACACATCGGCCCGATAGCCATCCGCCGTATAAATATCGCCCGGCAAAAGATTGGTTGTGCAGCGGGCGATATATTTTGTTTGTGTCTGCTTGTATAGATCACGCCCAATGCGCGCCGGTGACATTGCCCCAAGTGTTGCAGGCAAGGCGCGCAGATAATTGCGTACCTGGTCAATTGAGCATGACATGCCGTAACGGTTTATCAGTGCGCGGTGTACCGCAGATATGTCCGGCTTGCTAGGCTGGCTGTAAAGCTCCAGCGCCAACCCTTCCCAACCGCCCTCCTGCCTAACTTTGCCTTTATGCTGCTTGATAAGGCCGTCTAAGCCCTTGTCTTTATAAGACGCAATTTTTTCAAACACTGTCGTTCTGGAGGGCATGGCGCGACTACCTACGGCCACGGCTGCCAACTGGTTTAGTGTTTTTGGTTCCAGGTCGCCATCTTTCGCACGCGCTAAAAACAAATCTACTGCAGTTGTTAAACTGCCGCGCAAGCCTTTAATGCTGTCAATCGCCCAAATAACCTGCTCCCAATTAAGCGCGTCTTGCTGTTTTTGTTTAGGGGCTTTATCAAACTCGGACTTTTGGTGTGCATTAAGCTGGATCACCTCTGCACGTGTCGCAGGGCGCGGGAGTTGTGTATCACCCGGCATTATCATCACCGTATTTCGTGTAAATAATTGGGAGGCCATGACTAAAGCTCTGTGCAACTAGCCAATTCAATCAAGATTTTGCGCAGGCGTTCAGGCTCGGCAGAAATGTGCTTAACAACATTTCTGCCGCTCAGAACAAACACGCTTAACCCGTCGTCCGCTACGGCATCAGCAAAGTCTGGATCGTTTAGCATCAAAATAATCATGTCAGCTGCTAACGCCGGATCAACCCAATCCCCAAACGATGCCAGCAGCGCATCATCACCCACCAGGACGTGGCTGCGCACGCCTACATAGTCAATATGGGTCGGTAGCTCATGGACTGCTAAATCATCAGCATAACTAACCCGCTGCTCCGGAGTCAGTTCCGGCCAAGCTTGTTTTGCTAGGTACTCATTAATGATGTACATATCATCGTATTGGTCGAAAAAGTGCTTACTCATCATCGCTACCTTTTTTATTCTTGCTGCCTTTGGGGCGGCCAGCGCTAGTGGGCTTATCCTCTTCCCGCTCCAGCTCGCGCTTATTTTTTTTGCGGGTGAAATTGATGTCGATCATGTTGACGCTTTGGTCTAGTCGATCCTTTTCTTCATTGGTAAGAATGTAATCGCCGCGCGGCTTAATAGGCATCAAGTCGCCTAGGTCATCTTTTACACGGGCATAGAGCTTCTCTGCGCGGGCTAATATTCCCCCTGCCGCTAAGCCAATGGCATGTAACTGCAACTCTCGCTCTTGTGCTGAGGCATCCTCATCAAGCACCGCGTCATACATCACTTCAATCGCATCAACATAAACACGGGAGCCATATTCCAGCGCTGCGGACTCGTGACGGACCTCAAAAGTGCGTGGGTTGTACGCATGCTCGCCAGGCTTTTTAGTGCGCGTTAATCGGTGCAGATCTCGTTCTACCAATTCATGCTTATCGCTAAGCTGTTGATAGTGCTTTTCGTGGTTTTCTATTTTCTGGTCGCGGTTGCTAACTTCCTCTTCTAGCAAGGCTTTCTCTTTGTGATGTTTTGTCACTAAGGCATCCAACAAGTCTACAATCTCTTCTTTGCTGCCAGCTTGGGCGGCTTGCTCGATTAGCTGCCTATCATCTTCCGGCAAGCTGCGGATATCGCGCATAATGCGTGGCCCCAACCCTACACCTTGCAGCGCTTCAAATAGTTCCAGCCCAAGCTTTTCAAAATTTGCCAAAGCCAAATCAATAGCTTCGCGTGACCGACCCTCGACTAATCGACAATATTCTTCCCAACTGGTAACCGAATACCGGTTTCCATTTTCATCAGCATGCACAAACCCCTTATACAGCCTAGCTTCCTTGATTCTTTTTAGGTCTAGTAAGTCGGCAACGGTTACCAGTTTTATTTGCATGCGATAAACGGTAGCCCTACCAATACGTTGATTTATCAGTGCAGAGCTATCTAGTTCACTAACTGATGTGACTGGCAAATTATGGTTCTGACTATCCATTGTTTTGCTCCTTGATGATTCCATCGGTTATTTGCTTGGCTTCAACAAGGTCTTTAAACAGGAGGGCTGCAGCAAGGACATAGCCTTTAAGAATTTGCTCGGGGATTTCGTCGTAATAAATAGCCGTATGGTTTACTAGCTGGATCAGCGCCAAGGCCGGAGAACCTTTAGGTAGCCTTGCCTCGGCCGCCATCGAAGAAATGGCTTGCACTACCATGTCACGCCGATTGCCTAAATTGGTTTTCATGCTGTTTTCTAGTTCTTCAAGGGTTGGTGCCGTATTGTTTTCGTTAGTAGTCATATATAATTCCTTATGTAATAGTGGTGTTAGAAATGGGAGTTAAACTAAGTTCCTCGCGGGTTCTGGTTTGATGCCCAACTTAACTGCAGCTTGGTGTGCTACCCCGCGCGACCCAGTTAGTCTCTTGTTCAAAAGCTTGTAAACTACGTCGCGTGGAAATTGGTTGTTGTCGGCCCATTGGCCGGGGCATTCGCCATTGTCGATAAATTTCTTTTTGCGTTGTTCTGGTGTCATGTTTGGCTCCTTACTGTAATAAACAAAAGTGAATTAAGATTCACTGTTGTGTATTACAGTACACATTTGTTTATTAGTCAAGGTGAAGTTATGAATTTTTTTGAAGAGGCGACTGATCGTCTAAAACACGCGCTTGGAAAGAGGCGAGACAAAGAAGTTGCCGAAGCTCTGGACCTAACACCACAGGCATGGGTAAATAGAAAAAAGCGAGAGCAGTTCCCAATAAAAGAGGTTTTCGCGCTAGCGGCCCAGCGGCCAGAGTTGGGACTGGATCCTGACTATATAGTCACAGGCTCCAGCCTTAAGACGGAAACGGCGGGGAGCGATGAAACTAGCTTACTGCAGTGCTACAGGATGATGACGGCACACAATCAGCACCAACTACGGCAAATGGCGCTGTTATGGGCGGGTGTTATGGAGCTAAAGCCAACGCCTGCAAATTCAACCCATGAAGGAGAAAATGAATGAAGAAACTCCCACTATTTTTGATTTTGTTGTTCAGCACTCAAGGCTTTGCTGATACAAGCAAATCTGAAGCAGAAAAGTGGTACCAAGAATTCAGGTCTGCAAAAGATAAGGTTGGCGATGATAATGGGCCTTGCTAAAATTTAGGTCAAAATCAAAGTCATTCATATAAACCCAAGCTTCATAAATGCCGTGTAGTATTCCCATAAAGATAAGTTGAATCATAAGGTATATTAAGAGCATTGGCATAAATGCAAGCCAGCAGTAATAGTTCCACAGCAATACCTGTACACAAAATCTCGTCATAGTAGTTTCCTATGCTTAAACCATTGCGAGCACATCCTCACAATGGTCAACTCAGCAACAACGCAATAACGCTAATCACCAGCCACGTGATTAAAATCGACGTCATGTTAATCATTAGTCTTTAATCCCCACGCCCATCCCGCCCGCAACGGTTGAGGCGATAAACATCAGCTGGGTGGTGTCTTTGGTGCCCCAGGTGTAGATCAACCCCACCACTCCAGCCACTAGCCAGATTGCCCCGCGCTTGGTGGAGTTTTGGCTCCAGTCGATACCAAAATTACCCATATCAAACCCCCAATAAATAGTGTGCGATCAACATGATCAAAACAAAATCTTGCGCGATGCCGTAGAACACCTCGCTGCGTGACCAGGTGTCGGAGACTAAATAGGGGATGTTGAATTTTGTCTCTTGTGCTAACCAAATAGATACCGGCCAAAACAGGGCTAAAAACACGATGCCTGCAGTAACTTCAATGGGGTTAAATGCCCATGCCAGCGGCCCGAGTGTTGGCACCCACCAATAAACGCCCCGGATGATTAATGCGGTAATGTTGTAGCGCCTGACGTTGTCAGCTAATGAGCGCCCCTGTGATGGGTAGTTAAACGCCACTATTTTTTCAGCCAGCCAGGCGATGCCGTTGTTGCGGCCCTCTGCGCCGATAAAGTCGCGGCCGTCGATGAGTCCGCCGATCCAATCCCCCCAGCCCCATGACTCCCCAGCAATGTAGCCAATGGCTACTGCCAAACCGATGTATGAGTTGTCGGTAATCAAGCCAAATAGCAGGCCGAGTAACACGCCCACCACTTTAGCCTTCCAGCTCCAGGTGCCGCGCAATCTATGTAATATCATCATCATTTGTAACCTCCACAGTAATAGTCTCTAAAAGTTTGTTCGCGGGCCTCAGTCTCTGAGATGCCCGCTTGAGTTTTAATGCCAACGCGCTCGGCAAATCGGTGGGCATCATCATGGGTTAAGCGCTGCTGGATTTTGTCTAGCCGGGCTTTTAGCCATTGGCTGTCTGTTATTGGTGTGGGCAGTGTTTGCAACGCAGCAACCCGATTATTTTTTTTTCGACGGTCATCGCGCCAAAAATAGCCGCTTTAATTAACAGCACGCCACCGATGATTAGGCCAAGCGCCAAGCCGATTTTGATAAGTGCGTGTAATGGGGCCATGTGGCACTCCTATTTTGTTAGCAAAAACAATACGCCAACCCCCGCTAATTGCCCGCGCTGGAAATGTTTCCCGGCTGATCAAACCCCTCGCGCGCGCGTAACCTGCAAACTCGTTTTGGGAGTTGTTATGACACGCATTTATTTAGCTGGACCGATGTCGGGCCTGCCTGAGTTTAATTACCCGGCATTTAATGAGGCCGCAGCGCAGTTGCGGGCGCGTGGCTTTATTGTGGAAAACCCTGCGGAAAACCAACAACCGCCATGCGGCAGCTGGGAAGGCTATATGCGGCTGTCATTAACACAGATGCTGGCCTGTGATTGCGTGGTATTGCTGCCGGGTTACCGAGCATCAAAAGGTGCCAGCGTTGAAAACCTGGTCGCCAGTTATTTAAAGATCCCCCGTTACTCCATTGAGGATGCCCTGCAGTTTGATTACAAGTTGCGGGATAGATGTGCCAAACAAGCAGAGGTAACAAAATGAATTTATTAGCGATTGTCGCCCTGTGTGGCGCGCTGCTGGGTGGTGGTTTCAGTTGGCTGGTGAGTGGATGGATCAACAGCGTACAAATTGCCGCCATTAAAACTGAGCAAGCTAAAGATGCCGCGATTGCCTCGCAATTGTCGTTAGATCGATTATCCGCAACGCAAGCCAAAGCCGACGCGCTATCTGCGCAGCTGGCAAAAACAGAATTTCAGTTAAACCAAACCACCCTGGAAAAATCCGATGCGATTAAAAAAATTACTCCCGGCCGCGCTTGTCTTAACAGCGCTACTGTCGGGCTGCTCAACCGCGCCCGCGAAACCACTACTACTGCCGTGCCCGAGCCCCCCGGCACACTTGCTGCAGAAAGTACCGATATTGCCACCGATACCGACGTCGCCGGATGGATTGTCGCTACCCAAGGCACGTATGAAACCTGCCGTGCCCGGCTAAACACCCTAATCGATTTTGAAGCTACACAGGATGACCGCAAATGAGCGAGCAAGCACCGGTCGATAACGGCCAAATTATGCACAGCATCGGACAGCTGACCGGCGCAATACAAGCAATGCACCAAGGCTTAACGGCGCGCATTGAAGATATTAAAGACGATATTCGACGCTTGGATAATGCCAGCAATGCACGCATGGACCGCATTGAAGAGAACATGGTTCGGCAAATCCACGAGCAAGGCGACAGCACCAATAAACGCATTGATGGCTTGGGCGATCGGGTGTCATCACTGGAAAAAGAAGACAAGATCATGATTCGTGAGATTGCCAAATACTCAGCTATGGGTGGCGGTGCCTCGGCAGCGCTAGTAGCTGGCGTGGTTGAGCTGCTGAAGCGCATCTAATGGCACATCCACAGGAGGTCCGCGCGCAACTTCGCAGGCTCTATATTGAGGGCATGCCACTATCGGGCGCGGCTGTCAGTAGCGGCGTTAACTACGACAGCGCCCGGCAGTGGAAAGCCGCGGCTAAGGCTAAAGGTGATTGTTGGGACGCAGCGCGGGCGGCATATCGTATTAGTGAGTCTGGCATTGATGATCTAAACAAACAGCTGGTCGAGGATTTTGCTCGGCAGGTGATTACCACCACACGCGAGCTGGAAACCGCCGCCATTCCAGCACAAGCCAAGGCGCAGCTGCTAGCGCAACTGGCTGATGCCTATGCGAAGTTTAGCAAGGCTTTCAGTCGCGTTAACCCGCAATTTAGCGGGCTGTCGGTGGCACTGGATACGTTAAAAACCATCGCTGATCATCTGGCTAAAAAAGACCCGGCAGCGCTGCGCGTGCTCCAGGAACATTTGGAGGATATTGGGGCAGTGTTGGGGAAGCGTTATGGTTGATTTTGTTAGTCCTATGCGGGTCTTCTATATGGATATTGAGCCAGGCAACAGGCCAAAAATGACTTTTTACGAAGCATTGGCTTTTGTTGGTGAGATGTCTCAAAAAACACCTAAGCCAGAGTCATATAAGTGGAAGGCAAAATGGTGGCGGCTACATGCCAGAGAAAGCAAGGCGCGTGAAAACTGTGTGATGTATGCCCGTGGCCAGATGGCGCTATATCATGATATGCAGGCCCGGCCAGAGCATTATACAAGTGCCGGCAGACCTGACGGGATGACTGACTGGCTATGGAGTGGATTGCGTTATGGCTGATTTTATTGACCCTCGTCGGGTCTGCAGCATGGATATGGATCATGAGTTGCGATTGATCGATGTGGTAACAGCATGCAGGCAACGACGGTATATGGTTAGTTATTTTATTACCTGTTCATGCGGTTACCAGTCTGAGCACTCAGGCACTATTAAATTTAAAAAATCTGAAATAGAGCTGTATTTAATCGGCGCGTTATCGGCAGCTAGGCTGACCCATACCTGCCTGCCTAATAAACCTGGTATCCCTAATGGCTGAGCCTATCGACATCCAAGATGTTCGCAGCTGGAAAGAGTTTGAGCGCGAGCTTGCCCTACTTGGCGAGCAGATCCGCAATCAAATCGAGCTGGAGTGCGAGGCGTTTGCTACAGACCCCGCTGAAAGTGCCCTTCGACGCAACAAAGCCAAAGTTGATTATGGCTTCTTCTGCAAAACTTACTTTCCGCATTACGTGCCGACGGCGCATTTCAGCCTGTTCCACCAATTCATTTTTGAGCGTTTTCTGGCGATTGTAGACGGTGCTGCTGATGGCCGCGAAGTACACCAAGCGCCGCGCGGCGAGGCTAAGTCCACCTACGAAACCCAGCTGGGCTCGCTGTGGTGCATTGTCACCGGTCGTAAGCACATGATCGGCATCATCATGAACACCGAAGAGCAGGCGGCGGAGATGCTGGAAAGCATCAAGGCCGAGCTGGACACCAACCCGCGCCTGGCGATGGACTTTCCGGACGCCTGCGGGCGTGGCCGAGTGTGGCAGGCGACGACGGCCATCACTGCCAACAATATCAAAATACGCATTGGCGGTACTGGGAAGAAAATCCGTGGCATGAAGCACGGCCCGCACCGGCCTGACTTGATCTTCCTGGACGATCTTGAAAACGACGAGAACGTTAAAGACAAAAACCAGCGCGACAAAGTGCAGAAGTATGTGCTCAGCGCGGTTCTTGGCCTGGCCGGACCTAGCGGCGGCATGGATGTGTTTTGGGTGGGTACCAGTTTGCATTACGACGCGGCGATCAATCGGGTAAGCCGTGCGCCGGGCTGGCGGCGTCGGGTGTTTAGGTCGATTCTGAAATGGCCGGACCGGATGGACCTATGGGATCAGTGGGAGGCTCTATATACCCGCAGCGGCGATGATGACGAAAAAGAGCAGTTTGAGGCTGAAGCGTTGGCGTTTTATCAGGCTAATAAAGCGCTGATGGACGCAGGTGCGGTATGCAGTTGGCCAGAGGTACGGCCGCTGTACCGGTTGATGTGCATGCGGGCAATAAACCATGACTCGTTTAGCCAGGAGCAACAAAATGAGGCGGGTAATGACGAAAACGCGCCGTTTAAGGATATTCAGTTTTGGGTTAACAGGCTGTCTGATTGGGTCTTTTTCGGTGCGATTGATCCGTCATTAGGCAAGAAAGGCACGGTTAAAGGCGACCCGTCGGCGATTCTGGTCGGCGGTTTGGATCGTAAAAAGATGATTCTGGATGTAGTGGAAGCGGACATCTGCAAGCGGGTTCCGGATTTAATCATTACCCGAGCGATTGACTATCAGATTGAGTATCAATGTCTGGCGTGGGCGGTAGAAACTGTGCAGTTTCAATTTTTTCTGCATACACAGTTAATAAAAGAGGCGGCGCGCCGTTCGATTGCGTTTCCCGGCATTCCGGTACAACCGGATACTGACAAAGCGCTACGGATTATCAGTTTGCAGCCACACGTTAATAATGCCCTGATTCGGTTGCATCGGAATCAGTCAACCATGATAGAGCAATTGAAATTCTGGCCCGAGGCTACCCACGACGACGGCCCGGACGCGTTGGAAATGCTGTGGCAGATCGCCAAACAGTTTGGCGGCGAATTTACATACACGTCGGCGGGCGGTGGACGCGGAAAGCAGCGTTCTACCAGTCGTCGTAGTGCTGATTATGATGAGGATTGGGATGATGAGTGATACCGAGTTTGATCTAAGTGAGTTCACCGATGACGAGCGGACCCAGATATTAATTCGATTGAAAGAAGAAAAAGCAGAAATTTTAAGGCGGCGTGATACTGCCCAAAGAAGGCATACCGCGCACCTAAACAATCTCGCACTATTGCGGATTGCGGCTGATTATTTGGATTGGCTGTATATCAATGGACGAGGTTCGACGTTCTCGACGTTTGTCGACGAGTTTGGTTATGACTCTCTATTAGCAAAGTCTGTTTTTTTTCAATCTAGCAAGTTATACGACGCAATGGACTCGATGGTGTTTCCGACTAACGCATCGTTCGGGGATGTCTACTACCCAAAGCCGCCATATGCAACGGAGACCGACGATGATTAGATCGGCTGAATTTACAGAAGGACAGGATGCCGCATTGTGCGGTTTAACCGATGCGGATTGCCCCTATCCAATAGGTACGGATGAGGCGATGGATTGGGTTGATGGTTTATGTGATGAGGATTTTTTAAGTGATTAAACAAGCCAAGGCCGCATTGGCCAAACTCACCCAAGTCAGCAAAAAAGGCCTGGAAACCCTACAAGCTGGTGCCCGCTCCACGCAAAGCACCACCCTTAATTACATGAGTGTTACCACGCTTGACCCTACTAGGTTGGCGGCGGCGTTTGCCCAAGCAGACCAGGGCTATATCACCGACCAAGCTACCCTATTTGAGTTGGTAGAGGAGCAAGACCCGCATATTTTTAGCGAGTTGGGCAAGCGGCGGCGGGCGGTGACTGGGCTGGGTTGGCAATTGCACCCGCGTGATGATGCTAATCAAGCTGAGATTGACCGCACCCAAGAGCTAACCGATATGCTCAATAACATCCCCCGCTTTGAGGATGCGCAATACGATTTGACTGATGCGATCGGCAAGGGTTTATCCATCCTGGAGTTTGACTGGCAAACCGGCAGTGAGTGGCTACCCAAAGCGCTCAACTGGGTGCCGCAACGGGATTTCCGAATTGACATTAAGACCGGCGAGTTGATGTATTTAAAAAACAGCCTGCCGGAGCCGCTACGAGAGTGGGGCTGGGTAGTGCATGAGCACCGCGCCAAGTCCGGCTACATCGAGCAAGCTGCGTTGTTTAGGGTACTGGCCTGGACCTATGCCTATAAAGCCTACAACATCCGCGATATGCAGCGGTTTTTAGAGGTGTACGGCATGCCGCTCCGCCTAGGTAAATATCCCAGCGGTATTGGTAAGCCGGAGCGCGACCAGCTGCTTAGGGCCGTGCGCAATTTGGGCAACGATGGCGCGGGCATTGTCCCCAGCACGATGACGATTGATTTTGTCAGCGCTCAGGCTGGCAAGATCGATGATTTTTTAAATGCAACAGAGTATTGGGAGCGCAAGCAGTCGCTGGCTATTTTAGGCGGCACGTTGACCAGCCAGGCTGACGGCAAAACCAGTACTAATGCGCTGGGCCTGATCCATGACAAGGTGCGCCGCGAGATTATGTTGCATGACGTTCGGCAGATTGAGCCAACCATGAATAGCCAGATCATCAAGCCGATTGTGCTGTTGAACGGCATGTTTGCGCCGGACCGTATGCCGGTGCTTAAGTATGACACCGCCGAGTCGGTCGATCAAAAAGCCATGGTCGACGTGCTAAAAATTGGCGCTGAGCTGGGCATGGAGATCGATGTCGATTGGGCGCATCAATCGTTACAGATACCGCGAGCGGGTAAAGATGCCAAGATTTTAACAGCGAGCGGTAAGGCGGCTGTTCCGGCGGCTAACGCTGCATTGACAAAGCTGGCGGCATTGGCGGCGCAAAAAGGTGGTGCTGATGACATTACCGCAGCCTATAGCGCCCAATTGGCCGCACTATGTGTACCGCATGAGCAAGCGGTTATTCAACAGATTGCAGCGTTGGTGGCCGAGGCCGGTTCGTTTGATGAGGCCATTGCCGGTATTGAGGCGTTAAAGCTGGATGGTTCGGCATGGGCCGAGTCGGTCGCGTTGGGGTTGGCGGCGGCTAATTTGGCGGGGCGGGATGATGAAAATTAGACGGTTATTTTTTAAATGGTTAACGATAAATTATTTTGTTTTTGTAGTGGCAGGGCTTTTGATATATCCGGCTTTAGTTGTTTTAGGCATTTTGGCAACTGCTGTCGAGGCCTTGTACTTTTTTTGCTCGGAGTTAAAAGACATCTCATGGGAGATTGATTTATCAAAAAATAATTTCAATAAGCTGCATAAACATCGGTGGAAAAAGTATGAAAAATGACTATACAACTATGACCGATGATGAGTTGACAGATATTAGGCATGCTCTCGCGGCAGAGTATCAACGTCGTGCAGCTGAGCCTAAAAAACCCGTTTATATAGTCGATGGCATAGCATACAAAAATGTTAATAAAGCGCTCGATCAATTAGTCCGTGATATTTCGTTTTGCCAAAAATTTGAACCCGACCCATCCGTGTATTTTGAGCGGTCGATGGATGAAGGCCCTATTTTTTTTGGTCTGAAAATAGCTTTTTTGTCTCTCTCTGAGTACAACTCCAGGGATGCTGAAGTCTATGGCTACTAACCCCGCCCAACTGCCATTTAAAGAGGCAATCGATTACTTCAAAAACAAAACCCTGTTGCCAACATCGGGATGGACGGATATTTGGCAGGAGCAACACAGCCATGCGTTTGTAGTAGCTGGAGCGGCGCAAGATGCATTGATTGAGGATTTTTATAACGCAATCATCCAGGCCAAGTGGAGCGGTGGCAGTTATGACGAGTTTAAGCAGTCATTTCAAGACATCGCTACTAAGCACGGCTGGTCATACAACGGCGCGCCGGGATGGCGTAGCCGTATCATCTACGATACCAATATCACCCAATCCTATAATGCTGGGCGCTATCAACAAATGGTGGCCGTCAAGCACCTGAATCCCTATTGGGAGTATGACCACACCAGCATCGAGCACCCACGCCTTGAGCATAAAGCCTGGGATGGTTTAATTCTGCCAGCTGATGATCCGTGGTGGGATGTCCATTACCCGCAAAATGGCTGGGGCTGCAAATGCCGGGTTTATGCAATTTCTGAATACTCAGCCAGACAGGCATGGGAGGCTAAAGGTAAAACCGGGCCAGACCAAGCCCCACCCATTGAGTGGGAGGATAAGGTCGTCGGCAAAAACGGCAGCAATCCGCGCACGGTACGGGTGCCGAAGGGTGTTGATCCTGGCTTTGCTTATAATCCCGGCAAAGCCTATCTGGAGCCGCATACCGTGCCGCCGTTGACTGGTTACGGTTCAGTGTTAAAGCAACGTGACAAGCCGTGGCCAACTGAGTTTAAAGTCCCGTCTATACCTATGCCAACTAAAGTATCGCCAAATATTTTATTACCTGCCGATATTGCTCCGGAAGCTGCAGTTGATGAGTTTTTAAGTGTATTTGGTGCGACTGTCGATGCTGGCGTGGCATTCGAAGATATGGCTGGAAGCACCTTGGCAATCACTAAATCTCTATTTCAAGATGGTAAAGGTAAGTTCAAGTGGGTTGGTAAATCAGATAAAGAACACCGGCTGCAATATATGAATTTATTGGCTATGGCGCTACTTGAACCTGATGAAATATGGTGGGTTTGGGTACAAGATTCTATAGATAATGGCCGCTGGCGTCTAAAGCGTCGCTATTTACGTGCGTTTGAACTAGATGGAAAAAATGAATTTGCTTACTCTGTTTTTGAGTGGGGCAGAACAGGTTGGTCTGGATCGACGGTATTTATGGGTTCACAAAAATCTGAAAAGTCGCGTGAAGAGTATTTTGATCGGCAGCGGGATGGCCGGTTGGTCTTCAAGAAATAAAAAACGCGACCTGTTGGGGTCGCGTTTGTGAATCAGATACTGTGCAGTAGCGTAAAAACGCAGTCTGACCGACTCACAACTCTTATTATATAGGCGAGTTTATATTATGCAATTTGAGATTGAATTTAATGCTGATCATCTGGATCGTATTATGACGGCAGTACGCCAAGAAATAGCAACGCCACAAGAGATGCTGGGGGCGATCGGTCAGGAGTTATTTCGGACCAATTCAAAGCGTCACAATGCTGGCAACGATCCCGATGGCAAACCGTGGCAGGAATTGTCTCTAGCGACATTAGCGCAAGGAAAGCGCAAAGGCGGACCCCTTAAAAAAACAGGTCGCATGCTGGCAAGTTTTCATTATTCAGTTAATGGCGACGATTTGGTATTAGGATTTGATGAGTCACGAGTTCAAGGCAAGTTGCCGGGGATTCATCATTTTGGTACTGAGCGTAAAGGTCGGCATCCTGGTATCCCAAAACGGGACTTAATCGGCTTCCCTGATGCTGATAAAAAGATTGTTACTGATGTGACTATTGACCATTTAACCCGTGTTTTAAATCGCGTTAGATAATCAATTAAATGCTATTTAAATAGGATTAATACCCCAATCATAGATTTAATTAATCCTATTTTTAGCTGTAAATTTCCTGATATATCCCCCAATCTGTCCGGAATTCAAGAATTTTTTGTTTATGGCTTAATATCAGAGTTTTCGTGGCTTCCGTGGGTTTTTTGTTTGTTTTTTCTATCCGTTTTCTACCCCCTCCCTACTTGGTGGCGCTGGTTCGATGTCGCCGCCGTACTTTTGTTCGGACTGTGCTTTGCAGCTATGCTGAATAGTGTTCTGGTAAGTCATCATGGCGCCTCGCTGACTAGCATGCTGATCAGTCTTACTGCCTTTGCACTGTTATTGTACTTGTTGAGATTTCCTCAAGTACAGGCAGAACGCCACACCGTACTTTTTAGTTCGTTGATTACTGGAGTATGGACGGCGCTTATGTTCCATTTTTTGGTTTAAGGAAGAGTCATGCTGCGTTTTGACAAAGTAAATATGGCGTTTGGAAGCAAACAGGTACTGCAAAACCTGAGTCGCCATTTTAGCTGTGGCGTATTTGCGTTGCAGGGACCCAATGGCATTGGTAAAACAACGCTGTTGTGTGTGTTGGCCGGTATCGTCCAGCCCGATACCGGCGAGATATGGGTAGCCGGTCACTCGCTGCAGGGTGAGGAGTTGGCTGCAAAGGCTCTGCTTTCCTATGTACCGGATGAATGCCCTATTTATCCCTTTATGACCGGGCGTGAATTGCTAAAATTTGTTGCTAGAGCCAAACAGTGTGAAGTTGAACCGGTTGTTTGGGAGCTTGTCAGTAATTTTGGTCTGCTGGCCCACTTAGATACGCCATTTGGCAAAATGTCCCTGGGCACGCAAAAGAAGACTATGCTGGCGGCGGCTTGGATTGGCGCGCCTGAAGTGGTGTTGATGGATGAACCAAATAACGGACTAGATCACAGAGCCCGGCTTCTGTTGATCGATCTGATAAAAGCCAAAAGTGAACATAGCGTCATGTTGCTCTCTACCCATGACGCCGACTTTGTCAGCGCAGTAGGTGCAACTACAGTGCCATTCGAGCAACTTTCTGGACGCGAAGAAGGACAGTAGTTGGGCCAACTAAGCTTAATTGCCAGGTGAGTTTAAATCTGCATGGCCGCTAAATTACATTCAGCTTAATCGCCAAACGAGGCAGTTATATGAGCGTGATTTTTGTGTTCGCTACCGGCCTTCTGCGCGGGAAGGGCATGAGGCTAATTTGCCCATCTCGCACACTGGTTTCAGGACTGTGCTGCGGAATTAAAAATTTACCGCTGCAAGCCAACCGCCACATCCCGAAAACCGCCAGCGCCGCTTCCAGATGCTCGATGATTTCCTGCTGCAAAATATCCGGCGGCGGTAAATCGTCCAGATTATCCAGGCTATCGTCTTTAAGCCAGAAAATATCCAGACTGGCTTTGTCGCGGGCGATCAGCTCTTCATAGGTAAAATACTTGAAGCGTTCGGATTCCTTACGTTCATGCCGATTTTCAGGGTGATAGCAATCGATAAAATCGCGTAAATCATCCAGCTTCAAAGTTTTGGTTTTCAGCGTGAAATGCTTGTTAGTGCGCAGATGGTAAATCCACACGCCTTTGGTATGCACCTTGTCCTGGCAGTTCTGTCACGTAACTGTAAACAATCCTTCACTCCCTTGTCATAGAAGAGTCTTAATCTGAGCCTGAAAAAAGGTGTTGGAATAAGAATCTTCTAAGGGGATAAAGCGATGAAGCTGCTATATTCGATTCATAAGTGCGATGTGTTTATGTTCACCTGGTTGCTCAAAGTCAGGCTGCACGATTCCTTAACCAAGGTTGGCCGGGTGGTTTCCAAAACTGGCGATGGCCAGCTCTATGTCCTTATCTTTACCTTGACGGCATGGCAACTGGGCTTTGAAAATACCTTTGTACAAGCAATGCTGCTGGCTTTTTTGATCGAACGACCAGTGTATTTTGTTTTAAAAAACGGGTTCAAACGCAATCGTCCGCAAGCGGCGTTAGAAAACTTTCGCAGTAGCATCATTCCATCAGATCAATTTAGCTTTCCATCCGGGCATACGTCGGCTGCCTTTATGATGGCAACTTTGCTGGGCTATTCAGTCCCCGAGTTGTTAATTCCCTTGTATTGCTGGTCTGCGCTGGTTGGATTTTCCCGCATTGTGTTGGGTGTGCATTTTCCTACCGATACCTTGATCGGGGCGTTGCTGGGGATTTGCACGGCGTTGTTCAGCTTGGCGGTGGTGGCATGAAGATTTTCTACGGTGTGCAAGGGACGGGCAATGGCCATATCACTCGCGCTCGGGTGATGGCTAAGGAACTTTATGCGGCTGGGATAGAGGTTAATTTTCAGTTTACCGGTCGGCCTGCTGATAAGTATTTTGATATGGAAATATTTAACGGCTATCGGGTACGCGATGGTCTGACCTTTAATACCGATCATGGTCGTGTTAATTACCTTAAAACCGCACGAGATGCTAAACCCATCACTTTTATCAGAGATGTCACAAAACTGGATTTAAGCAGCTATGACTTGGTGATTAGTGACTTTGAACCGGTGACCGCTTGGGCAGCAAAACGCCAACATAAGAAGGTATTGGGCATAGGGCATCAGTATGCGTTTAATCATAAAATCCCTCGGGCCGGTTCAGATCCGATTGCCGATCAAGTGATGAAGTATTTTGCGCCAGCGGACATTGGTGTAGGGTTGCATTGGCATCATTTCGGGCAAGCGATTTTGCCACCGATTATCGATACGCCGGTGCCACCAAAAACAATTAACAAAAATAAAATCATCGTTTACCTGCCGTTTGAAGACCAATACGAGGTAATTAAATTATTAGCGCCGTTTAAAGAGTATGAATTTCATATTTATGCGCCGGAAGTGGTGGTTTCCAATGTCGAGCACATTACTTGCAAGCCTTTGTCGCGGGTAGGTTTTCAGAAAGATTTGTACGACAGTGCGGGTATTATCAGTAATGCCGGTTTCGAGCTGGCCAGTGAATGTTTACAGCTAGGCAAAAAAATTCTCGCTAAACCGTTACATGCGCAAATGGAGCAAATTTCTAATGCAGCGGCATTGCAACAACTGGGTTATGGTCACGCGATGACTGATATGGATAGTGCCGTGATTGAACACTGGCTCCATGATAATCATGCCGTACATATCACTTATCCCAATATTGCCAAGGTACTGGTGCAATGGATCAAAGCGGGTATGCCGGCAATGGATACGGATTTTATTGAAGATATTTGGAACACTGTTGCCGTGCTACATGTTGAGCAATAGCTATGTTGCGGTTCCCTGTTATCTTCAGCCAGTAAATTCATAATGCGTTGCGCACTATTAGCGGTTTGGTCAATTTGCTGGTAATACCAATTCCAATCAGTTTTTTGAACCCCTCTTCCTAAACTTCTCCTTTATGCCTTATGGGTACGTTGGAGAAGGGGTAGCATATGAATTTATTGTGATTGGTATAACACCATCGCCACAGCCGCTGCGCGCGTCGAAACTCCCAATTTCTCGAAAATATGTTCCAGATGTTTATTGACAGTTCTTGGGCTGGTAGTAAGGATAATGCCGATTTCCTTATTGGTTTTTCCGCGGGCAATCCACATTAAAATTTCCGCCTCACGGAAGGTTAATTTCAGGCTGTCTCGCAAGCTTTGCGGATTCCAGGGCAGGGTTTCACGTTGCAACAGCAATAAAAATTCACCAGGTTGCTGGCACGGGCTAATCCTGATGCTAAAGCCGGGGGCAAGCTCGAATTCTTCCTGCTCATTGTCAATGTTGCCAGCACGTTGCAGCCAGTGTTGGAACCAAACCAGAATGCCGGGTGGCAAAAAATCATTTACATTATTTTCGATCTGCAAGCCTTGCTGAACAGTAAAATCCCTAAGCCATTGTTCCGCTGTGGACGTTAACCAAACAATTCCCCCACAATCATCTACCGTCACTGCGGCAAAATCGCCATGAGCCAATAGCCTTTCAGCCCTAAGCAAATTACGTGTCTGGGTCAAATGCACTTCAATACGGGCTAATACCTCGGCCGGGCGTATCGGTTTAACGATGTAATCCAGTGCCCCTTCACCAAATCCTCTCAATAAGTCGTCCAATTCACTTAAGCCGGTCATGAATATCACCGGAATTGATGCCGTAGCGGGGTTGTTTTTTAAACGATTGCAGGTTTCAAATCCGTCTATACCGGGCATCATCACATCCAGCAAGATAATGTCCGGCTTAATGTATTGGATTTGCTCAATGGCTGAGCAACCGTCAGTAGCGACTAAAACACGGTACTCGGCTTCAGATAAGGTATCAGACAATAACGCCAGATTGCCTGGTGTATCATCGACGATCAGCACAGTGCCTTTAGTGGCGGTCGGTTCACTCATGACGGTTCCTGTTTGCTTATATTCAGCAATTTCCTGATTTCTGCGATTTTAAATTGATTTGCTAAAGTGATTAATTTTGCAAAATATGCCGCGTACTGAGGCTCAGTTTCACTGAGTTGAGCTAACTCCTTTTTTAAACCGAAAATGTCGCCGATTTGTATAAACTCAATGCAGGGCTTCAGCAGAGACGCTGAGGGGGCTGTCAATTCATCTAGCACTGAATGCGCTTTTGGGGTGACATCAAGCTGATATTGCCAGGTCAGCGACAAGTATAATTTCAGCTTATTCATGAGATCAGGCACCTGTATCGGCTTGGCCAGAAAGTCGTTACAGCCGGCTTTTAAGGTGGCGAGTCGATCACTGGGATATGCATTTGCACTCAATACAACTATCGGCATGGTCCAATCTTGTTGACGCAATTTCAGTGCGGTTTCAATACCGTCAATGCCGGTCATGGAAATATCCAGCAAAATCAGGTCGGGTGGACTGTCATGTACTTTTAGTAAGCACTCTTCGCCTGAGCAAGCCTCACTCAGATAAAATCCTAACGGTTCCAGGATAGCCAAGAGCAATTCGCGATGTTCACGTTGATCATCGACAATCAAAATTTTACGACGATGCCCCTGATAACCGACGATATTGCCTGGCGGGCTTTGCTCGGTTTCGGTGCCAAGACTAGGTAATAGTAAACGCACTATAAAAGTAGATCCTGCTCCAGGCTGACTTTGCACAGTCAGTTCGCCACCCATTATTTCGGTTAGCACTTTACTGATGGTCAATCCTAAGCCGCTACCCGCAATCGCATTGCCGGTGGGATTGTGTATCCGGGTAAACGGTTGAAAAATATTTTGCAGTTGTTCTTCATTAATGCCGCTACCCGTGTCAATCACCTGAAAATTGGCAACACCGCCACTGTAGGCAATGCGAAAGATGATTTCGCCACTGGCTGTAAATTTGATCGCATTACTCAGCAAATTGATCAGAATTTGTCCTACGCGTTTCTCATCACCGCGCACCCGTTGCGGCAAGGTGCTGGTAAATTGGCAAATAAATTTCAGGCCTTTGTCTTCTGCTTGTGCTTGATAAATCTGCACTAAATGTTCAATAAAACTGGGGAAATGAATGGGTTCCATCACCAGGTCGAATTTACGGGCCTCGATGCGGGCAATATCCAGAATATCTTCTATCAACGAACCCAAATGTTCACCACTACGCTTAAGTGTTTCCACCGCTTGTTTACGGTGCGCAGGAATAGCCGGGTCCTGATGCAGGATATGCGCATAGCCGATGATACTGTTCAGCGGCGAGCGGATCTCGTGGCTCATATTGCTTAAAAAACGGCTTTTTGCCTGATTGGCGGTATCCGCCATTTTGATGGCCTGCTGGAGTTTGAGGTCGGTTTTTTTATGCTCGTCGATTTCCAGCAACAATCGTTGAGTTTGTTTAGACGTTTCTTCATGAGCTACCCGTCGGCTTTCCGCATTCAGGATTAGCCACCAGGTACATAGACCGATAAATACCAGTAGCGAGGCATAGATTTTTAAAAAGTTATTCAGCAGCAGCTGAAAGGTCGGGGAATTCTGCTGCACGCTTAATAAATCCTGATAATAAATGGTGCTGACAAAAATCCCCGTCAGCACCGACAGGAACAAAAACATCAGCGTAAAACGCAACAAACGCAAGCGGGCGGTGATGCTCATCAGGTCCGGCAGAAAGCGTTTAGCTATAGATTCCAGGTAATCGTCAAAGCGAAACCCCGGCTTGCAGGCATCCAGGCAGCGAGCATCCAGCGTACAGCACAGCGAGCAGATACTACCCGCATAGGCTGGGCAATAAGCGATGTCGTCATGCTCGAATTCGTTTTCGCAGATCGAGCATTTATTATGCGATTTACGGTTCTTTTCTTTACGATCGCGTACCAGATAATGCTTGCCGCTGCTGAAATAGGCAATTGCCGGTGTCAGTACAAATGCCAGCCCAAGAGCGATAAAGGCCGAAAATGCCTTGGGATAGACGCCGAACAGCCCGACATAAGCCAGTATTGAAATTACCGACGCAAAGAACGTGGAAATAAGCCCGACCGGATTCAGGTCTGACAGATAGGCGCGCTTGAATTCGATGACTTTCGGGCTTAAGCCCAGCGGTTTATTGATCATCAATTCCGCAGCCACCGTACTGATCCAGGCAATCGACATATTAGAAAACAGCCCCAGCACTTTTTCCAACGCACCGAACACACCGAATTCCATCAGCAACAACGCGATGGCAACATTAAACAGCAGCCACACGACCCGGCCAGGATGACTATGTGTCAGTCGCGAAAAAAAGTTCGACCAGGCCAGCGAACCGGCATAAGCATTAGTGACATTAATCTTGATTTGGCTAATTATCACGAACAGCGTTGTGGCTGCCAGCGCCCATTGAGGATTATCAAATAACTCGTTATAGGCGACCAGATACATTTGGGTCGGCTCATGAGCATGCTGAGGGCTGATGCCATGGCGTATCGCCAAATGCGCCAACAACGCCCCCGCTATTTGCCGGATCATCCCGAATATGATCCAACCGGGCCCTGCGACCAGCAGCGCCGTCCACCAACGTAGCTTGTTAGCTTTGGTTTTATCGGGCATAAAGCGCAAAAAATCCACCTGTTCGCCGATTTGGGCCACCATAGAAAACGCCACAGTCGCCGCGGTGCCGAACATCAACCAATCAAAACCCTGGCCGCTTCCGGCAATCCAGAAATAGGTTGTTAAGGTCGGTATCGCTTCCGGTTCGTGCATTGCCACCGCGACATAAGGTGCGATGAGCAGCAACAGCCAAAGCGGTTGAGTCCATAACTGCATGCGGCTGATAGTGGTGATGCCAAAGGTCACCAACGGCACCACGATTATCGCGCTGACGACATGGGCAATTGCCAGCGGAATATGGAAATACAACTCGATAGCCAGCGACATAATCGAGGCCTCCAGCGCAAACAGCGTGAAGGTAAATGACGCGTAAATCAGTGAAGTGATCGTCGAGCCGATGTAGCCAAACCCGGCGCTGCGGGTCAGTAAATCGATGTCGATATGGTAGCGGGCCGCGTAATAACTGATCGGCAGACTGGTGATAAAAATCACGATGCCGACGATCAGAATCGCCCAAAAGGCATTGGTAAAACCGTAATTGATCGACAAAAAACCGCCGATTGCTTCCAGCACCAGAAACGACGTAGAGCCGAACGCAGTGTTGGCCACTTCAAATTCCGACCATTTACGAAAACTGCGCGGTGCATAACGTAGCGCGTAGTCTTCCATGGTTTCATTGGCCACCAGCGCATTATAGTCACGGCGGATTTTGGCAATATTTTGTTGGATGGTTTTCATTATTTTGGTTGTGTCGCTGGCGCGACGGGTTATTCAGGAGTCGGTTCTCGGATCGACATCAAAATATCCATCGCGCCACCGACACAATAACTCACCGCCGTTCATGCCCAAACTGAAATATCACCGGCGTCCCCTGATTATGGATAATAATTTGCTTCTTAGGTTCATCCGCACCAGCAGTCGGCTGAGCAACTCCATTCGCATCGACCTTAACCGGAACCTCTCGAACCTCCACCCGCACATCCGGCATCCATTTGGGTTTGAATAAGGTAGTTTTGTGCCGGTTTTCGGCTTTTGATGTCGGCGCCTTTTCTAATACATCCAAACAAGCCGTACTGATCTGGTCGATCAGTTTATCGGTGATTTTGGCCAGCCCAGCCTCCTGGTCCAACTGATGAGCACTAAAGGTCGATTCCATTTTCACCAATACCTTACCGCTGGCAATATCGCTTAATCGGCAACTGATCGGCAGCACGTCGGCTTTTTGAAATCCGGAGGCGCGCGGATCGGAATTACCGCTGCTGAACGAGAAGCCAACCGGCGTGGCTTGATTAGCGATTTTTCCAAGTGTGGCCTCAAGTTTGTGTGAATAAGCACTACCGGAAAGTTTGACTGGATACTGCCACTCGGCCAGGTTGTTACTCACTGTTTCGACGATTTTTTGCAACGGTAGTACAAAGCCGAATTGCTCAAGATGGTCTTCGGCCAGCACAAACTTGATGGCAGTCATCGTGGTTTTATCGAGATTTACGGGTGGTTGTTCGGCAGCAACGACAGGTAATCCGGCTAGTGTAAAAACCAGTAGACCTATTACGGCATAATTTTTTGGCAGCTCATGCATGTTCACAGCATCCTCCTGATTTAGTTAGTAAATACTTTACGAAATCCGCTCTTTGCCTGCCATACGTCAAATGACTGATGAGTTATTTGACGGATTGTTCAAATCGTTTGTAAACACAACAATCTCCTCGCCAGCTTTTGGCGGCATCGCTCCCTGGAGTGATTGCATTTACATTTGAGCTGAATAAGGGGTTTTAGATGAATGGTTATAACAATCAGGCAATAGGCGGTCGCAATGTCGGCTTGCTCAGCACTGCAATATTGACTGCACTGGCTGTCGGTCAGGCATCTGATGCTTATGCTGGCGCGACTTTTAAAATTGACGACACTAAGTGGGTTAGTGTGGGGGCAGGGTTACGCACCAGTTTTAGATCGCAAGAAGAAGCGGCAGGCAATCCGGGCGCGAAAAAATGGAACAACGATTTTAATCTGGACAATATCCGTTTGTATTTGAACGGCCAAATCCACAAGTACCTTAAAGTTGAATTTAATACCGATTGCCAGACCTGTAGCAATGGCGGTGAAGTTAGGGTGTTAGATGCGATCGGCAAGTTTGAAATCGATCCTATGTACAATTTGTGGGTCGGCCGAATGCTGGTACCGGCCGAACGCCGGGAAATGAACGGCCCTTTCTACAGTGCCATTTACAATATTTTTTCGAGCGGCACCCCGTTTGAACCAGCTGATTACAATTTAACCATCAAATCCGATGGCACCTCGGCCGGGTCTTTCGGTCGTGATGACGGTGCCACAGTGTGGGGGGCGTTTTTCGACGGTCGCTTTCAATATGCCGTGGGTTTCTTTCGCGGCCTCCGCGGCGGCGCCAATGTTGACGACAACATCCTTTACAGCCAGCGGTTCGCCTATAACTTCTGGGAAGTCGAGAAGAATCCCGGTTATTACACCTCCGGCACTTACTACGGCAAAGGCGGCGATATTTTAACCGTTGCCGTATCCAACCAATATCAAGAAGACGGCGCCGGTACGGCGGCCGATCCAGGAACTTTTCGAGGTACCTCACTCGATGTGTTGATGGAAAAAGTACTGCCTAACAGCGGTGTTGTTACTGTCAACGGCGAGTATAAAAACTACGGAATTTCCGGCGGTTACAGTCAGGCTTCACGTGATGCAGGCGGCGGTTTCTCGATGTTTGAAGGCAATGCTTACGATGTCAGCGGCATGTATTTATTTCCGCAGAAAATCTGGATAGGCCAAGCGCAACCGTTTGTGCGCTATGTCAATGTTGAACCGACCAGAAGCGCTAACCGCGATGTCTACGAGGCTGGCGTCAACTACGTCATGGACGGACACAATGCCAAGGTTTCACTGAGTTGGCAGTATGGCGATTTACTCACCAAAGGACTTAATTACAGCTCGGATGCTCCCGGCGACAAAGTCAATTCGATGAATCTCGGCTTCCAATGGCAAATTTAATGCCCTCTAAATAGGACTTCCACAATGAAAAAACTGACTCATTCTCTACGTAAAATTGCGCTCAGCAGTGCTTTGTCATCATTACTATTGGCAAGTGCATCTTCTGTAATGGCTGAAGACACTATCAAAGTCGGCGTACTGCATTCCTTATCCGGCACGATGGCCATCAGCGAAACTACGCTGAAAGACACCATGTTGATGCTAATCGACGAGCAAAACAAAAAAGGCGGTTTGCTCGGTAAAAAGCTCGAAGCTGTGGTTGTCGATCCGGCCTCCAACTGGCCGTTGTTTGCCGAAAAAGCCCGCGAGTTACTGACCAAGGACAAAGTGGCTTCAATCTTCGGTTGCTGGACGTCTGTTTCGCGTAAATCAGTATTGCCGGTGATTGAAGAGCTCAACGGCTTGCTGTTTTATCCGGTGCAATATGAAGGTGAAGAATCCTCGAAAAATGTTTTCTACACCGGTGCTGCGCCTAATCAACAAGCCATCCCGGCGGTTGATTATCTGATGAACGACTTGAAGGTTAAGCGATGGGTATTGGCGGGAACTGATTATGTGTACCCGCGCACCACCAACAAAATCCTGGAAGCCTATTTAAAATCCAAAGGTGTTGCGGCGAAGGACATCATGATCAACTACACGCCGTTCGGACATTCAGATTGGCAAAGTATTGTTGCCGACATCAAGAAATTCGGTTCAGCAGGTAAGAAAACCTCTGTGGTTTCTACCATCAACGGCGACGCCAATATTCCTTTCTACAAGGAATTGGGCAACCAAGGCATCTCAGCTGAAAACATTCCGGTGCTTGCTTTTTCAGTGGGTGAAGAAGAATTATCCGGCATAGACACCAAGCCGTTAGTTGGACATCTGGCGGCCTGGAACTATTTCATGAGTGTTGATACCACCAAAAATGCGGCCTTTATCCAGCAATGGCATGACTACATTAAGAACCCGAAACGCGTGACCAACGACCCGATGGAAGCGCATTACATCGGCTTCAACATGTGGGTGAAAGCGGTGGAAAAAGCCGGTACGACCGATCCTGACGCCGTGCAAAAAGCCATTATCGGCGTCGAATTCCCCAACCTGACCGGTGGCACCTCAAAAATGTTGCCTAACCATCACATCAGCAAACCGGTATTGATTGGCGAAATTCAAGACAATGGCCAGTTTTTAACCGTATGGCAAACAAACAAATTAATTGATGGTGATGCCTGGTCCGATTTCCTGCCGGAAAGTAAACCGATCATCGCCGACTGGACCGCACCAATTAACTGCGGCAACTTCAACACCAAAACCAAAAAGTGTTCAGGGCAGAAATACTAAGTAATTTGGTAACTATTCAGCGTCTTTTCAAGCACTGGCGGTTTACTCCCTCTCCATCTGGAGCATAGGTATCTACACAAGTTTTTGGCCCCTTCTCCAGCGGGAGAAGGTTGGGATGAGGGGAATCTAAGTGATTGATTTTAATCTCCTCACCCCAACCCTCTCCAGCAGGAGAGGGAGTAAAATGGCTTTACAACTCATTG
>JAUYBL010000019.1 GCA_030693065.1 Methylococcaceae bacterium | reverse complement strand
AAACTCCCATTTCTCAACAGCTGCAACGGCCGATTCATCCAGCACGTCATGACCACAGCTACGGAATATCTCCACCGATTCGCTTAAGCCTTCAGCAGAAACACTGACCCGTAACAACACTTTGCCTTGCCAGCCACGGCTGCGGGCAATCGCCGGATATTTGGGTTTAGGATTGGTGCCGTAATTGGCATTAAAACTGGCTTCACTAAAGGGATCGGCATTGCCTTGAGTGCCGCTTGATGCAGTCGGCGCACTGTTGGATGCGCTGGTATTTTGTGCAGTCGATGTGGGTGCCGATTCAGTCAATGAAGGCGCAGGCGCCAATTCCTCGGCAAAATCAGACTTGGCCACTACCGCTTGTTTGGGTTGTACGGTCTTTTTTTTCAGTACCGGTTTTTTTGCCGGTGCTTGTTTCGGTTGCACGGGAGGTGTGGGTGCAACCGGCTTGGGCGGTGCAGGTGGTTCGGCAGTAGGCTGTTTGCCGGGTACTGAAAGCATCGACACTTCCATCATCAACGGTTGTGCTTGGATAATCGGTTCAGCCGGTTGTGCCAACCAAAGCGCGCCTAACAAATGTACCAGCAACACCAAAATAAATAACAAACTACCAATAGAACCGGGGTTTTCTTCCCCGGTTAACGCTTCCCACAGAGTTTGTTTTTTATGCATAGTTGAAGTTGTATTGCCGCCCAACAACAGCAAGTTTTGTTTACTAAAGCCGTCTTTGAGATTATTAAAGAAAAACATAGATGATGTGGCCTTCCAGTTATTAATTTTTATTATTTGGCAGGAGCGGGCCATGCCCGCGAATAATAGAAGGCAAGCGCGGGCATGGCCCCACCTACCTTGTTTGTTGAGCTAACGCGCCCAGCAATTGATCCAGCTTGTTTTCTACATGAGCAAGCGTTTGAGTGAGTTGATTCACTTGCGCTCTAAGCTCTTGAGTATTGTCGTGGATATATTCAAAGTGCATTTGGAAATACCTGGGCAATGGCAATGAGTCGATTAAAACGTCAGCTTTGCGTAGCTGTTTTTTTTGGGATTTGGCTTGTACGGATTTTCGCTTAGTAGTTTGTAGCGATAATTTTGCGTTCATACATCCTCCTGTTTTTTTATTGTTCAGTCATTCGTTTAAATGCGTGTTGATAAACGTGCCGCGCGGCGTTTTCTCAGCCAAATAATAACGCCGGTCACACTTAGCATAATGATTGCCAAACCCAGCACACAGACAAAAATCCGATACGGCATGCCAAACACATTGGCCATATGCAACGCTATCAGCCAGCTAGTGATCGTGTTGCCGTTATATTGCCCACTGGGTAACAGCTGCAAACGCTGTTCGCCGGTGTTGGCGTCAAAAAATATCCGGGTATTGCCTTGTTTATCCTGAATGTCCCGGCTGCTACGGACATTGTAGACATAAACACCTTGCTCACGATTCAGCCAGATAGCGATGGGTTGTTCGACGCTAAAGCCTTGTTCGGCGGCAGTCTTGGCCATCAATGCTTCGGCAATGTTTAACGCTTGCGGCCAGTCGATAGCGGGTTGTTCAAGCGGTTTATCCAGTTTCGGTAGATCAGTCCAGGGTGCATGAAAGTCAAATACTAACTGGGTGGTTTTGGTATAAACCGTATCCCACAAATTCATCGACACACTTGACCAGGCAAAAATCAGCAACATCATCCATAGCCATAAACCACCGGCACGATGTAGATCAAAGTTGATGCGAAACTTAGAACCTTGCCATTTAATAAGCCATGCAGGTTTCCAGCGTTGCCAAAATGAATTATTCGATAAGGTGTAGTTAAACCGTTCGTGGTGAGCTTGTTGAACCATGATTGGTTTAACCGTCCCCCCTTCGACAAGGCTCTCCTGAGCTAAGTCGAAGGGCTCAGGGCGAACGGATAAACCTTGCTTTTTTCGCCTAACCGGCAAAGTCAAATAAAAGCCGACGAAACAATCCACTGTCCACACCAGCGCGGTTATTCCCAGCGCCCACATGCCTGCTTCACCCAACGCCAGATTGAAATGCAGCTTGTAAACAAACGGCATCAGATTGATCATGCCTTCAGAAATTGCCCCCCAAGTTCGCCTGCCCAATTCCTGGCCGGTATAGGGGTTAAGTATCAATTGATCAAAGCCCAATTCGTAAGCTTTACCCGTAGCTGCATCAATGCGTGGAGACATAGAAGCCAACACCGACTCTGCGTCCCCCAACGATAAATAATTCACCTCCGCTGTCGGTACCAACGCCTCCGCACGAGCAATCAGCGCCGCCGCTGCTAATCTTGCACCACCGGTATCAACTGCATACAACTGTGGCGTGATGGCATGCTCTAACTCCGAATTGAATGCCAGCAGGCTACCGGTTAAGCCAACAATAATTAGAAAACCAGCCATCGCCAGACCGGTATAACGGTGCAGTAACACCCAGAAATGGCGTGTCATCACGCGCTCCTTAGTAAATAGATATTTCGCATTGATAAAAACCGCCGCTTGCTTTTGAACATCTTATTACTTGAATTCACGCGATATAATTTTGCCCAACTTACTAATAAGACGTTTGTGCAGTAAAAAATCCCACATTGAATATAAAAAATCCAAGTATCAAAATGACTGGTTGTAGGTCATGCGACATGAGTGGCTTAGGAATGTCAGGGAACGCATAGCCTGGCCTATATCACCGCCGCCAATTAGACCAATAAAGCGAAATAAGCCGTCAAATGTAGGGTGGGCAAGCAGTTTTGCCCACCGTTTAAATCACAACTTAGTCAATTCTAGGACACGAACAGCACGTGCCTAATCTACAAGACTAATACTCCAATCGTATTGATCCCATTACAGAAAGCGGATTGCCTGTATTAATGGAATTACGACCATAACCAGCACCTGTGTAATAACCTTTATCCAACAGATTATTTAGATTCACTTGGGTAGTCAGGCGTGTTTTGCCAACGGGTATTGTATAAGCCCCCATTGCATCCATTGTTATGTATCCTGGTAATTCAACGGGGTTAAAGTTATCGCCTAGACGTTGTCCTACCAATACACCGCCTAGCCCGGCTTTAAATTGTGGAGTTAATTGATAAGTTCCCCATAGAGTGGCTTGGTGTTCAGGGACATTAATAGGTCGTTGTCCTAACAAACTTATACCATCTTGGTTTGGGTAAGCTTCGGTATAACGAATATCAGTAAATGCATATGTCGTAACCAAGTTTAGCTTTTCAGTGACTTGCCCTTTAATATCCACCTCTATCCCACGGCTTCTAGCTTTGCCGGCGGCAATTTGAAATCCAGGGTTATTAGGGTCATTAGTTGTCGTATTAGTTTTTTCTAAGTGATAAAAAGACACTGTGGTAGCCAGTTTTTTATCAAAGAATTCGGTTTTAACGCCAGCCTCGTATTGTTCTGCTTCTTCAGGTTTAAAATTTTGCCCGGTATATGAGAGGCTGCCGTTCGCTGAGCCTAAAGATTCTGTATAGCTACCGTATAAAGATAACCACTGCATAGGTTGATACAGTATGCCTACACGAGGGCTAAATTTTTGGTCTTCAAGATTACGGAAATTAGCTTTTGCTACTTGAATCGAACCGCCATCATTAAAGTCAGCGCCTGTGCCATAACTGACCCAATCGTAACGCCCTCCACCCAGAATATGTAATTTATCAAATAAGGTGATTTGATCTTGAAAGTACACCCCGTATCTGTTTTCTTTACGGATATAGTTCCAGTTGAAAGGTTGAGCATTCACCGTTGCTTGATTAATCACGTTGTAGACGGGATTAAAAATATCAATCGGTGGTAAGTCAAAAGAACGATCAGGGCCGTAATTGCCATAACGGTTATTGGATGCCTCATATTTGTTATGGAAATAATCGCCACCTAATAAGACATCGTGTTTTGTGCCAACAACATTAAATTGACCAGTCAAATCCAGATTAGTGGAGTATGTTTCGGTATTTGCGGGGCCTGTGGTAATAAAACGATTCAAGGTGCGGTTATCCGCATCTAAGTAATCATTCCCGGTATCGTAATATTGAATATCCTGGTTATCCCATAAAAAGCGATTTTTTAGTTTCCAGTCATCATTTAACTTAAATCCCCAATCATATGCCACCAACGTACTTTCCAGAGAGGTTGGCTTTTTATCGCTGTCTTGATAACTGCGACTTAACGGCACGGGGGCAGGACGCTTGCCTATAGATGGTACGCCCCAGTCGTTTATTTTGTCCTCGTGTTTATATTCCACTTCGACGTTAGCTTCAAAACGATCATTCGGACGCCAGCTCAACGTAGGTGCAACAAAATAACGTTCATTATTGATAAATTGTTTAAACGAACCGATGTCTTGATAAGAAAAATTGACTCGGTAACGAACTTTGCCATCTTTATCAATAGGCCCTGTCGCATCGGCAGATGTGCGATATTGGTCATAAGAACCGAATTGTTGCTGAACAGAATAGTAAGGTGTATCCAAGCCTTTCTTTGTTACATAGTTGACTAAACCGCCTGGTTGCGCGCGCCCATACAGCATAGAAGCAGGACCTTTGACAACTTCAATTTGCTCCATGTTGGCAGGGTCATGGGTGCCAAAATTTCTTAGTAACCCATTGCGATAGGTATCCGCATTAGTTTGAAATCCACGAATAATAAAGTTTTCGTAAATATCGCCTGAGCCATGATCAGCTTGAACACCACTCACGTTTTTGGTGATTGCATCAACAATGTTAATGTCTTGTTGGTCATTCATGATTGCCTTTGGCACCACCTGAATGTTCATCGGAGTTTCCATAATCGATGCATTGGTTTTTGTAGCGGAGTTGGCATTAGTGATTGCGTAATCTTTGTTATACGGATCGCTTGGATCTTGAATCGTATCCCCCTCCACCGTCATCGCCTTCAAAGTTGTTTCCGATGTTTTGGGCGTGCCTTCGACGGTTATCAGCGTTTTATCAACCACTTTGGAGTTAAGGCCGGTGTTGCCCAAGGCAATATTTAAGGCTTGTTGAGCGGTGTAGTTGCCCTTAACCGGTGCGGCACTTAAGCCTTTGACCGTTTCATCTGAATATATCAGCTTGGTGTGAGCAGCTTGCGCGACACCGTCCAGTGTTGCCGACAGTGGCTGCGCAGGCAGGTCGAAGCGATAGGTTTCGGTGCCGGCTGCATGGGCGTTGCCCATCAATAGTGGCGTGATCAACAGCCCATGTTTGATCAATTTATACGGTTCAATTTTGTTCCAAGGGCGCTCAGTATTACGTGCCATGTGATTTCCAAGGTTGGTTATTACTCAAGATTTCAACGTTTTTAGGCGTCTTAGTAGTAATAACAAAGCAAACCGGTCCAACTGGACATTTTTTTGAAAAAATTTTGGGCAGGGCTTTTGGAATGTCAAGGTGCGCTAATGCGCCCCTGATCTATGTGGTTGATTAGCCCATTAATTTACCAATACGCCATCGATAAATAATAAAATTTGGAGACATTAAAAATGTCTGGTCGTGTAAAGCATGCAGAGTATCTACGCGAATCCCCGATTGTTTATTCAGTTGCACACAATACATTTTTGAGTACAATAATAAGTACTCAAATCTACAGGTAACATAACCATGGATACCATCAGTTATTCAAATTTTCGTAGTCACTTGGCGAAGACATTAGATAAGGTCAATGATGACCATACTCCCATCATAATTACCCGTCAAAATGGCAAACCTGCAGTACTTATTTCTTTAGAAGATTATAAATCCTACGAAGAAACCGCTTACCTTATGGCGAGCCCCAAAAATGCCGCACGATTAAATCAGGCGATCGCCGAAATTGAAGCCGGTAAAACCGCTCAACACCCTCTTGTTGACGAATGATTTTGTCGTGGGCAGAGACAGCTTGGGAAGACTACCTGTACTGGCAATCAACCGACAAAAAAGTGTTAAAACGCATCAATCTTCTCATTACGGATATTAAACGACATCCCTTTTCAGGCTTGGGCGATCCCGAACCATTACGGCATAACTGGACAGGCTACTGGTCTCGCCGTATCGACCGTGAACATCGAATCGTTTATAAAACCACCTATGATGCCATCATCATTGCTCAATGCCGTTATCATTACTGATCTTCATGGCTTGTACAATTTGCCGGAAACACCAGTTCTCGCTGTTGCTCTAACAGACTTATTCCGGCCTACAAGGCTACGCTATCAATTTCTTAAGCCTTAATATCGGTTTCGATTTTATATTGCTTTTTCAGAGCGGCCCGCCGTTTTTGCAACCAGCGGACAAAGCCCGTGATGTAAAGAATTAAAGGGATTAAACCGACAAGACAAATCAAAATACGCCCAGAGAGACCGAAGGCCTGCCCCGAATGCAACTCCCATTGAATGCTTAGAAATGTTTTGATCATCGGGTAGTTTTTAGGATCCATACTTCCAATTACTGTTCCGCTATATTCATCAATCCAAACCCGTGTTTCCGGATAGGACGTTTTGAATATCTCGCTTGGCTGCCGCAACGAGAATTTATACACGCCCACTACGCCACTGGGTGTTGATATTCGTTTGACTTCGGCATCGGGAAAAACCTGTTTCGCTATTAAAACCGCCTGTTCAATCGAAATGGGTTTTGATCCGGGATCTGCCGTTGAAGCCCAATCTTTTGGAGGTTTCTGGCTGGGCGAGATTGCCGCAATTGGATTGATATACTCCGGGTAGACCAGATATACGCCGCTGAAGGCCAGAATAAACAATATTAAGATCCCGTAGATCCCTACAACACGATGAATGTCAAACATCAAACGTGGCTTGCTGGCGCCGCGTTTGATGATAAATGCCTGGCGGACTCTACTGGAACTGGGCCACCAAAGATATAACCCGGTGCCTAGTGAGATCATAAATACCAACCCGAGGATACCGACGATATTATGGCCAGTCTTACCCAGTAATAAGGTTGAGTGCAGATCAAAAATCCAAGTCATTACTGTACTGCCCCAGAAGTAACTGCGTACCACTTCGGCAGTATAAGGATTTACATCGACCCAAATCTCGGCATAGGGCGCGTCCTTTTTTTCTTTGGGCTGTTTGTAGATCGCCGTCAACATCCCATTCGCCTGAGCTGGCATGACAAGCTCCCATGAGCCATCCCGATTAGGATGGGCTACGTGAACAGCTTTTAAAATATCATCCAGCGAGCGAAATTCCCCCGACGTCTGGCTTATCACCAGCGCCGGATTCAAGCAACGATCTAACTCTACCCAAAAGGTATTAACGGTGCCGGTTAAGCCCAGCAATACGAAGATCAAGCCAGTGCTAAGTCCAAGGTAGCGATGGAAACTCAGCCAATAGCCGCGAAGCGCCTTGATTTTGGTTGTATCCTGGCTTGAAATTCTGGGCATCAGGTCAAAACTCTACCCGAAGCGATCCAATCGCTGACAACGGCGCGCCGGGTGCAACACCTAGCGCGGGTGCAACATAATTATTGGGGTCGGTGGACTCATAATATTGCTTATCGAGAAGATTGCGGATATTAAACTGAGCAGTTACTTTGGTTTTTTTGATATTCCATCGATAGGCGGCAAAAGCATCCACTCGCGTATAGCCTGGCAACTGGAAGGTGTTATCGATATCACCTTGCCGCTGGCCTGCAGCAACGGTACCCAGTCCTACACTAAAGCCATTCAATGTTTTATGACCGCTAAAGTCATACTTAACCCAAAGGCTACCTGCATGATCTGGGACGTTACTTAATTGTTTGCCTTGCAAGCCGCTGTTATCTTTAGTAACGCGGGCATCGGTATAGGCAAAACTACCGATCAAACTCAATGCATCGGTAATCTGCCCGGTCATATCCAATTCAATCCCTTGGCTACGTTCTTGACCGACGGCAATGCTGTCATCGGGATCGGCTGTACTTAAATCAGGTGTTAAGAGGTTGTCCTTGGTCACGTGATAATAAGCCAGGGTGGAAAGGAATCGCTCATCGAACAGCGAGGTTTTAATACCCGCTTCAAATTGTTCGCCAATTTGTGGGTCAAAATTGCCCCCGGTAGCAGACACACCATTATTTGCGCCGAATGACGTTGTCCAGTTGCCGTAAATACCCAGCTCATGGATTGGTTGATAAAGAATGCCCACCCGTGGGCTGAAGCCATCATCCTTCCTTGTAACGCTATCCACGAGTGCATTAGCTTGTTCGTAAGTAGCAGATCGTCCTCTACCCGTTTCTGCCCAGTCGTAACGTCCTCCCCCCATGATATGGAGTTTGTCCCACAAGGTAATTTGGTCTTGGAAATAGACTCCTTCCCATTGGTTAAAGAAAACGCTGCGGTCTCTTAGGGGCCGCTGAGAAGTCAAAAATGCGGTATCGAAGACTGACTGAGGAATACCATAACTTGGATTGTAAATATCGATTGCCAGAGCTGGGTCAGGCGTATTGTAAAAACCTTTGAGGCCGTAATTGTGAAACGAGCGGTAAAAGTCGAATCCTAACAGTACTTCATGTTTGCTAAAGCCCAGATCGAATTTGCCGGTCATATCAAGGTTAGTAGCATATTTATCGCCATAATCCTCTTCGTAACTGACATTACGCTGCATTATTCCTGTGGTTTGATCCAGCGCAGCGCCAGGGTTGAAGGCAGGGGTGGGGGTGACAAATGTCTGTTTTACATCATCGAAACTGGCAAGAAAGCGGCTATGTATTGCCCAATCGTCATTAAAGCGATGGTTCAGTAAAGAACCTAGCTGTACTTGGTTGAGATGGCTGGCTGGGGTATTAGAATCACCCAGTGAGCGGCTGATGGGTATGGGGGCAGGACGTTTGTTGATAACTGGAAGGCCGAAATCAGCGCTAAAATCTTGATCGACCACTTGCAGATCAAGGGTTGCATCAGTCGAATCCGTAGGCTTCCAAGTGATGCTGGGAGCGAATAGCTTTCTGTCGTTGGCAACAAAATCCCTGAAGGAGTTATTGCTCTGATATGAACCGGTAAAACGATACAACAAGGTTTTGTCTTTATTAAGCGGTCCTGTGGCATCCCACTCCGTGCGGTATAAATCGTAAGAACCAAAGCGTTGTTCCAGCGAGTAATAAGGGATGTCCAACGGTTTTTTAGTCGTGATGTTGACTAAGCCGCCGGGCTCCGTCCTACCATAAAGCTGCGCGGGGCCTTTAACCACTTCGACACTTTGTACGTTGGCGGTATCGAACTGAAATGGGAAATTATCGTTGGATTTTAAACCATTACGATAGACATTCTGGACGCTAAAGCCACGGACGATAACGTTGCTGAGCAAACCTAAGGCTGGCTGAGTACGAACACCACTGACGTTTTCCAAAGTATCGGTGACTGTGCTGGCTTTTTGATCATCGATTACTGCTCTTGGTACAACTTGTATGGATGTTGGGGTATCGATAATCGCTGTGTCGGTTTTTGTGGCGGAAGAGCTGTTAGTGACGGCGTAGTCTTTGTTATAAGGATCATTCGGATCTTGAACCGCATCCCCCACCACCGTCATCGCCTTCAAAGTTGTTTCACCCGATTGAGGTGTCACAGCAGTCGCTTTTTCCAACGTCACTGTGCCATTTCGGCTGGTTTGCACTGTTACACCAGTGCCTGCCAATAGTTTTTGTAAGGCTTGTTCCTGTGAATAATGGCCGGATACTCCTGGCGAGGTAATCCCAGAAGTCAATTTGCCGTCAGCGATAATTTGTAACCCGGATTTGAGCGAAAAATCGACCAGTGCCTTGTCCAATGTTTGCGAGCGAATTTGATAATCGGCTTGTTGGGAAACGGCTTGATTTGACAACGGCTCTCCGCCTTCTGCCGCATTGGATGCCGCTAATGCTATTAATAGAAGGCTACCGGGTAGCGGAAACTTACTAAAAGGTAAGCCGAGTTTGATAGGTGTCTGAACGGGCATGCGCATCTCCACAAATTAAGTCGTCGTGATTGTTACTGGGCAAGAATTAACCCATTACTAATCAAGGACGCTGCTTTGCGGGGAATCCCTAGGCAATTTTTGAAAAATATTTCGCTGTGGTGTAAAAACAATTAATAAGTAAACTGGGTTGGTCAACTTTTTAAGGAGTTTGCTATGCAAACGATTAACTTATTTCAAGCTAAAACACATTTATCCAAATTGATTGATCAAATTGCTTCCGGTGAAGAAAGTGAATTTGTGATTTCTCGCAACGGTAAACCCGTAGCCCGGATGGTGCCGATTGCTCAACAGGCTGATGTTTCGCGTCGTATCGGTATTGCTCAGGGTGAATTTTCGATCCCGGAAAATATTGATGGTTCCAATCAGGACGTTGCCGATTTGTTTTATGGAAAGAGTGCTGACGATGCGTCTGTTGCTTGATACACAAATAGCACTTTGGGGGCTAACGAATGATCCTCGCTTAACCATGAAAGCGAAGGAACTAATTTTGGATGCCAATAGCGTTATTTATATTTGTGGCTTCAATTTGGGAAATTAGCATTAAGTACCAATTAGGGCGCGGAGATATGCCTGTTTCTGGGAGTCAGTGCGACTGAATTATTTAGCGCTGCTGGTTATTTGTTATTACCTATCCAAGCTTTCCACGCTACGGCAGTAGAGTCGTTACCGGCTATTCACATCGATCCGTTTGACAGAATGCTTGTCGCTCAGGCGTTAACTGAGCCGATGAGATTGATGACTCATGACCGCACTGTGTCTCGTTACAACGATACTATTATTTTCGTCTGAATTCGGGTTACCCCAACAAAACCAAATAATCCGTCAACCGCCGGGCACGAATGCCGAAGGTTTGCTCCAAGGCAGTAACGGCATCGTCAAGTCGGTTAACTGAAAATACCGCAGTAATCGGCCGATTTTTGAGTTGTTCATTGGTAATAATCAAGCGGCCGGGGCGATAGCGATTAATCTCGTCAACCACTTCAGACAATGTCGCTTGCACGAATACTATTTGCCCTTGCCGCCAGGCCAGTGTGCGTTGCACATCGGTGGATTGTTTGGCGGCGAGTTGTTGATTTTGATAACGGGCTGTTTCACCCGGGGTTAGCGGGGTAATTTGTTCTGGGTGGTCTGTCGTACTGGTTTCCACTCGACCTTCTGCAACGGTAATCGTCACATTGTCATTATTACGGCCAACACTGAATGCCGTGCCGGTAACACGCGCTCTGGCCTCGCCTGCATCCACCCAAAATGGCCGTTCCGGGGCGTGTGCCACTTGAAAATATGCCTCGCCACGCAGCAGTTGTACTTGACGTACATTGTCTTCAATTGCAACGGTTACCGCGCTATCGGTATTAAGCAGCAGCTTCGAGCCATCTGCCAGATCAATTTGCTGTTGCTCGCCGGTGGCAGTGTGATAGTCACTTTGCAGATTTTGCAGGAGAGCCGGTTGCAGGAAAAACGCCAATGCTGTGCAAAACAATAATGCAGCTGCAGCGCGTAAGGCGATAAGGTTCTGATGCCGTGAAGATGGCGTTATAAGAGCCGTTGGCGCTTGAACGGCAGCTTGGCGGAGATTTTTTGCCGGTGTTTCCAGTGCTAAATATAAATCCTGTACTTCGTTCCAAGCTCGAGCATGTTGAGGATTAGCCGTCAGCCAACGGTTAAATTCCAGTTGTTCCTGGTCACTGGCATGTTCGGCATGTCGTCGGATAAACCAGGCGCTGGCTTCTTCGAAGATACTTTCTGGTACAGGGGGTAACGAATTAATGGCGGCAAGCTCCAAATGACGACGATTCACGCTTGATAAAGTGTGCGGGCAGTTGATTTTACACTTATTTTTGATCAGTCAAACAACGGCGGCAATGCAACATGGCTTGCCGCAGATGATATTCGACGGTGCGTTCGGATAGGGTCAGTTGTCCAGCTATTTGCTTGTAGCTGAGTTCATCGGCGCGATAGAGCAGAAAAATTTCTCGGGTTTTTTCCGGTAAGCTGGCGATGGCTTGCTGCAATTGCGCCTCCAAACATTGCTTGGCAATGATGTCTTCTGTGTGGGGTTTTGAATCGGCAATCTCGGTGTCGAGTGCGACAAACTCATGGTTTTGTTGGCGTTTGACACTGCGTAAGTGGTCGCGGGCAAGATTGGCGGCGATGGTAAACAAAAATGCGTTCAGATCAAGAATTGACTGCGGTTCGGATTGTCTTAGAAAACGCAGGTAAGTTTCTTGCGCCAGTTCTTCGGCAATCTCATGAGAGCGCACCTGCCAAAATAAATACTTTTGCAGATGCGAATGGCGGGTACTAAAAAAATCCGCCAAATCCTGGCAGCAAACCGCTGTGTTGTAGTCAGTCATGTTTGTTTCGATTATCCATAGTCAAAGCAGTATGCCGCCTAATTCTTGGGTATTCGTCGCAAAAGAATCTGTTGGCCGTTGCGCTTGGCCTGCACTGGCAAGATAGTCTCGAGCGCATGCAGAAACGGCTCAATGTCAGCAGCATTAAAGGTACCGCTCAGCGTTTCTTGCGCGAGTTTGCTGTCAGTAAAGCTAAATTGCACTGCGTGATAGCGTTCCAGTTCGGCGGCAACGTCACTTAAAGGTGTGCGTTTAAAAATCAATTGGCCGTTTACCCAGGCGGTAATTTGGTTGGCTTCTACTGTTTGTAATTGGCCTAAGCCGGTTGATTCTGAATAACTCAGCTGGTTGCCGGCGCTGAGGTGCTTATCGATGTCGCGGTTGCCGTTGCTTAGCTCGACTTCACCCTCTAAAACCGAAACAGTCGTAATTTGTGGTTGTTTACGAACATTGAACCGGGTGCCAATGTCACGAATTTGTAATTCGCCGACCGCCACGGTAAACGGACGCAGGCGATTGTGGCTTACCTCAAATAGCGCTTCACCTTGGCTTAACTGTACGTGTCTATTTAACAGGGAAATTCTGACTGAAACTTGGCTGTTGGTGTTCAGGTCAATATGCGAGTTATCGGCCAAATCAATACGGCGGTGCTCACCTATTTGAGTTGCATAGTGGACAGTCTCGGCGCTGTATTCCAGCCAGGCAGCGCCGGTAGCCGCTATTAATAAAACCAGCGACGCTAATCTTGATACCGATGAATTACGCGGCTTTGCGACACGAGCTTCTGCCAATGCAGGTATCGGCATGAATTTAAGCTCATCCATATTGGCCCAGATTCGTTGAGCCTCGGCATACGCCATGCGATGGTTTTGATGTCTGCTTAGCCAAGTGCTGAAACGTAGTTGATCTTCAATAGTGCATTGTTCTGATTGTAAGCACACAAACCATTCCACGGCTTGCTTGAGCTGGCGTGAGTTATAACCTGGATAGGATGAGTGCATTAGAAATTGTGCAGCTGATTATTAAACGGAGTCATGCACTGATGACAATGCAACATGGCTTGAACCAAATGCCGTTGTACCGTTTTTTCTGAAATACCCAATTGCAGCGCAATGTCGGCGTAGCTTAGTTCGTCAATTTTGCGCAGTAAAAATACATCGCGAAATTTCTTAGGCAATGAGTTGATGGCGGTTAGTAATAATTCGCATTGCTGACGCAGAGCCGTTATTTCATCAGGCTGGTGTTGCGGGCACACCAGGTTATCATCAAGTGGAACCGTGTTATTTCTGGCTAACTGCTGCCATTTTAAATAGTTGATGGCAAGACGTTCAGCAACACGAAAAAGTAAGCCTGCTAGATTCTCGTCATGCTTAACAGCATTGTCGCGCAGTAAACGCAGGTAAGCCTCCTGGCACAGGTCCTGGGCAGTTTCATGACAACGAGTGCGATTTACCAAAAATAAGGTAAGTGCTTCGCGGTGATCTTGAAACAGTTCGCTAATCTGATGATGGCTAAGTTGTATGGTCGACATTCTCAGCGGTAATTATTCAATGACATTATCGATACTAATAAACTTGTAGAAGCGAGCCTTGCCCGCGAATTGAGCAACAATCGCATCCATTCGCGGGCAAGGCCCGCTCCTACAAAAGGACGATGTTATTCAACGTTAGGGTAATTGAAACCTAGATCATAAAAGCACATAGCGTGCCATTGATTATTGGCTTCAGTTGATTTTGAGGGTGTTCTTGCTGGCGTTTGGCATGCGGCCAGCCTAATTACGCCAACGATTGGCAAGGCAAAAGGTGGTTAAGTAAATGTGAAAGTAAGCGATTACTTTGTAAAACATACCGGCAAGTAAAGCTTGCTGATCGGAAAGTAAGTCATATGCCACACTTAAATGGCGTTAAATAACATAGTTCAATTAAAAAATGACCGTGGCAGCGCGTAAAAATGGCGTCGTATTTGACGAGCTTTAGTGTCGATCTTTCGTATAAATGAATAAGATGAATTATCAAAGATGACGGCATGCCGCGAAAATAATGCGTGTCCGGATGTTTTCCAGCTATCCGCCAAAAACTGTAATAAGATAAGCAAAATTCCACTATTTCAGAGTTAGTCCTATGCGACGTTTATTGTTATCTGGTTTATTAATTGCCTTACCGGCGTTTGCTGTTGATGATCGTCCGCCGAATCTTGAAGCTGTTCCAGAAGCCCCCGAACCACCATTGCCGGTGCAAAGCGGTGAAGAAATGGAGCCCGACATTACCATCGTTCGTAAAGGCAAAAGCACGGTTCAGGAATACCGTAGAGCAGGCAAACTTTATATGATCAAAGTTGTTCCTGATATTGGCCCCGCCTATTACATGGTTGATTCTGATGGCGATGGCCATGTTGATGTTCGTGGTAGTGATATGGATAGAGGCAGCAATATCAATATGTGGAAAATACTGGAATGGAAGTAGCCTAGCCAGTGTCTGTTTATACCTCCATTACGCACGCGCAACTTGAAGACTTTTTTGCTGGCTATGCGTTAGGCGACATCGTCAGCTTTGAGGGCATCGCCGACGGCATAGACAATACGAATTACCGGGTAAAAACTACCTGCGGCGAGGTGGTGTTGACCTTGTTCGAAGCAATGTCAGAAAGTGAGTTGGATCATATCATCGGTTTACTCGCACACCTGAGCGCCCATAAATTGCCTTGCCCAATGCCGCAAGCCGATCATCAGGGCCGGTTATTACGTCGATTAAGTAACAAACCGGCTGCAGTGTTTAATCACCTGTCCGGTGCGGCTGTCAGTTCGCCATCAATTGCGCAATGTCGGGCAGTAGGTGAGCAATTAGCCAGACTGCATCTGTGTACGCAACAACTGCAATTGCCTTTAGAAAATAGCAATGATGTATCCTGGTGTCAGACTGTGTTTAGTCATATCAGCGGCTATTTATCAGTTGTAGATGCTGAATTAATCGTCGATGAACTCAAATTTCAGGCTCAATGCAGTTGGTCTGGATTGCCAAGCGGCGTAATTCATGGCGACTTATTTAAAGACAATGTGTTATTTGATGGCGATCGGCTAAGCGGCATGCTGGATTTTTATAGCGCCTGCACAGGGCCTTTGTTGTTAGACGTGGCGATCACTGCTAATGATTGGTGTTGCGAAAACGGCACCGTCAATCCTGATAAATTTAACGCGATAATTGCGGCTTATCAGCGGCTTAGACCATGGCAAGATGATGAGTTGTTAATGTGGTCAACAGCGCTTAGAGCAGCGGCGTTACGATTTTGGTTGTCGCGGCTGCAACATCAAATTTATCCCCGCTCAGGCATTATCACTCAACAAAAAGATCCACTGGTTTTTCGGCGGATTCTGCAACAACACCGGCAACCGCAAGCAGTATTTAAACCAGTGCCGAAACCCGATTTAACGAATGCAAACACTTTTATAACCAGGAGAACCGCGTGATCAAGATTTTGCACCTTAGCTTTATTTTATTATCCATAATCAGTTTTATCGGCAGAGTGATTATTTCGGAAATCCGCCCAGAATTACTGAAAGTAAAAATTATTAAAATTGCCCCACATGTCATTAATACTTTTTTACTGCTGACCGGCTTTACCTTGGTGTTTCAAGGAGGTTGGCTGGCCGGTGACTACGGCTGGATTATTGGTAAATTTGTAGTCTTATTGGCTTATATCGGCCTTGGATTATTGACACTGCGAGCTCACGGTGCCAATAAATGGCTGGCATTTTCTGCGGCGCTGGCTTGTTTTATTTACATTGGTATCGTTGCTGTTACCAAAAATGCTTGGTTTTTCTTGTAAGCAACTGCGTTATAAGTGAAATGCGCTAGCGTTAATTTCTTGCTCTAGCCACTGCAATACATCTCTTGCCTTGTTTAACGAGTCATCAATTTCCAAGGCTTGCTGATTGCTCAACACTTGCCAACGACCAAGCAGATTTTTTAATTGGATTTGTTCGTTGGCAGTAAAGTGAATGCGTTGTACCAATCCCGCAAATAAAGGCGATTCCGTCACTGTGATGGTTGTTGCCAAGCTGATTAATTTATCTAATAAGACCTCAATAACCGGAAGCTGCTCGGCAATCCAGGCTGATACCTGTTTAGGTTGAATGTTCGTCACCGGTGACTCTGAATTATCAGAAATTACCTTCAGGCACTGCACTAATTCCCCGGTGGTAAAACGAATTGCCGTCTCATAAAAGGCGGATGCCTCCATGTCACATAGCTCTGCATGTAGATAATCCGGTTGCGGTGTTGATGCGGTTTTAATGCTGGCGGTCGGGCAGGGCGGAGTAAATACCAGCGGCGGGTAATAACGTTTTTGGCTATCGACATCGGTAATTTTGTCGATTAACCACACGCTGCCCAAGGCAACATCACGCTGCCCGGCAATTCCTATATTTACCATCACTGGCGGTTCGGTTACCGATAAGCGTGCTTGACTATAGGCGACTGCAGCCGCCATGGCGCTTTTGCCCAGCCCGGTTACGGTCAAGCAAATAGCGTTATTGCCATAAACGGCAAACGGAAAAATCGACGTGTCTTTTTTTAATTTAAAGTGCGCAATCAGCGGCGCAGCTTCGCAGGGCAGAGCGCAGTAAATAAAAACTCGCCGGGATGTAGGCTCTGTCATTGCTGTGACATTTTCGTTGCAGATAATTCCGCAACCGGTTCAATTTTCATTTCAGGTGGATCCAGTAAGTGCGACAACCAAGCTTCAGCAGCCAGTTGCTGGGTTTTAAGCAGACTGTTAGGAAAAATGCCGATCAGCAACACTAGAATGGCGGGCACCGCCAATACTAAAAATTCACGCGGCCGTAAATCTTGATTTAGTGCTTGATTGATTTTGAGCGGGCCAAAAAAAGCCCGGCGCGTAAAGGACAGCATGTATGCCGCGCCAATCACCGCACCAGCCAGCGCCGCTACTGCGATACCGGCATGGGCAGTGAATGCGCCGATCAACAATAACAATTCCGCAGCAAAGCCGCTGGTGCCCGGCACGCCGATGCTGGCAAGCATGAACAAGAAATATAAACTGACCAGTCGCGGCATGACTTTGGCTAATCCGCCCAGGTGTACAAGTTCCGTGCTGCCAAAGCGATGCTGTAAAAAACCGGCAATAAGCATCAGCGAGCTGGCGATCAAGGTGAAATTTAGCAACTGAAAAATAGCGCCCTGCAGCCCCTGCATATTGAGCGAAGCGATGCCGATAATCACCAAGCCAACATGGCTGATACTCGCGTAAGCCAGCAAACGCCTTAGATTACTTTGCTGCAAGGCGATCAACGCGCCGTAAATCAGGGTGATAGCGCCCAGAATCCCTAAGATCCAGCTATGTTGCACCGCTGCGGACGGCGCCAAAGGCAAAGCAAAACGTAAAATCCCGAAGGCACCCAGCTTTAGACCCGTCAGTAAGGCGGTTAGTTGCGTGGGGCCTTCCATAGCGGCAGTCGGCAGCCAAGTATGAAACGGCACCAGCGGCGCTTTGACGGCAAAGCCAAGCAACAACAATAAAAACACCCAGCCCTGCAAAGCCTCCGGCAGTGGTGTCGCCAGTAATACCGGCAAGCTAAACGACAACTGTTGTGACGCTGCGGCGCCGCTAAAACCGGCGTGATTGATGGCTAAGATAATAATCGCAAATAATAGCGGTACGCCGCCGCTGAGCATCATTAACGTGTATTTGACCGCCGCATTACGCCGCTTGGGGCCGATTCCCCAGAGGCCGATTAAAAAGAAAATCGGTGCCAGCGTCAGTTCCCAGAACAGAAAAAACAACAGCATATCCAGCGCACAAAATACGCCCATGGTGACGCCTTCCAGCACCAACAACAAAGCAAAATGCAAACGCTTAAGATGGGCCGTGTTCCAGGACGCCAGTACTGCCGAGACCGTTAATAACGCAGACATCGGTAAAAACAGTACCGAAATGCCGTCGACACCCAGCATGTAAGTGGCTCCCAGACTCGGGATCCAATTATGTTGTTCGGCTAATTGAAAATGTTGCCCATCGGCGGCATTAAATAGCTGCAGTACCCAGAGCGATAAAATGAGTTCCAACACTGCGAACGACAAGGCCAGCAGTCGGCCCAGGCGTGCGTTGTTACTCAAAATTACCACTATCGCGCCCAGCAACGGCAGGAACACGAGCAGGCTTAATAGCGGCAAGCCGGTTTCATTCATGCTGTTCTCCTTCGTTGTCAGCGGTATCGGTGGGGTGTGAGCTATGAATGGGGAAATGCTTGGTCAGTGCCGCGGCACTATGATCAACCAGGTTCAACCAAGGCGTCGTGTAAAAACCGGTACCCATCAGTAATAAAATAAGCACTGCTGCAATGAGACGTTCTGTTGCTACCGGATGGTGACTTGAGCTGTAAGGCTGATGATTACGCTTGGGATTGGCAATAAATATCTGTTGAAATGCCCGCAACAAGAACGCCGCAGCCAAGACATTACCCAATAGAATCGCAATGGCCGCCAGCCAGCCGTATTCTTCAATGGTGCCTTCAATCAAAATATGCGAGGCATCAAAACCCGGTGTGCCGGGCATAACCATAGTGCTCAGCGCGCACAGCATAAACAATAGGGCGATGGTGGTATTGGTATTAAACAAGCCGCCTAGTCGCGGAATAAATGCGGTGCGGGTGCGTTCATAAATCAACCCGACGCTAAATAACATGCCTGCTGATGCCAGACCATAGACCGCAGACAGCAAAATGCCGCCTTCCAAACCGTAGGCATTAAAACAAAAAATACCGATGACCAGCATGCCGGTGTGGCTGACTACGGCAAACGCCAGTAAACGCCGAATATTGATTTGCACTAATGCCAAAATGGCGCCGTAAAAAATACTGATTAAACCCAAGGTGACCACAAAGCCCGCCCATTGTTCGGCAACGCCCGGCACCATCGGAAAAATAAAGCGCATCACGCCATAGATACCCATTTTTAGGCCGACCAAGAAAATGGCTGCGCTAGCTACCGTACCTTGTTCGGCCAATACGGGTAGCCAGCCGTGAAAAGGAAATAACGGCATACGGATCGCGAACGCAAAAAACAACAATACAAATATCAGTACTTCATCATGCAGATAGGCATTGTTTTGGGTCAGGGTTAGCCAGTCGAATGTCAGCGGATGCTCGGAATCGATCAAGCCAAACGCCAGCAATAAAAAACCCGCCAGACTCATCAACAGCCCGCTACCCCAGTATTGCAACACCAAAGCCACGGCCCAGCGCCGATTTTGTCCGGTACCGGCGTGCGCGGTTAATAGCAGTAACGGCAGTAATTCCAGTACCGACCACAGCCAAAACTGTAAAACATTCAAAGCGGCAAAGGCGCCGATTAACAAGGCTTCATAGCCCATTAAGCAGGCGATGAACAGTCGATCGGTCACATGCCGGGTGATTAAGGTGTATACCAACGCCAATAACGTCAAAATGGCCGTCAATGGAATAAATAACACGTTGCTGCCGTCGAGTCCGACGCTGTAGCTCATCCCTAAAAAACGATATTGCTCAAACCATTGGATGTCGACGTTTTCAGTAACAAACGAAGATAACAGGTAGATGCTCAGTGCCACCGTGGTCAGCGCTCCGGCAAAACCAATCCGCAGACCTTGTGCTGCTGAGCGTGATAGCAAAATGCCCGCTGAGCTTAATAATGGCAGTAAAGTAAGTAAGGAGAGTAGCGGAAACGCCGCTGCCTCGGGTAATTGGCTGGTCGCTATATTCACGTTTAGCCTCAGAATGCGATAAGTAGAGTGATAAACACAAACAACACCAAATAGCGGGGCCGGAGGATGATGCGTTCAATATTATTAGCAAGGCGCCCCAGCTTACGATTGATACCGCTGCCATGTTTGGTGTCGCTGCGTAAGATAAAACGCTGTTCAAACCAGTGGCTTAACGCGGCAAACCATTCAGTGAATTTACCTGCGAGTCCGGTGCCTTGGGCAAAATTGTCGTAATCATTATCTAAACGTGCGCCCAGAGATTGTTCTTCCTGTTGCGCCAATGATGATACAGCGCGAATGGCCGGTGCCGGTGCGCCAATCATACGGTCGATAATATGGTCGTCGAAATAACTTAAATCATGCGCCAAGCCCCGTATCGGTTTTACCAGCGCCCAGTCGGTAATGGGGTCCAGCCAGAATCGTTGCATTGACGCCATATACAGCCAGCGTAATTTGGCAACGTAAGGATTTATCGGCTTGATGGGAGTATGTAAGGCATGATGCATTAACGATGGCGCGGTTAAAAATTGATAGCCACGCACCACTGCATGAGCCGCCAAATGCCAACTTGCCAGTTGCCAAAAGCCCAGGCCGCATTCTAAAAACATCAAACCCAGTTGTGCTGACGCTGCAAAAATGAGCGAGCTTTTTACATCGGTTTGGGTTAATCCCACGACAAAGCTATAACAAGCAGTCAGCAGGCCGGTAACTATCAACACAGCACTTGCCAGCGGCGCATGTGCAAAAATCGGTTGCAGTAAAATCAGCAAAAACACGCCCGCATGTACCATCACCGCGCCATAAAATACTGCGCTGGACGGAGTCGGACCTTCCATCGCGCGCGCCAGCCAAGGCGTAAACGGTAATTGCGCGGACTTAGCCATGGCTGCCACCGCAAAGCACAAGGCAACGCCGTTAACCTGGCCGGAGCTAAATTCTGTGGCGGCTGCATTCAGGTCAAGCCAATCCAGGCTATTAATCCAGCTATACGTCAATGCTATACCGGCAATAAAACCGGCATCACCGATACGATTAGTGACAAATACCCGGGTGGCATGTTGCGTAGCAACGGGGCGATCATAGGCATAACCGATCAGTAAATATGAACAGACCCCGGCAATTTCCCAGCCCACAAAGGTGAAGGCGGCATTGCCGGACAACACCAATAACAGCATGGCCGAAGCGAATAGGCTTAACAGAAAAAAGAAGCGATGAAAGCCCGTTTCCCGGTGCATGTAGTTAATGCTAAACCGGCAAGTGATTAACAACAGTATGGAAAACAATGCCGCTAGCCGGACATTGATACCTGAGGTAATAAAGTTCAAATCGATATTTAAGGTATCGCTAGTCAGCCATTGCCCAACGATGAAATAGCCGTCGTTATTTCCCAGTAAATCCGCGCCTAGCAAGGTCAACGCTAACAGCATCGATAGGCTGATGGTCCAGGTGGTGACGTCTGCGGTGAGGGCTTCTCGATGTTCGCCGTCAATGAGCTTGAACAAATTGCCTAAGCCAATTATCAGCGCAGCCAGTAACGGCATTAAAGGAATAAACACTACTAAAGCATCCATACGTTAAGCCTCCAATAAGTCAGGTTGCCGAATCAGCGCTGGAGCTACAGGCAGGGTTTGTTCGCCATAGCAGGCTGGCGAATTGTCATAGGTTGGCAAATGTTCTCCCAATGCTTGCCAAGCAGCAAAGCCTGTACCGGGAGTGAAGGTAAAAATCTCCCCACTATCCGGATCGATGCTGCTTAAATGCAGCCAGCCACCGTCTATCAATTCACGTAACGCAGGTTGGCGAGCATGAATCGCTCCCAACACAGTGGTTTTAGCTTCCACCACTAATTGCAAACGCATGGCTTCATGGATTTCTATCATTTGTCTTGGCAGACCGGTACGTAGGTCGCTGCTGGCGCCTTCCATCACCGCAAAAAAACCGGTGACGTTGTGCGGGACTTTGGTACCACAACCGAAGCGCTCGTTGTTAACACTGGAAAAATAATATTCCAGATTGATACCCGCACCCACCGGTCCCACTGCCAACAAAATACCTTCCAGCGTTTTACCCTCAGGGTCTTGGGTCGGGTCGTAAGAAATCAAAAACACCCGACGGTCAAAAAACGCCCCTTGCGTTAACGAACGACGTCCCACTACTGCGCTGGCATTGGTGGCGTGACCAAGTTCCGGCCGGGCTTGCGAGAAATCGATAGCGCGTTCTTCGATGTGCCGCAATGCTTCCTTGATAGTCGGTCGACGCGGCGCCGATGCCAAACGCCGACAACGTTCATGCGCCGACAGGTATTGGGCATGCTGTAATTCTTGCTGACACTTTTTAAAAGCAGCCAAGCGTGCTTCCGGCAGGTCAACTAAATCGTACCAAGCGATAGTCTCATCGCAGGTGTTGTGTTCGGCGCCGATAAACCAGGTGTCTTGCGGAATGATAATGCCGCGCTCGGCAACTAACCGGCGAATTTCCGGGCGGTTGGCCATCGCCGCAAATACCCGCGCATTCGGGCCGCCATGTCGACCGCTGCAAGCGCCGCAATCGTAAGCGGCCAAATGCGGATTGTTTTGACTGATAGAACCATGACCAACCAACACGACCAATTCCGCAAAGCCGTAAGTCAAGCCGGTGTTACGTAAAAACCCGGCGACTCGATCGGCTTGCTCAGAGTCGCTAAAACCCGGTTTAGCTTGATTTTGCGAGTATTTGCTATTGCTAAATGATAATTTTGTTTCAACTTCCGGCACCAGCCAGCGGTTTAATCCGGTCAGTAAACGATGCGGAATACGCGGCGCTAACGCTTTAACCAGCAAGCCGGGCAGGGTGATCGGTGCGATGGCATCAATCAGCAAATGCGATGACAACAAGTTGCGCCGAATGCCATGGTGCAGCAGGTTTTTTATCTTCAGAACTTTTTGACGGCCGTGTTCATGTTTATCTTGGTGGGATTGATGGCTGGGACGAACCTCTTCATTGACCTGATGCGCAGGCGTGACCACGATCGGACATAACGCGCTGGCTTGATTGTCATCCAGGCCTTGATAATCCATCGCGACGCCAAAAAATCCAGCAGCGCCCAAGGTTTCGATAGCGGGATTGTGTTCTTCCAGATGCCGACGAAAGCCTTCTTCGCGGTCATCCATGCAAAAAATAAGTTGTGCTTCGGGGCGTTGCTCACGTTTAGCCCAGCGGCCGCGGCCCCGGTTGCTGTGCAGCGCTTGAAACAACGCTTGTCGATAGTTATGTTCATAAGCAATCAACCACAATTTGCTGCGTTGTTCGGCGCTAAAGTCATCGAGCAGCGTTAGACAATCTAAAAGATCTTGTTGCGTTAACGCAGCCAAGTGTTCGGCAGATAGCCCCAAATGTTGGCAACACCGGAACAAGCGCCAGCCGCTGTTACCCGCAGTCAAGGCTTGATTGCTGGCAGCCAGTCCACTTAACTGCCAAACCCAAATCAAATCGGCCAGTTGTTGCCAATCTAGCCGATCCTGGCGTTCGGAACCTGCATGCATGGTGAGCGATTCGGCCATGTGCGCCAGATATTCCGGCAGTGTGCCTTGGTATAAGACGTTGCGAACCAATAATTCCGACAGATTTTTAGCAAAGTAATTACGTATCGCGCTAAGTTTGGCTTCAATTTTCCACGTGTTACGGCAAATCTGGTTTAACCACAGCCGATCCAGCGTCAGCCGGATGGCCAGATAATCGCTCAAGGTCGGCGCAGTGTTGCTACCGCTATGCGGGTCAGCGTGATAATGGGGATGGTGTTGCCGCCAGTTAATCATCCCCGACCAACCGGGCAATTCCAGCGCCAGACGTTCTAAATAGACCGGCCATTTTGCTTGCGGCACGCCTAAATGCGTCAGCTGCAAAATGATGGTGTCGGTAGCATCTTCCGGTAATTCGGCAATGATTTCCTGCCAATCCGGAAGCTCATGTAAAAACGGATTCGCGTCAAAACGGGCTGTAGCACGCCACGCGCCGTAAAAACCTAATTCCGAGCGCGAAGGCAACGACCAGGCGGCAACGCCTTGATCAAGCATTGAGGCGCACAGGCGTATTAACTGCGGGCGAACAAAATCAAGGCTATCGATTCCGGTCAACGCCAAGACTAATCCGCGCAGCGTGATAGTTTCGCCAAGTGCCGTCAGGTAATGTTCCAGAGTCGCTTGTGCCTGTTGCTGCATGTCCGGGTGAGTGCTGGCATCCGTTCGCGCTTCGGCGAGCCAGTCTTCAGTTTGATCGAGCGTGCCATCCAATAGTTCTTCTGGGTGCAAGGCCGCATTTTCTAAATCGAGTTTATTTAATAAACCTTCCCACAATTTTTTAATACCTTGGTTGTCGGCATTGCGGATGGACTTAGGCACGTCAGCTTGCGGCTTAGTTAATGCGCACAAGGCTTCGATTTGCCAATTCAATTGGCTAACGCTTAGCACTGGCAAATCGAACAACATGGCAACGCGATAAATGTCGCCGCGAGTGATGGTTTTATCGTTAGCAATGCAAACGATTTGCTCTGCCTGCAAATCTGCTCTCGACGCTAATGCGGCGGACAGGTCTTGCTCGGTAATGCGGCCTTGCTGGTAAAAAGCCCGAAACTGCGCTTCCGGTAAATAGCCGTCGGTACCGGTAAGCGCTTTAAATGCAGCAAGCGCTTCATCAAACGGTAAATGTTGAAAACCATGCAAGGTATTGTGATGTACGAAATCAAGAATCGGTCCTTGGCCGGGCAGGACATGATCTAAATGTTGCAGCGCGTGCGTGATTTGTTCTCGTAATGAGTGTGAGGCGTTAGTCACTGTCAGCACCTTATAAAATTCTCAACTTGATCAGGCGATTCATATCGGCAAGCGTGGCTTGCGACAATTCAATTAATGGCGTGGGCATGAGTCCGAAAAACACGATGCCTGCTACTAATATTCCGGCGGCTAATAATTCCGGCGGACGTAAATCTTCAAGCTGCTGCATGCTTGGTTTGGCAGGGCCGGTGAAGAGCATGTTAAGCGTTCGCAAGGCATAGGCCGCGCTGATCAAAATGCTTAGGCTAAACAGCACCATTAAACTGCCCCATTGCTCATAGCCGCCGATCAAGGCATGCAGTTCGGCAATAAAACCGACCGAGCCGGGCAAGCCCATCGCCGCCAGCAAAGTGATAGTCATTACTAGAGCAAAACGCGGCATGGCTTGTAATAAGGAGCTGTAATCTTGAATATTGCGAGTATGGGTGCGCTCATAAAGCAGCCCCACCAATAAAAACAACGCCCCGGCAATCAGGCCGTGGGCGGTCATTTGCAGCACTGCACCAGTTAATCCGGCCTCGTTAAGGGCCGCAATCCCCAGTAACACCACGCCCATGTGGCTGACCGATGAATAAGCCACCATCGCTTTTAAATCGTTTTGCCGCCACGCCAATAAACCGCCGTAAACCATGCCGAACAAAGCCAAAAAAATCAGCAACGGTTGCAGCACTGCCGCCGCTTCCGGCAGCATGACGACGGCGCGGATTAAACCATAGGCGCCCATTTTCAGCAAAATGCCGGACAGTAAAATACTCACCGGACTGGGTGCTTCCACATGGGCCAGCGGCAACCAGCCATGCAGTGGAAAAATCGGCATTTTTACGCCGAAACCGATCAAAAATCCCAGCAATACCAAGACTTGCTCAACGCGAGGCATATCTTTGGCGACTTGGTGCATTGACGTCATCAATGAACCGGCTTGTTCAAGATCGTACTGACTGATGGCAAGTAGACTGATCAGCATGAATACCGAGCCGCCCATGGTGTACAGCACAAAATTAAGACTGGCGGCATGCCGACGCTTGCCGCCCCAACGGCCGATCAAGAAAAACAGCGGGATTAGCGTGACTTCCCAAAAGATATAAAACAGCGCCCAGTCCTGCGCCAAAAATACCCCTAACATGCCGAACTCTAAAATCAGCATGCAGACATGATAGCCTTTGATGTGGTCGGTAATTCTTAAGGACGCCAGCATGGCGATACTGGTCAATAACGTCGCCAACCCCAACATGGGCAACGACAGGCCATCCACTCCCAACGCATAGGCGCTGCCCAGTCTGGGGTTGAGCGGTACATATTCCTCAAACTGCAAGCCCGCTTGGTGGGTGTCAAAGTGCAGTAGTAACCAGCCACTCAGTAATAAGGTGAGGGTGCTGAAACAATGGGCGATACCGCGGAGTAGGGCGGCGTGTCGGCCGGGGGTTAAAGTCAGCAGCAAGACCCCAATAATCGGTGTCCAGAGCAGAATGCTGAGTATGCCCATGAGTAATAATGTCCTATGTGTAATTTCAGTTTGCTAACGGTAGAGGCAACTCTTTTTTAAAGAATCGATACGGTTTAAACCGATGTAGGTTGGGTACGACTGCATGGATGCAGGAGCTAGTGCAACGCATGGAGCAGTTGCCGCGAGCAACGCGAAACCGAACATTGCTTGTCAAAATCCAGCCGACGACAACTAATAAAGGCTTACGCCAAAGCTGCGCAATTGTACGTTATGGCCTTAGTCTGGCAAACAGTTGATTGCAGTTTGTGGCAGAAAAGCCAATATCTAACTCATTGGTTTTGTTTTAAGAATTGCCTGCGTTCAGAAAAATTGTGTGGACTTTTTGCGTGGGGACAACAAGTTTGTGTTTTGTTGCGTTGTCACACAACTGTAACAATATCGTCATAAAGCTGTCATCTTTCTGACATATTCTTGCCGGAGTTTTTTAATCACTACCTGAGCAGGATATGACCTTATCTAAATTGACCTTGGCAGTTGCGACCATATTGGGCGCGAGCGTGACGACTTCAGCATTTGCTATTGAACTTTATGTAGATACCAAAACCAAACAAATCTATGCCGAACCCGGCCCGCATCGTCAAAAAATGGGTACGTTTGAAAGAGTTGAAGATGCCGCGGCCAAAGCGCCGGTTGTAGTTAAGCCAGATGAAAGTACCAAAGCCGAGCTTGCTGAGATTCATCATGATTTGGAATTAAAAACCAATGAGCTGAAAGCGCTGGAAGAGAATGTCATCGCGACTAGAGAAGCTAAAGCCAAGAATGATGAAAAATGGTTTAACAAAATCAACCTGCGCGGTTATACCCAGTTGCGTTATAACCTGCCATTGTCGGGTGACCGCATCGCTGGCGATCCAGAGCTGAAATCAGTGGGTGATAGCAGTATTAAAGATAACAGCGGCTTTTCGTTTCGTCGGGTGCGCTTAGTCTTTTCTGGTGATGTTAATGAATATGTATCGTTATATATCCAACCGGATTTTGCCTCTAACGTTAGTGATAGCCAGCAAAATTTTGCCCAATTACGCGACGCTTATGCCGATATTGCGTTTGATAAAGCCCATGAATATCGCATCCGTGCCGGTCAATCTAAAGTGCCGTTCGGTTGGGAGAACTTACAGTCTTCACAAAATCGTATCGCTCTTGATCGTGATGATGCTCTGAATAGTGCAGTGCCGAGTGAACGTGATTTGGGTTTATTTGCGTATTGGTCACCTTCAGATGTGCAATCACTTTGGAAAAAACTTGCAGCTAAAGGTCTAAAAACTTCTGGGGATTATGGCGTAGCAGGTATCGGTGTTTATAACGGTCAAGGTCTTAACCGTGCTGAAACCAATGATGATTTGTATGCGGTGGCACATACCACTTACCCGGTTGAGTTGAATTTCTTGGGTTATCCATTCACCGGACAAGTCGTTGAAATCGGTGCGGATGCGATTAGCGGATACTTTAATCCGACTACTGGCGCTAGTAACGTTTTTGGTAGAACTACAGGAAATCAAATAGCGGTATCTACCGCTACAGTTAAAGGCGTCGATAGTTCTAAACGCATTAGGGAAGATCGTGTTGCTGTGCATGCTGTGCTTTTCCCGCAACCGTTTGGTTTACAAGCAGAATGGAATTGGGGTGAAGGCGCAACTTTGAACCCGACAGCTAATTCAGGTAGAGGTGCTATTGAAAGTCAGGGCCTGAGCGGCGGCTATGTCCAAGCCATGTACAAAATTGACAACGTCTTTCGTGCCGACGGTGTGCTGATTCCTTATGTCAAATGGCAAACTTTTGACGGTGCTTGGAAAGGCGCTACCAACTCCCCTAACGTCTCCGTAGATGAAATTGAGGCAGGTGTGGAGTATCAAATCATGAAGGCATTGGAAGTGACTTTGGCCTACGCAACCATGGATAGAACCAACACTAGCACTAGCACATCTGCAACTTCCCAATATCTCGGTCAAGCATCAGGTGACTTGATGAGAATGCAGTTGCAATGGAACTACTAGCCTTAAAATGATCTAAGGTTTTTGTAACAAACTTTACTCGGTAACGAAAGCCCGCTGGATTAAGATCCAGCGGGCTTTTTTTTGTTTGAAGAAAATGTAGGATGTGTAATTTTTTAGCAAATGATAATGATTTGCAATCGGCTTTATGAGTGCTACTATTACCTTAACTTTTCAAAGGGGGTATTTATGAGCAACACAAAAATCCAATCGCAATGTTTCAAGTTGACTTTAATTGCCGGATTAATGGCAAGCTCGGCAACGGCAGTCGCGTTAGACAAACCGCAGACCATGGAAGATATGTGGAAAATCATTCAGGCTCAGCAAAAGCAGATTGATGAAATGAAAGCGGCTATCAAAGAAGCACCAGCTCCCACCAAAACCGCCAGTGCGCCTGCCAGTCCAAATAGTGACGTCAAGCAACTGGAACGCAAAACCGATGTACTTAGCCAGGAAGTTGAAAAACTGCGCACTAACTTAACTATCCCCGATGAAGTGCAATATAAAAGTGCTTATGGCTTGGGACCGGCTGCTTCCAAGGTCTATCAGGTGGGTAAGGGCTTATCAATTGGAGGTTATGGCGAGGCCAATTATCAGGTGCGTGTTGATGACCAAGGCGGGCGTGATCGGGTTAATGACAAAGGTGTATCTGATCCCACAGGCAATTATGGCAAGTTAAAAAATCCCGATAACGCCGATCTCGAACGCTTGGTTATTTATGCAGGCTATAAATTTACCGACAACATTTTGTTCAACAGTGAAATCGAGTTTGAACATGCCTCAGTCGCAGGCAGTGGCAACGGCAACGGTGATGTTTCAGTCGAATTTGCCGCGCTGGATTTCTTTATCGATCCGATGGCCAATGTTCGAGCTGGTATGGTGTTACTGCCGATGGGCTTTGTTAACCAAATCCACGAGCCGCCGTTTTACTTCGGCAACAATCGCCCGGAAGTGGAGCGGCAGATTATTCCCAGCACCTGGCGTGAAATTGGTGTTGGGTTATTTGGCGAAATATTACCTAATCTGACTTACACAACTTATGTCGTTAATGGCATGGATGCAGCTGATTTTAGTTCATCCGGTATTCGCTCGGGCAGACAACAAGGCGCACAAGCTACTGCTGAAGATTTAGCCTTTGTCGGTCGTATGGATTATGCGCCGGCAGTCTTACCGGGCGTTTCAGTCGGCGGCTCTGCCTATGTAGGCAATTCAGGGCAAAATCAGACATTTAACGGAGTAAAAGCGGATGTATTGACCCAGCTTTATGAAGCCCATGTGCAATGGAAATATCGCGGACTGGAATTCCGCACCTTGGGTTCTTGGGGACATATTGATGATGCGGGTTTACTGAGTGCAAGTAAGGGGGCAAATAAAGGGGCAGGAAAAGGCAACGGCAAAGTGATAGGTGAAGACAACTACGGCTGGTACAGTGAAGCTGGCTACGACGTATTGCCATGGTTTCTCCCGGAAACCACCCAGTATTTAGCGCCGTTTTTCCGTTATGAGCATTTAGATACTCTTGCCAGCGCCCCTGACGGCTATGAAGATGATCAAACTAAAGACAGAGAAATCTACCAAGTTGGCCTGCAATACAAGCCGATTCCTAATGTCGTGATCAAAGCCGATTACCGTAATTTCAAAGCTAAAAAAGGCAGCATGCCGGATGATTTTAACTTGGGCTTTGGGTTTATTTTTTAAGCGTTAAGAGCAATTATTTCAGCGTGAATGGTTAATGATAATCCTCTTCACGCTGATGGCGAATGGCTAGGATAGTGACAGTTTCGTTGTCGTCTATTTCGAATAAGACAACATAACCATCGGAACCAAACGGAATCACTAGCTCGCGGAAAAAAGGTGTTTCTACACTGGCTTTGCGGCAAGAAAAAGGAAAATCGCGCAGAAATTCAATGCTTTTGAGGATTGCATCGCGGGCTCTTCTTGCCGCTTTTAAGTCACGTTCTAGCTGGAAACTATAAAGTCTTAACAGGTCGTTTCTAGCCGCTTGGGTATAACGAACGCGATAGCTCACCGTGCAGCCTTTTGTTCTGCCTCGGCGAGCAAAATGTCCAGGTCACGTAATACGTCTTCAGCAGCAAAGTATTCGCCAGTTGTTTTTGCGTCTTCTCTCGACGCAAACCCGCGCGCTAAAAAGGCTTGTTGAAACTGTCTGCGCTCAATGTTGGCTCGTAGAGATTGTTCCATAAAGCTGGATAGACTCTCGCCTTGTTGCAAAACGTTTTCTACTGCTGTTCTTAGCTCAAGGTCGACGCGAAGTGATGGGAGTGTTGCTGTTTTCATTTGATTATCTCATTGCGTTGCATTTGTAATACAGTATGTCGAATTAGCATTCAAAAAACAAATCTTGTGAAGGACGCTTGTATAGTATTTAGTTTGGTAAAATCAAAATTAATTCACCACAACAAATCAAACCTATGAATCATAATTTAATCACTCGCATAGTCTTGGTGCTGCTGCTGTGCATAGCCACGCCTAGTTTTGCCAAGATTTTCTACAGCAAAAACGAGGCAATGGAGCTGGCGTTCGGTAAAACGGCAACCGTGGAAGTGCTGTCGTTATTTCCCGACGAGCAGCAACAAGCCAAAATTCAAGACCTAGCCAAGACTAAGCTTGAGTCGGGCATGTTTAGCTTTTACGTCGGTAAAGAGCAGGGCAAAGTGCTGGGATATGCGGCGATTGAAAGCATTACCGTCAGAACCAAGCCGGAAACCTTGATGATTGTGCTGACCCCGGAAGGCGAATTGCGCAACATCACCACCTTGGCGTTTCACGAGCCGCCGGAATATCAACCGCCTGAGCGTTGGTTTGAGCAATTGTATAAACGAGCCATCGCGGATATGGATTTTAATAAAGGTGTCGATGGCATTGCCGGGGCGACGTTGAGCACTCGTGCTGCAATTACCAGCGTCCGTAAAGTGATGGGGATTTATCAGGTGATGATCAAAGAAGGTAAAAACTAATGCGCTACTTCGTCACCGGCGAGCAGCAGCGCAAGGCCTTATTAAACGCGCTGGTGTTGATGTTTTTAGGCTACATCGCTTTGCTGTGGCTCAGTAATGGCCTGATGTATTTTAATCACATGGACTTAACGTCCGGTTCCGTGATCACTTATTACCTGGGCTCGGAAGAGCAATTTATTCCTGCGCGCAGTTATCAAGGCATGTTGGAAGTATCGCATTTTCATTTGTTTTCAATGGGCATGCTGGTACTGACCTTAACCCATTTAATGTTGATGACCGATTTTTCTACCCGGCTGAAAATCTGGTTGAGTGTCTCGACTTATTTGTCCGCCATCGCCGATGAAGCCGGTGGCTGGCTGGTGCGCTTTGTGGCGCCTGAATTTGCCTACTTTAAAATCGGTGCTTTTATTATCTTGGAAGTGTCGCTGGCAACTTTGCTGATTGTGGTGATTGCTTCTTTGATACGCGCCCAGATTAAGCTAAGGGCGCTTTAGGTCTTAGGCTTCGACTGCGCTCCGCTAGCTGAGTGCAGTCGAATTGAATTAAATCGAATTCATTGAACAAGGCGAGTCTGATTGTTCAGAGCTGGCGCGATGATAAATCAACTCTTCAACCGGCCTGCCGCCAACCAAATGTTCATCAATAATGCGCTGTAAATTGGCCTCATTAACGTTGTAGTACCAGATGCCGTCGGGCTGCACGCACATGATCGGACCGGATTTACAGGTAGCGAAACAATGCGTGCGGGTGCGTTTGACCCGCAACTCGCCTTTATCGATACCCGCTGCTTTAAATTTTTCGCCGAGCTGATCAAACAAGGCTTGGGCTTCGCCGTTTTCGGTGCAGCGCGGTCCGGTACAAATCAATAAATGCCGTTTGTAATCGCCCATCTTGGGTTTTTCTAAGGTGGAAATGTCATTGCTCATGGTGTTGCCTGTTTCGGGTGAGAAGAGTGAGTAAGCTGGCCTTTATCGTGTTGGTAACGCGTCAGTGCATCGGCGTCGAAACTGCCCGATTGTGCCACCAGCCACAGGTTTAATAAGTTGTCGCCATGAGCATTGACGATTTGCAGACCATGGGCGGCATCACCTCGACTAACAAACCAGGCTTGCCGGGCGTTGCGCCAATCGATGTGCAGATGAAAATGTTCATTCACGATGCTGAGCCAGCCTTTATTAAGCTGTAAATCTGCCCCGTTAATTAACAATTCCGCTACCGCGCCACCCTCGCTGCGCACCACGACACGTAATGAACCCCAATTAGATAACGCAGATAACAAATCATCGAATTGCTCGATGTTGACGGCTTGCGCGCTAAACACACCGGCGGCATCGTCGGTTGTGGCTTTAGTCACCGCGTCGAGAATCTCCGCCAATGGCCGGTCAAAATAACTCGCCGCTTCTTGCAATGTAGCTTTTGGGGTTTCACGTAAATAGCCGCGCACACAAGCCTTCCAGCCATCCAGTCCCATACTTAACGAGCGCCCAGCTTGTTCGCCAGCCAGTGTTTCACCGCTCAAGGCATCGTACTTATTGGCATAACCGCGCGGCGTTACCATCAAACCGGCGCGCACGAAGGTACTGCTATTGCCGACCAGTACGGTAGTCAACATGCCGATGTCGCATTCCGCCATTTCCGCCAGCGTCACCAATTGAATATTTTGCAAGCTGCGATAGCCGGATTTAACGATGGCCACCGGGGTATCGGGGCTGCGATGGCGCAATAAAATGTTTTGGGCTTCAACGATATGTTGCGTGCGGCGACCGCTTTTGGGATTGTAAAGTGCCACGACAAAATCGCCACGCGCCGCACTTTCCAGACGACGAGCAATTACCGGCCAAGGCGTGAGCAAGTCGGACAACGAAATCGAACAAAAATCATGGGTTAACGGCGCGCCGACCAATGAGGCGCAACTTAATAATGCCGTGCTGCCGGGGACAACTTCCACCTGAATCGGGTCGTCCGGGGTCCAGCCGCTTTCCAGTAATAATTCATAAGTCGGCCCTGCCATGCCGTACACGCCAATGTCGCCGGAGGAAATCAACGCCACGATTTTGCCTTGTTTGGCATGTTCGTAGGCTTCGATGCTGCGGTCCAGTTCTTCGGTCATGCCTTTTCTGATCACTTCTTTGCCTTCCAGCAAGTCAGTGACCAGTTTGATATAAGTGCTGTAACCGATGACCACATCCGCTTCAGCAATGGCCTGTTTGGCTCGGAAGGTCATGTGTTCATGCGCGCCCGGGCCGATGCCGACCAGTAAAATTTTGCCTGTTTTCATTCAATGATTCTCGCAATGGAAATGGTGGCGTTCTTACCGTCCGCCCCTAGGTATTTGTGTTTTTCGACCAGCAAATTTTGCATATCGGTATTGGCTGCAATTAACGCGGCAGCCTCTGCCACCGCTGGCGTGCCCATGTATTTCTGTACCACGGCAGACGGATTAGGCACCGGGATTTTTGCCAGCTGCTCTGCAGGATAAAAATGCAGCGGCCAGCCTTGATTTTGCGCCAATTGCAACAAGGCAACTTCATTGTTTTTCTTATCGATACTGGCCATGCCAGCTACAGTTGACTCGTCTAATCCGCATTGCTGTAGGGCTTGTGTTAGTGCCGCTTGCAAAGTTTGCAAACTGGCATTGCGATCACAGCCAATACCAATGATGACCTTCATGGCTCATGGTTCCCACGCTCCAGCGTGGGAACCCAGCCCAGGATGCTCCGGCGTCCCGCGCCGCAGGAGCGGCAGTATTTGCATTCCCACGCGGAGCATGGGAACGATATAGGTCCTGTGTTAGCTATCATTGATCCGCTGGCGGCCGATACACCACCAATCTTTCCTCCAACTGCTGCCAATGAATCGGATCTATCTCGCGTCGAGTCACCCATAACACCGACCGGAACTGACTGGTATCGACATCTTCAAAGCGCTCAAACAAGTGAATATTGGCGGGCAATGGCGTGGGTCGGGTCCACCAGTTGCGGCTGCCCGCTTCCTGCACGAAGGCAATCGGTTGTTGATTGACCACATCCGCCGATACGCGGGTAATGTTGATTTTTGGAGCTTCCACTTGCCAACCCAATTCCCGGCCCAGAATATCGACAGGAATGGTTTTGCCGACATCCGACGCGGTAGTTAATACCGGCGTAGCACTCAACAAAGCCGCGACTTTTTCAGCATAAGCATTGGCGCCACCGACATGACCGGACAGCACCGGAATCACAAACTCGGCGGCATCATCGATCACCAATACGCCGGGGTCTTCATCTTTAGATTTAAGATGCGGTGCAATCAAGCGCACCACAGCACCTAGCGACACCAAAAATATCAGCTGATCGTAGGACGCAAACAATTCCGCGATTTGCGCGCTCAAAGCCCCTTGATAAACGCGGCGTGGATTGCTGAAATCGCCAAGATGTTCGGCCTGTTTTTCCGATACCACCACCTCGGCTTCTGGCAGTTGCGGTGCTAAACGGCTGGCGATAGCGGCACCGTGTTTGGTAATCGCCACCAGTGCGACACGTACTTCAGTCATCGGAAATTTCCTTTTTTTTGCGACAGCCGCGTTGCATTTCTGAACGCTGACGGCCTGGGTTTTTGATAATCAGTAAAGATAAATAATTGACCTTTTGCCCATACAGGCTGGCGAGGTCATGCACCACGCGCTCTTCGGGCGCACCGGCTTTTTCGATAAACCAGCCTTGGTCAAGCAAATCACGGCGACGCAGCAAATCGATTACATCGTCCAGCAAGGGTTTGACCTTAAGCAGCACCAAGGTATCGAAATCCTCGAGCAGACGCTCAATCTGATCAATGCCGTATCCGGCGGGGATAATGGCGATAGTGTCGTCAACATCGGCCAATGGTTCGCCACTGCGTGCTGCGGCGGCATGAAATGATGACACTCCCGGCACTACTTCGACTGTCACTTCTTGCTGCAAAGCACGAACACTGCGTTGCAAGTGGCCGAAAGTGGAATAAGTTGAAGCATCGCCCTCCACTAAAAACAACACATCAATGCCGCGCTGCAATAGTGCCAACACGGTTTGTGCCGCTTCCAGCCAATATCGAGCCAGAATATCGGCATCATGAGTCATCGGAAAATGCAGCGCGGTATGTTCTTGTGGCAATTCAAGACCGGCGCGCAAGGCGATGTCCAGCGCATAACTGTCGCTGTTTTTCTTACGCACCGGATAAGTCCAATGGCCCGAGCCGGTGAGTAAATCCCACGCGCGACGGGTGATTAAGCCGGGGTCGCCGGGGCCGAGGGAGACACCGTAAAGGGTGCCGAGTTTGTTATTCATACAATTAGTGTTGCTCGATGATGAGTGAGACTCCCGTATGCTGCGCCGAGCACCGCAGTTTTCGATAGGAATAGCCCGTTAGGGGCGCCGCATGGATGCGGCGAGTTGTCAGAGGGCCAAGGATGGCCCTTCTAACAATACCTGTCGAAAGCGAGGAGCGCAGGAAATAAGCAGTATCCGGGGCGCCTTTTCTTTGGTTACTTTCTTTTCGACTGCATGGATGCAGGAGGTAGAGCAACGCAGGAGCAGTTGCCGAGGCAGCAAAAGAAAGTAACTCGCCAGCCGGTACGAATACCGGCTTCAAAAACAAGTTTCGCGTTAGCGAATCATTAAACATGAACTTAAAATTACTTTTACAAGTAAGCATGAGCAGTTGCCGAAACCACCCACACTGGATTTTCCGCCTGTAACCTGTGCATATTCAAAATCGGGCTACTTCGTGACGCTTGAATTTGACAGGCATCCCAGCTTGCTCCGAGCTGTTTTAAGGCTTCCACCGCTGTGGACATATTTTCCAGCGTGACAAAGTTCATCACCAACCAGCCGTTGGGTTTTAAGCGGTTTAGACACAACGCAATCAATTCCGCCAACTCGCCGCCGGAGCCACCGATAAATACCGCATCGGGATCAGGCCAGATTTCCAGATATTGCGGGGCTTTGCCGTGGACAAAACTGTAATTACTGATGCCCCAGGCGGCATGGTTGTATTCGACATTGGCGATGTCATCGACGTTCTTTTCAATCGCGTAGACATGGCCATCGGGACACAAACGCGCCGCTTCCAAACCCACCGAACCGGATCCGGCACCGATGTCCCAGACCACACTGCGGCGGGTCAGTTGCATTCGGGCGAGTGATACGGCACGGACTTCGCGTTTGGTGATCAGGCCTTTTTCTGGTTTGCGCTGCTGAAAACCGTCGTCACTGACACCGAACAATACCGGTGCGGGCAAAGGGGTTTTGCGTTTAAGTATCACCACGTTCGGGTCGATATATTTGTCTTCGGCAACATTTGCGACCGGTAAAAAACCGCTGACCGTTTGCTCAGGTTGCCTCAAGGCTTGCGCCACGGCGATGTCAAAATCATCGGCCAAGCCTTCTGTTTGCAACATTCGGGCGATGCGCGCCGGGTTATTCTCCAGGCTGGTCAAAACCGCCAATAACGCGTGTTGCCGACATTGTTGCAGTAAGGTGTACATACCGTGTTGCGGACTGGCACCGCGCACCCATTCGCCCGCATCCTGACTATGCACCGAGGCGATAGTCGCGCTTTGCCAAGGAAGTTTAAGCTCAGTAAACGCCAGTTGAATGCTGGTGAGGTTAGGCAGAATGCGTAATTGCTCGGGGGAGATCTTTTTCGCGAGAAAACCGGCAATGCCATGACACAGCGGGTCGCCGCTGGCCAACACGACGACGGCTTCGCCCTTACTTATTGCGTCATTTATCCAGCCCGGAACTTGCGGTAAGTGACCGGTTAAATCGTATGGTTGTGCCTGGCTGATCTCGTTCGCCAAAGTGGCCAGTAAGCGGCTTCCTGCAATCACATGTTTGGCTGATCGGATAAGTTGAAGAGCTTCTTGGCTTAAACTGGAGGCGCCGTCGTCCAGAACGCCGATGATGCTGCATAATGCCGTCATGTTAAATTCCTTCCGGCTTCTGCCAGTTTGTTGCCGTCAAAATCGCAGACCAGCACGGCGATTTCAAAACGACCGGGGTAGCGGTTTTCCAAGGTGGCGATAACTCGTTTTGCCAGTTCGACATGAAATTCATATTCAAGACCCAGTTCCGCCATGCATTCGCTGGCGTAGCGGGCGGTTTCCTGCGCGGCGATGGCGTTGCAAATATCTTCCGGTGCGCCGATGCTGCGGGCAATATCGGCGATCAATTTAACATCGACCGGCGCACGACCAGCGTGAGTAATGGTTTCGCCTTGGGCCATTTTAGTCAGCTTACCGACCATGCCGCCGATGATGATGCACTGGATACCACACTTGTCGGCGGCATCCAGCGCTGGCGTCAAAAAATCGCCCATTTGCACGAAGCAGCTTTCATCCAGATCGGGCAATTCCTGCATCACAAATTTCTCGGTGCGACCGCCGGTGGTCAACACTACCGTGCCTTGGCCCTGATTGGCTGCGACCTCGACACCTTGCACCACGCTGGCTCGGAAGGCCGCCGTAGAATAAGGATGCACGATGCCGGTGGTACCTAAAATAGAAATACCGCCGATGATACCTAAGCGATAGTTGAGCGTCTTTTTTGCCATCTCTTCGCCGCGCGGCACAGAAATCGTCACCTGCAAACCTTTGAGTTGCAGCTGTTCGGCGGCAATTTGACGGATGTTGTCTTCAATGTTTTTGCGCGGCACTGGGTTAATTGCCGGGCCACCAACGGCAAGGCCCAAGCCAGGCCGGGTAATGGTGCCGACGCCGGGACCGCCACGTAGCTCGACAATGTTAGGCAAGTCTGTCCAAACCACATCGGCAGTCAGGCGGGCTAAATGCGTGCAATCAGGATCATCGCCCGCGTCCTTTTCCACCACCGCATGGGCGCAGCCATCGTTTATTGAACCATCCTCAATTTTAAAATTGACCAGTTCACCGTTAGGAAGTTGGCATTCAATGCTGTCCGGCACTTGACCAGTCAGTAAGCCTTGCACCGCCGCAGTTGCAGCTGCAGCAGAGCACGCACCGGTGGTGTAACCTTTGCGGGTGCCTTTGGGTTTGCGTTCGGGTGTATTCATTGGCTGGTGCAATGGGGAACCTCGAAAAACCCATTCCGATCATAGCTCGACAAGCTCTCCCTCGAACGGAACTCATTGATTTGTATAGTTCCGTTCGCACTGAGTTTATCGAAGTGCATGGTTTTTCGAGGTTCCCAATGGAATGCCATGAAGGTTACAGATTGATTTAATCGGGTTCTCGCACCCGACGGCGAGTTACTTTCTTTTGCTTCGCCAAAAGAAAGTAACCAAAGAAAAGGCGACCCGGCAGCCGCTTTGATCCTGCGCGCTACAGCTTTTAGCGTGGGTCGACAGAAGGGGCTTCCTGCCCCTCTGTCGACGTGCGGCATCCATGCCGCTCCCCTGGCGGGCTGTTCCCGCCAAAAGCTGTAGTACTCGGCGCGGCAAACGGGCGATAGCATCTCTTGCTGTAAATTGACTTTGGTGTTGCTAAGCATTTTTTTGTCGAGACTCGGCAAGACTCAGCAAAGCATGAATCGCCGCGACAACCAAGGTGGAACCACCTTTACGGCCACGAGTGATAATCCAAGGAATGTCGCTTAATTCACTTAACAAGTCCTTGGATTCCGCAGCGGACACAAAGCCGACCGGCATGCCGACAATCAGTGCCGGTTTGATGCCTTCTTCTTTAATCATCCGCAACACTTCCAACAACGCGGTGGGTGCGTTGCCAACCGCGACGATGCCGCCATGGAGTAAACCTAAGTTGTGTGCTTTGCGCATGGCTTGCACTGCGCGGGTGCTGTTGACTTGTTTGGCCGCGGCTATGACGTCCGCATCAGCGATGAATTGGCGAGCGCTGATACCAAAGTGCGCCAGACGCGGCTGCGATAAGCCGACGCAAATCATTTCCACGTCGGCAACAATCGGCGAACCATTTAGAATGGCTTGAATGCCACCTTCGACCGCCTGCTCAGAAAACTCGGTCAGGCCGTTAAATTCAAAATCGGCGGTGGCGTGGATCATGCGTCGCACCACTTGCCATTGGCCGTCTGAATAATGGTGCTCGCCAACTTCGCGATCGACGATGGCAAAAGAATCGTGCTCGATTTGTTGCCCGGCTTGGGTCAGTTGTTCGGTCTGAATGTTTTGGCTCATGGCTACTTTAATGATGGTGATGATGTTCGGCTTGCTCGCGGTATTGGCAGCCGTCGCATTCCAGCATTTTCGGCGCGACCGGGTCGGTGGCTTCGGTAACCCGTTGATCGAGCAATTTAAAAATCGCCGGATCAAAACCAAAATAAGTACCGGAACCAAACGCAATTTGCGGGTATTGGCTTTGCAAACGCTCAACCTGCTTGGCAATACGTTCAATCAGCAGACCGGTGAACAGGTAATAAGGCAAAATCGCAATCTGCGTCATGCCCAGTCGCACTTGACGTTGCACGGCGGTTTCCAGACGCGGATGGGTAATGCCGGTGAAGGCGATGTCGATCAGTTCATGCTCGGTGACTTCAAACAGCCAGCGCGCTAGTTTTGCTAGTTCGCCGTTGGCGACTTTGTCGGAGGAACCGCGGCCTAAAATGATCACGCCAGTGGTTTTCGGATCCGGCATGGCCAGGGTTTTAAGCGCGCTTTTCAGTTGATTTTGCAGCACGGCCAGCAAGGTTTCATTGCTGCCCAAATGCGGCGCGTAGATAAATTCGACGCTTGGAAATTTTTCGCGGGCTTCTTCGATATGCTCGGGAATCTCCATCTTCACATGCCCGGCGGCACTGATGATCAGCGGCACCACTATCACGCGGCTCGAGCCTTGCGCGGCGCGGCTTAACCCTTCTTCCAGCAGCACCCCGGCAAGCTCGATGTAGCACAAATCAATGCGCCAGTCGGGGTGCTGCGCCTGCCATTGTTGCTGAAAGGTTTGGATTTCTTGATTGCCTGCCTGGTTGCGCGAACCATGGCCGACTAAAAGGACGGTGGTTGTCATGCTTGTTCCTTAGAATTTGGCCGTTCGGCACGGCGAAAACGATGCGTAAAAGCGGCATCATAAAGTTTGGATTTTTTTAACGATGACCAATGCCGCGCGCCCAAGGTAGGGCTGATGACGATCATGGCCTGACTGTTGATTTTGGCGACCCGGCAGCGTTCGCGAATATCGGCCAGCGTGCCGCGAATAATCTGCTGTTCGTCCGGCCAACTGGCTTTATGGACGACCAATACCGGAGCATCATCCGCCCAACCGGCTTCTTTTAATTCGCGCTCGATCGTGGGCAACAAGGTGATCGATAAAAACAGGCACAGCGTGGTGTGATGGCTGGCCAATTCTTGCAAGGATTCACCCACCGGCATCGGCGTGCGGCCTTCAACGCGGGTTAAAATCACGGTCTGAGTGACTTCCGGCAAGGTCAGGCTTTCCACTGCGCAAGCCATCGCGGCAAACGCCGACGACACGCCCGGCACTACTTCGACGGCAATATTGGCGGCATCCAGCGGTTGCACCATTTCAATCAGCGCGCCGTACAAACCCGGGTCGCCGGTTTGCAGGCGAATCACGACTTTTCCAGGCTCGGCTTGGGCTATCAGCCAGTCGGTAATCTGCTCCAGGGTCAACTCCTTGGAATCTTTGATCACGCAAGTGCCAGGTGCCCATTGCGTCGCGGCGGCTTGTACCAGCGAGCCTGCAAACAAAATGGCGTCAGCTTTGGCGATTAAGTCGCGGCCTTTGACGGTGATTAAATCCGGATCGCCGGGACCTGCACCGACAAACCAGACTTTCGATTGATTAGGCTGACTGCTCATAGAAAAAATCCAGCCGCAACCTGCGGGTTGAATGGGAAATAGTTATGCAGATAAGACGCTTGCAGCGAACCCACACGATAAAAGTTTTCGCTACGGCTGCGATTGCGTTGCGGCTTGGATTCGGTGAACGGCTGCAGTGTCGTTTCCAGTTGCGAGTGATGAAAGCTGTGACCGCGAATTTCGCCTTGTTCTAGCTGCAAACTGTGCATGCCCAGATTCACCAAGCGTTTTTGCATCTGCGCGCTGCCGGGTAGTAATCCTGCCATCGCTGCCGCATGGCCGTCTTTATCGATCAAGCGTTCCAGCAAATATAAAAAGCCGCCGCATTCGGCATAAATTGGTTTACCGGCTTGATGATGTGCATAAAGAGTTTGTTTCATGGCGACATTGCCGGCCAATGCTTGCAGATGCAGTTCCGGATAACCGCCGGGCAGGTAGATGCTGTCGGCCTGAGGTAAGACATTGTCGGCGAGCGGCGAGAAAAACTTAAGTTTAGCGCCCATCGCTTGTAAACAATCCAGATTGGCCTGATAGATAAACGAAAATGCGGCATCGCGAGCTACGGCGATGCGTTTACCGGTCAGCAATTTTGGCGGCGATGTGGTGGTGATTGGTGCGAAGGCGACTGGCTCAGGCAATCGGCATGGTGCAAGGCTGCTGAGCAATTCTGCGGCACGCGCCAGACGCACATCAAGGTCGCCGATTTCGTCAGCCTGCAATAAGCCTAAGTGCCGAGACGGCAAACCGACCATGTCGTCTTTCGCCATCGCTGCCAGCAAGGGCATGTTTTCCGGCAAGGCTTCTTCCAGCAGTTTGGCATGACCAGGACTGCCGACTTTGTTGGCGATGACACCAGCAAACGGCAAGTTGGTCCGGTAATGGGCTAATCCATAGCCAACGGCGGCAAAGGTTTGCGCCATGCCGCCCGCATCGATGACAACGGCGACCGGCACATCCAGTGTTTGTGCTAAATCGGCGCTGCTGCTATCGCCGTCGAACAGGCCCATCACGCCTTCAATCAAGATGATGTCAGCGTCGACGGCTGCGTTATAAAGCATTTCTCGGCAATGCGCTTCGCCCATCATCCATAAATCCAGCTGATAAACCGGTTGTCCGCAAGCAAAACTCAAGATTTGCGGATCGATAAAATCCGGGCCGGTCTTAAAGACACATACCTTTCGATTTTGCTGGCGATGATAATAAGCCAAGGCTGCGGTGATAGTGGTTTTGCCTTGCCCGGAGGCAGGGGCGCTGATCAATATCGCCGGGCAATGTCGTGTTGCAGTGTCAATCATCATTAAAACGTCACTTTGCGCAGCAATCGGCCCGCTATGGCGCCCAAGGTCAGCCAGAAAATGGCGTTGTTAATGGATGTCAGTACCACAAAATGCTGCTGTAATTCTTCAGGCGCTAAAGCGTGAGCTACTTCCGGATGCGGCGCACCGATCAGATGCGGTAAAACCAGCAAGCTAGCGCCGCCGATTTGCAGCCAGCGTTGCTTGGTTAAGATCAACCCAGACAAACCCATGGCGGTAGCCGCTGCAGTAAAAAGCCACCACCCTTGGCGACTATGGAGTTCTGCGCTCTCGGTACCGGGCAATTCCGGCGACAAACCCAATGATGGCGAGACAAAAAACACCAAATAACCTGCCAAACCCCAACCCAGTCCATACAGATAACCGCGTTGATCTCGCCAGTACATCGACGCACTGATCAACAAGGCAAAGCCGAAGCCAGTCAAGCCATTGAACAGCAAGGTAAAGCCGTTACGTTGCCAGCCATCAATCGGTTGCCAATCGTGGACATGCTCAGCTGATGGCGTTTCGAACTGTTCGGCGGCCAAAATCAATGGCAAAGTTTGATAGTGTTGCAGCACACTAAGTAACAACCCGCCCAATAGTCCCGCCAGTAGCGAGATGGCGACTAGCTTACGAAAATCAGTCATGTTAATGGCAAGGAAAGGCAGCGCTGTGGCGTCCGTCGTGGGCGGCGTTATGTAGGTAGTTATTGGAATCCTGCAAGAAACCCAAACCTAAAACGACGGTTAGGCCTAAAACAATGGCACAAAGGCCGGGCAGGATTTTTGCGGAAGAAATGGCGGTTGAGGCAGTGAGGGTTTTCATGGTTGTCTGTTCCGAAGTAGGTGGACGGAATAACAGAGGGAAATAAAGACAAACCATAAAAACCGATTTGACAGATCGCCCTCCGCAATACTGTGGTGTATCCGTTTTAGGCCTGTCTCCGGACTCGTGACAAATCACTTACCGTTGCGGGGGCAGCGTCGGCATTTAACCGACTTCCAGTTTCACCCGCGAAGCGCGGGAACCTAAAAACGTTGCTGATTTTACTGAGGCAAAGCGGACCCGGTCAATGTATTTAATTGCAAGTAGGGGGGTAACCTCTTGATAAAACGCCTACTAAGTGGCTTGGCGCCTATGGCTTCTATTGCCCGGTCTGTTTATCCAGCATAGAATGGCCGCTTCTTTAACTGTGATTGGGAAGTGATTCATGTCAGACGAAATTTGGTTCAGAACCGGCGAAGCCACAGTATTTTCTAGCGAAGGCCAAGGCACTGATGCGATGCCGGAAATATTGATTGGCAGCGTTAAAGGTCCGGCTGGACATGCTTTTGCTAACTTGATGGGGCAAACCGAAGGCCATACCCGTATGTTTGCCATTCGTGCCTGCAACCAGCAAGTGCGCCCAGCGACAATTATGGTGCCCAAAGTCACTATTAAATCGTCCGCTTATGTCGAATTATTTGGTGGTCCGGTGCAATCAGCGATTGCTGATGCGGTGCTTGATAGTGTGATTGAAGGTGTGATTCCTGCTGATCAAGCGAATGATTTATGCATTATTGCCATGATCTGGATTGCACCGGAATGCGCCACCAATCCTGAGTTGGACCGTAAAGATTTGTATCGCACCAACTACGAAGCGATGAAATTAGCTATTTCCCGTGCCTTGAGCAATTCCCCAAGCATTGAAGAGTTGACCGCCAATCGTCATAAAATTGTGCATGAAATGTATGATCCGGAAACCGGCGAGTCTCAGTGGTAAAACTAAGTGCAGGGCGTAAGCCTTGTCACAGTCTGTAAACGTTATGGAACTTGCCGCCTGTCCTGAATGCGATTTGTTGCTAAACCCGCTTCAAGCGGCGGTAGGTGAAAAAGCTCATTGTCCACGCTGCGGTTATTTATTGCAGCGACCCAGCAAACAAAGCATTGAAAAAACATTGGCCTTGTCAATTGCCGGTTTAATGCTGATGTTACCGGCTAATTTGTTACCGTTGGTTGGTATTAAGGTATTGGGTACCAGTCACGATGGCACGTTGTGGTCTGGCGTGTTTACCTTGTTTACGGAAGGCATGTGGGCGGTTGCGGTGTTGGTGTTTTTATCCAGTATGTTGTTCCCGTTGCTGAATGTCGTTTTGTCGTTATTAGTCAGTTTTTATCTGCATTTTAATAAACCCAATAAATACCTAGCTCATTGGATGCGGTGGTTACAACATTTGCAAGAATGGGCCATGCTGGAAGTCTACATGCTGGGTATTATCGTCGCCTGCGTCAAATTGACATCCATGTCTGAAGTTAAATTCGGTCTGGGCTTGTATGCCTTTATTGCCCTGATTGTGGTTACCGGCATGTTAGCTAGCAATTTGGATGAGCATTTATTTTGGCAACACATTCGGCGGCTAACTAGCAAGTCATGAAAACTAACTTAAATGTTAATGCCTTAAGCCTTGGATTGGTTCGTTGTCATGATTGCGGACGCTTAAGTAAAGTAAATGTGCCGCATTGCCCGATTTGCAATGGCCATTTACATCCGCGCAAACCGAAAAGTTTGCAACGCACAACCGCATTACTGTTGAGTAGTTACGCTCTATATCTTCCTGCCAATGTATTTCCGATTATGACCGTGACACGTCTTGGGTCAGGGGAGCCGCATACCATTATCGGCGGTATTATTGCGTTGATTGACAGCGGCATGATGCCGATTGCGCTATTAGTGTTGGTTGCCAGTATTTTGGTGCCGATGGTTAAATTGCTGGGCTTAAGTCTGTTGGTGTTTAGCGTACAGTTTCGCTGGCCTATCAATGCGCGCTTGGCAACCATTGTTTATCGCATTATTGCCTTTGTCGGGCGCTGGTCGATGTTGGATATTTTTATGATTACCATTTTGGTATCGCTGGTCAATCTGGGCGGTGTTGCTCAGGTTATTGCCGGTCCTGCCGCTACCGCATTTGCTTGTGTGGTAGTTTTGACGATGTTTGCCGCGACAAGTTTTGATCCACGCCTGATCTGGGATAACCCGAACGCTTATGAATGACTTTAACGATCCGATCGACGACGGCAGGGATGCCGAAGGTAGAGCACCAACTGTAGGCGCTTTAGGCGATGCCGGAGCAATTGCCGATACAGCCGAAGCGGCTGACGCAGCAATCAATAAACGCACTGAATTGCCTTTAGTATGGTTTTTACCACTGGTCGCCTTGCTGGTCAGTGGATGGCTGATTTCCAAAGCCATGATGGAAAAAGGCCCGGAAATTACCATTACCTTTCCTACTGCAGAAGGCTTAGAGGTAGATAAAACCAAAATCAAATACTTGGATGTGGAAATCGGCAAAGTCACGGCAATTTCTATCAATGATGATATGAAAACCATCCGGGTGACTGCGCAAATGAGCAATACGGCTGATGATTACCTGAAAGAACACAGCCGGTTTTGGGTGGTGCGACCTCAAGTGGGACTATCCGGCATTTCCGGGCTGGGCACCTTATTATCCGGGGCTTATATTGAAATAAAACCGGGTGATGGTGATGCAAAAACCGAGTTTGTTGGACTCGCTACTCCGCCGCCACTGAAAACGAATACTGAAGGAAGGCAATTTATTCTCGAGGCCAATAATCTTGGCTCGTTAAGAGCCGGTACGCAGATCAATTTTCATGGCATTAACGTCGGATCGGTGCTTGCTCACGAATTGTCCGAAGATGCTAACTCCATACGCCTGACTATTTTTATCAATAAGCCATACGATCAATTCGTCAGAAAAAAAACCCGTTTCTGGATTGACAGCGGTATTGATTTATCCGCTGGCGCAGATGGTTTTAAAGTCCGCACCGGACCGATAGTTTCATTACTTAGTGGGGGTATTGCTTTTCGAAGCGATCCGGAAGACCCGGTAGAGAATATTCAGCCGGAAAATACGCAATTTCAGCTGTATGACAATTATCAGTTATCAACCCAAGTTGTTTACACCAACACGTTGAGATATGTGATGTATTTTAAAGGCTCAGTGCGCGGGTTAACCGAAGGTGCGCCGGTGCAATTACGGGGTATTCCGGTAGGCAAAGTGGTACATATTGACTTGGAACTGAATGAAACCACTCAAGACATCCAAGTGCCGGTAACGATTGAGCTGGAGCTGGAACGCATCCATAAAATCAACGATAAATCGCATCTTAGCGATAAAGAAATCATTGCCCAGCTGATTAAAAAAGGCCTGCGTGCGCAATTACAAACCGGTAGCTTTTTGACCGGACAATTACTGGTAGACCTGGATTTCTATCCGAAAATTCCGGTGGTGCTTAATGATAATAAGAGTATCTATCCTGAGTTTCCCACCACGGCGGGTTCGCTAGATCAACTTACTCGTTCCGCCACTGTCATCATGGATAAAATCGCCAAATTACCGTTGGATAATTTGAGTGATGAGGTCAACAAAACCCTGCAATCGTTGCAAGGCACTTCTAAAGCCGCCAAAGATATGCTGATCGTAGCCAAAGGCACATTAAGCGCCACCGACAAAACCATGAGCTCCGCGCAAAAAGTGTTAACTACCTTAGAACCTGGCGCCAGCACACATTATGAGTTGGAGAAATTATTGCAAGAACTGACCCGCGCCGCCGGCTCAGTGAAACAACTCACTGATTATCTGGAGCAGCATCCAGACTCACTACTTCGCGGTAAGGAAGGGGAATAAGCATGGCTAACCGCATTATTAAATCAATCGTTATAGGCGGCTTGCTTTCAGCCTGTACTGCAACGCCGCCCACCCATTTTTATGTCCTGGAACCCCAGTTTGATGTGCCTGCCGTTAGCGCCGATACGCAAGTAAAAAAATTGATTGTCGGCATTGGCCCTATATCGATTCCTGCATTGCTGGAGCGCAAGCAATTGGTGACCCGTGATGCTGATAACAATCTGCAAATCGCCGAATTACACCAATGGGCCGCACCCTTAAAAGACAATATTGCCGAAGTGTTAGCCCAAAATCTAACAGCACTACAACCCAGCCAAATTATCAGGGCCTACCCTTGGAGTGCTTACGGCAGTATTGATTACCAAATCATTGTGCAAATCAGTCGTTTCGACGCCAAGCCCGAGCAGTCCGCCAATCTTGAAGCCAACTGGGCCATCATGGATCAAAAAACGCACACCGTTATCAGCAATGGCTTTTCTAAAATCCAAACTAAACCTGAAAATGCCACTATCGTCGGCACCGTAAAAGCGCTGAATGGCACACTGGCAACACTGAGTCAGGAATTAGCAAAAGCCCTGTTAAAGTTAAAATAAACCGTTAAAAAACAAATAACTAGCTTATTTTTCTTGGAATTATCTCGAAAATCCTTTAGAATTCGCCCAGTTCTGAACAGTTATGTTTTAGAAGGGGTGTTAGCTCAGTTGGTAGAGCAGTGGACTCTTAATCCATAGGTCTAGGGTTCGAATCCCTAACACCCCACCAATGAATTCAAAGGGTTGCACATTAGCAGCCCTTTTTTATGTCTGGCGTTTTTGTAAAATGTAACCAGTTTGTAACCGCATTTGCTCAATACTTAAAGCTATCCATTGGTATTTAGCTGCAACACTTCCGGAAATTCACACATTAAAAAGCCGATTAAAAGTACCGGTTTTAAAATTTCTATGGGATATAGCTAAAGCACTCAACTCGCAGGCGTAGTCAGCAAAAAAGCTTTTATATTATTTCGTGGCCACTATCTTGGTCGCCGCGCTTCGCTTGCTGGGTCATGATGTGAATACTACAGACCTGTCCGCCTCTTTGTCTCGATTCGCCAGTCATGCCTGTTTCAGATCCACCGCAAGGGGAGTGATAAAGTAGTTGTTAAAGCGCTCAACCTTACTTTTGATCTTGGCGCGATAAGGCTCACTCTGTCGGGCATATGCATCAATGGGAGGGTCAACAATTGGTTGTGGCTAAGACGCGATAAAAAAGTCACTCACGGTTGAATTCTAAGGGCAATCAATGCTTTGTGCTCAAGTGGCTGACGCGTTGTCTTTTGAGAAAGCACGGGAAGTCGATTTTCACGGCAAACGCCACTGGCAATGGGTTGCACAAACACCGATACGCATTACGCGCCCCGCCAAGCCGAGCCAGAAGAAGCAGAAAAAACCATCGGTGACAGGTGAGCTCATCGACGCACGACTGGTCGTCAGTCGTATTTTATCGGAGGAGGGCGTCATACTCGTTGAATGGGTCGTAGTCGGTGAAGTTATGAACAATTGCATAGGCCAGCACTGAGCTAATTTCGCCGTGCAACCTGTGGGCTGTCTCAAGCTGTGATTTATCAATCATGAGTTTAAGGGTTGCTATTACATCGGAAGATTTGATCTGATTGATTGCAAGATCACCAAGAAGAGGGAAGGCCAGCCGCTCAATTCTTGAAGTTTTCTTGGTATGCGTTTTTTCACTGGTTAAGTGTGCGATTGAATCCAACCATTGCCGGGTAATACCTGCAAAGCTGTTTAATATCGGCAACCCATCAGACACTCTACCGTTATTGAACTTGGTAAGCTGTTTCCTAGCATAGTTTCTTTTATTCCTCGCTTGCTTCAGGCTGGTATCAGGATAAGTGCCCACTGATAATGTGTTGCGTTTGCCATCGGGTCAGGTGTAATCCCTGCACCACCATTTTGAACTATTCGATTTGATAAGCAGATACAAGCAACCTCAATCAAGCGTTTGTCTTTAGATTCTGGCTTGGTGTTCTTAAGAACTGGGTCTGTTAATAGATTTATAGTCATTTGCAGTAACTCCTGTGCAGTAAATTTTGTTGCTGCTTTAGAGTTACTGTAAAAGTTACTGCATAAAATGTTACTGCATTTCGTTGAACAATAAAAAACCCGCGAAGCTAGGTAACTTGCGGGTTTTTGTACTTCTTTGGGTTTCTTAAAACCCATATATGGTACCGACGGGCGGACTTGAACCGCCACGACTTGCGTCACCACCCCCTCAAGATGGCGTGTCTACCAATTTCACCACGTCGGCTTCATTTTTTAATCAGTTTGTTTTTGAGCTTTTTTAGGCGCTTTAGTTTCTTTGGATTTCGGCGCTGGCTTTGCTTCTTTAACTACAGCAGGTTTTTCAATTACCTTTGCGGGACTTTCAATAGGAGCTGCTGTTTTAGCTTCTTCAGGTTGGCTAACTGCGGTATCTGCCGGATTTGGCTGTACCTGTGTTTCTATAGCTGGTGCTGGCTCAGTTATAGTGGCTGGCTGAGTTGGAATGTCTTCAGGGCTTTTGGGTTGAGCCGGTGCAGATATGCTTGTTATTTCATCCTGTGTTTTGGGGGCAGTGATTAAATCGTTCGCTGAGCCTCTTTGTCCATTCAAGATGGCTAGTCCTAAGCTTGTTGTAAAAAACAAGGTGGCCAAAATCGCTGTGGAGCGTGATAAAAATGAAGCAGCGCCCTGAGCACCAAAAACCGAGGTGGATGAGCCGGTACCAAATGCAGCACCTGCGTCGGCGCCTTTACCCTGTTGCATAAGTATCAAACCAACAACACCTAATCCCAACAACACATGAATAACAATGATTACTTGATACATAGCAAGGTCTAAACTTTTTCCAATCCAAATTATAAATCTGCATGGGTAGCGCATTAATATCGCGAAAATCTACCCGTTGATGGCTAAAAATCAGCGACGTTACATTACGTCTTTACTGCACGTAACACCAATTGTGCCAACTGAATTTAAGAGCGCGTATAGTATATGCTTACCTCCCTTTGTTCAAGCGCCTATTGCTTTCCTGACCTCTTCAGCCAATTGGTTGGCGTAGCTTTTAACTGATTCTTGATCTTGTCCTTCAACCATTACTCGAATTAACGGCTCTGTGCCGGATGCTCTAAGTAATACTCGTCCAGTGTTGCCAAGCTTCTTTTCTACCGCTTTCACTGCTTTTTGAATGCCTTCATCTTCATCAGGATTGATCTTTTTTCCTGTTTTGATGTTTACCAGTATTTGCGGATATTTCTGCATATCGGATTTTAATTCATGCAGGCTTTTTCCCGTATCCTGCATTTCCGCCATAATTTGCAATGCAGCGATAATGCCATCACCAGTCGTTGTTCTATCAAGACAAATAATATGACCAGAGTTTTCGCCACCTAATATGCTTTTATGCTTCACTAGCATTTCCATGACATAGCGATCACCTACTTTGGATCTAACCAAATCCAGCCCCAGCTTTTTCAAGCCATGTTCCATGCCTAAGTTGGTCATCAAAGTGCCGACTACGGGCCCAGACATTTGTCCCGCTTTTAATCTTGATTTGGCGATAATGTAGATAAGCTCATCACCATCAACGATCTCACCTTTGTGATCAACCATGATCAAACGATCACCGTCACCATCTAAGGCAATACCCATATCGGCTCGATAAGCCAGTACGGTAGCCGCAAGCTTCTCTGGTTTAGTTGCACCGCATTCTTCATTGATGTTAATGCCATCAGGTTCCACGCCAATTGATACCACCTCAGCGCCTACTTCGCTGAAGACATGTGGGGCTATGTGATACGTGGCGCCATTGGCACAATCGATGACGATCCGCATACCGCCAAAATCCAAACGAGTCGGTACGCTGCCTTTGCAAAATTCTATGTAGCGACCTGCCGCATCGGTTAGTCGCTTGGCCTTGCCTAGTTTTGCTGATTCAACCGTAGTCATAGGAGAATCTAAATACTTTTCCATTTTGCGTTCTAATTCATCTGGCAATTTCGTGCCTTGTACAGAAAAGAACTTAACGCCGTTATCGTAATAAGGGTTGTGCGATGCGCTTATGACGATGCCTGCATGGGCTCTCAGCGTACGTGTCAAGTAAGCAATTCCAGGTGTAGGCATCGGGCCTAATAAACGCGTATCTACGCCCGCGGCAGTTAAGCCTGCTTCTAATGCTGATTCGAACATATACCCGGAAATTCGTGTGTCTTTACCGACCAGCACAAAACCTTCCCCTTCGCTGGCGAATACACGGCCAGCAGCCCAGCCTAATTTCAATAAGAAATCGGCAGTAATTGGGGGTTCGCCCACTTTTCCTCTGATTCCGTCGGTACCAAAATATTTTCTCGTCATGAATTTAACGCCTCTTTGAATTCGAATAGATTTGATTTTTTTGAGTACAGTCCAATGTATCGGGTAGCAAGATGATAAAAAACTTACCTCTGTCGTACCTAATAAAGACGGTCAATGGCGTGCAGTATAGCTGCAGCACTTAAAAAGACACACCTTGTTATTGGTTAGATGGCCTTGTAAGGCACTAATAAGATCGTCGGCATTTCCTTCAACATCGTCTATACGAGTAAAAAGCAACACAATTATACTTAAGAATTAATCGCATCCTTGTGTAAGGTTGTCATGTAATAATCGACTTTGTAATGGGTAAAGTTCGATTTTACTATTACCAGTAATTTTTTCGCATAAGGTTACTTAATTGATAGTTTTGTAATCTTTTGGCAAATTTATATTTTTTAACATTCTCATGTACTTTGGAGGCGTCATGACTGACACACTTATTAGTGAATCAGTACAAAATTATTACGGGCAGGTGCTGACATCCAGCGATGATTTAAAAACCAGTGCTTGCTGCACATTAGACGCCATGCCCTGGCATTTACGGCCGTTTCTTGCCGACCTGCATCCTGAGGTTGTTTCCCGTTTTTACGGCTGCGGCTCGCCATTGCCGCCAGCGTTGGAAGGTCGAACGGTACTTGATTTGGGTTGTGGTTCGGGGCGGGATTGTTATTTGTTGTCGCGTCTGGTGGGCGAGCACGGCAGGGTGATCGGTGTCGATATGACCGAAGAGCAACTTGCCGTCGCTAAGCGCCACTGCGATTGGCATGCCGAGCGTTACGGTTATGCCCGCTCTAATGTCGAATTTCATCTTGGGCATATCGAAGACCTGACTACCGCCGATATTGCTGATAATTCCATTGATGTCGTGGTGTCAAACTGCGTCATCAATTTGTCGCCGGATAAACGCAAAGTGCTTGCGGAAATTTTCCGCGTGCTCAAGCCCGGCGGCGAGCTGTATTTTTCTGATGTCTATGCCGATCGGCGCATTCCTCAAGCACTTAGACTGGATCCAGTATTGCTGGGCGAATGTTTGGGCGGCGCTCTGTATTGGGAAGATTTTCGCCGCATCATGCAAGACTTGGGCTGTCCCGATGTGCGTATTGTCAAAGAAAATCCTATCACGTTGGATGACCTGGAAGTTGCCAACAAAATTGGTATGGTCGCGTTCCGTTCGATTACTGTGAGGGCGTTTAAAGTTTCGCTGGAAGACCGCTGCGAAGACTTCGGTCAGATTGCCATCTATAAAGGCACGTTGCCGCAACATCCGCATGCCTTCGACCTGGATGACCATCATCATTTGGAAACCGGCAAGCCTTTGCGCGTCTGCGGCAATACTGCCGATATGCTTGGCAGCACTCGATACGCGGAATATTTTCAATTAATTGGCGACAAAAGCACGCATTTTGGTTTGTTTGATTGCGCACCGCCCAATACCAGTCTGTCGACGAAATCCGGAGCGGCTTGCTGCTGATGACCATGTACGGCGCGATTGCGTTGTTTGTTAAAACGCCTGGAATTTCGCCGGTCAAGACTCGTTTGGCTAAAGAACTGGGCGTTGACGCTGCTGAGTCATTTCATCTGGCGGCTGCTCGTGCGGTTGCGGCGGTAATCAATGCATCGGGGAAGCAAACTGCGCTTCAGGGTTTTTATGCAGTGGCGGAACAATCGGCTCTGGCTGACGATCTTTGGCAAGGTTTGCCTTGTTTGTGGCAAGGTGAAGGAGGCTTAGGCGAGCGCATGTCGCTAGTTTACGAGACGTTATTGAAACAATACGATTTTGTTATTTTGGTCGGGGCCGATATTCCCCAAATGACGGTGAAACATCTGCTTAAGGCCGCAGACTGGCTGGCGCGTGACGAACATGCCCGGTTTGCGTTCGGTCCGAGTGTTGATGGTGGATTTTGGTTATTTGGCGGCAACTGCAGCTTGCCGCATAATCTTTGGACCGACGTCACATACAGTGCCGCCGATACCGGTCAGCAATTTTTAAACAAAATCGATTCGCTGGGCGAGATGCAAACAATAACACCGCTGCAAGATGTCGATGAGCTGCAGGATTTGATTCATTTACACGAGTCGCTACGTCTCTTAAGCGACCCTATGCCGGAACAACTTGAGCTGATCCGTTTTTTAGAATCCTTGCCGTTAAATTTTTTTAAAGGTTTCGGTTATGTATAACGTTAAATCTTTATTGCTCAACAGCCATTTTCCGCAAATTCGCCGCGACCGGCTGACCACCTTACAAATGAATCTGGGTTATCTGTGCAATTTGAGTTGCATGCATTGTCATGTAAATGCGGGGCCGAAACGCACGGAACTGATGTCGCGCGAGACCATGGTGATTGCCCTGCAATTTGCCGAAAAACAGCAAATTAAACAGCTGGATGTGACTGGCGGATCGCCGGAAATGAATCCTGAATTTCGCTGGCTTGTGCAAGCTGCCAAACAGCAAGGTCTGCATATCATCGATCGCTGCAATCCGACTATTTTGGTGGAGCCGGGCTATCAATGGGCTGCTGATTTTTTGGCGGAGCATCAAGTAGAAGTTATTGCTTCGCTACCCTGTTATCTGGAAAGCAATGTCGATGCGCAGCGCGGTAAAGGCGCGTTTGCCGCTTCCATTAAGGCGTTGAAAAAACTGAATACGCTGGGTTATGGCATTGCCGGTAGCGGCTTGGTGCTTAATTTGGTTTTTAATCCGCAAGGCCCGAGTTTGCCGCCGCCGCAACAGCAGTTGGAAGCTGACTATCGCAAGTATTTGCTTGAACATTTCGATATACGCTTTAATCAGCTGTTCGCGCTGGTCAATATGCCTATTCAACGTTTCGGAGCCGTGTTATTTGCCAAAGGTAAGCAGCATGAACAGCAAAGTCTGGTGTTCGATCAGTATTTACAATTGTTGAAAGATGCTTACCAGCCGGAAAATCTAAGCAAAGTGATGTGTAAAAGCCTGGTGAGCGTTGATTGGCAAGGCTATGTCTATGATTGCGATTTCAACCAGATGCTTGAGTTGTCTTTGGCAGGCGGTACCCAGGTGCATTTAAAGGATTTGCTTGAGCAAGATTTAGAAGCTGCAAAAATCAGTGTTGCTGAACATTGTTTTGGTTGCACAGCAGGGCAGGGTTCCAGCTGTGCAGGAGCATTGACTTAGCTCTAAAGGTTCTGCGCTTGGTAATATTTTCTTGCGAAGATGGTCAGTTGATAGGCGAGTGAAATATTGGGATTCGGTGTGAGGAGCTTTTTAAATCACCGGCTCGCCGCGCGCTAATTTAGGCAGTTTTCCTTCTAGTCCCATTGCGCTGCGCATGACTTTATTTTTAGCAGGCAAAATGCGCTCGGCTAGGCCTAGTCCCAAGTTACGCAAAAATTTTATCGGTAACACTTCATTGCTAAACACTCGATAAAATACATCCATCACGGTCATCATTTTTAGATTTTCGTTGCGACGCATGTTTTCATAACGCTTTAACACCGCCAAACTCGCAATATCTTCGCCTTGTTTATTGGCTTCGATCAACACTTCCACTAATGCAGCAGCGTCCAGTAAACCAATATTAACGCCTTGCCCGGCGAGTGGATTAATCATGTGGGCTGCATCACCTACCAGTACTGCTCCTGGTTTGATATAGGCTTGGGCATGCTGGCGTTTCAATGGAAAACTTGCCACGCCTAACACTGCTTTGACCTTGCCCAGGCAATCAGGGAATGCTGAGAGCAATTCTTGTTTTAATTGCTCATGGGGTAGTGCTTGTAAGCGACGCACTTCATCGGGCGAGTGGTACCAAACTAAAGAAGCGTAGTGTCCTGGTAAAGGTAAAAACGCTTGCGGTCCTGTTGGGACAAAGCGCTGCCAGGTAATGTCTTGTTGTTCATTGTCCGTTTCGATATAGATCACTAAGGCATGCTGATTATAATCCCAGCTGGTTACACCCAGTCCTACCGCCTGTCTGACTCTGGATTGGCCACCATCAGCAGCCACTAATACCTGCGCGGATAAAATTCGACCACCGTCCAGCTCAATCTCGCTGACTCCACTAACGGCATAATTTATTTTTTTAATCAAGGCGGGGCATATCAATTCAATATTTTCAAAAGCGGATAATCGCTCCAGTAACGACAGCTGAGTGATGCGGTTTTCAACAATGTAACCTAATTCGGGATAATCAATATTGTCACTGCAAAACTCAGTATCTCCAGCCGTTTCCCAAACTCGCATGCGCCGGAAGGGGCAAAAGCGTCGATTGAGAATACCTTGCCATGCGCCGACCATCTCTAAAATGTTTTTTGAAGCGATACTCAATGCAGAAACACGCAAATCATGCGGCTGATCTGGCGCGAACGCTTGCGGAGGCGAGTTTTCAATGACGGCGACTTTTAACTTTGAACCGCCCAAGCCGCAAGCAACAGCTGCTCCGACCATGCCGCCGCCTACAATCACAACATCAAAATGTTCTTTCATACTCATCAGCCAAAAAAATTGAGTTCAAGACAGCGGCCAGTACAGAAATGACAGTAAACATCTATCGTGTTACCATTAATAGGTTTCACTAAAAGAATTTATTACATAGGATTTCGTAACACATCAATGCACTGGTGCGTTTAACCGCCCGACTCTAACACGCATTGGCGCAAAAAACGACCTATAAACGCCGCCCACGGCATGATTGGAAGGGGCTAAACGATGAACGCATATTCCCGCTTGGATAACAAAGAACCTATGCTTTATAACGCTGAACAATCGCAGGACAGCTGCGGCGTGGGCTTTATTACCCACAAACAGAGCAAACAAACACACGACTTGTTGCTCAAATCTCACGAAGCTTTATGCACTATTCCCCATCGTGGCGGCATGAGTGCAGAAGGCATTGGTGACGGCGCGGGCGTTAATATTGATTTGTCACTAAAGTTTTTCCGCAAAGTCACTGGCAAAGCCGATCTTGAACTGGGTCAATTTGGTGTCGCTAACTTCTTCTTCCCGGAAGATCATGATCATTTCGATTCAGCCGCTAATGAGCTGATTGAACGGCATTTTAAAGATTTTGGATTGTCAGTCATCCAATGGCGCAATGTGCCGGTAGATACTTCCGTTATCAATGCAGCTGCCGCCAAAGCTCAATTTCCAATCAAACAAGTTGTGTTTGGTCGACCTGAGCATCTGAAAAATGCCAGTCACAGCGAATTTGAAAGCCATATTCAAGCCGCACTCTTGGACATTGAAGTTGAAGGCTTTACCCGTCCTGAACTGGCCGGTTTTTACCCGCTATCGATGAGTTCGCGTACTCAAGTTTATAAAGGCCGCCTGAATTCATTCGAAGTAATCCCTTACTTTATCGATCTCTACGACACCGACCACGAAATCAACACGCTGTTTTTCCACACCCGCTTTTCCACCAACACCGCCCCAGCCACAATGATGGCCCAGCCTTTTCGTTATATGGCGCACAACGGTGAGTTGAATACCGATAAGAAAAATCGCTTGAGCGAAAATGCCATCGCTCGCCAACACAACAAGAATATCTGCTTCCCTTGCGGCCAATCTGATTCTGGACGCTTGGATCAAACGCTGACTCGCCGCATCAACGAAGATAATCTGGATATTGTTACAGCAGTTTTAGCAATGATGCCTCCAGCCTGGGAAAATGACACCACACTGTCACCAGAAGTGCGGGCGATGCTGGAGTATTTCAGTCTTTATGAAGAAAAAAACGATGGCCCGGCAGCATTAATTTTCAATGACGGTATCCGTGTCGGAGCGCGTCTTGATCGTTTGGGATTACGCCCATTACGCTCAATTGAAACGCATGAATATTTGGCGGTCATGTCAGAAGCGGGACAAATCGACTTTCCGCCGCAAGACGTGTTGAAACGCGGTCGTATTGAAGCCGGCGGCATGCTGTACTTTGATCACAACACCGGAGAGGCCTACAACAGCTATCAAGTGATGGAACGGTTAGCCAAAGAAAAAGATTATCAAGCTCTGCTCGCGCAACGCAGTCTGCATCTTGCCAGTCTGCCGAAAGTTGATTCAGCTGAACTCAAGTACAATCACGATTTCAACATAGATCAACAACATACCGCTTACTCGCTCAACCAGGAAAGTTTTAGATTTTTGCTTGATCCAATGTTGGCCACCGGCATGGAAAAAGTCTCCGCGATGGGCTATGGCTTGGCGCCTAATGCCTTGTACAGCGCGGAAGGCGGCATGTCGCGTTATTTTAGCCAGCGTTTTGCCCAGGTCACCAACCCGCCGCTGGACTCTATCCGCGAAAGCGATGGTATGACGTTGCGAGTCGCATTGGGGGCAAAACCTACTTTTGCAGCTGGCGACAGCAAGCAATTGGTCATCGACACCCCGATTTTACAACGCACCCAGCTGGAGCAAATTCGCAGACAGTCATCGGTTGCGACCGTTACTTTCGATATTTTGTACACGCCTGATTTTGAGAATGCCGTTAACAACGAAAATGCGTTGGAAGCAGCCATACAGGCGGTATGCTTGCAAGTTGAGCAAGCAGCCAAAGATAATGTCGGTATTATTATTTTAAGCGACATTAATATCAGCAAAGATAAAGCGGCAATACCTGCTTTATTGATGATTGCCGCGGCTAACCAACATCTGGTTAAACAAGGCCTGCGCTTTAACTCATCGCTGATTGCTGAAACAGGACAAGTTGCCAGCCCGCATGATGTCGCTACGCTATTGGGATTTGGTGCCTCTGCGATTTGTCCGCTGACCGTACATAGCCGTGTACTGAGTCACTACCCAGCTGATCAGCATCAAAAAATTCTGTACAACTACCAAAAAGGCGCCGAAAAATCGCTGATGAAAACCATGGGCAAATTCGGCCTGTGTACGGTAGAAAGCTATATCGGCGGCGAATTCTTCGAATCCAACTACCTGGATACCGACGAACCCCGATTACGTCCTTACTTCCCGAATATCCATGCTTCAGTCGGCGGTGTTCGCTATGCCGATATTGCGGCAAGCAGCGCTGAATGGCACCAAAAAGCCTTGGCTGTTAAAGAAGAAAAAGACATTCCGTTCCTCGGTTTATTTAAAGAACGTCAGGATGGTGCCGGTCATTCTTACGGCAACACTGCCGTGCGCGAATACATCAACATGACCGACGAGGCGATACTTTACATTCCGGAACATGCTCCGGAAGCCAGTGATACCGCTTATCTTGATTTCGGTTACGACAAACGCACGCCTGAACAACTGGATAACTTTGGGATTACCCCGGCTTATCGTAGCTTCACCAAAAACCTATACCTTGAACGTGATGACAGACCTGCTGCGTTGCGTGACATTATGGACTTTCCGGCCGATGTGTCTCATGCCCAAAGTACTGAAGATTTCGATCGTATCTTAGGCAAACAAAACTTGCGTGGTAATGTTAATTATTTGATTCGTGGTTTGAGTGTTAGTAAAACAGATGCAACCACTTTCAGGATTAGCCTGACAGTAAATTCATCAAGCCAGCGCTTGGAGCAATTGGCCGAGCACTACAAAAAACGTTTTGCTGATACCAGCTTCAATATTGCCATTACGAATGATGTCATCACTCTTACTGTCGAGACCGACAGTTTATTGGCTAATTATTTAGCACATAGCCAACTTGCATCGGACCCCATTGCGTTGGCCGATGTTCAGCCGGCTCACGAAATTACTACAACGTTGGCCTCAGGCGCAATGAGCCATGGTGCCTTGTTGGCCGAAGCTCACGAAGCCGTTGCCCAAGGTACCAATATCGTTGGCGCTTTAAGTAATTCCGGCGAAGGCGGTGAGCATCACAGCCGCTTTAACACCTTACGCTCCAGCAAAGTTAAACAATTTGCTTCAGGCCGTTTTGGCGTTTGGGCCGGTCTTCTGGCAGACCCCACCATTCAAGAAATTGAAATAAAGATTGCTCAAGGCGCAAAGCCCGGCGAAGGTGGTCAATTACCGGCAGCCAAAGTATCAGTAGAGATTGCTGCGTTGCGTGGCGGCACGCCCAAAGTAGAATTGGTCAGCCCGCCGCCGCATCATGACACTTATTCCATCGAAGATTTGGGGCAATTGATTCATGATGCCAAAGCTGCACGCGTTAAAGTTGGCGTCAAATTGGTGTCTTCCGAAGGCATCGGCACGATAGCTGTCGGCGTCGCTAAAGCCGGTGCCGATGTGATTAACGTCGCCGGTAATACTGGCGGCACGGGTGCTGCCGCAGTAACTAGCTTGAAAAATAGTGGTCGCTCACCGGAAATCGGTATTGCCGAAGTGCATCAGGCCTTAGCCGTCAATGGCCTACGCGATAAAGTCGTATTACGTTGCAGCGGCGCGCATCAAAGCGGCACCGACGTTGTTAAATCCGCCATATTGGGTGCGGATTCTTTCGAATTCGGTACCACGGCATTAATGATGCTGCGCTGCGTGATGGCGAAAAACTGCAACATCAAATGTCCGGCTGGTTTAACGACTGCGCATGAAGAGTTCAAAGGCGACCCGCGCGTTCTAGCGCAATACTTCATGAACTTGGCGCATGAAGTCAGAGAAATTCTGGCTTCATTAGGCTATAAAAGCCTGCGCGAAATTCGTGGCAAAACCGATTTGCTGCATTTAATCGACCATCCGACCATGGTCGGCCAGCTTGATCTAACTAAAATGTTAGCTCAGGTCAATGAAGTTAAAATTGCTAAACCTATTTACTTGGAAGCCAATTTCAGTATCGATAACCAAGTCATTGACCAAGTTAAAGCGGGCTTGCTGGCCGGTAAACGACAAATTGTCATTGAAGGTGACGGCTTTAAGCTAAGCAATTGCGCCAAAACCGTAGGCGGCCAAACTGCGATCGACATTGAACGCTTGCTGGCATACCAACTCAGCGAACAAGAACTGGCCAAATCGCCAATTATTTACACCAATCAGCACGGTCGTCGTTATTTGGCACCGGACAGTGTAGTGATTCGTACTAAAGGTTCGGCCGGACAAAGTTATGCCGCGTTCTTAAACGACGGCATGCGACTGGAACACCTTGGCACCTGTAATGATGGCGTCGGTAAATCGGCTTGTGGCGGCACCTTGGTAGTTGAATCTCCGGGGGGCGGCATCAAAACGCCCGGCAATAACGTCTTAATCGGTAACTTTGCGTTATTCGGCGCCACCGGCGGTAAAGCCTTTATTAATGGTGAAGCCGGTGACCGTTTTGCAGTTAGAAATTCAGGTGCAATGGCCGTTGTCGAAGGCGTTGGTGATTTTGCTTGTGAATACATGACCAATGGCGCGGTGTTAAACATCGGTGGATTCGGCAAAGGCTTCTGCAATGGTATGTCAGGCGGGAATGCTTACCAGTATGATCCTGAAAATCGTTTAGAAAATCTGTATGACGTTACTTCTGTTGAGCTACATAGCCTGACCGAAGACACTGATAATGCACGCGCTCATGAGCAATTTATTTTGCATATGCTTGAGCAACACGCTGAATACGCTAACTCCAGCAAAGCCAGAAACCTAATTAACAATTGGGCGTCTGAACGTCAGCACTTCAAATTCGCGTTGCCGCTATGGCTGTACAAAACGCAAACTGCAAAATACTTGCAGCAAGCGCTTGATCGTAAGGAAATCATCGAAGAATTGTCGGTTGAATTAGCTCGTCAACAAATCGAGCAGGTGAAACATGCCTATCAAACAGAAAAACCGCTGTTCGATGGAGCTATTCCTGGGGTGGGTGAGGTAGATACTCATTTGACCTACAAACTGGTCAATAGCTATGCTGTATTGGAAAAAGCTCAGCAAATTGCGCAGGATATGCTTAAAGGTGCGCCGGAAGCTCAGCGCTCTGCCGCACATATTGATAGAGCGGCGCGTAAACTGATTACTGAGCGACCACGTAAAGTGCAGGAAGCGCTGGTTAAAAATACCCGTGAAGCATATAGCAATTACAGCGATGATCACCTCGCGATACTGCTGGCTTCTAAACGCTTGAATGATTACAAAACTGCGTTAATTAATCGTTCTGTACAAAGCATTTATTCAATCGGTTCAACAGCTTGGATTATTGAGCAAGACCAGATTAACAGGCAAGCTCTGGTTGGCATTCCAGGCATTGAAGAATACCTGGCCGCATTGGTTGGACTGGATATTGCTCAAAGCATGATGAGCCAAAGCGTAGCTTAATTACCTTAACTACTTTCGATTAGCACCTGTCTGTGGATACCTAGACAGGGTGCTAATCGAGATCATAGATTTACTTAGTCATATACATGAAAACACCTCAACTTCCATTAGACGCTCCTTATAGTCAAACTCAACGTGCTTGGTTAAACGGTTTTTTTGCCGGACTGCACACGCATTTAGTGCAAAGCGCCGGTTCTGTCAATCAAACCAATGCACGGATCATTAATATTCTTTACGGCAGTCAGACCGGCAGCGCTGAGTCTGTTGCTAATGACGCTGCAGCTGTCGCTAAGACACACGGACTAAAACCTGTGGTCAAAGGCATGGATGAAGTTGAAGTTAGCGCGCTTGCGACAATGGACTATTTGCTGGTTATTACCAGCACGTATGGCGAAGGCGAAATGCCTGACAATGCTCAGCTGCTTTGGGACGCGATAAGCGCAGACACTGCGCCCTCGCTTAGCAATGTTAAATTCTCGGTGCTCGCGCTCGGCGATACCAGCTATGACTTATTCTGCCAAGCTGGCATCGATTGGGATAACAGGCTGGCTGAACTAGGCGCAACGCGTCTTTTTGATCGTGTTGATTGCGATACGGCTTTTGAAGAACCGGCTGACACTTGGATTAAGGAAGTCATTCCGCACATGGCGGAAGGCGCAGCAGGCACAGTGATTGTCGAAACAGCTGCACCGGCTGCTGAAAAGTCGCAATACAACCGAAAAAATCCATTCCCTGCGAAGCTACAAGTCAATCGCTTGTTAACTGCGCCGTCTTCCTCCAAAGAAACCCGTCATTATGAAATATCCATTGCCGGATCAGGATTAAGCTACGAAGCTGGGGATGCCTTGTGTGTAGTACCGACCAATTGCCCGCAACTGGTCGATGACATCATCAAAGCCCTGGCTTGCAACGGTGATGAAGAGGAACCGGTCAACGGTGAGTTAATTTCGTTACGTGAAGCGTTACGCACACATTTTGAAATTAAACTGCCCAGCAAGGAATTGTTGGAAGAAATAGCGACACGTTCAGGTGATCAGGAGCTTAATGGCTTACTAACAGCTGGCGACAAAGAAAAGTTGTCGGATTATCTATGGGGCCGCGACATTTTGGATTTGTTGCTGCAATTTCCTGCCTGTGAATTTGCTGCGGCAGAATTTATTGCCTTCTTGAAGCCCCTGCAGCATCGTGCTTACTCTATTTCCTCTAGTGGAAAACTTCACCCTGACACGGTCCATTTAACCGTTGCCAGCGTTCGCTACGACAGCCACGGTCGTCAACACAAAGGCGTCTGTTCGACGTTTCTTGCCGATTTGGTCAACGCTGACACCGAAGTACGCAGCTTCTTTACACCAAATAAGGTATTTAGAGTTCCGGACGATAACAGCCTGCCGATGATTATGGTCGGCCCCGGTACCGGCATTGCACCGTTCCGTGCCTTTCTGCAAGAACGCCAATTTCGCAAAGCAGCTGGCAAAAACTGGTTGTTTTTTGGTGATCGTAACGCCGCAACCGATTATATATACCGTGAAGAAATCGAGGCTATGCAAGCAAGCGGCTTGCTTACCCGTTTAGATCTGGCGTTCTCCAGAGATCAAGACGCGAAAATTTATGTTCAAGATCGTATGCTGGAAAACGGTGCCGAACTATTTGCGTGGCTGGAGCAGGGCGGTTACTTCTTCGTCTGTGGCGATGCTTATCGAATGGCTAAAGACGTCGACAAAGCGTTACATGAAGTTATTGCCACTCACGGTAAATTGTCTGAGCAACAAGCCATTGATTACGTTAATCAACTGAAAAAAGATAAGCGTTACGTCAGGGATGTTTATTGATCGCTAAACTTTCGATTATTCGAATTTGCAAAAACTAGCTGGTAATACAAATTACCAGCACCCAAAATTCAATTTCAATAAATTCCTCCTTTAGATGCTTCTCGGCAACGTTTCTGTATTGCCGAGAGAATTTAAATGACAAACTCAATAGAAATTTGGTGGCTTGCTTGACCGAATACAGAGCTCAGTCGGTATATCAGACGTTTATTGATAGTGGCTCTCAAACGCTCAAGAAAATCAACTTCTAGTAAATTACATTTAATTGTCGAGGCAGTTTCAACAATCAGTCGATCGCCTTTGTCGTGCCATTTCATTGATGTTCCTTAATAAATTTATAATTTAAGTTATGACTCCTGCCAACAACGACAACGCTGTTTCGACATTGAAAGAACCACCTAAGATGCCTTCAGCATTACCGTTCATCGGACATATGCTTGAGTTTGGTAAAAATCCCTTTGAATACATGGTGAAGCTAAGAAACACACTGGGAGAAATCGGTGAGTTTCGTATGTTTCATCAAAAAATGGTGTTAATGACAGGGCCTGAAGCGAATGAAGCTTTTTTTAGAGCGCCTGATGATCAGTTAGATCAAAGCCAAGCTTATAAAATCATGACGCCCATTTTTGGTAAAGGCGTGGTTTTTGATGCACCACCGCATAAAAAAGACCAACAGCTTAAAATGCTCATGCCGGTATTGCGCGATAAGCCCATGCGCGGCTATGCGCAAGTGATCGTCCAGGAAGTTGAGCAAATGATTGCTGACTGGGGTGACGCAGGTGAAATTGATTTACTTGAGTTTATGAAAGAGCTCACCATTTACACCTCCAGCCACTGTCTGCTGGGCGATGAATTTCGTTATGAACTCAATGAAGAATTCGCGAAAATTTATCATGACCTTGAAAAAGGCGTGAATCCACTGGCCTTTGTTTTCCCTTATTTGCCATTACCGGTATTTCGCCGTCGGGATAAAGCGCGGGCCAGATTGCAAGAGCTAGTGACTGATATTATTGCCAAACGCGCCAATAAATCAGAAAAAAGTGAAGATGCATTTCAGCTGCTGATTGAATCTAAATATGACGACGGCACCGGTTTATCCGCGCATGAAATAACCGGCATGTTAATCGGCACCATATTTGCCGGACATCACACAACAGCCGGAACTGCAGCGTGGACTTTGCTGGAATTGGCGCGTCGGCCTGAGGCTATGGTTAAGGTATTAACTGAACTCGATACGCACTTTGGTGTCGATGGTGAAGTCACTTTTCAATCGTTACGCGAAATTCCGATATTGGAAAATGTGGTAAAAGAAGTGTTGCGTTTGCATCCGCCATTAATATTTTTAATTCGTAAAGTGATGCGGGACTTTCACTTTAAAGGTGTCACGGTTAAGGCCGGAAAATACGTCTGTGCTTCGCCGCGAGTATCGCACCGTATTGCCGAGGTTTTCCCCGATCCGGAAAAGTTTGACCCAGAACGCTATTCTGAATCACGTCAGGAAGATGCCAAACCCTTTAGTTGGATTGCCTTCGGTGGCGGCAAACATAAATGCACCGGCAATGCGTTTGCCATGCTGCAATTAAAAGCCATTTTTAGCATACTGTTGCGTCGCTATACCTTTGAATTGGTCGATGATAAAGATAAGTACCAGGATGACTTTACCCAAATGGTGGTGCAGCCACTATCGCCTTGTCGTGTTCGTTATATAAAACGCACGCTCATTAAAGAAGCGGCAACTGAGTCAACAACAAGTAGCGCGCAAGAAAACAGTCAAGCCGGTACAAGCTTTCAAATAAAAATCGACCGAGAGCTTTGCCAGGGCCATGCGACTTGTATGACTGAAGCACCTGAGCTTTTTAATGTAGATGAGGCGGGCAATTTAACCGTCCTGCAAGAACGCCCATCGCTCGCTTTGTTGACAAAAGCCCAGCAAGCGGAAAAATACTGCCCCACCAAAGCAATTAAAATCGAAATCAACTGAACTTAACCAAAGACAAATAATGGCCGCATATCCCAGAGCAGAACTTGAAGAAATGGTTGAACGTTGGTTGCAAGCCAATCGTGACGCTGAAAAGGCAGGCAATTGGCCCAAGTATTTGGGTGCTATGTATACCGAGACGGCCGAATATCGCTGGAATATTGGCCCGAATGAAGAATTTGTCGCCCGCAGCCGTAAAGAAATAGAAGAATGGGCGCTAGGTGTGCAAATGGAAGGCTTTGAGGAATGGCGCTATCCATATCACCGAATTTTAATCGATGAAAAGCAAGGTGAGGTCATAGGCTTGTGGCGTCAGGTATCGCCTGCATTACGTGAAGATGGCACACATTACGAAGTAGCGGGCATTGGCGGTTCCTGGTTTCGTTATGGCGGCAACTATAAATGGGAATGGCAACGCGATTTCTTTGATTTAGGCAATGTCAAAGCCTTGTTTTTTGAATTAGCTGCCGACGGAAAGCTTGATCCAGCTGTGAAAAGAAAAATCGGTAAACTAGCTAAAGGACAGTTGCTCCCTGGTCATGAGCGTTTGCGCGCACAGCCAAGTGTATTAAAAAAACTGCAAGGTTTTTTGGCGATGGTACGCATTGCGCTTTTTAATACATAAAATGGCTGTCACTCTTTAGCTAAAAGTTACCCTGATAAGAATCTATGCTGAATGTAAAACCGAGTTGGAAAAACTGGCAACTCCTTACTGAAAAGGGACGGCAGATTTGGGCGTTTAAGCCCAAGTCAAATAACATCAACGAGCATTTGCTAAACGTTGCTAGTGTTACCGATGAGGACATCATTCAGTTTGCTGTAGATTTTCAGTTTGATAAATCCAGCAATCCCAATTCCGGCGATAAAGTTTTTAGACACGCAGCTATTAATGCCAATTTCCAGGAATTTTCCGGACAACCCCCTCAGGAAAGCAATGCTGACCAGCAACAAGTGACGGACGCGCTTGTTAAAGGGATTAACTATTTTTCATACTTGCAAAGTGAAGACGGGCATTGGCCTGGGGATTACGGCGGCCCGTTATTTCTTTTGCCGGGGTTACTGATTGCTTCTTACCTTACGGAGTCACCATTCCCAAAAGCACATCAGGAAATGATGAAGCTTTATATATTCAATCATCAAAATAGTGATGCCGGTTGGGGTATGCATATTGAAGGTGAATCGACTATGTTCGGTACGGTGATGCAATACGTGTCGCTGCGACTCTTGGGTGTTGATAAAAGTCACGAACAACTCGCCAGCGCCAGGGAGTGGATCAAAAACAATGGTGGCGCAACCGGTATTCCTTCTTGGGGAAAGTTTTATCTCGCCATTTTAAATTGCTATGACTGGCAAGGATTTAATAGTCTTTTTCCTGAAATGTGGCTGTTTCCAAAATGGTTGCCGGTACATCCGTGGCGTTATTGGTGTCATAGCCGTATGGTTTATTTACCAATGGCTTACTGCTATGCACAGCGAATAAAAGCGCCCGAAACTGCGTTGATTTTATCGTTAAGGGAAGAGATTTTTAACGAAGATTTCGCGTCCATCGATTGGCCGAAACAACGCAATGCTCTCTGCGAAAAAGATTCTTACACCCAGCTTTCGCCGGTACTGAAGTGGATGAATTTTTTCACTAACACCTACGAAAAATTTAAATCTACTTGGCTAAGAGAAAAAGCCACCGCCTACCTCTTAAAATATTTGAATGCAGAGGATGCACAAACCGATTATATCAATATCGGGCCGGTTAATAAAGCGATTAACTCTATTAGCATCTGGCACGCTTACGGCAAGGACTCAGAGCAATTTAAAAAGCATGTTGCACGTTGGTATGATTATTTATGGATTGCCGAAGATGGCATGAAAATGAATGGTTATAATGGCTCGCAGCTTTGGGATACCGCGTTTGCAACCAGGGCGATACTCGAAAGTGACTTAGGCAAGCTTTTTCCCGAAACTATTGCAAAAAGCTATAAGTTTATCGAACTGTCACAAATCAAAGCGGAACACCCAACGCACGGGGAATTTTTTCGCCATCCGATGATAGGTAGTTGGCCGTTTTCTACCGCAGAAAATGGCTGGCCGGTTGCCGATTGCACCGCAGAGGGCTTAAGCGCCACTTTAGCTATCAATCATTCAGGGCTGATTAAACCGATAATTGATGAGCAACGTATTCAACAAGCTGTTGATGTTATTCTGTCTTATCAAAATGCCGATGGCGGTTGGGCCACTTATGAATTAAGCCGCGCACCGAAGTGGTTGGAAAAACTCAACCCTTCCGAAGTATTTGCGGATATTATGATTGATTATTCATGGACGGAATGTACCGCAGCTTGTGTTATTTCATTGCTGGAAATTCAGGAAACTTATCCTGCCTATAAAAATAGCGAAATACGTAAAGCGATAAGCTCAGGAATTGAGTTTATTCTAAATCAGCAAAAATCTGATGGTTCATGGTACGGCGGCTGGGCGGTTTGTTTTACTTACGCGACCTGGTTCGGGGTGGAAGCGATCAGTAAAGCCAAGGGTAAAAGCTATTTCGATGATGCAGTTTTAATGACCAGCATCAATAAAGCCTGTAGTTTTCTAGTGGATCATCAAAAAGCCGATGGCGGCTGGGGGGAAACCTTCGAATCGTGTTCAAAACTGGTCTATTCCGAAGCGGCTGACTCTCAAGTGGTTAATACCGCGTGGGCATTATTAACATTAATGGCGGCCGAGTATGGCGATAATACAGCCATTGATATGGGGATTAATGTGTTACTAAATAAGCAAGTCGCTAGCGGCGATTGGTCACAGGAAAGCATTTCTGGCGTTTTTAATTATAACTGTATGATTACTTACGCAAATTATAGAAACATCTTTCCTATCTGGGCGTTAAGTCGATACCGACAACGGTTCGCTTCGAAATGATTAATCAATCAACCCAGTTTAAAAAATCAGCAGCAAGTGGCTTAATATGAAATCAGAGTTCGATATTTGTATTATCGGCGCCGGCATGGCAGGCGCAACCATTGCTGCTTATCTTGCCCCCAAAGGCATTAAAATCGCGTTAATCGATCATTGTTTTAAAGAGAAAAAACGTATCGTCGGTGAACTGTTGCAACCAGGCGCAGTATTGTCACTTGAACAAATGGGGCTTAGCCATTTACTGGAAGGTTTTGAGGCGCAAACCGTAAAAGGCTATGCTTTGTTGCAAGGCAATGAACATACGACCATTGCTTATCCTGATCAGCATTTGGGCGTGGGCTTACATAATGGCCGGTTTTTACAGCAAATAAGAGCCTCTGCATTGCAAAACGAATCTGTTACGCAAATTTATGGCAAGGCGCTGCAATTACTTGAAAATGAAAGAAGTGAAATCATCGGCGTAAGCTACCGCGACTCAATGTCGTCGGAGATAAAGTCTATTTATGCGCCCTTAACCATTACCAGCGACGGGTTCTTTTCAAATTTTAGGGCGGATCTGAGTAATAACGAAAAAACCGTCACGTCGTACTTTATAGGTGTCATTTTACAAAACTGTGACATGCCGTTTCCCAAGCATGGACATGTGTTTTTATCAGGGCCGACGCCGTTCATTTGTTATCCTATTTCCAATAATGAGGTCAGGCTGTTAATTGATTTTCCGGGTGACCAATTACCTAGAAAGCATCTTCTACAGGCCCATTTAGAAACCAACGTCACCCCATATATTCCTGAATGTATGCGCAACAGCTATGAGCAGGCCTTACAAGAAGGTGGCTTTAAGGTGATGCCCAATCATTACATGGCTGCAAAACCCATAGTAAGAAAAGGCGCAGTGATGTTAGGTGATGCGCTGAACATGCGTCATCCCTTAACCGGTGGTGGTTTAACGGCGGTATTTTCGGATATTCAAATTTTGAGTAGCCATTTATTGGCTATGCCTGATTTTAATAATACCGATTTGATTCACGAAAAAATCGAAGCATATTATCGAGATAGACAAAGTGCCAATGCCAATCTGAATATTCTCGCCAACGCACTGTATGCCGTTATGTCGAATGATTTACTGAAAAAAGCAGTATTCAAATTTCTTCAATGTGGCGGTGCTAATGCCCAGGAATCAATTTCAATATTGGCAGGTTTAAACCGGAAACATTCTTCGTTAATCAAACAATTCTGCTTTTTAGCGTTTTTTGGCGCGTTCGATTTGGTACGTGAACAAATTTTAAATTTACCCAAGGCAATAAAGCTTCTTTGGGATGCCTTTTTTATTATTAAGCCATTGATAAAAAATGAAATTAATTTATTTGCGTTTGCTAATTCTTACTTCTCGAAAATAAAATATTTTCCTCCGTTAAGTTATACCGCAAAGATTCAAAGACCCTAATTGAGGTTTTAAAATCTATTGAGTCATCAACGGTTGTCATCCGAAATTGATTCAACGCCAGCAATATCGCCTTATACAACTGTCATCGACATTCGCGCTTACCATCATATTGCGCTAATTCATCAATCCCCTTTTTTATGAAAATTAACCATAGCGCCGCCAAGATTGCAGAATATTTTGCCCGAAACCCTAAGAAGATTTTAGGGGTAGCTTTGTTTTTCTCGATTCTGGCTGGCTGGGCGACAGCGCAACTTCCGATTCACACATCGCGACAGGCCCTCCTTCCACAGAATACGACGGTGGCAAATCGCTTTAATCACTTTCTGGAAAATTTTGGCGCAGCCTCGGATTTAATGATCGTCCTAGAGGGCGCGCCACGCAGTGAGTTGGAGTCATTTGCTAACGATTTGGCGGCAAAGCTTCAGGTGGAACCTGAGATAGGGCTGGCGACCTCTCGACTCGACATGGCATTTTTTTTAAACCATGCCTATTTACTGATGCCTCTTGAAGGCTTGGACAAGCTTGCTGAAATGGCAAACCAGCCTATTTTGGTGGGCGTGCTGGAAGAAAACCTACGTAAAGCGGTGACTTGGAGCAAAGATCATCCGCAGCTAGGCGGTGCCGATACGGACCTGAAAACTGCTGAAGCAAGCTTAAATCTAGTCGGGTTTTTTCTGGAAGAATGGCAACGCTGGCTGACAGACGAAACCGTGCCTGTCGGTTTAGAGTGGAACCGGCTATTAGCCAACAGCGGCGCAAGCGGTATGAATGACGGTTACTTTACGTCCCGCGATGGGCGTATGTTGTTTTTATTTGTGCATCCGAAAAACGCTTCTGGGGATTTCCAGAATCTTGAGCCATTCGTCGACAAGGTTAAACAAGTATCGGCAACGTTGACTGAGCAAGTTAAAGCCTCTGGACAGGCTGCTCCTATCGTGGGACTGACCGGGTTACCGGCGATTGAGTACGAGGAATTCGTTAACATCCGCAAAGATATTACCTTGGTGATATTTACCTCCGCGGGCCTCATCGCTGCATTGATACTACTTGTGGTGCGCAGCGTGCGCTGGGCCGTACTGATTTTTGTCCCAATGGGACTTGGGGTGCTGTGGAGTTTAGGGCTGGCGCTGATTACTGTTGGGCATTTGACCATCATCACCGCCGCTTTTATTGCCATCCTATTTGGCTTGGGAGCGGACTACGGCATCTTTACCACTTCGCGTATTGACGAGGAACGTCGGGCCGGCAAGCCCTTGGTGGAAGCTATCGGCGCCGGTATTGGTTCGTCATTTATAGCAGTATTAACCGCAGGTGGCGCATCGCTGCTAATTTTTAGTGCCTTGGCCACCGTTGATTTCCCAGGCTTTTCCGAACTGGGTGTCGTCGCTGCGAAAGGTGTGCTGATGATCTTAATCAGTACCTGGATGGTTCAGCCTGCGCTGTATGCTTTATTGCCGCCAAAGCTAAGAGATATAACGCCGAGTACTACCACTTCTACTTCGCAGCCACAGGGTGATGGATCTGGCAATAAGGGTCGATTTCCATTGCCGGTCGCGGTGGTTATCGTTCTGCTGGCACTAGGCTGCGCAGTCATCGGTGGAATGAAAGGTTTATCAATCCCGTTCGACTACGATGTGCTGTCTATGCTGCCTAAAGATTCTCAGGCGGCTTATTACCAGCGCCGCATGGTGGCAGAGAGTGACTACCAGTCAGAAGTCATTATTTTTACCGCCAAGGATATGAAAGAAGCTCGGCGTATCACCACTGAGGCCGGTAAACTCAAAACCATTGCCCAGGCACAGTCATTGACCAATCTGTTTCCTGAAGACGCGGATGCCCGGCTTCACAAAGCCATAAGCTTAGGCAAGTCGTTCTCCAAGGCAGGCTATGACAAGCACCTCGCAGAACTTTCTCGAGCGGGCTTATCCGTAAAATCATTCGAGTTATTGCGAGCATTGTTAGAAAACAGCACGGCGATAATCGATGACGCCGAAGAGCAAGCATTCTCTGCTGGTCATACCACTGTGGTCGAAAGTTTGGAACGAGTCCGCGGACAATTGTCAGCCATTTCCGGCAAGCTTGCGGCAGACAGTGAGCAGGGCAGAGTGCGTAGCGAGAATTTTTTGCGCGCGTTACTGTTTGATGCGAATGCTGGACTTAACATCATAGAAGGTTGGCAACAAGCCCAACCGTTGAGTCCAGAGCAGTTGCCGCCAGCTTTGCGCAATCGTTTTTTTGGCGCCGACGGTAGCATTGCTATCTACGGCTTCCCGGCAAAAACCGTGTACGATCCTGACAATCTCGATGCACTAATCAATGATGTCTATAGCGTCTCGCCAGAGGCAACAGGCTTCCCAACCACGCATCAAGCATTTTCCAAGGCCGTGGTTGCAAGCTTTACCAGTGGCACGCAATTGGCCTTAATACTTTGCCTGCTCTGGGTTATGGCGGCGACACGCAGTGTGCGCGGCTTTGCGCTTGCTGCATTACCATTACTGATAGGCGGAGGCTGGATGCTGGGGCTGATGGCTTTGGGCGGCATTCGTTATAATTACGCCAACATCGTTGCCTTACCGATGGTAATTGCGTTGGCAGTAGATTACGGTGTGTGGTTCAGTTATCGCTGGCGCGAATTGAAAGATCAAACGCCTTTGCAAGTCAGCATGGCCGCAGGGAAAGTGATCGGACTGGCCGCAGGTACCGAGCTGGCAGGTCTGGGAGCTATCACTCTGGCCAGCTATCGAGGCGTGTCCTCGTTAGGCGTGAGTATCACTATCGGGCTAGTGTGTTGTTTGGTGGCAACCCTGGTGGTGGCACCGGCCATCGGTCAATTATTAGATTCCAAGAGAAAACCATAATGCGAAAAACTTATCTGATTGTTACCAGTTTGCTGGCTTCCTTAACGGCAAACGCCGCACCAAATCCCGAAATGATTTTGGTGTGCTATCCGGGCGGGGCGGTTAATGCCAAGGACGCCAATGCGGCAATGAGCTCCATGTTACGAGTGGTCGAGCGCATTGGCCAGTGGCAGGAAAATAGCTTTACCAGCCTCTTCACCGCGAAAGCCGATGAATGTAAAAAGCAAATAGCCGATAAACATCCCAAGTTTGCGATCACCTCGCTAGGCTTGTATTTGGAATTGCGCAGCCAGCACAACTTGGTGCCGGTCGTTCAACCCAAAATCAAGGGCCAAAGCAGTGAGCGTTACCGGGTCATTGTGCAAAAGGACAAGTATAAGAACCTGGACCAGCTGAAAGGCAAAGCAGTTGGCGGCACGGTATTGGAAGAGCCGTCTTTTATCAGCAAAATCGTGCTTGCCGGTAAATATGACCTTGCTGGCTTCAACTTAAAACCATCCAATCAGGCCATCCGTGCATTACGGTCTTTGGATAAAGGCGAATTGGACGCGGTTATTTTAAACGAGCAACAGTTCAACGGCCTGGCGTCGCTGCAGATGAGCAAACCTCTTGAGGCCATCTTTACCTCCGAGCAAATTCCACTGATGGGTGTGGTCGCAAACAGCACGACTACGACGACAGAAGAACGCCTCCGCTTTGGGCAAGCCTTGGAAGGCATGTGTGCCGATAGTGAAGGCAAAAAACTATGCGATTTATTTGGCGTGGAAGCCTTTGCCAGCGTCGATACGGCGGTATTTGAACCGATGATTAAATTGTGGACTGACGGGAAATAAGACATTGAACAAGCTAAAATTGTTTTTCACCATTTCACTACTCGTCTTTCTGAACAGCTGCGCCTTGTTTCAGAAAGACTATGTTCAATTTGACGAAGCGCTTAACTGCCCGGAACAGACCACCGCAAACTTGCTGGCAGCACAAAATCAACTCGGCTATCTGAGCAAAACCGAGACCTTAGCCTGCGCATTAACTGCGTTGCGCAAAACCGAAGACGTGACCTTGCGGCGCAGCGCATTAGCCAGTCGCCTGTGCTTACATTTGGCGGAACGTGAAACAGACCAAAATAAGCGTGAAAAATTTGCCGATGAGGGCGTGGGTTTTGCTGAAGCGGCGCTTAAATCTGGCGGAACTGGTGATGGCGAAGTGCATTACTACTTAGCTGCCAACTTGGGTCTTGAAGTGCGTGAACATATTACCTTGGCTATCAATAACCTTGCCCGCCTGGAAAATGAATTAAAGCAAGCAGTGGAATTAAGCCCAGACCTCGACGATAGCGGGCCGCTTCGCGTTTTAGGCATGCTTTATCTTAAAGCCCCGGCATGGCCCAACGGCATTGGCGACCGCGACAAGGCACTGGACCTTTTGGTAAGAGCAGTCAACAATCACCCCAAGCATCCGCTCAATCACCTGTTTTATGCTCAAGCGCTTTGGGATGATGAAGGCAGCGAAGCGACTCTAAGCCGGGTAAAGGCGGAATTCGCGATTGGCGAAAAGCTCCTGACCGAAGGCAATTGGGGCTATAACCAAGAGGTCTGGAAAAAGGAATTTGATGAATTTGCTAAGGAGTTTGGGCAGAGTGAGTCATTAGATAAATAACTGAGATTACTGAGGTGTACCAGATATCGGGCATTTACACAGTTGGAGCTGATTCATGATTTTGAAATACGCAACAGCAACGATAGTGGGAGCCTTGATGGTGGGTTTTGTCTGGTTACAACCGGTGTCGGTCAGTTTTCTTAAATACCTGATTTGGAGCTATTCAGCGTTTACAAAAACCGAAAAGGGCAACATCGAATTTCGTGGTGCCCATATTCATTATGTTGCTTATGGTCAGGGCGAGCCGGTATTACTGTTGCATGGCGGACTGAGTAATAAGCTCAGCTGGTTTGCGCAGATTCCCTGGTTGGTCGCATCAGGGCGACGTGTTGTGCTGATCGACACCCGCGGCCATGGCGATTCCACGCACGGTGATGAGGAGCTTGAATATCATCTGTTTGCCGAGGACACTCTACAAGTACTGGATCGCTTGGAGATAAAACGCACCGATATTATCGGCTGGAGCGACGGCGGCATCATTGCCCTGATTTTGGGGCGAGAGGCACCCGAACGCGTGGGCCGCATTGTTGCGATCAGTGCCAATTTTCAGCCATCGGCCTTACAATTTTCTGCCGCCGAAGCGCATGATCAGGCGCGTTCGACGGTGAAAAACAAAGTCATCGCCTGGCTGCAGAACTGGTGGACAGGGTCGGATAAAAACGATGGTCTTCTCGAAGAAAAAATCTATGCACTATGGCAGAACGCCCCCCAGCTTGAACATTCCGATTTACAGGCGATTGTTGCCCCAACCCTAGTGGTTGCCGGAGAATATGACGTGATCGATCCGGACCATACTATCGAGCTGGCGAGAAACCTGACCAACGGCAAACTTGAAATTATCATGGGGGCAGGCCACTCCGCGCATATTACCCATGCTGCGAAGGTCAACCCATTGATTGCCGAGTTTTTAAATATCCCTCGTCCTATTTAATCCCGCTTAAGTTATACCCATTTCACATCAAATGTTGGTGCCTTTACTACCTCTCCTGCTGGAGAGGGCTGGGGTGAGGAGATTTAAAAAACGAAATTTGAGCTACAAAAGTATAAAAACAACATCCAGTTTTCCTTGGCTCATTCACTGTATTATTGGCCTATGAAAATCAAAAAATCATTGTTACTTATCGGTCTTTTCGTGGGGGCTGCAACACTTGGATTTTGGTGGATGCCGCATATCAACCCGCCGATCCTTCAAAAAATTATTGATACCGACAACTTGGAAGGGATTACCATCGCCGAACCTCTTTGGGGCTCACAAGGCTTGGCGGTGGTGTTTGTCGATACCCAAAAATTCCCTGCACGCGAACTTGCCAAGCGTGTAGCTGCAAGCGGCTTATCCGTTGCCATTATCGACAGCTGGCAGGTGCTTAATAATTTCAATTTTGAAACCAATCAATGTTTGGATTATCAATTTGTCGATAAATCGGTAAAAGCACTGACAAAAGAGCTGCCAATATCTGCTTTGATTCCCGATTGGCTTGCAGAATACCTGCCGTTCAATACAGCAAACCGTCTCATCGTTACCGGCATTGCCGAAGGCGCGTTGCTCCCGTTTATCAATGCGCAAGGGCAAAATAATGCCACTAATCTTTCCATCGGATTTTCGGTTGAGTTACCCACTGATTTAGCGTTGTGTCCGCCGTTATCCACTCAAAATAGCAACGCGAAAATTAAGCTGATTTCCGATGTCGGTCTCAAAAGCAAATGGCGCTCGGTGTGGACCGACCAGCCCAAAGCCGAAACGGGCGTTTTTATTAAAAACTTAGGCGATGTCGAAACGCGAATTGCCGCCTACGACACCCCGCTTGATGCGTTATTGCTTGATGAACTTAATGCTGCGGTTGGCAAGTCGACCGGATCGGCACCCATGCCGGTAGTGGAAGTACCCGTTGCTAAACACAGCGATACCGTGACGCTGTTTTATTCCGGTGACGGCGGCTGGCGGGATCTGGACAGAACCATCGCCGGAGAAATGGCTGCGTTGAATTATCCCGTGGTGGGCGTCGATGTATTGCGTTACTTCTGGGAACACAAAACGCCGGAGCAAGCCGCCACCGACCTAACCGCAACGATGGCTTATTACCGCAAAAACTGGGGCGTAAAATCGTTTGTACTGGCCGGTTATTCCTTTGGCGCCGACATTTTGCCAGCCATATACAACCGTTTGCCGCAACAGGATAAAGACAGCGTGCCGTTGTTGGCACTGATAGCGCTGGCCAATCATGCCGATTTTGAAATCCATGTTTCCGGCTGGTTGGGGCAAAGCGGTGCCGAGCTGCCGTTGGCACCGGAGCTGGCACAAATACCCAAAAACAAGATTTTGTGCGTTTACGGTAAAGAAGAAATTGCCGAAACCGCTTGTACCAGTCTGCTAAATACCGAAGCCAATATTCTGGAATTGCCGGGTGGACATCATTTTGATGAAGATTATCCGAAGTTAACCCGGAAAATTCTGGATGTGTATCAGCAACATGGGATTAATTAATGAATCCATACCCCACACACGCGTCACTAATATAAAGTTAAGGATTTTTCCGCTCGTACTGAGCGTGTCGAAGGGTGAATGGAAAAATCCTAAGCCCCGTTAAGCAGTTCATGATCGACTGCTCTCAGGAGAGCGTTTGATAAAATATCGGCAACTGCTCCATGCGTTGCCCTACCTCCTGCATCCGTGCAGTCGACCACTAACGGCTTAACTAAATTTATCGTTCCCAAGCTAGAGCGAGGGAACGATAGTAAATAAATCAGCAAACCAAAAACACATGAGGGAACATGCCTTTATCTTGGAATGAAATAAAAGACCGTGCTTTAAAATTTTCCCGCGAGTGGGTGGATGAATCTTCTGAAGATGCCGAAGCCAAATCGTTTTTAGATGCTTTTTTCAACGTCTTCGGCGTGCCGCGCAAACGCGTGGCCAGCTTCGAAAAGCACGTCAAAAAACTCGATGGGCGGGACGGTTATATCGATTTACTGTGGAAAGGCATTCTCCTCGTCGAACATAAATCGCGCGGTAAAAATTTGGACCGTGCCTTTCAACAGGCCAAAGACTATTTTCCCGGCTTAAAAGATCGCGACGTGCCGCGCTATATCCTGGTTTCCGACTTCGAGCGCTTCCGGCTTTATGATCTTGAGGAAGATAAACAACACGATTTCACACTCAAAGAATTTTATAAACACGTTCGGCTGTTTGGCTTTATCGCCGGTTATCAAACCACCTCGTTTAAAGAACAAGACGCCGTCAACATAAAAGCCGCTGAACGTATGGGTCGGCTGCATGACAAGCTCAAAGCCATCGGTTACGAAGGCCACGAGCTGGAGGTTTATCTGGTGCGTTTGCTGTTTTGCCTGTTCGGTGAAGACACCAGTATTTTCGAGCGCAGCCAATTTCAAGAACTCATCGAACAAAGCACTGCCGAAGACGGCCGCGACTTGGCGCAATGGCTGGCGAACCTGTTTGAAGTGCTCAACACGCCCCACGAAAAACGCCTTAAAACTTTGGATGAACAACTGGCTGCTTTCCCCTATGTTAACGGCAACCTCTATGCCGAACGGCTGGGCATGGCGTCCTTCGACCGGGAAATGCGCGACATGTTGCTGGAATGCTGCGCGCTGGATTGGAGCCGCATTTCCCCGGCCATTTTTGGCGCGTTGTTTCAATCGGTGATGGATCAAAAACTGCGCCGCAATCTTGGCGCGCATTACACCGGTGAGAAAAATATCCTCAAATTGATCCGCCCGCTGTTTCTTGATGAACTGTGGGCAGAATTTGAACGCGTCAAAAACCAGCCGAAAAAGCTTTATGAATTTCACCAGAAGCTCGCCAAGCTCAAGTTTTTCGATCCGGCTTGCGGCTGCGGCAACTTTTTAGTAATTGCTTACCGGGAACTGCGTTTGCTGGAGCTGGAGATTCTGCGCGTGCTGTACGGCAAATCCGCCAACCTGTCGCTTGATGTCGCCGAGATCAACATCCTCTGCGATGTCGACCAGTTTTACGGCATCGAGATTGAAGAATTCCCCGCGCAAATCGCCCAAACCGCGATGTGGCTGATGGACCATCAAATGAACATGCTGATTTCAGAAGAATTCGGTAACTATTTCGTCCGCCTGCCGCTCAAGAAATCAGCCACCATCGTGCATGGCAACGCCCTGCAGATTGACTGGCGCGAGGTCGTGAAGCCGGAAGAGTTAAGTTACATTTTGGGTAATCCGCCGTTTCTAGGCAAAACCTATCAAACCGCCGAACAAAAGCAGGATTTGGCGCGGGTTTTTCATGACGTTAAATCGGCGGGTTTATTGGATTTTGTCGCCGCTTGGTATCGCAAGGCTACTGATTACATGGCCGAAAATCACGCCATAAAAACCGCGTTTGTCTCCACCAACTCGATCACCCAAGGCGAACAAGTCGGCGTGTTGTGGGCTGATTTGCTCAAGCGCGGCGTAAAAATCCACTTTGCCCACCGGACTTTTCAATGGTCAAGTGAGGCCAAAGGTAAAGCCGCCGTGCATTGCGTGATTGTCGGTTTTGCCCTGCATGACACGACAGATAAGCGAATTTTCGATTATGAAACGCCTCAAGCCGAAGCTCACGAGATCAAAGCCAAGAATATAAATCCTTATTTAGTAGATGCCCCTGATGTAGTTGTTGCCTCTCGATCCACGCCGATTTGTGTAGTTCCCAAAATGGCAAATGGCGGCAAGCCTACTGATGGCGGTAACTTGTTGATGAACGATGAGGAAAAAGCCGTGTTATTACAAGCCGAGCCGCAAGCAGCACATTGGATACGACCTTACTTGATGGGCGAAGAATTCATAAACGCTATTCCTCGCTGGTGCTTGTGGCTAAAAGGGCTTGAACCAGCCGAACTGCGTGCCATGCCGCAAGTAATGAATCGCGTGGAAGCGGTAAAAACCATGCGACTCGCCAGCACTAAAGCGGCAACTGTAGCGATGGCTAATACACCCACCTTGTTTGGCGAAATTCGCCAACCGAGTTCGTCACGCTACTTGGCAATTCCAAAGGTGTCTTCAGAGCGCCGCCGCTTCATTCCTATTGGCTACCTCGATGCGGAAGTGGTATGCGGCGATAAAATCTTCTTTGTGTCGGATGCCAGCCTCTACACCTTCGGCATTTTGAACAGCACGATGCACAACGCTTGGATGCGCAGTGTCTGCGGTCGCCTTAAAAGTGATTACAGCTATTCCAATACCATCGTTTACAACAATTTCCCTTGGCCGCAAATCCCCCCTAACCCCCCTTTTACAAAGGGGGGGACTACTGGCGCATCGATACAAATTGGCGAAACGACTACTTCATCGAATGACACTCACCCCCCTTTGCAAAAGGGGGGCAGGGGGGATTTAATCGAAGAGGCCGCCCAAGCCGTCCTCGATGCCCGCGCCCTTTACCCCAATTCCTCGCTGGCCGATCTTTACGATCCGCTATCCATGCCGCCGGAACTGGTCAAAGCCCACCATAAACTCGATACGGCAGTTGACGCGGCGTATTCCAAAAAGAAATTTTCCGGCGACAGCGACCGCGTGGCTTTTCTGTTCGAGTTGTACCAACAGCTTGTCAGTACACAGGAAGTGAAAACCCTCAAGCCCAAACGAGGTGCAAAAACGTAGGTCGATTATTGTTCCTATGCTACGGCGTGGAAACGTTTGCTGCGCCGCTCCAGCGGCTAGGGACGCAGAGCGTCCGCTGCTGCATTTCCACGCCGGAGCGTGGGAACGATAGTAATTGGTATAAAGAACCCTAGTTATGCACAAACCGGGAAAATGGATCGGATTTGAGGGCTATGTAGAACCGCTGCTTCCTCACCACGTTGGTTTTGCTGTTTAAGAAATGAAACGGCCACCTGTATGGCCGCATCTGTGGTTTTGATTGGGTCTGGCTTACAGGAGCCCGGTCTTCTATCGCCACGCTTTGTATTATATGAGCCGGGGACAATGATGCAATTTATGGTAGAGCACCAAAAGTAGGCGCGCTAAGCGACGCAGGAGCAGTTGCCGAGATGCACCGTTCCCGATAGCTTCAGTTGCATTCTTAGTCTGCGTGAGTTTTACGACAAAGTCCTGGATGAGAAGGACTCCGAATTGCCGCTTTGATAGTGTTATTTAACCCTGTAAGAAAAAACAAAGGCTACTTCATGACCCGCGAAACCCTTAGCCGAATTGGCCAAAAAATCTTTCAATTATTGCCAGTCGTTTTACTGGCCTGTGCGTTGGTTATTGTTCATAACCAACTTAAGATTCATGACTTAAGCGACATTCTGACATCGTTACAAAGTATGCCGATGTGGGCGATAGGCGCGGCGTTTGTATTGATGGTGATCAACTATTTGGTGTTAGCTGGCTATGACTGGCTGGCATTGCGCTTCACCGGCCATACCCAGATTCCGTTGCTGAAGATGATTGCAGCGGCCTTGTTAAGTTATGCAATCAGCAACAACACCGGCCATGCCTGGGCGGCGGGCGGCTCAATTCGTTATCGGTTTTATTCAAAATGGGGCGTGCCGGGCTGGGATATTTTAAAAATTTCCCTGTTCCAAACCGTTACTTACTTATTGGGTGCGCTGACTTTAGGGTTGGTCGGCAGTTTGTTATTGCCGCTGTATTTGGCAAATACAGCGCAGGAGCCACCGACCATCCATTGGGTCAGCTTGGTGTGTGCCGCGGCCTTATTGGTTTATTGGGTTGCTGTTTTTTGTTGGCGAAAACCGCTGCGAATCAAGGGCTTCGAGTTATATCTGCCGACGCCAAGCATGGCGTTCTGGCAAACGCTGGTGGCCAGTGTCGATGTCGTGCTGTCGTCGTTAGTGCTGTGGGTATTTCTGGTCGGCAAAGTCGATATAGATTTTGGCGCTTTCGTCGTGGTGTTTGTGGTGGCGCAGGTCATGGGTGTAATCAGCCAAGTGCCGGGCGGTATCGGCGTGTTTGAAAGCGCTTTTTTATGGTTGATGGCGGATATTGACGCCACTGATCAGCATTTGTTGTTGATTGGGGCGCTGCTGTTATATCGAGTTATTTATTATTTCGTGCCGTTGTTATTGGCCGGTGCCGGGCTACTAAGTTACGAAATAGTCAGCCGCCGGGAAATTATCGCCGAAAGCACGGCAGCGTTGCGTGGTGTGTTATCGGCCATCGTGCCGCAGCTATATTCCCTGTTGCTGTTGCTGGCAGGCGGCGTGCTGTTGGTTTCAGGTGCTATTCCTTCCCATACCGACATGTTGGATTGGGTTGATTTAGTGCCTTTGCCGGTGGTTGAGTTTTCGCATTTAACCGGCAGTCTTACCGGTTTGTTGTTGCTGTTTTTGGCCCGAGGTATTCGCTTAAGGATCGATGCCGCTTGGTATGCCAGTCTTGCCTTGCTGGGAGTAGGTATTGGCACGTCAGTACTCAAAGGTTTAGATTGGCACGAGGCCTTGGTGTTGTCGGTGATACTGCTGTTGATGCTGCCGACCCGCAATTATTTTCAACGTCACTCGTCGTTATTGCGGATGTCGTTTTCTAAATCCTGGCTAATTGCCATTGCCTTAGTCTTGGCAGGCTCCATCTGGTTAGGGTTTTTCGCTTATCGGGATGTCGAATACTCGCATGATTTGTGGTGGCAGTTTTCTTATGACAACAATGCGCCCCGATTTTTACGGGCGATGTTGTTAGTGAGCGTTGTCGCTGTGGCTTTCGGACTATCACGTTTGTTAGCTGTTGCACCATCACAAACGCCGCTGAAACCAACGGCTGCGGAATTGACAGAAGCTCGGCAAATAGTGCTTAAGAGCTCTGAAACCCATGGCTTTTTGGCCTTGCTCGGTGACAAAACGCTGTTTTGGAATGCCGAACGCAATGCCTTCATCATGTTCGAAGCCACCGCTAAATTTTGGATTGCGATGGGTGATCCCATCGGTGAAGTAACTGCGTTTGATGAACTGCTCTATCAATTTCTCGAACAAGCCGATCGCAATGGCGCCAAGGCGGTGTTTTATGAGGCCAGCGCAGACTTGCTGCCTGCTTATCTTGACCTTGGCTTATCGTTATTCAAATTAGGCGAAGAAGCGCGCGTAGATTTATCCGCCTTCAGCTTGCAAGGCAAAAAGCATGATGCCCAACGCAGCGCGCGTAACCGGTTTGGAAAACTTAATTATCAGTTCGAAATTTTGACCGGCCCCGACGTTGAAGCTGCGCTACCAGCGTTGCGGCAAATTTCCGATGCCTGGTTAGCCAGCAAAAACACCCGTGAAAAAGGCTTCTCGCTGGGATTCTTTGCAGAAGACTACATCCGCCGCACCGATGTGGCGGTGATAAAAGACGAGGCAGGGCGTATTCAAGCCTTTGCCAACATCTGGAAAACCGATGCCAAGGAAGAATTATCGATCGACTTAATGCGTTACCATCCAGACAGTCCAAAAGGCATTATGGATTTTTTATTTTCCGAGTTGATGCTATGGGGACAAGCCGAACATTACCTGTGGTTTTCGCTTGGCATGGCGCCTTTGGCCGGTTTAGAACAGCGGCCTTTATCACCGTTGTGGCATAAAGTAGGTGCGACCATTTTTAAAATGGGTGACCAGTTTTACAATTTTGAAGGCCTGTATCAATACAAAGCCAAATTCGAACCCGACTGGCAACCGCGCTATCTGGCAGCACCGGCTGGGCTGTCGGTGCCTTATATTTTGATGCTGATTGCCCGGTTGATTTCCGGAGGCTGGCAGGGGATTTTTGGCAAGTAACGATTTATCCGGTAAACAATTATACCAATCACAATAAGTTCACATGCTATCCATTCTCCAATGGGAGAAGGCTAGGATGAGGGTTTCAAAATAAAAACTTATTGGGATTGGTATTAGTTATTCCATTTACGAGGTTAATGAGCCATGAGTCAAGCGAACGACAATGTAGCTGTAGCCAAAAGCCTGTTTAACGGCGACTGGGAACAATTGACACCTCATGAGCGTGAGGTTATCGAAGATGTACTATCCAGAATCACCGGGCCGCGAGATGTTAACAAGGAGTTTACTAAACGGAGTACTTTTGGTGAACGAGCTTCAGATACTATTGCAGCCTTTGGCGGTTCCTGGACATTTATTTTGATATTTTTTGCCGCACTGGTTTTTTGGACAGTGGTCAATACTGAAATACTTGGCCCGCTCCATGAAGCGTTTGATCCTTATCCGTATATATTTCTTAATCTGATGTTATCCATGCTGGCTGCGATTCAAGCATCGATCATTATGATGTCGCAAAATCGGCAAAGCGCCAAAGATCGTCTCGATGCTGAAATTGATCACGCTGTTAATGTGCGTGCGGAGCTCACCATTCGAGAGCTTGGCGAACATTTACATAGAATTGAAAGGATGATTGCTATTACCGCGTTTGAACGAGCTGACCAGCAAGACAATGATTGCAACCATCTCGCCGAATAAACAGATGCCGCTGCCTTTCTGTTTGATAGACAAACAGAAAATTCATTGCCGACCACTGTTACTCCAACCTATTGATAAATAACACTATAAAAATGGAGAGTCACATGCACTACAAAAAGATTGGATGTATTGTTTTTAGTTTAATTTCGCCCCTGGCATTCGCCGTCGAACAACGCGCTGCAATAAAATTCAACGCATTGCCGGAAGCAGTGCGTATTACCGTTTCGAATTCGATGGCTCAAGACAGCATCAGTAACATCGAAAAGGTGACGGATACCGGTTATGTCAAGTTTGAAATTGTAAGTACTAAAACGGTGAATAATAAAACGCTTATTGATACCGACATGATTGTGGCTGCCGATGGCGCAATCATAAAAATGACCAAAGAAGCCCCTTATTTCGACATTCCATTTCCGGTCATGAATCAACTTAATCAACGTTACCCCAACCTCAAAGTTGATGAAGTCGAAAGTGTGCAAACACGTTACTTTCACTTGACTGGAAAAAACAACGGACAATCGATCAATTTAAAAATATTTGATGATGGCGAAATACAGGATTTAACAGTGGGTCAAAACAGCAAAAATAACAGTTCATCCAAACAGCTTTTGGATCAAACCGTCACTGCACCAACAATGCCGAAACAAGGGGAGTGACCAACTAACCATCCAGTCCAAGATGACGACTTAAAAATAGAAGGTGCTGATGACATTTTTCATTTAAATCTGGCGCAATAAAAAACCGATCCGGTTTAGCAACCACATTACAAAACTGTATAGTTTTTGACAGCTTCCGGTAATGTTATTTTCGTTATTCTATATTCGACGTCAGGTAATTCCGCCTGATAGTAAAGAGGACTGAAAATGAACAAGCAACGCGACAAATTTATAATGTCTCTATTGGCAATGGCTATTATGGTTAGTACGGCTGTTACTATGGCGCAAGCCAGTGATACGAAGGAAAAGGATGCAAAAGAGCTGCAGCTGTTTAGCCAAGCCAAAATTTCTTTATCCGAAGCGATCAAAGCAGCCGAACAAAAAGTCGGCGGCAAGGCCATGGAAGCCGAAATCGATGATGAAGCCAGCAGCGTTCAATTCGAGATAGAGGTTGTTAACGAAGGTAAGGTGCATAACGTTCTGGTCGATGGCAATACCGGTAAGGTGCTTAAGGTTTCGCTAAGCGATGAGTCTAACGAAGGTGCTGAAAACGAGAAACAGTAAGCTATTAATGCCGGAGTAACGCCCCGGCATTTTTTTTGAGGCTATGAAAATATTAATGATTGAAGATGATTCTGAGACTAGAAATTATGTCTCGGTAGGTTTGAAAGAGGCCGGCCATACGGTCGATTTGGCTAAGGATGGCTACGAAGGCCTACTCATTGCCAAAGAAGGCAATTATGACCTTCTTATTGTCGACCGTATGTTGCCCCACCTTGACGGATTGACCGTGGTAAAAACTCTGCGAAGTACACAGTGTAATGTGCCGGTACTGTTCCTGACCACAATGTGTGGCATTGATGACCGCGTTGAAGGTTTGAATGCAGGCGATCTGGTCAAGCCGTTCGCTTTCAGCGAGCTTGCCGCACGGGTGAACGCCTTGCTGCGCAGACCACGGGAAACGGCTGAACTGAAAGTCTTACAGGTCCGGGATCTTGAGATCGATCTGTTGAAAAGACTGGTTAGGCGCGATAGGAAAGTTATCGATCTTCAACCAACAGAGTTTCGTCTGCTTGAGTATCTTGTTCGCCATGCCGGACAGGTGGTAACGCGCACCATGCTGCTGGAAAACGTCTGGGATTTTCATTTTGACCCCCAAACCAATATTGTCGAAACCCACATCAGCCGCCTGCGTGGCAAGCTGAATGCCGGGAACAAGTCTGATCTCATTTATACCGTTCGTGGAGCAGGATATATCATTCATGAAATTGCTTAGCCTTATCGACACGACCAGCTTTAAGCTGATGACCTTATATTTGGGTCTGTTTTTACTGTCTTTTCTGGCTATTGGCATAACGGTTTACTTATTGACCACGCATACACTCAAGCAACAACTCAAAAATACCATCGAGACGGAAGCTACTCTGCTAAAAGCGGAATATGATTCTAGCGGACTCGCTGAATTAAAAAAAGAGATTGGGGAAGCTGGTGTTTCGGTATCTCATACCCTTCGGGAATATGGCGTTGTAAACCAGCATGGCGAGTTGATAGCGGGAAATTTCGGGGATTTTAAACCGTTAGCAGGATGGCAAATTATCAGGCGTGGGACTGAGTCTATTAACTATGACGAAGCCCCCCCAAACCTTTATGTCAGAGTTATCGCGTTACCCAATGCCATGTGGCTAGCTGTTGGTCAGGACGGCGACTACATTCAAGAGGCAGGGGAAGCGATTATTCAGGCTTTTATTTGGGGCTTGGCATTGGTTATTTTTTTGGGTGCGGGCGGCGGATTGTATCTTAGTCATACATTTCTGAGAAAAATCCAGCGCATTACCCAATCCACACAGGCCATTATTGCTGGTGATCTGCAACACCGACTGCCGGTTGCAAAAAACCGTGATGAACTGGACAAGCTCGCCGTATTGCTCAACCGGATGCTGGATAAAATCGGCGTGTTGATTGACAACGTCCAGCAAGTCTCCAATGACATTGCTCACGATTTACGCACGCCGATCAGCCATTTGCAATTCAGGCTTGAGGATGCTGTAAAAAGGGATCTTTCGGCAGCGCAGTACAAAGAACGAATCGCCTTCGCTATTGAAGAAGTCGATGGCATTCTCAATACCTTTTCCGCCCTGCTGAGAATTTCGCAGATTGAATCCGGCTCTCGCCGTAGTGGTTTCAAGACCGTCAATCTCAGCGAGATAGTGCTTGCTGTGATCGACGCGCTGTGTCCTGTCGCTGAGGAACAGGGAAAAACCATCAGCGCAGATATTGACCCGGACGTAAAACTGACCGGTGATAAAGAACTGCTGACACAACTGGCTTTCAACTTACTGGAGAATGCCATCACGCATACGCCGGAGAACACCCAGATCAAGCTCAGCCTACACTCATCAGGTACTCAAGCCGAATTTATTGTTGCGGATAGCGGCTCAGGGATTGCCGAGGAACACCGCCAGAAAGTATTTCAACGCTTTTATCGGCTGGAACAAAGCCGAACCACGCCGGGCAACGGTCTTGGCCTGAGTATTGTGGCCGCGATTGTCGAACTTCATGGCGCTAAAATCGTGTTAGCGGATAACCATCCGGGGCTTAATATTGTCATCCATTTTTGTAACGACCCAGTGATGGCTCAATGATAATCAGCAAAAACCAATGGCTCCCGGCACTATTATTTTGTTTACCGTTGGGTTGCTCCCAGTACCAAGCAAAACCGCTGACCGAACAAGCCGTTCAGCAGCAATTGCAAACGCCATCCCGTGAACAGCTCACTATCCAGGCGGCAAAAATCAAGTATCCGCTACTCGAACCGCTTAAGTTTACTATGGAGGATGGTTTATCGCCGGATGAAGCGGCTGTTTTAGCGGTGTTGCGCAATCCGGAGTTACGCGCGATAAGAGATCAACACGGCATCGCCAACGCCCAACTGTTACAGGCCGGATTGTTACCGGATCCGCAAATCTCTTACACGTTTTCCGCGCCTGCCGGTGGCACCGATCTAGGCATGAACAATGCCTTGGGTTTTGGGCTGAGTTGGCAGGCAACCGCGCTGATTTGGCGGCAGAACAAAATAGCCGCCGCCCAGAAACAGCAACAGGCTATTGATTTGCAAATTGCCTGGCAGGAATGGCAATTTGCCCAGGCCGCAAAACTGGCCACTTATCAATTGATCGTTTACCACAAGCAACAGGGGTTACTCACCGATATGGCGCAACGCTTGGAGGAAAACCGTGTGCGCTTGCAAGAAGCCGCTGTATTGGGTTTGGTCACGGAACTGGAGCGGGTTGCTGCCGTCTCCGCCAAAAATGCACTGGATATTCGCTTGCTGGCGCTTGAGCAGCAAACCAAACAGCAGCAACAACGCCTCAATCGTGCGCTTGGGCTCAAGCCTTATGAGGCCGTTACCCTGCAACAAAATAGTGCGCTACTCACCCAGATAACCGCGGCGACCTATGACGCTTTAATACGCGACATGGACAACCGGCGGCTAGACTTAATGGCCTTAAAACGCGGCTATGAAAGCCAGGAAGCAAGCCTGCATGTCGCGGTATTGCAGCAATTTCCGCAAATCAGTATCGGCTTTGATCATGCCCGGGATAACAGCAACCTCTATACCATGGGCTTTGGCGTTTCGATGACGCTGCCGGTTTTCGACCGCAATCAAGGTCAAATCGCGCTGGAACGGGCGACGCGTCAACAACTGTTCGATCAATATACCAGCCGACTGTTTCAGGCCAGAGCCGATATTGCCGAATTACTGGTCACTATCGCGTCGATAAATCAACAAATTCAATCCGTTCGTCATGCCATTCCCGATTTGGCTAAGCTGGTTAACGCCTATCAATCTGCCATCGAAAACGGTCAAGTTGATGTACTGAATTATTACGTGGCCTGGAACAGCTTGACGGATAAAAAAATTGATTTGCTGACGTTGGAATTGCAGTTAGTGCAAGCGGGGATTGCTTTGGAGGTGGCGAGCGGGCGTTATCATACGGCCACTGATTTTTATGGAAAATAATGGTGACTATTCAGCATCAATTGATTGCTGTGAAAGTGATTTGTGGGAGCGACGCCCACGCGATTTGAAGCCTTCGCGACGTGGGCGTCGCTCCCACCGGTTAATGTTGTTGTTTTCGACGAACCGCACCCATTTTAGATGTCAGTTCGACTCTAAAACGAACTCGCTGAATATTAAAAATAATGATGAAATCCTATTCTAAAAACACTATCGTCCTACTTGCGTTGTTGGCGTTAGTCATAGTCTGTGCGCTGATTGTTGGGCTGGTAAAGTCACCTGCTTTAACCAGCGCAGACACAAAGGTTTCCGAACCGGAACCGGTTGCTCAGGTAAAAACCATCAAGTTGCAAGAAGGCGAGCTGAAAGAATCGCTGACCGCCTATGGCATGGTGTTGCCGTTTCCAGATAAGTTGACGACGATCAACGTGCCCTATACCAGCCTGATTGAAAAAATACAGGTCAATCAAGGCCAGCTTGTTCAAAAAGGCGATGTGTTACTTCTGCTGAAGCCCGGAACGGATGCGGTGTTACAGCTGGAGCAGGCACAAAGTGAATTAAATGCCGCACTGCGTGAAAATCAACTGTTACAAGAACGCATACGCCTGAAACTGGCAACCCAACAGGATTTAGTGGCCTCTCAATTACGGGTTGCGCAGGCTAAGGTGATGATCAAAAATCTGGCTGAGCGCGGTATCGGTAAAGAACAGCGTATCAACGCTGAACATGCCGGGATTATTTATCTGGTCAGTGTGCAACAGGGACAAATCGTTCCGGCCGGTACGCCGCTGTTACAGCTGGTCGATCAAAATCAGTGGATGGTGCGTTTGGGTATTGAACCTGAGGATTACCAACATCTGCAACTCGGCCAGCAAGTGCTGATTACACCTGTGAATACGCCGGTTGCGGCGCCGGTTGAGGGGCGTATAGAAATCATCACCCATCAGATTGATCCAAGCACTCGTCTGCTGAATGTTTTTGTCAGGCCGGTGCTGAATCAAACCTTGTTAATTAATGATTTTGTCGAAGGTCGGATTATTATCGCCTCGGCCAATTGCTTAATGGTGCCCCGGCAGGCAGTTTTGCCTGATGATGGTGGTTACCGTCTATTTACGGTTAAAAACGGCCATGCCGTTAAGCACAACGTACAAATAGGTTTGGAAAACGACCGGCACGTTGAGGTGATAGCGGCTGATTTAAAGGCGCAGGACGAGGTGGTGGTGTTAGGTAACTACGAACTGACACCCGATATGGCGGTGTCCGCGACGCCTGCCGATAATACCGGCAGGGGAGCGACACCATGATCCAGTGGGCGTATTTGCATCGCCGTTCCATTTTGTTTGCGCTCAGTATGTTTGCCATCGCTGGCTGCTTTGCAATCTACCGTACACCGGTCAGCCTGTTTCCCCAGGTGACTTTCCCCAGGGTGGTCATTAATCTCAATGCCGGTGACATGCCCGCCGAACGCATGGCCATTCAGGTCGCCTGGCCGGTAGAAGAGGCAGTACGCGCGGTACCGGGGGTGCTGACGGTGCGCTCGGCGACCAGCCGTGGTAGTGCCGATATTGCGATTAACTTTGCGTGGGGTACCGATATGGTATCGGCTATGTTGCAAGTGGAATCGGCACTTAATCAGATTCGTTCCACACTGCCGAACACCCTGGCATTTGCGGTCAAACGTATGGATCCGACGATATTCCCGGTGTTGGGTTACAGCTTGTCGTCCGCCACGCACAATTTGGTTGAACTTCGGGAGTTAGCGCTTTATCAAATTAGACCGGTTTTATCGGCTATTCCCGGCGTCGCTAAAGTCGATGTACTGGGCGGCGCGATAGCGGAATATCAGGTACTGGTCGATCCTGCGCGAATTAATGCCCTAGGTTTAAGTCTGGATGATATTGCTAAAGCCCTATCGACAGCTAATGTGATTCAGGCGGTCGGTCGGCTGGAGCAAAACTACAAGTTGTATTTGTTGTTGGCCAATACGCAGTTACAGAGTTCGGAACAAATCGGCCAAACTATTTTACGCAGTGGTCAAAACGGCTTGGTGTTTCTTGAAGATGTCGCACAGGTGCTTAAAACCACCGCGCCTCAGTGGCAACGAATCACCGCCGAGGGGCGTGATGCTGTACTGTTTCAACTTAATCAACAACCCGGTAGCAGCACGGTTGCGATTGCCCGCAACGCGCAATCGCAACTGGAGCGCATCAAACAGAAGCTCCCCGCCGACATTAAAATCGCTTTGTGGTATGACCAAAGCGATTTGATTGTCGCCTCAGCCTTGAGTGTTAAAGAAGCGCTGTTGATTGGCTTAGGATTGGCCATTGTTACCTTGCTGGTGTTTTTACGAAATATCAAGGTGACTTTGATTGCCGCCATTACTGTGCCGATGGCGTTAGCGGCGACCGTACTGATCATTCATTTACTGGGGATCGGCTTTAATATTATGACCCTGGGCGGCATGGCGGCTGCCGTGGCGCTGATTATTGATGATGCGATTGTCATGATCGAGCATATCATCCGCCGGATGCGGGAAGCGTCAGGGACTTATCAGGAACGTATTCATCTGGCCGCTAACGAATTTACTAAACCGTTGGCTGGCTCATCGGCATCGACGATTATTATTTTTGCGCCATTGGCTTTTTTATCCGGCGTCAGCGGCAGTTTTTTTAAAGCCTTGTCGATCACTATCGCTTCCGCTTTATTCATCTCTTTTATCGTGGCGTGGCTGGTCGTGCCTTTGCTGGCTGCGCATACCCTGAGGCAAAAAGATACCGAACAGGAAGAAAATGGCCCGTTGACGCGTTGGTTTCATCAACGCTATCAAGGCCTGTTGCGAGTGATGTTGCCAAGGCCCTGGTTGATATTGGCGGCGCTGCTTCCGCTGTTGGTCGCCGGTTTCTTGGGTTGGCAACAGACCGGATCGGGGTTTATGCCGTCCATGGATGAAGGTGGCTTTATTCTCGACTACCGAGCAGCGCCCGGTACGTCGGTATCGGAAACGGATCGCTTATTGCAACAAGTTGAAAAAATTCTGCACCATACGCCTGAAGTGGAGACGTATTCGCGCCGTACCGGTAATAGTTTGGGCGGCTTTATTACCGAAGCCAATGAAGGCGACTTTTTTGTGCGCTTAAAGCCGTTGCCCCGACGCAGTCTGGATGAGGTGATGGATAGCGTCCGAGAGCAGATTGGCAGGCAAGTTCCTGGTTTGAGTATTGAACTTGCTAAACTGATGGAAGATATTATTGGCGACTTAACAGCCGTTCCTCAACCGATTGAAGTCAAACTGTATGCCGATGACGGACAATTATTAAAAGAATTGGCGACGAAAGTGGCGCTGGCGTTGGCAAACATACCCGGCGTTGTTGATCTAAATAATGGTGTAATTCCTGCCGGCGATGCGGTCAATATCCGGGTTTTACGGGATAAAGCCGCACTGGAAGGGCTTAGTCCGGATGCCGTCACACAAACACTTAATAATTATTTGACCGGCGCTATTACTACCCAATTACAGGAAGGCGCCAAGATGGTCAATCTGCGTGTGTGGATCCCTGAAAACGAACGGGGGACGCTGCGGACGCTGGATAATTTGCGCATTCGCGCTCCCGACGGTCATTGGGTGCCGCTAAAACGGATTGCACAAATCGCCACAGAAACCGGACAAGCGCAAATCACCCGCGATAATTTAAAACGCATGGTGGCCGTTACGGCGCGTATTAGCGGCCGGGACATGGGCTCGGTTATTGCTGATGTCATTAAAACCCTCGATCAGCCCGGCATGATGCCGCAAGGCGTTTATTATGTGCTGGGCGGGTTATATGCACAGCAACGCGTCGCTTTTCATGACCTGATTATCGTGTTTATCGCAGCGGTGGCGCTGGTTTTTATCCTGTTGCTGTATTTGTATGAACAGTTTCATGTGGCGCTGTCAATGCTGCTGACCACCTTGTCGGCGGTAGCAGCGGTATTTATCGGCTTATGGCTGACCCATACCGAATTGAACATCACCGCGATGATGGGCATGACCATGGTCATTGGCATCGTTACCGAGGTCAGCATTTTTTATTATTCGGAGTATCAAAGCTTGCCGGATTCAGCGGCGGGCGTTCAACGTATGATTACCGCAGGTAACAACCGCATGCGTCCGATTGCCATGACGACTATTGCGGCCATTCTTGCCCTCATGCCGTTGGCGTTGGGCATAGGTGCAGGTTCGGAAATGCTACAACCGCTGGCGATTGCTATTGTCTCGGGACTTGTTGTGCAGATACCGCTGGTGCTCATGGTATTGCCGGGATTTTTAGTGCTTTTTAAACGGCCAAGATATTAGTCAAGCAAGGTCTGCTTATTTTTCATACTAAAAAAATCAGTTGGACGTGAAGAAAACCATTCGTGCTGAGTCCAGTCGAAGCATGAGCGGTTTTCTTCACTCTCACCTATTTATAAAGTTTAACTGCGGTGCTCAGTTTCATTCTAATGTCCGGCTCGGCAGTGCTCAGCTTTACACGCAGATAGCACGGTGTAGGGTCAAACGATTTCAAAAGAAAAAATCACCGCAATCAGTGTCATAGACACCAAGCCCACTATAAAAATCACTTCTGCCCACCGCTCCAGATGGACGGTGGAGCGTTCTAAACGAATCGACAAAAATGACAGCAGGGCGCTGACGGTAAACAGCACGCTGTCGATAGCCAGCGCTTTATCAATCAGGTAACTCACCAAATCTGAAGGTTGGCTTTTAACGATACTGATTACCATGATGCACACGCCCACCATCGTCGCGGAGTTTGGCAAAATATGCTGTGACAGGTCGTTGCTATTATTTTTCATTGTTTAAGGGTCGGTGAGTTGTCACGTTATTTTTTGATTTCCTGCACCATGATTTTCATTTGAAAAAGCAGTGCATCGCCTAATGCTTGCAGTTCGTCAAGTCTTGTCAGCGCTTCTGAATTGTGGCCTTGAACTTGAAGATCTATTAGTTCGTCGGCGATAAAATGCAGTTGTCGGTGCAAAGGTTCAATAGTCTGAAAAGCAGGTAATTCGGCATGTCGTAGTCTGTTGTCACCGCCTTCCAGCCAGGCCGTGAAGCGACATGCGCGGTGATCAAACAATTGCGGGAGCTCTCGTTCGCCGGTCACGTAGGCGGTTATGGCGGTGATCCAGGCGCGGTGTTCGACACTGGCAAACAACAACGGTATATCGTTGCGGTTTACTGACGGTAGGTCTATCCAGGCCGGGTCTGGACGCCAGTTTGCCGTCCAGTGTGGTAACTGGTCAGCGGGCATGGGTCTGGCAATGCCGTAGCCTTGGGCCAAAACGCAGCCGAGTTGTAACAGCAGTTCGCCATGTGCCAAAGTTTCTACCCCTTCGGCAATCACGTCGCGGCGGAAAGCCGATGCCAAGCCAAGCACACCTTCGACGATAGCCAGATCATCCGGGTCGTCGAGCATGTCACGCACGAAGCTTTGGTCGATTTTGAGCAGTGTTACCGGCAAGTGCTTCAGATAAGTCAGCGACGAATAACCGGTGCCGAAATCATCCAGGGCGAACTTAACACCGATTTCCCGGCAATCATGAATAATTCGAGAGACTTTGCCCATATCTTCCAAGGCGCTGGTTTCCAGCACTTCAAGTTCAAGACTGCTGGGCAGGATGTCAGGATGTTTTGCCAGAATGGCTCGCAAGCATTCAACAAAATCCGATTGCTGTAATTGGCGGGCGCTAATATTGACACTGACCGGGATATTTAAACCTTCGGCATGCCAGATTTCCATTTGCGTCAGTGCTGCGTCTATGACCCATTCACCAAGTTCAACGGCCAGTGGATGGTCTTCGATGACCGGTAGAAAGACTATTGGCGGTAATAGACCTTTTTCGGGGTGTTGCCAACGAATCAGCGCTTCGGCGCCGATGACGGTACCGGTGCGCATGTTCACCTTGGGTTGGTAATACAGCACGAATTCGCGCTTAGTCAGGGCATCGCGAATGTGCCCCAGACTTTCATGATGACCACGGATGCTGCTATCTTGCACAGCATCAAAGACGTGGTAACGATTTTTACCTGCCTGTTTAGCGACGTACATGGCTTGATCAGCCTGGCGCAGTAATTGATCGGCATCAATATCCTCGTGCTGCGGATAGAAGGTAACACCGAGACTGGCTGAGACTTGTAAGGTAAGGTCGCCGACATGTACAGGTTCAGCCGCAGCGGCAAGCAGGCGGAGTAGAACCGGTACGCTAGCTTCGATGTCCGGTAGATTTAGTAAGACGGCGACGAATTCGTCGCCACCCAAACGGGCGAGAGTGTCGCCTTCACGTAAGGCATGTTTCATGTTGGCGGTGGCGGCGATGAGTAACTGGTCGCCGGCTTCATGCCCATAGTTGTCGTTAATTGCCTTAAAACCATCAAGGTCGAGATAGGCCACCGCTAGAGGTTGTGAATGTCGCTGTGCCTGAGCCATGCTTTGATGCAACCGGTCCGCCAATAACACACGATTAGGCAAGCTGGTTAGCGCATCGTAGTGGGCGATGTGTTCCAATTCCTTTTCATGTTCTTTAAGGGTGGTGATGTCAGAAAATAATGCCACATAGTGGCGAGTGTGACCGTGAGTGTCGGTAACGGCGCTGATGGTTTGCATGGCGGCATAGACCTCGCCATTTTTACGACGGTTCCAGACTTCGCCGTACCAATGATCTTTTTCGGTCAAGTCGTGCCACAAGGAGACGTAAAACTCTTTGCCATGATGTCCTGAACTCAACAGGTGCGGGTTGCCACCGATAACGTCGCTGCGTTTGTAACCGGTGATACGACAGAAGGCGTCATTGACGTCAATAATGGTGCCGTCCGGTGCAGTGATCATGATGCCCTCACGAGCATGGGTGAACACACTGGCTGCGAGGTGGAGTTTTTCTTCTGCCTCTTTACGCTCGGTAATATCGCGGGTGACACCGACAAAATGGGTTAATTGGCCTTGTTCGTCGTGTGTAGGTGAGATCGTCAAGTCGTTCCAGAAGCTGCTGCCGTCTTGGCGATAATTAAGGATCTCTGCAGAAAATTCGAGGCCTTGTTCAAGGGCTATGCGTAATTCTTCTAAAGTCTGTAGGTCAGTCGCCGGACCCTGCATGAAACGACAATTTTGCCCCATGATGTCTGCTTTACTGTAGCCAGTGATCGACAAAAAGGCATCATTGACCCAAAGGATGTTTTGGTCCGGCGTGGTGATGAGTACGCCTTGGGACACTGATTTTAGGGCCAGCTCGCTTGTGCGCAGCTTATTTTCCGAGTGTTTACGGTCAATGGCGAGGCTGGCTAAACGGGCGGTTTGTTCAATGATAAAAATATCATCTTCCGAAGGTGGGCGAGCATCTCGATGATAAATGGCAAAGGTACCCAGCACCTTACCAACAGCCGAAAGAATAGGTTGGGACCAACAAGCGCTTAATCCAGCGCGCGTTGCCAGTTCTTTGTAAGGCGCCCAATAAGGGTGTGAGGAAATATCCTCAACGATAACACGCTGACCGGTAAATGCAGCCGTGCCACAGGAACCGACACCCAAGCCAATTTCCACACCGTTGATAGCCTCATTATAAAAATCAGGTAGGCTAGGTGCGGCGCCATTACCGAGATGTTTTCCTTCGATGTCTAACAACAAAATGCTGCATAACATTTCGGGATTTAAATGTTCCACACCGAGCACAATGGCTTCAAGAATTTGCGGTAATGGGGTATTGCCTGTTAACAGCTCTAAAGTTTGGCTACGAAAATGTTCGTATTTTTCGGTTTTTTTAGTTTCAGTAATATCGGTAGAAATGCCGCACAGCGCATAGATTTCTCCCGCCCCATTGCGCAGCGGCAGTTTGATCGATAGATAAGTTGATGTGTGATTGTCATGGGTATTTCTATTAGTTTCTTCTGTTCTTAACGTTAGTCCATCTTCCAATACCAGGCGGTCGTTAAGATGTAATTTCTCAGCTGTCTTGTCATCAAAGAAGCGTTCATCGCGTTGTCCGACTATTTCATTCATCGAAGCAGCAAATAGCTTGCGTACTTGGCGGTTAGCGTAGAGATAGCGGCCCTGCCGATCTTTAAGATAAATGCAGGCTTCGACGTTTTCCAAAATCACCGTCAGTTTGTGTTCACTTTCTTGTAATTGTTGGGTTTGTTGTTTCACCTTTTGTTGTTCGGCCCAGAGTTTTCGGTTGGTAACCCATAATCGAAAAATCAGTAGCAAAATAAAACCAACAACAAACAGGCTGCCAATAATTTGCCATTGATAACGTGCCGATACATCTTTTAAGGTAAATTGCGGTGCGCCTTCGTAAGGCGGTAATCGCAGTTGCCGGAGTAAATCTTCCACAGGCGTGTAATCGGCCGGTACAACAAAGCCGTGTATTCCCATTTTGCGCGTGGCTGTGGTGTTTTCTTCCAGTAGAAAAAGAGCGGCCGCGACATGACGAGCTAGGTTTTCATCAACATGCGTTAATGATGCAAACGGCCATTCCGGGTATAGCCGGGTTGACACTTGTTGTGGAAAGTTAGGTGGGTTTTGTCGATTGAGAATATTAATCTGCTCTATGTTCAGCTTACCTTCGTTAACTAGGTCTTCTAACACACCGCTGCGCACAAATCCGACATCGGCATGACCTGCAAGTACGGCGTCAACAACATTATCATGGGGCATGCCGGTGTTAAGTAGTTTGATGTCTTGCGGCAGATGAATATCAGCCAAGCTGAGTTCATAAGCCTGCGCCATGTAGCCACCCATGGATTCGGTATTCGTGACAGCAACCGTTTTATGTTTGACGTCTTGCAGCGTGTCGATGTTGGCGGTGCCTGCCCGCGTAAATATTACGCCGCCAAAGACTGAAATGGCGGGTTCACTGTCAGTGGCGGCCAGTGTGGCAAGTGGGGATGACAAACCATAACGCCTTGTTAGTAATAAGTAATGCCCAGGGTTGGTTAAGACAAAATCCAATTGTTTATTGGCAACGGCTAATTCCAGTTCGGCTAAGGTGAATGCCTCGACGACAAAATCACGTTCCGGTATGGCCTGTTTTAAAGCCACTGCCAGAGGTTGCCATTGCATCAGGGTTTGCGGTTTAGGACGAAATGCCAGTATGCCAATGCGAACTGGTTCGGCAGCGTAGGCAGGCGTTATGGAAATTGCTGCGCCTGTGAGACAAGCTATCAGCAGCATCAAGTTGATGAATCGAGACATACTGTTTAGTTTCTTTACGATTGGGTTTTTAAAATATCCAGGCACTAAATCTAGGTCAGGACAGGGCGTCATGCGGAGATATAGCTTGTGGGAACGAGCGTGCTGCGAACTATAGCAAGCATTAGCGGGCATGGCCCGCTAATGCGAATGTTGGTTTTAACTGAGTGACAGTGAAGCGAGGCTAAGCTGTTGCGGGTAAGTCTAGCAGTTATTTAGATTCCCAACCTCCACCCAGGGCTTTATAAAGTGATACTAATGCTGTTGCTGATGCCGTTTCGCTGGCGGCAAGTTGATTTTGGTCTTGTCGTAATCGTAGTTCCGCATCCAGCACGGTAAGAAAATCAGACACACCTTCAGAGAATCGTAAATGCGCCAATGCGTGCGCTTTTTCGCTGGCGCTTGCTGCTGCGCGCAGCATTTCAGAACGATCGTGTTCTTTGTTGTAGTTAACCAGCGCGTTTTCTGTTTCTTCCAGGGCATTTAATACGGTTTGTTGGTATTGCGCCAAACTGGCTTCGGCACGGGCATCGGCGGCTTTAATGCGCGCATATACGCGACCTAAATCCAGTGCGGCCCAACTGATTTTTGGACCGACTGAAAAAGTTTCTCCGCCTGGAGCGACCAGACCTGACAGCGTGCTGGCTTCAAGTGACAAGGTGCCGACGAAGGTAACCCTTGGAAATAGATCAGCAGTTGCCACGCCAATGCGTGCGGTCGATGCAGCCAAGGTTTTTTCGGCAATACGAATATCCGGACGTCGCCTTAATAAGTCTGCCGGGTTACCTACTGGAATAATCTCAGGCATTTTTGGCAGTGCTTTAGGTTGCGACAGTTGCTTTGTTAACGCCCCCGGTATTTGTCCGGTGAGTACGCTAATTCTATGGATGGCCTGGCTAATCGCGTTCTGTATGGGGGGAATAATGGCGCGAGTGTTATTAAGTTGAGCTAATGCTCGGGAGGTATCGAATTCGGTGCCGCGGCCGTTATCGAGTTTAACTTGGGTGATGTCGAGGGTTTGCGTTTGGTTGTCGACGTTCTGTTGAGCAACGACCAATTGATTCTGCAAGCCTCTGACAAGAAAATAATTGCGGGCAACTTCGGATATTAAGCTGACGGACAGGTCGCGTAAGCTAGCTTCTTGCGCATCGACTTCATCGCTGCTGGCTTCGACATTACGACGCACCCGGCCAAATAAATCGATTTCCCAAAAGGCATCAAAACCGGTGTTGTAGAGTTTCAGGTCGCGTGGCACGAAATTTCGATTATTCAGTGCACCAAGGCTGCGTTTTTGTTCAGTGTAATTGGCATGCGAGGTGACGGTCGGCAGCAGATTTAAACCCGCATCAAGATAAAGTGCGCGCGCTTCAAGGAGGTTGGCTTCAGCGGTTTTTAAGTCATAGTTATGGGCAATGGCCTGATCAACCAGGCCGATTAATTGGCTGTCATTGAATAATTTCCACCAAGTGACTTCAATGTTTTTTGCCGAAAAATTCGCTTGGGCGGCCGAAGTAAATGCTTCGGGAGTCGGTGTTTCCGGCGTTTTAAAGTCGGGGCCAACGCTACAGGCATTCAGGCAGTGCGCCAATAGGCTTATTGTCAAAATCCGGCGTGGTGTTTTAGTAATACACATTTGTTAAGTCCAAATTTGGCTAAGTTAGGCGCTGCAATGATGTGGGGGTATGAATATTTATCAAGAGCGCTTTTGTCGACGTTGTGCCAGGCCTTGCACGGCAACATAAAATACCGGTGTCAACAATAGCCCAAACAAGGTCACGCCAATCATGCCGCTAAATACGGCAGTACCCAGAATACGTCGTGTTTCTGCGCCTGCACCGTCAGCAATTACTAATGGAAATACCCCCATGATGAAGGCAAATGACGTCATCAAAATGGGCCTTAGTCGGGTTTTGGCGGCATCGACAGCGGCTTCGAAGTGATCAAGTCCCGCTTCTTGGCGGCGCTTGGCGAATTCGACGATGAGAATCGCATTTTTACTGGCTAATCCCACCAACACGATAAAGCCAATCTGCGTGAAGATGTTGTTATCCATGTTGCTGAGCCAGACGCCAGTCATCGAAGACAAGATGCACATCGGCACAATTAAGATCACTGCCAGCGGTAACGACCAGCTCTCGTATTGGGCGGCCAGCGCCAAAAATACAAAAATCACGCTCAACGGAAAAACCAGGAAGGCAACGTTGCCCGCTAAGACCTGTTGCAATGTCAGTTCGGTCCATTCAAAGTCAAATCCTGGCGGGAGTTCAGATTTCATCAGATTACTCATCTCGCTAATGGCTTGACCGGAACTGATGCCGGGCAGGGTGCTGCCATTGATTTCTGCGGCCGGGTACATGTTGTAGCGGGTAATTTTGTCCGGACCGGTGATTTCTTTAACATCAATAATCGAACCCAGCGGCACCATATTACCCTGAGTATTTTTGGTTTTTAGTTTGGCGATGTCCTCAGGATGCATGCGAAATTGTGAATCGGCCTGGGCGACTACGGAATAGGTCCGGCCGAAGATATTAAAATCATTCACGTACAGCGAACCCAGGTAGATCTGTAAAGTATCGAACACGTCTTTTAGCGGCACATTCATAGATTTGGCGCGAATGCGATCCACATCGGCAAATAACTGCGGCACGTCGGCACGAAAAGTGGAAAACAAACCGACTAATCCGGGTTGTTGATTACCTTTGGCAACAAGGTCAGCGTTTACACGCTGGAGTTCTTCGATACCGGCATTGGAACGATCCTGAATTTGTAATTTAAAACCACCAACTGAGCTCATGCCACGAACTGGAGGCGGCGCGAATACGCCGATGCGAGCATCGGGAATACTGCCAAGACGTTGCTGCAGTTTTTTGACGATTTCATCGGCATACAGTTCCGGATGGCCTTTACGGACGGCAAAATCATCCAGGCGCGCAAACATGGTTGCCACGTTAGATTGGTTGGCGCCGGTTAATAATGACCAACCTGCATAAGCATTGACGTTTTTAACGCCGTCAGTATCGAGAACGATACGAGTGGCCTCTTGGACTAAGTCCTTGCTACGCGCCAGTGATGCAGCATCCGGCAGTTGCGCATACAGAATTAGGTAGCCTTGATCTTGCTGTGGAATGAAACCGGTGGGTACTTTTTCAAAGGCCAACAGATTTAGGCCATTGAGGCCGAGATAAACGACTAAAACTATCGTGACCACGCGGATTAATCTTCCGACCAGACGCGCATAGCCATTACTGAAACGCTCAAAAAATCGGTTAAAGCGTACAAAAAACCAACCCAACAGGCGGTCAAAGCCACGAGTGAACCAGTCTTTTTTGCCATGATGCGCACCATCCAACAGCAGCGCGCACAGGGCAGGGCTTAAGGTTAATGAATTGAAAGTTGAGATCAGCGTCGACACGGTAATGGTCAATGCAAATTGTTTGTAAAAGGCACCAGACACACCGGTAATAAAAATGGTCGGCACAAATACCGCCATCAACACCAATGCTGTGGCGATAATGGGCCCTACAACCTCGCTCATTGCTTTACGGGTGGCATCACGCGCCGATAAACCTAAACCGATATGGCGTTCGACGTTTTCCACGACAACGATGGCATCGTCGACAACAATCCCGATGGCTAACACTAGACCGAATAACGACAAGGTATTGAGTGATAAACCAAAAGCGGCCATGACTGCGAAGGTGCCGATCAGAGACACCGGGACTGCCAGCAAAGGAATAACCGCGGCGCGCCAGTTTTGCAGGAAAATCACAATTACCAGTACGACCAACAAAATGGCTTCGAACAAGGTCATCACTACGGCATCGATCGATTGCTGGATGAACACCACGGTGTCGTAAACCAGTAAATAATCGAGACCTTTAGGAAAGCTCGGCTTTAACTTTTCCATCGCCTCGACAACGGCTTTTTTGGTTTCTAAAGCATTGGAGCCGGGCAACTGGAAGATGGCAAGTCCCACCGTTTGCTGACCATCCAAAAACAACCCTGAGTTGTAATCTTTAGCGCCAAGTTCAATACGGGCAACATCTTTAAGGCGGGTGATTTGTCCGTTGTTACCTTGTTTTATGACGATTTCAGCAAATTGTTCGGGTTGCGTCAGTCGGCCTAAGGTGCTGACGGTGTATTGGAAATCAGCATTATTCTGGGAAGGTTGTTGACCTACGACGCCTGCGGCAACTTGGATGTTTTGTTCTCGAATTGCGCTAATGACTTCGCCGGCAGTCAGGTTGCGAGAGGCAATTTTTTCAGGATTCAGCCACAAACGCATACTGTAATCTCTGGCGCCAAACACAAGAATATCGCCGACACCGGGCAATCTAGCCAGAGTGTCCTTAAGTTGTAACAGCGCGTAATTGCTTAAATACACACTATCAAAGCGTTTGTCCGGGGAGACGATGTTGACCACCAAACTCAAATCCGGACTACGTTTTTTGACGCTAATACCTTGTCGACGCACTTCTTCAGGCAACTTGGCTTCGGCAAGCGCCACGCGGTTTTGGACTAATACCTGTGCTTTGTCGAGATTAGTGCCGGGCTTAAAAGTCAGCGTCAGCGACATGCTGCCGCTGTTGGTAGAGTCGGAAGACATATACAGCATGTCTTCAACGCCGTTAACTTCCTGCTCGATGGGCGTGGCGACGGTTTCGGCAACCACTTTGGCGCTGGCGCCGGGATAAACAGTGGTGACCTGGACAGTAGGCGGTGCAATTTCAGGGTATTGCGCGATAGGCAATTGAGTTAGCGCGATGCCGCCGAGCAGCACGATGACGATGGATAATACCGATGCGAAGATCGGGCGGTCGATAAAAAAATGCGATAAACGATCCATGCTCTATTTCTCTTGCTCGTTATCAACATTAGCGATGCGCTCAGGGTCAATCTTGCTATCAGGTCTAAGCTTTTGCAGACCTTCTATGACTAGCCACTCGTCTGCGTGTAAGCCTTCTTTAATGACTCTGGACTCTTCAATGTGAGCACCCAAAATCACTTTGCGTTTTTGCACTTGATTATCCTTATTGACTACCCATACAAAACGTTGATCTTGATCTGTGCCAATAGCCCGTTCAGGAACCAGTAGACCTGAATATGGAGTATTGCCACGTACTCTGATACGAGCAAAGAAACCAGGGCTTAGCATGCCATTGGGATTTGAAAATACCGCGCGCAAGGTGATGGTGCCGGTTGCAAGGTCTTCGCGGGGTGCAACATAGTCGATCTGGCCTTGATGGGGAAAATTATCTTCATCAGCCAACGCAAGTTGCACCGGCGTACCCTTAAGGTCATCGTGGTGGTGAAGCTGTTGCGCTTGTCGTCGATACTTTAATACCGAGCGTTCATCGGCTGCGAGGTAAACGTAAACCGGGTCGGTGGAAACGACAGTCGTTAACAGTGTGGCATCAGAGCCTGCGCCGTTAATCAGGTTGCCGGCAGTAATCAATTCCTGGCTGACTCGGCCATCGATTGGTGAGTGAATTTCGGTAAATTCGATATTAAGGCGAGCGGTATCGACACTGGCTTCTGCAGATTTAACTGCGGCTAAGACTTCTTGATAACCTTTGCTGCGGGCATCATGTTCTTCAGCGGAAATTGCTTTGGCTTGAAACAAACGATCTGCTCGATCCAAATCATTTTTTGCCAAATCGCGCCTAGATTTAGCACGGTCTAATTCTGCTTTGGCATAGTTGAGTTGCGCTTGGTAAGGTTTAGGATCAATTAAAAATAAGAGCTCACCTTTTTTAACTTTATCCCCCGCTTTGAAATTAACTTTATCGAGATAACCGCTGACTCGGGCGCGAATATCTACTGAGTTAACAGCCTCGATATGGCCGGTAAATTCATCCCATTCAATGACTTCTTGCGCTTTAGGTTGAGCAATTTTTACTTTGGGCGGTGGTCCCAATGCTTGGGTTGGGTCGGTCGTGCTGTTGCATCCGGTTAGTAGCAGTTGTGCTGTCAATGTCAAGATGCCCAGCAGGATGCCATGCTTAGCAATGGCAGGTACGACAGTTTTTTGTTCCATTTCGTGAGCGCCCTAAAAAATAAAAATAAAATGGTAATTCATATTACCATTTAGTCTAGGGTATCATCTTTATTCAAGTCAATTCATTTTCCGAGCACTACACCATGATCAAATGCGGGCGGCCCAGTAAAGGTAAAGAGCAGCTAAGTCGCGATCGATTACTCGATGCCGCGTTGCAGCTTTTTCTCGAGTACGGCTATGGAAACCTCAGTATGGAAACAATCGCCAGAGATGCGCGCGTATCGCTGCGAACAATTTATAACGAGTTTGGCGGTAAGGCGGGTTTGTTTGGGGCGCTGATAAGGCGTTGCAGTGATCAATTTATCGGCAGTCTGTCTGACGATTGTTCACTAGAGGAAGCTCTGACCGAGTTTGGGCGGCAATTTTTGTATCGAATTACTCGTCCGGATGTGGTGAGGATGCGGGCGATACTGATCGGTGAGTCACCACGATTTCCTGATTTGGCTATTCAGTTTTACGAACAAGGGCCTGGGCTTACACGCGATCATCTATGTCAATTTTTTAGTCGCCAGCAACAATCCGGACATATTGCAACTATCGAGCCTAATTTTCTTGCCGATCAATTTATTAGCGCATTACGTGGTGAACGCATACAACGGTTACAGCTTGGGTTGGAGCCAACACCCGATGAAGCCGAAATCGAAATTTGGGTATGTCAAACCATTGATTTATTTTTGAAAGGTTGCCTGCTGCCAGGACAAGATCATATCTAAGTGGATATATTGGGGGAGGGTTTTGGTAATTTGAAGTGACCTTGACCGGTTGCAAGTCAGCTATAGAATGATTGTTTTCCATAGACATTTTATTGATGCCCATGTTTATAAATACTTTACCTATTATTTTTGCGTTTACTCATCTATTTAATCCGCTTGAAACGGGTATTTTTTTGACGTCGATTTTTTTGCTGGTCTACTACAACACTCCGGCAGTGGCAAAATATTGGATACAACCGCAGTATAAAAATGTTTATTTTTTCTTACGTGCTATGTGGTTAGGTAAAGCATCATTGGTATATGCATTTTGGCCGTTTTTTGTATTTGTCAACGCAGCGTTATTCTATGTGGATTACCGGGTAACGAATGTAACGTACACAATCGCCAGTTGGAAGACTGTGCATCTGATGTTGTTGTTGCCGATTATTTGGTGGACGACCTCGGTGTGGCGTTGCTCTGTTCATTCGCGATATAGGTTGTTTAGTGGTGCTGCTCGCACTATTACTGTTTTTATGTTTTTGGAGTATTTTTTGCGATTTATCATCAGCACAAAATATCCGAATACCTTCTTCGACTGCAGGTTGTTGATTATGGAAATTGGTGATTGTCTGTAGAAAATATTACGTAGTGTGTCTTATCGGTCGCAAATAAAAATCACAGCGTGGCAATTTTTAGTATTTATTGATAAGTGCGTGTTTTTTTAAACCATAAAATCAATAGATTATGTTTTTGATCTCTCTAGCCTGTCTTAAAAGTTCTTTTTAGAGCTTCCCGTTCCTAATAGATGTTTTATAACAAACTATACTTGGTTCACATTTTTGATTCAGCATCCTGGTGTTTCGCATGCTGCTGAAAGGTGTAAGTTGAGTTTGGTCCCTCTCTGGTTTATTGAAACTCAAACATTCGAAACACTAGGTTGCTGTTTATTAATTTTTTCAATTCTTAACTTTATGAGATCGCTATGTTTGTAATTATCGGATACCTAATTATTTTAGGGTGCGTCTTGGGTGGGTTTTTACTAGCGGGAGGGCATCTTGGCGTATTAATGCAACCTGTTGAGGTGCTTATTATTGGCGGTTCGGCATTTGGTGCTTTTCTTGCCGGTAACTCTATGCATACCGTTAAAGCAGCATTGGCGGGCGGTACTGCTACGATGAAAAGCAATAAATTTAACAAGGATTTTTATGTTCAATTGCTATTAAGTTTTAATGCACTAAGTCAAAAAGCGCGGCGCGAAGGTTTACTTGCTTTGGAAGCGGTCATTGAAAATCCTGAAAGTAGCTCTGTGTTTGGTGAGAAAGTGCTGGCTGATCATCATTTGATGGATTTTATTTGTGACAATCTGCGCTTAATCACCACAGGTGTTGATGTTAATCAATTAGAGGATCTGATGGATCAGGCGATTGAAGTACATCATGAAGAAGGTCATGCACCCATTAAAGCGGTTCAGAATGTTGGTGATGGTATGCCCGCATTTGGTATCGTCGCTGCGGTAATGGGAGTTGTGCATACTATGGAATCAGTAGGTATTCCGCCAGCCGAGTTAGGTAAGTTGATCGCTGCGGCATTGGTGGGAACCTTTTTGGGTATTTTGTTAGCTTATGGTTTTGTCGGCCCTGTTGCTGCAGTAATGCAAGATCGTTTGGACGCAGAGGGTAACGCTTATAAGTGTGCGCAAAAAGGTTTGTTGAATTGCGCAAAAGGCACTTCGCCGGCGATGACAGTAGAGTTTATGCGTAATGTGATTGTGTCTGAAATGCGTCCGGGCTTTGCCGAAATGGAAGAACAAATGAAAGCAGCAAAAGGATAATGTTGTGGCCGAACAACCAATCATCATAAAAAAAATAAAAAAGAAAGGCGGGCACGGCCATCATGGCGGTGCCTGGAAGGTTGCTTACGCGGATTTTGTTACCGCGATGATGGCATTTTTCTTATTAATGTGGCTGTTAGGGTCGACCGATGAGGCTACCAAAAAAGGCATCGCAGAATATTTCGAAGATCCATATAAGGTTTCTCTCAATGGTGGTGAAGGGGTCGGTGATCGGACTAGCCTTGTTCAAGGAGGAGGCGATGATTTAACTTCCAAGGATCAAGGTCAGGTAGATAAAGGCCAAGCCATTACTTCTGAAGAAGTTAGCGAAGAAGAATTGGCACGCCGGGCTGAGCAAATGGAGAAAGAGAAGCTGGAAAAGCTAAAGGAAAAAATCCAGGAAATGGTTCAGGCTAATCCAAATTTGAATGAATATAAGGAGCAAATCAGGCTGGAATCAACCCCCGAAGGTTTAAAAATTCAGGTGGTTGATGCTAAAAATAGGCCCATGTTTAAATTGGCAAGCTCTGGAATTGAGCCTTATGCGCAAATGATTTTACGAGAGTTAGCACCGGTGATTAATGAACTGCCGAATAAAATTACGATTAACGGACATACTGATGCGTTACCATTTCCTGCCAATCAATTAGGTTATTCTAACTGGGAGCTTTCTAGTGATAGGGCAAATGTTGCTCGCAAACAATTGACTCAGGGCGGCTTTAATGAAGATAAAGTGTTGCGAGTGGTTGGTTTGTCATCAAGCATTCCTTTTGTAGCTGAAAATCCAACAGATCCTATGAACCGGCGAATATCTATTATTGTAATGAACAAAAAAGCCGAAAAACAGGTATTGGAAGAAGCTGGTGGCGAGCAACAAGAGCCGCCAACTTTGCCGAAAATGCCTGAAAATGTGCAAAAAAATACCAAAATAACTTCGCCGTAAAGATTGAAGTACCTGATTGAGCCGACCTTTTTGAATCGATAATCGCCCGTATTGATGTCATTACTTAAAGCGCTGGCTTGTCAGGGTATAGGATTAATAACGGCTATTTTGTTAGCCAGAAATGTTCCTCAGTTAGTATTTAGCTTTTGGCTTGTTGTTATTTTTCAAGGAATAATAGCAGCAGCGATCTCTCGATTATTCCATCAAGCCATTTGGTGGATGCCCATTCACCTGTTGTTTTTGCCGGCAGCGTTAGGTCTGTCAGCTCTTGATCTTCCCTCATGGTTATATCTCTTGACGTTGTTGGTCTTGATCGTAGTATTTTGGGGTACTGCTAAAGGTGATGTGCCGCTGTTTTTATCCTCTTCGGCAGTAGCCGAGACAATGATTTCTTTGGTTAAACAGGAAAATGCGGATAGTTTTGTCGAGCTTGGTGCAGGCGTTGGCTCTGTTGTTGTGCCGTTAGCAAAACGCTTATTTTTGCTAAACATTACAGCGATTGAACGGGCGCCACTTCCTTGGTTGATATTGCGTTGGCGTTGTCGATTATTGACCAACGTAACTGTTCAGAATAAAAGTTTATGGGATTGTGATTTAGCCAATCAAAAACTGGTGTTTGCATTTTTGTCACCCTTGTTTATGGATCAATTGGGTGAAAAAATTCGGCGCGAAATGCATCCCGGCAGCCTGTTTGTGTCGTCATCATTTTCAGTGCCGGATTGGCATCCTGAATCGGTGATTCAACTTTCGGACAGGCGTAAAACCAAGCTTTATTGTTATCGAATATAAAAGGTGCATAGCTCATTTTTTGCAGATGATGGCTAATTAACTATCAAATAAGTTTGGTTTTGCGAGAAACAAGAGATTCTCCAGTACTTGGTAAATCTAAACATAGCCTGAATATGCTGCAAAAAGCCAGCTAATCAGATATAATAACTCAGTAAAACAATTCCTTAGCGCTTTCTGCGCCTTTATATCCAAACAGGTAAATCCATGTCCAATGATGTTTCTACATTACCCTCTTTCCGTGATTTAGCTCTGATCGAACCGGTGCTAAAAGCGCTGAATGATGTCGGTTATGAAACACCTTCGCCTATTCAGGCTCAAACCATCCCTCTAATTCTGGCCGGTAAAGACGTTCTTGGGCAAGCCCAAACAGGTACCGGTAAAACGGCGGCCTTTGCGTTGCCCATTTTGTCTCGTATCGATCTTAATAAAAAAGATCCTCAAGTTCTTGTTTTAGCGCCTACTCGCGAACTTGCTATACAGGTGGCGGAAGCATTTCAGCGCTATGCCGCACATTTAAAAGGTTTTCATGTTCTTCCTATTTACGGTGGGCAAGATTACAGCACCCAGTTGAGACAACTAAAGCGTGGTGCTCACGTTATTGTCGGTACGCCTGGTCGAGTTATGGATCACATGCGCAAAGGTACGTTAAATCTGAACGGACTTGGCTTTTTGGTGCTGGATGAAGCCGATGAAATGTTGCGTATGGGCTTTATCGATGATGTGGAATGGATTCTTGAGCAAATTCCGGAACAGAGACAGATTTGCTTGTTTTCAGCGACCATGCCGTCAGTGATTCGTAAAATTGCCGACGAGTATTTAAACGAGCCTGAACATGTCACGATTAAAGTGACTACCGCATCGGCGGAAAACATTCGCCAGCGCTTTTGGGTAGTCAGCGGCGTTCATAAATTGGATGCATTAACGCGTATATTAGAAGCGGAAACTTTTGACGGCATGATTATCTTCGTTCGCACTAAGACTGCGACCGTTGAATTGGCAGAAAAGCTTGAAGCTCGAGGCTACTCTGCAGCAGCTATTAATGGTGATATGTCTCAAGCACTGCGTGAGCGGGCTATTAACAATCTCAAAAATGGCAAGCTGGATATTTTGATTGCGACTGACGTTGCCGCCCGCGGTTTGGATGTCGATCGTATCACCCACGTGGTCAATTACGACATTCCTTACGATACCGAATCTTACGTGCATCGTATTGGTAGAACGGGACGAGCAGGCCGGACTGGCGATGCGATTTTGTTTATCGCACCTAGAGAAAGAAAACTATTAGGCAACATTGAGCGTGCAACCAAGCAAAAAGTCGAGGAAATGGGCTTGCCTTCGACTGAAGTCATCAACAACAAACGTATCTCGCGTTTTAAGCAAAATATTACTGACACGTTAGCGGCTGAAGAACTCGGCTTTTTCACTCAGTTGATTGAACAGTACGAGCAAGAGCACAATGTTTCTTCATTGGAAATCGCGGCTGCATTGGCAAAGTTGGTGCAGGGCGAAACGCCGTTACTGTTACAAAATCTGCCGAAAAGACCGAAAGATGATCGCGATAGATCAGAGCGTTCTGAAAGATCTGATCGTCCACAAAGAGAAGATCGCCCGCAAAGAGATAAAAAACCTAAGCGCTCTTTTGGTGCCGATATTGAAATGGAAGTTTATCGTATTGAAGTGGGTCATAACCACGGAGTAAAGCCAGGTAATATCGTCGGTGCTATTGCCAATGAAACGGGCATAGATGGCGACCATATAGCCAGAATTAGAATTCAGGACGATTTCAGCACGATTGAGTTACCTGCCGGAATGCCTAAGGAATTGCTGCAGGAGTTGAAAAAAGTGCGTGTTGTGGGACAGCAATTAAATATTTCCAGAATGGAAGGTAGAGACGAGCGGTCTGACGATAGCGATAAAAAGAAAGACAAAAGCAAAAAAAGAATGAGTTCTACTTCAATCAAGGCAAAGCCTAAAGCTGAGTAGTATTTGTTTTTTTAAAATCTAAATTAATTCCCGGGCATGTCCCGGGAATTTTTTTATCTGCTCCAAATACATCCGCCGCTTGTTTTTTCAATAGCCTCCAAGCGTTGTTGATGAACATTCAATTCATCTTCATTACACTGTATGACTTTAAGGGCAGGTCGAGTAATTGGTAGTTGTTGCTTCTTCTCGTCAGTTTTAGTGGTTTCAGTTTTTTGCTGACTATCTTCAATCAGCGAAGCCTGTCCGCCAGTCATTAGTAAAAATACCTCTGCAAGTATTTCAGCATCCAGCAATGCGCCATGCAAATCTCTGTGGCTATTGTCTATGCCATAACGTTTGCAAAGAGCATCTAAGCTATTCCGCTGCCCTGGATGTTTTTTTCGGGCGTAAGTTAGCGTGTCAAAAATTTTGCTATAGCTGCCGACTTCTTTTGTATTTTCGAGGCGGGAGAATTCATGATTGATAAAACCGACGTCGAATGGCGCGTTATGAATAACTAGTTCAGCACCAGTTATAAAACCAATAAAATCTTCTGCAACATCTTTGAAACGGGGTTTGTCTTCTAAAAATTCATTAGTAATGCCGTGAACTTCTATGGCACCTGCATCAATCATTCGGTCTGGATTAATGTATACATGAAAACGATTACCCGTTAGTCGGCGATTAATCAGCTCTACACAACCAATCTCAATGATTCGGTGACCTTCCTGAGGATTGAGGCCGGTAGTTTCTGTATCCAGAACAACAAGTCGATCTGCAAATTTTCGATTATTCACGCAGTTACCTTATAATTTATAAATGTTAGATGCATTTTAAACACTGAATTTAAACAGGATCATCACCAATGACTATAAAAAAAATACAGCCAGACAAAGCTAAGCTTAATCAGATTGTTGCTGATGCACGCCGCAATCAAGAACTAAGGGAGCAATCTTACCGTGGACAAGCCCTTAAATTGTATCCGTGGGTTTGTGGGCGTTGTACGCGTGAATTTGACCACAAAAACTTGGCCGAACTCACTGTTCATCATAAAAATCATAATCATGATGACAATCCTTCAGATGGCAGTAACTGGGAGTTGTTGTGTCTTTATTGCCACGATAATGAACATGCACGTTATGAAGAAACGCGGTTTGGGAGTCAGTCAGTCAGTAAATCATCAGCACCGGAATCAACACATAATCCATTTGCCGCGTTGAAAGTGTTGATGGAAAAAAAATAGCCTTATTTATTGGGGCCATTTAATGAGTCGATTCCAAGATTAGCGAGTGCGTCTGCTCGTTCATTACCCGGGTTGCCATTATGACCCTTTACCCATTGCCAAGTGATTTCGTGCCGTTGAATGGCGGCATCTAATCTGCGCCATAAATCGTCATTTTTAACCGGGTGGCGGGAAGCGGTTTTCCAGTCGCGTTTTTTCCAGTTTGGCATCCACTCGGTGATGCCTTGTAGAACATATTTTGAATCGGTATTCAAATTGACCGAGCAAGGCTTGTTAAGTGTCTCAAGCGCCTGTATTGCGGCCATTAGTTCCATGCGGTTATTGGTAGTTTCTGGCGCTCCGCCATGAAGCTCTTTTACGATTCCTTTATAGACAAGTAATGCGCCCCAACCGCCCGGCCCAGGGTTGCCACGACAGGCTCCATCCGTATGAATTATTACTTGTTCTCTCATTTATGTATTTGTTTGGCCGATGTAATTGAATTTGCCATTGCAAGTCGAGGTTTCCCGGATTTAATTGGCGTTAATGGGATGAGATTGTAACGTCGTTTGATTGCTCTTATTCCATAGGCAGTGGCTGAAAAGGTGCAGTTTTTTCTTATGGACTTGCCTTGTGTTGATTTGACAGAGTTTAGATAAAAGCCAGATGCGGTAGTGACTTCAAAATTAAGTAATTTTAACCAGTCTAAAACTCTTGCTTGGGAGATGAAATGGCCTCGCCAGGAATCAGACATTTTCTTGTCCCATAAAAATTGATATCTAACCCACAGGCTCCATGGGTTTAAATTAATTATCACCACAATACCTTCTGGTTTTAACACCCGTTCGATTTCCCTCATCGTTTGAAAGCGGTATTCATCAAATTCCAATAAATGCGGAAGCAAAATCATGTCAAAACTGTTGCTTTGCAGTGGCAGCAAATAAGATTTAGCTTGAATTTTTGTGGCTGGGCAAGAGCCTAGCTGTTTGGAGTCAAGGATTACAAATTTTTTATAGAGTGTACTGTCTATAAACTCGTTTTCCCAACCAAGACCGCCAATCTGCAGTATCGATTGCTGACAACTGACAGTGATGGCGCGCTGCAAATATTCGACTTCCAGCTCTTTAAGTAGTTTGCCTCGTGGTGTTTGGTACCAGGAGAATAAAAAATTACGTTTCATTGGTTAGTAACCATATTAAGGACGCGACTTTAGTGATTTCCGAAACAAACAAGCTATAATGAAAGCGTTTTGGTAAAACCACACGCTAAGGCTCAGATAATGCACGTTAATTTTAACAGGTCAGCTAATTTTTTATTACTATTGATCTCTCTAATGTTAATCGGTTGCTCCGATACATCGAGAGCACCTCTTAGCCTCAATGACAGGCCGCCAGAATCAAATCGTCAAGATAATAGTTATGTTCGCCACCCGAGCAACAAGCTGTCTTTTTTTAAAAAAAATAAAGCTAAGACCGCATCGTCTCATAAAAACACTGTTTGGGAACGAATGTTGGCTTTGTACTCTTTACCCGAGATTGATAATGAACGTATTGATCGTGAAATCGATTGGTATTTACAGCACCCCGCTTCCCTAGCAGTTATTCAGCAGCGTGCTCAACCTTATTTACATCATATTCTTGAAGAAATTGAAACGAAGGATATTCCGGGTGAGATAGCCTTGTTACCGGTCGTCGAAAGTGCTTTTTTGCCAGATGCTTATTCAAAGAGCGATGCTTCAGGGCTATGGCAATTTATTCCGTCCACGGGTAATGATTTCGGCTTACAACAAAATTACTGGTATGACGGACGCCGTGATGTATATGCATCGACCAAAGCTGCAACCGATTATCTCAAACAGTTAAGTGAAACATTCGATGGTGATTGGTTGCTCGCATTAGCATCTTACAATTACGGAAAAGGTAATGTCAGAAAAGCTATAGAGCGTAATGAAGATCTAAATTTACCTACCGATTATTGGTCCCTAAGCCTGCCTGAAGAAACAATGAATTACGTCCCACGTTTATTGGCAGTGGCGAAAATCTTTGCCAATGCTGAAGAATACAATATTAGATTGCAACATATCCCCAATAAACCCTACTTTGAGGTAGTCGACGTTCATTCTCAGTTGGATTTGCCTAAAGCGGCCGAACTTGCCAATACTCCTCTTTATGAGTTTTTAAAGTTAAATCCTGGCTTTAATCATGCAACTACGGCCCCTCAGGGCCCGCATCAGTTGTTAATTCCGGTAGATAAGGTTCAAGTATTTAAACAAAATCTTGCGCAACTACCCCACGATGAACGCGTCAAACAAAAATATTACCCGCGTGAGACCAGTGTATTAGCCAAACGGGAAGAGTCTGAGCTCAAAAAACCGTTAACTACACTTTATAAAGTTAAATCTGGCGAAGGATTGACTGCTATTGCAAGCAAAAATCACACGACAATTGAGGCCTTACGTAAAGCCAATCATTTGGCGACAAGTTCAGTTCGTGCAGGGATGGTATTACAAATTCCAGCTTCTAATATGGCGTCTAACAAAGTAACTGGCATACCTTTGTTACCTAAAACAACGACTGAAAAATCCGCTGCTGTGCAATTTTATGTAGCGAAAAAAGGTGATACGTTATTCAATGTTGCTCAGCGTTATTCGGTACCAGTAAAGGATGTTGCTGAGTGGAATAAACTAAATCTGAAAACAGCTCTGCTTGCAGGACAGAAGTTAACAATCAAAACGTCAGGCCAACAAGCTTTAGCAGCAACTCCAACCTTACTTGCTTCTAACAGTGTTCGTTCAATTAGCTACATAGTCAGACAAGGCGATTCGTTGGCGCAAATTTCCCGAAAATTTAATGTTTCGATGACTGATTTGCTTAAATGGAATCCTCCTGCAGCAAGCAAAGCGCTAATACCAGGAAAAATAATTAAAGTTATTCTAAGTGCAGGTAATCGGACTACCTAATAAGACTTATAAATCTATAAGTTTAGGCAAAGTCTGAACCAACTAAAAAAGCCATCAGATCTTGAAGATCTGATGGCTTTTTTGTGTAGGTGAAAATTTGAGATGGGAGTTTTTCTATTGTCCAAGTAATGCTGAACTTAGTGTACTTGCCAAAGCACCATTACTATTGCTTTTGACATATTCAATTATTACCGGCACAAATTGCTGAATCATTGCTGGTGACATTCCTTGCTGTTGAAAGGCAGATGCTACAGCCAGTAAATTGCCTGTAGTTCCTCCAGAACTTCCGGTCAATGAAGACAATTCACCCGCTAAGCCCCCTAGTGCAGAAGTCTGACTTGCTGTAGGAGCTGCTTCCAGTATTGATTGTATTCCTGGAACGCTTTGTTCTAGTTGCGAAAATGAACTGGCTTGCATTTTGACCTTGGCTGCTTGGAATAGCGCACCTGCACCACCTTCGGCTTGAGCTTGAGTTACCCCAACGCGTTTTATTAATAGGTCGGTCAAACTGCCCGATTTTAGTTCCTGTGTGGCGTTTGTGACTTGGGGGTTAACTGCGGAGTTTAGCGATTGTCCGTTTGTCTGTTCTTTGACTGCATTCAACACATCTTTCCAGCTTTTAGCATTGGCATTTCCAGATATCGCTGTGATTAAGGCTATTGAACTAGCTAGTAATAAGGTTTTGTTGATCATTGGGAGGCTCAATTTAAATTGGAGGGTAATTTTATACATAGCGTGCTGACTGCATTTCTAACAGTCTTGAGTGCGTGCGCGCAAAATCAATAACATCATCAGTGTCACAAAGTTGGTCCAGTGGCACGGCCGCAGTACATATCAACTGTACTTTATATTCATAGAGTGCGTCTATCAATGTAATAAAACGCTTGGCTTCATTACGTAGTTCTGAATTTAGTCTAGGGATACCAGTCAAGATAACGGTTTTAAATTGACTGGCGATTGCTAAATAATCGCTAGGACCTAAAGCTTGGACGCATAGTTCCTCGAAGGAAATCATAGAGATCTTCTCACATGCCGCTGACAAAACAAGATCTCGGCCTAATACTTGTAAGGTAATAGCATGCATTGGAGCGTAATTGGTCAGTTGCTGACAATGTTGTTGAGCAAATTCAGACGCATGTTCATTTAACGGAAAATAAAAGCGAGTGTTTACTGCGGATTGCTGGCTGCATCGATAATCTTTATTGCCAGACAGATAAATGGTATCGGTATTTTCTTGTAAGAGCTTAATAAAAGGTAAAAATAACTCCCTTTGCAATCCTCCTCGATACAGCTCATTTGGATGGTAATTAGATGTGGTTACAACAGTTAAACCCAAGTTGATCAGCTTACCAAACAGTCGAACGATAAGCATGGCATCGGCAATATCGGTGACATGAAATTCGTCCAGACAAAGTAACTGCTGAGTCTGGATGATATGTTGAGCTAATGCCGACATAGCATCAGAGTCATGTTGCTGGTGCCATTGATGGACAAAATTATGAATTTCCAACATAAACGCATGAAAATGCACACGGCGTTTTTTTTCAATGGGGCAGGTTTCATAGAACAAATCCATTAGCATGGATTTACCACGACCAACTTCACCGAAAATATACAGACTGCGGCATGTTGGTGGTGAGCGCCATTTTCGTAGTGTTAGTTTTTGTTTGTATTCAGCATGTGCCAACAGCTGATCTTGTAACTTTTGGAGCTGTTGCAGGGCGACGAGTTGTGCTGGGTCGTAATCGATACGCCCCAGCGTTACCAATTCCTGGTATTTATTTTCCAATAACCCAGACATGCTGATGTTTTTTAGTGTTGATTGCCGTCACTAGTGGGTAGAAGTTTCCGCTTCTTCTTTATTTTGATAACTGGCGATTTTGTCAAAATTCAAATAGCGATAAGTGTCGTCAGCACTTTGGCTTATCTGATTCATATAGCCCATATATTCTTCAAAACTAGGGATTTTTCCCAAAATTGAACATACTGCGGCTAATTCTGCAGAAGACAAATAGACGTTGGCGCCGTTACCTAAGCGATTAGGGAAGTTGCGCGTCGAGGTGGACACTACAGTGGAGTTTTCGGCTACACGCGCTTGATTACCCATGCATAGCGAACAGCCCGGCATCTCGGTTCTTGCACCGGCTTTGCCAAAAGTACCGTAATAGCCTTCTTCTATCAGTTGGCTTTGATCCATTTTGGTCGGTGGAGCCACCCAAAGTCGGGTTGGTAACTCGCCTTTTTGTTGCTCCAGCAATTTACCTGCGGCCCGGAAATGGCCGATATTGGTCATACACGAGCCCAAGAATACTTCGTCGATTTTGGTGCCTGCGACAGCTGACAATGGTTTGATGTCGTCCGGGTCGTTGGGACAGGCCAAAAGAGGTTCTTTGATTTCATCCAAGTTGATTTCGATGATTTCAAAATATTCAGCATCGGCATCAGGTTGTAACAATACCGGATTGGCCAGCCAGGCTTCCATGGCTTGGATGCGCCGTTCGATAGTGCGAACATCGCCATAGCCTTGGGCAATCATCCAGTTCAACAAGGTGATGTTGGAAGTCAGGTATTCGCGAATTGGCGCTTCGTTAAGGCGAACGGTACAGCCACCGGCCGAGCGTTCAGCCGAGGCGTCGGATAATTCAAAAGCTTGTTCGACTTTTAAATCCGGCAAGCCTTCGATTTCCAGAATGCGTCCGGAGAAAACATTTTTTTTGCCTTTCTTTTCGACGGTAAGCAAGCCACGTTGAATGGCGGCATAAGGAATCGCGTTAACCAAATCCCGCAAAGTAATGCCCGGTTGCAGTTTACCTTTAAAGCGCACCAATACTGATTCAGGCATATCCAGCGGCATTACGCCGGTCGCTGCAGCGAATGCTACCAAGCCTGAACCGGCCGGAAAGGAGATACCAATCGGGAAACGGGTATGAGAATCGCCGCCGGTACCGACGGTGTCAGGCAGTAGTGTTCGATTGAGCCAGGAATGAATAATGCCGTCGCCGGGACGCAAGGATACGCCGCCGCGATTCATGATGAAATCGGGCAGGGTATGTTGCATTGTGACATCGACCGGTTTTGGGTAGGCGGCGGTATGGCAAAATGATTGCAATACTAAATCAGCAGAAAATCCTAAACACGCGAGATCTTTTAGTTCATCGCGAGTCATCGGGCCGGTGGTGTCTTGGGAACCCACTGTAGTCATATGTGGTTCGCAGTAGGTATTGGGGCGAACGCCAGCAACGCCGCATGCTTTGCCAACTATTTTCTGCGCCAGCGTATAACCTTTGCCGCTGTCTTGAGTCGCGCTCGGGCGCTTGAAGACTGTGGATACCGGTAAACCCAATACTTTGCGGGCACGATCGGTGAGGCCTCGTCCGATAATCAACGGAATGCGGCCACCAGCACGGACTTCATCGAGAATGATGTCGGTTTTTAAGGCAAAGTCAGTGATGATGTCATCACTGTTGTGCCGCTTGATTACGCCTTGATGCGGATAAATATCGATAATATCGCCGGTGCTTAGCTGGCTGACGTCGCACTCAATAGGCAACGCGCCGGAATCTTCCATGGTATTAAAAAAGATCGGTGCGATCTTGCTGCCAATACAGACGCCACCCGCGCGTTTATTAGGGATAAACGGAATGTCATCGCCGGTGTACCACAATACCGAATTGGTCGCCGATTTGCGTGATGAGCCGGTTCCAACTACATCGCCCACATAGGCGACAGGAAAGCCGTGTTGTTTTAAGTCGGCAATTTGTTGCTGCGCGTTGGTGATGCCGTCACGGGGCATTTTCAACATGGCTTTGGCGTGCAATGGAATATCGGGACGTGACCAGGCATCAGGTGCAGGCGATAAATCATCCGTATTGGTTTCGCCAGGCACTTTGAAAATGGCTACGGTGAGTTTTTCCGGTACCTCGGGTTTGGCAGTAAACCATTCAGCGTCGGCCCATGATTGCAATACTTGCTTAGCATAGCTGTTGCCTGCATTGGCCTTTTCCTGGACATCGTGGAAAGCATCGAAAATCAACAGTGTGTGGGATAAGGCTTGGGCCGCAATAGGTGCCAGCTCTTTGTTGTCTAGCAGGTCGATTAACGGCGCGACGTTGTAGCCGCCGAGCATCGTACCCAGCAATTCAGTGGCGCGCGCGGGAGTCAGAATCGGCGAGCTGATTTCGCCCTTGGCAATGGCGTTAAGGAATCCGGCTTTAACATAAGCAGCTTCATCTACCCCAGCCGGCACTCGATTAGTCAACAAATCCAGGATAAATTCTTGCTCATTTTCGGGGGGAGATTTGATCAATTCGACTAAAGCGGCGACCTGTTCCGCATCCAGGGGTTTGGGCGGTATGCCTTCAGCAGCGCGTTCGGCAACTTGTTGGCGGTATTGTTCTAGCATGCGGAATTCCTTAAGGTGAGAGTTAAGAATTGAAACTGCTACTGGCGATTGTTTTTCAATCAAGAACGAAGTTCATTATGCAATATTGGCTAGTGTCTGTTGTCACACTATTAAGAAACGCTTTGTTTCCTCGTTTATGCGTTATTGAGAAGTTGCTGTGCGATTTTGTGATATTGAATGATTATTGGTTTTGAAGGTTTTCCAGGCGCTCGATTCTGCTTTGTAGCCGATCAAAGTCTGTGCGCAATATATCAACGTGCTGACAAAAAATATCCATTTCCGGTTTGGCCGGTAAGTCGCGGGTTTCTTCCTGCAAAAATTCAGCGGTATTTAACCGGAAAGTGTTTAGAGATTCTTTACTCCATTCTTTGCCGGTGCGAAAAAATTGGCTGATGTTATGGGCGATCGTTTCGCCAGTAAATCTTGCTAGTTGAGGTTCAAGATTAATATCTAATTTAGCGAATAGTTCCTGAAACTTCTGTCCGGTAGCTATATCGCCTTCAATTGTTACTTCGCCGGAAAAAAGCGCGCGCATAGGTGTGGCGCTTAAGCCCATTAAACCGAGTGACGATATTGAACCGGTGAGAATGGTGTCAGGCTGGTCAGGAAATTGGTCAAGTAATTGAATAGAGGCTTTACTGGGGCAAAGATAAATAGTTTCGTCAAATGGCTGGACATTAATGGCAATCACTTTGCCAGCCATAGGTGTCAACATTAGACTGGAATTTTGGTCCAATAAAATATACTTGTTCAGCGCGCTTTCCAGCACGCCAATGAGAAGCGGTTTGATCACCATGATTTACAGTTTATAACCTCTGTGTACGGCAACGATACCTTGGGTTAAATTGAAATATTCACAGCGTTCAAGTCCCGCGCTTTCCATCATTTGTTTTAATTCATCCTGCTTTGGATGCATACGAATGGATTCGGCCAGATAGCGATAACTGTCTTCGTCTTTGGCGACAATCTTGCCGATTTTGGGTAATAAACTGAAAGAATAAAAATCGTATACCTTTTCGGTAATTTTATCGATGGGGTGCGAAAACTCCAGCACTATTACCCGGCCACCTGGTTTTAATACGCGATACATGGAGCGTAAGGCCGCATCTTTGTCGGTAACGTTGCGCAGCCCAAAGGCTATGCATACGCAATCAAAGCTGTTGTCGGCAAATGGCAGGCACTCGGCATTAACTTGAGCATAGCGAATATTGCCAACCAAGCCTCTGTCGATCAGGCGATCACGACCGGTGCGAAGCATTTCGGAGTTGATGTCCGCGAGGATGACTTGGCCTTCTTTACCGACACGTTGTTCAAATAAAGTCGTCAAATCGCCTGTACCGCCAGCCAAGTCAAGGACATTTTCACCCTTGCGCACATTGCTTAATTGCACGGCAATACGTTTCCATATCCGGTGTATACCTAACGACATCAGGTCATTCATGATGTCGTATTGACCGGCAACCGAATCAAATACGCCGCGAACCAGTTTAACTTTGTCTTCTTTGGCGACTTGTTTGAAGCCGAAATGGGTGGTGTTAGTGTTTGTCATGTGTGTTCCGTGGATGTAAATGTTCGCTACGTTGATAACCGGTTTCTTCAAGTTTGGCCAGATAGTTAGCCCATAATTCCGGGTACTCTGAACCCAGTTTATAAAGCAAATCCCAGGTATAAATGCCTGTGTTGTGGCCATCACTAAAAACCGGCGCGATGGCGTAATTGCCGACCGGTTTTATTTCTACAAAAGTGACATGTTCTTTCCCTACTTGCAGTACTTCCTGCCCAGGAGCATGACCAACGGCTTCTGCAGAGGGGGTGTAAACGCGCATGTATTCGCACGGCAGGGTAAAGACACTGCCGTCATCAAAACTGATTTCCAGTAAATTTGAAAGCTGATGCAGTTTTATTTCGGTAGGATGGGTATTACTGGGTTTTGCAGTTAGGCGCATAGTAAAAGTATTGATTTAGCAGATAGCTGAAAAAATATCATCAAATCTTAAATCGATTAAGGCTTCTTTGGATAATGATATTGCAGAGTATGTAAAAAACAAACGCTAGTATTTAATTTATACAACATACCCCTTCGGATAGGCTCTAAAACCTTGTCTCGAAGGGTTAATCAAGTCAGTTACAAAATATAACGGCTTAAATCTTCATCTTCGACAAATTCAGTGAGATGTAGATCGACATAAGCAGCATCAATAACGATGGTTTTTTCTGTAAGATCAGCTGCGTTATAAGAGATTTCTTCTAGTAATCGTTCCAATATAGTGTGCAGCCTTCTGGCACCAATGTTTTCAGTAGTTTCATTGACTTGCCACGCCAGTTCGGCGATGCGTTTAATGCCATCGGTTGCAAAACTTAGTGAAACACCTTCAGTGGCTAGTAACGCAGTGTATTGCTCAGTCAACGATGCATTGGGTTCGGTCAAAATGCGGATAAAGTCGTCTGCTGAAAGGGCACCAAGTTCAACACGTATTGGAAATCGGCCTTGTAATTCAGGGATTAAATCTGAAGGTTTGGTCAGATGAAATGCACCAGAAGCAATAAACAAAATGTGGTCGGTTTTGATTGTGCCGTATTTGGTGGTAACAGTATTGCCTTCTACTAACGGTAACAGGTCACGTTGAACACCTTCTCGAGATACTTCGCCGCCGCCACCGCCCAATTCAGAGCGTTTACAGATTTTGTCAATTTCATCCAAGAAGACAATGCCGTTTTGTTCCACAGCGTCCACCGCACGAGCGCGAATGTCTTCTTCATTAATTAATCTTGAGGATTCCTCTTCTTGCAATGCTTTTAAAGCTTTTTTAATAGGAATCTTGCGCATTTTTGTGATATTGCGCCCCATATTTTGAAACATGCCCTGTAATTGACTGGTCATTTCTTCCATGCCTGGAGGTGCCATGATTTCAACGCCTACCGGTGACACAGGCACATCAACTTCCACTTCCTTGTCATCCAAATCACCTTCACGCAATTTTTTGCGCATTTTTTGCCGGGTTGATTCTTCCGTATCCGACAGCATGCCGCCATGGGCTCTGGGTAATAATATGTCTAATATTTTTTCTTCAGCCGCTTCGTAAGCCTTATGTTGAATTTTTTCTACTTCTGCCTGACGAGTCATTTTTACCGCAGAATCGGCTAAATCACGAATAATTGATTCAACGTCACGGCCGACATAGCCGACTTCAGTAAATTTGGTCGCTTCGATTTTAATGAACGGGGCATTGGCAAGTTTGGCAAGGCGACGGGCAATTTCGGTTTTTCCGACCCCTGTTGGGCCAATCATCAGGATGTTTTTCGGAGTAATTTCATCGCGGAGTTTTACGTCGACATGCTGACGACGCCAGCGATTACGCAAAGCGATAGCTACAGCGCGTTTAGCATTGGCTTGACCGATGATATGTTTATCAAGTTCGCTAACGATTTCTTTGGGTGTCATCTGGGTCATGGGTTTACTCGTTGGGTTCTGCGTCGAGTTCTTCAATGCGCAAGTTGTGATTAGTGTAAATACAAATGTCTGCCGCGATATTTAATGATCTTTCAACGATTTCACGAGCACTTAGGTTGGTATTTTCCAGTAACGCCCGTGCAGCTGCTTGAGCAAATGCGCCTCCGGAGCCGATTGCCATCAAATCGTATTCGGGCTCAATGACATCGCCTGTGCCGGAGATAATTAATGAGGTTTTGGCATCAGCAATAGTTAGTAAGGCTTCCAGTTTGCGCAAAGCTCGATCTGTCCGCCAATCTTTAGCCATTTCTACGGCGGCACGGGTTAGATGGCCACGATGTTTTTCCAGCTTGCCTTCAAAATGTTCAAACAAAGTGAACGCATCGGCTGTTGCGCCGGCAAAACCGGCAATAACTTTATCGTGATAAAGACGACGCACTTTACGAGCATTGCCCTTCATAACCGTGTTGCCCAAGGTGACTTGACCATCGCCACCAATCACAACTTTATCGCCGCGGCGAACCGAAAGTATGGTTGTTCCTCTAAACACTTTAATAACCCTGACTAAAAGATATAGGCCTGCAATTCTACATGGTCTCATCTCAAATGTGCGAAAAATGCTGTGGCTCAAAGATAGATTAAAAAAGTGCGTGATATCACCTATTAAAAATAAGTCATATGACACACTTTTTTCATAAACTGAAGAAACATAAAAAATATTTTCAATTAAATCAATGTTTTAATATTTGGCATTAAATCTGCATTTAATTCTTCTGAGAGTATTTCCCTAAATGTTTGTTGATAGGTGTTTAAATGAATCAGGAATTAGCACGTACTGAAGATTCAAATGAAACTAGCGGTTCTTTGCTGTTAGGTACAAGTTTGGCCGTAGCATCAATGATTTTATTGCCCGCTCTCGCTATGCGAATGGGATTGGGAGCGAGTCTAACAGGGGCGTTAAGAATTGCCTTGATGAAGGCATCGACTAAGGCTGTTTGTGGAACTAAAAAGCAGTTCGGCTAATTGGCTTCATTGGCGAGGCTGATTTTGAAGAGACTAATTAGCCCGCCCACCGTTTAACAAAATCAACTTTTGACAGTGCCGTTAAAGTGCTTACTCTATAGCTTGGTGATGTTGTTTTATTGCCGCGGCACAAAGTTAATGTATACATGATCTGCTCGCTAATTATTCACGATTAATTTGATCAAAATCCTTCATATGATCGGGCTTGAAGCCGAAGTTATGTTGTGGTGACTAGCCTAATTTGCTAGCATTGCCGCCGTGTTGGGCACAGTAAGTGATGAATTACGATGAATGATATTAAAAAAGTGTGCGATCTTTGTGGATTATCCGTAGAAACTCCAGGGTTCAATTTATCTACAAAAGACGGTGATAAATCGTTCTGTTGTGAGGGATGTAAGGGTATCTATCAAATGTTGCATGAAGATCAGATCCTTCCTGAATCCAAACAATAGTTAGTCAAATCGAATTTTTATCTTGGGAAGCATTAATTATGAAAAATGCACATGCTAAGCATTTGCAGCAAGAAAACGGTTCAATGTCTAAGGAAATATTTAAGGGCTCTATCGCCTCGGCAGTCGTATACAGTGGGAGTAAAATTATGAGTAATGTTATTAAGCATCCTGTTTTAGTTTTTGGTTTAGGCGTAGTGGCTGGTTTTTTCGTTCATAAATACAGAAAAGAAATCATCGCTAATACCACCAAAGCAGTTGATGCTGGCAGGGATTTTGTCCTTCAGCAAAAGGAAAACTTGGAAGACATCGTCGCCGAGACCAAAGAATAAGAAATACAGGTTAGTCGGTTTATTTTTTGATCGAATTCATGGCTTTTTCAACGGGTGAATTTCGCTAGATAAGCGAAATTCACCCGTTTTGTTTTTAGGATAAAAAAATGACTATCCAAAAAGAATTTGTGTTACGGCATCATGATGATGGGCATGTGAGGTTCCAGATACCTGCACAAATTTGTGATGCTACGGTAGCCAAAGTAGTTGCCGATAGTATTTTGGCGCTAGATGGCGTTTATCGAGTCAATTTATATCGTGGGCAGCGCAAATTATCGATTAGGTATCAAGAATCGATTTGCGATTTTAAAGTGTTAGCCAGACAGTTATTTGATTTGATAACAGAGTTGGAAAAGCAAGGTGCTTTGCAGCCTAGGCCAGTTGAGAAATCAGGTCGACTCTCTCCATGGAAAGATAAGGTTAAAGCCAAAATGGATGGTCTCAAACTGACCAGGTGGGCTAAAGAAAAATATGGCAATACCAAAGAAACCTTACAGGCAGCAAAGATTATTACAAAAATGGGTCTAAAGAAGCAAAATGGCCTGCTTAAGGATCCTGAAAAAACCATCATTGATTTTTTAAATGATGTTCTTGTGCTTTACCTCATAAGATTACATTGGACTGCGATTACACAACAATGGATTTTAAAACCCTTAAAACATCGTTATGAATGGATGGCGCTTTTTTATATGGTGTTTTTATTGGTTCGTTCACGCAAGCCTAAATAAAACCACGTGTGAGTGAACACTTATATCTTAAAGATGCGGCTGGCTGTGATGTTTACTGGCTGCATCGTTATCCTTAAAAAATCGTTGCTTTGCTAGCTTAGATTCAAGACATTTCTAGTTACGGATTCACTTATGCCAGCCCCGAAAAATTTTCATCTTATTCATCAATTATCAAGGCGTATCAGAATTACTTCTCCTGTTCTGAAAAATGATCAGGAACGCTGCTACATATTAGAAATTATTTTAAAAAAACGCCCGGAAATAAAAACAGTCCGATCTGTTTACGCTCTTGGTTCTGTGGTGATTGAGTTTGATCCAGCCGGGCTTCCTAAAAGAAATTTATTGATTTTATTGGATGCTGTTTTAGGCAATATTGCCCAGACCCAAGTTCAGCAACGCAAGCAGCAGAAAAAAGAGTTTGACGGACCCATACAGGAAATTGACCTTGCTGTTGAGGGTATGAGCTGTGCTTCTTGTGCTTTATTGATTGAGATGGTGTTAAAGCGCGACGATAGAGTTAAACAAGCCAGTGTAAATTTTGGCACCTCAACTCTTACCGTTGTTGGGCAGTTAGCTAAGCAAGACGTGGCCGCAAAAGTCAATGAGTTGGGTTACCAAACATTTGCTACGGATACCTTATCGCAGCGTAAAAAATTGATTGGTAGGGAGCATGAGCGGATTGCAAAAGCCCGGCAGAGATTTGTTTGGTCAGCCCTATTAAGTTTGCCCGTTGTTGTAGTGGGGATGACGATGCCAACTTCAAGATGGTTGCATTGGCTGCAATTTGCACTTACTACCCCGGTTGTTTTTGGTTCGGGTTGGACGTTTTTTGCTAAGGCTGCTCGCTTGGCAAAGCAACGCACAGCCAATATGGATTCGCTGATTGCGCTGGGTGTCGGTGCTGCTTACGGTTATAGCTTGCCATCATTGTTCAGACGAAAAGGCCATCTGTATTTTGAAGCCGCCGCTGCCATTATCACTTTTGTATTGCTGGGGCGCTTTTTAGAAGAACGCGCCAAAGGTAAAGCAGGAGAGGCGATTCGTAAGCTCGTTGATTTGCAGCCACCCACTGCCACGGTTATTCGCGAGGGTCAGGAATATGTCATTGACGTTGACGCCATCGTCGTGGGTGATGAGTTGCTGGTTCGACCAGGGGAAAAAATTCCTACTGATGGTGTTGTCATTCAAGGGGTTTCAACCGTTGATGAATCCATGGTGACAGGCGAAAGTTTGCCTGTAGTTAAAGATATGGATCATAAAGTGTTGGGCGGTTGCGTCAATGGTAATGGTGCCTTGCGTATTCGTGCTACTGCGGTTGGGATGGACACAGTATTGGCTGGCATTGTGCATATGGTTGATCAGGCGCAGTCGACTAAATTACCCATTCAAAAGCAGGTTGATAAAATATCGGCGGTATTCGTGCCATCGGTAATGGTGCTATCAGCCGCGACAATGGTTGGTTGGTTGGTGGTTGGCGCCCCGTTTAGTTTTGCTTTTGGCAATGCCATTACAGTGTTATTAATCGCTTGCCCCTGTGCATTAGGTTTGGCAACACCGGCAGCGATAATGGTCGGGGCAGGGCACGCGGCGCGTGAAGGGATTTATATTCGCAATGGCGAGAGCCTTGAAACAGCAGCCAAGCTGAATGTTATCGTTTTTGATAAAACCGGCACGATAACCGAAGGTAAGCCTAAGGTGAGTGATTTTTTTAAAGTGTCTCGATTAGGTGAAGAAAAAATCATCATGCTGGCGGCATCCGCCGAACATAATTCTGAACACTTTTTAGGTAAAGCTATTGTCGAGTATGCAAAAGAATTGAGTATTGATCTTAAGCCTTCAGCCTATTTTTATAGTGAAACCGGGCTTGGAATAACTGCCGAGATTGATGGCAAAAAACTCATTCTAGGTAATAAAGCGTGGTTGCTTGAACAAGGTATCAAAGTTGGTGGTTTGTTAACTGTTGCCAGCAAGTTTTCCGGAGAAGGTAAAACGCCGGTTTACATGGCTATCAATGGCAAAGAAGCGGCTGTGTTTGGTGTCGCCGATAAACCTAGGCCACAAGCGGCTCAAGCTATTCAGAGATTGCAAAAGTTAGGTGTGCAAACGTTAATGGTCACCGGGGACACTGAAAAAACGGCACTCTATATTGCGGCAAAAGTGGGCATTGAAACGGTTATTGCCAATGCTAAACCAGAACAAAAATTAGCCATCATTCACCAATTTCAATCGGAAGGAAAAAAAGTCGGCATGATCGGTGACGGCATTAATGATGCGCCCGCTTTGGCGGCTGCGGATGTCGGCTTTGCAATAGGGACCGGGACCGATGTGGCAATAGAATCTGCCGACATGACGCTAGTACATGGTGATATCAACAAAGTGACAGAAGCAATTCAATTAAGTACCGACACGATCAAAATTATTAAACAAAACCTATTTTGGGCCTTTGGTTATAACACTATTGCGATTCCTGTCGCTGCACTGGGTAAGCTAAATCCTATGATTGCTTCGGCTGCTATGGCGTTGAGTTCAGTATCTGTCATTGTTAACTCACTACGATTGAATAAGGCATAACAGCATGGATCATTCAACGATGGATCACAGCATGCATGTGATGGCTGCTGCAGGTGGTTTTGATTATGGATTGGCTTTTATGGCGGGCGTACTGGGTAGTGGGCATTGTTTAGGCATGTGTGGTGCATTAGTGTCCGGTTATTTTATGAATTCCGGCACAACTAAAAGCTACTGGCCTTATTTGTTTTATCAATTTGCCCGGATAAGTGTTTATACACTGGTTGGTTTTGCAGCCGCAGCACTCGGGTTTGTGCTGGTCTCTAGTGGTATTTTTGGCAAAGTACAAAGTATTTTGCAAATGTTCATCGGTGCCGTAGTCATCATTCTAGCGCTTGGTATTTTGGGACTAATACCCTTTCAAGGATCCATAAAGCTGTTACCTATGAATTTGTTGCGCAAAGGCTATTCGGCTTCAAGAACGAAAGGTCCAATTCTAGGGGCAAGCATTGCCGGATTGTTAAATGGATTGATGCCTTGTCCATTGACGTTTGCAATGGCAGTAAAGGCAACATCGGCAACTACAATTTTAGAAGGCGGTTTGTTAATGCTGACTTTTGGTGCCGGAACATTACCGACAATGCTTTTAGTGAGCGTTGCCTTTGGCAAAATGAGCGCCAATTTCAGGGGCTTAATGTTGAAGTTTGCGGCATTAATTATGATAGCCATGGGCAGTAACACCATCTATATGGGGATGTCGTTCTATGTGGCCGAAAATTTCCAGCATCATAATTTTATCCACGACATAAAAAACGAGATTGATACGGTGATTAAGTTTTTGATGCAAATGCTGGACTATTACACCGCATTAATTGGCAGTATCGCCTAAATGATTTATGTAGGCCGCCAGCTTTATTTACAAAAGCAGTTTCGGTTCCGAAAATTTCTACGGTGATCAGTCGTTTAGTTTTGGGGACGTTTGATAGAAAACAGCGCTAGCGGAATATTATGAGCATAACTATGTTCTTGCCGGTACGAGCTGCGTTTAGTATTCAGCAGTGAAATCAGCTCGTTAAAGGGTTCAGATAAATAACCCGCATCGCGTTGTTTTAACAGATAGTTCATCGCCACACCCTGGCTGTCATAACCGCTCGGGCTGGCAACCTTACTTTTTAGGCAGGTGCTCCATGTGCTCGCTTCTGGCCCCAGCCAGTAACGGGCATTACCGATGGTCAGGGCAATTTCTAAGCCTTTGGGATCCATATCACTGAATACGATAATCTCTTTGTCGTTACCGAACCGGTTTAATAACGCATGACAGGCGTCAATTTTTGCGCCGCTTTTGTAATCGCCCCGATAAATCCATAAGGCGCTGTTAATTTGTGCGGGTATCTTCAACGTATTGCAACAAGCCATAATACTGAGATTTTCTACCACTACAATGGCCGAGTGGTCGATGTGCTTAATTTCAGAGCTTAAACACAGCATGCCCGCGGCCGGCACAACATCGGTGTGTAACTGAATGTGCCGACCATTCAGATTAAGCATTCCGCTTGGGCTATTTACCAAGACATGGTCATGACTTGCCGGATTTTTGGCTAATTTTTCATTGTCATGATATTCAGCAACTTGTAGACGGCTAGCCGGTAACTGACGTGTTTCAAAAGGATCAATGCCCAATTCCTTTTTTATATCGCTGCGTAACGCGAATTTATCTTGCGAGGTGAAATGCAATTTGTTGTTGCGATGTTGCCCGCATTGATAACGCTCCCGCACAGCTTGACCGATTGCACTCCAGGCCCGCTCGGTTGTTTGCTCGGGTTGATGCCTGACAAGCTCACTGATCCATTGGTACATTTTGCGATTCATGTCACTGAGCCCGGCGCAGCCAAATCTCAGTAATTTGCTGATTACCGTTAAAGCCCGGTAAACAGTTGCCTGCCATTTCCAGGGCAATAGCGCGCCTTAAGCGCTGCGGTAAACAGCAATATTGAGCAAAAACAATATCCAGCCAGAGTTCCGGTTTGACATCCAAATTTGCTGTTTGCCAGTAAGTTAACGCTGAAATTTTATGACCTTGTTTGCCAAGCACACCGGCAAACATAGACTCAACATGCGCTTCATAGGCATCTTGCTGATGCTCCATGACAGCAGCTTCAGCAGTATTAACGGCTACCAATTCAGCGTTTCTATCGATCGGTAATATCGGTTTGGATTGCCGTTTTAACTCTTGAATCAGACTCACAAAATCAGTCTGCAGACTTAAATTGTGTGTGTTTATTCCCGTTTGCAGGGTTAAACCGGAACCACGTTTTAACAGATTCGGAACAATGCTTTCATTGCTCCAGTCCAGCGGTGTCCATTCCGGATGTTGCTTTAGATATTGCGCCATGGCCCGGGTGCGGTTGGCCGTCTGTTCCTGAAGCCGCAAGGTAAACAGCAGCGTTTTCATACGATCGACAATGCTGGCCAGTCGTTCGACAATATTTTTGTATTGGTCGACAAAGCGGATGATTTTGCGGCTTAACTCGGCTGGTGCCGCCCAGTTTAACCATTCATAGCAATCGTTAAGATTGATGTGTTTAAGTTCTTGGACCAGCTGCTGCGCATAGCCGAGGGCGCGTTCGTTTTCACGGATTTTACTGGCTAAAGAATTAACAAAACCAAACTGGCTGGTGATGGCCGAAAACATCACACTTAGACTGTTTTCCAGCAACTCCAACGACTCATAAAGGGTGTCGTCTATTTGTTCAAGATGGTAATTGGCTTCGTCCTGTTCGTTGCGTTCAAGGGCATTGCGATAGGCGTCAATATCTTCCTCAACGCTTTTGACCATCTTGGCCATGTCGGTATTTTGTCGATAGCGCAAGTTGCGTAATAACATGCGGTCGATGAGGCGTTTAATATCGGTTGTTAAACGAAATTCATCGCTTTGATCGGCTATGCGTAACAGACCGGTTTTTTTTAAGCCTTCGATCAGGCTGCGGTTTTCATCATCAATAAATATCGTGCCGTTAATATAGGCTTCCGCCAATAATTGGTCGGCGCTACCCAGCTTTCTAATCAACCCGGCAATCTGTTGTTGATCAAAACTCATGTAAACAACTCCTGCTGTTCGGTTTGCTCATTATTTGCAGCGTGCTGATCCAGTCCCAGTTCTTCGGCATCATTTAAAAAAGCAATGATCTGGTGCAGGTAATTCATTTTGCCGGTGACGATATAAAGCGTGCCTTGGGGATTAGGTTTGACCAGATAACCGGTTTGCTCCAGTTTTTGTAATATCCAGTTCAGTTGGTCGGCAATATTAGTTTTATTGGTGCGGAATAAGCTGGTTTGGGTCAGCCGGTTCATTTGCTCGCACAGCGACGGTTCACGTTCAATCGCGCCCAGCAAATTATGCAAACGGATTTCATCGCGCGCCCTGATCGGCATGTCTTGGCCCATGGCGGTCATGACCATGTCCATCCATTCAACCACCGGTCGGAATTGAGAACGGATTTCCGAAAATGCCTCTTTGATTTTGCTGCGATTACTGTCATCGACCACGCTATAAGCCGCGTAAAATATCTCGTCGCCATCCAGCACACATAACTCACGGTCCAGTTGCGCCAAAAAGGCCGCCACTTTTTTGAAGCTGTCTTTTTGCGATAAGTAATCGAAGGCATCAGGGAAAGCGGTCGGGCAAATAAATTCACCGCTCAAGAGTGTTTCAGTGACGTGTTTAAACATGGCTTACCGCCTCAGCGTTTAAGTTGTTCAGTAATTGATCCAATTTACTTTCCGGTAAGTTGACTTCATGCAGTTGCTGTTTATCCAGTAAATAGCGCCGTTCAAATAAACCTAGGACATGGCGATCAGCAGTCGGGGTGGCGGACATGATATGAATGTTTTGTTTGGCCAGCATGGTCATCATGGCTTCAATATTTTCCGGCGCTAAATCGCCCAGTTCATCAATCGGCCAGCAGATAATGGTGTGGTTTTGTTTGCGCAGCATCGACGTGACGCCGGTAAAAAAGGTGATTAACGCCAGGTATGACAGCCCGGTGGAGCTGACGTCTTTAAGTTCCTTAGCGTTCCTGGCGTGTTTGATTTGGCCGTTTTCGATGATACTGAATTCAATATCAAACAGTGACAAATGCTTTATTTTTACCCCGGTTGTCGGCAGCATGCTGGTTAATTCGCTCATTGCCTCGATTAATGTTTTGGGGATTTCATCGTGACCGGTCAAATTAACCTGGTCCAGGTATTGATGGTAATTATCGCCAAACTTTTTCAATGCCTGCCAATATTCCAGGTCGTTCATTTTCGAGCGTACCGTCACGGTAATTTCCCCCAAGGCGGCAAAATATTGTTTTTCGCTGACATGCTTGGATAGCTCGGTGCCGGTGCTTTTGAGAATGCTCTCAAACTGCCGCAAATGCTGGTAAAAGGCATTGACATCATTGGCATGTAAATCAATTTGCTGGCTGGTCGCTTGCTTAACATTAGCCACCATCTGCAACACATTGAGCAGAGGATGTTCGATTTCCAGAGCCTCAACCTGGAAGTAATCATTGGGGCCGGTCGATAGTTCCATAGCTTTTTGCCAGGCTTCGGCTAACTGGCTGCGATGATGTCTATTAAACAACTGTACCAGCGTTTGTCGACCTTTGTGCAGACTGGATTCCTGCTGTTTGCGCTGGCGCATTGCCGCTTGCGTTAGGCCCAGTAACGTTGATGGCGCATATTCCCGCTTATCTCCAGTCAACATTGGTGGACAGCTTTTTAGTTGATCCATCGTGCTACTCAGCTGGATGAGTAAGCTGTGCGCTATTTCCTGCTGTTTGTCTTGTGCGGTGATTTCCTGATTCAGTTGCGCCCGTTGATGCTTGTAATCGGTTTCCGATTGCTTAATGTCATCGTCAAGTTGCAGGATTTGTTGCTGACTGCTGCTGCGCTGTTGGCATAACGAAGGGTGTTGTTGCCAGCGCTGTTGCAGCCAGTTTTGATAATCTTTGGCCTGACTTTGAAAAAGTCTGGCTTGCTGCTCGTCATCTTTACGCTGCTTTAATTGTTTATTCAGTTCAAGAATCGTGTCATCAGCACCGTTTGCCTGTAAATCGGTTTTTAATTGTCGGTTGATACGTTGATGTTCCTGAGTAAAAGCACTGTTTTCCGATTCAATCTGGCTGGCGATGGTTTTGATACTGTTGTCGCTATCCGATTCTATGGCGCCCTTGCGACCCAAATGCTCTGTATAAAGGTTATCAAGTTGGTGTTTATAGTCGCTGCTGATGCTTTTTAAACGTTGTTCGCAGTCCAGGATTTCCTGTGACAAGCGTTGGATTTCTTGTTCAATTTCAGTATGGGCTTTGGCTTGTTCGGCCTTGATCAGGTTTTTTACCCCGTCTTCTTCGCTGAGCAGGTGCTCTTCATTTTTACTAATCCGCTGCACATGCAATTTAGCTTGATCTAGCTCTATGCGACTTTGTTCACGCAACTTATTGGCGGCAATCAGGCTGGCGTCGAGTTGTTCAAGGTCATTGTTCAAACCTTCCAGAAGCGCAAATAAAGATTTTTCCTGTTGTTCCAGAGCGGCTTTATCGGTGGTCAGGTTGGCTCTTTCGGTTAAACGCTCCAGATTAATTTGCAGGCCATAAAAATCGTTATGCGCAGATTCGGTCAGTTGCGGATCCAGGTCTTTGCTTTCCAAGAGTTCAGGGGCAATCACCCGGCCTATGTTTTGCTCCCAGCGATCGACTTCGTTTTCCAGAAAATACTGCAATGTGCCTTGTTCTGGGCGCAGGCGTTTAAGACATTGTGAGTGCTGCTGTTGGGTGTTTTTAAGTTCAGCTTTTTTGGCTTTTACTTGCTCTTCAATCGCTTGATACCCAGCAAGCGCTGAGGTATAGCTTGACTGTGCTGTATTTTGGGCTTGATAAGCTTGCTTGATGTCTTTTCTGACCGTCTCCAGTTCTTGTTGGCTATTGCTGAGTTGTTGCTGCAAAGCAGCCGGAACAGGGATGTTGTTAAGCTTTGCTTTGGTAATGCCCAAATCAATCGACAATTGCGATTTTTTGTCATTGACGGGTTGTTGTCTTGCCGTCTGGTCTTGGTCAAGCTGGTCTTTACGTTGTTGAAAAACGGACTGTGCTTCGCTTAGTTGCTGTTCTTTGCTTAATTGCTCGGTCGTGCGTTGGTTGTTAAGGTTTTGTATCTGACTGTTATGCCGATGCGCTAAATCGGTTAATTTTTGTTGGTAAAGCGTATTGATTTGTTTGCTTTTACTTTCTAAGGCTTCGATTTCTTGCTGAATGTCCTTTTGCTGTTGTTGATACTGCTCCAGTAACGCGCCTTTGATGGCAAAGCTTTCCGCATCCTGCTGTTCATAGTCAAGCTTTTGTTCTTCCAGCGACTGTATTTCAAAATCCAGCTGTTTAATTTGTACTTTAAGCTCGCTTAGCTGATCGATCTTCGGGGCCAGTTGTTGCTCATGAGTTTGTTGAAGTTGTTCGCGTTGGCTTTTTAAATGTTCGATTCGTTGAGCAATCGCAGTGAGTTCACTTTGGGTTTTTTGATGGTGTTTCAGCGCTAAATAATGGATATGGGACAATTCATGAAGCGTGTCTTTTAACGACGCAATGGTTTGCAGTAACTCATCAAAATATTCCCGGTTGGCTTCCAGTTCTCTGGCGGCATTCAAATCTGCCAGCCAGGCATCAATGTGCTGTTTGTTCAGTTGAAACGGATTTTTGTCCTGCTCTTGATCTAATAGATTGTGACTGAGTTTGTCTCGGGAAATATCGATCAGCATTTGTTTGATGATGTCGAAATCGCCTATTTTTTCAATCACCGAACCAATGACTTTTTCGATATGGGTAATCGGGGTCACTGCCATGGCGAAGCGGCGCTGCAAAGGGCGTAATTCTTTTTTACCACTGCCCACCTGATGACATTGAATTACGCTGCAATAATCATCAACGCCCATTAACCGGGATGTTTCAACTGTACTTCTGTAAAGCCGGTCTATCGAGCCGCTGTCGCGCGGAAAGTCGCTTTCATCAATGTAAAATTCTTGGTTATAAGGTGCGTCAATAAATTTGTATCGCGCCCCGCGGCCATCGCTTTGCACCATGACATGACAGACTTGTTGATGGGGACGCTGGTATTCATAGATTAAATAACTGTTGCTGCGTGGCAGGTAGTAATCAAGAAAGCCTTTTTTACTGCCGGTTCCACCAACGATATTGCTGGGTCGCTCGCCCCAAAAAAGCTGCATCAGACGCAAAAAAGTGGTTTTGCCCGCGCCGTTGGTGCCGCTTAAATTGGTATGTCCGTCCAAATTTAGCAAAACGGTTTTACCGGCCCAGAAACTGTCTATCAGGATGATTTTTTTCAGTTGAAAGTGATCGGACATCGTTTTCCTTTAAGTATTAAAAGCTGGTGGTTGCAATCGAGTTGACTTCTAGGTGGCAGAATATCGCCCTATTTGAAGCTATTGAATAGGGCAAGAAAACAAAATTATTTGAATTATAACGCGCATTCACCGCTTGCCTTTTCGGCGATGTCGAACTGGTCAATGCGTTGAAATGTGGGGAAGTGCTGATTAACTCCTTTGCAAATACCATTTATTTTAAAAAGCTCAGTGCTATAGAATCGTGAAAAAAATAGTCTCTGGCAACCCTATATTTGACGATAAATACTGAAAAATACGATTATGCGCACACGTTGGAAATGACGCATGAAGACAGGAAAGTACTGACAGAGTTTCTGGTTAATCTGGATCAAGACTCGGTGGTCCGTGCATAGTGAATAAAAAGGATTTTGCCGGTTTTAGTCTGAGGCGAGACTCTCCCCGCTCAGTTTTACTCGGTATCGATTGATTGCTAAGCATCCGCTTTGCTTTTTGGAGGATCTTGCGCTTGCCCGAAAAGCTGCAGCTGATCATCAGGTTTCCACGGTGGGTATTTGGTCATGATTTTATCGAAGCGGTGACTGGATAAAAACTGATTCAACCATTGTTGCAGCGCTGGATAAGGCGATTCTTTAAACCACACAGTATCTACAACAGAAAACTGGCGAACAAATGGCAATATGGCGGCATCAGCCAATGCAAAATGATGACCGCCCAAGAACGATTGTTGATTCAATCGTCGTTCAAGTTCTGCTAAAAACAACTCCCCTTGTTGCCGGTATTCCAACTCGGAACGTTCCGGATAACGATCAGAATATTTATAGCGATCCAGATAATATTTAAACTCCCCGTCATTCCACTGGATCAACTGCTCAGCCTGTTTTATTCCGCCTGTCTCAAGCCAGTGTTCATGATCGTTTTGCTGCAAGGCCCACAACATAATGTTTAGACTCTCATCTATGATGTCACCGTTGTGAAGTTGTAATACCGGTACGGTTCCCTTAGGCGATGCTAGCAATAGTGCGTTGGGCTTATTGCTTAGTTCAATTTCGCGTAATTCCACCGATATTTGAGCGGTAGCAATTGCAAGTCGTGCTCGCATCGCATAAGGACAGCGGCGAAAGCTGTATAAAACAGGATAAGAGTTAATCACTATGAAAATCAATTTGGTAACTATAAAAACTATATTAAAAACATCCATAAACCAGGATTACTGCTACAAAACCAACACTTTTATTTAAAGGTATGTGTTGGTCCTTTCCAGTCTATATGAACACTGGGTGTTGCTCTCGCCAAGGCGCTTGCAGCGTCATGCCAGCCCTCGCAGCTGTTGCGTCCTCGGTGGCCTCTGGTCAAATTGATCAGACTTTTGGCTTTGGCGTAGATGATAAAAAACAGCAGAATTAATCGTTGTTTCCAGGGAGAAATAGGTGAATAACTGCAGATCAATTTGTCGTCATAAAAGCCTCGGTCAATCATTCTAACTGCCCCCCACGCATTTACTTTTACCGTTGCGCCAATAGGTAGGCAAGGGCCAAGCACTACTGCATCCAGAAGATCACCGTCCAACCCCATGTAGGTAGGAACTGAGCCATAGTTGAACGGGCAGGGAACGGGAGAGATAAAATCCAATTTTCCGGTAGAACCTCGCTTCAAAAAACTACCTTTTGGTATTTCAATGATGACATCTACCAGCGGAGCTTCATTGTGTATGGCTGTTGTTAAGTTGCTCAACGTGTTTTCTCCTCACCCTGTTGAGTTAATAACTTGTCTAATTGATTCGCAAATGCTTGTATATCGCGTGCGTTTAAAACAGCGGGACCGCCGGAATTAATGCCACTAGCGCGCAATGTCTCCATTAAATCGCGCATAGCCAATCGTTCTTTTATAGAGTCTTGGGTATAGCGTTCGCCGCGCGGATTGATAGCATGACCGCCTTTGCTAATCACGTCATACGCCAACGGAATATCGCCGGTAATCACCAAATCGCCAACACTTAATCGTTTGACGATTTCGTTGTCAGCCATATCAAAGCCGGATTTTACTTGTAAGAACTTGATATGGCGTGACGGCGGTGTTTGTAGATATTGGTTAGCCACTAGAGTAATCGTGATAGCAGTTCGTTCCGCCATCCGAAACAAAATGTCTTTAATTGCTTTCGGACAAGCGTCCGCATCAACCCATATTTGCATGGCTTAGTAGTCGCATAAATTCATCATTAACATCAGTAAATCTCAGGGGCATAATTTAATTTTAAGTGCGCTTCTTGGAAGTTATATCGTATCTGACAATCAGTTTTTTAGATCGTTTAAGTCGAAAAATATCGGATTCCAAAGAAATAGTTTGCGGATGGGTGGGAGTTAGGAATTGAGAATAAGCTCTAGTGCTGTGCTTGTTAAATTCCAAAATGGCACACAGCTTTGAAGTTTTTCCAGTATTAATAATAAATTAGACGTGTATAGGTTATTTATTGGCTGGCGCAATTAATCGATTCGTCCGTAAAGCCCCGAGCGACGCTATGTAGAAAATCTGTTAAAATTTTACCACTTGTTAGCAATGAATTTGGGTGTACGTGGTTTTGTTGATCACTATGTCGGCGGTTTGAGTCCGTCCGGGCAGTCATAATTTAAATGGGGCTTGCAGCGATGCAGGCCCTTTTTTTGTGTGTTTTCCGGCCAAGTTCAGTGCCAATGATTACTCCACTCACTTGTTATTCAATTGAGCTGGTCTAGTATGCTAAGAGCAGTATCACCTTTGGAACGTTCGAAATATCACTATGAACTCTGCACAGATAATATCGTTTGTCGCCTTTGCAATTATCCTGATTCGGCCGCAATGGTGTTATCGGTTCGTAACTATCGGTTATGGCGAAGTAGCAGAATAACGCTCAATTTTGGCGTTATTGCTGTTTATAAGTTTATAAATTGGAGAACACTCAGAACCCAGCTATTTTCTAGGTCTTCCTCGTAATCAATAAGGGCGATCATCGCCCTAACATCCCATCCATGCACATAAGAGGCAACACGTTTTGAGTTTACACAGTTACCAGTCGGTAAATCGCGAGCAATTAGCCAAAGACATCACCAAACTCCACAAGCAAGCTTTAGCGAATATCGGTCCTGAAGATTTTAATCATTTAAAAAGAATGGAACGCTGGGGGAAACTTTGTTCCATCCTCGGTTATGGCACCGCATGGATTATGCCTAATCCCATTTCAGCACTGCTAATTAGCCAAGGTAGTTTTACCCGCTGGACGCAAGTAGGTCATCCAGTGGTCCATAGAGGTTATGACAAAACTAAGGAGGTTGATAATAATTACACCAGCAAAAAATTCGCCCAAGGTTGGCGACGTTTTCTGGACTGGCCGGACTGGTTTACTGTCGCTGGCTGGCAGCACGAGCATAACCAATTGCATCATTACAGTTTGGGTGAAAAAGCTGATCCCAATAATGCCCAACATAATATGGAATGGCTAAGGCAATCAAGCCTGCCAATGTGGCAACGCTATGTAATAGTGGCGGTTTTTTCTGGCATCTGGAAAATTATTTATTACACTCCACGCACGCATAAAGAAATTCATCTAAATACCGCCCGGCAGCAGGGTAAACCTGTGCCGTTAATGACCCGTACCGGTGCATGGAGCCCATTTACCCAACAAGGGCGGGCGTTGTGGCTGCAAAGTATTTTGCCTTATACCACCTATCGATTTGTACTGTTGCCATTGCTGTTCTTGCCGCTGGGGACATTTGCTGCGGTTAGTGTGTTGATTAATTCCATACTGGCGGAAATTTTCACCAACATGCATAGTTTTCTGGTGATGATCCCAAATCATGCCGGCGACGATGTGATGATGTTTGACGAAAAATCTACAAGCAGAGGAGAGTTTTATTTGCGGCAGATTTTGGGTTCAGTTAATTATCCAACGGGCTCTGATTTCAACGACTTTTTTTACGGTTGGCTGAATTATCAAGTTGAACACCATTTATGGCCTGATTTGCCGTTAAGCCAATATCAAAAACTCCAGCCGCAAGTAGAGGCTTTGTGCGAGAAACATAATATTCCTTATATTCAGGAATCAGTTTTTAAGCGCTTGCTGAAAGCGGTGGATGTGATGGTAGGAAAAACCTCAATGCTTAAGCCGTTAGTCATTTAAGTAATCCCCGAAATAGCCAAAGGCGATTTCATATCAATTAAGCGCGTTTATCGGCAATGTCGTTGGACTTGTCGATTTATCGGCTGTAGGAAAACGTGGTTATAAAACATGACTGATGTTTTATGATGGTGTTTTACTCACACAACTTATGCCGAATTGATGGGCAACACCTATTTCGATGAGCAATAACAACAATACTCTGATCGAATTGACCGAGCATGTGCAGTTCCAATCTTTATTGGCAGAGCTATCTGCCGGTTTTGTTCGTATTTCGCCCGATAAGGTTGACCAAGAAATCCAGAATAGTTTGCAGCGGATTGCCGAAAACTTAGATTTTGATCAAATTAGCTTAGGGATGATTACAGCCGACAGCCATGATTTTTATTCGAAACATACTTACGCTAAATCTGGCGCAAAGCCCTGGGAAGCAGAGTCGCTGATGTCGGAGGCTCCTTATGTGACCCGCATCGTGCTTGGCGGTCAGTCCTTTATCATGCATGACGTAGATGAATTGCCGGCTGAAGCCGCTAAAGATAGAGAAGGCTTTCTTCGTTATGGGATTAGAGCTCAATTGATCTTTCCTTTTATCGTCGGTGGGCATTTGACCGGAGGTATTGGTTTTGCTTCGGCACGTTCCAGGCAATGGAGTGATGCCATTGTCCGCGGGCTGGGACTGATTGCCGATGTATTTGCCAATGTTTTGGAACGGCAAATGGCCGTACAAACCTTGCAAGTTAAAGAGGAGCAAATGCGTTTAGCCGCAGAAGCCGGCAACATTGGCCTGTGGGTGTGGAATATTCCGCAGGATACGATATGGGCGACCGAGATAGCGCGAAAGTTGTATGGTGTAATGGACCATGAAGAACTGAATTTGCAACGCTTTCTGGATTGCTTGCATTCAGAAGATAGGCACCGAGTCAGTGCAACAGTGCAAAGGCTTTTGCAGGGAGAGACTGAGTTTCGTGATGAATATCGCGTCGTGCATCCTGATAATAGCGAACACTGGATCTGTGCCAGTGGTCGTTGCTTAGTCGGCGCCGATGGCCAACCCGAACAATTGATGGGAGCTAGCCTAAATATTACCGAGTTCCGAAGGATCCAATTAGCGCTGGAGCAATCTAATAGCGAGCTCAACACCGCACTGGAAGAAATTCATCATCTAAAAGATCAGGTGCAACAGGAAAATATTTACCTACGCCACGAAATTTCGGGGCGGCAGGAATTAGGGAAAATCATTTACGGCAGCCCGGCAATGCGGCTTATTACCCGCCAAATCGAACAAGTTGCACCTACGCCGGCTTCGGTGCTTATTCTGGGGGAAACAGGTACCGGCAAAGAACTGCTGGCAACCGCTATCCACAATGCCAGTCCACGCAAAGATCGACCAATGATTCGCGTAAATTGCGCTGCCATACCTGCTGCACTGATAGAAAGCGAACTATTTGGGCGTGAAAAAGGCGCTTACACCGGCGCGCTTTCCAAGCAGATTGGCCGCTTCGAATTAGCCCATGGCTCAACGTTGTTTCTTGATGAAATAGGTGAGTTGCCGCTGGATTCGCAAGCGAAAATACTGCGGGCGTTGCAAGAAAAAGAAATCGAGCGACTGGGGAGTCCAAAATCGATCAAAGTAGATGTCCGCGTCATTGCTGCGACCAACCGCAACCTGGCACAGGAAGTTGCTGAGGGGCGTTTTCGTGAAGATCTTTATTATCGATTAAATGTGTTTCCCATTCAGGTGCCACCGCTCCGCGACAGGCGGGAAGACATCCCGAAATTGGTCGAGATGTTCATAGACGAGTTTGCCCGAGCCATGGACAAATCGATTGACGTTGTGGCTAAAAGCAGTTTGCAGGCGCTTTGTAACTATGATTGGCCGGGTAATATTCGTGAATTACGAAATGTCATCGAACGGGCCGTGATTCTCAGCAGATCGCCAGTGCTTAAAATTTCGCTACCTGACGATGCACTGACATCTGTAACACCAACGCATGCACAATTGCTTTCGCTTGAGGAGGTCGAGCGTGAGCATATACTCAGAGTTTTGGATTCCAGCGGTTGGCGTGTTCGTGGACAAGGTGGTGCCGCTGCGATTCTTGGACTCAAACCTAGTACGCTCGAAAGCCGCATGATTAAGCTTGGTATTCGCAGGCCGTCGTCTTCTTAATTCTCTTTTTCGGGGAAACCACGATATTTCGGATATCGTCTCTGTCTCGGATTAGACAAGAAGTTGATCTATTTAACTTAACCTATTGTTTACCCTCTGTTTTTCGAACAAAGCCTACTGTCTCTAATTTCGGCATTACTTTTGCTAAATATTTATTCATGATCTAACTGTGCTTCGTGTTAAGGCGGATAAAACCAAGCCGATTAATAACACCACAAGGCAAACTCTCGCCATCATGCATAGTAGATTTATCTGTTGGTCTTATGCTCTTCCTGTCGATATTGGGTGGGCAACCAAGGTCTTTTAAAACGTTTAACACCACAGAGGAATGACTAATGCGAGCTTTACAATTTAAAACGTTTCCATCAAATCAAAAACGTCACAATTTCGGCCCAATTGTTTGTTTATTTTTGATGTTCTTACCGCTACTGGCTGGCTGCCAAGCCATTGGTGATTCTCGGGCTGATTCAACGACCAATGCCGCGCAAATCGATAATGATGTCAGTGCTGCGCTGAGCGAACTTTACGAAACTACGCCTGCGGCCAGATCTTTGGCAGCAAAAGCCAAAGGCATATTGGTATTTCCAAATGTCGTTAAAGCCGGATTCATCGGTGGTGCCGAATACGGCAAGGGCGCCATGCGTAAAAAAGGCCGAACTACCGGTTACTACAACATCGTCGCCGGATCTTATGGTTTGCAGGCCGGGGTGCAAAAGTTCAGTTACGCGATGTTTTTTATGAATGATGCCGCGCTGGCTAGCTTGGATAGTAGCAGTGGTTTTGAAGTCGGTGTGGGCCCAAATATCGTAATTCTTGATGAAGGCATGGCCAAGAAAGCTACTACTACAACCCTGCGTGATGATGTCTATGCCTTCGTATTTGGCCAAAGAGGCTTAATGGCCGGACTGGGTCTGCAGGGTTCTAAGATCACCCGGATCAATCCTTGAATTAAATCAATGAATTAAATCAATTAGAAAGTAATCGTGATCTACTCCCCCCTATTTTTTAACAATCAGGAGATTTAATAATGGTACGCGCTAGCAACAATAAAAAAATAATAGCTACTTTTGTGCTGACATTGGCTTTGTCCATGTCGGCCTGTACGCCAATCAAACAAGCCAGAGATGTCGATCAATCAGGTTTTCTGGGTGATTATTCCATGTTGCAGGAAGGCAAAGACGGGGAGGCACTGAAAATTTATATTAATCCGCAATATCAACAATCCTGCAAGGGCTATGACAAAGTGATTATCGAACCGGTTACTATGTGGGTGCGCGATAAAAGTGACTTGGCGGACCTTTCGGCCGCCGATCGCCAAACCCTGGTTAATCATCTGCATGGTTCATTGGTGAACGAAATTGGCAAACACTACCAGGTCGTTAGCACACCACAGCCCGGTACCTTACGTATTAAAACTGCAATCACCGAAGCTGAAGGCTCTTGGGTTGCGCTAGATACTGTATCGTCGTTCGTGCCCCAGTTGTTGGTGATGTCGAAATTGAAAGAAATCGCAACCGGTACCGGTAGCTTCGTCGGCAAAGCCAGTGGTGAAGCCGATATAACCGATGCAATAACCGGTGAGCGTATCGCCGCGGCAGCCGATCGTATTGTCGGCGCAAAATCAGTCACTGGCGTGACCAGTAAATGGGACGACGTCACCCGAGCTTTTGACTTTTGGGCGGGACGCATGGCTTACCGCTTGGTGAACTGTGGAGCCAAACCTACGGAATAGTCTTGCTTAAATAGTTTCAATTTACTGACTCAATACAGGAGAGCAAAAAGATGAACTTCAAACACAAAAAAACTCGTAACAGTTTGCTAATCAGCATTTTATTGCTGAGCACGGGATCGGTGACAGTATGGGCTCAAGGCGCGCTAATGATTTATCCGGCAGCCGGTCAAAGCCCGCAGCAGCAACAGCAAGACCAGTATCAGTGCCATAGCTGGTCTGTCCAGCAATCCGGTTATGACCCCACTAATCCGCCAGCGCAAAGTTCAGGGCCGTCTTTTGGCAGTTCAGCTAAAGAAACCTTACGCGGTGGCGCCCGTGGTGCGGCAGCGGGTGCGGCGATTGGTGCAATTGCCGGTGATGCTGGCAAAGGGGCGGCTATAGGCGCAACCGCTGGCGGCTTGAAACGCGGCTTTCAGGAGCGTGATAGGCAGTCGCAGGCTGCTTCGGCGCCACCTCCTGGGCTCGATAACTACAACCGGGCGATGAAATCTTGTCTGGGAGCGCTGGGCTATTCGGTTAATTAACAACTCCGACTGATAGAGTTGATCTCTTGGCAACCAATTCTTCGGCATGCCAAGTGTTCCAACAGAATACGCCGAATATCCATAACTTTTGGGTTGGCCTTGGCAGCGGTGGTTGCGACACCGCCATGTTTGGAAATGGCCTTCTTAGTGCAGGGGACCGCTGGGGCCGCCGAAGGCATAGCGGTCGCTCAATATTTCTGATTTTAAGATAATCAATTTTTGGCACATTTAATGGTTACTCATTGGGCATGATTGAACTACATCTGACGCTTAAAGTTCCGCTAAAGAAAGTCCGTACCATGACTGAAGCATTGCAAGCGCTTGCTAAAAACGTGCGTTCAGAACCTGGGTGCGTCACTGTAGAACTCTATAAAACTGTAGGCTCGCCATGCACTCTTTGTTATGACGAAATTTGGGAGTCGGAAATAGGACTACGCCGAATGATTGCTTCCAAACATTTCAGTCAATTAGCGTCCTTGATGGAACTTTCCACCGAACCGCCCAATTGCCAGTTTCGGTTTATTAGTCAAACTCATGGGCTTGAATTTGCCGAGCAGGTAAGAGGTGGCCTGCATACTTGATTAATGGCATTAAACAAACTTAAAACATTAGGGAACCTCTAAAAATTATCAGTTCATGCTTCGACAGGCTCAGCATGAACTGACAAGTAATTGATTTTATAAGATAGCCGTTCGCATTTATGCCCTACGGGTACTGAGCTTGTCGAAGTGCAATTTTTAGAGGTTCCCATTATTTAATAGTGGTTTGGCTAAATTACCAATCCTAAACCTACTGAAGCAGCAACCGACAAGTTGCCGATTTCGTTGCAACCTCTTTGAATCAAAGAGCCAGTTTAACGAGACAACTGTGAAAAATTTTCCAAAAAAAGGACAAAAAGCATGAAAAAACATTTACTGCTAACAGCGAGCTTGGTGACGCTAATGGTTGGAAATACTGACTTGGCTGTCGCTAAAAGCCATACCAAAGCCATCAGTGACGGCAGTCCTGACCGTACAGTTTTGCCGATTGCCGAACCTAAAATTCCCGCCAGCAATGTACTTGATGTTCGCAACGCCAATGCGCCGCCCCGTTTCCAAGTGAAGGCCCCGGCGGGAGCGCCGAATGTGCTGCTGGTGTTGCTTGATGACCTGGGTTTTGCGGGCACCAGCTCGTTTGGCGGCCCCGTCACTACACCCACCTTTGAGCAAATCGCCAACGAAGGCGTGCGTTACAACAACTTCCACACCACCGCCGTGTGCTCGCCGACGCGCGCCGCGCTCAAAAGCGGACGTAACCATCACGTTAACAACATGGGCGCAATTATCGAGACGGGTACTGCTTTCCCCGGTAACACCGGCCAAATTCCCAACAATGTCGCGCCGGTCGCCGAGATGTTGCGCCTGAACGGTTACGCCACCGCCGCCTTCGGCAAATGGCACGAAACCGCCGCCTGGGAAGCCAGTATGGCGGGGCCTTTCGATCGCTGGCCGACCCGGCAGGGTTTCGACAAGTTTTACGGCTTTCTGGGCGGCGAAACCAACCAATGGGCGCCGTTCATTTACGACGGCACCAAGCCGGTCGAGTTGCCGAACGATCCCAACTACCACTTTCTCACCGACATGACCGATCAGGCCGTGGCCTGGATCAAATACCAAAAGGCACTGACGCCGGACAGACCGTTTTTCACCTATTTCGCACCGGGCGCCGTGCATGCGCCGCATCATGTACCCAAGGAATGGATCGCCCGCTGGCAGGGTAAATTCGACCAGGGCTGGGACAAGCTGCGCGAGGAAATTTTGGCGAGGCAAATTGCCCGTGGCGTAGTGCCTGCAGGTACCCAATTGGCGCCTAAACCGGATGCGATTCCAGCCTGGGATTCGTTGTCGGCTGATGAAAAGCGCCTGTTTACCCGCCAGATGGAAGTATTTGCCGCCTTTGTGGAAATGACAGACCATGAAGTCGGCCGACTGATCAAGGCCATAGATGAGGTGGGCCAACTCGATAATACCCTGGTGCTGTTTGTTTATGGCGATAACGGCACCAGCGCCGAAGGCGGTCGCAATGGCATGTTCAACGAATACACCTACTTCAACGGCGTTCCGGAACAGGTCGCCGACATGCTAAAGCATCTGGACCAATGGGGTGGGCCCGAAACTTACCCGCACATGGCAGCGGGTTGGGCTGTAGCATTGGATACGCCGTATCAATGGACCAAACAGATAGCTTCCGATCATGGCGGCACCAAGGTCGGCATGGCGGTACGCTGGCCGAAAGGCATCAAGAGCAAGGGGGAACTGCGCACGCAATTTCATCACGTGATTGATGTCGCGCCCACCATTCTGGAAGCCGTCGGCCTGCCGGAGCCTAAAAGCGTCAACGGCGTCAAGCAGCGGCCAATGGATGGCGTCAGCATGGCCTATAGCTTCGATGACGCTCAGGTAAAAGACCGCCATACCACCCAGTACTTCGAGATGTTCGGCAACCGGGCCATCTATCATGAAGGCTGGTTTGCGCGCACCATTCACCGGGCGCCTTGGGAAATGAAACCGCGCCGTGCGCTGGCTGAAGATATATGGGAGTTGTACGACACCCGTAACGACTTTAGCTTGATTCATGATCTGGCGGCGCAACAACCCAAGAAATTGCAGGAACTGCAAGCCTTGTTCATGAAGGAAGCCAAGAAAAACACCGTATTGCCGATTGATGACCGGACAGTTGAACGTATGAACGCGGAGCTGGTGAATCGTCCCGATTTGATGGCGGGCCGTACATCGCTGACCTTGGCTGAAGGCATGACCGGCATGTCCGAGAACGTGTTCATCAATGTCAAGAACAAGTCCAAAACCATCACCGCCGAGCTGGATATTCCGGAGGGCGGCGCTAATGGTGTCATTATCGCTCAGGGCGGACGCTTCGGCGGCTGGAGTTTGTATCTGAAGGACGGCAAACCGACCTATACCTACAACTTGCTCAACCTGAATCATTACACCATCAGTTCGCCGGAAGCCTTGCCGAAAGGCAAAAGCAAGGTGGTGTTCGAGTTTGCTTACGACGGTGGCGGTTTGGGTAAAGGCGGCACAGGCACTTTGTCCGTGGATGGCCGCAAGCTGGCCGAAGGCCGTATCGATAAAACCCAGCCCATGGTCTTTTCCGCCGACGAGACCGCGGATGTCGGCATAGACGACGCCACGCCGGTCGTGGCCGGAATCGGCCAGGGCGCGCAGACCCGCTTTACCGGCAAGATCGAGAAAGTCACGATCGACGTGAAATAAGCGGCTGGGAGTAGGTGCGTCTTTACGCGCCTACTGTTTAGCAAATGAATAGCTATGGAGCTTAAACTGATGATGCAAAAAACCAAACTAGCCACGGCGATCGCAGTGATATGCGGCTTGTTAACAGGAACTGCAGTTGCCAAACCGGCCAAGCCAGCGCAGTACAAGATGACGACGGCAGTTCCCGCAGGCATCGCGATGCCGGATCAGGTCAAGACCCGCTTGGGCACCCTAAAATTTTTCGACGGTTTTCCGGATGATGCCAGCGTCGAAAAACTCTATGACAATCTGGACTTTCAGCGTGCAGTGCAGGCCTATTTGCTGGCTTTACCCGCCGTCAGTCAGGTAGCCAATCGCAACGAGATTCTCAAGTTGGGGCCGGCCAATACCACCGTGCCGATTTTCGAGAATCGCATGGATTCGAAGTCGCTATTCCTGACCCCCAATACCGAAACTCCCTATAGCTGGATGTGGCTGGATCTGAAAGATGGTCCGATCGTACTGGAGGCGCCACCGAAGGTGCTGGGTGCCCTCAATGACATGTGGTTCCGCTGGGTGGTCGACATTGGCTTCACCGGGCCGGATAAGGGCGAGGGTGGTAAATATCTGATTTTACCGCCTGGGTATCAGGGCGAAGTCCCGGAGGGCTATATTGTCGTTAAGTCACCCACCTTCAACTTGTGGGCACCCTGGCGCAGCTTCGTGGTCGATGGCGATCCCAAGCCGGGTGTGGATCTGGTCAAACAGCATACGCGAGTTTATCGTCTGGCCGATGCAGCCAATCCGCCGCAGATGGACTTTGTTAATGTCTCCGGCAAGGATTTCAGCACGGTCGCCCCGGCGGATTACCAATTCTGGGAATATCTGAACCAGGTGGTGCAACAAGAACCTAGCGAATCGCTCGATCCAGTCACGCTTGGCTACTACGCCTCCATTGGTATTCAAAAAGGCAAGCCCTTTGCGCCGGATGCGCGGATGAAGAAAATCCTCACCGAAGCGGCGATCGTCGGCGATGCCACCGCACGGGCTAATGCATACCGGATGAGGCAGCAAGAGGCCTTTTATTACGAAGGCAGTTCCTGGCAACTCCCTTTCCTCGGTGGCTACAAGTTTGAGTCGCAACCTGGGGTACGTAACCTGGATGGCTACAATCTTTACTACTTTATGGCGACCGGCGTCACGCCCGCCATGGAATCGAAGATGGTGGGGCAAGGCTCGCAATACGCCTGGACCGCCAAGGATGCCAAAGCTAAGCCGCTCGATGGAGGCAAGAACTACAAATTGCACCTGCCGCCGAATATCCCGGTCAAAAACTTCTGGTCGGTGATTTTGTACGACAACCAGACTCGCTCCATGCTACAGACTGATCAGCAGTTCCCCAGTATCAGCAGCCAAAATAAGGAGTTGGTGATAAACGCCGATGGCTCGGTGGACATCTACTTTGGCCCCAAGGCACCGTCGTCCGGCAAAGTTAACTGGTTGCAAACCGTTCCCGGCAAGGGCTGGAATACAATTCTGCGATTGTACAGTCCGATCGAGCCTTGGTTCGACAAAACCTGGCGACCGGGGGAGATTGAAAAGCTGAACTAGCATGCTTACGGGGCATTGCACAATCACTTCAAGTCGTCTGGTTGGGTTCAATGTTACGCCTACACAGTCGGCCCAATTGAGGTCACCAAATCCTTTGGGGACCTCAATATCCATAGGGCATAAATGTGAACAGTGGGCGGATGATTTTTAGAGATTTCCGATAGTATTTTTAAGAAAAGAGAAAATCACATGAGTTCTGTATTTTTAAAGCTATCACCTACAGGAGGTGACCAATGATAAAAACACTACAAAAGGGCACGCGTAACGCACTATGCGTGGCGATTTTAGCAGCACTGGCGGGTTGTGCCGAGCATCAGACCGTGACGCAATCAGACACTTTGGCGTCAGCGGCGGCTGCTGTTCCTCAAGCAGCAGTACAGGAGCCTACCGATGCCAAAGACCTTCTATTGCGTATGGCCAATTACTTGGCAAAGGCTCAGAAATTTACTGTCGCCATGACAGATAATTACGATACCTTTCAAGCGTCCGGTCAAAAAATAGAGTTTGGCGAGAAGCGTAATATTACTGTCAGTCGACCTAACGGACTGCGTGTCGAGCTAGAGGAAAGTAACGGTGAAAAACACGTTTTTCTCTATGATGGCAAGGACATGACTGTATTTAGCCCATCGCAAAATGTGTATGCACAGGCCGCCAAGGCAGGCGGTATTGATGAGGCCGTGGTATACCTGCTGAAAGATCTGCACATGCGCCTACCTCTGGCGGCATTATTGCTTAGCCGTTTTCCGACGGAAATCGAGAGTCGCACTCAGGCGCTGGATTATGTGGAAAAAACCACTATTCATGGCGTGCCTGCCCATCATTTGGCTGGACGCACCGAAACTGTTGATTATCAGGTGTGGATACCAGAAGGTACTCAGCCATTACCACTGCGTATCGTGTTGACCTATAAAAATGCCGATGGGCAGCCACAGTTCAGTGCGCAATTCTCAGATTGGAATCTATCACCAACCGTCAGCGATTCTAAATTTGTCTTCGTCCCGCCTGCCGGAAGTCGGAAGATTGCCTTCGCTGCTCAAGTAACCAGTATCGCTCCTGCTGCGATAGCGGCACCAACTGCTATTGGAGGTAAACCATGAACATTAAACTTAATTCAATTGTGACAGCGATGGCTGCAGCGTTTGTGATCTTGTCTGTTTGTGCGGATGACGCTACTGCTCGTGGTTTTGGCGGTGGGGGCGGTGGCTATTCTCGTGGCGGCGCTGCTGCGAGTGGCAGTTTTTCGTCTGGCGCAGCCAGATACGGTTCAGCGGGTGGTGGTTCAGCGGCTTCAGCAGCAACGGCATCGAGTCGTTCACAGGCTGCGCAAACTGCTTCAACTAATCGGTCGGCAACTGCGCAAACGGCGTCTACAAATAGGGCGGCCTCGCAGCAAGGCTGGCAATCGACGTCAACAGCTAATCAAGCCCAGCGTCAGGATTACTCGGCTGAGAACCAGCAGCAGCGTCAAGCAAACTCATCGCAAAACCAAGGCCAACGGCAGAACTACTCCAATCAAAATGTGCAAACGCGGCAACAAACCGCTCAGCAGTATCATGGAGCCTATCCACCCCCCGCGGGTTACTATCCGCCACCACCGGCTGGTTACTACAACAATAACAATAATAACTGGGACGATGGCGAAGTGGCCGCTGTGGCTGTGGGCGCCGCTGCAATCGGTGCTGTAGCCGGCTATGCTGCAGGGCAGTCGAATACATCGCAAAGCCAGTCTGCAGCGCCCGCCACGACTGTCGTGTACACAGCCCCGCCTCCGGCGAGTGGAGGATTGCCTTGCAACCCTAATACATCGGTGGTTAAAGGCGTCACGTATTATCAGTGCGGTACCAGTTGGTATACTCAAGCCTATGGTAACGGTGGTGTCGTTTATATACCGGTACCGGCACCGTAATAATGACAATCGCTTAAGTTGAAATGATTGGGTCGAGCACATTGTCCGGCCCAAACCTTCGATACCATTTCTAAGTAGTCAAAATCGCTCTATCCGGTCAGTTAGCCGCTCAGTGTCAACGAGCACGAGTTAAGTCTCAAGTTCAATCGATTTTTTCCAGTGCAGGGGGCTTAGCTTTGAATAACTCTGCGACAAGCTCAAGTTGTGCCGAAAATTGAGGTATCTCAGGGATTTTCCAAGCTTTGCCAATAACGCGGGACAATAAATTATTCAACCAGGGGCGATCTGACGTTGCTTGATGAATGATAAATCTATATGACTGACCATCATTAAATACCGAAAAATTTTCCAAACAAACATCAATCGTGTCTTGTTCGCCGTAGAGCCTTGTTTGCACATAGACTTTTCGAGTTTCAATATCGAAATTAAAAGCGGTTAACTCAGCAATGCCCTTAAGGACAAAGTTGGCTACCCAAATAATTAAAATATCGGGTGTTAACTTTATTACTATTTTTAATAAACGGGATTTGATGCTCATCTTTAGTCTCTTTCTTTTAGAACAGGGTAATAATTTATAATTTTACGCATTGTTGGCTTGATAGGTTGTAAATGTTACAAAATGGCAACGCTATAAATTCAAAAGCCCCCTTTTTGTCGAGAGTAAAGAGAGGCATCGTCATCAAAGTGTCACCTTATCGTATTGACTATCACAAGGTCATAATCGTCGCGTTCAATTGAACAGAGTAAACTCAGCGAATATCATAAAATTTCCCGGTTTTATTCCGTACTAAAATAGTCATTTTTTATATTTCGAGGCATAATAAATGCTGAGTTCACCAAATTGTCTAGGCAGTAACTGCCTGTGCCGCGAGACTATTCAAATAGATCGTACTTTGATACACCCGTATCAGGTAGGTCGCAAAATGGTTGATAGATAAGCTGACTGAGGGGCTAACCCAATCCTCTTGGAACTTATTTTCACGAACCGAAAATTATTTTTTGCCTGCCTTGCGGGCGTTCATAACACTGATATTCGTTTTTTGTAGAATCAGTCCCTGCAATACAATTTATTTACTATGTCCAAACCGACCGTTTCACGAATGACCTGTGCCCGTATTCCCACCAAATACGGCGATTTTCAACTCTGTTACTACACCAATACGTTTGATAAAAAGGAACATCTGGCTTTTTACATGGGCGAGGTGTCAGGCGCAGATGATGTATTGGTCCGCATCCACTCCGAATGTTTTACCGGCGATGTACTGGGTTCCAGGCGCTGCGACTGCGGCGAACAACTGGATCGCTCCTTGCAACTGATTGCCAAGCAAGGCGCAGGCGTGTTGGTCTATCTGCGCCAAGAAGGCCGAGGCATTGGTTTGTTGCAAAAACTGCGAGCTTACAATTTGCAAGACCAAGGCCACGACACTGTGGATGCCAATCTGCTATTGGGGCATGGCGCGGATGAACGGAGCTATTCTTTAGCAGCGCGTATTTTAGAAGACCTAGGCGTCAAATCCGTATTACTGATGACTAATAATCCGTTAAAAATTAGCGCGCTGGAAGCTGAAGGCATTAAGGTCAATAAGCGCGTACCGCTGGAAGCGCCGGTCAATTCTGACAACGAAAGCTACTTGCTCACTAAAGTCCAGCGCATGGATCATCTGTTGCAATTTGCGCCACCGACTAAGTCAAGCAAACAGCGCACCTTATGACGGTTAACCAGCAAATTGAACACTGGTTGACGACCCATAAAAACGCTAAGGCATCGAAAAATCGCCCGTTCGTTACCTTAAGTTATGCCCAAAGCTGGGATGGCAGCATCACAACGCGCGCGGGCGAATCGTTGGCATTAAGCGGCAATGAAGCCACCCAGCTCACCCATCAACTGCGTAGCCTGCATGACGGCATTCTGGTGGGCATCGGTACCGTGCTGACCGATGACCCGCAACTTACCGTGCGCGAGTGGTCAGGCGCCAATCCCCAACCCATCGTCCTCGATAGTCGCTTACGCATGCCGCCAAGCGCACGTCTTTGCCAGCATCCAGATCAAAACTGCTGGGTATTGACGAGCTTAACTGATGATAGTGAGTTCGGCAGTCAGGTTGAAATCATAACGCTGGCAGGTGATGCCGATGGCCGTGTCAATTTGGCCAACGCGCTCAATTTATTGTGGAAAAAAGGCATAACGATGCTGATGGTAGAAGGCGGCAGCCAAGTGATTACCGCATTTTTGAAAGCGCAATTAGCCGACGCGCTGGTGCTGACGATTGCCCCAACCTTGGTCGGCGGCTACAAAGGCGTTGGCAATCTGGGACTATCCAGCAAACTTCAATTACCGCAAATCCGGCCGCTTAATACTCAAATGCTGGGAGATGACCTGATCATGTGGGGCAATTTGCAATACCAGGAGCTCGTCGAATTATGAAAGCTCGTCAACTTTGGTTTACCAACCCGCGTCAGCTTGAAATTAGAGAACAAATACTGCCGCCGCTAGCACCGGGACAACTTTTGGTTAAAAGCCACTGTTCAGGCATTAGCGCCGGTACTGAAATGCTGGTTTACCGCGGACAACTTCCAACCGATATTGCTTTGGATGCTACGCTGGAATCCCTGCAAAACCAGCAAGCTTATCCCTTGCAATACGGCTATGCCTGTGTCGGCCGGGTCGAGCAGATCGGCGCGGATATTGAACCCTTTTGGCTGGATAAACTGGTGTTTTCGTTTCAGCCGCATGTCAGTCATTTTATTGCCACGCCGGAACAGCTTATCGCCTTACCTGATGACATAGACCCCGAAGCAGCGGTGTTTTTAGCCAACATGGAAACCGCAGTGAATTTGGTGCTGGACGGTAATCCAGCATTAGGCGAACGTGTCGTGGTCTTGGGACAAGGCATCGTCGGCCTGTTGCTAGCTAGCTTGCTGGCGCAATTTCCACTGGCAAAGTTGGTTGCGCTGGATGGCATCGCCGAGCGTCGCGCCCGCGCGCTGCAACTGGGAGTTACGAAGGTTTACGATCCTACTTCCCAAGCTCAAATGACCTCGCTCAAACAAGAGTTGCAGTTACCGGTGCAACTATCGGCAACTACAGCTTCAGGCGCTGACTTGATCTACGAAGTCAGTGGCGTACCCGACGCCTTGAACCTGTCTATCGACTTATGCAGTTACTCCGGACGCATCGTCATCGGCAGTTGGTATGGCAATAAATCCGCCAACATCCAATTGGGCGGTGCGGCGCATCGCAACCGAATTAAATTCATCAGCAGCCAAGTCAGCACCATTGCGCCGGAATTGACCGGCCGCTGGGATAAAGCGCGAAGATTCCAGACTGCCTGGCAAATGCTTCGGCAAGTCCAACCTCAAAAGCTGATTAGCCATCGAATTCCGCTCGATCAGGCTGGCAGTATTTATGAGCTGTTGGATCAAGCGCCGGAAAAAGTTTTGCAAGCCATTTTTATTTATTAAAACCAATAACCACCAAACGTAGGTTGGGCTGACGTCAGGAAGCCCAACAATAAGCGTCGAGTGTTTACAAAACCATAGGAAAAACAAAAATGTATACCGTAGCCGTAACCCGTGACTTTATCGCTAACCATTATTTAATCGGCGGCGATTGGGGTAGTGAAAATTTCCCTCACGCGCATCACTATGTTGCAGAAGTCAGCATTGAAGCCGAGCATCTGGATCAACATGGTTATCTGGTGGACATTGTTGCCATCGAAGCCGCGCTGGATGCCATTGTCGGCAACTTCCGCGATCAATTACTTAACGACAAACCCGAATTTGCCGGACTGAATCCCAGTATCGAACATTTCAGCCGCATAATTTGCGAACAATTACTCGCCGCGATTAATCCGCCCGGCACCGGCACACTGCGGATCAAACTTTGGGAAAATGCCACTTGCTGGGCGGGCTACCGTAAACAATTCTAAGACAATTCCATGCGCATCGGCCTGTTGATATATGGCGAGATGGAGACATTAAGTGGCGGTTATTTATACAACCGCAAACTGGTGTCTTATCTGCGCAGCCAAGGCGAACAGGTCGAAATTATCAGCCTGCTGCCGCGCAGCTACTGGCGGCATTTTGGCGATAATTTCAGCCAGACCTGCCTGCAGCTTATCGCTGCCGCCAACATTGACATACTGGTTGAGGATGCCATGGTGCATCCATCGGTGGTGTTACTGAATCGACGAATAAGCCGTCAAATCAACATACCCGTGATCACCTTGGTGCATTTGCTGACCAGCATCGATCATCATCCTTGCTACAGCGCCTGGCTTTTCCGCGCCATCGAGCGGCGTTATCTGCAATCTGTGTCGGGAATAATCGCTAATAGCCAAACAACGTTGATGCAGATTCGTGAATTACTAAACGACCGGTTGCCGCCTTACTGCCTTGCCGTACCGGCGGGTGATAATTTTTCCGACGTAAACATCGACATCGACGCAATCAGCCAGCGCGCCCTGAGGCCTGGTCCTTTGCAAATCTTGGTCGTTGGTAATGTTATCCGTCGCAAGGGCTTGCACGTGCTGATCCAGGCCCTGCGCCAACTTCCAACGGAAGATTTTCAAGTGACAGTGGCGGGGCGACTGGATATGGAGCTGGACTACGTAAAGCAAATTCAAGCGCTTATTGAGTCTTCGCACTTGCAAGAACGGGTAATTTTAAAAGGCCCAGTACAAGGCCAGGCGCTTGCCGAACTGTACCGGCAACATCAGCTCATGGTGCTGCCTTCAGCTTATGAAAGCTATGGCATTGTCTATGTAGAAGCTCAGCAATTTGGTTTGCCTGTTATCGGCACCACGGCAGGCGCGGCTAAAGAAATTATCAACCACGGTGATAATGGCTACCTGATTCCCCCAGAAGATCAGTATGCCTTGGCCGAGCTGCTGCAAACATTGCATCGTGACCGTCGGCTTTTGCTGCAATTGAGTCGAAATGCCTTAGCGGCTTTTGCTCACCAGCCCAGCTGGACCCAGAGTTGTGAAATTATCCGGCAATATTTGTATGCCAGATTACATTAAGCCTGATAGTGCGCGGCTTCCTATAAATCAATGGTTTTCGTTCGTAGTGAGTCTTTTGATTATGCCCAGGAGAGACTCGTCTAACCATGAATGTAATGGAGTTTTTGAGCTATCGACGTTAATTACAAATTGCTGTTCTTCCGGCCTTAACGGTTGGGCGGTTTTTTGCTGGCGATAAAGTACCTCAATGGTCGCTTCCGAGGCATCATGTTGCCGTTGCAGGAGTCGACTGGTTAATTCGGCATGTGATGCTTGACAATCAATAATGAAAAACTTTATGCCTTTGTCCGCAGCTAGTTGGCAGAATTGGTTACGCTGCTCGAATTTAAGAAAAGTGGCATCGATAATGGCACTAAAACCGGCATCCAATGTGGCTTTAGCAAGTTCAATCAGGCGTTGATAGGTTTTCACCCCTGCATCTTGGGTATACAAGCCTGTGTCAATCCCACTGCCGGATGGATTTTGTGTCGGGCAGCCAAAGAGTCGTTTACGTTCTATATCCGAACGTATCTGCAGTGCCCCGATGTGATCAGCAAGCTGATTGGCAAACGTTGACTTGCCGGACCCGGAAAATCCATGGGTAATTATCAAAACCGGCTGCTTATAATTGATAAAGCGTTCGGCTAGATTTACATACTCGGTGTATTCGGAACGAGCCTGTTTACAGGCAGCAGCATCAGTTGCTAACTGCGACAGGCGCAACAGCGACACTTTCGCCCGTACCAGCGCGCGATAAACCAGATAGTACCTAAATAATGCCAGGCTCTGATAATCACCGGTGCGTTGTAAATACTGGTTGATAAATCGGTGCGCGTAGTGGTCATAACCACAATGCTGCAGATCCATAAATAAAAAAGCCACTTCGCTGATGACATCAATCCAACGCAGCATCGGATTAAATTCTATGCAATCAAATACGGTGACGTTGCCATTAATCAGCGTCATATTGCCCAGATGTAAATCGCCATGGCATTCTCTTATATAACCTTGTTGTTTGCGTTGTTGCATCAGCACGGACTTTTTATGCCATTCGTCATTGCCCCACGCCTCAATTACGTCCAGTTGCTGATTATGACGGTCATCAATCAATAACGGCCTGATATGGTCAAAATTTTCCACAAACCAATGCTTTATGTTGTCAGGTTCGCCATAAGGTGATGAGACGCTGGCTGTTGCAATCGAGTCATGAAAATCGGCAACTATCGTGACGACTTGATCGATCTCATTGCTGCTTAATTCCCCCCGTTCTGCTCGTTCACTCAACATAAACCCGGCAGGAAACTGAGTCATTTTAACGGCGTACTCAATAGCCGCGCCCGAGCCGCCCAGTTTAGGGTGATCGGGTTGTCCGGTTATTGCGACTACATCAAGATATAAATCGGCTGCCAAACGCCGGTTAAGCCTGACTTCTTCTTGACAACAAATATGCCGCTTCTCCACCGTTGAAAAATCCAGAAAGCCGAAATTAACTGGTTTTTTGATTTTGTAAGCGTATCGACCGGTTAACAGCACCCAGGAAATATGGGTTTCAATCAAATTGATAGCCTTGGGCGCATAGTCATAAACACTGGGTTCGCACAGTGCGGCAATTAATGGTGAAGTGGTATTGGGAGTCCTGTCTTTATTGATCAATGACGTGTTCATAATCCAAACCTAAATAATAAATACAACGGTTGCAAACGTTCTATGTTCGGTTTAATAGGGCTTTTGCGCTATGATTTGACTAAAAAATCAACGAGGAGGCAAAAGAATATGATCGACCCAAACGGATTTTTTATTCAGTTTATAAAATTGGCAGGCCCATTTTGGCATTCTGAACATAAATCTGCTATTCGCAGACGTAGCTTGGCTTTGTTTATACTGACGGTGCTGCAAATTGCGATTGCGGTAGTCATTACCGAGTGGAGTGCGGCATTATTTAATGCCTTGGACCAGCACTCTATGTCCGGTTTATATACGCAGATAGGCCTGGTAGTGCTGATTTTTATTGCCAATATTGTTGTTACTACCACACATTTTCAAGTCAAACGTCGCTTGCAGTTAGGTTGGCGTAACTGGCTTACAGATCGCTTGATTGGCCAATGGATGGACAACGGACGACATTTTCAGGTGATACATGTGGTCGGCAAACACGATAATCCCGATGGTCGTATTGCCGAAGATGTCCGTATCGCCACCGAATCGGCGATTGATCTTTGTCACTCGTCAGTTTACAGCCTGTTATTGCTGGGCAGTTTTACCAAAATTCTGTGGACGCTATCGGACGTCGTCACCTTGGATTTTCTGGGGTTTTCAATTCCTATCTACGGGCATTTAGTGTGGCTAGCGTTGATATATGCGATTACTGCCTCGATTTTAGGCTGGTGGATAGGTCGACACTTGACCGAAGCAACCGATGACAGGCAAACCATGGAAGCTAACTTTCGCTATGGATTAGTCAATGCTCGCGAAAATTCCCTGGCGATTGCCTTGGTCCATGGTGAAGCCAATGAGCAACAACGGTTTCGCAAACTGTTTCAAGATATTGTCTACGCCTGGAATCGGCAAACTCAGGCATGGGCCAATATTTTTAAATTTTCATCCGGCTACTCGGTACTATCTATGGCGTTTCCGGTGCTGGTGGCGGCACCTCGTTATATTCATGGCGATATTTTATTAGGTGCGCTGATGCAGTCTGCCCAGTCCTTTCAACAAATGGCCGCAGCCTTGTCTTGGCCGGTTGATAATCTGGCTAAAATCGCCGAATGGCGCGCCTCCGTTGAGCGGGTCTTGGGGCTTAACAAAGCGCTTGAGGCTCTGGATGATCAACTGACAATGCCGCATCCGAATCGAATTCGTATAGAAAAACCGGATCAGTCGATGTTGCGATTTGTTGATTTATGTATTCGTAATTCCAAAGATGAAGTGATTGTTGCTGGGATCAATGCAGAAATTAATCGGGGTGAGCATGTGCTAGTTACCGGTGATACCGCCATCGGCGGTAAATTATTTAAAGCCATTGCCGGACTTTGGCCGTGGGGCGGCGGTTGTATTGAATTACCTGACAGTGAGCCAATGTTTTTTATGCCGCCCCGGCCGTATTTACGCGCAGGTAGCTTGCGTTCCGCTATCAGTTACCCGGCCGCAGCTGATGCCTTTAGCCAAGCCGAACTCGAAGAAGTGCTTAACTTAGCCGGGGTTGCAGATTTAATCGATCAACTTGATCAAATCGACACCTGGGGAAAGGTATTGTCGCGTGAGCAATCACAGCGCTTAGGCATGGTGCGCTTATTGTTATACAAGCCAAAATGGATTTTAGCGCAAGAAGCATTTGATTCTTTAACCCCGGAAGGCGAGGTCAACATGCTGAGATTAATATGTGAACAGTTACCGGATGCCGGGATATTAACGATCACCAATCAACCAACCGCTGAAGCATTTCATCCGCGTCGACTGCATTTAGAAGGCGCAAGATGCAGCATTGATGGTCTTGACATCGTTTGCAAATAAAGGTTTTAAGACGTTTTTTAGTTTCTATAGGTAGTGGGTGGATGGGTAGAGTGCAGCGAAACCCATCACCCATGCTCTACCTCTCCACAGTTTATCGATTTGATATAGATTAACCTTTTGAAAATATGCCCAACAACCAAGCATCAAAGCCAAGATTAGCAAGTCGTAGTGGTATTGTTTCCGTGGTGTTGGTGTATGCGGTATTCGCTGGATTGTGGATATTGCTGTCTGATCAGTTAATGCAAATAATTGTTACTGATCCCGAGCAGCTTGTGTGGATTAGCATGTTTAAGGGCTGGTTATTTGTTTGCATAACCTCAATGCTGCTGTACGGAACAATGCTTCGCTGGGTCGACAGCGGTGCTGAGACTTTAGACGTTCCTAAAGCGTCACATTGGTTTAGGTTACCGTTCTTATCGTTGGTAATAATCATCTGCCTGTTCACCGCTACCAGTATTATCAATACCCGCGAGCATCAAAAGCAAACAGAGATTGCCAAGCTGCAAGCTATTGCTGATTTAAAGGCCACGGAAGTTATTGATTGGCTCAAGGAGAGGCAACGTAATGTTGATTTTGTCCAAACCAGTCGTTTATTTGCCGAGCAATTTCAGCGTTGGCAAGAGACAGGTGATGAGCAAAGTGGCCAGCAATTACAAGCACGCTTGGAGCAATTCGCCACTACTTATGGCTTTGCGGCGGTTAGCTTATTAGATGGTCAAGGCAATCGATTATGGGGAACCAGTAAGGCGCCACAAGTTCTAAGTCCAAATGTTCTGCCTGCAGTTGCTAAAGCGCTAGTCGGCGGTAACACTCAGCGAATGGGCCCGACTCGTGACGCGGCCGGCCAAGTGTGGCTGGATTTTATTGTACCGCTGACAGTTTTGCCCGGTCCTGCTCCCATTATTGTTTTACATGCTGATTTGACGGATTGGCTGTTGCCAAAATTGCATGCTTGGCCGCTCCCTAGCGCTAGTGGCGAAATGTTATTGTTGCGTCGTGATGGTGATCAAGTGCTTTATCTTAATGATTTACGCTACCCTCAGGCATCCACAGCCAATCTAACACTGCCCATAGCCACCGATAAACTCCTGGCAGCGCAAGCACTGCGTGGTGATGCCTTAACCAATGGCGCTATCGAAGGTGTCGATTATCGAGGCATCGCTTCTATTGGGGTCGCACGACCTATCGAGGGCACCGACTGGTTGCTGTTGGCGAAGTTCGATCAAGCTGATTTATATCGCGCAGTCGCCGGAGACACTGCTTGGATAAGTTTTGCCGGGCTAGTCACCTTGTTTGTGAGTATTGCCGGTTTTTACTTGTTGCGCCAAGGCCAGCAACTTGCTGTGGTAAATGCAGTGCGGCAAGTTCAAGAAGAGCGCCTAGACGCATTAAATCTACTTAGTTCCATCGCCGATAGTTCCGATGACGCTATTTTTGCTAAAGATTTGGCGGGACGTTACACCTTGTTTAATTCTGCGGCCAGTCGCTTCGTCGGTAAGTCGGTCGAAACGGTGTTGGGGCAGGATGATCGGGCGATTTTCCCGCCGGAACAAGCTGAAAAATTAATGGCTATCGGTCGGCAAATCATTGCTAATAAAGAGATTTTTTATCAAGAAGAGGCGTTGGACACTACAAATGGGACGCGCACTTTTTTGGCGACAAAAGGGCCGCTACGTGATAAGCAGGGTCAGGTAATAGGAATATTCGGCATCTCCCGCGACATTACTGTTTTAAAGCAAGTCGAGCAGTCCCTGCGAGAAGGTGAAGAACGTTTGCGATTGGCACAAAGCAGCGCCCATATAGGGATATGGGATTGGGATCTTATTACCGGGACGGTAACCTGGACAGCGGAATTAGAGGCAATCTATGGTTACCCCAAGGGTTCGTTTCCAGGCACTTATTCAGCTTTTAGCGATAGAGTGTATCCGAATGATTTAGCAGACGTTGAGCGTCTTCGAGACGAAGCGGTTAATGCTCATCAAGCCTTTGATTTTGATTTTCGGGTACAGCTGCCTTCTGACATTACTCGTTGGGTAAGTTGCAAAGGCGGCGCGATTTACGATGACACAGGTAAAGCTATCAGGGTGTTTGGCGTCAATATCGACATCACCAAGGCTAAAATTGCTGAGCAATCATTACGGCAACAAAGTGAAGAAATCACCCAGCGCAACGAAGAATTGGAACGCTTTAATCGCGCCATGGTTGGGCGAGAGCTGGAGATGATTGAATTAAAAAAACGAGTCAATAAACTATCAGGTCAACTTGGACATGCGCCGCCCTATCCATTGGATTTTATTGACGCGCCTTTAGTCCAGCAAAAAACGGACGGCAGTCAATGAATCGAGCGTTAATCGTTGCTTTGGTGTTACCCATTTTGGCCACGGTGTTGCAGTGGCTACTATGGCCTTGGCTTACACCATTTATTTGGTTTTTTTTCTTTCCAGCGGTGTTTTTTAGTGCGCGCTACGGTGGCGTGCAAAATGCGCTGATCAGTAGCCTGTTAAGTGTCTGTCTGGCTTGGTTTTTCTTTATCTCGCCGCAATTAAGCTGGGCTGTTGATCAGCCATCAAATCTCTATTCGTTAGGCTTGTTTTTGGTGATGAGCTATTTGATTGGCGACGCCCAAGAATAATTTAATCGCCAGCTACAGCGGACCCAAGCCGCATTGGCACAAATGCAGGTTGCTAATCACCAAGCTATTCAGGCCAATAGCACGTTTGCGGCTATTTTTGAGCAAGCGGCCGTAGGTATTGCGCAAGTGGCATTGGATGGTCGATGGTTACAGGTTAACCGTAAATTGACTGACATCGTGGGTTACAGCGAGGCGGAACTGCAAAGCGAAAACTTTCAACACCTCACTTACGCTGAAGATCTGCCCGCTGATCTTGCGCAAGTACAGCGGATACTGGCTGGCGAAATCCGCTCTTATAGCTTGGAAAAACGCTATCAACATAAAGACGGCCATTTAATTTGGGTTAACTTGACCGTGGCGCTGGTCAGAAAGCCGGATTTGACGCCAGATTATTTTATTTCCGTGGTTGAGGATATTAATGCCCGTAAGCTCGCCGAAGCGGCACTCGCTGATAGTCAATTAGCCCTGAAAGAGGCGCAACGACTGACTGGTATCGGGAGTTGGCAATGGGATATTAAAACCAATACAACCCTTTGGTCAGAAGAGATTTATCGCATCTTCGGGCGCGATTTGTCATTACCTGCCGCAGGGTATCCCGATGTTCAGCAATATTTCACGCCAGAAAGTTGGGCTCGCTTAGCTGTTAAATTTGAGCAGTGTTTTAAGGAGGGCATTCCTTACGAGTGCGATGCCGAGGTTTTAGGATCTGATGGTCGTAGCCGATGGGTTATTGCTCGGGGTAACCCAAGCGTTGCTGAAGACGGTTCTATTTATAAGCTAACTGGCACCTTACAAGATATTACCAAGCGTAAATCGGCTGAGCTGGCGTTGTTGGAAAATCAAGCCGCAGCGTTGGAAACTCAACGTCAGGCCAGGCTTGCGGCGCTTAATTTGATGGAGGATTCTTTAGCTGCCAAGGCTCAAATCGAGGCAGCCAATGCTGCTTTACGACAAAGCGAACAGCGCTTGTTGATAGCGCAAGAGGGCGCACATGTCGGTATTTGGGATTGGGATATTGTTAATAATCAAAATTACTGGTCGCCAGAGTGCGAGCGACTTTACGGTGTCGCTGCCGGGAGTTTTAATAATAACGATGATTGGCGCGCACGCGTTCATCCGGATGATTTGGCGCTTATTGACGATCAATGGGAAAGCAAAATTATCCACGGCGAACCGTTTGAGGTGGAATTTCGTATGATCATGGCTTCCGGCGAAACGCGCTGGTTGATCAGTAAAGGCCATGCTCAATATGATGCAGCAGGCAATCCAGTGCGTCTTACCGGGATTAATTTGGACATCAGTGAGCGTAAACGCAATGAGCATGAGTTACGTAAGCTTGCCCAGGCGGTAGAACAGAATCCCGGCAGCATTGTCATCACTAATCTGAATGCTGAGATTGAATATGTTAACGAAGCCTTTGTAAAGACTACCGGCTATTCACGTGAAGAAGTCATTGGCCAAAATCCGCGCATTTTAAAATCCGGCAAAACACCTAATGAGACCTATGTGGCACTTTGGGATGCGGTAACTAGCGGCAAGACCTGGAAAGGTGAGTTTATTAATAAGCGCAAGGATGGCAGCGAATATGTGGAATTTGCTGTGGTAACACCCATTCGCCAGGCCGATGGCACTATTAGTCATTATGTGGATGTGAAGGAAGACATCACCGAGAAAAAACATATCGGTGAAGAACTGGATCACTATCGTCATCACCTGGAAGAATTGGTAGCCACCCGTACTCAAGATTTAGTGGCCGCCCGTACTTTGGCTGATTCTGCCAATCAAGCCAAGAGTTCTTTTCTGGCCAATATGAGTCATGAAATTCGTACCCCAATGAATGCCATCATTGGCCTGACTTATCTCATGCGGCAGGGTATTCATACTGCCGAGCAAGGTGACCGCCTGAATAAAATAGAAGCCGCAGCCCAACATCTGCTGTCTATCATCAATGATATTTTGGATTTATCGAAAATCGAGGCCGGGCGAGTAGAGCTGGAAACCACGGAATTTTCCTTGGGAGCGATTCTGGATCATATCCGTTCATTAATTACCGAACAGGCCAAAAACAAAGGCTTAACGATTGAAGTAGATAGCGATCATGTACCGCTTTGGTTGCGCGGTGACCCGACTCGTCTGCGACAAGCCTTGCTCAATTATGCCGGCAATGCCGTTAAGTTTACTGAGCATGGCACTATCTGGTTACGCGCGACGCTGTTGGACGAAAACATACAAGGATTGTTGATACGGTTTGAGGTTCAAGATTCCGGGATTGGTATTGCCGAAGAGAATCAGCCGATGCTGTTTGATGCATTTTCTCAAGCGGATATTTCAACCACTCGTAAATATGGCGGTACCGGGTTGGGGCTGACCATCGCACGGCGTCTGGCGAATATGATGGGCGGCGAAGCGGGTGTGCAAAGCACCTTAGGGCAGGGCAGCACCTTTTGGTTTACGGCCAGGTTACAGCGTGGGCGTCAGCAAATAATTTCCGAAGCAGCTGAGCAGTCAGTAGCTGCCGACGTGATATTACGTCGCGAATTTGCCGGTGCCCGTTTGTTGCTGGCCGAGGATAATGAAATTAACCGCGAAGTGGCTTTGGAATTACTGCATGGCGTCGGCCTGTCGGTGGATACTGCCGAAAATGGGCGGATTGCCTTAGAGAAGGTGTGTACCAAACACTATGATCTGGTGTTAATGGATGTACAAATGCCTGAAATGGATGGATTGACTGCAACCAGAGCGATTAGAAATCAGCCCGGTTTTGCAACGCTACCTATTCTAGCGATGACTGCGAATGCCTTTGATGATGACCGACGTACTTGTTTAGAGGCAGGCATGAATGACTTTGTCGCCAAACCGGTGATTCCTGCTTTGCTTTACGCTAAGTTACTGCGCTGGCTATCAATGCAGGATCATCAGAGTTTTTCGAAAGACGCTGACTTGCAGGCGGTATCTAAAATGAATGCGACCAATCCAGTGCCGAATATTTCTGGTCTGGAAGTTCTGCAGTCCATGGTTATCGTCAAGGGCGACATCATTAAATACTTGCAGCTTTTGCAGCTGTTCGTCAGTGCGCATAGTGGCGATATGAAGCAAGTACAGAAATACTTGGTCGATGGTGATATGGACCAAGCACAGCGTTTGACGCATGGCCTAAGCGGCGTTGCCGGTGTCTTGGGAGTGCGCCGTATTTCGGAGTTAGCCAGTCAGCTGGAAAATGCCTTGCGCGAACATTCCACACTTGATGAATGTTTAAACTTGGCCAGCCAGTGTGATGATGAGTTCGTGCAGTTGGTTGCAGTAATTCACGCCTTACCGGATGAACTACTGCAGAATAAAAACCTTGATCAAACTATCGACTCAGGCGAGTAGGCTCACAGAGCCTGTGAGCCATTGGTTTTAAAATGCAGCCCCTGCTTTAATACCCAATTTCTTCAAAACAATCACCATCGGACACCAACCGGTAAATGCCGATTGCAGTAAGTTTGCACCGACAAATGCGGTAAACCACAGCCAGTTGGGATGATGGAAATGCGCTAAGGTCAGGCTGATTAAAATGAAGCTCCCCGCAACAGCCATTACTACTTTGTCGATACTCATCTTAGTGCCCCTTTAAACGCACCACGCCCATCAATTTAAGCATGGCTTTTTCATAGAATGGCTCGCTGATGCCTTTTCTGATTTTGCGCATGAAATATTTTTCAAAACCGATTTTAGCCAAATGCACCCATCGGCCTTCTGATGACCAGGTGGTGTTACGTGGCGGAATTTGCGGCATAGCTAAAAATGCGACGCCGGAATCGCCAAAATCAGCCAGACACAAGGCGTTCAACGTTGGGATATGCGAAGGTGCTTTGCCCGCTAGTTCTTCGGCAATATTGTGTGCGGTGGCAGTGACCATTGATTCGATCATATAGCCGGTTTTTGGTGTGCCGGTGGGCACTGGCGTGGCTTCAAGAGGTGGAATGGCCACACACACGCCCACTGAATAAATATTTTTGAAGGTTTTATTGCGTTGATGTTCATCAACAATAACGAAACCACGCGGATTAGTAAGACCTTCAGCACCGGCATGACGAACGGCATCAACACCGGTAAACGCAGGTAGCATCATTGAATGTTTAAAGGCTAACTCGTGTTTTTTCTTGTCTTTGCCATCTTCATCGACTTCGGTCACGAACATCATGCCCGGCTCGATTTTATCGACTTTGGCATTGCATACCCACTTAATGGATTTTGATCTCAATGCGCTTTCCAGTAAGCCTTTGGTGTCGCCGACGCCGCCTAACCCTAAATGACCAATGTACGGTTCGGAAGTTACTAACGTCATCGGAACTTTGTCGCGAATTTTACGTTTACGCAGTTCAGTTTCCAGAATCATTAAATATTCATAAGCCGGTCCGAAGCACGATGCCCCTTGAACTGCACCAATGACGATGGGACCAGGATTTTCCATGAACTTATCCCAGTCTTGTGCAGCAACTGCGGCATGATCGACGTGGCAAACCGATGAGGTATAACCTTCGGGGCCTAAGCCAGGTACTTCGTCAAATGCCAAACGAGGACCGGTGGCGATAATCAGATAGTCATAAGGGACATTGGAGCCATCAGCCAGCTGTACCTGATTGTTAGCAGCATCAATTTTTGTTGCCGCCTTTTGAATGAACTCTATACCTTTCTTTTTAAAGACCGGTGCCAATTCAATTTTTAATTCTTCCGGGGTGCGCCATTTAGGTGGCACCCAAGGATTGGATGGAACAAAATGGAAAGTGGGGGAATCAGAAATTACGATGACTTCGTGATTTTTGCCGACGGTTTCTTTCATTTCATAAGCCATTGGTACGCCGCCGATGCCAGCGCCTAACACTACTATTCGAGCCATGAGGTTGTCCTCCAGTGGTATTGTTACAATTAACTTCAGCAATAAACATTATCTATGCCTAAGAGTAATGCCATGAAGTTAAGGGCTAACCGTTTGTCTTCATGCCAGCGAGTGCTGAATTTGTCGAAGAGTGGGCGGCTTAACTTAGTAGCATTGAACTAAGAGTTGAGGCAATGTTTGAAATGTATATTAGCATCTGCTAAATTACTCAACAATAGTTTTATCGACAAATTTAGTCGGTAATGTGCGCGGATTAAATTCAAGGTGGAATCATGCTTAAACAAATACTTAAACAGCTGCTGTTAAATCTGCTGATTGTTTGTTCGATAACCGCCGCCAGCGCCAATGAGCCGGTGCAGAAAGTCGCCAATAGTCATGCCTTTAATCTGGATCAGGCCATTAATTATGCACTTGCTAATAATCCAGACGTGCAGATTGCCAGTGAACGTATCGGTCAGGCAGATGCGCAATTAGGCGAAGCTTTATCGGCCTTTTACCCGCAAATAACGGCTAAGGTTGGCTATCAACATTCCAATAATCCGGTGCAAGTTTTTTCAATGGCGGTGGCGCAACGCCAGTTTGATCCGGCATCCATAAACACTATTAATCATCCAGGTTACCGGCAGAACTTTCGTCCGGAAATCATTGGTAAATTATCTTTATTTCGTGGCGGACAAGATTATTACCAAAGCAAAGCGGCAGAATTAGGGATTGCTGTTGCCGAGTTGGAACAATCGGCGATACGTAACAGTCTGGTGGAGATGGTAACAGCGACATATTACGGTTACTTGGCTGCCATTGAGGCGCACAAGGTCGCCAATGATTCTATTACTGCGGTTACCAGCGAGCTTGATCAAACCCGTAAACAATATGCAGCGGGCACTGCGTTGAAAGCCGACGTGCTCTCGCTGGAAGTAAAACTGGCTGAAGCCCAGGAAAATCAAATCAGAGCCGCCAATGGTATTGAATTAGCGATGGCCAGCGCTAAAACGTTGCTAGGCATGGCAACTGAGGAAAGCTTTAGCTTAATAGCACCGGCAACATTACCGGTTCCTGTCGTATCAACTTCGTTTGCCGAGTTGCTCAACCAAGCGTTGGCGCAACGTCCGGAATTACAAGCGGCGACTAAACAAGTGGAAATAAGCGAGCGGCAAATACGCGGCGAGCAGGGCGCTTATTTGCCGCGGGCCGATGCGTTTGTCAGTTACGGCCAGGATAGCCAGAATCCTGGATTTTCCAGTCGACAAGATAATGTGACTGCCGGAGTAAGTGTGGAAATCGATTTATTCTCAGGTTTAAACACTAAAAACCGGGTCAGTGCTGCGGAGCGTAAAGCCGCCCAGGCCAGGGAAACGGAACGCAAGACTCGGTTAAATATTGAGCAGGAAGTGAAAACCGCTCATCTTAAATTGCAAGAAGCATTGGCTAGATTACGAGTCACAGAAACCGCAGTCAGTGCAGCTGATGAGGCTTTAAGATTAGTAAACGAGCAGCGCCGCGCGGATATGGTCACTGTTACCCGCTACCTTGAAGCAGAAACCGCTCGCAACAAAGCCCATGCCAATACCATCACCGCCCATTACGATGCGTTAACAGCAGAAACGGCATTAAAACAAGCCGTTGGTGAACTTAGCCAATAACCAGCATTTCTGTTTCCCAAGCTCCGGATTGGGAACTTTGTTTTGGATGCTTCAGACGTGTAGGCCGGAATAAAACCGATTGAGCATCAGCGAAATCGGGTGTTTCCGGCAAATCTAAGGCTTGCCGGAAACGCTCGTCCTTGCTAACGCCGGGCAAGCTTATTCCGGCCTACTTTTACCATCAGCGTTTCCAAGCTGGAGCTTAGGAACGAGCTAATTTGCACAACAGGTCAGTCGCAACAGGAACCTTAAAAATGACTCAATTAAAAAATAACAAAAAACTTTTCGGTATCTTGGCCTCAGTGGCTGGGCTAGTGCTGTTGCTAATATTTATGGAAGGCGGCTTTAACGACAAAGTCGAGCCAGGACAGACACAACAGCTACTGCCATCCAATCAGTCCAAATACCTCACCGCAATCGTCGAACAAAAACAACTCGATGACATGCTTGCTTGGCCGGGCACCGTGCATTCAAAAACGGTAGCCAATATTGCCCCGAAAATGACCGCGCGCATTATCGAAATCAAAGTCAATGCCGGGGATAAAGTAAAAAAAGGTGACCTGATCGCCAAACTTGATGAGCGCGATATTCATGCTCAGGAACATGCGGCTCAAGCAGGATTGGCAGGCGCTATGGCCCAGGTCGAAAGGACCAAAGCCGATGAGCAACGTATTAAAAGTTTGTACAGCAAAGAAGCGGCTACTCGGCAGAGCTATGATGTTGTGGTAGCTGCTGCCAAACAGGCACAAGCCGCCGCCAATCAAGCCGCCAGTGCTGCGAACGAAGTCAAAACACATTTGGATGACACCAGTTTACGCGCACCGTTTGATGGCATTGTGACTAAACGTCTTCAGGAGCCCGGCGACATGGGCTTGCCTGGCGTGCCTGTGATTACTATGCAAACTACCCAGGGATTACGTCTGGAGACGGCAGTTCCAGCTAATTGCGCCAGTCGTTATCAAACTGGGTTGGACGTCAATGTCCGCATTGATACCTTGGGACAAAAACTTGCCGGGCAAATCGATGAAATCACCCCGGAAATTGATCCGCAAACTCGCACGCAATTAATTAAAGTCGCCTTGCCTGCAACCGATGGCCTGCAGCCGGGCCAATACGGCTGGCTGGAACAAGCCTGTAGTCAGCATGACGCTTTATTGATTCCATCAAGTGCTGTGCAGCACATCGGTCAATTGGAAGTAGTTAGAGTGTTGGTCGACGGTAAGCCAGTGATGCGTCATGTCAGAATCGGTAAAACATACGCTGATCAGGTAGAAGTGTTATCGGGCTTACATGCCGGTGAAACTGTGCTGATCTCAACCGGCGAGGTGAAATAATGGAAGAGCTTGAGCAACAGCCCAATAAACGCGGCTTGACGGTAAAAATTGTCGAGCTATTTACCACCTCGCAACTGTCCGTTTTATTTCTGATTATTTCTTTAATCGCCGGAGCCGCAGCTCTGATTTTGACTCCGCGCGAAGAAGATCCGCAAATCGTCGTGCCGGTGATGGATGTGTTAATTCAATATCCCGGCGCCTCTAGTGAAGAAGTCGAAAAACTGGTGGCGACGCCACTGGAAGTGCTGTTTAAGCAATTGCAAGGTGTGGAATATGTCTATTCCGTCTCCAAACCCGGCAGTGCTTTGGTCACCGTGCGTTATTACGTTGGCGAAAATCTTGAAAACAGCCTGACCAAAACCTGGGACAAAATCATGTCCAATCAGCACCTGATTCCGGTCGGCGTTACCGATTGGAAGGTATCGCCGGTTGAAATTGATAATGTGCCAATCGTATTACTGACGCTTTCATCGCAAGGCCAGAATGGTGACTCCTTGGCTTTGCGCCGCGTTGCCGATGAATTGATTAATGTCTTCAGAAGCATTGATGATGTCGGCAAAAGCTGGGTGGTTGGCGGTGAGCCGCGACGTGTATCCATTTACGCAGATTCGGCCAAACTGACCGCGCATGACGTTACGCTGCTGGAAATCAGTCAGGCGTTGGCCAATGCCAATATCAATCTGCAAGCAGGCAGTTTTGCGCGCGGCAATCAACAGCTGGTGCTGGAAGCCGGTCCACATTTCGGTTCCGCCGATGAAGTCGGTGCAACCGTGGTCAAAAGCATTGCCGGTAAACCGGTGTATTTGCGTGATGTAGCGCGTATTGAAGATGGCCCGGCCGATGTCGATCATTACACCCGTATCGGCTTTGGCCCCGCTGTTGAAGATATGAAGACCGCAGGCGCAGCAAGCGGTAACAAGCCGCAAGTAGGTGAAGAGCGCCCTATGGTGACGGTGGCCATTGCCAAGCGCAAGGGCAGCAATGCCGTACAAGTGGCCGAGGCCGTGATTGCCAAGGCAGAGGAACTGCACGGCACTTTGATTCCTGACGATATGTTGTTAAGCATCACCCGCGATTACGGCGAAACCGCCAATCACAAAGTCAATGAACTGGTTAAACATTTAAGTTTTGCGATCGTCATTATCGTGGTGTTGCTGGCATTTACGCTGGGCCCAAAAGAATCTTTTATTGTTTCCATCGCTGTGCCGATGGTACTGGCGTTGACCTTGTTACTGGATTATTTGTCTGGATACACCATCAATCGCGTGACGCTGTTTGCGTTGATATTGTCCTTGGGATTATTGGTCGACGATCCGATTGTCGATGTCGAAAACATCCATCGCCACTACAAAATGGCCAAAGAATCACCCTTGCAAGCCTTATTGACGGCGGTGGATGAAGTCAGGCCGCCGACCATTTTGGCAACCTTCGCGGTGATCGTGTCGTTTTTGCCGATGTTTTTTATCACCGGCATGATGGGCCCGTACATGGCGCCGATGGCATTCAACGTGCCGATAGCGATGATTGTGTCGTTGATTGTGGCTTTTTCGGTCACGCCCTGGGCAAGTTACAAATTGCTGCAAGGCGAATACGGTAGTCATGATGAAGAGGGCAGCTCAGATATTAAGGACAGTACTATTTATCGCTGGTACCAGGCTTCACTAGGGCCATTGATTGCAACCCCCGCCCGTACCAAGTGGTTTTTGCTGGTGGTGTTTATCGCATTTGTCGGCTCAGCGATGCTGGCGGTGACTCGCGCGGTGCCGCTTAAGTTATTGCCGTTCGATAATAAAAACGAGCTGCAAATCGTCATCGACATGCCCGCCGGCACCACGCTGGAGCAAACCGATGAAGTGGCGCATGCCTTGGGTAGTTATTTGGCCACCGTCAACGAAGTCACTGATTATGAAACCTATACCGGCTTGGCGTCGCCAATGGATTTTAACGGCATGGTACGGCATTACTATCTGCGGTCTGGCGGCAACGTCGGTGAAGTTAGAATCAGCCTGTTGCCTAAAGATAAACGCGAGCAACAATCGCACGAAATTGCATTGCGCATTCGGCCTGAAATAGAGCGCATCGGCAAGCAATTCGGCGCTAATTTAAAAATTGTCGAAACCCCGCCTGGGCCGCCGGTGCTTTCAGATTTGGTGGCCGAAGTTTACGGGCCGCCGGAAGCCACAATTGCCGATTTAATTAGCGTATCCAAACGACTGCGCGCGGATATGGAAAAAACCGAAGGTGTGGTCGATGTCGATGATTATTCGGAAGCGCCTCATGACAAAGTCCACTTTAAGCTCGATCGTGAAAAAGCCGCTTTATCCGGCATCAACGTTGCTGAAGTCGCACAGACTTTGCGTATGGCGGTAGCGGGTCAGACTGTCGGTATTGTGCATGAAGATAGCGAACGTCAACCCTTGGAAATTGTCTTGCAAATTCCTCGTGCGCAACGTTCCTCGGTAGAGGATTTACTGGCCTTACGAGTGAAATCCAGCCAAGGTAATTTAGTGCCGCTGGGCGAAATCGGCTCGGCAACCCTGGAAACTGAAAATCAGCCTATCTACCACAAAAACTTGCAACGTGTGAGCTACGTAATTGCGCAAATGGCCGGTCGCAGTCCGGTGGAGGCGGTGTTCGATTTGAATGATGCAATGGATCAAAGGCCCTTACCGGCAGGCTATCGGGCCGAATTGGCGGGCGAAGGCGAGTGGAAAATTACCGTCGATGTGTTCCGCGATTTAGGTCTGGCGTTTGCTGCCGCGTTAGTGATGATTTACGTGTTGTTGGTCGGCCAAACCGGCTCGCTATCGGTACCGCTGGTGATGATGATTGCGATACCGCTGACAGTTATCGGCATCATGCCCGGATTTTGGCTACTCAATTGTTTCGCAGCGCCAGTCGGCGACTATCCTAATCCGATTTACTTCACCGCCACCGCGATGATCGGCATGATCGCCTTGGCCGGTATTGTGGTGCGTAATTCCATTATTTTGATCGACTTCATCGAACGTATTCGCACCCGGCCCGATACTACGCTCGCAGAAGCATTGATTGAGGCTGGTGCTATCCGTTTAAGGCCGATATTTTTGACTGCTGGCGCGGCGATGTTCGGCGCCTTGGTGATTATTTTGGACCCGATTTTTTCCGGGTTGGCGTGGAGTTTTATCTTCGGAATCTTTGCTTCAACACTGTTTTCATTGTTGGTGATTCCAGCGGTGTATTTTTTGATTAATCGAGATAAACAAGCCGGATAATTCTAGGAGGTTGGATCGTTTACCAACATTAGGCGAAACGCCTAATGTTGGTGTATTTGTTTCAACCCAACCCCCAGATTTAGCTTTATTTGATGTCTTGGCTGCTTAGATAATCTTCATAGTTACCATTGAAATCAACAATGCCGTTGGGTGTTAGCTCGATGATGCGGGTTGCCAGGGATGATACAAACTCGCGGTCATGACTGACGAAAATCAACGTGCCGGGATAATTTTCCAAGGCGGTATTGAGTGATTCAATCGATTCCATATCCAAATGGTTGGTCGGCTCATCCATTACCATGATGTTGTTCTTTTGCAGGATCAGTTTGCCAAACAACATGCGGCCTTGTTCACCACCAGAGATGACTTTGACAGACTTATAGATGTCATCTGCGCTAAACAATAAGCGCCCCAAGGTACCGCGTATAGCTTGGTCGTCGTCTGTTTCTTTGCGCCATTGCCCCATCCATTCAATCAATGAAATGTTTTCAGCAAAGTCTTCGGCATGGTCTTGAGCAAAATAGCCTACTTCAGAGTTTTCTGACCACTTTACTTCGCCGGTATCTGGCTTTAAGTCGCCGACCAGCGTTTTCAGCAGGGTAGATTTACCAATACCGTTCGGGCCAATGACCGCTATGCGTTCGCCAACGGCCAGCATTAGATTCAGGTTTTTGAATAACGGCGCATCGCCATAACCTTTGCTGACGTTTTTCACTTCCAGTGCTAAACGGTGCAGCTTCTTGGTTTGGTCAAAGCGGATAAACGGGTTGACTCGGCTGGAAGGTTTAACTTCATCCAGTTTGATTTTATCCAGTTGCTTAGCGCGTGAAGTGGCCTGTTTGGCTTTGGAAGCATTTGCCGAGAAGCGGCTGACGAAGGTTTGTAGTTCGGCAATCTGGGCTTTTTTCTTGGCGTTGCCTGCCAGCAAGCGTTCACGCACTTCAGTAACCGCAATCATGTAGTCATCATAGTTACCGGGATAAACGCGCAGCTCGCCGTAGTCCATGTCGGCCATATGAGTGCAGACGCTGTTTAAAAAGTGGCGATCATGCGAGATGATGATCATGGTGCAATTGCGCTGGTTCAGCATATCTTCAAGCCAGCGAATGGTATTGATGTCCAAGTTGTTGGTGGGCTCATCCAACAACAAGATGTCAGGATTTGAAAACAGGGCTTGAGCCAATAATACCCGCAGTTTCCAGCCCGGTGCTACCGCACTCATGGGGCCATTATGTTGTTCCAGCGGAATGTCCAGGCCTAGTAATAGTTCACCTGCTCTGGCTTCTGCGGTATAGCCGTTGTATTCGGCAAACACCGCTTCAAGTTCCGCGGCATGCATGTAGTCGTCTTCGGTAGCTTCCAGGTTGGCGTAGATGGCGTCGCGTTCTGACATGGCGGCCCACATTTCGGCGTGTCCCATCATCACCACGTCCAGTACGCGTTTGTCTTCATAGGCGAATTGGTCTTGGCGCAAGTTACCTAAACGCTCATGAGGGCCAATGCTGACGTTGCCGGCTGAGGGTTCTAAATCGCCGCTCAAAATTTTCATGAAGGTTGATTTGCCGCAACCGTTGGCACCGATTAGGCCGTAACGATTGTTGTCGCCAAATTTGACAGAGACGTTTTCAAATAGGGGTTTTGCCCCAAATTGCATGGTGATATTAGCGGTAGAAATCAAGATAGTGTCCGAAGATTAAAGGTAAATAAAATTATGTAAGTGATTGTTAAATGGTTGATTTACAGTAACAGCTTGTGGTTGATAGGGATGAAGCGATTCGCCGCGTTGATCAGGGAAGGGGCCGTTAATCCCGGTACACCATACACTTCCGTAGTGACGCCATAGACATTACGAGCTTTACTCAGCAGTAGGTCAAAGTCACCATCACCCGATAATAGGATGATGCTATCTACTTGGCTGGCATGATCAAGCACATCAATGGTAATGCCAACATCCCAATCGCCTTTAGCGGTGCCGTCACTGCGTTGAATATAGGGTTTTAGCTTAACTTCAAAGCCGATATTTCTCAGAATCTGTTGAAAACCTTGCTGTTTGCTGTCGCCCTTGTCGATGGCATAGGCATAGGCCGCTATTACGATACGATCGGCAGTGGCCTGATTCCAAAATGCGTTGTAGTTGAAATGGCGTTGGTAGCTTTGCTTAGTGGTGTAATAAATATTTTGTACATCAACAAAAATGGCGACTTTTTCCACGCGCCTATTTAATAAATGAGCAAATATAATCGGTTGGCGTTTTGATTTTTACAGTAAAAGCGGCATTGGCCGGTACATTAAAAGATTCACCGCCTTTAATTGCTTGCCATTCTGAATTTGGTAACAAAACGTCCAAGTCACCTGCTGTTATTTCCATCAGTTCTTTGTCGGCGGTATTGAAGGTGTATTCGCCAGGCAACATAAAACCTAAGGTTTTTGTAGAGCCATCGGCAAATTTAATAGTGCGGCTTGAAACGTTGCCGCCAAAATACACATTAGCTTTTTTGATTACAGAGACGTTGTTAAATTCTGACATGGTTAAACCTTGAAAAAGAGACGATAAAAAAGCCCGCAATAATAGCAAATGTGCTGATTTTTGGCGTGCGATAACACGATTTTTAATGAGAAGTGGTCAGTTCAGCGAGAGCGTTCAGGACTTCTTGGCAATGTTCTTTGACTTTTACTTTGCGCCATTCGCGGACCAGTACGCCTTTTGGATCTATCAAAAACGTACTGCGTTCAATCCCACGTACTTGTTTACCGTACATATTTTTCATTTTGATGACATCAAAGAGCTGGCAGAGTTCTTCGTCTTGATCTGAAAGTAAATCAAACGGGAATTCCTGTTTGCATTTAAAGCCTTCGTGAACTTTAACGCTGTCTCTTGATACACCAAGGACAATTGAATTATGTTGGCTAAATTGCTCAATATTATCCCGGAAAGCTTGCCCTTCTTGAGTGCAGCCTGGGGTGTTGTCTTTGGGATAAAAATACAACACGATGTATTTGCCGTGTAAATCGGCTAACTTGATGGTTTTTTCACCAGTGCTGGGAATTTCAAAATCAGGGACGGCTTGACCAAGTGCTATTTGGGACATAGGGTTAACGTTTTATAGGTTCAATAATGGCATCAATATTGGTTTGATCACAAAAATCAAGAAACTCTTCTCGGAGTGATATGAGTTGAATATCTGGTGGGATCAGCAAAATAAATTTGGTGGAAAATACTGATGTTTGGATATAGGGGGCTTGATAGCAACTGCCGTTGATGTCTTCAATCTCTACGCCCCGGTCTAATAGGAACGTGCTGATGGCCTCAATAACATGATCACGATCCAGTGAAATAGTTTCCAGAGAATAAGGTAAGCAATCACTGGATTTATCTTTTGGCTCGGGTCGTAAACTACTAATTTTAATATTGAGTCGTTTACGTAACAGTTCGAGTGTATTTTCCAGTTTGGCTATCTGATTCCAGTTGCCTTGAGCCAGTAAATAAACAGCGGTTGCTTGTGCTAAACGAGAAGACCGGATTTCTACGATGCTGCATTTGCAGTCGCTTATCGCAGGAAGTAGTTCAGCGATGAAATTGGGATGAGTAGGACCTAGAGCAGTAATAGCTAGTTGCATAATAATTTTTAACTGTTTTTTTGCCAGTTTATCATTAAATCATTGAAACTTTGCCAACAATACTATCTCTGTTGAGATTAAAATGAACGCCAATACGTTCCTTTTTAATTTTCAATACTTATGTCAGATTCAACAAATAACACATTAAAAACTAAACGGAATAATCTTGATGACATGCTGGATGACGCAGTTTCGTCGTTAGCTGCAAAATCCGAATTAGAGGATCAAGATGCCATTGATAAATTATTAGTGAATACCGGATTTGATAATGAAGACAGTGCCCAACTTAGCGATGAGTTACAGGACAGTTTTGATGATTTTGACGATTTCGGTGATTTTTCCGAACCTTCATTAGAAGTTCAGCCAATAGAACCCGAGCTGGAACCGATTGCTGATAGCATCCAAATTGATGATGAGTTTTCAGAGCTTGATGATTTTGGTGATTTTTCCGAACCTTTATTAGAAGTGCAGCCAATAGATCCCGAGCTGGAACCGATTGCTGATAGCATCCAAATTGATGATGAATTTTCAGCGCTTGACGACTTTGGCGATTTTGCAGACCCATTATTAGGCAAGCTTCTTGACGAAGAATCTGAGTTACTTATTGATGTGGACGTGGCTGAATCCGAACAAGACGCCATTGATAAGCTGTTGACTGAAACTGGGTTCGATACAGAAGTTGCTTTACCGGATGAAGAAATACTGTTGGAAGATTTTGACAATTTCGGCGATTTTGCCGAACCAGAGTTGGATGCGCTTTCTACAGAAGAGGCCGAACCGTTGATTGATATAGTCGAAAATGATGATGTACCAGATGATCAAGATCCGCTTGATAAATTATTGGCTGATAGTGGCTTTGATAAGGATGACTCGCCACAACTTGACAATGAGTTGTTGGATGACTTTTCCGGCCTTGATGAATTTGGCGACTTAGCTGAACCTATTCTTGATGCGCTTCCGATAGAAGAATTGTCTTCAATTGATGATGCCGTTGACGTAAAAGATGAAGTCTTGGCGCAAGATAACACTGATAGCTTGCTTGCTGATGCTGACTCCGATGAAGTTAGTTTGCCATCGGATGGGTTAATAGATGATGAGTTTGCAGACTTCCCATCATTTGACGAATTTGTTGAGAATGTGGCGCAGGCAGAAGTTATTGATAATAACCTGGCTGATGAAATAACAACGCCAGCCGAACCAGTTTTCGAGTTTGACGAAGATGCGCAAATAGCCGCACAGTTGGCGTTAATGAAAGAAACCGGGGCTACTGTTAGTGATGAATTTTTAGCTCTGGATGAAATTGGCGATGATGTTTTTGCCGAGCCTGCTATTTCAGAGGCGCAAGGTGACGACGACTTTTCGGAACAAACCGTCGCTCGAAACTCTGATGGCGAGGATGATTTTCTGCTTGCTGATTTTGACATTACCGCTGATAGCGATTTTCCCGGCATATCCAGTCCTGTTGAAAGTGGTGATGATTTTGCAGTAGAAGATTTAGATTTGTCGATGGATCAAATAACTGACGATGCACCGGCCGCAATCCTAGATCCTGTCGAACAAAGTATTGCAGCCCCCATTGCTGAGTTAGCCGCAGCTGCCGCAACTAATGGCTCGGAAAATGACGCCTTGGCGCAGCTAAAAGCTGAACAAGAACGTATGGATATACAGTACAAAAAACAATTGAACGAAGCCGAAGCCAAAGCTAAAAAAGCCGCTGTTTTTGGCTATGTAGCCTTAAGTACCGGCATTCTGGCATTGGGGCTTGCTGGCGGTATGGGCTGGTTGGCTTTTAGTGCAAAATCTGAACTGACACAACTTTCAGAGTCAGTAAAAGCAACCAAAACAGATGTGGATAGTCATTTGGGGCAAAAACCAGAAGAAGATTTAACAGCGGTTAAAACCTCCGTAGAGCAGCTAAATCAAAAGCTTGACGGCGTGATTGGGCAAATCAACGGAACACCTGTGCCAATTCAGGCTGCAGAGGTTAAACCAGAGCCTGGCAATAAAGTAAGTGAGGTGACGCCAAAAAAGGACGTAGTCAATAAGTCCTTAGACATCGCGCCAACGAAAATTGCCGATTTGCCTACACCCAACGCAACAGAAGTAAACCCGCATGCTGCCCCAGCCGACCATGCTGTCACCAAGCCTATTGAACCCGCAGCAAAAACCGATGCTTCCGGTAAAACTGCTGATAGTGCAAAACCTAATGCAGAGTCGGCAATAGAGAGTAAAAACCAGCCTGTAATTAAAGCCGTTCCTGAAAACAAAGCCGCGGCCAAAAAGAAACCGGCAAAAATTACTAAGCCGACAATAGATAAAAAACCATCCGCCAGTGCCGACTGGTCAGTTAATTTAATTGCCTATAAACAGGATTGGTATGCCAAAAGTAAAGCCGCCGAATTTGCTCAAAAAGGCGTTCCTGTTGAAGTTATTCCGGTAGAGGTTAATGGCGTGACTTGGTATCGGTTGAAAGTAGGGGGGTTTTCTAACAAAGCCGAAGCGGATGCTTATGCATCCAGAGTAAAAAAAGCGTTGAACCTAAGTTCGGTTTGGGTAGGTGATATTTAAAGCTATTGCAAAACAACCGCTCTGATTATTCAGATCAATAATAGAGCGGTTTTTGTGATGCTAGTCGTGGAATTATTTGGTAACAGTTCTATCAACGCAACGAAAGTCCAGCTCAGCACTTGCAGGTTTGATAAACGTTATTCCATCTCTAAGCTTAAGATCCAAGGTTTCTACATCGCTATTCGCAGTATTGCAAAACCTGTTTGCGTCTTCATAGACCTCGGCTTTTTGTCCTGACCCTGTTCTAAAAATCGTAAGATGCGGCCAATTTGAAACTGACGCCACCATATAAGTACCTTTGTCCATAGAAACAATGCCTGTGCTACATCCAGATAAAAGGCTAACACTAATAATTAGAAGAAGTTTTTTCACAAGATTTCCTTTTGAGAGCTGTACTAAAAAATAATTGATTTTAATTATAACAACAAAGCAGAGGCGCAAACTATCTCAGCTAGCCAAGATGAGTAGTTGTTAACGGTATTTTGAACGCATTTATCGTGATCATTAACTTTGTATTTTGGCAAAGTTACATAGCTGTTATGTTGGTAATGATTGCAAATGCCCGGTCAATTTCTTCAAAGGTGTTATAAAAATGCGCTGAAAAACGGATGCCGCCGCCGCGTAAGGCACACACCACGCCATTTTTCTGCAAATGTTTGTATAAAACATCGTTGTTAATGGTCTGGTGTTTGAAGGTAACAATGCCTGACTTCAGCAGATTTTGCTGCTGTGACAATAAACTTAACTGATCGTTTTTAGCTACGGCTGCCTTAATATAATCCGACTTTTCAAACACTAGCGCTTCAACAATAGCCATGCCGGTTTCCAGTAATAAAGATAAGCTTGCGGAAAGAGCATGGATACTCAGCATATTGGGACTGCCGCATTCAAAACGACGGGCGGTAGGGTGAATTTCCCAAGGTTTGTTTTCATAATTATGCGTATCTTTCATCATGTGCCAACCGTATTGGGTCAGCTTTAACTTGTCTCTGGACTCGGGTGTAGTGTAAAAAACACCGAGTCCTTCCGGGCCAAACATCCATTTATGTCCATCTGCCATGACAAAATCGGCATGATAAGCCTGTACATCAAACTGCACTGCACCCAGACTTTGAATAGCATCAATGCAAAACAAGATGTCGCGCTGTTTGCAGAATTCGCCGATTCGTTGCAAGTCCATGCGCAGTCCCGAGGCAAATTGAATGGAGCTGATGGTCAGTAAACGGGTGTTACTGTCTACCAGCGCAAACAACGCGTCCTCAGGAGTTTCAGCACTGGTAAAATCCGCCTGGCGAAACTCGACACCTTGACCTGCTAAGGATTCCCACGGCAACCGGTTAGATGGAAATTCCTGATTGCTGGATACAATATTATCGCCCGCTTGCCACGGTAAACCGTAAGCGACAAATGACAAGGCTTCCGAAGTGTTTTTGACCAGCGCAATATCATCAGCGGAAGGGGCATTTAACAAAGCCTGCAATTGACTACGCAATTGATTTTCTTTTTTCATCCAGTCCAGATAAAAGTGCGAACCGTATCGAGTGTTTTGTTCTGCAAACTTGATTACCGCGTCGCCGGTTCTTTTCGGCCAGGGCGCGACGGCGGCATGATTAAGGTAAATTAGTTCGTCGGTTAAAGGAAATTCGAGATGTTTCATAGTGTTGATACCGGAGTTTTAAATTTAAGCCGTGTTTGCAAGTAAAAAGCAGTCATATCTGGTTTTCAGTAATCCTATATGATGAGAGGTGGAAGGCACTACTTTTAAGTGTTTATTTCCATAATTACCCAAGGAATATATGAATATCATTAAAAAAACAGCGTTAACTTTCTTTATGGCTATTTCTTTAGGTGCGCTTAGCGCTACTGCTTTTGCCGAAGAAGCTGCTGATAGTTCAGCAACAACCGAAACCATTGCACATGTTGAAAAAGCATTAGCCGAAGTTAACAAAAGCGACTTTTCAGCTGCCAATTTACATTTTAAAGCGGCACGTGCTGCTTCTGAAAAAATCACCGGTCATGCTGACATTGTTAAACAGGCCAACGACAGTGTAATCAAAGGCCAAATTGAGTCTAAGCGTGGCGATGTCAAAAAATCAGCCGCCGAATTGAATAAAGCATTAGAGTTGTATAAGTCGTTGTAAAAAGTCGATTTACTACAGGGTTGGCATTGTCGACCCTGTTTTACTACCCGCTAAAAATCGTCAAAATAGATTCACCTCTTCAAAGTCACGTCGGTCGACAATTTGGTCACGTGATGTCCCTGTTGACGTATAGCACCGATATAAACACCTAAAAACGAGGCAGTCTTTGAAACGAGACGATAGCTGGTAGTATCAAAAATATGGGGTTTGCTGCAGATTTTAAGCTGGATAAAGCTGGATAAAGCTGGATAGTGCGAGAAAGGTACAACGAACTTGATGTGGATAACGAGATTTACAAATCAAAAGGCCTAAAAGCAAAAAACTCCCAAGACTTGTAGGTCTTGGGAGTTTTTAAGTCAATTGATTAAGTTGATAATGGACGTGGATCATTTCCATGTGATTTGCCCAGCTTTGCCTCTTTTACGATTTACGTTAAGGTTGCTGGCAATAGCTGCAGTAGCAAATAGCGTGGATGAAATAATAAACTCACCGGAAACAAAACCAAGTAAGCCAGTGATAAACACTGTTCCCGTTAATATATCTTTTTGAAAGTCGTTCATGATTAGGTCTTCCTGTAAAGTTGATAAATTAGTACCGCAAATGAACTATATGGAAGTCTTGCCTTTTTAACAATAATACTAACGATACATGGATTGTTTCCTAAATCGATACGTCCAGTTCATAAACGATTCATATTAAGTAAGTAAAAAGCCCACTTAGTGTCGATTGGTCTAAAGAAGCACTGATTAAATTCCTCGGCTAGCTCTTTCGCGAGGGTGGACTAACGACAGATAAATGTTTCGTTAGTGGTCGACTTCTATGATTCAAACCAAGCAAAGTACACGGTTTGAATAGGAATTCTAGTAAAAAAGGTGGAATAGACCGATTCGACTTTGGTTTATTCAATAAAACCGTGATGCAGCACAGGTTGCTTCACTAGTCTTGGGAACTTCGAAAAACCCTGCACTTCGATAAACTCAGTACCCACAGGGCATAAATGCGAACGGTGTTATATAAATCAATAAGTTCCGTTCGTGGTGAGCCTGTCGAACCATGAACGGAGTGGGTTTTTCGAGGTTCCCTCTTTTTATAATTGCATGAAGCCCCCACCGAACCTTAATTGCTTAAATTTTATCTTAGCAAGTTACCGCATGGCTTTATGATTTCCAGATTTCTTTGCTGTCAGGGCTTTTAAGATTTCCTCTCGTATTTGCTGCTGTCTAGCCTGGTCTGTGATTGGTTGCAACTTAATATCTGTGATGTAAAACATATCTTCTGCGCGACTACCGATGGTGCTTATTTTGGCGCTATGCAGGCTGATGCCTTGTTTAATAAAAATACGGCCAATTTTTGATAACAAACCCGCATGGTCAGTGGTGACCAGTTCCATAACCGTTTGGTTGTTAAGAGGATCGGTTAAAAATTCGACACTGGTAGGAATTGGAAAGTGCTGGGCTTGCCGGGATTGGCGATGGATGTTTTTGTGTTCTTTGACTTGGTGATAACGCAGGTTGTTGCGTAAAGCAGTGCAAATGTGGATTTCCCGAAATAATTCGTTAATTGCAGCGCCAGACTGTTCTAGCACTAAAAAACTGTTGAGCACGTAGTTGTCCAGCGTGGTCATGATTCGGGCGTCAAGAATTGTTAAGCCTAGTTGGTCAAGAGTTGCCGTGCTTAATGAAAAAATAGCCTCTTCATTTTGTGTATAAACAAACACTTCTGCACTGCCGCGTTGTGTTTGTGGGCGCAGTAATACCAGTGGTAAATCAGTTTCGCTGGATGAGGAGATCGCAATGGTATGCCAAGCGATCTCATCCGCCGAGTAGCGTAGGAAGTAATCGTCGCTGACATGTTGCCAAGCATTAGCGATGTCTACCTCACTTATGCCTAACTTGATGAGTTCTTGCTCGGCTTCTTTTTTATTTTCAGATACACGATCAGTTATGGTTAGCGGGCTTTGTAAGCCGATACGCAGGGCATTATGGGTGGCTGAATAGAGCTCTTTAAGTAAAGCGTCTTTCCAAGCATTCCATAGCTCAGGGTTGGTCGCCCGAATATCCGCTACGGTTAAAAGGTAAAGGTGGTTTAAGTATTCAATGCTGCCGACGGTCTGGGCAAATTGATGGATTATCTCGGGATCGCTAATGTCTTTGCGTTGCGCTGTCATCGACATAATCAGATGATTGCGTACCAACCAGGCGACCAGGTTGGTGTCGTGTGACGATAGTTCATGCTGGCTGCAGAACGTCCTGGCTAATTCTTCGCCGACGGCGGAATGATCACCTTTTCTGCCTTTGGCAATGTCATGGAACAAACCTGCGAGATAAAGTAGTTCGGGTTTGGCAATTTGTAAAAAGATGGTGTTACAAAATGGCAGTTCATCACTGTGTTTATCCAGCGCAAAACGGCGCAGGTTGCGAATCACAAACAGGGTGTGTTCATCGACGGTGTAAATGTGGAATAGGTCGTATTGCATGCGCGCAACGATGTTGGCGAAGCAAGGGATGTAGGCGGCCAGAACACCATAGCGATTCATACGGCGTAGTTGATCGGTAATGCCTCGAGGCTGACGAAAGGCTTCAATAAACAGTCGGTTGGCGGCTTTGTCTTGGCGAAAGTCGTCGTTGATTAAGTGCAGGCTTTTGCGAATTAGGCGAATAGTGGTCGCTCTGACGCCTTTGAATGATGGGTATTGTTCAAGTAATAGGAATATTTCCAGCAATGCTAAGGGATGGCGTTCAAAAACTGTTTCATCGACGACTTCGATATAGCCGTTGATGGCAATAAATTTATCATTGATGGGCGTTGCTGCGCCGGCACTTTCCCCACAGACAAAACGCTCGTTGAATAGTTGCAGCAGCATTTCATTTAGGCGTTCAAGACCTTGTACGGTCTTAAAATAAAACTGCATAAATTGCTCAACATCTTCATTACGCTGCTGGTCGTCGGTGCTAAAGCCGAATTGCTGGGCTAGGTCACGTTGGTAATCAAAAATCAAGCGGTCTTCGGCACGATGCGTTAACAGGTGCAGTGCGTAACGAATGCGCCACAATACTTCTAATGCAGCGACCAATTCCATATATTCGGATTCAGGCAAAAAGCCGTAGTGAGTTAATTCTCGAATAGACGAGGCATTGTAATGACGCTTGAAAACCCAAGAGATGACTTGCCGGTCACGCAAGCCGCCGGGGCCTTCTTTAATGTTGGGTTCAAGGTTGTAGGCCGTGTCGTGAAATTTGGCATAGCGCAGTCGTTGCTCTTCCATTTTGGCGGCGAAAAACTCACTGGAAGGCCAGATTTTGTCGGGTGTTATTTGTGTAAGTAGGGCTTCATGAAGTGAGCTGTCGCCAGTGATGAGCCGGTTCTCCATCAAGCTGGTCATGATAGTTTGGTCACTGACGGCGGCATCGACACATTGTGCTATGGTGCGTACGCTTTGGCCGGGTTTTAAGCCGATGTCCCACAAAAAAGTGAAGAAATTTGCTAGGGCTTGATGCGGATTGTCACTATCTTTGGCGGGTAGGATTGCGACAATGTCAATGTCTGAATAGGGGAATAGTTCTCTTCTGCCGTATCCCCCAACGGCAACTAGGCAAAGTTGATGCGCGTATTCGCCCAAAAAATGTTGCCAACAGCCTGATAAGATCAGGTCAATAAAATCAGATTTCTCTTTGATTAGGCCTGAAACAGAGCTTTGCGGGTCGAATTTTTCTCTGAGTTCGGTATCTTTTTGTTTCAGTAGTTGCTTGATTTGTTGCAAGCTGTCTGGTGCTGAAAACAATGCTGTATTGATTGGTTTGTGCAAGGTGGTCACTTTTCTTCGACACGTAAAGTTAGAACTTCATAGCCTTGTTCAGTGACCAGAATAGTGTGCTCCCATTGTGCGGAGAGGCTTCTGTCTTTGGTAATGACGGTCCAGCCATCGCCAAGTACTTTGATGTGGCGTTTACCTAAATTAATCATAGGTTCAATAGTTAAAATCATGCCGCTTTTTAAAACTTCACCTTCGCCAGGTTTGCCATAATGTAAAACTTGCGGTTCTTCATGGAATTTTTTGCCTATGCCATGGCCGCAAAATTCTCTGACTACAGAATAGCGATTACTCTCTGCATGTTTTTGAATGGCATTGCCGATGTCGCCCAGTGTGGCGCCAGCTTTGACTTGTTCGATGCCAAACCACATGGCTTCGCGAGTGACGTTTACTAGGCGTTTGGCGTGAGCGTTAACTTCTCCTACGCAAAACATTTTACTGGTGTCACCGTGATAGTCGTCTTTAATAACTGTAATGTCGACATTAACGATGTCGCCGGATTTAAGTTTTTTATCGCTTGGAATGCCATGGCAAACCTGTTGGTTTATTGAGGTGCAAATCGATTTTGGAAAGCCGTGATAGTTAAGTGGGGCAGGGATGGCTTTTTGTACATTAACAATATAGTCGTGACAGATTTGGTCGAGTTCATCGGTGCTTACACCTGGAATGACATAGGGTTCTATCATTTCCAAAACTTCTGCTGCTAGTCTTCCAGCAGTGCGCATTTTTTCAATTTCAGTGGCGTTTTTGATAATAATACTCATGAATGCAATGTTTTTTCCTTTGAATATTCGACTGTCAATTGCTTCTAACTAAACGATAAACAGGCAAATTATTATATTAGTATTGTTGTTAATGGTATCGATTCTAACAGAGATTCGGTTGTTGTAAAAAGGCGATTGTGGTATAAAGATAAGTTCATTTTTTGTAACAATACTCACACTTAATCGTCACGTTTGGAAGGGTGCTGGCGCAACTTGTTGTTGTCGGTTTCCAAGCGGGATAAGTGGAGGCGTAACCCACTCGAAACATAATGTTTCGATTTTTAATCTTAGGAGAAATAAATGGCAGCAGTAACCATGCGTCAAATGCTTGAAGCGGGTGTTCATTTTGGACATCAAACTCGTTATTGGAATCCGAAAATGGCACCATACCTGTTCGGAGCTCGTAACAAAATCCATATCGTAGATTTGGAAAAAACGCTTCCAATGTTTAATGACGCTATGAATTATCTGGGTCAAGTGGCAGCAAATAAAGGTACAGTTTTGTTTGTCGGCACTAAAAAAGCAGCTCGTAAAGTAGTTGCTGAAGAAGCTAAACGTTCTGGACAACCTTACGTTAATCATCGTTGGTTGGGTGGTATGTTGACCAACTTTAAAACAATTAAAAAATCAATTGCACGATTGAAAGAGCTTGAAGCATTGAAAGCTGACGGCACGCTTTATCACAGATTCGGTAAGAAAGAAGCGCTGGGCATGGAACGCGAGCTTGAAAAGCTGGAGCGCAGTCTTGGTGGTATTAAAGACATGAAAGGCGTTCCTGATGTGATTTTCGTGTTGGATGTCGGTTATGAAAAAAATGCTATCAGCGAAGCTAAGAAATTGGGTATCCCTGTTGTTGGTATCGTTGATTCCAATAACTCACCTGAAGGTGTGGATTATCTGATTCCTGGTAACGACGATTCAATTCGGGCAGTTAAGTTGTATTGCGAAAGCGTTGCTTCGGCAGTGCTTGATGCTAAGACAGCCGTATTAGGCTTGTCTGCTAAAGCTGACGACTTTGTCGAAGAAGCTGCAGCAGAATAAAAATTGCCTTACGCGTACAGGACAAAAAGTCCTGTACGTGAAAAAGCTGCGAAATTAATAAAACGCCTCCTTATGGGGGCGTTTTTATAATGATCAACAACAAGAGAAATTAAAGAATGAGTAATACAATTAGTGCAACACAGGTTAAAGAACTCAGGGAAAGAACGGGTTCTGGCATGATGGAGTGCAAAAAAGCATTGGTAGAAGCTAATGGCGATATGGAATTAGCTATTGAAAATATGCGCAAATCCGGTTTGGCTAAAGCTGATAAAAAGTCCGATCGCATTGCCGCTGAAGGTATTATCGGCGTTAAAGTCAGTGATGACGGCAAAGTTGCTGCAATCGTTGATATTAACAGTGAGACTGATTTTGTTGCTAAAGCTGATGACTTTGTTAAGTTTGTTAACGATGTTGCCACTAGTTTGCTAACCTCTGAAGTTGAAACAGAGGAACAATTGCTGGCACTTCCATTGTCTAATGGTTCGACAATAGATGAGACTCGTCGTGGTTTGATTGCTAAGTTAGGTGAGAACATCACTATCAGACGCTTCGTGAAGTACCAAACAACTGATGGCGGTACTGCCTGCTATTTGCATGGCAGCAAAATTGGCGTTTTAGTTGAATTAGCTAAACCCGATGCTGAGTTAGGTAAAGATATTGCAATGCATATTGCCGCCAGCAAACCAATCTGCGTGTCAGAAGAAGAAGTATCTGCTGACGCCATTGAAAAAGAGAAAGAAATTTTTGCAGCGCAAGCAGCAGAAAGTGGCAAGCCTGCAGAAATCATTGAAAAAATGGTTGCTGGTAGAATCAGCAAGTTTTTTGCTGAGATCACCTTGTTAGGTCAGCCTTTTATAAAGGATGACAAAGTCTCAGTGGGTAAGCTGGTTTCTTCAAAAGGCAACAAAGTTATTCGCTTTGCCCGATTTGAAGTGGGTGAAGGCATAGAGAAAAAAGAAGAAAACTTTGCTGAAGAAGTAATGGCGCAAGTTAGAGGAAATTAAGATATTCCGCCCTGGCAATCCCAGGGCGGAAGTACTCCACAATTAGCCCTTGAAATACTATGACTAACAAAATTTGCCAGAGAATTTTACTTAAGTTGAGCGGCGAAGCTTTAATGAGTGAGACCGGCGGTAGCATTGATGCTGATATCGTCAAACGTCTTGCGACTGAGATTAAAGATCTATGCGATATTGGCATTCAGGTAGGTTTGGTTATTGGTGGTGGAAATATATTACGCGGTGCCGAGAAGGCCTCAGAAGGGCTTGATAGAGTCACCAGTGATCAGATGGGCATGCTTGCCACTGTCATCAATGCTCTTGCTATGCAAGATGCATTAGAGCATTTGGGGCAGCAAGTAAGGGTAATGTCCGCGCTTAAAATAAACCAAGTTTGCGAAGACTATATTCGTCGTCGGGCAGTAAGGCATTTAGAAAAAGGCCGCGTTGTAATTTTTGCGGCCGGGACAGGGAATCCTTTTTTTACTACCGATTCTGCGGCGAGTCTGAGAGCAATTGAGATTAATGCTGAGTTAATGATTAAAGCTACAAAAGTTAAAGGCGTTTATTCGGCTGATCCTGAAAAAGTAAAGGATGCTAAATTTTATACCCGGTTAACTTACGATGAAGCGTTAGATCAGCGTCTGAATGTAATGGATACTACTGCGTTGGTACTGTGCCGAGATAATAATGTCCCCATGCGTGTGATGAATATCTTCGAAAAAGGCGCCGTAATGAGGCTGATGTTGGGTGAGGAAATTGGCTCACTAATTGAACGAGGAACTGAACATGCTTAATGATATTCAACAAGATGCCGCTACCCGAATGGGTAAAAGCATTGATGCTTTAAAACATGAGTTTTCTAAAATAAGAACTGGTCGTGCGCATCCTAGTCTGCTTGAGCAGATAAGTGTGTCGTATTATGGATCGGAATCGCCCTTGTCACAGGTGGCCAATGTCGCGGTTGAAGATGCGAGGACATTGACGATTACACCTTGGGAAAAGGGGATGGTTCAAGCTATTGAAAAAGCGATATTGAAATCTGATTTGGGCCTAAATCCCGCTACCAATGGAATGACAATTCGCATTCCGTTGCCGCCATTAACCGAAGAGCGTCGTCGGAATCTGGTGAAAGTGGTTAAGCACGAGGCAGAGAATAGCCGTGTTGCTGTCAGAAATATTCGCCGAGATGCTAATTCTGAAATAAAGGAAGCGCTTAAGGAAAAATTGATTTCTGAGGATGATGCACGTGCAGCGGAAGAAAAAATCCAGAAATTAACTGATCAAAATATAAAAGACATTGAAAAGCTGTTGGAAATAAAAGAAGCGGATCTCTTATCATTTTGATTGGCGATAACAACCAACATTTAAGTAAGAACGCGCAGGGTATTCACAATGTCTACTAACGACGTCGATAGTTTGATAACTGAGCATAATATGCCCCGTCATATTGCAATCATCATGGATGGTAATGGTCGTTGGGCGCAAAAAAAACTGATGCCCCGCGCTTATGGGCATCAGGCAGGCGTTAAAACAGTTAGAAGAGTTGTTGAGTACTGTGCGAATCAGGATATTGAAGTTCTAACTTTATTTGCGTTTAGTAGTGAAAATTGGCGCCGTCCTAAAGAAGAAGTCTCGTTGTTGATGAGTTTGTTTATGGCTACTTTGCAAAGGGAAATAGATAAGCTCGATCGAAATAACATAAGGTTACGATTTATTGGTGACCGGCAGGGGTTTTCTGAAAAGCTACAAAAAAAAATGTCCGAAGGTGAAGCCCAAACTCAAAATAATACGGCGTTAACATTAGTTATTGCTGCTAATTATGGTGGGCGTTGGGATATGACTCAGGCCTGTAAAGTGGTCGCAGAAAAGGTCTCCACAGGCCAACTGCAGTCCAGTGAAATCACGGAAACACTTATTAATCAGCATCTGTCACTTGCCGATTTGCCCGAACCGGATCTTTTTATAAGAACAGGAGGCGAGCAACGGGTTAGTAACTTCATGCTTTGGCAGTTGGCATACACAGAAATGTATTTTACATCAGCACTGTGGCCTGATTTTGATCAGTCCTCATTAGACGATGCAATTAAGAGCTTTAAAAATCGGCAGAGACGATTCGGGCACACTGGTGAACAAGTGCTTACTAAATCCGTTACTTTATAACTTTAATAATAATTAGAAAAATGTTAATACAACGAATTATTACAGGATCCATTCTTGCAGCATTGCTTGCCTTGGCGGTGTTTAAATTCTCCTCAGCGTATTTCTCATTGCTTCTCGCTGTCGTCACGTTTCTGGCAGCGTGGGAGTGGTGTAATTTAATCAAAATTGATTCTCTGACTAAGCGCGTGGTGTTTTTCATACTACTAGCGGTGCCAATGTTCTGGATACATTTTTGGTCAGAATTTCTTGAACTGAGTGCGCAAGCATTGGAACTTTCAGTGCAAGCTGTATACAAATCGGCAAAAAGTGCTGATTGGATTGGGGTAAGTAGTTTTCTTGATGGCTGGGATTTTCCTGATTTAAGAATTTATTCTGGGCTATTAGAATGGCTGGTTATCCCGGCGGTGTTGTTTTGGATAATAGTTATGGTTTTAATCCGAAATACACCTGAAGGAGTTTTGAAGTTGGAATTAAAGCTTCGCCATAAATCCTTGATCGGTTGGTTTATTTTAATCACCACCTGGATGTTCTTATCTCGCCTTAGAACATTTTATGGTTCGGAAATAGCGATGTATTTTTTCATATTAATTTGGGCCGCAGATATTTCCGCTTATTTCACAGGTAGAAAATACGGTACTACCAAACTTTCGCCTGAAATTAGCCCTGGAAAAACCGTTGCAGGCATGTATGGAGCTATGATTGCCGGTGTGCTTTGTGCTGTAGTATTAAGTTTGATTTATGGATTTACTTGGATGATAGCAGCCGATTTTGTATTGCTGTCGGTACTGACAGTGCTGATTTCAATTTATGGTGATCTATTTATTAGTGTCGTCAAGCGTCAACGTGGCGTTAAAGACAGTGGCTCGCTGTTACCTGGTCATGGTGGTATTCTTGACAGAATCGATAGTATTTTGGCGGCGGCACCATTGTTTTACGCAGGTGTATATCTGATTTATAGGCAGGTTTCATGAAGGGTCTTTGCATATTAGGCGCCACTGGCTCAATTGGAGTCAGTACTTTAGATGTGGTCGCAAGACATGCTGATCTTTACAACGTCATTGCATTGACTGCTAATAACAATATCGATTTGTTATACGAACAATGTTTGCAGCACCGACCAAAGGTTGTAGTAGTTGTTGATGCAGACAAAGCCAAAGCTTTTGAATCCAAATTAGCAAATTCACCAATTGCAGATATAAAAGTGCTGACTGGTGCAGCCGCATTGGAGCAAGTTGCCACGTTGGATGAAGTTGATTCGGTGATGGCGGCTATTGTTGGCGCTGCAGGATTGTTACCAACATTGGCGGCTGCAAAGGCCGGGAAAACCATTCTGTTGGCTAATAAAGAAGCATTGGTAATGTCAGGTGCAATATTCCTTAAGGCAGTGACAGATTCAGGAGCTGATTTATTGCCGATTGATAGTGAGCACAACGCGATATTTCAGTGTATGCCTGCCGGTTACAGGACTGGCGTCCAGGCAAAAACTGCCAGACGTATTTTATTGACAGCCTCGGGCGGGCCATTTCGTGAAATGCCGATTGAGCAAATGATTAATGTTACGCCAGCCCAAGCGGTTGCTCATCCTAATTGGGATATGGGCAAGAAAATTTCCGTTGATTCGGCAACTATGATGAATAAAGGCTTAGAAATGATTGAAGCCTGCTTGTTATTTAATATGTTGCCTGAGCAAATTCAGGTAGTGATCCACCCGCAAAGCGTTATTCATTCAATGGTCGATTATGTCGATGGCACTGTATTGGCGCAAATGGGCAATCCTGATATGCGTGTGCCTATCGCTCATGCGATGGCTTGGCCAGACCGTTTTGATTCAGGGGTTGAGCCACTGAATATTTTCGATGTGGCGCGCATGGATTTTGAACAACCCAATCTCCAACGATTCCCCTGCTTACGTTTGGCTTATGAGGCAATAGCCGCAGGCGGTATTATGCCTACCGTGTTAAATGCAGCCAATGAAATAGCAGTCGATGCTTTTTTAAACGAACATGTTCGTTTTACCGATATACCGGTAATTATTGAGCGGACTATGAATAAGTTTTCAGCAACCCCCGCTGATACGCTGGATATTATTTTGTCCACTGATCAACAAGCCAGAGTTGTATCTACCGAGATTGTTGCAGAGCTGGCGCACTGATGGACTATCTTCATAACCTGTTTTATTTCATCGTTGTGGTAGGTATTCTGGTCGCGTTTCATGAATTTGGGCATTTCTGGGTGGCGCGTCAAGTCGGAGTCAAAGTACTCAGATTTTCCATTGGTTTTGGCAAAGTTTTGTGGTCTAAACAAAAAAATAATCAGTCCACTGAGTATGTATTATCGGCCATTCCACTCGGTGGCTATGTAAAAATGGTGGATGAACGAGAAGGCCCCGTGACTAGCGAAGATTTGCCGTTTAGTTTTAATCGCCAGCCGCTGTGGGCAAGAACTGCAATAGTTACAGCAGGGCCGCTGTTCAATTTAATTCTAGCTGTTGCATTGTTTTGGAGCGTATTGGTTATTGGTGAAAGTGGATTTAAACCGATATTGGGCAAAGTGGAGCAGGGCACCTTGGCCGCAGCTGCCGGTTTTGTTGAAGGTGATGAGATTATCTCAGTTAACGACCAGCCAACACCAACTTGGACTCAGACGCTTACAACATTAATTGGCGCCGCTCTGGAAGGCGAACAGGAAATAAACGTCGCAGTTAAAAATCACGACGATCTGCAGACCGTGAAAGTCCTTAAGTTTTCTGAGCAGGATGCAGAAAACCCCGAAGCGTTATACCAACGACTGGGTTTTAACGCATGGTCACCGCAATTAAACCCCATTATTGGACAAGTGCTTCCTGATAGTGCAGCACAGTCTGCCGGTTTAAAACAAGGCGATTTGCTAGTTAGTGCTGACAACGTGGTTATCCAGGGTTGGCAACAGTGGGTTGACTATGTCAAAACTCATCCCAATATGCCTATAAATCTTTTAATAGAACGAGATGGTGTGCGCCTGCCGTTAAGCATTACTCCCAAGGCTGTCCAGGTTGAGCAAAAAACAGAAGGTAAAATCGGCGCATCGGTTCAGGTCCCCGAGGATCTAATTGAATCTATGACAGTGGAATATATTTTGTCACCAATGGAAGCGGTGCCGGTAGCATTTGAAACGACTTACGAGTATTCCATCGCTACCCTAAAAATGATGGGTAAAATATTGGTAGGCAGAGCCTCGGTAAAAAATCTAAGTGGTCCTATTAGTATTGCCGATTATGCTGGCAAATCTGCAAGTATGGGGTTAGTCCCTTTTTTAAAGTTCATGGCATTGGTTAGTGTCAGTCTCGGCGTTTTAAATCTGCTGCCTATACCAGTATTGGACGGCGGTCATTTACTTTTTTTTGCGATAGAAGGGATTAAAGGCAGCCCCGTTTCAGAAAAAATGCAATTGATTTTTCAGCAAATCGGTATTGCCCTTCTGGTGTCACTGATGACATTGGTAATGTTTTTGGAAGGGCAAAAGTATTTATAACACCTATTACCCACTTCCATTATTTTTGAGAGCACATGACCCCATGAAAATATTAAACACTGCTTTGTTTTCCCTACTTAGTTTGGCATTGTCGCAAGCCCATGCTGATGAAAACGCCATTAGGGAGGCACTAACCAAATCCATGACAGGGATCAAGATAGAATCAGTCCGGCCTGCAGAAATAAAGGGATTATTTGAAGTAAAAATAGGTTCTAGCATCGTTTATGTATCTGAAGATGGAAAATATTTGCTACATGGGCGTTTAATTGACGTTGCAACACGTACAGATTTAACTGAAAGTCGGTTAAGTAATTCGCGCAAACAGGAATTGGCTAAATTAACAGAAAACGACATGATCGTATTTAAACCGAAAGTCAGTAAGCATACGGTTTATGTGTTCACCGATATTGACTGTGGATATTGTCGTAAGTTGCATTCTGAAATTGATCAATATATGGCTGAAGGAATTACAATTAATTATTTGTTTTTCCCCAGGGCTGGTAAACCATCAGAATCTTATGATAAGGCCGTTTCAGTTTGGTGTGCTAGCGACCGTAAAGTTGCACTAACAGCGGCAAAAAAAGGCGAAACTATTCCTACTAAAACTTGCGATAACCCTGTTGATGAACACATGGCATTAGCCGAGGATTTTGAGGTAAAAGGTACTCCGATGATTGTGACTACTGGTGGCTCTGTATTCCCCGGATACTTACCACCCAAACAACTCCTTCAAGCACTGCAAAGTGAGAAATCTGTTAATTGATAGTGGTGATCAACGCGGTTTTTGGATAAATCATAAGCCACTTATAAAATAATTGGGTAATGGGTTAAATCTGTAGCTTGGCATTAATATCGACGCCAAACTCTACCTTACTGATAAGCAGACCAATGACAGTATCGTGCATCAAAGCTGACTTGGAAAAAACAGATGGTTTTCCAAGTCAATATTTTTGATCCAAGTGCGTAGATTCAAGTTTTTTCGTTCAATTTTCTGGGTGTTTTGCTTGGCAACTTGATGATTGGCAGCGTTTAAATGGTGTTCGTAAGCCCCCCAATCAATGGTGAACCAAAGGGCATAAATAATAACGAGTAATATTGAACGGTTCAAGCAATGCCCGCGGTTGCTTGAACACCTCATCTTTTAGTCTGCCAAAATATCGTACTGGTGGCATGATCAATGGCGCTTGTTCCCTTTAGGTATACATAGCCAAAGCCTTAGATTTCTTGCCCACAACGACCATTGTTCATCCATTTCGGCCTCACAGAAGGCTTTCAGCCTCATACCAATATTCCCGGACGCAGCCAACGTAATAATACCAATCCCAATAAATTTCTAAGCTAATATCGCCCACAGCCGCGTGCAAAGAGTTCGGATGGAGTCAGGTTGATTGGCGAACCTATTCCAAGCTTGGCAACAGACATCAACAATTTCGTCATAGTTTTTGAAGCAGCGATTAGCCCAATCTGATTGGCGTAACTGCTGCCATATTTGTTCGACAGGGTTGAGTTCTGGCGAATAAGGTGGCAACGGCAGGATTGATAAGTTGGCAGGTATTTGCAATTTTGCAGTGACATGCCAAGCGGCGCGGTCAACCACTAGTACCGCATGCTTTCCTGAGGTGACTGCCGCTGCGATCACCTCCAGATGCTGTTGCATGCCTTCACTATTGGCTTTGGGCATGATCAAGACGGCCGCTTTCCTATCGGCAGGGCAAACGGCTCCAAACACATAGGCCGCTTCAAACTGTTGTTATCGAATAACTCGGGGACGACTCCCTTTGGGCGCCCAAATGCGCGTCAGCGTCCCTCGCTGACCGACGCGGGCTTCATCTTGAAACCAGATTTCAACCGCCGCTAAGCTGACCTTCTCAGGCACCAATGCGATCATCGCGTCGCGAAAGTTTTTTTACTTGTGCCCTGTGGGTAAAACTGTTCTGGCTCGCCTGGCTTTGATTGGGATGTGTCGAGCTCACCGTAATCCAGACAAGACCCAGGCGAGCTAACAAGTTATAAACACTATTAAGGCAACAGTTGACCTGATATTGCTCTGCCAACAAGGCGCGGACATCGTGTCCGGTGATGCGTCCGCCCGATCGCTGGGCTTGCAGACTAATTACCGCGTCCTTAAACTGGGTTTCTTGCGCCGTCGGTAGCTTTCGTTTGGCGCAACGCGCGAAGATTCTTGTAGACCATCAAGCCCAACGGTGTTAAAGCGTAGCGCCCAGCTGTGCATCGTGGTGTCGTGAACGCCTAAGGCCGTCGCGATGTCATGAGTGCTCCAGCCCGCCTGGAGGTGGGTCATACCCAGAAAGCGAATACGGGTACGTGCATGCGGTTCATTTTTTGCCAGTGAATGAAAATCATGCGCTTCCAGCCCTTCGGGCAATTGTCTTGGTCGTGCGATAGCGGCCCCCTTCTTTAGGCTTTACTTTAAAGTGCAAGTATAATTTCGTGCTTTAAATATAAAAACATATTGGGATTGGTATAATTTTCGGGTAGACCTGTGGCAGCAGGGCCTGCTTTTTTTAGCGTGCTGATAACGGTGTTTTTGTGTCGCCCTGTATCACGGATGCCGCGACCATTGATAGCCTCCTCACCACTTGACGTTTGACGCCAGGCAGCGATAGTCAAAAAGAAATGTCTTGGTTAAGCACTCTTCATTCTGGCAATGATAACGTTGTCCCTTGCTCTGTGCGACCGGACTTGCCAGACTCGGGGCAGAGGATTTCTTGATAGCATGTCATGCTGCTAACAATACACAAAACTACAGAATTAACCCATTAACGAAAATCGAAAGCTAATGGATGAATTTTCTGATAAATAAAAAAAGCGGGTTACGATTTCTCGTAACCCGCTTTTTTAAGTATTACAATAGCTGTTAGTAGAACTTAACCTTGTTCAGCAGCACCACCAATAGATTTACTGTTTTTATTATCTTCTTTGGGTAGATTGGGTTCTTCTACAGAACTATCATTTGCAGAAGCTGGGGGCGGGGTATCATCCCATCCCTCAGGTGCTCTAACTTGCTTACGGGCCATCAAGTCATCGATTTGATATTTATCAATGGTTTCATATTTCATCAATGCATCAGACATTGCATGCAATATATCAATATTCTCTTTAAGAATGGACTCCGCACGCTCATAATTTTTATCAATTACTGATCGTATTTCTTCGTCTATTACTCGGGCTGTATCTTCAGCGACTGACTTATGCTGTGTTACCGAACGCCCTAGGAAAACCTCACCTTCTTCTTCGCTGTATGCCAACGGGCCAAGTCGTTGTGAAAGACCCCATTTAGTAACCATATTTCTAGCTAAATCCGTCGCACGCTCAATATCGTTAGAGGCGCCCGTGCTAACTTGTTCCCAGCCAAAAATCATCTCTTCTGCTATACGGCCACCGTATAAACTAGAAATCATGCTATCAAGCTTTTGTTTGCTAGCACTGTATTGATCAGTTTCTGGTAAGAACATGGTAACTCCCAGCGCACGGCCTCTTGGCATGATACTGACCTTATAAACAGGATCATGCTCGGGCACAGTTTTACCGACTATTGCATGACCTGCTTCGTGGTAAGCAGTCATTTTCTTTTCCTTTTCACTCATAACCATTGAATGCCGCTCGGCACCCATGATCAATTTATCCTTTGCCTTTTCTAAATCTACCATGCTAACTATGCGTTTGTTCATTCTAGCAGCGAACAGTGCGGCTTCATTGATCAAATTAGCTAAATCAGCACCTGAAAAGCCAGGCGTACCTTGAGCGATGTATTTAACAGTCACATCATCTGCAGTCGGTACTTTTTTCAAATGTACTTTAAGAATTTGTTCACGGCCTCTGACATCAGGGAGGCCTACTGTTACTTGGCGATCAAATCTACCTGGGCGCAGTAAGGCTTTATCCAAAACATCCGGACGGTTGGTCGCGGCAATCACTATGATTCCTTCGTTACCTTCAAAGCCGTCCATTTCTACCAATAACTGATTTAATGTTTGTTCGCGCTCATCATTACCACCACCTAAACCAGCTCCACGCTGACGACCAACGGCATCAATTTCGTCAATAAAAATAATGCAGGGCGCATGTTTTTTAGCTTGTTCAAACATGTCGCGCACTCTGGATGCGCCAACACCAACAAACATTTCAACAAAATCAGAACCAGAAATTGTAAAAAACGGTACTTTAGCTTCACCTGCAATTGCTCTAGCCAATAGTGTTTTACCTGTTCCCGGTGGACCTATCATTAAAGCGCCTCTAGGAATTTTACCGCCCAATTTTTGGTATTTTGCTGGATCTCTTAGGAAATCAACCATTTCCGCAACTTCCTCTTTAGCTTCATCACAACCAGCGACGTCAGCAAAAGTTACTTTAATTTGATCTTCTTCTAGCATACGTGCTTTGCTTTTACCAAAGCTCATGGCTCCACGCCCGCCTGCGCCGCCACCTTGCATCTGCCGCATAAAAAATACCCAAACGCCAATTAATAAAAGCATTGGGCCAAATGAAACCAATAATTGCATCAGCATGGATGGCTGTTCTGGTGGAACAACTTTAATTTCTACACCATTGGCCAGTAGATCATCAACCATGTGCGGATCGGAAGGAGCATAGGTTTTAAAAATTTCGCCACCTTGCATTTTGCCTTTGATAATATTCTCATTGATCATTACCTGCTGAACTTGTCCTGCTTTTACCGCATCAATAAATTGTGAATACGATAGCGAGGAGTCTGCACGGTCATTTTGAGGGCCAAAATTGTTGAAAACAGACATCAATACAACAGCAATGACGACCCAAAGGATTATATTTTTCATCATGTCGTTCAATTTACACATCCTGGGCCTGAACGGCTCTCGGTTTAAAAAACTGCTTGAATTATATCAGGACTTAATAATCCTGACTGTTTTAATGGGAATTAAAAATATTATAAATTACATCACTTCTTACTATGATGGCAAAATGGATTATTTAAAGCCTTTTGCCAAAATATATACTTCATTGCTTCTTGGTCTTGATGCTTTGGGCTTTCTTATTACAGTTTTAACAAAATGTTGCTGAACATTTTGAAAAAATAAATCAAATCCATCTCCCTGAAATAGTTTGACCAAAAATGAACCGTCTTTTGTTAATGTCGCTGTTGCTGTTTCCAGAGCTAATTCAGCCAAATATATTGCTCTGGGTTGATCAACGCCTTTATTTCCAGTCATGTTTGGCGCCATGTCTGACATTACAAGGTTAATACTGGCACCATCCAGAATAAGCTTCAATTGATTTAAGACGTCCTCTTCGCGAAAATCACCCTGAATAAAATCAACACCCTCTATAGGCTCCATAGGTAAAATATCTAAAGCAATAATACGGTTTTTTTTTCCTAATAATTGCCGTGTTCGTTGACACCAACCACCAGGAGCAGCACCTAAATCGACTACATTCATGCCAGGTTTTATGATCTGATCTCTATCTTGAATTTCATTCAATTTAAAGACTGCCCTAGATCGATAACCCTGAGCTTGTGCCATTTTGACATATTCATCTTGAAAATGTTCTTGCATCCAGCGATTACTACTTTTACTTCGAGCCATTGCTATTTTAAATAGTGTAAAATCGATATTTTAAATCTAGGAAAACGCGTGAAAGCTGCTGACAAAAAGAAACTTAAGGCCTTAGCTCATACATTAAATCCCATTGTAATGATTGGTCAATCCGGATATACCGCTGCAGTTCTTTCAGAAATTGAACTTGCTCTTGATAATCATGAGCTTATAAAGCTTCGAATTCGTGCTGAGCGTGATGGTCGCAAGCAAATTGCTGAAAAAATTTGTAGCGATACAAATGCCGAACTTATACAAACTATTGGTCAAATTTTGGTTATTTTTCGGAAAAATCTTAAAAAATAATAATCCGTAGGTGCAAGGAACTCATACATTCTGCCTTGCACCTTATTTTAGTCAAACGTATTTGATTGAGATAATCTCGTACTCGATGTTGCCACCAGGTGCTTTAACTGTCACCACATCTTCAACTTCTTTACCTATCAAAGCTCTGGCAATCGGTGAGCCTATTGAGATACGTCCTTCTTTGATACTTGCCTCGTCTTCGCCAACAATCTGATAAATCACCACTTTGCCGGAATTAATATCTTCTATTTCTACAGTGGCGCCAAACACCACTTTGTTATTGGCATTTACTCTAGTTACGTCAATTATTTGAGCATTCGAAAGTTTACCTTCAATTTCAGCAATCCGGCCTTCTGCAAAACTTTGCTGTTCTTTTGCAGCATGGTATTCGGCATTTTCTTTTAAATCACCATGAGCTCTTGCAGTGGCGATAGAAGCAATAATTCGAGGACGAACAACAGATTTTAATTCTTCCAATTCTGCCCGTAATTTTTCCGCACCCGTTACGGTAAGAGGTACTTTAATCATTTATTCAACAACTCCAACTAATAACAATGTGATCACAAGATTATTATCTTGCATCTTATTTGAGACTTTTATGTAAATCATGCAGGCAATTGACATCGCCCGCATCCAACTCACCTAGTGCATAACATGCGGCTTTGGCTCCGGCCATTGTTGTGTAGTAAGTTACTCGGTGCTGCAGCGCTTCCCGGCGCATGGTAAATGAGTCTGAAATGGCCTTTTTACCTTCGGATGTGTTAATAATGAGTTGGATCTGATCGTTTTTAATCATATCAACAGTATTTGGTCTACCCTCGTTGACCTTGTAAACAACTTCACAGGGAATACCCATTTCCTTAAGAAATCTGGCCGTACCGCTGGTGGCAACGATTTGATATTGTTTCTCCACCAACATTCTCGCAACTTCAGGTGCTTTTGCCTTGTCCGCGTCGCGAATACTGATCAGCACTTTGCCGCTGTGACTTAAATCTACACCTGCTGCACGCTGTGACTTAGCAAAGGCTTCTCCAAACGTTTTACCTACCCCCATTACTTCGCCGGTAGATTTCATTTCAGGTCCCAATAGCGGGTCGACACCAGGAAATTTAACAAACGGAAATACCGCTTCTTTGACCGAGAAATAATCTGGAATGCGTTCCTCCGTCACACCTTGCTGAGCTAATGTTTGGCCTACCATGACCCGTGCAGCTATTTTTGCCAATGGGTAACCTGTCGCCTTAGAAACAAAAGGTGCCGTTCTCGATGCCCTTGGATTCACTTCAAGCACATATATATCCTCGCCCTGAATCGCGAATTGGGTATTCATCAAGCCGCGCACACCCAATGCCTCAGCCATTTTAGCCACTTGCTCACGCAATTGATCTTGCATTGCCATCGGTAGCTCATAAGGCGGTAATGAACATGCAGAATCTCCTGAATGCACGCCAGCTTGTTCAATGTGCTCCATTAAACCGCCGATTAACACACGCTCACCGTCATAAATGGCATCAACGTCCATTTCGACAGCATCATCCAGAAAGCGATCCAGCAACACCGGTGAATCATTAGACACGCTAACTGCTTCTTTCATGTAACGATGCAAACCTTCTTCGTTAAACACGATTTCCATGGCCCGACCGCCCAATACATAGGATGGGCGCACAACCAGTGGATAGCCTAACTCTTTAGCAGCATTAATGGCTTGTTCAACAGAACGCGCTGTCGCATTAGGCGGTTGCTTTAAGCCTAAGCGTTCCAACAGTTTTTGGAAACGTTCGCGGTCTTCAGCTAAGTCAATTGAGTCAGGTGATGTGCCAATAATCGGTACGCCAGCTGCTTCCAAGGCTCTTGCCAGCTTCAGCGGAGTCTGACCGCCATATTGGACAATCACACCTTTTGGTTTTTCGAGTTGCACAACTTCAAGCACATCTTCGAGCGTCAACGGTTCAAAATACAGACGATCTGACGTATCAAAATCGGTAGACACCGTTTCTGGATTACAGTTGATCATGATGGTTTCATAGCCATCTTCGCGCAACGCCAATGCCGCATGGACACAGCAATAGTCAAATTCTATACCTTGGCCGATACGATTAGGACCGCCACCCAAGATAATGATTTTTTCCTTATCAGAGACACGCGCTTCGCACTCCTCTTCATAAGTCGAATATAAGTAAGCGGTGTCCGATGAAAATTCGGCAGCACAAGAATCAATACGCTTGTAAACTGGCCGTATCCCTTGCTTATGCCGGACATTACGTACTTCAATTTCAGAGGCATCAAGCAACTTAGCAATGCGAATATCAGAAAAGCCTTTACGTTTTAACTTGAACAACTCGCCTTCTTTTAGCGTCGACAGGGTTTTGGTAGCCAAAGATTGCTCGGTTAATACTAAGTCTTCTACTTGCGCCAAAAACCAAGGATCGATTTTACTGGCCTCATTCACGTCGGCCAAGCTCATGCCGCTACGAAACGCATCTGCCACATAACGCAGACGATCAGGTCCGGGATGACGCATTTCACTCTGCATGCGGTCGCCTGCATCATCGGCGTTAATATCGATAATCTCATCCAAACCGCTGATGCCAATTTCCAGTCCACGCAAGGCTTTTTGCAAAGACTCTTGAAAAGTTCGACCAATCGCCATCACTTCACCGACTGACTTCATTTGCGTCGTTAGACGATCGTCAGCCTGCGGAAATTTTTCAAAAGTAAATCTTGGTATTTTGGTGACGACATAATCGATAGTCGGTTCAAAAGACGCCGGAGTCGCGCCGCCGGTAATTTCGTTTTGTAATTCGTCCAGGGTATAACCTACCGCCAGCTTGGCAGCAACCTTAGCAATCGGAAATCCTGTGGCTTTCGATGCCAGCGCCGAGGAACGCGAAACTCGCGGATTCATCTCGATAACGATCATTCGTCCATCAACCGGATTAATGGCCACTTGGACATTAGAACCGCCAGTATCAACACCAATCTCCCGCAATACCGCCAGCGACACATTACGAAGAATTTGATATTCCTTGTCTGTCAAAGTTTGCGCAGGAGCTACAGTAATTGAGTCGCCGGTATGCACACCCATTGGATCAAAGTTTTCAATGGAACAAACAATGATGCAATTATCTTTTGAATCACGCACCACTTCCATTTCATATTCTTTCCAACCCAATACTGATTCTTCAATCAATAATTCGTTGGTAGGTGACAAATACAAGCCGCGCTCACAGATTTCAATGAATTCTTCTTTGTTGTAAGCAATACCGCCACCACTGCCGCCCATGGTAAACGAGGGGCGAATAACCGTTGGATAGCCGACTTCTTTTTGAGCCGCCAAAGCCTCTTCCATAGAATGCGCAGTTTTTGATTTGGCGACTTCGTAGCCAATTTTACGCATCGCCTGATTGAATAATTCGCGATCTTCGGCTTTATTAATGGCTTCCTTGGAGGCACCAATCATTTCAACGTTATATTTTTCGAGCACACCATTGGCATCCAATGCCAATGCACAATTTAGTGCTGTTTGTCCGCCCATCGTAGGCAAAATGGCATCTGGCCGTTCTTTGGCAATGATTTTTTCAACGGTTTGCCAATCAATAGGTTCGATGTAAATTGCATCGGCCATATCAGGATCGGTCATGATGGTCGCAGGGTTAGAGTTGACCAGGATGACTCGGTAGCCTTCTTCGCGCAGCGCTTTACAAGCTTGTGTGCCCGAATAATCAAATTCACAGGCCTGGCCGATCACTATAGGGCCTGCGCCGAGTAATAAAATCGATTTTATGTCGGTTCTTTTTGGCATGTTATTGAATTAGCTAGTCTGTTAATGTTTTTTTGCGTTATTCATCATCTCGATGAATTCATCAAATAGAGATTCTACATCGTGGGGCCCTGGACTGGCCTCGGGGTGTCCTTGGAAACTGAATGCTGGGCAATCCGTGCGCCTTAAGCCTTGCAGGCTGCCATCGAATAATGAGCGATGCGTCGCAATCACATTACCAGGTAAACTGGCTTCATTAGCGGCAAACCCATGATTTTGACTACTGATCATTACCCGACCGGTGGCGATTTCTTGCACCGGATGATTAGCGCCATGATGGCCGAATTTCATTTTTTCAGTTTTGGCACCGCTGGCGAGGGCTAATAACTGGTGTCCCAAGCAAATGCCGAATACCGGCAATTTCTTTTCAAGAATAGTTTTGATCGCCTCAATGGCGTAAGTGCATGGCTCAGGATCGCCCGGGCCATTGGATAGAAATACACCATCCGGATTCAGCGCCAACACGGTTTCTGCGCTGGTAGTCGCAGGCACGACAGTCACTTTACAGCCTCGATTTACCAGCAATCTGAGTATGTTGCGTTTGACACCAAAATCATAAGCAACGACATGTTTGGTCACTTCAGCTGCCTGTGTATGGCCGGTTATCAAATCCCAGGTGCTTTCGGTCCATTCATAAGCTTCGGACGTTGTAACTTCTTTAGCCAAGTCCAGTCCTTTCAAACCAGAAAAACCATCAATAGCGGCTTTAGCCCCTTCCAAATCCAGATATTCCCCTGCCAAGATACAACCACGCTGAGCGCCTTTGTCGCGCAACAAGCGAGTTAATTTACGGGTATCAATATCGGCGATTGCAACGACATTATTATCCAGCAAATACTGTTGCAAAGTTTTTTCGGAGCGCCAGTTACTGGCTAGCAATGGCAAATCCCTTATGACTAGACCACTGGCAAATACGCCGACCGACTCGTTATCTTCGTCATTAGTGCCTGTATTACCAACGTGCGGATACGTTAAAGTGACAATCTGCCGGGCGTAAGAAGGATCGCTTAGAATTTCCTGGTAACCGGTCATCGCGGTATTAAATACCACTTCGCCCACCGAAAGCCCATCTGCTCCTATCGATACTCCGTTAAATACTGTTCCATCTTCCAATACCAATAATGCGGAGTTACTCAAACACGTCACCTCAAATATACAAAACGGGATGAGCCCCGCAAAGGACTCACCCCGTTAAAGAAAATAAAACTTAAACAATTTTACGAGATTATGCCGTTTTGGTCATTAACAATTTTAGTTCCTGCTGTCGTGAAAGTTTTTCAGATGCCTGGATTAGTCAGATGAATACATGGTCTGAATAATCTTCATAGTCTGTTTTCTGCTGGTGAATTGATTGAAAGCCGATCAGCGAGAATCAAGGTCAAAAGGAAAATACAAAAAAAAGCATTATATTGTTATTTTAGTTGCGCGAAATGTTAGAAGATTATGAGGGAGTCTTTTTTGAATGGAATTGTAAGACGCCTCGAGCATTTACTTTTGGTCGACTGGTTGTTATTGAAGAAGGTCGTATTAATGAAGAGGCGCTTCTTTTTTCGGCTAGTTCTTCAAGAGCAAACTTTTTCAATAGAACAGCAATAAAAATCAGATGATAGAGTAAGTCCCAATAAGATAGCCCTAAAAACGCAGTACCGACCATGTAACAAATTAGCGACGCTCGCAGCATAAAACAATGATGAGCAACCCATTCCATGCCTTCAACCCCTCGCGTCATTTTTGGTAAATTAGTCAGGTTAATTACAGTACCTAAAATCAATGATAGCCAAAGGCCAAAAGCAATAAAACCGTGTTCAGAAAACATTTCAACATACGCACTGTGCCAATCACGGTTAGTAACATATATCCAGCCGTCAAATCCGCTACCGATAAAAGGATGCTCCAGGGTATGATTCCAGCCGTCTGTCCATGCCTCAATTCTGCCCATTGCTGATTCATCTTGATTATAAGTTTCCAGAGTTTCCATGCGACCGAACCATTCTTGCGGCAAATAGTCTTTGACAAAAAAAGCACCTGCAAAGACTAGAGGGATGCCGAGATATTTGCGTTTGCTTTGCCAAATTAACATGCCAGTTAAGGCTGTCATGGTAAGCAGCGCACCGCGTGACCAAGAGCATAGTGAGCAAGCGTAAAGTAGAGGTACAGCAAATAAAAGACCTTTTTTAAGCCAAGGTCGAATCTCTTCTTTTTGCCAAATTAATATCAAGGGGATAATAATTAATACGGCAATAGCAAAAGCGTTATTTTCAGCGAATTGTGTATTTGGTGGTCCGTAAACACGCGCTGAGAACCCCTTCAAGATAGCAAATAATCCGCCTTTTACACCTAAGATACCAATAGACGCGGCTATAGTAACAATTAGATAATAAAGTTTTTGACGGGTATTGATTAAAACTAATGTGAAGTAGAAGGGTACGTATATTTTTGTGACCTCCAAATATTTTCTCCAGGCATCATCTTGCATGTAGGCTTGAGTTGTTGTGATGCCGAAGTACAGCCATAACAAAATGAAAACAGTTATACGCCAATCTTTAGGTAGCGGTTGCTTGTCTTTAGCTACAAAAGTGCGAAAAGCAACGATCAAAAATAATATGTAGTAAACAGGTAGGGAACGCACAAATCCCCATGCATAGGCGTGAGGGTTTAAATAGCTAAAAACAGCAAGAGATAATACACCCCACCATGGTTGTTTTAGCGCCGCAATAATGCAGCCAGAAAGAAAAATAAGTACAACAATATCGCGCATGTTATTTAGTAAAGTATTTTTTTAATAATTTTGGCTAGCCCTATAAAGAAGTAAATATAGTATGCAATTTACCGGCAATTATGCTTGTGCTGAATTTTTTTTCAACAAGATTTCTTCCATTAATACCTAGTTTTATTTTTATATCAGGGTTTTCGTAAAGATATAATAATGATTCATAAAATTCTTCATTGGAATCAGCGCCAAAACCTACTTCTGCCATATTAAGAATGTCTTTATTCATTCCTACTGGAGATACAATTGCAGGTATTCCGCAAGCCATGTATTGAAGCATTTTAAATGCGCATTTTCCGCGAGTCCATTCATTGTCGGGTAAAGGCATAAGTCCAATATCCATTTTTAATATGGACAGCGCCTCTGTTTCCGGTGACCACTTTATAAATTCAACATGCTGTGGATCAATAAGTTTGAAGGAAGGGGGCCTTTCAGCAATAACTAAAAGATTAGCTTTGTGTTTAGATATGAATTGGTGTAATGCTTTTTCTATGCTATACAAATAATTGTAGTTTCCTGCGCTACCAGTCCATCCAATCGTAAAAGGTTTTTGTTCATAATCTGTAAAATTATATGTCTTTTTCTGAAATTTAAATGTGTCTATTGCAGTTGGAATAATATATATTGTTTTATTAAATTGACTCATCCAATCAGCTATATAATCATTCCCTGCCAAAATTAGTTCAGATTGTTTAGCAATTTTAGAAATTGTGTAGTGGCCATTTGGTTTGGCTAACCAAATGGCATCATCAACATCAAACGCAAGTGGATGATGCAATAAGCTTTCTAAGCTATAGTTTCCAGGTAAAAGCTCTCTTCCTAACCAAGTTAGGTCATATTTCCAGCTTTTTAAAATTCCTGTAATACGTGCGGATAATTTTAATTGTCGCCAAGCGAACTTTAAAAATGGTAATGATACCTCTGGTGATATATCAGTGATTGCCGATGGTAGCCCAGCTGTTTTGTCAAGCCATGGATAGTACTCAATTACTTCAATATTATTTTTATATAAATGGGGGATATATTGTCTGATACGGAATCGTGTGGATGGGGTGTTTTTACCAGATGTAATCGCAGCAATTTTCATGGTAATTTTCTAATGTTTAATTTTAAATTATTATAAGTATGATTTTAAGTGTTTTTTATTTTTATATATTTTATAATCTATTTTAAATTATTAATGTATTTATCTAGGTTTTCTTTAAATATTGGGTTGTTTTTATATTCTATAAAACCAGATAGATAACCTAAGTTAGAAGATAAATTGCGTATAAAAGTAATTAAAGGAATGTATGCTTCCCTGCGCCAGTCTTTATCAATTGCCCTTATTTTAATTAAAGAGGGAAGGGCGATTAATTTGTATAAATATAATGTTAATAAAGCTGTTGCTATCCAAGCAAATGGATAAATGAAACCTAATAAAAAGCTTAAAAACAACACCCCATGATTTCGTAACCAATATAAAGTGCCTTTAATATCACCGCCCCAAGCAATACGACCATTACCTTTGCCATATAGATAAAACATTTTCGCAATTTTGCGTAAACTATTACGGGGTCGCCAAAAAATAATGGCTTTGGGATTATGTGAAATAGAAAAACCGCGTTTTTTTGCCGCTAAAGCAAATAAAGAATCTTCTGCAGTATAAAGCCACTCAGGATATCCACCTACTTGTTCCCATAGCGTTTTTCGGAATGCTGAGTTTCGGCCATAAAATAATTCTTCTTGTTCTTTTGTGGTGTGGTCGGGTATTGATAGTAAGCCACTATAATGTTCGAGCACAGAGCTTGTTTCAGAAATTACTTTTCCAGAGACAGCGTAAATTTCACTATCATCTAATAACGGTTTTGATATTTCAAATATCCAATTCTTATCCGGTCGGCAGCCAGCGTCAGTGACTACGATAATTGGATGGGAGGCATTTAAAATAGCAAGATTTCTACCTTGAGAAATATTTGTATTGGGTGCTTGTATAATTTTAAATAGGGTGAATTTATCAAGGTAGCTTTCGAGTTTAGCTAGTGTATTATCTTTTGAGCCACCATCGACAACGATAATTTCATCAGGTCGAGTACTCTGTTCGAGAAGTCCATCAAAAAGGCTATTAATACCTTTTTCATCATTTAAAACAGTAGTGATAAAAGTAATTTTATTCATTATATTAAATTATTTAGCTAACACGCTTTTTAATAATTGAAATAATTAGGTAAGTGCCTATGCCCATCCCAGATTTTTAGATAAACTTATACGGGTTCCTCCTTCTGGATGGGTGAACGTATATATCTTGGTATTTGCATTTTCGAATATTAGCTTTTCTATTTCGAACAAAAGAAAATTGTCTGGTTTTTCGCACTCAATTAGCTCACTTAGTTCCGGAAAGTCGAAATATTGAAATACGATATAATCATTATTTAGTGGATTAAAATAGTTTCTATCTCTTTCGTTAGTGAGTATATAGATATTTGATTTTCTAGTTAGGACCTTAGAAATAGTTGCAATTATTTGGTCAGGATGAGTGTCATGTTTAAGGTTGGGATATGTTTCAACCATACTTAACATATCACCTCGTCTTACGTGGATTGCACAATAGTTTTCGATCTTATTGCTTACTTGATTATAAGTATCTAAAACACAAGCCGAAGGTAAAAAGGTTACCGAATACTCTGGCAAGCCGCGGATCCCGTTATGAATACAGCTGATTTCTAATCCTGTTTTATTATGTCTAATAATAAGGTCGAATTCTGAATTCTCTTTTTCAGTTATAACATGGTCACGTTCTACCCATAACACTGATAAATCATCGAAACCGGTAATATCTTTTTCCATAACCGCCTGTATTGAAATGGCATTGCCCGTTGGTTTATGGATAATTTGAATATTATTTAGGTTGATGTACTTATCCCAATTTGCTTGCACTTCAATATCAAAGTTATGGCAATTGTCGAAGTGAGGGGTAAAAACTAGAGGAGTTCTATTTAACGATATGGATTCTCTCACGAGCCAGTTTAAAGCTTCTCTTAGATGGTTTATCCCTGGTTTTGCATCTATTTGGACAGTGAAAAACTGACTTTTGTTAACTAAGTTATAAGTATTTTCGTCATCAAAATGTGCAGCGATTGCTTCGGTCTGGTTAACGAGTCGGTTTGTTATTTTTTTTTTGTTAGGTCTTTTTATTTTTACTATTTTATACCCATATGAGTTAATGATCGCTTTGATATTCTTTTGAAGTAATTCGAAAAAATCAATAATTATTTTCATTTCGCTGAGTTAAAATATTTTTTTATAAAAACTTTTTATGGTAACTGCATATCATTCCAAAAAAATAACAAACGTTCATTAGTTGTCGAAAAGACATATCAGCGCCATTGAAAACTAATTGATACAGATATTTTCCTATTGATCTAATAAATTGCATAAATATAAACAACGGTATACCTGCTAAGGTACGCTTATACTCTTCTTTATCCCTTAAGGCTTGAGTTTGGCCAGCGTTGTTATGTAATGTTAAAAAGAAACGTTGTTTCAATTGGTGAGGTAGAATTTTATGAAACACTAAAGCGTCAGGTTGATAGTAAAACTTGCCACCAATATCCGCAAGACGGTGAAAAAAATCAGTTTCTTCGCCTTTGAATAATTCGTCTTTTTTTAGACCTTCACCTTTACGGCCCATTTCTGTATCAAATAAACCAATTTGTTCTACTACCGAATTGCGAATGGCCATATTGCCACCAAACGGATATTCTTTGTAGCCATCCATTTGATGAGGTTGCTCTCCAAAATCCTGATGTCCAAGAAAACCGTACATGTCAGGAGTAATCCATTTGGGTAATTTAGCAGGGCTTTCTATATGTATACGACCACCTACAGCATCGCATTTATAGATAATAAATGTATTGTAAATAGACTCTAGCCATTTTTTATTCACGCGAATATCGTCATCGATAAAAATCAGAATACTGCCTCGAGATTCTTTTATGCCATGATTTCTGGCAAACGATAAACCTTGCTGAGAGGCAAATGTGTATCTAAGTTGAAAATGACAATTAGTTGAATATTCCTCGGTAAACTGTTTTGTATGGTCGATAGAATTATTGTCAACGAGTAAAACTTCCCATGAAAAACCATTAGTTATTTCTTGAGTTGCAAGGCAATCAAAACACTCTTGAAGATTGCCTACTCTATTGTAAGTACAGATGATGATGCTAATATCCACAACGATTATCCTAGTCGCGTCAGTAGTCTATTAGCGTAATACTGCAACGGAAACAGTAGGCTTGCTTCGTTAGTGCCAAAGTTGATTTTTTGGTTTAATTTCCAAGTTGGGTCATTACCGTACACTTCGATGCGATGCAGTATTAAGGGATCTCGCTCGGCATTATTAAATCCAGAGCGTGTTGAACAGGCGGTTTTAAACCCTGTGTTTTTTACTAAATCCCTAGTGCTTTCAGTCAATAATCCGTAAGGATATGCAAAATGCGCACATTCTTTACCTAAATGTTCTTCAATAGTTTGTTTGGACACAGTCAGTTCTTGTTCAACTTTTTCATCACCCAATTCGTTTAATCGCGGATGTGAAACTGTGTGCGAGCCAAATTCAATACCATAATCTGCCATTTCTTTGATTTGCGACCAAGACAGTATTTTACGCTCTGAGAATGTTGGGGATGTCATCCATTGATTCGTTTTGCCTATGAGTCCTGTAGCCAAGTAAATTAATGCGGGGATGTGGTAGCGTTGAAAAATAGGCAGGGCGTTTAAGTAATTATCCTCAAAGCCATCATCTAAAGTAATTAAAACTGCTTTATCGGGGAGTGGGATGTTTTGCGTATAGTAATTGCTGACTTGATTAATACTGACGGGTGTATAGCCTTTTTTTAAAAGCAATTGCAGATGTTTTTCAAATTGCTTGGGTGGGCAAGCGAATCGAACTTCTGCTGCCGTTTGGGGCTCAGAAATCATGTGATACATCAAAATAATAAAACGACTCATGAATACCTTGGGTTTAACTTTTTTCTAAGAGACTTACTACTTGTCGATAAAGGCCAAGTGGTAATAATGCTGGCAGTAAATATTTAAGATCGCGTGTCTGCCAAGAAGATGTAGAAAGTATAGCCCGAAATAATTTTTGCGCGGACAACAAATCACGTTTCCAGAATGCTTCAATTGCTTGTTTTAAAACCGGCCCATTTATAAACTCACTTAATGAGGAGGGCTGTAGTTGGTTAAATAAAGAGGGATTCTGCGCAACAAAATCTTTTCTTACTTGCCACGCATCCAAGACTTGACGCCATTTAACTGATGAAATCTGACCATGTTGATGCCAGCGATAAAAAGCCAACACTTCCGGCACAAGCACAATATTTTGAGTGACAGCTGAAATACGAATCCAAAAATCATAATCCATTGCACTAAAGCGGCGCTCAGAAAAACCACCGACTTGATCGACAATCGATTTACGGGTAAGCGCGGCGTGGATTGGCCAAGGGCAGCCAGTTAAGAATGCTTCGTGGATATTGCCTTGTTCATAAGCTGGTGGAACATACTGCGGACCATCTTGACCATTTTCAACGATATTTTGCCAACCGCAATAACTTACGTCGGCATTGGCGCTCACTAAAGCGCTATAGAGTTTTTCCAAGCAATCTACTGACCAGTAATCATCGGCGTCAAGCAAGGCTATATATTCACCTTTGGCATGTTGCAGAGCCAAGTTACGGGCGGGGTAGGGGCCTTTATTAGGCTGATGCAATATTGTTAAGCCTGGAAAATTTTGTGCAGACTTTGTTAGTAATGCCGGGCTGTTATCCGTAGAGCCATCATCAACAACAATCAGTTCAACGTTGCCATAGGTTTGTTCAAATACATTTATTACAGTTTGTTCAATATAGGCCTCTGCGTTATAGCAAGGCATAATAATTGAGATAAGTGGTCTACTCATGAGTTGTTAGCCGGAAGATAAAAAGGCAGGGCTTTTTCAACCACTTTTTGCCAAGTGAATTGTTCAGCGAAGTGTCGACAATCTCTGATATTAAATTTGACCTGGCCATCAAGAAAGTCTTTCAAAGCATATTTAATGTTGTCGATGGTAGGATCGTCGACAAAAAAACCACTTTTACCATCGTCAATAGCTTCAATAGCACCGGCTTGTCGTGTTGCTAACGAAGGCGTGCCACAAGCAGCGGCCTCCAAGTAAACAATGCCAAAACCTTCATGGCTGTCAGGTAATGTCGACGAAGGTAAGACAAACAAATCGGCTTCACGCATTGACTCGATGACTTGTTCTGTAGGCTGGCGACCAAGAAAGCTAATTTTATTTTCCAGACCAAGGCTAATTACCAGACTTTCCAATTGCGGCTTAAAAGCACCATCACCAATAATACTGTATCGAAAATCAGTGTCAGCATTTAATTGAGCCAAGGCTTTAATTATCTTATCGATATTTTTACGAGGCTCTGATAACCGGGAAACAGTTACTAGCAGGGGGATAGAGTTGTGCTTTGGAGTTAGCAGGGAAGTTAGAAAATTGTCGCCGACGCCCACTTGGGCAACCAATGTTTTGCCTGCGCATTCTGGAAAATTGGCCAGAAATACCTGCTCAGTGAACTTGCTATTAGCCAGAATAATACGCGCTTTAGGCAGAGCTTTGCGCATGTAGACTGGGGTTAATCGCTTACTTAGCCAGCGATCGAGTGGAGCTAATAAGCGAGAGCAACGCCACAGCGGCCCCCAGCTTGCCAAGGCTGGAGTGCCCGTCAATGGATAGGGGTTGAGAAAATCATTGCCATGAATGGACACCACCACTGGTTTATCAGTTTCCAAAGTTAGCCAGCAATGGGCGGCATTCATTACGTGCCAGGCATCTACCTCAAATTGCTTCAAAATTCGTCTATCCAGTCGGCGACAAAACTTTAAAGCCGGATATAAGGTGATACCGTCGCCGTATAAGGCAGATTGGTGATGAGTATGAACAAATACACTGACTTGGTGCCCGAGAGTTACTAGCGTTTTGGCAAATTCAATAGCATAAGTTTCTACCCCGCCAATATCCGGCGGAAATTCAGAAGTGACAATGCCGATGTGCATAATTAACCTTGATGAGTCCCGATAATCCAGTCGCGATTATTCACGACTAGCGAATTTTTTGACAAGCAAGTTCCCTTTGAGTCATACCATTCCAACTCTGGGGCAGGCGTTGAAGCCCAAGAAATGGTTATAGGCTTTGCGCTGGTATTTACGAGCAAAAACTCTTTATTTGTGCCAACGGCTAAATTAGCCATTATTAATTCAGGATTATCGGCTAAAGGCATCGCAACTTGTTGATCGAAGGCTAACGCTTCGCCATTAGTGCCCAATAATGAAGGTGATAGGCCAAAATTAAGATCATGACATTCCAACATGGCTTCTGCCAGCCATTGACGGTATTTAATATATGGTTTGGATAGACAGCGGTAATAAAGTGCCTCAGACCAAAATCCCACAGAATAATGTTTGTCAGGCGATAACTCTCTATATCGTTTAATCAAGCCACTCGTTTGGGTGAATTCCATTGCTTTATCTAAAATCGACTCATCAAAAGCACTTGGAAAAGCATACGCATGACGCGCCAAATCCATCATATTGATAGTTTGATAATCAATAGCCCAGGTCCTAAGTGACAATTCCCTGTCTATATAACCATTTGGCATCACTAAACGAGGGAAGCGCGATTTAATGTCGGGCAGTATTTTGATTAATGTTTGCCAAGCAAAGCGCTTTATAGCTCTTATTGGAAAAGGCAATTGACTGGCTTTTTCAGTAGGCAACATGGTTAAACCAATCGCCCAAAATAAAGGCTTATAAAGCCAATCTGCTGTTTTTAAGTCCAAGACTGTGCGAGTTGAATTTAATGCTGAAGTTACCAAATTTTGGTATTGAATATCCCCAGTTATCTTTTGATAACGATTTAGAGCGATTGATGTATCAAGATGGGTATTTAATACCAACATGTTGGAAACACTTTTGCCGAAAGTCTTGTTAGCTATCCATTTAAAGGGCCCGCTATTCATGGCCTGCTCGGATAATTCCAGCGAGTCATGTAAAAACCATTTGCCGCAGTTCAAGTTATCTGTCGTTTTGGAGAGAAAAGATACTGCCTTTTCTAACGACGACATAACTTGAGGGCAAGCTGTGCGTTGAAATTCATCCATCAATAAATGTGCGCCGCTGGTATGTAAGCGGTAATGGCATTCAGCACCATCCGTCCACATGCCGTGATACCAGCCGCCATCTTCGGCTTGGCGTTCAATAAGAGAAAGTACCAACTGTAATTGGAAATATCGGTAAATGGTTTTGCCGGTTTGTTTTTCTAAGCCTGAAAAAATTGTATATAGCGCATGCGCCTCGTTTTCAGAGAAACATTTTTTATTGTGTGGCCAGGAGTAACGCAGGTCATAAACTGCGCCATGTATAAGATGGCGATATAAATCAGCGGGTTTGTTAATACAACCGTGAGAGCCTTGAAGGAAATAGCCTTCAGTTTCAATAGGCTTAAGAGAAAAGAGCTCTTCAAGTGGAAAATGTGCGGGTAAGCGCCAAATAACTAGGTCTAGACTTGTATTTTTAGGTGGTTTAAATATAAAACAAATGTGCTCATTGCTCTCCCAAGTCAATCCTGAAATGCTAATAAACTCTTCAGAAACAATTTGGTTGTAGGCATTGGTTTGTCTAACTATTGCGGGGAGTGGTATCCATATTATGGGAAAGTCAGGCAGTAATGGCTTACCTAAAAATCCACCTGATTCGATCTGCAATAATGAATAAGAAGTATCACTGGTAAGCACAAATTCCTTATCGCCCTCCAATTGAATAAATACGCATTCATGTGCATTAAAGCTGTCTTTAATGAGTTGGCCGCTATCCAAATGTTGACTTAATCGATTTGCACCCAAAACATTCATAGAATAAGAGGAATGTTTTTCTGAAAAAAAATCTGAAATCAAATACATTTATTATTTCGTATATTAAAATTTATTAAAGAAATGCTATTTTTTATAATCGGATTGAGTTTTTTTCCAATGAGATTGGAGTAAATAAATATCTTTTCCACATTCGCCAAACTTGTTCTGCCAATAATCGATGACGCCTTTCAGAGATGCACGTGCAATAGGATTTTTAAATGAGCTTGCTATCGACCATAAAAGTTTTTTAGGGTGAGAAAAATTTAATGGCGTAAAAAACTTTTTGAAAACTATTTTGTAAACAGACGCGTGGATAAGCAATATTTTAAAAAAAGTTAGATGTCTTTGCGCCCAAAGCAGCCTATTTCTGAATGTATAATAAAGTTTTAATGGGGATGATTCTCCACCAAATGAGGCTGATATTTTGTGCCATACCTTTGCTTCCGGCACATAAAGTACATCAAGCTCCGTATGCTTAATGCGAAAACAATAATCAATCTCTTCGTAATTAAGAAAGTATGTTTTGTCTAATAAACCTACTCGTTCTATTACTGCACGAGGAATAAACATAGCACAGCCAATAGCAAATTCAATTGGTGTTACAGTGTCATATTGGCCTTTGTCTAATTCGCCTTCTCCAAATTGCTCAAAACATTTGGCCTTGTTGTCCCAATATCCACCTGCGGACCAAATCCTTTTGGGATCATCATAAAAATAAATTTTTGGATTTAATAAACCTGTATTTGGATATTGTTGTGCTGACGCAATCAGACTATCAATAATGCCTGGAGAAACAGTAGTGTCATTATTTAATAAAAAAACATAGTCTGCACCATTATCCAAGGCATATTGAATACCAATATTGTTACCTTCCGCAAATCCTAAGTTAGATTTATTTATTAGTAATGGATAACTGGGAAATTGGCTGCTAATTTCATTTATAGAGTTATCTGATGAAGCATTGTCAATAATTATTATTTTATGTTCTGGATAAGTGATTTCCTCTAATGATCGAATACACTCAATAGTATCTTTAAATCCGTTCCAATTTAAAACAATAGTAAAAACCCGTTTTTTATTCATAAGAAATAATATTGCTAGTTTTTGATAAACCGCCAAAGCAGAGTTTTGTTAAACCAATTTTTAACTATATAAGGCATCAGATAAAATGATGACTCTATTTTTGGATAAAGTATTGCTATATGTTTCCAATGATCTTTTGGCGTTAGCTTAATATTTTCTGGCGATGATGTAGCATTAGCCAGATTTTTTAACCAAAATGCTTTGTCTGCCAATTCTTTTTTAAAATTGCGGTCTGGATGGACTTCTTTAGTAAATTTTCTAAGCGGCTCATAAAAAGAATTGTAAGCAAATTCATGTAAAAGAATTAACCTATCCATATGGCTACTACGATAGTTTTGAGTATCTTTATTTGTTGAGCTGGTAGATGAAGGATGGACGCGGAATTGAACTAAAGATTCAGGTACATATTTAATACCCGTATGTATACCTACTCGAATCCAATACTCTAAATCACAAAGTTGCACCATTGCAGGGTTAAAAAGACCGAAGCGCTCAAAAATGGAGCGATGTATTAGCGTAGACGTAGGCTCGCCAAAAAAATTTCGAAAGTCGGTTAGAACTGCTTGGCATATTTGCGTAGGACTAATGAAATTAGCATCAGGAAATATTTCATCAAGCCGAGGAATGCTCATATAGAAACTTTTACTTGTATCGTCGATTTTAGAATGAAAGAAAAAATCCCGGCGACAAAAAACAATTGGATTGTTTTGATCGACTGCTTTCATCATAAGTGATAAGCAGTTATGTTTGATGATATCATCCTGAAAAACAAACTTAATCCAATCGCCTTGGGCTAATTCAATGCATCTATTCCAATTTCCAACGAGTCCCAGGTTTTTTTCGTTAATATGCAAATGCACACGAGTGTCTTTTTCTGAAAAAATCTTTGCAATGGTATATGTGCAATCTGATGACTGATCATCAACAATAATAACTTCATAATCAGTATATGTTTGTGACTTAATGCTATTCAGTGTCTCTTCAAGATATTTTTCACCATTGTATGTTGGAATACAGATACTGATGATAGGTTTTTCAGTTTTCATTTAATTGTTGTCGGATATCAGTTTTGAAATGCTACTCATGATGTTATAAATCTTTTCTTTCGCAATAATAGCCCTTGATGAAAAATAGTCCTTATCTAACGTATCTAAATAATTGATCTTTTCCGATATCTCCGTCCATGAATCTAATAAGAGGTTATTACTTAAGTTGCAAACATCTAAAAAGCCTTTTATTTTATCAACATTAATCGGTGCTACTAAATGAGGTATACCATAGGAAAAAGCTGTAATGTTGCCGTGCATACTTGTACCAATAAATATTGAACTAGCTGTAATGATAGAAAGTATGTCGTAAATTGAATAAACATCAGCATAAATAAACTGATTGTTTGATCGAATGTTTATTTCTTTTAGTATAATGTCATCATTATGACAATATCCAATCGGTAATAAAACAATTTCAATATCTCGCTCGATTTTTATTTTAGTTAATTGATTAACTATTTCGTCAATATTGGGTTGGCATGAGGGGTTAGCTTGAAAACATAAAAAGTCCTTTCCTTTTTGTAAGCCATGAGCATATAAAATATCAAATCCATTTTGTTTATGTGTGTCAATTTCAAAAAAATCACTTATTGTGCAAATAATATCAGGTGCAACATATATATCTTTTTTTACGCCAATATTAATTAACTTTTGTTTTGATTGTTCATCACGTAGATAAATAAAAGATGCATTATTGAAGGCGCTTGCAACAGAAGATTTAACTTCATTTGAAAATTCGAATGGTACTCCACAAGAGCAGTAAATCACTTGATTGAGTTGACTAAAGCGATCTTTATCTATAATAAATGGCCCAGGTGCATCGTAATTCATGAATTTTGATATAAATTCTTTAGAAAAATCTTGTTGGCCAAAAAAGTATTCTTTTATTTTTTTTAATGTTGATGCTTTTATTGATTTGTTGTAAATACTCGCGCAATGTTCAGCAAGAACCTCCCTATCAACTCTTAATGAGTCACCACCACCAATGATAATACTGTCATTTTTTATATTATTATTAATGAAATATTTAGATATTCTGTTAACTTTGTAACCACTTTTTCCTGGTGAATCGACGTCTAAAAAAGAATATATATTCTTTTCTAAGTAATTGTCATCCAATAATAATTTATTAATTATTATTGGATATAGTAAGTCACCATAATTGTGCCTATCGACTGATGAAAATATGATTGTCATTTTTATTTGGCGGATTGTCTGTGTTAAATATTAATATCAGTATGGTTTGTCAAAAAAATTATACTAAGCCATTGACATGAGATAAGGTTTTAAAATTCCAACTTGTAGCGAGATCAATTAAACCTATCTCTGGTAGCCTTGCTATATTAAAACGTCCTGGAAGGACAGTCACAGGCATAATATTTTCCGCATACCATAGCATTTGACGGTGTTGATCGATAAAGGCCAGTCTTAGGTTGTAAGACGATGGACGAAGTGGAATATCTGTTAAACGACAAGTTAATTGATGTTTGCCCATTTCAAGATCTTGGCGAATATCCGCTAACGCGTTGCTAACAGAAAGTATATGAACAAAATCAGAAGTATGTAAGCCGACTACGATTTCAGGGCGAATTAGTTTTTTTGAGCATTCAAAAGTTATTCTGAGTGTAAGGTCTTCATGAAAATTGACATGTGCTGAACAATTCCCATCATGATCTAATATTTCGATATTTGTTACCTGTATGATTCCAGCGTCAGATTGTGGCGGAATTATTCCTTCAACAGGTTTGTGGCGGGTTAATGTTCTCTCTTGCGCTTCATGAAAGAAAATTCTACATATTTCTGATGGATTGCCATCATTCGAAATTTGACCATGGTCCATCAGCATTACTCGAGAGCAAATGCGTTCAAGCTGTCTAATGTTATGTCCCACAATTAGTACAGTCCGCCCCTCACGTTTTATTAAATGCTCCATTCGCTCAATACATTTTTGTTGAAACATGATGTCTCCAACAGCGAGAACTTCATCGACAATCAAAATATCTGCTTCCATGCTAGTAGCAATAGAAAACCCGAGTTTAACTGTCATGCCTGAGCTGTAACGCTTAACAGGTGTATCAATAAATTGTTCCAATTCTGAAAATTCGATAATTTCATCGAGTTTTTGCTGAATGATTTTTTTTGGGATTCCTAAAATGGCCCCGTTTAAAAAGATGTTCTCTCGACCAGTCAGTTCTGGATTGACACCGGCACCGACTTCAATTAGTGGGGCAACGCTGCCTCGCACGATAACGTTGCCCTTAGTGGGATTGCTGATATTGGCCAAATGTTTCAGTAGAGTACTTTTACCTGCTCCATTATGGCCAATAATGCCAACTACCTCTCCTTTTTCAATAGTAAAGTTGACATCATCAAGAGCTTTAAAATTTTCTCTTTGTTGGGCGGGTTTACCGCCTAAGCGTCTAAATGTATTTAGCACGCTCTCTTTCAGGCTGGTGATATGGCCTAATTGATATTCTTTAGTTAAATGATTAACTTCTATTATTGGTTTCATTTATTAATTATTGAGTTAATAATTTTTAAAATCTAATTATATTGATTTAAGCAATTCATGGGTAATTTTGCGGGCTAAACGACCATAATTACCGCCATGATAACGATAGCTACCCACAAAGTGTACGAAACGGCTATCAGCTTCAACTTTACCCCAGTAGTTATAGTAGTCAGGGCAAGGCAGGACTGCTCCCTTTGTAGAATTGGCAACAATTACGTTCGACATGGTTTGTTCGCTTCCCCATTCATTCCATTTTTTGCCAATCAGTTCATACATCTGTTGGGAAAAATCTTCAAGATAAGAAAGATCAAACGAATTGACTGCAAAGCCGTCAAATCCAGCACAGCCACGGATATATTTTAGGTTATTGACGTTTGGTAAAAGGGCGAAGTTTTTTTCTGATAGCATTTGGACATGTGTCGAGTTGCTACTCTGGGCGGCTTGTGCGGCTTCAATCATGGTTGTTGGTTGTTGGTTTTTCCAAGTACCCAATATAAAACTGGTTCCGGTATCAATGTGAGATTGTACTTCGGGTAAATTAATTCCCACTGTCAATGTATCTGCATCCATGTGTATTGTGTAGGTATCTTTAATATAGCGAGCAACACAGAATAATTTTTTCCAGCTAATGTAGCTTGGGCAGGATGTCGAGCTTAGTTCTGATGCGTTAATATACTCACTCGGACGCACATGAAAATTAAGAATCTCTATATCGGTCTTTGTCAATGAACCGTCATTAATGATAACAATCCGTCCTCGTCCTAATGCACGATAGAAAGACTTAATCGCAAGCAGATACATCAATAGATCCTTATGACAAAGTATAGTTACTATCACAGGGGAATCGCCTTTGGGATCCAGGGGCTGTGTATGCAGTATGTCTTTAGCAATCCAATTAAAAAGCATTTTATTATATTTTTTAGAAATGGATTGTATTAAGTCCATATTTATTTCCTATTCAATAGTTTTAAATTTTATAGTAAAGATATTAATAATTTATCTCAGTATTTTTATTTTTTTAGGGTTTTTATTTTATCTAGTTTTTTATAAAGGGCTTTGCTTTTTTTATATTTAAGGCCTTCATTAATTATTTCTTCAGCTTCGTTATAGTTTTTTGTCAATATATATGTATCAGCTAGCATTGCATACGCACGTATGTATGATTTGTTCTTTTGGATGGCAGTGTTGAACGCTTGAATGGCTTCACCATATCTCCCTATTTCTTTTAAAATTGTTCCGTGTTCTGTATACAAAAACGGCAATAACGGAGAATTGCCGCTCGTACTCTTAAAAAAATATGTAGTTCCCTCTAGCGCGGCTGTTAAACAAGCATTTTTTTCTTTTTCTGGGTATTGGTAGCAAACAGGGATTTGAGCTTTATGTGAGCAATAGTGATTTATATAAGTAAAATCCTCACCAAATTTCTTTTTCCAATCAATACCGTTATATTTTGGATTTGTTTTAGAGCTTCCACAGAATGGTGGGACATTCGCTGACTCTCTATAGTTTATTTTTTTAATAGCGCGATCCCATGATTCTTGCGCTAATGCAGTCATGCTGAAAAATAAGGAAAAAAGTAGTATTATTAAATGATTATGTTTCATTTTTGTTGTCCTAAGTCTTAAATTTTGTTCTCAATTGCTTTATCACAAATTCCTTTAATGTAATCTGCAATAAAAACTAATTAATGGAACCTCGAAAAACCTATTATTTTTATGTTTTGAACAGTTTGCCATGAATTAAACTAATTGATTTATAAACTCGTCCATACTGAACTCATTCAAACGCAGGTTTTTTCGGAATTCCCAGTAAAGGGATTGTCAAAAGAACAACCTCTTTACGCTTGTTAAACGTGAATTAATATACAAGGTTTTTTGAATTGCCTAATGCAGGGCAGTAATTTAGTACATAACTTTCTTATATTACATCTGCAAACCAGTTTTCTGCCCGTTTAAAAAAAACATAACTGAACGGCAGTATAACTAACGTCAAGATAAGCCCAGGATACAGTGCATTAAAATCGGGCGGAAGGCCTTTGAGTACGACTCTTTGAAAGCTATCAATAATGCCTGCTAACGGGTTAAGAGTGTATAAGGTGTAAAGATCGTTTGACCAGACACCGGCTGCTTGCTCTTCAATGAGCTTTTTATGTACCAAGCTAAGTGGATACATAACCGGGGAACCATACATTAGTAGTGATAACACAACAGGTAAGGCTTGGGACATGTCACGGTAATAAACGTTTACTGCGGCACCAAAAAAACTAATGCCCAGAGCGACGATCATGGTGTAAAAAATTATCGCGGGTACCCACAAGGCGTAAATGGTCGGCACCATTTTGTAGTAAATCATCATGCCAGCCAATATTACAAAGCTGATGCCTAACTCTACTGTTTTGGTGACCATCGCGGTAATTGGGAACACTTCGCGCGGAAAATATATTTTTTTAATCAAAGCAGCATTTGATGTGACGCTGCTAACGCCTTCTGAGGCGGACTCTTGAAAGAATACCCACGGTAACAAGGCTGCAAAAGTAAGAATGGGGTAGGGAAGATCATCACTTTCTATGCCGACAAAACTTCTGACTAAGGTAAATATCAGCATCAGCATAATGGGCTTAAGTACTGCCCATAGAACCCCAAGATAAGCTTGTTTATAGCGGATAACTATGTTTTTCCAAGCTAGTGCGGCGATGAGTTCGCGGTATTGGTAAAGGTTTTTAACTACTTTAATCATTATGATTTGATCTTTGAGAACATGAATTGTGTAGGTGTCGTATTTTGGATAATTAATGCCAAGACACTGAATTAAAAAAAATCCGTAAAACTTAACGTTTATAATTACGAAACACTTCTATCTGTAGCCCTTCATAGCATAGCGAATAAAAATAATCATGCAACCCACGCCCAATGAAAGTTCCTCTTCATTTTATGACCTTTCACTACAAGAAAAGTTACTCAAAGCTGTTGAACAGGTTGGTTACGAAAAGCCTACTGCAGTTCAGTATCAAGCCATCCCATCCATACTAGAAGACAAAGACTTATTAGTTAGTGCTGAAACCGGTAGCGGTAAGACTGCTGCGTTTTTGTTGCCAACCTTACATAATTTGTTAATCCGGCCTTCGGAAAAATTTGGTATCCGTGCGTTGATATTGGCACCGACGCGGGAGCTGGCTCAACAAACCTTCAGCCAATGTCAGTTATTGAGTCAATTTACCGATCTTACTTCGGGGTTAATTACCGGCGGCGAAGATTTTAAAAAACAGCAATCTCTATTGAGAAAGAATCCGGCAATTATTGTGGCAACGCCAGGTCGATTGTTGGAGTTAATCGCGCAAGATTCGATTAATATCAGGCATTTGGAAGTACTCATCCTTGATGAAGCTGATCGCATGCTTGATATGGGCTTTAGTGATGATGTACTTGCTATTGTGGAGCAATGTAATAAGCAACGGCAAACCTTGTTGTTTTCGGCCACATTGACCCACTACGGTGTCATCAAAATGGCTGACAAGGTGTTAAAAAACCATAAAACGATTGCTCTCAATACCTTGCATGATGGGCACGATAATATCGAACAACAAATGGTGTTGGCCGATGACTATGAACATAAGCAAAAACTGTTGGCTTGGTTGTTATTGAATGAAACCTACGATAAGGCTTTGGTGTTTACTAATACCAAAATAAAAGCAGATGAACTTCGCGGCCCTTTGCGTGGGCATAAACTGCGCGTGGGTGTGCTGCATGGCGATATGGATCAAAAAGATCGCAACCGAATGATGGAGTTATTCCGGGAAGGCACAATTAATATTGTTGTGGCTACCGATCTTGCTGCGCGCGGCTTGGATGTGAAAGGGATTAATCTGGTAATTAACTATGATGTGCCCAGGAACGGCATTGATTATATTCATCGAATTGGCCGTACTGGTCGTGCTGAGGAATCCGGCCGGACGATTGCTTTGGTCAACAGTACCGAATGGAATATTATTTCCGGCATAGCGAGGTTTCTGAAGCAAAAGTTCAATCGCAGAATTATTGAGGGTCTGCAAGGTAAATATAACGGCCCAAAGAAAATTAAAGCGTCGGGAAAGTCTTCAGTATCTAAAAAGAAAGAAGAACCCAAAAAAGCGGCCGCAAAAAAGGTCAAAGTGCGGGAGCGTGATAAGAAGAATATTGGTAAGCGGCGCATACCTAAGCAAAAGGAACAAGCTGCAGAAACGGAGTAGGCGGTGTTTGCAGCGGACAGAATAGACTTTGTCCGCTGCGGTTTAAGAGGAATTACTTACGAGAGCTTGCTGATAACTTGTTTAATTAAGTTGTCAGGCTTAAAAGGCTTGACGATATAAGATGTCACGCCAGCAAGAATTGCTTCTTTTACTTTTTCGCCTTCTGATGACGAAGTGAGCATAATCCACGGTGGCGTAGGCAGTTTAGGGTCTTCCTTCACGGCTTTAAATAATTCCAAACCAGTCATACCTGGCATATTCCAGTCGCAAATTACAATATTAACCCTGACCTTACTCATCATCATTAATGCTTCGCGCCCACCAGGAGCATCAAAAACATGAGTAAATCCAGCTTCGCGCAGAATAGCTTTGGTCAAGGTTCGCATTGATGCAGCGTCATCGACAATCAGAATTTTTTTTTGTAATAGTTCTTGTGATATTTCCATTTTTATTCCGAGTTTGTTCAGTGTTGGGCTTGCCATTCAACTTCAAAGATTTTTTTAACAAAGCCCTAATATGCAGTCCCTAGACGTGAATTGTTCAAAATACAATTCATAGGTAAAGTTAAAAAAATACTAAACATAAGCATAGATGTGAATGGAATAAAGACAAATTTTTTTTCATCATTAGTTGTCGATATATCAAACTGCTAATGGTTATTCGCTGATTTCTTTTAATTATGTGCAAGGCAGTTTTGTCGAACAGCTGGAAGGGGTATTTTAGCTATTAACTATCAATAAATGACGATGGTGGTTAACCGTGGATTACGACCTTAGCGTAATATAGCCAGATATTTTGAACTTATCCCAAGTAAAAACACAAAGATGTCATGTTAAGAATTACCGAACTCAAACTTCCTCTCAACCATACAGAAGCTCAACTTGAACAGGCCATTTGTCAGCGGCTTGGCATTTCCGACAATCAACTGGTTACTTATACTGTTTTTCGCCGCGGTCATGATGCACGCAAGAAAAACGACATTTTGCTTGTCTATACGCTAGACATTGAAACAGCAGATGAAGATGCTGTTTTAACGCGTTTTAAAGATGATGCTCATATTTCGGTAACGCCTGACACCTCTTACCGCTTCGTTGCCCAGGCACCCGCAAAAATAACCAATCGACCTATCGTGATTGGTACCGGACCTTGTGGCTTGTTTGCCGGATTAATTTTGGCGCAAATGGGTTTTCGACCGATCATTTTAGAGCGTGGTAAAGCAGTGCGTGAACGTACCAAAGATACGTTTGGCCTGTGGCGTAAAAGAGTCTTTAACCCCGAATCGAATGTTCAATTTGGCGAGGGCGGTGCGGGTACTTTTTCTGATGGCAAGCTGTATACGCAAATCAAAGACCCTAATCATTACGGTCGTAAAGTACTCACTGAATTTGTTAAAGCGGGCGCCCCGGAAGAAATTCTTCATGTCAGCAAACCGCATATTGGTACTTTTAGATTGGTAACAATGGTTGAACAAATGCGGGCAACAATTGAATCATTAGGTGGAGAAATTCGTTTTGAAAGCCGTGTGGATACCATCGCCATCGACAATAATCAAGTACGTGCTGTGGTACTAGCTAATGGTGAAACTTTGGTTTGCGATCATGTTGTCTTGGCGGTTGGTCACAGTGCCAGGGATACCTTTAAAATGCTTTATGACCAAGGCGTTTACATTGAAGCTAAACCTTTTTCTGTTGGTTTTCGTATAGAACACCCTCAATCGCTGATAGATAATTGTCGATACGGCAGCAATGCTGGGAATCCTTTGCTGGGTGCGGCCGATTACAAACTGGTACACCATTGTAAAAATGGTCGTTCCGTTTACAGTTTCTGCATGTGTCCAGGTGGCACTGTGGTTGCTGCAACCTCTGAGGCAGGGCATGTGGTCACCAATGGTATGAGTCAATACTCCCGTAATGAACGTAACGCCAATAGCGGGATTGTGGTTGGTATTACCCCGGAAGATTACCCAGGACATCCTCTGGCCGGTATCGATTTTCAGCGGCAGTTGGAAGCGCGTGCCTTCAAATTGGGTGGGGAAACCTACGATGCGCCTGGGCAATTGGTAGGTGATTTTATCGCTCAGCGGCCTTCCAAGGCATTCGGTACGGTACAGCCTTCTTATACTCCTGGTGTGCATTTGGGCGATTTGAGTACAGCTTTGCCTGATTACGCCATTGAAGCCATTCGCGAAGCGCTGCCTGCGTTTGATAAAAAAATAAAAGGTTTTGCGATGGCTGATGCGGTGCTGACCGGCGTTGAAACGCGTACCTCATCGCCCATTCGCATCAAACGCAATAGCCAATACCAAAGCATCAATACCAAAGGATTGTATCCGGCCGGGGAGGGCGCGGGCTATGCTGGCGGTATTCTGTCGGCAGCGGTTGATGGAATCAAAGTGGCCGAGGCGGTGGCTTTGGATATAGTTGGCAAAACGCCGAGTTGACTATTTTTTGAATGTTTGGATTTGTTAAAAGGTCAGCGTTTCTCAAGCTTTGCGAAGCTGGCAGACTGAGTAGAAAAAGCAGCAATAAAGCGGTCCCGCACTTTATCCATGCTCCATACCGGTGCGTTGGTAGCTGGCAGCATACCTTCTGTCCATTGCCAGTCTTGCACCGCTTCCATCACTTTGGGATCACGGCTGATCAAATGTACCAGTACATCGTGATTCTCCGGCTCGCCAGTAACAAAAGACGCGGGCTGGTGATCGCCTAATACCAAAATGACCAGATTGTCGTCACCATAATTTGCGGCATAAGAAACAATATTGCTGAGAGCATATTCGATGGACTTACGATATTGCTCCAGAATTAGTCCGGTATTTTGCCAAACTACCTCCGGTGCATCACCTTCGCGGGCTTGTTCGTTAAAGATAGAGCCGTCACCTATCTGATTCCAGTCGACTAGCTTGGGTAGAGGCGTCCAGGGAGCGTGGGATGAAATCAACGCAATCTCCGCCATTAATGGCGTGCGCAGGCCGGGCTTGCGTTCCATGGTTTGTAATGCAGATAGCGTAAATTGGTCAGGCATGGTTATCCAGTTAAACGACTGGCCATGATAATTCAAATCCTGCGAAGCATAGATTTTGTCATAACCAAAATACTCGCCTTGCGGCCAAACCATGGTATGCGCTGGTTGTACTGCAACGGTTCGCCATCCCGCCCGCTGGAAAAGACGATTAAGCGACGGACGTGTACTCATCACCAGACGGTCGTAGCGCGTCTGGCTATTAATCCACAGACCTGAAAGCAATGTGCCGTGCGCCAGCCAGCTGATGCCGCCATAGGTGGGTGAGGTAAGGTAAGCACTGCGGGCAGACAGTCCTTTTGCGGCAAGATTGGCGCTACTTTGTTCCAGCAATGGGCGGATATGCGCGGCAAAGTCGGGTTTGTCGAGTACGGTCTTCCCGTAAGATTCAATGAATACGACCAATACGTCCTTACCCTTAAGCTTGTCAAACAGACTATTGTTGGGCACGTCTGCATAAGGATCGTCATTAACGACGCCGCTAAATATTTTTAGATCGTCAATACTACTCAACGTGTCGCTGGCGTGCTTGGTCATCAGATCATAAAACGGGATTGAAGCTATTTGCCAGCCACCCAATGACAACACTGTCCAGACAAACACGCCCGCGATAAGACCTTTACCGTATGCGATTGGCGCTACTCTCAGCAGCGCTTGGATAGACCCCAGCACCCTATAAACCAGCCAAATAATGCCCGCCAGTAGTGCGACCAGCAGAAATGTGACGATTAATGCGCCAACGTGACCAAGGGCACCTTGCAAAAGGTTGAGTCCGTTTGCCAGAAAATGGGCGTCCAGCACTGGATTGATCGGTCGGTCGAATACCTGATAGGTGCCCATATCGGCAATCTTAAAGAGTATTCCTATCGACAATAGGCAAGCCGCAATAGCCCGGATAATAACCCCGAATTGCCCTTGAATAAGCAAGATCAATCCGAGTAAAAACAGCTCCAGCGGTAAAGCCGCAAACGCTGACGGCGTTATCAAGTTGATGCGATTTGGGATAACTATGGCAATAAAAATGAAGATTAGGGCTGATATATTTAGGCCGATCTGCATCCGCTGCCCCAACAAGCCAGAATCAATTATTTTATTGTTCACCATGTATGAATTCCCGAATCGCCCTAACTGGCTCTAAAGTTTAAGTGGGCGGCATAGTACCAATAAAAATTGCCTCTGGTACCATGCGCGCACATTCAGATTTTAAAAAATTAGGCCAAGGCCGAATAATTACCTGGCAATTTTTGTAATTGCCAGGAGGCCTGCAAGCCTTGTTATGTATACGGATATTAGGAGAAAAAGCGGCTAACTATGATTTCCACAGCAATTTTATGAAGCATGAATTACAAGCAATAACGATACTCGGTTGCAGCCTGCTGCTTACCGGTTTTTGTCTATTAGGGGTTGTCGAAAACTGGTCCGTTGCCGGGCAATGGCTGCTGCAAGCCGGGCTGCTGTGGGGATTAGTTGTGCAATATATCTGGCGAAGGCTCGCGATGAATCGAGCCAATGCGGAGACACCTCTTTACAGCAATTTGGGCTGGGGCAACCGCCTAACTATTCTGCGTGGCTTGTTGATTGCTTTAACCGGTGGCTTCCTGTTTCAACAGCAGACTAATGCTGTCAATGTCTTACTCCCCGCAATTTTATATACCTTAGCTGCCATTCTCGATCGGCTAGATGGCTATGTGGCGCGCCGTAGCCAGCAGGTGAGCTTGTTAGGTAACGAACTGGATATTACTTTTGACGCTTTGGGACTGGTGGTTGCGCCCTTGCTGGCAATCGGCTTGGGGAAACTGCACTGGTCTTATCTCATGTTAAGCGTGGCCTACTATATCTATCAGTGGGGCTTGCTACGCCGACAAAGACGAGGATTACCCGTTTATGCGTTGCCGCCGAATCCGTTGCGGCGCACGTTAGCGGGCTTTCAAATGGCCTTTATTGCCGCAGTGCTTTGGCCTCTGTTTAGCTCGTCTCTGACAGTAATTGCTGGCATCGCTTTTATGTTGCCGGTGCTGTTCGGCTTTGTGGTGGACTGGTTGATTGTTAGCGGCAGGTTTCCGGCACAGGTATTGACTACCTTAGATTTACTTAGTTGGAAGTTTTTTCAACCTGTCCTGCGAGTATTGCTGGTGCTGGTATCGTTTCTGGCTATACGCAATTCCGGCCAACTCTGGCTGGCGGATATGAGTGAATGGGTATTTATTTTCAGCGCAGGTCTTATTCTATTTGGTTTTGCCGGCCGGTTGGGCGCGTTTGTGTTGATCATGATGTTGGGCTGGCAATACCCTGACACTGGGGGGCATTTTTTCGACTATGTCCTTATCTTCACTGCCAGTTGGATATTGTTGCTGGGAACCGGACGCTACAGTCTCTGGCAATGGGGCGATGAGTGGGTTGCGCGCTATGACGGTGCTTGATGACCTTGCTTAAAGCAATACCTGTGCTGCTGTGGCTGGCAGCTTTTATCTTGGTTGGCTGGATACTTAGTCAGTTACCGCTCGCCGCCATTGCCCAAACGATAAGCACACTTTCCCTCGGACAGTGGTTGGCTTGGATAGGGCTAAACCTGGGGATCATTTTGCTAGCGACGCAACGCTGGTGGGTGCTCACCAGCATGTTGAAATTGCCCGTGGGCTTCGGTGAGTTACTGAGGATTCGCCAAGCTGGTCAAGCGGTGAATTTTATCACGCCAGGTCCGCAGTTCGGCGGTGAACCATTACAGATTTTCTGGTTATACAAGCGCAATCAATTGCCGATACACAAAGCTCTGCTGGCGGTGGGGCTGGACCGGTTTTATGAGCTGTGGGTAAATTTTAGTATTCTGTTATTAGCGGCACTTCTGCTGCTGATTTTCCCGACAGTTACTGGCGTCAACTGGCAGAAAATATCTGTTGTCCTGGCTTTACTTCTTTTAATAATGTCCATGCTCGGCTGGCTTTTGGTTAAGCAGCCCGAGCGCGTGTTGCGTTGGATAACGAGAGTGGCTCGCCACTGGCAACATCATCCCAGATTGGAGCACATCAAGACTCACTGGCAGCAGCTTGGTCGCGATTTAAATTGGGCGATCCAGAAACAAAAGTCGGCGCTGTTTTTGGCTTTTATGCTCTCTCTTGCAGGCTGGATTGGCCTGATAGGCGAATTATGGTTGCTGCTGAGTTTTTTCGATTTAGCGTTCGATTTCTCGGCATTTTTGGTGATTCTGGTGTCCATGCGTTTGGCTTTTTTATTACCCTTGCCTGGTGGTATCGGTACCTTGGAAGCGGCGCTATTTTGGGCTTTTCAATATCTCAATTTACCTGCGGAGGCGGCCATAGGTTTGATCGCGTTGATGCGATTAAGGGATGTATTAGTGTTGATAGGTGGGTTATGGTGCATGCGTTTATTACGTTTTCGGTAGCAGAAATATTTCTAAACGGTTAAAAAAAATCTCCCCCGGTAAAACCGAGGGAGATTTAACTCTTTAACATTATCGATAAAACTATTGGATAACGGGTGTACTTACAGTGGAGTTGCGATAGTTTGCAATGAAAGGAGATGTGTAATTAACAGTTTTGACTTGGTCAGAAGCTTTTGAGTCGCCTTCCGCAAAACCACAAGGACCACCTGCACATTGTGTTGCCAAGTTTGGGGTTGAGAACAGCATCACTGATGGTCCGTAGTAGCTCATGATAGTGCCAAATTTGTTATTGATGCCCCATGCATAAGAGTAAGCAAATTTACCAGCGACATTGCTATATTCGCGATCATGTACATTGCCTAGGTTATGACCAATTTCATGAGTGAAAGTGTTTGCACCGCAATAATAATTGGATAAGGCATCTTTAGAATAACCATCCCCGATTGTTGCAAAACCTATGCCGGCATTCGCGCCACTACCGTTAGCAAAGCCAACGTATGCTGTGCCACAGCTTCCGGCAGTTTGTGCATACAATGGTCTAAATAATGCGACCAAGTCGGCACCGTATTGATTCCGCAGTGCTGCAGTGCCGGCAAATGCTCCCTTATCACTGGCTAGTTCAGACAATGCTTGGGCGTTGGCATTATTTTCAACATAGCTGGTTGCCCGAGTATGTACCAATCGTAGTTTTAGATTGATGCCTGAGTCTTTGTAGGCTTGATTAGAAACATCGACTAGATACTGAATGCGCTGTTTGGCATACGCAGCTGTTTGATTAGTGGTGGTATACAAAACCATCAAATCAATTGTTGTGCTTGCAGTTGATGAGCTGGTAGCTACAGCTGTTTTTGCTTTGGCCAGCTCAGTAGCATAGGCCGTTTCTGCTGTTTTTGCCTTAGCTTCTGCAGTTTTCAATTCAGTCGCTTTCTTTGCATAAGCTGCTTGGGCTGCAACTGTATTTTTAACTGCCAAGTTGTAGGCAGCAATTGCGTTGTTTAGTGCAATATTTGCAGAATTTAAAGTTAACTTAGCAGCTTTTAGATTAGCTTGTAAGGAGGCGTTTTTTGGGGACTTAGTAACAGCTGCTTGAGCTGCGTTATATTGATTTTTAGCATTTGCAGCGGCTGCACTACGATTATTGGCTAGAGCCAGTGCATTGTTGGCAGTAGTTATAGCCTGAGTATATTTTGCATATAAATCGTTAACTTGAGCAGTTAGTGAGGTTACAGCGGCACGCGCTGTATCTGCTTCTGCCTTTAAAGTAGCTAATGGGTCGACTGCCGCAGCAGCATTCATGGAGGTCAGGCCGTTTTCGCTGGGATGGACTTCGTCATTTTCATAGCCGGCTGTAGTCAAACCAGATTTGTCGATATCAACGACAACGGTTTGTCCATCAACGGTTTCGATGTTGTAAGCGCCATCAGGAGTGTAGACATTGCCGATGACGCCTGTTTCACCTTGTGAGAGATAAATGCGATAGCCTTTGCCTTCTTCATCCAGATAGCCTACCCAGGTTGAACTGTTGTCGTCATGTTGGACTGAATTATCATGTTTGACTTTGTATTGGCCGATTGGTAAATCCAAGGTCACGTCATCGCCAATAGCAATATTTGCCAACTGATCCATCGGCAGATTGACACTCATCACCGAGCCTGCATTAAAGTTTTTGTATTTGGCAGGTAGTTTTTTGGAAGCGTCCGGGGCGACCACTACAAAATTAGTCTCTTTTGTTGGAGCTGTTACTACATTCTGCCCATTGCCATTTAGTCCGGTGATAACGACGGTGTTAATTTTTCCTTTGTTGGAAACGACGGTGTAGTTGTAACCATGTAATAGCTGTGACAGTGCGGTGTTCCAATCTTCTGCAGCTAATTTTTGATTGATGACATCAGCCTGATTAGCGGGATTGATTTTGAAGGTAATGCCGGTGCGGTTAGAAAGCTGATTGGTGGTTTCCAATAAACTCTTATTTTTAACTACGTGATAAATTTGATGGGGTTGTTCTTTAATAAGAACGTTACTGTCGTCAGCAACAACATTGGATGAACATGCAGCAAAAATCGCCGCAGCAATAAGCGTGTATTGAGTTTTCATTTCGGTCACCTTTGTTTAAAAAGTCTTTTGCAAGCACACCAACCGAGCCAACTTGCAGACTTGTACATGGGGTTTTAGCCCTATTAAAAAACCGTATTTTACGGATATGAAGTCATCTAATATTTCAGATGCGTTGAATATTAGCTGACTTCGAAAAGTTAATTTGTGACAGCACTCTATTTTTTTGCTTTAAAAAATTTAAATAAAATGGATTAAAGTGGTGGTATAGGAGGGTTGTGCTTTTTATCCTTAAGTGGTTCCCAACCTGAGTTGGGAACTCTAAGTAAATGACTTATTTGTATCAGGTCGACAGTAAAAATTCACCTGGATACTTCTTTAGCCTTAGTTTTTACGTCCTTTAAATCTCAACAAACCGATTATTCCTGAGCCAAATAACCAAATGCTTGCCGGAACTGGAACTGCCGAGGTGGAAACCAGTGACAAAGCGCCATTATCAAAACTGATATTGAAGCCATTTTGGACGTTTTCATCCAAAATCAGATTAAGCAAAGAGAAATCAAAATTTGCCAAACCATCAATGTCTAAAAACTCAAATGATTGCCCTTCCTGCGGGATAAAATTGTTTAATAGCTTCACTTTGACATCAAATCCGTCAGCTGCTGTCACATCGCCCAAGACATGCACTACATCGAACTCATTAACTCCCGTACCGCCTATTTCAATTTCAAGTTGACCGCTCCGTAACTCCAGGTCTCCACCGATTGTAATAGTACCGGGTGAGTTACCAGATGCCAAAGTCCCACCGTCGACCAGAACATTTCCAAGAATGCTGCCGTTTCCGTTCAATAAACCATCCTCGTAAACATTAACATCCCCTGTCACTACACCGCCATTACGAACGGTGAGCACTGCGCCTTGATTGTTATAAGTCGGAGTGTTCGGGTTGTTGACTGAGACATTAATGGTTTGCGTATCCACCTGAGCACCATTTTCTACAATCAGCGTACCGGTGCTTTTGTTGTATATACTATTACCATTCAAGTACGTAGACGGTACCACTTCACCATAGAGAGGGTGCTCAACAGCCAATACCGGATTGCCGTTGCGATCGTAAACAAGATTGCCATTTTCATCTGCTACTTGCTGACCAACCGACAATGTATCCCAATCTATGTCCGCGACAGGTGCACCAGTTGAGGTATAGCCTGCAATTGTTCTGGAGCCGCCGATCCGGATTTGCTCTGCCGCAAGCGTTGATGCGGCACCGCTCACCTTCACCTCGGCAGTACCGGCTAAGGTAGAAATGCCGATGTCAGCGCCTCCATAGGGGCTACCATCCAACACTTCTACCCGGCCGCCGTTGTTGATGTTTAAGCTGGAGACGGTATTCGTAGAGTAAGAGCCAACTTGGATGTAGTTACTCGCTCTCGCAACGGAGCTAGGGCCGGAAACGTTGACCGGCAACCGAGCCGGAATACCCGGCCCCCCCTTCGCCAATATATATCGAGCCATCATCGTCTACGTCACCAACATGACCGCTTAATGCTTCCAGTAAGCCACCATTGGTAATGTTAACCGTACTAGTTGATTGTCCATCGAATCCGATACTAATACGCCCACCGTCACGGTTAGCGCCAGTAGATGCTTGCTGGGCTCTGAGGACGGAGCCATTGCCGTCTATGGTTGTGGTATCAAATCCGGGCGCTTCGTTTAGCCATTGGTTACCGAGATAGACATTTCCGCTGCTATTGATAACGCCGCCATTTTTGATTTCCAGGAGACCGGTGTAGTTTCGTAGACCCCAAAGTGTATTGATATTGATTTGAGCTGTTCCGGAAGTACCGTTGCCGATGACTTTAACGGTACCAGTTCCGCCGTATCCACCAAGTGTCAAACCTGACGCGGTGAAGGAAGTGAAGCCATTTCCTAGTGGAGAAGCATTGACTTCTAGGGTGCCATTTAAAGATCCAACACCAACATTCACAGTACCTTGATTGTTATTGACTGAAGGTATGTAAGCATTCCCTGATGCCACGATAGTCGCATAAGCAGATTGCGAAATAACTGACGAAATTGCAACGGCTACGGTTAACGAAGTTATGATTTTACGGCTAAAATATTTTGCTTTGCTTTGCTTTGCTTTGCTTTGGGAAAATTGCATCGTATTTAATCCTTGACCCAAGGGTCATTGCGTATTTATGTAAATGACGCAATCGGACAAAAACTGCCGGATTGCGTTGGTTCGCAATCCGGCCGACTTATACAAGTCCCGTGACTTTCCGGCCCGGCCTCGCAGCGGGTGTGGCGTAGGAAATATAATTTAATTTCTTAGTCTTAGCAACAGTTCTGTGGGGCTTGATTCTAGGGACAAAACTATCAGCCTTTTAGGCTGGGATAATCGGTATAGCCTTTGGCTTCTCCGCCATAAAATGTGCTGGTGTCGGCCTCATTGAGCGGTGCGTTTAGTTGGAAGCGTTCTGCTAAATCCGGGTTGGCGATGTACAACTGACCAAAAGCGACTGAATCTGCTTTGCCTTCAGCAATGGTCTGTTCGGCGCGATTTTGATCGTAACCTCCGCAGACAATTAAATGACCCGAATAAGCTTTGCGTAAGGCGTCAAGACTGACGACTTTGGCGCCATGTCTGATATCTCCTTCTAAAGCATCAACAATATGCAGATAAGCCAAGTTCAGTTGGCTGAGTTGATTTAATAAGTAAACAAACATGCCTTCCGGATCAGAATCAGTCATGTCATTAAACGTACCGCTGGGCGATAAACGAATGCCAACACGGTTTGCCCCCGCAATTTCAATCACGGCGTTTGTGACTTCCAATAATAATCGAGCACGATTTTCAGAACTGCCGCCATAACTGTCGGTGCGTTGATTGCTGCCATCGCGTAAAAATTGATCTAATAAATAGCCGTTCGCACTATGAATTTCCACGCCATCAAATCCTGCAGCAAGGGCGTTTTTTGTCGCGCGGCGATAATCTTTGACGATATCCGGTAATTCCTCGGTTGCCAGAGCGCGGGGCGTGACAAACGGTTTTAAACCAGAGGGGGTGATTGCATTGCCTTCAGGGGCAATGGCCGAGGGTGCGACAGGTAACGCGCCATTATGGAAATCAGGATGAGAAATTCGCCCAACATGCCACAGCTGCATGAAAATATGACCATTTTGGGCATGCACAGCATCGGTGGTTTGTTGCCAGGCCAGAATTTGTTGTGTTGTGTATATACCGGGTGTTGAAGGATAGCCAACGCCTTGCGGAGAAATGGGCGTGGCTTCAGAAATAATCAAACCAGCTGAGGCGCGTTGCGCATAGTAGGTTGCCATGAGTGGGGTCGGGATACTGTTCGGCGCACGCATGCGAGTGAGCGGTGCCATGATGACCCTATTGGGGAGTTGATGAGGGCCAAGTTGAATCGGACTGAGTAGTTGTGTGTTCATGTGTTGCCTATGTATGGTTATAAGTGACTGTTAATTTGATAAGCGCTGTTGCCAGTCGGCAATTTTTGTTTTTAAGTCATCAATGTTCAATGTCGTTAGTTGGCGCTGTTTAAGTAAACGCTTGCCAGCTACCCAAACGTCGGATATTTGTTGCCGGTTGGCGGCGTAAACGATTTGTGAAATCGGGCAAAACAACGGCTGAGTTTCGATTTGCGATAAGTCAATGGCGATTACGTCAGCGGCCTTGCCGATGCTTAGCGAACCGATTTCGTCATCTAGTCCCAAGGCTTTGGCGCCGTTAATAGTTGCCATGCGCAAGGCTGTTATAGCCGGAATGGCGCTGGCATCACCCGCAACCGCTTTACCAAGCAGTGCCGCCGTGCGCAGTTCGCCGAGTATGTCCAGGTCATTATTACTGGCTGCGCCGTCAGTCCCTAACGCAACATTAATACCGGCGGCTAGACACTTCGCGATGGGTGCGAAACCACTAGCCAGTTTCAGGTTTGATTCCGGGCAATGCACAATATGGGCACCCACTTCGGCAAAAAGGTTAATTTCAGCATCGTTCAGCTGTGTCATATGTACGGCAATAAATGAAGGGTTGATCAAGCCGAGACCATGCAAACGCTCTATAGGCCGTTTGCCGGTTTGCTGCTGGGCTGAGTCTACTTCAAATTGGCTTTCATGAACGTGCATGTGAACGGGCAGTTCCAGTTCATCGGCAATAGTGCGGATTTTTTGCAAAGGCTCGTCAGAAATCGTATAGGGAGCATGCGGGGCAAACGCTGTGGTGATTAGCGGATGATGGCGGAGTTGCTCATGCAAGACCAAGCCTTTTTCAATGTAATCATCGCTGTTTTGTGCCCATACGGTCGGAAAATCAATAGCAATTAAACCAACGCAAGCACGAATGCCATGGTGTATAGCTTGTTGGGCTGTAATGTCGGGAAAAAAATACATATCATTAAAGCAGGTGGTGCCGCCCCTAATCATTTCTGCGATGGCTAAATCAGTGCCGTCTTTTACAAAGGCCTCGCCGACCCATTTACTTTCCAATGGCCAGATATGGTTTTGCAACCAGTCCATCAACGGCAAATCATCGGCAACACCGCGCAGTAAAGTCATCGCTGCATGCGTATGGCTATTGATAAAACCCGGTAATAGCGCGTGGTCTGGCAGGTTTTCGGTGTTGGTGGCTTGATATTTTTGCTTGGCTGATTCCGTAGGCAGCAAATCAATAATTCGGCCGGCATCTATTACCAGGCTGTGGTGTTCTAGGGTGTCGGATGCTGGTTCCACGGGTATAATCCAGCGAGCATGAATGAGGGTATCGACTTGCATGTAGGTTCCTGTGTAAGTATTTGCTATGGCCTATTTATGATGGGTCATGCTTGCGGTTTACCGCTCGGCAAGCTTTGGATTATAACTTTTACCCTGGATATTTGAACAAATGACTGAACAAAACCCGCTCACAGTACAAGCCTTGCAATGGACCGGCACAAGTTTAAAAGTCTTGGATCAGCGCAAATTGCCTGAACACATTATTTACGATGAATATACTGACGCAGCTGGCGTGACCGAAGCAATTGCCTCAATGCGTGTGCGCGGCGCCCCGGCGATAGGGATTGCGGCGGCTTATGGTGTGGTGCTTTCGGTTATCGAGCATTACACAAGCTCCAGTCACTGGCGTCAGCAAGTGAACGCAGATGTTGAGATGCTGGCGCAATCGAGGCCGACGGCGGTTAATTTATTTTGGGCATTGGCACAAATGACCGATGCGCTAGATCATGAGCATGATAATCCGGTAGCCGCAGCTCAATCTTGTGCAGAAAAAATCCATGCCGATGATATTGTCGCTAACTTAGCGATGGGCGAGCTAGGGGCTGATTTATTAAGAGGTGTTAAAGGCGTGTTAACCCATTGCAATACCGGCGCACTGGCTACCGGTGGTCATGGCACGGCGTTGGGAGTGATTCGCAGTAGTTATCGTCGAAACCCGATAAACGTCTATGCCGGAGAAACCCGGCCTTGGCTGCAAGGGGTGCGCTTAACGGTTTGGGAGCTGGCGCAAGATAATATCCCGGTCACTTTGATTGCCGATTCTGCGGCTGCGTGGTTGATGAAAACCGGCGCGGTGGAATGGGTTATAGTCGGCGCTGATCGCATTGCCGCTAATGGCGATACCGCTAACAAGATCGGCACTTATTCGTTGGCGGTGTTGGCCAAACGTCATGGTGTTAAAGTAATGGTGGTGGCGCCGACGACGACCATAGATTGGAATATGGCGACCGGCGAGCACATCGAAATTGAACAACGCCAGCAAAGCGAACTGCTACCTGAGTGTTATAACCAATACCAAGGCGTGGTTAGCGCTTGGAACCCGGTATTCGATGTCACTCCCGCCGAACTGATTGATGCAATTGTTACCGAGCGCGGCGTGGTTTTAAATCCTGCTGCACATGGCGTAGGGGGCTTAAAACATGCAGTTTGATAAAAAAGGCAACAACCCGGTGTTGGCGGTGAGTTGTTTACTCAAAGGCGTCAAATTATTAGCGCATCCGGGCTTACGACAATTTTTGCTTATTCCGGTAGCCATTAATGTATTGCTGTATAGCATCATGTTGTTTTTGGGTTACCACTACGTTGGCGAACTGATTGAGCAATTCATTCCCAGTTGGCTGCAGTGGTTAAGTTGGGTGCTGTGGCCGTTATTTTTTATCAGTTTTTTTATTGTCGGTTTTTTTACCTTTACAGTGTTTGCAAACATATTGTCGGCACCTTTTTACGGCAAGCTGTCGGCAAAAACGTTAGCCATTTCTGGTGGGCAAACGGTCAATGTGATTGAACAACCTGTCACTAAAGTCGTTAGCGCCGAGTTAAGGCGTGCCGGATATTTTGTTAGTCGTGCTTTGCCCTTGCTGGTAGTGTCGATTATTCCGGGCGTGAATTTACTGGCGCCGTTTTTGTGGGGATTCTTTGGTGCCTGGGGTGTGGCATTGGAGTATTTGGCCTATCCACTGGAAAACGAAGGTGTTTTGTTTGGCGAGCAACGGCAACTCGTTAAAGGTGTAAAGCTGGGGGCATTAAGTTTTGGCGGCTTGGTAGCGCTTGGATTGACGTTGCCGGTGGTAAACATCATCGTGGCGCCAGTGGCAGTTATAGCGGCAACATTGTATGTGCATGAACTTAAACGCAACTAACAATGTGCTGCGACGATCTATTCTAGCTATCTGCGGATTTGCTGGTGTTTGGCTGTTAATCGCTTGCAGTCAGTCGCAGCCGGGTTTATGGATTCCTGAGAATTGGAAGCCATCTTTGGAGCAGGTCAGGGAGCAAATTGACGGTTTAGCTAATCAGGCCGCTCCCGCCAGTCAACAACAGCTTGGTCAAAGCAGTCAGAACATGGCCGATGTTGCCGATGCACAGCTATTTATAAGCTATATCCAGTTGATGCAACGACTGGATCAACAGCAACGAGCAGATTTATTTAAGGAGCAACAAGCTTGGCTTGACGCTCGAAACCAGCAAGCCAGCGCCGCTGTTATCTCCAAAGGCGGCACATTGGCGCCGCTGGAATACAACAACGCTTTTATCGAAATAACGGAAGCAAGGCTAAAGAACTTACAGCAACGCGGTGGCAATCACCGATAACCATGTGTCATTCCAGGAGAAGCAGCAATGAAACTCTCAGATCAGCAAAAACGATTATGTGAACATGTCATTAATGTCTTTGAAAGCGGTAGTATCGAAGGTGATTATGCCGCTATTTCGATTTATGCCGATGGCCCAAATGGCATCAAACAAGTCACTTACGGCCGATCTCAAACCACTGAATACGGCAATCTTGAAGAGCTTATCGAAATGTACGTCAATAGTAATGGCTTATACAGTGCGCAACTTAAGCCTTATCTTGCCAAAATCGGCGTGACGCCGTTGCTTGACGATGCCACCTTCAAACAATTACTACGCGATGCGGCTAAAAAAGACCCGTTGATGCGTAAAGTCCAAGATGAATTTTTCGATAAACGTTATTTTCAGCCTGCGATGGCTTGGGCAAATGCGGGCGGCTTTACGCAGCCTCTGTCAGCATTGGTTATTTATGATTCGTTTATTCATAGCGGTTCCATTCCTGATTTTTTGCGGAAAAGATTTCCTGCTGCGTTGCCGGTAAAAAATGGTGTAGAAAAAGACTGGATCAAGCAATATGTCGATACACGCCACGAATGGTTATCTCAACACAGTAAAAAAATATTGCAGGCTACGATTTATCGAACGCAATGTTTTAAAAATGAGATTGCCCGAGACAATTGGGCCTTAGCCAAAATTCCTATTGTTGCTAATGGTGTGAATGTGGTGGATTGATTTTTAAGACATTACCCGGATTCATTGCCGGGTACTTAATGACTCAGGGGTGAAAATCATGGACAAGCAAAAACAAGAAACTATCGACCAAGCCAAAAGCATTCTTAAAGGGGCCGCCGCAACGTCAGACGAGATGTTATTACTGGCGAATCAATTAATTGATGTTAATGAGTTTTCTTGGGCCAGAAAGCTGTTGGATCTGGCCGTCAAACAAGGCATAGATAATCAGCAACTTACTCAGGATGTTGCACAGGCACGAGCAAAGGCGACTTTTAACGATAACCAACTCAATCGTGAATTTGCATTGGATTTAGCTCGAGATATTCTGGATGCGGCATTCAATTTAAAAACAACAAGAAATCAAACAACTTTGCAGCTAGCCGGGGCCATCAGTCAAAGAAAATGGGAGGTGACGGGGGTCATTGTCAATCTTGAACAAGCCTCTGATTATTTTCACCGCGGTTATCAATTAGGGGTAGCGTCTGATGATGGTTTAACAGCAATTAATGCGGCTTTTGTGTTGGACTTGCTGGCATCACTTGAACAGGAACGTTGGGGGGCGGCCAATACGATTTATGCGCGTCGTAATGATGCGCAAGATATTAGAACAGCGGTAATTGACCATTTAGCCGAAAAACTTAAACCACTGTTACAAAGTCAGCCCGATAAAAATGACTTACCTGTTATCGCAAGGCTTGCGGAAGCTTATTTTGGTGTGGAGCGTTATCAAGATGCAGGTATTTGGTTGGCAAAGATTAGCCAAATCAATGAACTTGCTGATTGGGAAATAGCTGATATTGCCAGACGATTGATTTATTTGCTTAAAAATCAAACTGATCCTGATACTTCTGATGAGGCGTTTGAAAATACGCCGGGCTGGCAAGTGTTGTATGAGTTTATTGGTGATAAAGCCCATGCTTTACGCTCAATGTTTCGAGGTAAAGTCGGTTTGGCGCTGTCCGGAGGTGGTTTTCGAGCGTCGTTATATCACTTAGGAGTGTTCGCCAAGCTGGCTGAGCTGGATATGCTAAGACACATTGAAGTGCTGTCGTGCGTTTCCGGGGGGTCAATTGTTGGAGCCCACTATTATTTGGAACTTAGGCGCTTGCTGCAGCAGGAAAATAAAAAAGACGCTCAGATTAATCGTGAGGACTACATCAACCTTGTGCAAGTCATGGCAGATGATTTTCTGGCGGGTGTACAAGAAAATCCCCGCGTCAGGTTAATGGCAAATCCATTAACAAATCTCAAAATGATATTTTCACCAACCTATACGCGCACACGACGGATAGGTGAATTATATGAAGAGCTTATTTACAGCCGGATTAAAGATAATGAAGGCTCAGAAAAACGTTGGCTAAACCAGTTATATATCTACCCTGAAGGCAATAAGACGTTTTTTCCACGGCGAGATAATTGGGCAAGACTCAATAAAGTGCCTGAGCTGATACTTAATGCCACCACGCTGAATAGCGGACATAACTGGCAATTTACCGCGTCCTGGATGGGTGAGTCGCCTGCGACAATTGATGCGGATGTGGATAGCAATGATCGTTATCGTCGCACTGATTACGAAGAAGCCCCCGAACCATTTAAAGCGGTACGGTTAGGCAGCGCCGTTGGCGCATCATCATGCGTACCTGGCTTATTTGAACCGTTGATACTTTCAGGACTGTACAAAGACACGACGATACGGCTGGTCGATGGCGGGGTGCATGATAATCAGGGTGTTGCCAGTTTATTGGAGCAAGATTGTACGGTCATTATTTCCAGCGATGCTACCGGGCAATTGAATACTGAAAATGATCCCGGAGGGGGTGTCGTCAAACCTTTACTGCGTTCCAACAGCACCATGATGCAGCGGGTACGTAATAGCCAATACCAGGATTTAAAAGCCAGAGCCAGAGCAGGAATACTCAAAGGCTTTGCTTTTGTGCATCTTAAACAGGGTTTAGAAAGTAAGACTGTGGATTGGCTTAATAGTGACGAGCCTCAATCTGCGCAACCTGATCCCAATGCCTTTACCTCTTATGGCATACGTCAGGATTTACAACGCTTGTTGGCTGGGATAAGAACGGATCTGGACTCATTTTCAGAGCTGGAAGCCTATGCTTTGATGACCAGTGGTTATTATGCAATTGAGCCGGAAATAAAAAAATATCTGCAAGATTTTCCGTTGGCTGAGGCGGTCAAACCGCATTGGAAGTTTTTGCAGGTGGCACCGATTCTGCAACAGTCAGAACCTGTTGGTCCGGACTTCGAGAAGTTAAAAACGCATTTGGAAGTCGCTTCCATGACCTTCGGCAAGGTCTGGAAACTTTATCAGCCGCTAAAAAATGCATTGCTGATCACAGGTGCTTTATTGGTATTTGCCTTGTTGTTTATTTGGTGGACTCATCCCGGCTGGAAGCCTTTGTATAACGTCCTCTATCAATTTGGCAATGCCATCACTATCAACATGATCTTGTCTACTATCGCCATTTTGTTAATAGGCAATATCATCGCTGCAAAAATTGGCAGTAAAGAAGCGAGATTATTCAGTGGCTTGCTTGATTATCGTGAATTGCCAAAGCGATTTTTAATAGGGACGATTGTCGGTTTATTTGGTTGGATAGTTGCCTTTATTCATTTACGTGTATTTGATCGCTTATTTAAATCGCTTGGCAAAGTAAACCAATAATAAATTGATGTCATACCAATAAATGCTCATTACGATCGTTAGGATGTTGATTACGTTCGTAGTGAGATCTTTTTGGCTATGGGATTAAGGCAGCTATTTTTGCTTCAGGTGCATACGGATAAGGTTGCCTTTAATAGCACTTTGCCGAATAATGCCGCCCAGTACAGCTCTTAGTCGATATATCCAAATCTCCCGGATATACTCACTGTCATATCTCCCTCTTTATAATGTTACCGAAAAAACCAATCTAAACAGGATCTTACCTTATGAAGTCAACCCGGAAAATTTTAAAACATACAGCGCTATTGTGTTTGGTAGCTGGACTTACGGCCTGCGGCGGCAAGGAAGATCGCAAAGCTAAATACATGGAAGAAGGCAAAGAGCTGTTTGCCGCCGGCAATTATCAAAAAGCCAGTTTGGCGTTTAAAAATGTCTTACAGATTGACCCTAAAGATGTTGAAAGCCGGTATCAAATGGCTGAAGCGCTAAGTAAACTCGGCGATATTCAAGGCGCCGTTGGACATTATCAAGCTGTGATTGGTCTTGATCCCAAGCATGTGATGTCACGTGTGCGGATGGGGCAAATTTTCTTATTGGTAAAAAACGTTCCTGAAGCCGAAAAACTGACTAAAGAAGCTCTTGAAATTGATCCAAACAATATTGAAGCAATTGTTTTGTTGGGTGGTATTCAAGCGTCACAAGGCAATAAAGACGGCGCCAAGGCTCAGGCTGAATTAGCGTTACAAAAAAAGCCCGATGATGTGGCCGCAACCTTGCTGAAGGCTTCATTGATTGCCAGTGACAACAAGTTACCGGAAGCGATTGCTTTGCTGGAGGAAAACAGCAAAAAAAATCCAGATAAGACCGCGCCGCTGTTGATGCTGGTCAATATGCACATTCAAACCAAGGCGTTTGATAAAGCTGAAGAAGCCCTGAATACGATTGTGAAAATAGAGCCTAAAGAATTGGAACATCGCAAACGTTTAGCGCTGTTTCAAGTGGCTAATAATCAGTTAGATAAAGCTGAAGCTGTGCTCCGTAATGCAATTACCGATTTACCTGAAAATGAACAAGCTGGCATTTTGTTGGTAGATTTTTTAGTCACTAAGCGAAGTCCGGAAGTGGCTACAGCCGAACTCAACAAGATGATTGAGCAAAAGCCAAAAGATTATGCGTTGCGTTTCAAACTTGTTGAGATGCAAATGGCGCAAAAGCAATTGGATAAAGTTGAGCAAACCCTAAAAACAGTGGTTGAGCTTGATAAAGTCGGGCCGCAAGCAATTATTGCTCGTGACAAGTTAGCTCGTTTGTATGCCGGAACCAATCGTATTGAGGAGTCAAAAGTATTGGTTAATGAAGTGCTTAAAGAAAATCCCAGGGATATTGAAGCACTAACTTTACGTGGTGAATTTGCGTTGGCTGACAAGAAATTCCCCGAAGCCATTGGTGATTTCCGTTCTGTGCTTGTTGATCAACCGCAAAATACACGGGTATTAAAACTGCTCAGTGCGGCACATTTGGCAAACAAAGATGAAAATCTAGCCCGTGAAAACATGGAAAAAGTTATCGCTATTGATCCTAAGGATGAGCCAGCACGCCTTGATTTAGTTAGATTATTTATGCAAGCGGGTAACAAAGATAGGGCGATCCAACAACTTAATGACATGTTGAAGGTTGAGCCAAAAAGCAAAAACAGTTTGGAAACGTTGTTAAAAATTTACTTGGAGCAAAAACAGTGGGGACAAGCGCAACAAGTCGCTAAGCAGGTCGAAGAAACCTTCCCAGAGGAAGCAACCGGTGCTTATTTATCAGCAATAGCCTATCAAGCTGAAGGTCAGCTGGAAAAAAGTATCCCTCGTTTTGAGCAAGCATTGGCTAAACAACCGGAAACTGTTGAGCCATTAGTACAACTTGTTAAAAGTTATTTAGGCTTAAAACAGCCTGATAAAGCCATAAAAAAACTTAACGAAGTCATCAAATCACAACCTAAAAACTTTGTTGCTTACAATTTATTGGGCAGTGTTTATGGCAATGAGAAAAAATTGGATGAGGCAACCAAGGCTTACAATAAAGCCATAGAGCTCAAACCTGACTGGCCAAATCCTTATCGCAACCTGGCACTGATTTATTACGTGCAAAAGAACAAGGATGGGGCAATTAAGCTCCTAAAAACCGGTATTGATAAAACTAAAGGGGCATCAGAGTTGATCACCGACTTAGCGATGATTTATCAAAAAGACGGCGAGCAACAAAAAATATTAGCGCTTTACGAAGATGCGTATAAACAAAACCCCAATTCAGCAATGATTGTCAATAATTTGGCCAGTTCAATAGCCGATTACGCAACGGATGCCGCAAGCCTGGAACGAGCCAGAAAATTAGCTGAGCCATTGGCGAAAGCGAATAACCCGGATATGCTCGATACGGTTGCTTGGATTGATTATAAATTAGGTGATTACGATAAAGCCTTGCCTACCTTGCAGAAGGCATTGGCGGTAAATCCGGAATCGGCCATCGTCAATTACCACATCGGTATGGTGTACTTCAAAAAAGGCGATAAAGAGCATGCTCGTGAACATCTGAAAAAAGCCGTCGATAAAAATCAGGAGTTTGTTGGTCTAAACGAAGCGAAGGAAACGCTTAAATCACTTGGTTAATAACTCATTTTAGTTAACTAAGTAACTTAAAAAGCCGGTGTATTGGTTATCAATACACCGGCTTTTTTATGTCTGCATATTTAGCAAAATAGGTCAGCGTCATGTTTGTGATGACGATACAACGGGCCGGTTTGATAAAGATATGCGTATAATTATCGACATCTTGTAAAGCGTCCGCTGGAATTATCGCAATGAAATTACAACCGATTTTTAACCTTCCTCTCTTTAACTTGGGGTTTAGAGCCTTTTTTGCTTTGGCTGGATTTTCGGCATTGACTCTAATCGTGCTGTGGAGTGCCATGATTGATGGCGATTTGGCGCACGAAAATTATTTCAGCCAAAATTACTGGCATGCCCATGAAATGCTGTTGGGCTATTCAGTTGCCGTAATTGCAGGATTTTTATTAACAGCGGTAAAAAATTGGACCGGAAAACCCACTTTAACCGGCGATCAATTGGCTGGGCTTTGTTTACTCTGGTTGTATGGTCGCATTGTGCCTTTTTACGAAGGCTTGTTACCCAATGAATTAATTGCCTTGATTGATTTTGCCTTCTTGCCGGTATTGGCTTATCAAATAATCAAACCCATTCTTCAAGTCGGTCAATATCGAAATTTAGTTTTTGTTGCACTATTGCTGGTGTTGGCTCTAGGTAATGGGCTGGTCCATGCGGAAATTCTTGGCTTTCAGGAAAATACTGCATGGCTGGGAATTGAGCTGGTGGTTGCGACCATTATTATTATGATTCTGGTGGTTGCCGGGCGCGTGTTTCCTTTTTTTACCGAAAGAGGCTTGCCGGGCACGCTGACAATCAAAAATCCCTTGTTCGATACCTTGTCTATCGTTGCTGCGGTCTTAGTGTTTGCATTGGAATTAGCAGACATATCGGGGACTATTTTGGCGCTGGCGGCTCTGTTTGCGGTTGTTGCAAATGTGGCCCGATTATCAGGGTGGTATGTGCAAAAAATTTGGTATGTGCCATTGCTGTGGGTGCTTTACGTCGGCTATGGCTGGATTATTTTGGGTTTTGGCCTTACCGTTTTCTCAGCTTATGAGTTGATAGCGGCATCGTTGGCGCTGCACGCATTTACGCTAGGTGGTATTGGTGTATTGACCTTGGGCATGATGGCTAGAGTGTCATTGGGACATACCGGTAGGGCGTTGAGAGTGTCAAACGCAATGGCGATTGGTTTTGTTTTTATCAATATGGCCGCTGTATGTCGAGTGCTTTTGCCGGTTGTCTTGCCGGGTTGGTACAACCTGCTGGTTTATGTTTCAACATTTGCTTGGTTAGCGGCATTTTCGTTATTTGTGTTTGTTTATTCACCAATATTAACAAGTGTCAGGGCAGATGGGCAGGATGGCTAAATAGCGTAAAACCGAGTTAAGGCTTGCGATAACAGTACCCTTGAGTCCCCTTAGAAATTAACGTCTTTAATTCATGACCAGCCAAGTAGAGTTTATAAGTTTCCGTTTTATTAAAGACGCCTTCAAACGCTTTTTACCTAATGAACAAGCTGTTTCATTAGCCATCATTCTAATTGTCAGTTTTGTATTGATTTATTCACTGGCTGATTTATTGATGCCCGTGTATATCGCCATTGTGTTGGCGTATCTATTAGAAAGTTTGGTAATAAAAGCCCAAAGTTTAAACATGCCGCGAATGGCGGCAGTTTATCTGGTGTTTTCATTATTTATGACCTGCTTGGGTTTTTTATTGTTTTACCTGATGCCTATCGTTTCCCAGCAAGCCGTCGAGTTGGTGCAACAAATTCCCGATATTATTAATCGGGCGCGCATCGGCATCATGCGCTTGCCGGAACTGTATCCAAAATTTATCTCTGAAAGCAAAATTCAGGATTTTATGTTTGCTGTTCAAAGAGAGTTACTTACTTATGGGCAGAGCGTACTGAGCTTATCGGCTGCATCGGTAGTTGGTTTGGTAAGCGCCATGATTTATTTGTTTTTGGTGCCGATGATGGTGTTCTTTTTTTTAAAAGATAAAGCTGCCTTGGTGTCCTGGTTTATTCAATTCATGCCAAAAAATAGGAATCTGACAGTCCGTGTCTGGCAGGAAGTTGATGTGCAGATTGGCAATTATGTACGAGGAAAAATTGCCGAAGTGTTTATACTTTGGGCGGTCAGTTATGCCACGTATGCTGTTTTAGGATTGAATTATGCATTGTTGTTGGCTGTTTTTATGGGCTTATCGGTCATCATCCCCTACGTAGGGGCAACACTGGTGACTTTTCCTGTGCTGGGTGTTGCCTATGTTGAATGGGGATTTGGCACAGATGAATTTATGTATTTAATCATCGCTTATTCGGTTATTCAGGCATTGGACGGCGTAGTGTTAGTGCCTGTTTTGTTTTCTGAAGCGGTCAATTTACATGCTGTTGCCATTATTGTTGCCATTTTGTTGTTTGGTGGGTTGTGGGGTTTTTGGGGCGTGTTTTTAGCTATTCCTCTGGCGACTGTCGTTAAAGCCGTGCTCACTGCTTGGCCCAGAATAGATGATAAAGGTGGTTATCCTAATTGTTAAATGCGCCTATTTTCGACATGCTTAGCTATGGGTTTTTTAGGTGCTTGTTATCAATAGCGTTTTTGCGCTATTTCCCAACCGCTGTCGTGTGCATGGACTGCAGCGATAGGGTGTGCCAAGTAGATTTGGTACAAATCATTGCCCTTTGTTAAGAAAACGGGCTTCTGGTGCCGTTAGACAGGAGTTGGTTACGGCGGATGCGTTTCATTAAATTAATCTAATCAGGAAAAAACTATGAAAAATACCAACAATACCTCAGGAGTGTTATTAGCGACAGCCGTCGCTGCATTATTCATGAGCGGAACCGTGACGGCGGCCGAGCAGGGATCAGCACAAGAAGCCAAAGTTAGTTGTGGCGGCATCAACGCTTGCAAAGGCCAGTCTGAGTGCGCCACTGCAACAAGTTCCTGTAAAGGCGCAAACGCTTGTAAAGGTCAAGGCGTTATCACTACGACTAAAAAAGAATGTGACGAAAAAGGCGGTAAGGTTGTAGCAACGCCGTCAATGTAAAAGACTTGTTTTTAAATGCAAAAGGGCGGTGTAATCCGCCCTTTTGTTTTTTAGCAATTGATAGGAGATAAGCCAATGTCTGATGTAAAGCCTAATCGCAATCTTGGCTTCGGATTGGGTTTACGCACAGCTCATTATCAAACCATTCTGACCGAAAAACCGCCTGTCGATTGGTTTGAAGTCATTACCGAGAACTATCTCGTCCCCGGCGGTAAGCCGCTTTATTATCTGGACAGCATCCGTGCCGATTATCCGCTGGTGATGCATGGGGTATCGCTTTCTATCGGCGGCACCGATCCTTTAAATTGGGACTATTTACGACAAGTAAAAGCATTGGCCGAGCGCATAGAGCCGGCCTGGATTTCTGATCACCTGTGCTGGACTGGGGTTAACGGCGTTAACCTGCATGATTTATTACCGCTACCGTATACGCAAGAAGCGGTGCAACATGTGGCTGATCGCGTCAAGACTGTGCAAGATTTTCTTAGGTGCAAAATTTTGCTGGAAAATGTGTCCAGCTATATCACTTACGCGCATTCGGAA
>JAUYBL010000017.1 GCA_030693065.1 Methylococcaceae bacterium | reverse complement strand
CATAAGTATCTACACAACTTTTTTACAATTTAGAATCAATGAGTTACAAAACTATTTTACGCCCTCTCCTGCTGGAGAGGGTTGGGGTGAGGAGATTAAAATCAATCACTTAGATTCCCCTCATCCCAGCCTTCTCCCGCTGGAGAAGGGGCCAAAAACTTGTGTAGATAGCTATGCTTCTAAGGGGGGACGAGAGCGCGCTTTGGACAACTAACATAAATTACCTGGCCGTGACAGCAAGCATTGCTTACATTCACTCGACAGAGCCATATTGATTTAATTAGATTTCACTGGTAACCGGCCAACTCAACATAGCCCTGGCCTGAAATGGGCTGGCCGTTTTTGGTGCCTTTAACACTGACCGCTCCTTCCCAATAACGGTAACTGACATTTAACTCTTGATCACCTAGCAAAGGGTCAACCTCAACCTCAAGCCCTTGAGAAGGAACAGCCAAGCGCCATCGCGATGGATAAGTTATTTTTGAATGTGGGCTTGTCCAGCTATCGAGGATTTTAATCGTGACATCATTGTCCTTAAGCGCAACTTTTGCATTGTCTGCCAGCACCAAGGAACCTGCACTATTGCTGTCGGCTTGGCCGTCTTTGCGGCGTAATCGGTAAAACATTAGTTCGGTATTATCCGATAACTGCAAGGCAAACCAATCCCAGCCGCTTTGCTCTGAAGACAAGGCGCTGGTGCTCCATTCCCTGTCCATCCAGCTGGTACCGGTAATGGAAAATTGCTTACCTGCAACACTGACAGTGCCTTCAGTCGTTAATCGGGGATAGGAGTAATAATACGAGGCGTTACCGGGTTCGCGGCTTTTCTGGCTTAAACCTCGATCGCCTTGTAACACAAAGCTCTTTGGCGAGGTTAACAACAGGTCAATGGCAAAATCATGACTTTTGGCTTGCAAGCGAAGCGAAAAGTCAGTCTCACCTTGGGTTTTTGCCGACCAGTCATACAGCCAGACTTGATATTTTTTATCTGAAGCACCGGCAAGATCATTGCCGGCCCGGCTGAACCGTTCATCGGTGTAAAAGTGATTTCCTTGGACGTCAGTTAAAGTTAAATGCGCCATGTATGTTTGATTTGACCGCCAGACCGACTTTGAATCCGGCGCGCCAGCCTTGGTAGCAAAACGAAAAAACGTCAGCTCATAGCCGAATTGCCGCCCTTGCCGATCTTTTAAGTTACCGGTGAAATACCACCATTCAGAGCGAAAATCATTGTGCGGACCATGGTCGCTTGGGAAAGAAAATTCTCTGGGGCTTAACGCTCTGGCAAAGCCCTCGTTTTCATTGGACAAAACAGTACTGAACGACTCATTCTTTTGCTTGGCGGTTGGACTAGTAACATCTTCAACCTTAGCGTTTGGCGGCATAAAAAATTGCCAACCAATCACCAGCAGCAATGCCACCAACAAACCATAGATTAAAAACTTTATTTTCATTCTGTCCGCAAGGCCTCAGCCGGATGGGTCTGGGCCATTTTCATGGCAGGAAAAATACCGGCCAATAATGCCGCAATAAACGCTAAAGCCACCCCTTGATAGAGCACACCGGCATCAAAATAAAATGCCATTGTCCAGCCGAATGAGCGTTGGTAAACCACAAAAATCAATACATAAGCCACGATAAAGCCGACAGGGATTGCTAGTAATCCGGCAATCAATCCCATCAATCCGGTTTCACTGATTATCAGCACCGTTAACTGCCGGGAAGTTATTCCAATCGCCCGTAAAATACCCAGCTGCCGTGTCCGCTCAAACTGCAACGCCATCAACGCACTGAATACACCGACAAAAGCAATGGCTGCGGACAGCCAGCGCAAGGTTTCAGTGATGGTAAAGGTCTGTTCAAAGACTTCCATGGACGCTTTATAAATGTCCTGATTGGATTTTACGGTCTGCTGGGTAGTCATTAATTGGTTGATCCGGCTTTCCAGTTGTTTTAAATCGGTGCCAGCCTTGGCATACACGCCAATGCCGGAGTAACCCAAATCCGGCCAATAACGTTGGTAATTCTGACGGCTCATCGCCAAATGGCCTTGATCGCCACTGTAATCTGCATAAATGGCGATTACCTCAAACGCCTGCTCGCCTTGATCGGTTTTTAAGCGGATTTTTTGGCCTATTTTTACAGCATGGTGATAGGCATAAGGCTCAGTGACGATAATGCTTTGCTGGTTGTCGAACCTAGCCCAAAGATCATCGGCAACCTGATGTTTAAAGATAAATCCCTGTTTTGACGCTTCATTCAACTCAAACACCGATATTTTAGTAAGTTGGTCATCGGCAATCAGCTTGGTGTGCAGCGCGCTGCTGAGCATTTGCACACCGGCAAGTTTGGCTATTTCATTCTTAAGCTGATGATCTGACAACGCTTTCTCGGCAGTCATCTTATCACCGAGTATTGATACATAAAGATCGGCCGGTAAGCTGGCATGCACCCATTGCGCAACAGTTTGACGAAAGCTGCCGATCATCAAATCCATGCCTATCGTCGCCGACACCGCAATCATCAATGCCGCTATCGCAATCCCGGTTCTACTGATTTCAGCGGCGACCATGCGTGCTGGCAAACGTCCTAAAATCCCTAAGAAAAGCCCGAAAACTCGTTCAAAAAGTTTGGTGAATAACAAAGTAATGGCAGGGGTCAGCAGGCCAAATCCAAACAAAATCAAAAAAATACTGGCAAGGCCCAAGGTGATGCTTTGGCCGGAAAACCATGCCGTGACCAAACCGCCAATTATCAATAACATACTGATTAAACCGACCGTTTTGATTAAGCGGCGGCTGCCCAATTCTAATTGCGATCTTGCCAACACTTTAACCGCTGACAACTGCGTCGCCTCGTAAGCAGGCGGTAAAACCGCCAGCAAGGTAGCACTAATACCTAACAACACGCCTTTACCGATCTGCAAAGGCGTGATCATTAACGTCGCCGCGTCGATACGAAAATAAATCGCGTTAATGGTGCCTGAGATCAGATACAACAAACCTTGTCCCAACGCTATGCCCAGCAAAATACCCACTACCGTGCCGATAAGCGCCAACAGTAACGCTTCACCAATCACTAATTTAAATATTTGCTGCCGAGTGACGCCCAACAAGCGCAAGCTGCCGATTAAACGCCGCCGCTGCATGACCAAAAAAGTCATCGTGTTGTAAATTAAAAACATACCCACCAGCAATGACAACAGACCTAAAGCCTTTAAGTTAATGGCAAACGCCCGCGTCATTTCCCGCATCGATTCGGCTTGGCTATCTATCGACACCAATAACGCCGAGCCCGGCAAGCTTTGTTGTATCGCCGCCAAGGTTCCCGGATCATCTGGCTCGATTACTATGTCAATGGAACTCAAGCGACCAAATAATCCCAATACTTCCTGTGCTGTGGCAATGTCGGTAATGATCAGCTTGGCTGAGATTTGTTCTGCAACCGCATCATTAACACTAAACAAGCCAATCAGTTTTAACTGCTGCGCGCCTTGGTCGGTAATCACCTTAAATTGATCATTGATTTGCAGATGCAGCTGTTGTGCGGTTTTTTCACTCAGCAACACGCTATTGGGTTCGCTCAATAAGCGGGTTAACAAATCCCGCGAGAAACTTTCTGACTGCCCATTTTGCCAACCGGCATGTAAAGATTTTTCAATAAAGGGATCGATGCCGATCAATTTAAAATTGTCCTCACCAGGCTGCACCAACTTTACATAGCCGGTAACGATTGGCGCTAAGTTAGCGATGCCTCGCTCTACTCTTAAACCGGTATAAAGCTTTTCATCAAGGCCGCCATCACTGGCAATAATGCGGTGTGTAGCCGTTCCCGACATTGCCTGACTCGCTTGGTTAAACGATTTAAGCGAGCTTTCCATTGCCAAATCAATCGCGATAACAACCGCCACACCCAACGCAATCCCCAAGATCGCCAGCGCCAATTGCCAGGGATGCTGCCATAAAAAATTGCGGCTGGAGCGCTTAAGAATTGCGCTCATCGTAGCTGCAATGTTTTGTTATGAATGGATAACACCCGATCAGCTTTACCGATAACTTCCTGACTATGCGTCGCCATAATCATGGTTTTACCGGCTTTTCTGACCAGAATATCCAGCAATTCCAACACCTGCTCAGCAGTATCCAGGTCCAGATTACCGGTAGGTTCGTCGGCGAGTATCACATCCGGATCATGAATCAAGGCACGGGCAATCGCAACGCGTTGTTGTTCACCGCCTGACAAACGATCCGGGTAGCTGTCCAGTCGATCCGACAGCTTTAATTTTGCTAATAATTCTTCGACATGATCATGATCCTTGCGGCTCACTCGCTTGATCAACTCCAATGGTAAAAGCAGGTTTTCCGCAACCGTCAGCGTAGGGATCAAATTATAAGACTGGAAGACAAAGCCAATGTGGTGACGACGAAACAAGGTGCGGTCATGTTCGGAAAGCCCGGTAATATCAATATTATTAATGATAACTTTGCCGCTGTCGGGCGGATCGATGCCGCTGAGTAGATTTAAAAAAGTAGACTTGCCGGAACCGCTACGCCCCAGCAGAACAATAAATTCGCCGCGCTTAACATCCAGCTGCAAATCGTTAAAAACGGCATGCTGCTGGCCGGACTCCTGATAACTTTTATTTAACTTTTGAATGGATATTGCGGCGTCTGTAGTCATAAAGTCCGGGTAACAAAAGTTCCAAAACTTGAAGATTACAGTAAGTTTTAAAGTTAAGGAGAAATAAAATCTCGAATTCCCGCGCCCTTATTGTTTGCAGGTATCGGCTGACATTTGATGATTTAAATCGGACTTTGTTGGTCAGCGCTTCCTTAGTGCCTGACCATGAATTTTCAGGGGATTTCGGCGCATTTTGCTAATCAAAATTACCGGTCATAGTGGTCAATCCGCTATTAGAAAGTATTCATAAATGCAAATTGCTAAAACGCCCCGTTCACCAAGATCAGCGCAGATTGTTTGATGGCTCATACGACTTGCCATTAATGTTATCAACACGAAACCATAACGACTTAATCGCTTCCAATAGCAGTAAGCTGAAAATGCCTGCTATTGCGCAGATGCCAAGATCATCCCAGTGCAATTGGCCAAAATGAAACAGTTTTTGCGCTGGCAGCCAGAACACCGCGGTGGCTAACAGTGCGGTGACACCGCCAAGCAAAATCCACAGCGAGCGATTGGGCCGCAGAATCGCGCTAATCAAAGAGGCTTTAAACGAGCGGTTGACCAAAATCAGCCCCATATTCATGAACACTAATGAGGTAAACACCAACGCGCGCAAATCCGGTTCAGGCATACCCAAGCGCGCTGCGGTGATGAAAATGCCAGCTAACAGCACCAGTACAATCAGACCTTGCAACGCTGCCCAGACAATGCGCCTTTTCTGTAGCAACGGACTTGCCGGATCGCGGGGTGGGCGTTGCATCACATCGTCCTCTTCTTTCTCTGCTTCAAACACCACCGAGCAGGCCGGATCAATCACCATTTCCAAGAACGCGATGTGGATCGGCGTGAGGATCAGCGGTAGACCCAGTAACAGCGGCAGCAACGCAAGACCGGCAACCGGAATATGCACCGCGACAATGTATTCAATGGCTTTGCGCAGATTGTCGTAAATGCGCCGCCCTAAACGAATAGTTTTGACGATGGAACCAAAATCATCATCCAGCAGCACAATTGCCGAAGCTTCACGCGCCACGTCAGTGCCGCGGCCGCCCATGGCAATGCCGATATGTGCGGCTTTAATGGCCGGAGCATCGTTGACGCCGTCGCCGGTCATTGCCACAACTTCGCCATTGGCCTTTAGGCTCTGGACGATACGCAGTTTTTGGTTCGGCTGGATGCGCGCGAATATCGATGTCGATTTCACCTGTTCAGCCAGTTGCTCATCGGACATTGTTTCGATGTCGTCACCGGCCAGCACCTTCGTTGCCTCAAGCCCGGCCTGCAGGCCAATAGCACGGGCTGTTGCCGGGTAGTCGCCGGTGATCATCACGACTCTGATGCCCGCAGAACGACATTCGGCAACGGCGGCGGGTACATTGGATCGTATTGGGTCGGCAAAACCGATCAGTCCGACATACTCAAACGACAGGCCACGCGGCGTTTCCGGGAGATTTTCTTGCTGCTGTATATTGTTAACAGTGGCTTTGGCAATGCCGAGCACGCGCACCCCATCAAGACCCAATGCATCCATCTGCTCGCGAATACTGTCCAAGCGCTCTGTAGGAATCTGACACAACTCCGTAATCGCTTCCAGCGCACCTTTAGCGTAAGCGGTGCCGTTCTCATCGGCTTCGTTAGAGTAAATATTCGCTACCGCAAACAAATCCGGCCTAAGACCATAAGCGCGAATCAGCTTTAGATTGGCGACGCTGGTTTGATCAGCACCCAAATGTTGGTCCGCGAGTTTATGTACGGCAATATCCATCGGATCGGTGGGGGTCTGAGGACAAGCAAAGAGCGCGGTTTGCAAGGTTTCTCTTAGCTCGTCCGGCACTGGCGATTTGCCGTCTTGATCCCAACGTGCGTCGTCGCTGAGCAATGCAACGACGGTCATTTTGTTTTCCGTGAGCGTACCGGTCTTGTCGGTACACAGCACTGTAGTTGCACCTAAAGTCTCGATTGCTGAGGCACGGCGCGTCAATACTCTAGCTTGTGAAATACGCCACGCGCCCATTGCCATGAATACTGCCATCACCAAAGGAAATTCTTCGGGTAATAATGACATTCCAAGTGCAATACCACCCAACGTGGCTTCAAGCCAGGAACCACGTAATAATCCGTAGAGTAGTACCGTCAGCCCGCCAAGTAGTGCGCCGATAATGGCGAAGGTTTTCACAAACGAGTGGATCTGGCGCTGCAAATGCGGTTGTTCTGTTTCGATACTGCCCAAGGCTCGACCGATTTTGCCCATTTCACTGCGGATACCGATCGCGTGGACGATGGCATGCCCGGTGCCGCGCACCACTAATGTACCGGCAAAGATGAAGGGCAAATCTTCGCCTCCCGGACTTGGTACCACGGATTTACTTTCAGGCTCCTGGGCTAATTTACGAACCGGCACGGATTCGCCGGTGAGCAACGATTCATCGAGCAATAAATCATGCGACCAAAACAGCGTAGCATCCGCAGCCACTCGGTCGCCTTCAGAAATTACAATAAAATCATCGCGTACCACTTCTCTACCGGCAATAAGAATTCGTTTGCCGTCACGAACCACCAACGCCCGAGGACTGGCAAGATTGCGCAGCGCTTCTAATACCTTTTCGCTACGGGATTCCTGAACAATGGTGATCGTCACCGACAGACAGGCGAACAGCAGCAACATAATGGCTTCCGTTCGATCGCCCATCAGCAAATAGACGACACCACCGCCAATTAGCAATAAAAACATCGGCTGGCGTAATACTTCAAACAAAATGCGAAAAAATCCGCGGCGATCAGGTCTGGGTAGCTCGTTGTAACCGTCTTTTTTAAGACGCTCTGCCACCATCGCTGAGGTTAGCCCTAAGGGTTCGTTGTTGTTTGCGGCTTGTTCCATGTTGCTACCTTTGTGAATATTCAAAAGTGGTCGCGGGCAAGGCCCGCTTCTACAATAAGATGATCTGTTAACAGTAGCTTTGAAGTGTGGAGTGACTTCGGCGCCGCTCAGTCAACGGCTGGGGTATAACTCAATCTCTGTTGGGCAATATCCGTTTCAGAGTGTTATCACCTAAAAAGTAGTGATGAATCAGCGCCGCAGCGGCATGTAAACCAATCAGAAAGTAACCTAGCGTGCCCACCGTTTCATGGACTTCTTTGATAAAGTCAGCCACATTTTTACTTTCATCCAGTAACGGCGGCAGCTGCAAACCAAAAAACGGGATGACTTTTCCTGAGGCACTGAGAATCAACCACCCGGCCAGCGGCATAAAAACCATTAGCGCATACAGTGCTAAGTGCATGACTTTGGCGGATTGCTTTTGCCATGTCGGTAGTTCCGGTTCTATACGCGGATGATGGCCGAGCATATTCGCCAGCAAACGCAACCAGACTAAAACAAACACTGACAGCCCCAGCATAAAGTGCCAAGTCTTTAGCGCCTCACGTGGCTCACTGCCTTTGGGGAAAAATTCGCGAAGTTCAATACAGGCATACACCGCTATTAGCAGTAGCAACATTAACCAATGCAGCCCAATGGACAGCAACCCGTAACGTTCGGTGTTATTTCGTAATTGCATTTAATGTACTCCTTTAATATTTGTATCAAGATTGATAGTTATCATCAGGATAACTTAAACCAAACCGCAATTTTTGCTTTGGTCTATACCCAAGCAACCGGCGTGCTACTCGCCAAGAAATGGGTAATCGGTATAACCTTTGGCACCGCCGCCATAAAACGTATCGGCATCCCATTCATTCAGCGGCGCATTTAGTTTTAGGCGCTCAACCAAATCCGGATTGGAGATAAACGGACGACCGAAAGCAACTAAATCAACCAGACCTTGCTGGCGTGCTGTTAATGCCAACTCACGATCATAGCCATTGTTGCCAATGTAAATGCCGTTAAACAAACGCCTTAAAATTTGCAGATCAAAACCATTTTCGACCTGACGCGGTCCACCGGTAGCGCCTTCAACCAGATGCAAATACAACAGGTTGAACTTGTTGAGCTGTTCGACGACATACGTAAACAGTGTCGCAGGGTCGCTATCGCTAATATCATTGGCTGGGCTGATTGGCGCTAGTCGAATTCCCACGCGCTTGGTACCCCAAACGCTAACGACTGCTGCGGTAACTTCCAGCAATAGCCGGGTACGGTTTTCCAGTGAGCCGCCGTAAGCGTCGGTGCGGTGATTAGTGCCGTCGCGCAAAAACTGGTCGATCAAGTAACCGTTGGCGGCATGGATTTCAACGCCATCAAAACCTGCATCCAGCGCATATTGCGAAGCCAAACGATATTGTTCAATGATGCCGGGAATTTCGACAGTCTCTAACGCGCGCGGCGTTACAAACGGCACAAAACCTTCTTCAGTGAAGGCATTGCCTTCCGGCTTGATTGCTGACGGTGCGACCGGTAAATCACCATTCGGTTGCAAAGCAGGATGCGAGATACGACCGACATGCCATAGCTGCAAAAAGATATGCCCGCCTGCTTGATGCACAGCGTCGGTGACAGCTTTCCAGCCTTCAACTTGCGCTGAGTTATAAATGCCGGGGGTAAAGGCATAGCCTTTGCCTTGCGGCGAAATTTGGGTGGCTTCGGCAATGATCAATCCGGCGCTGGCGCGTTGCCGGTAATATTCAGGTGCTAGCAAACTGGGAATATCGCCTTGTTGCGCCCGACTGCGTGTAAGCGGCGCCATCGCAATGCGGTTAGATAAGGTGTAAGGACCGAATCGAACGGGTTGAAACAAATCGGGGAGGGCGTCGGTGGTATTAGAGGTGGACATGTTTTTCCTTTTGCTAAATGACTGATATTACGCGGTTGGATGATTTGCTCGAGATTGTTAAAAGTTGAGTCGCTATCGCGACGTTTGTTTTAGTGTCGGTTCTCGCACCGACAGGCGAGCTACTTTCTTTTGCTTCGCCAAAAGAAAGTAGCCAAAGAAAAGGCGACCCGGATTCCGCCAATTTCCTGCGCTTCTCACTTTTGGCGAGGGTTTTCGAAGGGCCATCCCTGGCCCTGCGAAAACGAGCCGCTCCCCATGCGGGCCTATTTCGCCAAAAGCTGCGATGCTCGGGGCGGAATAACGGGAGCAATTCATCTCAGCCTAAGAGGCCTGTTGTATTTATGCTTGCAACGATGCCATATCAATGACAAAGCGGTATTTCACGTCGTTTTTCACCAGACGGTCATAGGCTTCATTTATTTTCTGGATCGGGATGAGTTCGATGTCGGCAGTAATTTTGTGCTCACCGCAGAAATCCAGCATCTCTTGCGTTTCTTTAATGCCGCCAATCAGCGAGCCATTCAAATTACGTCGTCCAAAAATAAGGCTGCCGACTTGCAGGGCAAGGGGCTCAGGTGGTACGCCGACTTGGGTGAGGGTGCCGTCGCGTTTCAATAAAAGCAGATAGGTATTGATGTCGTGCTGCGCGGATACGGTATCGAGAATGAAATGGAAACTGTTGAGGTGTTTCTTCATCTCATCTTCGTCATTGGAATTGACGACTTCATCGGCGCCCAGTCGGAAGGCATCGGCAATTTTGCTTGCCGAGTGGGTAAATACCACGACATGCGCGCCCATGGCTTTCGCCAATTTGACGCCCATGTGTCCCAAACCGCCCAGGCCGACCACACCTACTTTTTGGCCTTTGCTGACGTTATTGTGACGAAGCGGCGAATAAGTGGTGATGCCCGCACACAGCAGCGGCGCAGTGGCGGCAAGATCCAGATTTTCCGGGATGTGCAGCACAAACGCCTCATCCACCACTACATTTTCGGAATAGCCGCCGTAGGTCATGCCGCCGCTGTGTTTGTCCGCAGAGTTGTAAGTAAAAATCGGGCCTTGTTCGCAGAATTGTTCAAGATGATCCGCACAATTTTCGCAGGTCCGGCAGGAATCGACCAAACAGCCCACACCTGCCAGGTCGCCTTTTTTAAATTGACTAACTTGAGCGCCGACTTTGGTGACGCGGCCGATAATTTCGTGACCGGGTACACAAGGATAAGTGGTGCCTTGCCATTCGTTGCGCGCAATATGCAAGTCTGAGTGACAGACGCCGCAAAATAAAATCTCGATTTGAACATCATGCGCACCGGGATCGCGGCGTTGAATTTTGAAAGGGGCAAGTGGTGTTGTGGCGCTTTGCGTGGCGTAAGCTTTAGTCGTCATAGGGCATATCCTGGTACGTTTTGAGAGACAGAGAAGTGTTTCCTAACTTAACTGAAAAAACCTTGTAGCGGCAAGCTCAACATCGGCAAATTTAACAATCAACGATGGAGGGTTTTAATTTCATACAAGACGCTGCTTACAAGTGATTTATTTTTTAGTGTCTTGGTGGTGTGTGCTATCTAAGACATTTTGTTCTTGCAAGTGTTGATGCTTTAAACGCGCTGCTTCGACAGTAATTTTTACTGCCGAAGCACTACTAAGTCTAGCGAGGAGCGATGTTGCCTTCGTTGTCTGACAGGATTATTTCCACGCGTCGATTTAATTGTCGACCACCGGCATTGTCATTGCTGGCAATAGGCATGCCTTCGCCATAACCGCGCGCACTGATGCGGTCGCTACTAACTCTGGCATCAATCAAAGCGTTTTGTACGGCAAAAGCGCGTCGCTCTGACAGATCCTGATTGTGCTCGTCACTGCCGACACTATCGGTATGACCTTCAACCAACACCTTATATTTTGGGTATTGATTCAAAAAATCAGCCAATTTGTAAACGTTACGCACGCCACCTGATTTCAGTTGCGCTTGGTTGGTGCTGAACAAGACATCGCTTAATGTAATAACTAAGCCGCGTTCGGTTTGCTTGGCATTCAACTCGTCGATCAGTCTTTGTTGCTCAGCCTTCAGCGCACTAACTTGCTTCTTAGCGGCATCGGCTTCGGCTGTTCTGGCATCAAGTCGAACCAGGTTACGTTCAGCTCCGGCAGTAACGACGGCTGCTTCCGCTGTTTTTCGTTTGGCGGTTTCTTGCGCGATACCTACTTGTTGTTTAGCCAAATACGCAAAGTGATCCACTGTTTCATCGTCTTCGCCTTCTTTTGAAGCATGGTCGGCTTTACTTAAAGACTCGCCCGCATTCTTCAATTCAAGCTGTGCCAGACTGGTGACTTCAGCATTAGTGCTAGCGGTGTTGTAACTGCTATGGGCTTCATTTAGCGATTGCGTAGGGACTGCCGCACAACCGGAAATAATTGCCGCAGCGATTAACGTCAGAGGGATATTTATATTTTTTAACATGTTAAATTCCTTAATTTACTGGGCTTTACGGTCGATTTCTTGATGCAGCACGCGATTACCTTCGCGTAGCTCACCAACCGCTTTTTGTGCTTTGGCAGCACGGGCTGTTGCAGCGGCTAGTTGCGCGTCGACCTGGGCTTGTTCAGCCAGTTGGCGTGCTTTTAGATTTTCTTCTTCTGCCATGGCCCGTTCTGCAGCATTCAGTTTTTCTAATGCTGATTGCAATTGCACCGGCGCAAATTCATTACCTCCGGCACTTGTTGCACTGTCTACCGCTGCTTTAGAAACGGCGATTTGCTCGGTCGGTGCCGGAATACTTGCGCAACCTGCGACCAAAACTGCCGCAACAGCAGTGACGCCGATACTGCGCATTATTTGGGTGGATCTGGAGTGATTGTTGTTCATGATTTTTTCCTTTGAGTTAAACGTCGAACACTATCCTTGCAATGAAATTTGCTGTTGCAACGATATCCAATTTCTACAACGAAGTTCCGACGAGCCAATTAACTAAACAACTGGATCTTAGAACCATCGGCATTGATTAGATGCTCTTTTGCAGCGCTGGACAGTTCGCTAGCGTACACAAGGAAAAGATAGGGAAAAGCGTCGATAAATCCGTCAAGACATTTGCCCCCTTCTGCTTCGCTCAGGGCAGCGGTTTAAGAATGTCGTGATTTTTATATGTTCGCTGTCGAACAGACGGCATTCCGCTGTAGGGTTATATTTAAACTGCAAGTTAATAATTGCGACAACTACCAAGTGAGCTTTGCCGGGTGGAATATGCGTAACCATTCAGCGAGTTTCTTTGGAGGGCAGAAGCAATATTCCGTGTGGGCGTCGCTCCTACAAGACACTTTCACAGCAATCAACTGATGCTGAATAGTTAAATTTTTTCTAACAGGGGAAAAGTCATGATCAATATTGACCAAATTCAACCCGATATGCCGATTGTCTGTTCTGAAGGCGGGCAGTTCGCCACCGTCGATCATGTAGAGGGTCCCGGTACCATTAAAGTGAAAAAAGATGAGACCGGTCAGCATCATTACATTCCATTAAGCTGGGTAACCTCTACCGATGACGGCACAGTAGCAGTTGATCGTCCTGGTGATCAAGCGATGCAAGAGTGGTCGTCAACGTCGCCAAACTTTATAGAAGACGAGAGAGTTTAAGCGCTTTAAGGCAAGTAAAAAGGAACAGTTATGAAAGGTTTTATACAAAATATTGAAGCGCTCGCCGTCAATAATGAAGATTTTCGGCAAGTGCTGTACACAGCAAAATATTGTCAGCTGGTATTGATGGCGTTAAAACCCGGCGAAGAAATTGGTGCGGAAGTGCATACCCTAGACCAGTTTTTTCGAGTGGAAGAAGGCAGTGGCGAAGCTGAGCTTAATGGTGTGCGGACGGCTATACGAGATGGTTTCGCGGTCATTGTTCCTGCGGGAACAAATCACAATATTATTAATACCGGCACTGTGCCACTAAAGCTGTATACGCTCTATTCACCGCCTAACCATCGGGATGGCGTTATCCACCATACTCGTGCTGATGCCGAGGCAGACACCGAAAAGTTTGATGGTCAAACGACGGAATATGAAGTTGATTGACTTTATTTTTAGTAACTATTCATCAGAATGTTACTTAAACTCTTCAACGCCAAACAACTCTGAATAGTTACTATTTTTAAAGGCCTGGGTTTTTCTTGGTTGTAATGTAGGAGCGGGCCGTGCCCGCGATTTTATTAGATTGTTTCGCAGGCAAGGCCTGCTCCTACATGATTTGTAGATGTAGGGTGCAAACCGCCGACATCAAGAATGTAACGCTGTAGAATGACTAAACAATTGAATTTTCCGCCAGGGAGTTTTTCTGAAAGCGAATAAATCTACCGCGCCAAGCCCGCATTCAACTCAGCCCCCCGATGTTTCTAAAAATCTCCGTGTTACCTTTCCGATTGTCGGCATAGGTGCTTCTGCAGGTGGCTTAGAAGCCTTGGAACAATTTTTCCGCCATGCCCCTGTTGATAGCGGCATGGCGTTTGTGTTGGTGCAGCATCTTGATCCCAGCCATGCCAGCCTGCTCACTGAAATTCTGCAGCGCACCACGACCATGCAAGTGGTCGAGGCGCAAGATCAAATCTCGGTGGCGCCCAACTGCGTGTATGTCATTCCACCCAATCGCGATATGGCAATATTCCACGGCAAACTGCAACTGAGTGTCCCTAGTGAGCCACGCGGACAGCGCTTGCCGATTGATGCTTTTCTGCGCTCATTGGCTGAAGATCGGCAAGAACAGACCATCGGCATTATTCTTTCCGGCACCGGCACCGATGGTACTCTGGGTTGTCGCGCCATACTTGGTGTTGGCGGTGTTACGCTAGTACAGGAGCCGACCACGGCCAAATATGACGGCATGCCCACCAGCGTCATTCAGGCCGGTTATGCCACGCATGTACTGCCCGTCGACAAAATGCCGGAAGCACTGCTGGCCGATACCCATAGCTTTACTATCCAAACAGACGTCTCCCCAGCTGCCAAAACAGCCAGCGGCATCAACCGCATTTTGATGCAATTACGCAGCAGCACCGGCCACGATTTTTCTCTCTACAAAAAAAGTACCATCGGCCGCCGGATCGAGCGCCGCATGTCGCAACACAGCATCGATGACACCGATGTTTACGCCCGTTTTCTCAAAGAAAATCCGGCTGAAGTACAAACCCTGTTTAAGGAACTATTAATTAACGTCACCAGCTTTTTCCGTGATGTTGAGGCATTTGCCGTGCTGGAAAATGAAATCCTGCCGCAATTGTGCCAAGACAAACCTGATGATTATCTATTCCGTGTTTGGGTGGCAGGTTGTGCGACCGGCGAAGAAGCTTATTCCATCGCGATACTGCTGCGCGAGTTGCTGGAGCAAGCGCATCAAGAATTTAAAGTGCAGATTTACAGCACCGACCTGTCTGAAGATGTTATTTCCATTGCTCGCGCCGGGATTTATCCACCCAATATTGCTCAGGATGTGACGCCCGAACGTCTGCGGCGCTTTTTTGTTAAGGAAGAGGCCGGTTATCGGGTGAAAAAAGAAATCCGCGAAATGGTGGTGTTTGCCATTCAAAACGTGATTAAAGATCCGCCCTTTACGCGGCTGGATTTACTCAGTTGCCGCAATCTGATGATCTACCTGGAAGGTGAGCTTCAGCAACGCTTGATTCCAACCTTCCATTACGCGCTCAAGTCTGACGGAGTGCTGTTTTTGTCCCCTTCGGAGAGTATCGGTAATCACACGGATTTGTTTTCAGTGCTCAATCGTAAATGGAAGTTCTATCGTGCTACCCATACCAACACCTCTACGCGCACAGTGATGACGCAAGTTTTATCCTGGGCCGCAGAACCTGGCGGCAAAGCCCCCGAGGAAGCCATGAAAAATACTAAGGAAATTAACTTTGCCGAACTCACCCGCAGAGTGCTGGTGCAATGCTTTGCCCCGGCATCTGTAGTAACGGACCTGAAGGGTGACCTACTTTATGTGCATGGCGACACCGGTAAATACCTGCGTCCGGCACCCGGACAGGCGAGTCTTAATATCGTGGAAATGTCCCGAGAAGGATTAGAGCTGGAGCTGCGTGGTGCCATGCGTGCGGCTGTCAGTGACGGTACGCCTATGCTTAATCGGGAAATACAGGTCAAAACCAACGGAGGATTTTCGACGGTCAGTCTTAGTGTTCGGCCCTTGCCAAACCAGGAGGGCAATCAAAATCTATTGCTGGTCAGTTTTCAGGACGTCGCCAGTCCAGTTGTTAAACCGGGGCGTAAACGGGTGCTGAAAACAGCCGAATTCGGGCGAATAGAAGAGCTGGAACGCGATTTAGCTTACCTGAAAGAAAGTCATCAAGCCGCCAGTGAAGAGCAACAAGCCTCTAATGAGGAGCTCAAATCGACCAACGAAGAAATGCAATCCACCAATGAGGAGCTGCAATCGACCAACGAAGAATTGGAAACCTCTAAAGAAGAGCTGCAATCGGTCAATGAAGAACTCATCACCGTTAATGCAGAACTACAGTCCAAAATAGAACAACTGGCGGGTATGCAAAACGACATGAAAAACCTGCTCGACAACACCAATATAGGCACGGTGTTTTTGGACGATCAAATGTTTATACGCCGCTTCACGCGCGAGGCGACCAATATCTACCGGCTGGTGCCTACCGACGTGGGGCGGTCGTTGATTGACATCAAATCCAATCTTGATAATGACGATCTGCTCAGTAAAGCACAGGCGGTGCTGGAGTCGCTGGTGCCGATTGAACAGGAAGTGCGCACCGATAACGGCGCTTGGTATTTAGCAAGGCTCCAGCCTTATCGCACGTTGGATAACATCATTGAAGGCGTGGTGCTGACCTTTACCGACATCAGCAAACGCATTGAGGCGGAGGCGGCTGTGCAACTGGCACGAGAACTGGCCGAGAGTATTGTCGATACCATCCGCGCACCGCTGTTGGTATTAGATAGTGATTTACAAGTGGTATCTGCCAATCGCGCCTTTTACCAGTATTTTCAAGTGATGGCCTCAGACACGGTAGGTCGCAAAATTTACGACCTGGGCAACAGTCAATGGAACATCCCCGCCTTACGAGAATTGTTAGAAATCATCTTGCCACGCGATCAGACCGTAGAAGGTTATGTGGTAGAGCATAATTTTCCTGCCATCGGGCCTCACAAGATTAGCGTGAATGCCCGTCGACTGATTGGTAAAACCAACGAATCGTCATTAATTTTACTGACCACTGAAGACATTGGTGATGAGCCAGCTAAGGAGAATAAGTCATGAACCAAAAATGGGATGGTAGTGAGCGGCGCAAATCACTCAGAGCAAAAGCCGAAGCCATGGTGGCCAATTTATCGCCAGCAGAGATAGCTACGCAACCCACTCAAATATTGCTGCATGAGTTGCTTGTCCACAAAGTCGAACTGGAGATGCAGAATGAAGAGCTGCGCAGTGCCTATGTGGCCTTAGAAGCCGCACGTGATCGCTATGTGGATCTGTACGAGTTTGCCCCAGTCGGCTACATTACGATCAGCCGAGAGGGCCTAATTAGCGAAATAAATCTGACCGGCTCGACCTTGCTGGGGGTTGAGCGTAGCAAGTTGCTCAAACGGCGATTTTCACAATTTATTGTATCTGCAGACCGGGATCGATGGCATCGCTTGTTCTTGAACATGATGGAGCAAGCCAAAGCTAACGGTGATAAACATGAGTTTGGCCTGGAGATGGCACATGCCGATGGCTCCGCGTTTTATGCCCACCTCAACTGCCTGCCCAAACTATCTGCCGATGCAGCACCGGTGTTGCGTATTGCACTGACGGACATCAGCCAACAAAAAAAAGTGTTAGATCAGCTTGAGCATCTGGCGTTCTACGATCCCTTAACCCATTTGCCCAACCGGCAATTGCTAAAAGATAGATTGCAGTTAGCGTTGGCTGCCAGCGCGCGCAGCAGGAAATATGGGGCGCTGCTATTTATTGATTTGGATAATTTTAAAACCTTGAATGACACCCTAGGACATAACACCGGCGACCTATTACTCCAGCAAGTTGCCCAGCGGCTGTTAAGCAGTGTGCGTCAGAAAGATACGGCGGCGCGTCTAGGCGGCGATGAGTTTGTCGTGATGTTGGAAGACCTAAGTGAGAATGCGCAAGAAGCCGCTATCCACGCGGAGATTTCTGGTAAAAAAATACTCGCCGCTTTGAACGCGCCTTATTTACTTGATGACCATGAGTATCGTTGTTCATCCAGCATTGGTGCGACCATGTTTTGCGGTCATGGGGTGGCAGAAGATGATTTGCTCAGGCATGTCGACATTGCCATGTATCAAGCCAAGCACAGGGGGCGTAATAATTTGTGTTTTTTTGATCAGGCGATGCAAGCGGTAATTACTAAACGCGCTGAGTTGGAAGCCGATTTGCGCGTTGCTCTCGAGCAACAGCAATTCATTCTCTACTATCAACAGCAAATCAGCCAGGATGGTCAAATTGTCGGTGCCGAAGTATTAATCCGCTGGCAACATCCAGAGCGTGGCCTGATTCTGCCGATGGATTTTATCCCGCTGGCGGAAGACACCGGGCTGATCTTAGCGATCGGGCAATGGGTGCTGGAAACTGCCTGCGCGCAACTTAAACGCTGGGAAAACAACCCGCAAACGCAGCACTTACAATTGGCTGTCAATGTTAGCGCGCATCAGTTTCATCAAATCGACTTTGTAAAACAAATTACTGACATTCTGGAAAAGTCGGCTATTGATCCGACCCGTCTTAAATTAGAACTCACCGAGAGTATGTTGCTTGAGAACAGAGCGGAAATTGCCGTCAAAATGCAGGCGCTCAAGGCGATAGGTGTCGGCTTCTCATTGGATGATTTTGGGACGGGTTACGCTTCGTTAGCTTACTTGACCCAGTTGACGTTTGATCAGCTCAAAATTGATCAGAGTTTTGTGCATAAGATTGGGGTAAACCACAATGACTCAGTCATCATAAAAGCCATTATTGGCATGACTAATAACTTGCACGATATGCAAATTATCGCAGAAGGCGTGGAAACCGAAGCGCAACGTGCCTTTTTGGAAGAGCACGGCTGCGCATTGTGTCAGGGCTTTTTATTCAGTAAACCGCTGCCGCTAGCAGAGTTTGAAGCGCTGTTGCCTAAATCCTAGCCCTCTTCAAAGCATAAATAACTACACAACTTTTTTACAATTTAGAATCAATGAGTTGTAAAAATTTACTCCCTCTCCTGCTGGATGCCTGCATGGATACAGGTAGTAGGGCACCAACAGTAGGCGCTTTAGGCGACGCAGGAGCAATTGCCGAGAGGGTTGGGGTGAGGAGATTAAAATCAATCAGTTATATTCCCCTCGGCAACCGCTCCTGCGTTACTCTGGAGAAGGAGCTAAAAGCCTAGTGTACTTATGGCTGAGGGGAAATTAATTCGACAAAGTGCTATGAATTTAACTAACAAAGCAAGATCGCTAAGAAAAAATCAAACCGATGTCGAACAGCTAGTGTGGAAACATCTGCGCAACAGGCAACTCTATAACTATAAGTTTCGTCGGCAATTTCCTATTGAGCCTTATATTGCCGATTTCGTTTGCCTTGACTTAAAACTGATTATTGAATTGGATGGCGGGCAGCATGCCAGCCAAATTGACTATGACAATCAACGTAGTTTGTTTCTTGAACAACGTGGATTTAAAGTCATACGTTTTTGGAATAATGACGTAATTGAAAATACTGTGGGTGTTTTAGAGGCTATTCACTTGGCTATTCTAGAAATTACCAAGACAGTTGAATGATTTATATATTATTTCCCCTCACCCAACCCTCTCCCTTCGGAGAGGGCTACCCATCCTAATCCCCAGACTTATTTTTCGCAATCATCGCATCGGTGACGTCTTTGCCGGTGCCGCGATAGCCGGTAAAACGACCGGTAGGGTCAAACATCGGTTCGCCGCTGACCATTAAATAGCGCCGTGACCCATCGGGATTAGTGCGGCTGTAGACAAAATCCAGAAACGGTTTTCTGGCGGCAATGTTAGCCTCAAGTATTTGCCGTTCATCTGCATCCCAAATGTTGTCATGACTTACTTGCGCAGTGCCTTTTTCATCGGTCAAGATGCCGAGCATTTCCAATACCGGGCCATAGATATTGAAAAATTTGCCGTCTTTGTCCTGTTCCCAATACCAATCGGAAGACAGCTCGGTTAGGCGACGAAATCGTTCTTCGCTGGTTTTAAGCTCGGCGGTTCGTTCTTGTACGGTTTGTTCCAGAATTTGATTGTGATCTTTCAGTTGTTTATATAACAGCCGCACTTCCAGCATGTTGTGGATACGCGTTTTTATCTCGACCAGATCAAACGGTTTACTGATGAAATCTTTGGCGCCCGCTTTTAACGCCCGCAGTTTATGGCCGGGTTCGGCAGTAATCGCGATAACGGGCAGATAGTCATCGGTTTCGATTTCTTTAAGATTTTCCATGACCTCAAAACCATCCATGCCGGGCATTTGCAGATCCAGCAGGATCAGTTCGTAGTTGTTTTTTTGGTGCAGCGCAAAGACTTCAAAAGGGTCGTTGGTGGTAGTGACGTTGCTATAGCTCGCATCACTAAGCATTTCTCCAAGTAGCAGAACATTGGATGGCTGATCATCAACGATCAGAATGCTGGCGTTAAGAATGTCTTGTTTACTAATCATTGTTTTTGTCCGGTTTCATTGGCGTCGGCCAATTCCAAGTTCGAATGTTTTAATGCCTCATCCAACGCGATCAATAATTCTTTGACCTTGATGGGTTTGGTGAGATAGCGAAAAAACCCGGCCGCCAGTCCTTTTTCTATGTCATGGGGCATGGCATTGGCGCTCAGGGCAATAATTGGGATGTGTTTTGTGTGCGGATCTTCGCGCAGAATTTTTAGCGCATTCATACCGTTGATGCCGGGCAGGTTAATGTCCATCAAGATGACATTCGGTAGATGCTTGCGCGCCAGTGTGATGCCAAGATTGCCATCACGCGCACTTAACAAGCTTAAATGTGGATGGGCTGCAATGACGTGTTCAACCAGCATCAAGTTGGCCGGATTGTCTTCTACATAAAGTAGCGTGGACGGTGTGGTTTGGCTGTGTTCATGTGCGTTCAGTACAGTGAGTATTGGTAAATCATCCGTGTGTGGCAAGCTATCGTCGCGGAGTAACTCAATCCAGAATTCGCTACCTACACCGACGGTGCTTTCCACGCCGATAGCGCCGCCCATCATTTCGACCAGTTGTTTAGTGACCACCAGACCGATGCCGGTGCCTTCCACGCTACCGTTTTCTTGTCCAAGCCGGTTAAAGGGTTGGAATATCTGCGCCAGTTTGTCTGCTGGTAAGCCCACTCCAGTGTCTATTATGCTGATGCGGATGCGTTCCGGGCTGGTTAAGGTTAGTTTGATGTCAATCGTGCCATGCTCGCGGTTGTATTTGATGGCATTGGACAATAAATTGATCAGCGCCTGCTTGACTCGCGTTCGATCGGCATAGATAAACGAGGTGCTATCGAAGGGCAGAAAGGCCAGTTTGATGTCTCGTGATTGCAGTTTCGGTTCGACCATTGCCTGACATTCGAGCAATAGATCAATCAGCGATACCGGTTCTTGGGAAAGCGATATGTTCCCAGATTCAATTAAGGCCAGATCAAGAATTTCATTGATCAGGTCAAGCAAATACCAGCCGGCTTTGATGATTTGTCCGATACGTTCATATTGGGAGGCGGTGGGTTCCGGGTTGCCAGCTTCCAGTAACTGGGCAAAACCCAGGATGGCATTGAGCGGCGTGCGTAACTCATGGCTCATACGCGATAAAAAGTCCGATTTGGCTTTGTTGGCTTGTTCTGCAGTGGTAATAGCTTCGTGGAGTTTTGCTTCGGCGAGCTTGGTTTCGGTGATGTCCAACAGCATGTTAATGCCGCCGATGACGTTGTCATGGGCATCGCTTAACGGCGTCGGGTACGGCCTGAAAATAACACGACTGCCGTCCGGCCGTTCCGCAATGGCCTCTATGCCCGTGACTGAGCGATTTTCTTGTACTGACATTGCCATTGGGCTTTGGTCAAATGCCATCGGTGTGCCGTCCATTTGAAATACCTTCCAACTTACGCACCATTTATCGGAGCCTATTTGCGGGGTCCGACCGGAGAATTCGGCCGCCGCCGGATTAAAGTAGGTAAGGTTGCCTTCGGCGTCAGTCGTGTAGATAGCAATTGGCAGTGCGTCAATCATAGTGCGGAACCGACGCTCGGTTTCCTGTAATGCCGCCTGTATCTGTTTACGTTCGGTGATGTCTTGAACGATGCCCGCCATACGATGACTGATGCCGGTCATATCGCGTTGATGTTCGCCGGTTGCCCAAATCCAACGCACCTTACCATCGGCACGACGAATACGGCATTCAAAATTCCAGTCGGTTTTTTCAGTGTTGGCAACAAGAAATAGCCTTTCGACCTCGGCGCGGTCTTCGGGGAGTATGTGCTCCAAAAAAGTCTCGTAAGTCCATTCCTGCTGGAATGAATCGTAGCCAAAAATGCGGTCGCACGTCATTGTACGATGGGTGGCGTGGGTGATTAAGTCAAGATCCCAGCCGCCGGTGTGAGTCATTTCCAGAATAAAGTTGGAGCGCGCATCACTCTCGCGCAAGGCCAGTTGAGCGGCTCGTTCTTCGGTAATGTCGCGGAACACTAAGACCGTGCCCAGTACCTGACCGTCGCGGTCGCGAATCGGCGCGCAACTGTCGGCTATATCAAACTCGCTGCCATTGCGTGCAATCAGTAGCGTGTGATCGGCTAGACCTTGCACTGTGCTGTTCGCTAACGTTGCCATGACTGGAATGGTAATCGGTTCGCGGTTGTGTTTATTGATGATGTGAAAAATTTCGGCCACCGGGCGCCCCGTGGCTTCTGCCTGCGTCCAACCGGTAAGTTTTGCCGCAACGGCATTTAAGACGGTCACCCGTGCTTCGGCATCGGTTGCTATCACGGCATCGCCAATGGAGTTGAGGGTAACGGCGAGTTTTTCTTCGCTGATTTCTAAGTTGACGTTGGTTTGTTGTAGTTTTTTATTGGTCTGTTCCTGAAGCTCCAGCAAATGCTCGGTTTCAATATGCAATAAATTTTTGATACGTTGCTGGGATTCGCGATAAATAAAATAAGGCAGGCTAAGCGCAAACAACAGCGTCAACAGGCTGGCAAAAACGATGATGACAAATAAGTTTCTCATCTTCTGTAGCAAGGTTGCTTCGTGCTTGGCCAGCTCAGTTTGCTTGATGTCGTTGAAGGCGCTCATTTGGGCACGAATTGATGTCATCAACTGCTGACCACCGCTATGGCTTAGCAATGTCAGTACAGCCGCCATGTCATGCTTACGGCGCAATTCAATCACTTCGGCTAATTCGGCCATTTTGGCATCCACCAAGGGCACCAGTGCATTCAGCGGTTTATTGGCAGCGGGGATTGAGTTAAGTTGCCGTAATTGATCCAGATCGCCAATGATGTGATCGCGCACCATCAAGTAAGGCTCTAAAAATGCCTCGTCACCGGTTAATAAATAGCCGCGTTGTCCTGTTTCGGCATCTTTTAATTCCGACATCAAGGCGTTGGCGCGGAGTATTAAATCACTGGTATGCCGCCGCGCTTCGAGAGCGGTTTCACTTTGCTTAAACGCCCAGAACGATGCCGCCACTATCAGCGCAATCAGCGCCACCAGAAGCAATGCCCCTGCAATCGAAACAACCAGCTTATTATTTTTTTTCAAGAATGATGATCCTAAGACTGATTTGTGGGTAATGATTTATGGGGTTTCCACGCAGTGACGCAAAGCATGTGAACGATGCAACAGAGTTAAGATTTAGTATCGCCCTAAATCACTAAGCAAACGATGAAACTCATTTTTAACCACGTCGTAGCATTCACAACTTCGAGTTTCTAATCCCAAACGATCAAGCACCGTAATATGCCCGCGACGGTAACTGATAAAACCGGCGCGTTGTAAATTGCCCGCGGCTTCGGTGATGCCTTCGCGGCGCACGCCGAGCATGCTGGCAATCAATTCCTGGGTCATGATCAATTCATTGGTGGGCAATCTGTCGAGGGTTAACAACAGCCAGCGACACAGTTGCTGTTCCACAGAATGATGTCGGTTGCAGACGGCAGTTTGAGAAATTTGCGTCATTAACGCCTGGGTGTATCGCAGCAGTAACGCCATCATCGGCCCGCCGCGATTAAATTCGGTCATCATCAAGTGGCGTTTTAGCCGGTAGCCGTAGCCTGCGGTATGCACGCTGGCGCGGCTGGTGGTGGTATTGCCGCCCATCAAAATAGACACGCCAAGTACACCTTCATTACCGACACCGGCAATTTCTGCTGACGCGCCATTCTCCATTAAGTAGTTCAATGACACGATGGCGGAGGTTAAAAAATAAACGTGTTGCAATTGATCGCCGGATTCATAAAGCACTTCGCCGAGCGGTAGTGCTATCAATTCCAGATAAGGAGCAATACGCTCGAGTGTTTCTGTCGGTAGGGCCGCGAGAAGATGGTTTTGCTTGGGGGAAGGCTGTTCTGAAAGCGCGCTGACCATAAGGTTGACTCTGAAGTATGTGTGGCTGAGTGGTTATAAACCAGCACAACAACGAAGGTTGAGACCTTGACGGCAATTTTGTGGGCTTACTTATAACAGATTTCATTAAATTGAACGGGGAAATATTGTTGTTAACAAACGCTCTTGGCAACTGATTTTACTTAAAAACCGAGCCCAACTACGTGCGCTAGCATACAGACGACAAACGCTTTCTTCGGTAATGTTTGAGCTAATCTGACTGACTGTTAGTCAACAACAGGAGAGATCACTTGTCTTTTAACCACGCTGTTCAAGCGACTAATCAATTGTTGGATGCGTTACCGCCCAACGATTGCGAACAGCTGCTTAGCAAATGCGAGCACATCGAGCTTAATTTTGCCGAAGTGCTGTGCCGTCCGGGAGAACGCATTTCGCATGTGTATTTCCCCACCGGCAGCTTTATTTCTTTAGTAACCCCGGTTGATGGCAAAGCCGGTTTAGAAGTGGGGCTGATCGGTAATGAAGGCATGCTAGGCCTCACTCTGATGCTGGGTGTCGACCTTGCGCCGTTTCACGCGCTGGTGCAGGGGGCCGGTCCAGCGTTACGCATGACTGCCGCCGCATTTTTAAGTGAACTTGGACAGAGTGCTACCTTGCAGCAGAAGTTAAAGGCTTATTTATATGTGTCGATGAGCCAGCTTGCACAAACTGCGGCCTGTACCCGTTTTCATGTGGTGGAGGCGCGCTTGGCCCGATGGCTGTTGATGACGCAGGATCGGGCGCATTCAAATTACTTTCATGTAACCCACGTTTTTTTAGCGTACATCTTAGGTGTGCGTCGGGTCGGTATCACCAAAGCGGCCAATGCACTGCAAAAACGCAAGCTGATCAGCTACCAACGCGGCAATATTACGATTATCGACCGCGCCGGTCTGGAAGCTGCGTCCTGCGGATGTTATCGGGCTGATAAAGAATCTTATGCGCGGATTTTGGGCTAGCTCTTAACTTTACAGTTCCTATGTTTTGCGTGGCAACGATGTATTTCAAACGGAGAAAACAATGTATCAACCAATTACTCGTTACACCTACTTAACTTCTGGGCTAGCAATTCTCCTGATCAGCGCTTTGGCGTTACCGGGCTGTAGCACGCAAAAAGAAACGGGTGAGCAAAATCAACCAGCGCCGCCAGCGCAGGGCAGTGTCACCAAACCGTTGCATAAAGAAGTGGGTGAGGCGTCTTGGTATGGGCCAGGGTTGCATGGCAAGGAGACGGCTAATGGCGAGACGTTTAATCAAAAAGAGCTGACCGCTGCGCATCCGAGTTTACCGATGGGCACCAAGGCCAAAGTGACTAATCTTGAAAACGGCAAAAATGTCGAAGTTAGAATTAATGATCGCGGGCCATTTGTTGGCGACCGGGTGATTGATGTTTCCAAAGCGGCGGCTAAAAAACTAGATATGCAAGAAGACGGTACCACGCAGGTCAAGATTGAGACCAAAGTCGTCAAGAAAAAAGGTGCAGCGGTTAAATCCAGTAAGAAAAAATAGCAGTAACTATTCAGTGATTTTCTTTGGGCAGAATCAATCCGGTATTACTAGGTGGGAGCGACGCTTTCGTCGCGATTTGAAGCCTTCTTTCGCGACGAAGGCGTCGCTCCCACAGGATATTTTCTCAGCAATCAACAGATGCTGAATAGTTAGAAACAGAAAAGGGTTTGAGTCATACGATGGTTCTGAGAATTTTTTTTCTTGAGTGCGATACCGCACGGACTGCCATCGCAATGCGCCCTATCCTAAAGCCTAGATGGAAATGAAGTCGGTTAACAAAAGGACGCTCGAATTAATACTAAAGAGGCTAACCCATGAAAAGACAGAAATTATACGGTACACGTTATAACGCCATGGCAGGTTACAGTGAAACTGTGTCGCCACTTGCTCCTGATCATGAGAGCGCTGAAAAACTTTCATTGGCGCAGGCCACTGTTGAATTAGCAACCCTTAAACAGGCGCTTATAGCCAGTCAGGAAGAAGTTGCAACGCTGTCAAAAACCAATGCTTCGTTCAAACTTAGGCTAATCCGGTTGGCGAAAAAATGCGCACATGCGCAGCGATTTGGCTATCACGATGAACTGACCGGTCTGCCTAATCGCAGTTTACTGATGGACCGGCTTAAACAAGCGATAGTGCATTCAGCTCGGCAACACAAACAAGTGGCGCTGCTGTTTATTGACTTGGATAAATTCAAACAGGTTAATGACAGTTATGGGCATGCCGGTGGCGATCAACTTTTACAACAGGTGGCACAGCGATTAACAGCCTGTCTTCGTTATGGTGATACGGCCTGTCGTTATGGTGGTGATGAGTTTGTGATTATGTTGCCGGAAATTGAAGGGCATGAATGTGTGGCGGCGGTGGTCAAGAAAATCCGCACCAGCTTGGCGACGGCTTATGATGTGGACGGCAAAGTGGTTGACTTAACAGCGAGTATTGGCTCGGCGGTATATCGTAACGACGGTCAAGATTGCAGCGATTTGATCAAGCAAGCCGATACTGCCATGTATTTGGCTAAAGCCTACAGCGTGCCAATCCAGTCCTTTGAAACGGCGATGCAAATGTAGTTTGCACTTTACTGATTGCTTGTAACTATTCTGCGTTGTTTGGCTTTGAAGAGTTTAAGTAACTGATGTTACGCAAACCAAATGAAATGACCTTTATCGATATTCAATGATCGCTGGTGTCGCTATCGCGACAGTTTATTTTATGTCGGTTCTCGCACCGACCGGCGAGCTGCTTTCTTTTGCTTCGCCTCGGCAATTGCTCCTGCATTGCTCTAACTCCTGCATCCATGCAGTCGAAAAGAAAGTAGCCAAAGAAAAGGCGCCCCGGATTCCGCCAATTTCCTGCGCTTCTCACTCTTGTGCCCTGTGGGTATTTGGCGAGGGTTTTCGAAGGGCCATCCCTGGTCCTGCGAAAACGAGCGGCATCCATGCCGCTCCCCTTGCGGGCCTATTTTCACCAAAAGCTGCGATGCTCGGGGCGGAATAACGGGAGAAAAACCGCTCTGCGTAACATCAGTAAGTAACATTCTGATGAAGGGGCGAATTCGCTGAATAGTAACGATTGATCTGTCAAAGCAGGTCGGTAACTTCTACCGCTACCGTCATTATCGGTGATTGCCCTGAGGCAGCGATAAACGAGCCGGATACGGGCGGTACCATTTCAGGGTGACGACTGACCGCCAGTGCGATGTAGTTGTTGTCGACTACCTTGCCGGTGGTCGAGTCGAAACCTTTCCAACCAACCCCGGGCAAGTAAACTTCTGCCCAGGCATGCGTCGCGCCTTGATCCTTCAGCAGTGACGGCGAATACTGATAACCGCTGACAAAACGCGCGGCCAAGCCCAGGCAATGGCAAGCTTCAATGAACAATGTTGCAAAATCGCGGCAAGAGCCGGAACGATTTGCCAAGGTGGTCGCGGGCGTTTGCACACCGGGTTCCTCCCGTTGTTGATAAGTAAATCCGGTCGCAATCGCTTTATTAATCCACTCCAGCAGCAGATAAGTTTCCACGACTTGGCCTGCAACCCAGAATTGTCGTAACCATGGGCTTAATATCGGCTGGTCTTTGACAAAGATTGTGCTCAGATATGGCCCCAAATCGATACGCTCGGCGGCATCATACTGAAACGGAAATCGCACCGCATAATCCGCCACCAGAAAGTTTAGCGGTTGGGAATCATAGTGCTGGAGCGTCAGGTGGCTTTCGATTAAGAGTCTATCGGACTGCTGGGTAAAGCTGGCCTCCACGACAGCATTGTCGTAAACATCACGTTGCCATTGCAGTTGGTGTGCGGGAGTAATAATCAGCTCGGCCGCTTCGATGCGAATGTCGTGACCTTCACGGGGTCGCAACAGTAACCGATGCGGCAGCAGGGTGACGGTTTCTGCATATTGGTAGGTCGTTACATGCTTTATTTGCAGTCGGCGCATCGTTATCAATCCTGGGGACTGTAGGTGGAATCGTTATTTTACCGGTGTGGATTTTTTAAATCATTACAGATTAATTACTGCCTGTGGCGACATGAAGCTGACACCACGGTAAACGCCGAGCTGGACTCGGCGTTTTGAGTGATTTTAATAAGTTGGCTCAAAAATGGTAATGCGCACCTAACCCAATATATTCGACTTTTTCTTTATAAAACTGTCCGCTAGGCGAGAAGCCGTTGTAATACTCGGCAAGAATCTGCAATTTTCTGCCTAAGACCTGTGCATTTTCAAACTCTACACCCGCCCTGGCCGATACATCGGTACTCCAGTTGTTTTGATCATAATTCTTGATGTCAGCGGCAATAATCGGACGCATTGACGCAAATTCGATACGCCATGGGCTGCGAAACTCAACGCCGTATTGTGCTGACCATATCTTGAGCTCCGAGGGTTCTTTATGGAACAAACCGCCACCACCACCATATAAACGCACGCCATAGGGAAGTTCATAAGACAGTTTTAGATCCGCGCCTTCGTAACTGAGATTGACGCGTTCAAATTGCGTATTTACTTTACGTAGTAAAAACTCGTCGCCAAGGTGTGAGCTTTGATGGTAAATACGGCCAAACGCGGAAAATTGCCCCGCGCGAACACTTGAGTACAGCGAGGCAATAAAGTCGGTATTAAGCAGATCCGACGATGACGCGCCCAGGTTGAAGTCGCTAAAGACACCGGCTTGCAGGCCTGCTTCCCATTGCGCTGAGGAGTGCCCAAAGTTACTGCGGTAAATCGGTATGGTTTCACCAAAGCTGACCGAAGCTATATCGCGGCCATCAAAATTATTGCTTTGGTAATTACGGTACGCCGCAGAAAAATGCGCCCAACGGGTATCGGCTAATAAGGGTTTGAACAAATGCCCTTTAGGCAGCAGTCCGGTGGATGCAACAGTGGACTCAGTCAGTTTGACCTTATCAGTGCCGGTCGTTGCGCCCGACGTTGCCGCAGAGCTAGCTTCCGTTGTTTTGACAGAATTTACGCCGGGGATTTCTGCTAATAACTGCAAAGCTTTGGTTTTATCAGCGGGCTTTAAATCAGCAACCGGCAAGATAATGACGCCATCTTTAACGGCTAATGGCGGCAAATTCAGCTGTAAGCTTTGTTTCAGCACGCCAGCCGCGTAACCAGCAATGTAAGCATCATCTTGAACGGTGGCATTGGCGTAGGCCGGAACCAGCAATACGCCCAGCGCAGCGGTAACGCGTAAACCAGCCATTATTTTGTACTCGGAACAGGTGTAACAATCAGTGTAGATTGCACGGATTTAACATTCTTTTGAGCAGTTGCAACTTCTACGGCTCTGCCCAGATTTGCTTCCGAATCAACAGTGCCGCTTAACTTAACCACACCATTTACAGTCGTTACGTCTATATGCGAGCCTCTGAGTAATGAGTCACCTAAAATGGCGGCTTTAACGGTAGTGGTAATCACTGAATCATCAATAAAGTTACCAGCAGTTTCTGCTTTATCGACGACTGACTCCTTAGCCTTTTCAATTTTTTGTTCTGCATTTTCTGTCGCCTGATCCAATTTTTTGCCGGCGCTTTCTAAGGCGCCCTTAGAAGAGTCAGTTGATTCTTTAATGCTTTCTTGAGCGGCTTCGGTTTTCTTGTCTAAAGATTCTTTGGCCGCATCAATTTTTATTTCTGCTTTTTCAGTGGCGGCATCAATTTTTTGCTCAGCTTTTGCAGCCGCCTGGTCGATTTTTTGACCAGCTTTTTCCGCAGTACCTTCTTGTTGGCAACCCACAAGGCCTAGTACGGCGGTTAAACAGCCGATTACCAGCACTTTATCGGCTGACGTTTTTTGATTGCGTTTTTTGTTGGTTTTCATGGTTTTTCCTTGAATATGTAAGTGACTTGAAAATGCGCTCAACGAGCGGCGAACTCATTTTGATAGTAGCGATAAGATCGTTCGTAGTCTGTTCGCTATCGAACATAAGCGCTGATGCTGTCTGCTGGAGATTGTAGGAGCAGGCCTTGCCTGCAATCGGGTATGGCTTAGTTGGGTGGGTTGCTCCCCCTTTGTAAAAAGGGGGAATTACGGATTTACTCTTCGATCCAAATCAACTCGACACGACGGTTCTCTGATCTTCCGGCTTCGGTGCTGTTATCGGCAATCGGTTTGGTTTCGCCGTAACCTTTGGCAATCGTTTTATTAGGAAGGCCTTTAATTTTCAGGTATTCAGCAACTGATTGTGACCGACGTTGCGACAGTTTTAAGTTGTAGTTGTCAGAGCCTTCGCTGCTGGCGTGGCCTTGGACTTCAATGTCGTTAGTCTGAGGATTGGCCGATAGGTTTTGCACTACACCATTGAGAATGGTCATGGCATTTGGTGTCAACTCGGCGGAGTCATATTTAAAATTCACCCCTTTGAGTACAAGACTGATTAAACAGCCGTTAGCATCTACTTTGCCACCTGCAATGGTTGATGGGCATTTATCCAGACAGTTATTGACACCGTCAGCATCTGAATCAAGCGTTGAGCAATCGGCAACTTGCGCCGTTGTGATGGGCGGAGTAGCTATGACTGAAGATTTGGGTTTATCACCAAACGGAATCACAAAACCAACGTTAACAATCATATCGTGAAATTCGTCAGTACCCGGTTGAACATGGGCATTGAGATTGTTGTTGTAACGGTAGCGCACATCACTGCGGATCAAAAAATTGTCATGCAGTTCGTAAGTAAAACCAGCACCGGCTTCACCAATCAAACCGACGCCGCAATTGGCTGAGGCACAGGTGTTCATTGCGCCCAAACCGACAACGGTATAAGGCGAAAACTTATCGCGGAAAAAATAATATTGCCCATCGACAGTGCCGCCTGCTAAATCCCAAGGGCCGTTAGTGCCGCCAAAACCTTCATAAAAGCCTTTCAATTCGACGTTGAAATGTTTATCAATAATCTTGCCTGCACCTAAACCGCCACCCCAGCCATCGCTGGAATTACGATCGCCGCCGGTTCTGACGAACGAGGCAAAAGGTGCGACATACCAACGATTATCTTGGTATTGATCGGCGGCCTGAGCTAACGGCAGTAGGCCCACGCCTGTTAATGAGGCAATGACAAGTAAGTTTTTATTTAGCATGGTGAGTCCTTGGGTGGCATTAAAAAATCAGCATCCATAACAACCACTACTTGGCGTTAATGGGGATATTTGTTGGCTATGTTGTTAAAAAATCTCAAAAGTAGCTTACTGGCAACAGCAAATATCCGTCCGTTCGTTACCGTACATAACGGGTTGACGAGAAAATTATTTTTGAATAACTGGGTATGAGCGCTACCGTACCGACCTGAGTGGCTATTGCGGCTAGAGTGACTGCAAGGTTTTGACACAACCCCAATTTCATCCACAGCTTAAACTCTCAGGAGAAACGCCATGAATCAATCAACTCACACTTCCAGTGAACACAGCATGACGGCTTGTATTGAAGCCTGCAGCCATTGTCACCAAGTCTGCCTGCAAAGCGCTATGAACCATTGCCTTAAGGCTGGCGGCGAGCATGTTGAAGCAGAGCATTTTCGCTTGATGATCAGCTGCGCCGAGATTTGCCAAACATCGGCTAATTTCCAGCTGATTAATTCGCCTTTTCATCAACGAGTGTGCGAGGTTTGCGCTGAAGTCTGTGAAGCGTGTGCCTTGAACTGCGAGAAAGTCGGCGGTATGGAAGCATGCGTTAAAGCATGTCGAGATTGCGCCGAAAGTTGCCGGAAAATGGCAAGCGCTAAGCATTAACGGAGCTTAATTTTATGGACATTTTTCCAAAAGCCTTAGGGCTTACGGCTATAGCAATAGCCCTAATGGCGTGTGGCGAAGTGTCGCAATTGCCGATCTCAGCGGGTGTCGGTACTCATCCCCAACTGCCGTCGCCCAATCCAACTTTGATACCGACCGTAAACATTGCGCAGGCTGTTGGTTGGCCTGCCAATGCCAAACCGTCAGCAGCAAAGGGGCTGACTGTCAACGCCTTTGCTGCAGGACTCGATCATCCGCGTTGGTTGGTTGTGCTACCAAATGGCGATGTCTTGGTCGCCGAAACGAATGCCCCCGCCAAACCGGATGACGGGCAAGGCATCAAAGGCTGGATTATGCAGTGGGCTATGAACAAGGCAGGTGCGGGCGTACCCAGTGCTAATCGCATCACGTTGCTGCGCGATGCCGATCATGACGGCGTGGCGGAGACGCGGACGGTGTTTATTGCCGGGCTCAAGTCGCCATTTGGTATGGCATTGGTGGGTAACGATTTTTACGTCGCTAACGCGGATGCGCTGCTGAAGTTTCCTTATAAGCCAGGTGAAACCCACATTACCCAAGCGGGAACTAAGGTACTGGATTTACCGGGTGGACCCATTAATCATCATTGGACTAAAAATGTGTTGGCGAGTCCGGACGGCACACGATTGTATGTGACGGTTGGTTCCAACAGTAATGTCGCCGAGAACGGTATGGATCAAGAAGTCGGTCGTGCCGCGATTTGGGAAGTCGATCCCAAACGCGGCAGCTATCGCATCTTTGCCTCAGGCTTGCGTAATCCCAATGGCTTAGCTTGGGAGCCGGACAGCGGCGCCTTGTTAACTGTCGTCAACGAGCGCGATGAAATTGGCAGCGATTTGGTGCCGGATTATTTGACCTCAGTGCCCGACGGCAGCTTCTTTGGTTGGCCTTACAGCTACTACGGTCAGCATGTCGATGAACGGGTACAGCCGCAACGGCCCGATTTGGTTGCTAATGCCAGAGTGCCCGATTATGCGCTCGGGACGCATACAGCCTCGTTGGGCTTGGTGTTTTCAAAAAACAACGGATGGCCTGCACCATTTGATAACGGGGTTTTTATTGGTCAGCACGGTTCCTGGAATCGCGAGCCACGCAGTGGCTATAAAGTAATTTTTGTTCCTTTCAAAAACGCTAAACCTGTCGGTGATCCCATCGATGTGTTGACCGGCTTTGTTAGCGCCGAGGGTGATGCCTTCGGACGACCGGTAGGTGTAGCGCTGGATAAGCAAGCCGCGTTGTTGGTTGCAGATGATGTTGGCAACATCATCTGGCGGGTGGTGACGAGGCAGCCCTAAGCAACTTAATCACAGTCTATGTGCGATGCCGAACAGATGCTTGGCTATATCAAGAGCAGTATTTCTACGAACATAATTTTTCAGGAGATACATCATGACCCTTACCACCAGTAAAACTGCCGACGAATTCGGATCCTTGCCAGGCGGAATCATTCACAACCACCTTAACGCAGTGTCGTGGGGCGCAATCTTGGCGGGGGCAGCGGCGGCCGCGGCCTTGTCGTTATCATTGTTGATATTGGGCACAGGCCTGGGTCTGTCTTCGGTGTCACCATGGGCGTTTAATGGCGTTACTGCGACTACCTTTGGTGTCACAACCATTCTCTGGCTCACCTTCACGCAACTAATTGCCTCAGGAGTGGGCGGCTATATCGCAGGTAGATTAAGAACCAAGTGGGTGGATACCCAATTCGATGAGGTTTATTTTCGTGATACCGCACACGGCTTTTTAGCTTGGGCGGTTGCTGCATTGGCGACTGCGGCGCTACTAACGTCGGTGATTAGCTCAATCGTCAGCGGCGGCATTCAAGCTGGGGCGACTGTTGCTGGCGGCGTCGCTAGCACGGCTGCAGTGGCAGAATTTGATAAAACAAAATCAGAGCATGACAATGGGCCAATGGCTTACTTTGTTGATTCGCTGTTCAGAAGAGACATTAACGTGGCGATAGCCCAAAACGGCGGCGTTCCGGAACACATCTTTTCGCATGGCGCGCCTTTTGAAGTGAGTCGTATATTTTTGAACTCTATTCATACCGGTCCATTGCCTCCGGAAGATATACGTTATGTCGGTCAAGTCGTCGCAGCGCGTACCGGACTGACGCAGCAAGCGGCGGAGATGCGAGTGACTGATACCTATAATCGTGTTCAAACCAAGCTGCATAACGCGGAAATCCTCGCTAAAGAAGCTGCCGACAAGGCCCGTAAAGCGACAGCTTATGCGGCATTGTGGCTGTTTATTTCGCTGCTTATTGGCGCTTTTGTGGCTAGCTTATCAGCCACTTATGGTGGTCGGCAGCGTGATTTGTAATTCCCTATAAAACCAACTAACCAAGGAGATCAACAATGCGCTCAATACTTTTATACCTACTTGGCATTCCCATTCCAATCATTATCTTAATTGCGATTTTCGTGCATTAGCCAAAATCGCAAAACACGCTAAAAAGCGTCGCCCTTGGCCATGTTTAACGCAGTCACGTTAAGTTAGGACAAGGGCGATTTTTGCAGGCGGCTTACGTTATTGCTTAGAGCTTTCATTGCAACTTTATAGAAAAAATCAGCTCAATTAACTATCGTAACGGCGCCTAATTATCGATAGCCGCACTTTTATTCAGTATGTTCGCTACCGTACCGACGGCGGCAGGCTTTATCGATAAAGTATCTATAAGGTTTTGACGCAACCCCAGTCTTATTAAGGATCTAATACCAATCCCAATAAGTTTTTATTTAAAACCCTCATCCTAACCTTCTCCCGTTGGAGAAGGGATAGTAGGTGAACTTATTGGGATTGGTATAAGGTTCTTGGTAAAGATGACAGGCCATTTCCGGAGCTATGCATCTGGCGATAAGCATCTGGCGATTTAAGCATCAAAGCTCAGTTCAATTTTAAACATCATTGGAGATTTACTCATGAAACAACTAATTAGATTTTTTGCTGCATTATTTATAGCGCTCACATTATTAACTGCGGTAGGTTGCGCATCATCAAAAACACAAGCTGGAACCGGCGAATATGTTGACGATACTGTTATCACCGGCAAAGTAAAAGCGGCTATTTTGCATGAACCAACGTTAAGCTCTGCCGAAATCAACGTGGAAACTTTTAAAGGCGTTGTGCAATTGAGCGGCTTTGTAAATTCTAATGAAGATATTACCAAAGCAGTCGCTGTAGCACGCAGCGTTGGCGGTGTTAAGTCTGTTAAAAATGACATGCGTCGTAAATAAATCAACTGAATAAACAAGGAATTAATTATGGAAACGTTAGATAGAGTATCGAATTCAGCGCATGACGCTTATGACAAGGTTGCTCATGCGACCAGCCAAGCGGTGGATACGCTGAGCGACAAAAGCCAGCAACTAAGAAGCACCGAGGAGCGCTTAGTCAAAGACTGCCGCGGTTATATTAGTAAGAATCCCATCGCGTCAGTCGGTATTGCGGCAGCGGTTGGTTATTTATTTGGCCGTTTGTTGAATCAACGTTAAAGCGTCAATCATCAACTGAGATGCCTTAACAGGCATCTCAGCACGAGGAAATTACCATGGAAACTATAGAAAAAGCCGCCAATTCAGCGCATGAAACGGTCGATATTATCGCCAATGTCGCTACTCAGGCCGTTGATGCCTTAGGTGAAAAAGGCGAACAACTGAAAAATAGAGAGCAACAATTGCTTGAGGATTGTCGTGGCTATGTTCATGACAACCCGATTACTGCGCTGGGCATCGCGGCAGCGGCAGGTTTTGTGCTGAGCCGTTTGTTGAGTGGTCGTTAGACGGTAGAAAATTATGAACCCAAGCGCTGTTAAAGATCAGGTCTCTGGGCAAGCTGCCCAAAGCAGCGAACCCCAAAACGAGGCCGGCGTATTGGCAGAAGCCCAGTTGTTGTGGGACGAGTTACGCGGCTTGGGTGTTGATCGCATTCGCCTGGCAGCATTGGAAACTCAGCGGGCAGGCGATAGCTTGGTGTCGATGCTTATCTCGGGCGTGATGATTGCCGTTTTGCTATTGAGTGCGTGGCTGGGCTTGCAGGCTGCCGCTGTGTTAGCGCTTATTGAATACGGCCTTGCTCCCAGCAGTGTCATATTGCTGACTGTCGCGGCTAACTTGTTGCTGACACTCATTCTGTTTAGAGTGATACGCAGGAAGAGTCATTTTTTACAATTTCCTTCGACGCTGCGCAGTCTTCAACCCATAGCGCCAGAGCGCCTGGATGCAGAGAAGTCATCATGAAGGACCATTTTATAAAACGTCGCAAAGCCAGGCCGCTAAATGCCCAAATCAGTAATATCGAATGGCAGATATTGCAACGCCAACAAAGTATTCATGTGCGTGGTGATACCTTAATCAGGAAAATCCGCCAGCAGCTTACCGCGCCAACTTCGTTGTTACTTTCCGGTGGTGTTGGTTTTCTGTTAGGAGAACTTACCAAACGCCGAGCACCAAAATCATGCGGTAATGGCGATAAATCAACAGCCCCCGAAACCTCGCCACTGGTCACTGCGCTAAACCTAATCGGCACAGTTCGCACTTTATATATGGCGTTGCCGATAGCCTGGATGCTGAAGTCTTATAAATCGCCGCAACGAGGCTATCGCCGGGTGGCGAGCGCTCCCGATACCACTGCTAGTCGCCTTTCTGAACTGGATTCACGATAAGCTATTCTCCTTGGGAAAAGTGGCTCAATTCTGTTGGCCATTGACATAGTGCTGGAAGGGGCTCTTTATGAGTCCTTTTTTATTTGCTGGAAAGGAAAATACATGTACAAATTTGCGACGACTCTCTTGATGACACTGGGAATGAGCCTAATGACCAATAACCTATCGGCAAATTCTGATGTTCCGTTGCAGTACACCTTGAAAGAGATAAGCATTTCCCTCTTGCATCAAACCGGGCACGGTATTCCAGGCGGTTACGAAATCACTATTAACGGTAGCGGTAACAGCTTTTACAGCAGAAACAACGAGACGCAACAGCCGCTTAGTGTCGACAAAAAGACTTTATTGGAACTGGTTAATGATTTTTACAGCAGTCATTTTTTTGAATTGGCCGATACTTATACGGTAAAAAAACAGGTGGTTTTGACGAGCGATGACCGCGTTGCGACAACTGCCATACGCCTTATGGACATTGCCAGTAAGCGGTTATGTATCCAGCTTGCAGATTATAAAAAGTGCGTGACTATCGTCAACGAACAGCCGACGGAAGCCGCACAACTGAGCACGAAAATCGAAAAGCTGTTTATGCATTGATGGCCGGAGTAGCGGCGGTAGATTGCCGATTACCGTAATCCAACACTCGAGTCTTAAGGATAAGACTCGAGTGTTGGATTTTATTCTGAATTATCTGGACGATTAAAACGGGGTTAACGATTTACAATGTCAGAGTACAAACGTGATTAGTGGTGCCTAGCTCTATTTGTATGGTGCTGTGCTCGACGGAAAAGCGTTGTTTCAGTACTAAGACAATTTCATCTATAAAAATATCGCCGGGATAGCCGTTGGGCATGACCAAATGCACTGTCAGGGCAGTCTCAGTCGTGCTCAAGCCCCAGATGTGCAAATCGTGAATATCACTGATACCTGGGCATTGACGCAGATAAGTTTCTACTTCAGGCAGGTTAATGTGTCGAGGCACAGCACTTAATGCCAATCGCGTTGATTCACGCAGTAAGCCCCAGGTGCCGATCAAAATAACTAAAACGATAACAAGGCTAATGACTGGGTCAAGCCAGAACCAATTGGTAAACATAATGGCGACACCGGCGGCAACGACACCTAACGACACAACGGCGTCAGCCAGCATATGCAGATAAGCGCCGCGAATATTCAAATCGCCTTTACTGCCTTTGACAAAAAGCCAGGCGGATAAGCTGTTTATGACGATACCCACCGCCGCGATTTCCATCATCAGCTCTCCTGAAACCATCGGTGGCTGTGAGAAACGCTGTATCGCTTCCCAAGCAATGGCTCCGCATGCCACCAACAGAAACATCGCGTTGGTTAAGGCCGCCAAAATCGATGTGCTTCTAAGTCCATAGGTATAGCGCAGACTAGGTGCTTTACGCCCCAAAATTGTTGCAAACCATGCCACCAGCAGCCCCAAAACATCAGATAAGTTATGTCCTGCATCCGCCATTAACGCCGTCGAGTTGGCAATAAAGCCATACACAAACTCAATCACAACAAATACGGTATTCAATCCAATAGCGATAACAAACGCGCTGCTGTAATTACCGGGTTTAGCATGGTGATGACTTTCATGAGAGTGACCTTGATGGGAGTGATCATCATGAGAATGCGAATGGTGGTGGTCGTGTTGATGTGCCATCGACGGGGGGTTCCGTAATTAATTATAAGTTGACCTGATCGGCCGCGACTATCTTGCCAGGCTTGCTTTTGAATGACGAACAAGTGACTAATCTGTAGTCAGTATACGCAGCAATCGCTGATTCAGTTGCATAGCTAATAGTCTTATTGATGCGGTGAAGACAATACCATTTTGGTAAGCCTTCCCAACTATATAATAAAAATTAGAAGATTTTAATACGCGGCTATTGATTAGGTTATTTCGGAGATATTCAAGCCGACTGTTTTCGAATCAAGTGCCAGCGAAAGAATAAGCAATGTAAGTGCCCCAAGCTGAAGTGCGAAACGAATGGTATGGCCCATTTCCCAGTTTGCACGCAGATCTGTCCAATTGAGCGGAATGTTGTGCAGTGTTGTTTCGAGAAAAAAAGCGTTAGCTGGCGCGACCAACCAGAAAAAGATGACCGGAAACGCCAGCAACAACGCGAATAACGCAGCCAAGGAGAACCAAAAACCTGGTTTGTTCTTGCGAATTAAGAATACGAGCAGGCCGGTTACTCCAATCGCTAACTGCTCAAGTGCACCACCAATATTTGGCGGCCCCCACTGAACGTATAGCGACTTTTGCAGTGTGATGTATAAAGCAGCGTCGTAGTGCATCTTTGCCGGTTGTTCAAGAACATGGGCAAAAGCGAGTCCGGAGAGTAGGGCGACTAATAGAATGGTGGTGAATCTTAATAGTTTTAGCGGCATAACTTGTCTCCCGACGCCTAACGAATTTTATTTTGCTAAAACCAAGACTTCCCGCAAAGTCACAAATTCTTCAGCGGCAGTCGGATGGATGCCGATCGTTGAGTCGAAGATCGCCTTGGTCGCACCGGCCCGAATTGCAACAGCCATGCCTTGGATAATTTCCGGCGCATCTGCTCCTACCATGTGTAAACCCACTACTTGATCAGTGCTGCGCACTACAAGCATCTTCATCAGCGTTTTTTCATCCAAGCCCGATAAGGCGTTTTTCATCGGTGTGAAGCTGGTTTTGTAAATATCGATGTCCGAATGCTTTGCTTTTGCTTGTGCTTCAGTGAGCCCGACCGTGCCAATGGTTGGCTGGCAAAATACTGCGGTGGGAATATTCTCGTAATCCACCGGCTTTGCTTGCTCAACATATAGCTTATTGATTAGCGCCATACCTTCAGCTATCGCGACCGGCGTCAGGTTGACCCGATTAGTCACATCGCCTAAGGCATAAATAGATGGGATATTGGTTTGATAGTTGTCATAAACCTTGATTGCACCTTCATCGTCCAGTGCAACGCCTAGTGCTTCAAGGCCCAACCCGGTTGAGTTGGGTTTTCTGCCAGTGGCGTATAACACCAAGTCCGTGGTCATTTGTGTGCCGTCGATAAGCTGCACGGCAAAAGCGTCGCCGGTTTTTTCTATGGCTTCAATATCGGTGTTGAACAACAGACTAATGCCTTTTTTGGTCATTTCTTCGGCCAGAAAATCGCGAATATCTTCATCAAACCCTTGCAGCAATTTGTCACCGCGATGGCAAATAGTGGTGTCGACGCCAAGTCCTTGCATAATGCTGGCAAATTCCACCGCGATATAACCGCCGCCAACAATAATGATGCGCTTGGGTAATTGTTCAAGAAAAAACATCTCATTCGAGGTGAGGATATGTTCTTTGCCAGGCATGTCGGGCACAAATGGCGAACCGCCAGTGGCAATGATGATGTGTTCAGCCCGATAGGATGAGCTTTCTACTTCGACTGTATTGGCATCAAGCACTTTTGCCGTGCCGGTAAGTACATTGACGCCGGATTGTTGCAGCCGCTTGTTATAAACCCCGTGTAACCGGGTTATTTCCTGATTTTTATTAGCGATCAAGCTTGACCAGTTGAACGATGATTTGCCTACAGTCCAACCAAAACCTTTGGCGGCTTCGAATTGATCGTGAAATTGCGAGGCATAGACCAGCAGTTTTTTGGGGACGCAGCCGACATTGACACAGGTTCCGCCAATGTGGAGTTGCTCAGCGAGAGCAACTCGTCTGCCTAACCCGGCGGCCGTGTTGGCAGCACGCACGCCGCCTGAGCCGCCACCGATTACAAACAGGTCATAGTCATATTGAGTCATAAATTTGTCACTTAAGTAGAATTATGTAATCAGGGGGCTGCTGTCGCATGGGCTCTGTAGGGGCGAATTTATAGTTGAACATTTCCGGTGGGAGCGACGCCCACGTCGCGATGTACAACCTTCAGTCGCGACGTGGGCGTCGCTCCCACAAATCACTTTTACCGCTGAATAGTTAGGAATTAAATAGAATGGGCTTAGGCGCTTTCACTGTATTGCTGCAGATAATCCAACAGTGTATCTGCGCCGCTTACCGTAAATGGGTCATCCGGGCAATTATCGATTTGGCCGGGTTCGCTGAATATTTTTAGGATCTTTTTATTGTCTACAAGCATCGAATAGCGCCATGAGCGACTGCCAAAGCCGACGTTGTCTTTTTTCACCAGCATGCCCATGGCTTGGGTAAATTCTCCATTACCGTCAGGCAGCATTTTTACGTTGGTAATGTCCAGATGCTTGCTCCATTGAAACATCACAAAAGCATCGTTAACGCTCAAGCAATACACTTCGTCAACGCCTTGATCAAGGAAGTTCTGATATTTATCCACAAAGCCGGGAAGATGCTTACTTGAACAGGTTGGAGTGAAAGCACCGGGTAGCGCCAACACCACGATTTTCTTGCCTTTAAAAATATCGTCTGTGCTGACATCTTGCCAGCGAAAAGGATTGTCGCCACCGATGCTTTCATCGCGAACACGGGTTTTAAAAATTACATCAGGTACAGTTGAAATCATTAGGAATTCCTTGGCTTTTTAAGTTGAGGGTCTGGGTACAACTTATACCAATCTCAATAAATTTTTATTTTAAACCCTCATCCTAACCTTCCCCCGTTGGAGAAGGGATAGTGTGCGAACTTATTGGGATTGGTATTACTTTTTGGATTAAGCATAAAAAAAGCCAGCGGGAAAATTGTTGGTCCACACTGGCATCAGTTTAAATCTGCATAAGTCTGGGAAAACTAAGCGGTTGCTGCGTCCAACAGTCGATCCAGAGTGCGGATATGTGCTTGCTGAGCGGGCAGCAATTTAGTGGCAATCAGTGAGTGAAGATCTTCTGATAGCTCTGAATCCTTTAAGGCTTCTTCATAATCATCAAGGCCACTATTTTCACCTTGGCGTAGTGCTTTTAGTGCGGAGCGGTTACCCAAAATGCTAGCGCTTTCCAGCACTAATGTTGCCCAGGTGCCCCAAGCACCTGATGTCTCTGCCGGTGTTCCGCCCAGTGAGCGGCTATGAGTCTGTAAGCTGGATACGGCAGTTTTATGATCTTGATAAATGGGCCTTAAGTGTTCTGACTCGCCCAAACTGACATCTTCCCTTAGTTTATCCAAGGCTTGTTGATAAGACTCAACGGCTGCTAATTCATTTTTCAGCAATTTGTTGATTGTTTCGATGTTATGCATGACGAAATTTCCTGTGTGTTTGTTAATTGGTTTTGTCAAAAGATCTGCAAAACCAAGCAACTGAAATTGATGGAGATTTATTGCACGGCTTTTAAATGCTTAACTGCTTCGTTAGCCGATTTTTTAGCTTCTTCGGTATGGCCCAAATTGCCATGCTCGATAGCTTCATCCAAACTTTTGATACCGGCATCCAGATGTTCATCGGCAACTTTTGCGTGGGTTTTAGCGGTATCCGCATGTTCTGAAATCGTTTTAGCATCGGTTGACTTTGCCGCGACTTGTGCATGTTTAAGTGCAAGTGCGGTATGGCTTTCTTCAGCAAATGCGCCGAATGAGCATAAAGTTAACGCGATGGCTGCCCATAAGCTTGAGTTAAGTTTCATATTGAATTCCTGTGATTTTATTATTGGTATTGAGTAGCGAGCCAGTTTTGTTGTGACTGGCTCGCTTAGGTCAGACGGGTTTATTTGTCTTCTTTAATATCTTGCTTAATATCGCCAATGCCTTTTTGGACTTTGCCGGTATTTTTTTGGATGTTGCCTTCTATTTCCATACCTTTGTCGTCCAGCACTTTGCCGACTTCTTCTTTGGCTTTACCTTGGGCTTCATCAACGCGGCCTTTAACTTGATCTTTGTTGTATGGCGCTTCTATTTTGCTGTCTTCCGCAAAGGCGCCGAAGGAGCAAAGGCTTAACGCGATGGCAGCAGTTAAACCAAGCAATTTAATATTTATGATTTTCATAGTGATGTCCTGTGAAATTTGTCTTGAATAGTGCTGTTAAGACGCTTAAGTATTAACAGCGCAGTGCTTCTTTAGAGTGCTTTTTTAATTTCTTCTTTAAGGTCGCCGACCTTTGATTGCACTTTGCCGACATTTTTTTGGACGTTGCCTTCTACTTCCAACTCATCGTCATTAATAATGTTGCCGGTGACTTCTTTAACTTTGCCAATCGCTTCGTCTACGTGGCCTTTAACTTGATCTTTGTTCATGAGACTCTCCTGATTATTATTTAGCCATGACTAATTAGTCTTGGCTAAAGCGCGAGAGGTTTTTTCTCAGCGCTTGGGATAAACAATACAGTTAAAGATAAGCTTGGTCGGTGCGGCAGCGAACACAAGGATTGGGTCAACAAAATTAATTAGTTGTCGACACTGCCGACCCAGGTGGCGGTTGATTGGTTATTTGGTAAGGTGACGTTTGTTCAGCCCAGACTGCCATATAGCTTAGTGTTGCTTCCCCGATGATAGTTGCGAAAGATGCATCTGCTGCATCGCGACCTGTGCCTATGCGCACAAATCCTTCGACTGGCGCCATTCGAGTCGCATCAAACAAATACCAACGAGTCCCCAAATAAGCTTCAAAAAACCCATGAAAATCAGGTGGCTGTAGAAACACGGCGTATCCAGAAACATAGCGCGCGGGAATACACAGCGCCCGGCACAAGGCGATGGCAAGATGGGCATAATCCCTGCATACCCCTACGCGCTCTATTAATACGTCACAGGCGCTGGTACTTTCGCCGGTACTGCCTGCTTGATAGTCGAGATTGTTGTTTATCCAGTCGCAAATGGCAGTCACTCTGGAAAATCCAGGCGCGATGTTGCCAAACCTCCGTGAGGCAAAATGAGTCAAACGATCCGACTCGCAATATCGGCTGGGGTTAAGGTAGGGCAACACTTCGTTTGGCAATTGGGAGTATCCCGTTTCCATAATTCCCGACGTATCGTAAATTTCCGGGAGTAAATTTACATTTGCACGGTATTGGAGTTGCAGATCGCAGGGTTCAACAGTTAGCCGGTACACTTGGATCTCTTCTGTCCCTAAACTGCTGGCCTCGTATTGGATATTGGGGCTTAACTGAAAGGTCTCCCAACTAATAATCTGGTGCCTAGTTCGTGCCGCGGCTACGTTAAACAAGAAGCTCGTGGGCGTTGTGACCGAATACGTTAAATCGCAGCCGACTTGAATTGTTGTCATGATTATTAACCTTAGATAAGCACTTGCCCAACTATCTGTGCATTGTTTTAAGGGCGTTGATAAGTACCCCGACATCATGCTGGCCCTTAAAAACCGGCGGGATTTCTTTTTCTATAGCAAGCAGTGTATAGGCCGCCGTTAGTGCCGAGCGTATTGAGTATTCAACGGTGAACACCACATCATCGGGAAGTTCGCAGAACTGGCCGATAAACGCGAAATTGGTTGCGCCAACAGGCACAACGTCCGGTCGATCGCCCTTAACTCTGGGCATAAATTGGCTGGTAATAAACGGCATCAGGCAGGGAATACAAATTGCCGCATCAATAATCGATTGCGTCTTGTCGCCAAGTTTGAGGTGCTGAAACAGCTCAATCAGAATCTCTTCACCGCTACAATCGGCCATGGGCTTTTTAACGAAATTACCGGGTCTGTCCGGGAATAGACCATAGCCCCAGAATACGAAGACATTTTCGGGTTGGTTAATAAAGTGTGGCTGATGCGCCAGTACGATACTCATAAACCAGTTTGAGTCTGTCATGGTGAATAAGCCGCCGGTGCCGGCTTCGTTGCCGGTAAATTCTTCTATGTATTGGAAAAATGCCGGGTCAGTTAGGGTGACGGTAAACGACTGCCAGGTGGTCTGGTCGATATGATCGGCAAACACGGCCGGGTGGCCAAACCCTGGGCGGCCTTTGGCAATGTCTTCCCACAGGGACCAAGCGCCATTAGACTTATCTGAATTTAGAACCGCGGGCGAAGTCATCGTCCCCAGACTGGAGTTTTCAGTCATGCAGCCCAGCGTTACGAACACCAGGTCATCTGCTGCGACGTCAATTTTGTTAATCTCGCCATCGCGAATATAACGAATGCCGTTGACCGCACGATGCTCACCGCCCAAATCAAAATCCAGTCCGGTGACTTCGGTGTTCAGCGAGAACTGAACGCCTTGGGCTTTAAGCCAATTAGTCAGCGGCAGGATCATCGAATCATACTGATTATATGGGGTGCGCCAGACGCCGCCCATTTTGTTGAAATCAGGAAATAACTGAATAAATCGCAACAAATAACGCTTAAGCTCGACCACGCTATGCCAAGGCTGAAACGCGAACATGGTCGCCCACATCAGCCAGAAATTATTTTCAAAAAATGTCGGTGCAAACCAATCTTCGATTCGCTTGGCACCCAATGAACTTTCCGAATGCATCATTAACGAGATTAAATCCAGACGATCTTTTTCGGTGAATTCAAATGACGATACATCAACTTTTTGCCCGTCTCGCACCAAACGACAGCGGGATGCGCTGACGTATTTTTGGCTGAATTCAAAAATTTCATCTTTGACACTTTTGGTCGGGTCCGTCAAAGAAGGAATGTCGGCAAATAGATCGTAAGTGCAGACGTAGTGCTCTTCAATCATGCGGCCACCACGAATGACATAGCCTTGTTCCGGCGAACCGGCGCCATCCAAACTGCCGCCGGTGACATTAAGTTCTTCAAAAATATGAATAGCTTCGCCGGGTATGTGTCCGTCTCTTATCAGGAATGCCGCACCGGCCAGAGAGGCAATGCCGCTGCCGACGAAATACGCTTTTTGGGTAGATGTTGCTGCCGAGTTGGCGGGATTTTGCTTGGTGTTCTGCATGTTGGCTACCTAATGACTAAGATGGAAAGTCGGCATGGCGGTCTAATTGTTTGCCGCCATAGCGAAGAGATAAGGCATGACCTTGAATGCCAAAAAATAATAAAGTGAAGATTCCTAAGCCAAACATGCATGCTTGAGCAAGTTGCAGGTCATGTGGAACGGGGGTGATGCTGAGTAATAGCGCTAACACGACAAGTGACGGGACTAAGCCGAAAACAATGATCAGCGCGATAATGAAAATGGGTTGTTCAGCACCTGAAGGTTTGGTGTGAGCAAACCCCGACACGACTTTGATGATTGTTTGTCCAAATAACACGGCTGAGCCAAAGGATAATTCTGGGGATTCAATGATCGCGAATATCGATCTGCCGACACTGACATCGACGATGGCAATTACCACCAAGGGCAGTACGATAAATAGCAAGTCCCCCAATATCGCGTATATCGCTGCTTTACGATGAGTCTTATGGGTTAAGACGTCACCGACTATAAAGGTGTCTTTAATCATGATGATGGAATGCCGGATAAAACCTACACACACTGAGTAAGTCTTGGGTGATGTAAATAGCCAACTCCAAAAGACATGTCTTATAAAAGAAACGCTGATTTAGGCACTTGATAGCCTGATTTTCAAGGAAGTTCTACTTACAGGCATGCGCCAAATCAGAGATGGCTTATGGTCATCTGTATAAAGTTGGAGAAAGGGGCTGTGTTAATTTCCAGCTTATCTTTTGCCTGCAACAAGCAACAATCCGCCGCCTGCCACAATCGCTGCTACACCGGCCCAAATAGGCACATTGACGGTTTTAGTATCGTTAACTGTCAACTCTATAGGCCCAATCTTGGCTTCTTGCGTTTCTTGGGTATAGCTAAATTGACCATACACCAGTCCCAAGATGCCGAGTGTGATTAGGACAAGCGCCAACATTTTTATTCCACTCATTTCGTCTCTCCAGTAAATGACAAAGTTAGAGTTCGGTATTGAGCGCCGAACTCTGCCAATTTGTGTTATACGACACGTCGGCCTTGAATGACCCGCAGCACTACAACAACAAGTGCGATGACTAAAAGAATATGAATAAATCCGCCCAGTGTGTACGACGACACCAAGCCCAGTATCCAAAGGATGACTAATACAACGGCTAAAGTTTCAAGCATGATTGCTTCTCCTTAATTGGCCATCAACAGACGGCGCTAGGTAGCGGTTAAAGCACATATCCAGCCGCTGATGGGTTTCGCGATGCTCTACCCATCCTACGGATTGTTTAACTTTGCTTAAGTTAGAGGCTGTCTTTAAGGTCTTCTTTAAGATCGCCGACTTTACCTTGAACCTTGCCAATGTTTTTTTGGACGTTACCCTCTATTTCCAAGCCTTTATCATCCAATAACACGCCAGCGGCTTCTTTAACTTTGCCTTTAACTTCGTCTACTTTGCCTTTAACTTGATCTTTGTTCATCACTGTCTCCTGATAATTATGTCATGACCAAATGACCATGACTGAAGCGTAGAAGGATGTTTGACATCCAGCGCTTGGATAAAACAATACAGTTAAGACTGAGCGTAGTCTGTACGCTATCGAACATAGTTGTTAAATGCGTGGGGCGCTGTGGCAAATTAACACGGGCAATTAAGTGATCGCTTGATATGCGTGGCATCATCACTATTCAAAATAAATAGCATCGTGTTTTGCCGACGCTAGTCAGAAGATAATGACAGATGATTTTTTTTGGTAAGAGGTAGCTACTTCCACCCCGGCAGCCAAACAGAGGTAATTTTTAATTCCTGCCAGTTTAGTTGGTATTCGTGTCCGTTAATGACGGCTTCAAGAATGCAAGCAACGATAGATAGATCTTCTTCATCCTTGATAATCTGAGTAACCAGAAAATGCTTTTCCTTATTTTTGGGGCTTACCGCGGTCCATTTGCTCAACAGTAATTTCTGTGGATTAATCTGATTTTTAGTCATTTTCCGGATGCAGCGCGTTAGTGATAGCGTCGGCAAGATTTTGGTATTGAAACTTAAAGCCTTGAGCTAGCAACCGGTCGGGAATGACACGTTGACTGCCAAGGACTAATCCGGACATTTCTCCAAGCAGCGTTTTTAATAGCCAAGCCGGAACAGGTAACAGGGCGGGGCGTTGCAAACAAGCAGCCAGGGTTTTCGTAAATTCAGTATTGGTAACTGGATTGGGTGCCGTTGCGTTGTAGGCACCGTGCATGGAATTGTCGGCAATCATGGCTTCAGCGATGGCAATCCAGTCTTGTCGATGTATCCAAGACATCCATTGTTTGCCTTCCCCTAAGCGCCCACCTAGACCTAAACGGAATGGCAGCAGCATCCGTTGTAATAAGCCGCCGCCATCGGCAATCACAAGTCCCGTCCTGATTAGACATACTCTGATGCCATACTTCTCAGCCGAAATGGCGGCGGCTTCCCAATCGGCGCAAAGTTGTTGAGAAAAATCTGCTTGGGTTGCAGATTGCTCATTGAGGATCGTATCTCCTTGGTCGCCGTAATAGCCAATGGCAGAGCCACTAATAAAAACGTCAGGTTTAATGTTCATACATGACATGCTTTTAACTAACTGAGTAGTTAAATCGATACGGCTATTTCTGAGTAGCTGTTTGCGAGCATCGCTCCACCGGGCATCAAAAATAGGTGCGCCAGCCAGATTAATAATAACTTGATAAGAAGAGTCGGGAGTCAGCAGTCGAAGGTTAGATAAAGCAGTAACCGTTGAGCCGAAAATTGCGGAAACTTTATTAGAATCACGACTCAATATCGTTATATTGTGACCCTGTTTAATGAGGCTGGTGGTTAATTTGCTGCCAATAAAGCCGGTGCCGCCAGTAATTAGTATGTTCATAGATATTTCAACAGGAAAGGCTAGACGTATGATGCTGCTTGTTTTACCCGAAAACTGCAATAAAGCAATCTTCTATCATCCCGTTGGTTATCCGTTAATTGGAGAAAGATAAGGTTGTCTGTAACAGATGTACTGACAACCTTTAAAAAAGGGGTTAATAAATTGAGCCTTTGTCTTGATCGGCTTCAGTCAAAATCATGTCGTTATTGTTTAGGCTTGCAGGATCGACATTGCCCAGTTTAATCATTAAGCGTACTTCATTTTGGGAGTCGGCAGAGTTGAGGGCATCTTTTTCGCTGATTTTATTCGCCTTGTAGAGATCGTAAAGCGCTTGATCAAAAGTTTGCATGCCTTGTTCCCGTGAGTCTTTCATCAACTCCTTCAGCTTATGAATCTCGCCTTTACGAATATAGTCCTTTGCTAACGGTGTGTTGATGAGTATTTCGATAGCCGGGTAGCGGCCTTTTTCATCTTCTCGTTTGATTAATTGTTGAGCAATGATGCCGCGAAGATTTAAGGATAAATCCATCAATAGTTGACTATGCATTTCATCTGGAAAAAAGTGCAGAATTCTGTCCAGAGCCTGATTAGCGTTATTGGCATGTAAAGTAGACAAGCATAAGTGCCCGGTTTCCGCAAAGGTGATGGCGTTTTGCATAGTTTCTCGGGTTCTAATTTCGCCAATTAAAATCACATCGGGTGCTTGGCGCAGCGTGTTTTTTAAGGCTACTTCGTAAGATTCCGTATCTAAACCCACTTCGCGCTGGGTGACGATGCAGCCTAAATGTGGATGTTGAAACTCAATGGGATCTTCAATGGTAATAATGTGGCCGCTGCTGTTTTGGTTGCGGTATTTAATTAATGATGCCAAAGAAGTCGATTTACCAGTGCCAGTGCCGCCCACAAAGATTAGTAGCCCACGTTTTTTCATGATGAGCTCTTTCAAAATGGGGGGTAAGTTCAGCTCATCGGCATCAGGGATTTGGTTTTCAATACGTCGTAATACCATGCCCGCCGAATCGCGCTGAGTAAATGCGCTCACCCTAAATCGGCCCATGTCTTTAATGCCGATAGCAAATTGGCATTCTTTGGTATTCTCAAATTCGTTGCGTTGATTTATGTTCATTACGCCCAGGACAATTTTTAGTGATTGTTCTGGTGTTAATGCGGTTTTAGATAATTCGACCAGTGAACCATCGACCTTCATTGTTGGTGCTCGGCCTGCGGTGATAAATAAATCAGAGGCTTTTTTTTGTACCATTAAGGCTAGCAGCGCGTCAAAGTCCATGGCTTCACCTAGCGGAAAGTATCTTTGTTAATGGCTTTTGCCATCGCTGTTTTGGGTGCTATCAGACCTTTATCCACAAGTTCCTTGAGATTTTGATCTAAGGTCTGCATGCCATCTTTACGGCCGGTTTGAATGGCTGAATACATTTGCGCCACTTTGGCTTCTCGGATTAGGTTTTTGATGGCTGAAGTGCCGACCATGATTTCGTGAGCAGCAACGCGGCCTCCGCCAATTTTTTTAAGTAGTGTTTGTGAAATAACGGCTTGCAACGATTCTGACAGCATGGAGCGGATCATGTCTTTTTCGGCGGCCGGAAATACGTCGATAATACGGTCGATAGTTTTTGCCGCTGAGGTAGTATGCAACGTACCAAATACTAAGTGACCCGTTTCGGCTGCAGTAAGTGCCAAACGAATGGTTTCAAGATCACGCATTTCACCCACTAGAATAATATCTGGGTCTTCACGCAAGGCAGACCGCAAGGCTTCGGTAAAACCGTGAGTGTCTCTATGGACTTCGCGTTGGTTTATTAAGCACTTCTGACTTTCATGGACAAATTCTATAGGGTCTTCGACAGTGAGGATGTGGGCATAATCATTGGTGTTGATATGATTGATCATTGCCGCCAACGTGGTTGATTTGCCTGAGCCGGTAGGGCCGGTAACCAAAATCAAACCGCGGGGTTTTTTACATAACTCTTCGAAAAATTTGGGTGCGTTTAAATCTTCCAAGCTTAAAACCTTGGAAGGAATGGTTCTGAACACGCCCGCAGCGCCACGTTCCTGGTTGAAGGCATTAACACGGAACCGAGCTACGCCGGGTAAAGCAAAGGAAAAGTCGGTTTCCAGGAATTCTTCGTAATCACGACGCTGCTTATCGTTCATGATGTCATAAATTAGTCGATGAACTTCCTTATGCTCTAAAGCTGGGATATTGATGCGTCTTATATCCCCATCAACACGAATCATCGGTGGTAGGCCAGCTGATAGATGTAAATCTGACGCATTGTTTTTAACGGAAAAGGCGAGTAGCTCGGCGATATCCATAAGATCCTCATAAAAAGAAGTAATTGCAATGCCATCAACATTAGCTCAACTATTGGTTTTTTTGAAGCTGCGTTGTCTAATAACCGGTTTTGCGTATTCAAATTTTTGTAAACATTATGATTAACGACAGACTTGAGCAAGTTCGCTCGCAAATCACACAAGCAGAAATCAATTATCATCGAAAGCCTGGATCTGTAGTGTTATTGGCGGTTAGTAAAACTAAACCAGTGGAAGATATTGCCGCCGCTTATCGAGCCGGGCAGCGGCATTTCGGCGAAAATTACTGTCAAGAGGCGTTGCAAAAGCAACAAGCGTTGGGCGCTTTCAATATAACTTGGCATTTTATTGGCCCCATTCAATCCAATAAAACCAAAGCCTTGGCAGCGCACTTTGATTGGGTCCACAGTGTCGACAGTTTTAAGATAGCTCAACGGCTGAGTGCGCAACGCCTAGATTCTCAACAACCTCTAAATATTTGTTTACAGGTAAATATCAGCGAGGAATCTAGCAAGGCAGGTATCAGTTTGGATGAGCTTCCGGATTTATGCGCACAGATAGCCGAGTTGCCCCGGTTGAAACTACGGGGAGTAATGGCAATTCCTTCGCCAGAGCAAGAGTTTGAACGGCAGCGTTTACCGTATCGGAGGTTATATAAAGCAGTCGGTCAGTTAGCTTGTCCGCAACTAGATACCTTTTCGATGGGTATGTCAGACGACTTAGAAGCAGCGATTGCCGAAGGATCCACCCTGGTTAGGGTAGGGACAGCTCTGTTTGGTGCCAGGTCTTACGGGTAAAGCCCGATAACCAGTCATTTTTGAGTTTGAAGGCGGCTTGTTTATAAATAACATTTTCGATAACCGCCATGACTTCTTCGCAGCTGATGACGTTTTTAGGCTCCGCCAACAAGTGAGTGGCCACCGCTGTAATTGCTTGCCAATTGTCTTTATCTGTAACGAAATTAAATGCAGCAATAAATAATTCGGTTACTTTGTCTTGGCGCTGCTCAGGGCAAGCGATAAAACAATTAAGGTAATCATTAACTGCTTCAATATCAGCTGAGCCACCGTAATTTTTTAGGGCGTCAAAATTAACCAAATGCGGGTTAATGGGTTCGTCGTCACGTAAGGCAACATACTGTGCTTCTGCTAATGGGCCTGCAAGCATGTTAATGATGTCTGCCTCAAAGGCGAGTTGGTAGGCTTGTTGCTGTGCCGGTGAAAAATCATTGATGGCTTGTTCAACTGAGCAGGGAAGCGTATGGATTAAACGGCCACCTTCGACAATAGCAACGTAGTTTTCATTAGGTTTTTGAGGAGCTTGTAAATCATTAGCCAATTCGGTAATCAATATCTGAAAAAACACTGGCGGCAGTTGTTTTGCTTTGTTGCCAAGATAAATTGCAGCAGCGTGTCCCGCTTCATGGAAGGCTGTTTTTTTGCTGAGTTCTTGATGATTTGTGTGGTTGAAGTCTTTCGATTGGTATTTGCGTTTCATGATGACCTCGGTTGGAAGGGGGGGGGCTTGTTGACGGCCCGTTGAGATAAACTCGAAGGATTATAATTTCGTGTTGAGTGCAAACTGAGCGAAAACGAGTCTAGCGTCTTAACTTAGTCAGGGCAATGTGGCATATTGCCGCAGCGTATATAACTGTTAGTTATTGATTGGCTGTAGATACTGCTCTAACCACGTTCTTTGAATGGATAATCGGACGGTTTTAATGGATAATGCCCGCCTGTTTACTTGATCTTATCCACATAACGTAGCAATGAAAAAAAAGCTAGAAGCACTTCTCCTGCAAGCCGTCGAAACGCTGAAAAGCCAAGATATTCTTGGTCAGGACATCACTGTCAATATTGCAATTGAGCGCACAAAAGACGCGCAACACGGCGACTTTGCGACTAATTTAGCCTTGCTGCTGGCAAAGCCTGCCAAAACTAATCCACGTCAAATAGCTGAGCAAATCATTGCCGCATTGCCGCAAGATGATGCTGTTATCAAAGTAGAGTTAGCGGGACCTGGATTCATTAATTTCTTTATAGATCCCAGTACTCAATATCAAATTGTTAGACAGATCCATCAGCAAGGTCATGCTTATGGCTTAAGCAAAATTGGGATTGGCAAAAAAGTGCAAGTTGAGTTTGTATCTGCTAATCCGACCGGCCCTTTACATGTGGGACATGGTCGTGGCGCAGCTTATGGCTCCGCGGTTGCTGATTTACTTGAGGCAGTCGGTTTTGCTGTGCATCGTGAGTATTACGTCAATGATGCCGGTCGTCAGATGGATATTTTGGCAACCAGTATTTGGCTGCGTTATCAAGAAGAATGCGGTGAGCGAGTGTTATTTCCCAGTAATGGCTATCGGGGTGATTATGTGCGTGAAATTGCCGCGGATATTCATAGAGCATCTGCCAACGACTATCGCCGTCCAGCTGAACTGGTGTTTGAAAATATTCCTGCTGATGAACCTCAAGGTGGCGATAAAGAGCTTCATATTGATGCGCTTATCGCACGGACCAAAACTTTGTTGGGGCCAGCGTTGTATCGGGATTTTTTCCAAATAGGTTTAGATAACATTCTGGAAGATATTCGAGCGGATCTAAAGGAATTTGGCGTTGATTATCAGAAATGGTTTTCAGAACGTCAGCTAATGGATGATGGCTCCGTGCAAAAAGCGTTAGAACGCTTGCGTGCTGGTGGTCATCTTTATGAGCAAGACGGCGCTACGTGGTTTGCCTCAAGTCAGTTGGGTGATGAAAAAGATAGAGTTGTGGTGCGTGAAAACGGCCAAACGACCTATTTTGCTTCTGATATTGCGTATCACATGAATAAGCTGGATCGCGGCTTTGATCAAATTATCGATATTTGGGGTGCCGATCATCATGGCTATATTCCTCGAGTACGAGCAGCCATGCTGGCTTTAGGCGCAGATCAAGCAAAACTAACGGTTCTATTGGTGCAATTTGCCACGCTGTATCGTGGTGAAGAACGGGTGCAAATGTCCACGCGTTCCGGCGAGTTTGTTACGCTACGGCAGTTGCGTAATGAAGTGGGTAAAGATGCTGCTAGGTTTTTTTATATGATGCGGAGATCTGAGCAACACATGGATTTCGATTTGCAATTAGCGACCTCAAAATCCAGCGAAAATCCAGTGTTTTACGTGCAGTATGCCCATGCCAGAGTTTGCAGTGTTTTGCGCCAGTTGGACGAAAAAAGCTTAATAAGAGATCAGCCGTTAGGTATGGACAATCTGCCGGTATTGACTGAAGACCACGAAACTGCATTGTTGACTACCTTAACGCGTTATCCAGAGGCGTTGGAGCGTGCAGCGTTAAGTTATGAGCCGCACCAATTGATTCATTATTTACGCGATTTAGCTAACGAATTTCATACTTATTACAACGCGCATCAGTTTTTGGTTGATGATGAGATTATTCGTAACGCCAGGTTAAATCTTATTTGTGCAGTGAAACAGGTATTGGCAAACGGATTAAGTTTGTTAAATATCACGGCACCTGAAGCAATGTAATGGCTAGAGACTACAAACACAGCGGCCAAGGCAAACGCCATTCGAAGCGCGGGTATTATGATGGTCCTCAAAGCATTAGCCTGTGGAAATGGATGCTCATCACTGCCTTGGTTATTAGCTTTGTCGTATTTTTGGTTTATTTACGCAGCGGACCCAAACCAGCGCAATCTGACTCGCAAGCACTTACCCAGGCCATTCCAGTACCGCCTACTCCGGAAAAATCAGCTGTCAAGCCAGAGGTTAAAGTAGAGACAGGCCCTGCAATTCCGCGATTTGATTTCTATACCATTCTTCCTGAAAAAGAAGTTGTGGTGCCAGATTACGAAATTGGTACCCGTACGCGTGAAGAACGCGTGGGGCAGGGTAAAGAAAGCAGCTATATCCTACAAGCCGGCTCCTTTAAAGAATTTAAGGATGCCAACAACATGAAAGCTAAGCTTGCTCTCATGGGTATCGAGTCTCGAGTTGAAAAAGCCAAGGTCGGCGATGCTACTTGGTATCGGGTCAAAATGGGTCCGTTATCAAAGATGTCCAGTGTCAGCAGTATTCGTGCGCGATTACGCCAAAATGGGATTGATGTCGTTGTTACCGAGGCGGGTCACTAAGAAATTAACCACTCGGCCAGCTGCAGCACTGGCCGAGTCCAAAAAATCAATCACCTTCTTCCTTCTCATCTTCATGTGCCAGTTCGGAAATTTCCTTTAAGCGAGATATAGCGAGGAAATTGATAGTATTTTCCGGATAATTACCCTCGTTGTCCGCAACTCCGGCGACCTGTCCGGTTAAAAGCTCTAAAGTTTCATCGACGTTAGCAACGGCATAAACTGCAAACAAACCTTGTGTGACAGCGTCGATTACTTCCTGCTTTAACATTAAATTGCGTTTATTGGCAGCCGGGATAATCACAGCATGCTGTCCATTTAGCCCTCGCGCCTGACATAAACGAAAATAGCCCTCTATTTTTTCATTTACCCCGCCAATCGCCTGCACCTCGCCATATTGATTGATAGAGCCGGTAATCGCAAAAGCTTGTTTAATCGGCGTTCGCGTCAACGCGGAAATTAAGCAGCATAGTTCGGCAAGTGACGCGCTGTCGCCATCGATATAACCATAAGATTGCTCTATAGCTATGCTCGCTGAAATGGCCAGAGGGAACTCTTGAGCATAACAATGCCCCAAATACCCGGATAAAATCATCACGCCTTTGGAGTGTATCGGCTGGCCCAACTCAACTTCACGTTCTACGTCGACAATGCCTCGTGAGCCAGGATATACCGAGGCAGTGATGCGAGCAGGTGCGCCAAAACTGCTGCCGCCCACTTCCAGCACCGTCAGGCCATTAATTTTGCCGACTGCCTCGCCGTCAGTGTCAATCAGTATGGTACCGTCAAGCATTTCTTCGAGAATGGTTTGTGATAACCGGCCGTTACGATATTCTCTGGCAGCCAATGCTTGCTCAACATGAACCCTATCAATTTGTTCAGCAAGGCTTTTTTGGCAAAACAGATTAGCTTCGGCAATGATGTCCAGCGAGTCATTGATACGCGCTGAAAAATGTTGCTGATTTTCTGATAAACGACAGCTGTGCTCAATCAAACACTGGATCGCAGTGCGGGTTAGTGCCTTGGCGGTAGTATCGGCGGCGTGTTTAATCAGTAACAACGCAAACTGTTGCATGGACTCGTCGGTGCGTGAAATGTAATTGTCAAAATCGGCCAAAATTTTGAACATCTCATTAAATTCACTGTCCAGTTCTTCCAACAGATAGTAAATGTCACGAGGTCCGACCAAAATCACTTTAACGTTTAGAGGGATGACTTCAGGCTTTAAGGTAATAGGATTAATACCTAATTCAGCATAGGGCGATTCAATTTCAATGCGCCCGGATTGCAGGGCTCGCTTGAGTGCGTCCCAAACGAATGGGAACGTCAGTAATTTTTCTGCATCGATAATTAAATAACCGCCATTGGCGCGATGCAATGAACCTGCACAAATCCGTCGGTAATTGGTTACCAATGTGCCTTGTTCGCTGACATATTCAATACGGCCAAACAGGTTTTGATAGATAGGGTGGGGCTCGAAAATGACCGGTGCCCCTGAGTCTTCTTGATGATCTACCAAAATGTTGGGTGCGTATTGTTCCAGTAGTATGCGTCTTAGCGAGTTTTCATTTGTCTCTGATGATCGTCCGGGCATTAGGTAATCGGTAATGGATTGCTGCATATTTTTTCTGATTTTTGTCAGATAAATAAGGGCATCATCGATACCTTGATAGGCCGTATGCAATTCCTCAAAAAGCGGATCTATTGCTACGCTGATTGTGTCGTTGTCTAGTTGCCTGAATTTTTCCACCATATCACGGCGCCATTGCGGCATTTCCAACAAAACCTCGCCGAGATAATCTTCTAACTCTTCAACGTGTTTATGAAAAGACTCACGTTCTGTTTGCGGTAGCTGACTGAATTGCTCTTCATCCAGGGCTTTGTTTTTGCGCAGTGGTGCAAAAGTAATGGACTCACCTTCACGGAACAGCGCAATGTTTAACCCTCGAGTCTTTTTTTCGACCAAATCGATTGCCGCATTAAATAGCTGACTGAAATGCCGTTCGATGGCACTCTTTTTTTGCTGATAGGCAGGGCTTTCAAACGCTGCCGGGAACGTAGCCAGCAAGTTATCAAGTAACTTTTCGATGTCTTGGTTTAAATGCTGACCTTGTCCTGCCGGTAGCTTAAGAGCAGTAGGCTCGCGCGGGTTATCAAAATTATTGATATAGGCATAGGAAGGCGGCGGGGGTAGTTGTCCGGCCAACGCATCTAAATGCTGGGTAATCATTGATAACCGCCCTAATCCAGGTTCCCCCATCACAAAAATATTGTAGCCAGGCATATTCATCGCAATACCAAATTCCAATGCGGCCTGAGCTCTGGGCTGGCCTAGAATCGCTGTCGCGGTCTTAGGGGCTTCTTTGGGAATGTGGAGGTCAGACAGGTCAATATGTAGCTTGAGTGTGCTCGGCGCAAGATGTAAAGGATTAGTCATGCAAAAAAACGAATGGGTGAGAAAAATAGATTTGTCGAGTGGCAAATTGCCAGTGACTGCCGTGAAAGGCATCGCATTGATTCGAGTAATGCGAAAGCTGCTGCAAGATTTAAATAACTAAAAAATGGGAGCTGTCATCGTGATTAGACGATGACAGCAAAAATGCTTATTTAACAACTAACGCGTTGTTAACGGATTTGACGCCTCTGATGGTTCGGGCAATTTCTACTGCCCTTTTGGCAGCCGCGGCGGAGTCGACAAAACCACTTAACAGCACCACACCTTTAAATGTTTCGACATTGATTTGCATTACTTTCAATCTGGAATCCCCCAGTATTGAGGCTTTAACTTTGGTGGTTAACACAGAGTCGTCAAAAAATTCTCCAGTGCTTGCGGTTTTTTGGCTACCAGCACAACCGGCTATGGCCATTATCAGCAACAAACCCATAAAAAAACGTACTATCAACTTTAATTTACTCATCATGCTTAATCCTTAAAAATTCTATCGTCGAAATTCGGGGCCGCCCCAGCCTGCTTTTAAATCAAGCAGTTCAGGCACAGATAATACAACAATAAAGAGGGGATGTAATCCGTTCAGAATGCGAAGCGTCTGTCTACGGCAATGCTTTAGATGGGGTTAGTAGGTTTTGGTATGCTGGCAAATAAGCATTTAAAAAGCCTGATGCACCTTGGCTTCATATAAAAATCCACGTGGCAAGATGTAGGTGCTAACGGATTAACAATGGCAAAATTTATGAGTGATTTGAACATTGCTATTCATTATATCGACGCCAACTGGACCGCATTACGGTTACCGGCTTTGACTTTATATAGTGCTTGATCAGCAAGTTTGATTAACTCTTGCCAGCCGGGTTTGCTACCTACTGAGCCGGCCACACCAATACTGACAGTAATGGGTCTTAATAAGCCAATATCTTTGGGTTGATTAGTCTGTATGGCGCTGCGAATTCGTTCGGCTAACAACACTGCAGTGGCGCCATCGGTATTGGTTGCAATCACCAGGAATTCTTCTCCGCCCAGGCGGCAAGCGATGTCGCTTGCTCTGGCAGCAGCTTTCATGATTTTTGCCGCATGCGCTAAAACTACATCTCCAGCATCATGGCCGAGAGTATCGTTAACAGATTTGAAATGATCCAAATCCAGCATTAACACACTTAACGGCCGTTTGTAACGCTGTGCGGTGTCCCATTCTTGTTCCAAGCGGGTCAAAGCATAACGGCGATTAGGCAAGCCGGTGAGAATATCGGTGTTTGCCATCATGCCTAGGCGGCGATTGGCCACGGCAAGTTCGGCACTGAAGCGTTGAATATCTTGTTTTTCCCGCTCTACTTCTTGTTGTAGTAATACTATGCGCTGACCAGCACGGATTCGCGCCAGCAACACACGCAAACTGACAGGTTTGGTAACAAAGTCGTCAATGCCAGCATCGAAAGCTTCAACTAACGAATCTTCGCTTTCTGTGGCGGTAAGCATAATTAGATATAGATTCTTACCAATATCAGAACTTCGTAAAGCTTTGCACAGCGTCAGACCGTCCATCGGCTTCATACGCCAGTCGGTAATGACTAGTTGCGGATGATGTTCAATGACATGCTTTAAAGCGGATTCACCATCACGACAGGTTTCAACGCGATGGCCTGCGGTCGCAAGTTGTTTTGATAAGCGAGCTAGCATTATCGGGTCATCGTCGACTAATAAAATATCCAGTCCAGGTAATGTGTGGTTCTGCTCATGTTGGTCAACCGCAAATATTTTGGCCACGTCGGTTTTGATTTCTATTTGTTTACCCCAGTCATGCCATTGTTGAATGATTTCATCGATAAACGAAGTTAGCACCTCATTTTCTAAGCCGTGGGCGCCTGCTTCTTGTTGTAAGCCGGGCAGCAAAGACGTGCGGTATTGATCATCGCCGATACAGTAGCGGCTAAGCAGGCGTGCAAATGCTAGTTGTCGGGCCAAACGAGTAGTGCGAGAGTTTTCTTCAGCGGGTGGCTCAAGGCTGAGTTTTAGGGCATCAAGAAATATTCCAGGAAATCCCCAGTCCTGTAAGAGCAATAGCGTGAGTTCTTTGTGATCGACAGCAAAACGTTCGCGTTCAAGATTAAGCAACTCAGACCCTTGGGCGCTATTGAGGCATTCACCATAAATATCTGACCAGGCAGTCGCTAATGCTAGCCGTCCAATATCGGATAACAGGCCTAGGGTAAATGCTTCTTCCGGGGTAACGGTGCGCTCCCGTGCGGTAATTGCGGCAATAGCCACGGCCATCGCCAATGCTTGTGCCCAATAAGCGCCATAATCAAATCCCGGGCAATGTCCGCCGCGATGATTGCTGACTAATGACAGACTGAGTGCGAAATTACGCACCGGTTGCATGCCCATCATGATAGTTGCGTCGTTAATATTGGCTATTGGCCGTCGGGCACCAAAGGCTGCCGAATTGGCGAAACTGATGATGCGTCCGCTTAAGGCGGGATCGACCTTTACCAGCTCGGCTACTTTTTGTATCGAAGCATCTTCTTTTTGTACTAGCTGCATGATGGCTAGCGCTGTCCCTGAGGGTGACGGCAAGCGCTCGGCGGCTTTAAGTTCATGAAAGTTGAATTCGTTGCTCATAGGTGGGTGCCTTGTGATTGTTGCAGGATGCTGATTAAGCTAAGCGCTGCGTTTACAACTGGTGTGGTCATTTGCTGAAAGTTAGCAGGATCACCCTGGCGCGCGCTGTGTTCCAGACTGGCCGCGCTGGATTGTAGCAAGTCAGCACAAAAATGTCCGGCCATGCCTTTAAGGGCATGAGCGGCATCCGCTAGCGCGATAAGATTATCCTGTGCAAGCGCATTTTCAAGATCAAGTATTCTGGCTGGAGTTTCCTTCAAAAATAAGTCGATCATATCGTTGAGTAGCTCCTGATCTTCATCTAACTGTTTAAGCGCAGCGGCTTGGTTCCATACCTCCAGATGGCTTTGTTTAATAGCGATGCGGTTGTCTGGCACTATTGTCTCAGCTTGGCTGGATTCGTCCAGCCAGTGCGCTAGTGTAATGGCTAGTTTGAGTCTTGAGATAGGTTTAGTGAGGAAATCATCCATGCCAGCAGCTAAGCATTTTTCGCGTTCACCGCTGGCGGCATGCGCTGTTAAGGCGATGACGGGTATGCGGTCAGTCTTATGTGTCAACTCTAGGCTGCGTAGCTTGCGTGCCGCTTCATAGCCATCCATTACCGGCATTTGGCAGTCCATTAATACCAAATCATAGTGGTGCTGAGCGAGTAAATCTAAAGCCTCTTGACCATTTTCAGCTAAATCCGGAATACAGTTAAATTTGCCCAACATAGCCTGTATAACTTTTTGATTAACCTTGTTGTCTTCGGCAACCAGAATACGCTTATTGCTGTAATCAGCTTGAGCCGTAGACGTTTTAGTAGCAGTTTTCACTTGTTTGATCGGTGTCTGTAAGGCGTTAACAATTGCGTCAAATAACTGTGTTTGCCGGACTGGTTTTAACAAGCATTGAGCAAAACCCAGCGCCAGCCGATCTGCTTCAAAACCTAGGCCTCCTGATGATAACAATAAACGGGGCGTTGCTGAAATGACCGGGTGATTGGTGATGGCGCGAGCTAGCGCAAAACCATCCATGTCAGGCATATGTAAATCTGATAATAAAATATCAACGTTTTCACCGATTTTTGCTGCAGTTTCCAGCGCGGCTAAGGCATCGGCAGCATTATCCGCTTCGTTAACGATTACTCCCCAGTGCTGAAGATAATGGCGCAAAATTTTCCGGTTAGTGGCATTGTCATCAACAATGAGTGCGCGTTTTCCTGAAAGATCAGCGGCCGGGCGAGGCTCTGTGCTGATGGTAGGCTGCAGCGGCAGGGTAAACCAGAAACAGGTGCCTTGGTCTATGGCGCTTTCCAGGCCGATAGCACCGTCCATCATGTTGACTAGATTTTTGCAAATTGACAGACCTAAACCTGTGCCGCCAAAGCGGCGGGCAGTTGAGCTATCGGCTTGGCTGAAGGGTTGAAATAAACGCGCCTGGCCTTCTGTACTCATGCCGATGCCGGTGTCTTTAACTTCAAAACGCAATAAGCGTTTGTCGTTAGCTAGCTCTTGGCAAAATACTTTTACAGACACTTCGCCATGTTCGGTAAATTTGATGGCATTGCCGATTAAATTAGTCAGCACTTGCCGTATGCGAGTGGGGTCGCCATGCCAATATGGCGGCAGGCTGGGGTGTAAAAAGCAGTTCAGCTCTAAATCTTTGCTATGCGCACGGCCAGACATTAAGGTGCAAACCTCTTCTACTAGCAAATGCAGATTGAACTCAATGCTTTCCAACTCGAACTTGCCGGCCTCCAGTTTAGAAAAGTCCAGAATGTCGTTAATGATGGTTAACAAAGATTCGGCAGAATTAGCAGCGGTGGCTACTAAATCCTCTTGCTCATGACTTAGGTCGGTATCTTTCAGAATATCCAGCATACCCAGCACGCCATTCATAGGTGTGCGGATTTCATGGCTCATGTTCGCTAAAAATTCAGCTTTAGTTTTGGTTGCTTGTTCAGCGGCATCGCGAGCTGCTTCTAATGATAACTTGGCTTGCTCCTGTAAGAGTGCCAATGCCAGCATGTCGCCGACTTGCCGCAGCATAGCCAGGCGCGAATCAGCTTGTATCGGGTATGGATCAGTATAAAGAAACAGTATTCCTAATGTGGCGCCGGCCGAAACTATCGGCACGATGTAATGACCATGCGGCTGCATGCCGTTAAATTGATGCTCATGACGCGGGTCGCAGAAGCAGTCATCAGAGACAATAAGTTCTTGTGAAACAGCGGCTCGTCCGCATAAGCAAGCGCCGTATGGGATGCGTTGTTCGCGACGTATAAATTCCTCGCTGAATTGACCATGCAAGACATACATGTCCAGAAAGTCTTGATCCGGGTCTTTAATAAAAATGCCACCTTTACGTTGCAGATCAAAAGCCTTCAAGTTAAACAGAATATTGAGCACCTGAGCAAAGCGCTCATTAAGCGGCAAGGTTTGTTGTAAGGTTTCGGAAATTGCCAAGCGTGCGGTAGTGTCGGCATTTTCCAGAAGTTGAGTCTGTTCCAAATTGACCAGGCTGGTGATGTCGCGCTGAATTTGTACATAGCCTAGCAGCTTATCTTTAGCATCACGTATAGCTGTGACACTGACGTCTGCCCAGTAATCACGAGTATCAGGCGGTGTGGTTTGGCCGGCAATGCTAAACGGGGCTGTGCCTTTGCGTCGGTTAAGTAAGCGTCCATGCCACGCTTTACCTTGGTTTAAGCACTGCTGCATGTCAGCCAAGGTTGGTCGGTCGGCATTTGGGCTATCCAGCATATTGGGGGGTCTACCAACCAGTTGCTCTTCTTGCCAACCTGTAAAATCAAATAACGCCGGATTAGCGTACTGAATACAGCCATGATCATCAGTGACAATAATCATCTCTCGACTGGCATCTAACGCGCGCTTAAGTGTTAGCAAACGGATTTCGTTTTCTTTGATGTTGGTAATATCACGACGAATGGAAATATATTGTGTTGGTTTACCATTCTGTCCTAATAGCGGCACGATAGTGCTGGCGACCCAATACAGTAGGCCTTGTTTGTTGCGATTACACACGTCGCCCTGCCAGGACTTACCTTGGGCAATAGTGCGCCATATTTCCCCAAAAAAGGTTTTGTCATGGTAACCGGAGTTGATAATACGGTGATCTTGGCCGAGCAATTCGCTTTCACTGTAGCCGGAAACCTGACAGAACTGCTCATTCACGTAGGTAATGCGCCCGGTAATATCAGTCATGCTAACTAAGGCATGAACATCCAAGGCATGAAGCAGTTGTGAATTTTCTTGGCTTTGCCGCGCATTTTCGGCTTGTTGCTCATTTACTTTTATGGCTAGTGGACGAAGTGATAATCGCCAAATCAGTGGCGCAGCTAGCAATGAAAGCAATACGGTGTCGACAATAATATTTTGCGATGAAGTTAACGTAAGGCCCCATTGTGGGAGTGCATCCAGCATTAACATCACTAGAGCTTCCGCAATGGCTATAACGATGCAAATAATGAGTTGAGAGTAGGCGAATGAATGACTGAGGGATTTTGTCATGGCTTGGCTGAGTGGCTAAATATACCTTTCCACAGTGTAGACCATTAAGCAACAACTGCTTGTTATAGAGGCTATTTAGTGGGCTTAACTACGTCGATCCAGTTTGCGGTAGCTAATGGCTTCGCTTAAATGGTTGATGCTAATGTGCTCAGCTTGCGCCAGATCAGCGATGGTCCGGGCGAGTTTTAGAATGCGGTGATACGCTCGATTCGATAGGCCGAATTTATCCATGGCCTGCTGTAAAAGTTGGTGGCCGGGTTCAGTAAGTTCGCAAATATGTTTAACTTCTTTGGCGGTTAATTCGGCGTTGGCTTTACCGCTCCGCGCTATGGCGATATTTCTTGCTGCGACGACGCGTGCTCGGATCTGGGCGCTACTTTCTTCACCATCAGGCGAGCCTTTCCGCAAAATATCGTGGGATACTCGAGGCACGTCCAGATGCATGTCTATTCGGTCCAGTAATGGGCCGGACACTTTAGCCCGATAGCGAATGACTTGTTCTGATGTGCAATGACAACGGCCGGAAGCATCACCCAGATAACCGCACGGGCAAGGATTCATCGCGGCAATAAGCTGGAAGCGGGCGGGAAAATCCACTTGGCGGGCGGCGCGGGAAATAGTGATGTGGCCGGTTTCCAACGGTTCACGTAATACTTCCAGCACTTTACGGTCAAACTCGGGCAACTCATCAAGAAATAACGTGCCATTGTGAGCTAATGAGATTTCTCCAGGTCGAGGATTGCTGCCGCCACCGACCAATGCCGCAGCCGATGCCGTGTGATGGGGTGATCTATATGGCGGTTTAAGCCAGTTGGCGACATCCAGGCCTTGGTCGCTGATGGAGGCAATCGCGGCAGTTTCTTGGGCTTGTCGTTCAGTTAGTGGCGGCAGAATAGTCGGCAGGCGTGAGGCCAGCATCGATTTTCCGGTGCCTGGTGGGCCTAGCATTAACAGGTTGTGAGCACCGGCTGCGGCAATCTCAAAAGCGCGTTTGACATGGTATTGGCCGTGGACATCGGCAAAATCGATGTCGATGTGGGATGCAGATGAGGCCGGTAATTGGAACTCGCTGGGGATCAGTTTTTGCCCGGTCAAATGCGCGCAAACGTCTAACAAATGCCCGGCGGGGATAATTTCAATATCATTAATTAGCGCCGCTTCGGCGAGATTGTCGTTGGGAAGAATCAGCTTGCGGTGCTGATTTCTGGCCTGGATGGCGATTGGCAAGACACCGATAATTGCGCGTAGTTCGCCGCCCAAAGACAATTCGCCGACGCATTCATATTGCTCTAGTCCAATATTGGGGATTTGCCCGGAGGCGGCGAGAATGCCTAAGGCAATCGCCAGATCAAAGCGCCCGCCCTCTTTAGGTAAGTCGGCGGGTGCTAAATTAACGGTAATGCGTTGTGCAGGAAATTCAAAGCGGGAGTTAAGTATTGCGCCTCTGACCCGATCTTTGCTTTCTTTTACAGCAGTCTCAGGGAGGCCGACGATATTTAACGCCGGTAGGCCGTTGGCGACATGGACTTCAACGGTAACTAATGGCGCATCGATACCAGAACGACCACGGCTGTAGACAATCGCCAAAGACATGGGCGTTTAGCCGGTTTTACGCTTGGTTTTGATCATCCGAAGTTTTAAGAATGCGCGCTTCCAAATCGGCAACTCGTTGTTCCAGTGCTTCCAGTTTTGAACGAGTTTTTGCCAGCACCGCTTTTTGTACTTCAAACTCTTCGCGGGTGACCAAATCCAGCTTGCCTAAGGCGCCTTGCAAAATAGCATGAAAGGTTTTTTCCAGATCTTCTTTCAGATTGTTAAATCCGGGGGGAATGGCGCCAGCTAGGCGGTTGGCGATGTCATCAATGGCTTTAGGATCGAACATGGTTTTTCTCGTAATAGTTAGTGAATGAAGTGCTTAAGCCGCATGAGCGCGGACGTGCTCCCGACATATTTTGTCAGTTTCGGCTTGAAACAACGGTAAGTGCGTGACGCTGCAGAGATAGTGATTGTCTTCGACGTCAAAATTGATACAGGTATCGCAGGAGCCGAAGCTAGGGGCATTGTGGGTTTTTTGCAGCGTCTCCAATGCGGCCAGCAAGGCGTTATCAATAGAATTAAACTGTTGGTTTTGTACTGCTTGTTCAGCCTGGGCAAAGACATCGTCGGCATGAACAAGTGCCAATAGTTCGTTGCCTTTAGTGGTCAGATTAAGATGAATAATACGGGCATCTTCACTGTCCTGAACTTTTTCCAATAGCTCGCGGCGCTCTAATACTTGCAATGATTGCGACACTGTACCTTTAGTCAAACCGAAATATTCGGTGATGGCCGCTGCGGTGTTGCTGTAGCTATTGCAAGAATCCAGATAATCCAAAATTTGGATATGAATCGGCTGTAAACCCAGCGCAGCCAGTTTTTTGCGCTCTTCGGCGCGCACCAGCGTGCTGATACGTTCAATCAATTTAAAGATGTTTAGATTTTTCATTTTGCTGAGTTGAATGCTTGTTTAAAAAATTCAGGCTGCGCTAACGAGGCATGGTGAATATCAGCATTATAGTAGACGGTGTTAAAAGGCTTGGTTTTGGCATCTTCTTCCCGGAATGCTGGTAAGGCATTTTTGCTGGCAATAGTGGCGCTCCACCAGCCAGAAGGGTAAATACACTGTGGAAAGAATAATGTTTGGGTGTGGCTTAAGCCTGCGCTGTTCATGGCGTCGCGCATTTCCTTAATAAGATTTAAGTGCAGTAAAGCCGATTCGCTTTGTTGTACCAGTAAACCGTTTTCAGTCAGGCAATTGAAGCAATCGCGATAAAAATCGACGCCAAATAAACCTTCGGCCGGGCCAATTGGATCGGTGCTGTCGACGATAATAATATCGACGGAATTAGGCGCGGCGTCTTTAACCCATTTAATGCCGTCGATAAATTTTAAGTCGGCTCTGGGGTCGTTATTGGATTCGCACAACTCAGGAAAGTAAATTTCCGCCAAACGCGTAACGCGCTCGTCAATATCGATCTGCACGGCGTGTTCAACACTTGGGTGCTTTAATACTTCGCGCAATGTTCCACAGTCGCCGCCGCCGATAATCCAGACATTTTTGGGATTTGGGTGCGTGTACAACGCCGGGTGACTCATCATTTCATGGTAAAAAAAGTTGTCACGGGTAGATACCATGGTGCAACCGTCGATGACCATCAAGTTGCCGAAGGTTTCTGTTTCGTAAATCTCCAGAAATTGAAAATCTGATTGTTCTTCGTGTAACTTGCGTTTGATTTTTAATGAAAAGGCAGAGCCTGCGCCCGCTGCTTGTTCAGTAAACCATTCTGATGGGTTCATTGCGTTGTGTCCTGAAAATAAACAAATATGAGGCGGGGCATTATATTAGAATTTAATGACGCACGTCATGACAGTTCAGTTGCATGTCAAAAACCGTACCATTGTAAGAGGATTTTTTTATGGCTCTAAATTACGCGGAACATTTCATTTCAGTCAGTGAATATTTGCAAGGAGAGCTACTCAGCGACATCAAGCATGAATATATTGATGGCGATGTCTATGCCATGGGTGGGGCAAGTCGCATTCATAATATTATTTCCGGGAACGTTTTTGCCGAATTTAGACAGCATTTAGAAAACACAAGATGTACGACTTTTTCATCGGATATGAAAGTCAAAGCCAGTAACTGCTTTTTTTACCCCGATGTGATGGTGGTGTGTGATGACGATAAAGGCGATGAATATTTCACCGAAGCACCGGTGATCATCGTTGAAGTGTTATCCAAGTCTACGCGGCGTCTGGATAAAGCCACCAAAATGGCGATCTACAAAACCATTCCCAGCTTGCAAGAATATGTCTTAATCGAACAGGATGTTATTGACGTGGAAGTGTGTCGACGCAGCGGCGGCTGGGTCTCTGAACATTATTTTTTAGGTGATGACATCACTTTTGAGTCGATTGACATCACCCTGTCGTGTGCAGCCATTTATCATCGCGTTAACAATGAAGAACTGCAGGCTTATCTGCAAGCACAGACAGACAATAGCGAACAATCGTTAATAACGGAGTAAACATTTGAATCCCACCAAACCCTGGACCATAGAACAATCTGCACAAACCTACGCTATCAACCACTGGGGTGATGGCTATTTTTCTATTAACGATCAGGGTCATGTCTGCGTAAAACCCAGTTCAGAGCAAGATGTCGTGCTGGATTTATATGAAATTGCGCAATCGCTTAACGATAAAGATTTATCGCTACCGGTGTTGGTGCGCTTTACCGATATTTTAAAAGATCGTGTTAAACGCCTGTCTGCAGCCTTTGCAAAAGCCTGTGTTAACAATGATTATCACGGCAAATACACGCCTGTTTATCCCATCAAGGTCAATCAGCAACGGCAAGTGGTTGAAGGTATTTTGGCGGCGGATAACATAGGCTTGGAAGCCGGCAGTAAGCCGGAATTGCTGGCCGTCATGGCACTGTCCAAGCAAGGTGTGGTGGTGTGCAACGGCTATAAAGATAGGGCCTATATCCGCCTGGCGTTGATCGGTCTAAAGATGGGGCTTAATCTGTATCTGGTTATCGAAAAGCCGCTGGAGTTGGAGTTGATTATCGAAGAGGCGGCGCGTTTAGGCGTTAAGCCACAAGTGGGTGTTAGGGTCAGATTAGCCAGCATCAGCGCGGGCAAATGGCAAAATAGCGGCGGTGAGAAGTCTAAGTTTGGCTTGCACACCTACGAGTTATTGCAATTGGTCGAGCGACTCAAGCAAGTCGATTTGCTGGATAGTTTAAAACTCATGCATTTTCACATGGGCTCGCAGATCGCCAATATTCACGACATAAAAGTAGCGCTCAAAGAAGCCGGGCAATTTTATGTGGAATTTCATCGCTTGGGCGCGCAGATAAAAGTGGTCGATGCCGGCGGCGGCTTGGGTGTGGATTATGACGGCAGCCATTCGCGTCGTGAGTCGTCCATCAATTACAGCTTGGATGAATACGCACAAAATATCGTCCGCAGTTTCGCCGAGCTGTGTGCTGAACACCAAGTGCCGCAGCCTGACATTATTACCGAGTCCGGGCGCGCGTTGACTGCACATCACGCGGTGTTGATCACTAACGTCACCGATGTGGAATCGGTCTATAACAATCCAAATGAGCTGGCAGCGTTACCGGTATGCGTTAATCCGGTTGAACATTATCATGACGCGCAATTTGCGTTGTCTGAGGCGCGTGCCCAGTTTGCACAGGATAAATTGAATCTTGCGGGTTTGGCAAAAGCCGAAAATACCTATGCGTTGATTTGCCAACAGATACAAAACGACCTTAATCCCAGTAATCAAAGCGAAGCGACGATACTGCAGGAGTTAAACGAAAAACTGGCTGATAAAGTCTTTTGTAACTTTTCCATGTTCCAGTCCTTGCCGGATGTTTGGGGTATTGATCAAATTTTTCCGATCATGCCTATTCATCGATTGCAGGAGCAACCCACTCGCCGCGCGGTGATTCAGGATTTAACCTGTGATTCCGATGGTCGTATTGATCATTATATTGATGGTCAAAATATTGAAAATACATTGCCGGTGCATACCATCAACGATGAACAGTCCTATTTGATCGGCTTTTTTATGCTTGGCGCCTATCAAGAAATTCTTGGCGATATGCACAATCTATTTGGCGACACCCACGCTATCAATATCGAACTCGACGAGCAGGGTTATCATTTTTATGACCTGCAAGAAGGCGAGCATGTGTCGGATTTATTGGATTATGTGCATATCAGCGGCGAAGATTTGAAAACCGCCTATCGAGAAAAACTGGCTAACGCAGACATTGATCCGCAACAACGGCAATTATTTGAGCAGGAATTAATTGCCGGGTTAACGGCGTATACGTATTTGGAGATATAAACGATGAAAGTCGGTTTGATTGGCTTAGGTGCCATGGGCGTAGGAATGGCCAGAAATGTTGCTAAAGCAGGGTTGTTAACGGGCGTTTACAATCGAACGCAGTCCAAGGCGCAGGCACTCGCCGCTGAGCTAGGGATTATTGCTTACCCAACACCGCAATTATTGGCTGCCGATGTTGATGTGGTATTGCTCTGCGTCTCAGCCGATCAAGATGTATTGGCGGTGATTGAAGCCATTGTAAATGCGGTAAGGCCTGGAACAATAGTAGTCGACATGTCTACCGTCAGCAGTGCAACGGCGCAACAGGCAAACGCAACGCTGGCTGAAAAACAGGTGGCATTTCTTGATGCGCCGGTGTCCGGTGGCGTGGAAGGTGCTAAAAACGCTACGTTGGCGATGATGGTGGGTGGCGACGAACAGGCGCTGGCGCAAGTTCGTCCAGTGTTGGCTGCGATGGCTTCACGCATTGTCTATATAGGGCCGAGCGGTGCCGGTCAGGCGACTAAAGCGGTAAATCAAATTATCGGCGCAGGTATTAATCAGGCGGTGACCGAAGCATTGGCCTTTGCAGCAGCTCAACAATTGCCGTTAGATAAAGTGATTGATGTGATTTCAGGCGGCGCGTCGGGTAACTGGTTTCTGCAACATCGTGGGCCGACAATGACCAAAGGTGTGTTTACGCCCGGTTTTAAACTGGCGTTACACCACAAAGATTTAAAAATCTGCCAACGTATGGCCGCCCAAACCGGCGCATTGTCGACCATCATTGATATGACATTGAACGATTATGAACAACTGATGGCACAAGGGTATGGCGATGAGGATATTTCGGCGTTATATCGATTGAAAAAACTGGTTTGAAAGTCGTTTACTAAATAGATCGGGGCACCGCCCCGATCTAAGCACTTATACCAATCCCAATAAGTTTTTATTTTGAAACCCTCATCCTAACCTTCTCCCGTTGGAGAAGGGATGGCATGTGAACTTATTGTGATTGGTATTATTTACCTAACACATCTTTTCGAGCGCCTTCGGCAATTGCTTCTACTTCAGCAATCAGATCTTCAGGTACGTTGAGTTCTTCCAATGTTGCCCGCAAATGTTCCATTACGGCATCAAAATGGCTGTTATCCAGACCCAATTTTACCAATCGAGCATGGGCGGTACGCATATCTGCGCCTGTGTAGTTATTGGGGCCGCCAAAAGCCATGGTTAAAAAAGCTTTTTGCTTGGCGGCTTGTTCTTCCATGTTGGTATTATCAAAAAATCTATAAATGCGGTGATCAGACAGCACTTTACGATAGAAAATATCCACCGCAACATTGACAGCCTCTTCACCGCCTAGTTTGTCGAATAAGGTCTCGCTCATTATTATCCCCTCAGGTATTGTTATAGTTATGTGCAACTAAACGTTGCGAGAGGGATTCTAGCGTAGGGGAGGGGCTTTTGCCATATAAGTGCAATCCAGCTTTATCGGCCCGGAGTGAGAGGAAGACTGTGTGAAATTTTTAAAAAACGGACTGATGCGTAAATAACCACCAGTCCGTTGCTTGCTTCAGAAAATTAGTTTTTCATCGGCTCCAAAACATTTTTGATAACGCTAGAGCCGTTACTGCCGGGGGCATTTTTTAAGTAAATATCCTTTAAGCGTTTAAATGCCGACCACAAGGTTTTATCCATCACTACTTCATTGCCGATAGACACAATTACTCGCGCCAGCTCCGGGATTTTATTTTTGGTGGACATCATATAAACCGGTTGTACATAAAGCACGGTGTTGCCCATGGGCAGGATAATCATGCGGCCCATTTCAATACTTGAACCGTATTGACCCCACAATGAAAATTGCGCGGAAATTTCCGGATTCTGATTGATTAAGGCTTCGACCTGCGCGGGTCCGTTGACCTGCACTTCTTTACCAAACTTATACACAGTGATGCTGGGTTTGTAGTCTTGGCTGCAGTTGATTTGATCAAATGCACTCGCCACGCCGATCATGCTCAGATTGTTTCTATTAATCGGAGTCATTGGATTGATCAGCACAAATTCCTCTTTTTTATTGCAATTGCCAAAATCCATGGTTTGGTAATACGGCAGTACCGGTTTGTCGCGGACTTGGGCGAACTGCCAAGTTTCCGCCTGTTCGTAGAATAACGCAGGGTCTAGTTGATGGTATTTGGCAAACACTTTCATTTGCATGGTTTGCAACTCGCGTGGATAGCGCAAGTGCTCACGCAGTTCACTAGGCATTTCATCCAAATTTTTGAACAATCCAGGATAGGCATTGCTATAAGCCTGAATAAGCGCATCTGATGGATCGGAAATGTAGAAATCAACATCACCATCCAAGGCATCAACCACGACTTTGACCGAGTTGCGGATATAGTTGAAATCCTTGTGGGTGACCAAAAAATCTTCACCGGCAGGTTTAGCAACCGGATATTTATCAGACAAGGTGTAAGCATCCATTATCCAGTAGAACCTGTCAGCGGTAATGACCAAGTAAGGGTCTTTGTCCAGATGCAAAAAGGGCGTTAAAGTGCCCACGCGCTCAACAATATTGCGGCGTATTTTAACTTTGCTTTCAGTGGTGATGTTGGGTGAGAAAAATATCTTCTCATCTTTAAAGTAAAGGGAAAATAAAGCTTTTCTAAAAAACGACGGAATCGGAATGCCGCCGTCGCCATGGTAAGGTGAAGCTAAGTCCACTTCGCCTCGGGCAATACCGACTATGTTGAGTTTGTTGGGCACTATCGCGTAAGCATAGTTTTCTTCACCGTAATAAATGTCAGGATTTTTAACGCTAAAGCCGACATCGGACGACAGATTTAAATCGCGCAAATACCAGTCCAACGGCTTGTCGGCATCCTGAGCCGCAGGTGACATGACTGCGCCATAACCATGGGTATAACGTAAATGGGTGTTTTCCCAGTTTTGCGCTTCCGGCGGCAGCTTTGAGATATTCATTTCCCTAGCCGCTAAGTTAACTTGTTGAAGATGATCACGAATGAAATACCGATCTTCATCGACGGTTAAAAATTTGTAATAAGGCCTGATTTCTTGTAATTGCTTGTAGCTATCCAGTAGGAACTCTCTGTCCCATACCGGGATGTTCTCAAAATGCTTTTGCGTGCTCCATTTTTCAATATCCTGGGTTGCATCGAGCTTTATGCTTAGATCTATGGTTTTGATGGTCTTTAAATCATAAGCCGCCAAGGTAGAATCGATGTTGTGTTTGATAAAAAATCTTTCGGTTTTCACCGGATTGGGATTAACAATATATTTTTGAATAATATTTGGAATAAATTGCACATTTTGTAGCCCTATAACACCCAGAAAAGCGACGACGGAAATAATAAAAGGTGCTTTAACGCGATGTTTTTCAGAAAAAATAAACAATACAGCAGTAATTGCCGTTGCCAAAAACGAGATAATTCCTAGCCAGATAAGCGGCAAGCGATAGCGGATTTCTATAAATCCCGGGCCATAAAATACCGGCTCATGGGAACTATTATATAAGAGGGTAAAGCGGTCCAACATGAAGCCCCAAATAACAAAGCCAACCACAAAACCGAGCAAAATAGTTAAATGGACTTTGGCACCTAATGGGAATTCTTTGCTTTGCTCAGGGACGAATATGTGTTCTACCCAGTACAGAATGCCGATGTTGATAAACACCAGTATCGCAGCCGTTAATAGCTCTTTTTGCACCAAGATATAGGTAGGATAAGACATCAAATAAAAGCTGACATCATTGCCGTAAACGGTTTCAGTTACGCCCGAGGCGCTGCCAAAAAAATACAATAAGGTCGATTCCCATTGGTTGTAAAAAGGGATAGCGATAAATATTGCGAGTATCAGAGAAATGGGTGTATAGATTTTTGCCGAGCTATACATAAACAAATCAGCAAACTGCTGAAAACGCCGGTTCTTCTCAAAGCTGTTAACAATGTCTTCGCGCGGATTTAAGCCAAGGTAGCGGGAGGCTATCCAGAAATGAAAAAAGAAAATGGCAAAAAACGCCAGAGTGACAATGCCGGAAAAAAAGAATTTATAGAGCAGGCGGAGCCAAAAATAAAATTCAAGTTTGAGCGATTGGTACCACCATAAATCCACAAACAGATCGAGAAAAATGAAATGAAAAGCAGTAAATGCAATAACAGCGATAACGAGCGTCGCCGCAATTAGCGCGGGTAATAACTTCAAATTCCGCATAGTGTCCTCTTTGAGATGGTTTTTAAGGATGTTGGACAGTCTGGGGATTCAAAACAGACGCTGTCCATAAAGCTTAACTTTTACTAGATGGCGGCATTCTAACATTCAATGAAATGTTCGTAATGATTAAGCAATAACAGCAAGGTTACAGGGATGCTTTGCGTCAATGACTAAGCGTATTTTTATCAATGTTGTTAGTCCGGCACGTTATCTTCAGGCTGGCAGATAAGGCTTAGTTTATAAATCAATAGCTGAGTGGTGAACTAGGGATTTTTTTAAGGCATATAGCCTTGTCGGGTGCGTTAAATAACATAGTTATATTAAAATTTAAGCATCGTTTGTGAGTATCTTGAATTCTTTAATTAAGCTGAGCTCAAGAAAATAGCGGGTTAGGTGTGTTTTTAAATAGTTGGTCTACTAATTGCATTTAATAACCACATAGAGAATAGGATTGTTCTTTATTTGGTAGATGTGTTGCGAAACCGGGCTGCGTGAATGGCGGCTGGCGGCGGCTCCAGTAAGTTGGAGAGTATAAGCAGGGCATTAATAACAGTTAACTAGAGCGATTAGTTATGAAATACAGCATGAAAAAACGCGTTACGATACCTTTGGCTTTGGCAACGATAACAGCATTGGCTGTTACCCTGTCACCGCAGCCCGACGTGCCTTTTACGGGGCATGGCGATCCAGAAGCCTTGAGCGCAGTATATAACCGTTGGAAAAGCAGTTATGAGAGCCGCGGCGGAGCAGAAATTGTCCGCATTGGTTTGAGCCATTCCAAAGCATTATCTAAAGAACTAACCACAGCCACCGGACAAGCGGCGCTCAATTTGTTTGATGGTCATTTACAGGTAGCCGTCAGTGGCTTAACCGCTAAAGATAATTATGACGTTTGGCTACTGGACAACCATGCCGAACAGTCAGCCAACAAAGCAGTTCGTATCGGTGCCCTGTCTGCGATAGGCGACAAGCGCGTGCTGACTGCAAATCTTAATCCTGAGCAACTAGCCGGATTCACCTTAGATGCGGTAGCGGTTGCCAAAGCGGGAGAAACTCCCGCAACAGGCGGATTGTTGTTTGGATCGCCGGGGTTGCTGCAACGGATTTACTATAACGATCATTTCTTTCCGGTTGCGAGCATTGGTTCAGCAGGCACACAGACAAGCAAGCCCGTTGCACCGTTTGAATTTTTATTGCCGAAAATGGCCCAAGCCACTGTAGCCAGTTCGGCAGCGGCTTCGCCTGAACAGCTGACGCAGTTGATTGCTGAAGGTGAACTACTGTTTACCAAAGAAACCTTTGGCGGTAATGGTCGTACCTGTGCCACTTGCCATCGACCCGATGACAATCACACTATTGATCCTAACTACATTGCTAAATTGCCGAAAACTGATCCGTTATTTGTTGCCGAAACTAACCCGCAGTTGGCTGAGCTGGAAAATGCGAATTTATTGCGTCAATTTGGCTTATTCGTGGCTAATGTCGATGGCTTCGACAGGCCGCCGGTATTGCGTAGTGCCTCGCATTTATTAGGCTTGGCGAATTCATTGAAATTTGAAAAGGTGAATAATCCTGGAATCAATCCGTTGACAGGCTTAGCTTTTTCAAAGGGTGAGTTTGTTCAAGATGAAAATTATGTTAACGGTCTTAATGATGCATTTGGTACCCCGCCTCAGGCCATTGGCTGGTCGGGTGATGGCGCGCCGGACGGCGGTGCGCTCAGAGACTTTGCCAAAGGTGCGATTAAACAACATTTGCCCAAAACCCTGGCTCGTGATGAAGGCATCGATTTTAGATTGCCTACTGAGCATGAGTTAGATGCCCTAGAAGCGTATATGTTGTCATTGGGACGCAGCTCTGAAATCAATCTGGCGGCGATGACCTTTAAGTCACCCTTAGTGCAACAAGGCTTGTTGTTGTTCAACACCAAAGAAAACCCGGTCGTTAATGGGCAAGTTCTTTTTGGTACTACCGGCAACTGTAATGGCTGTCATTCCAATGCCGGGGCGATCAGTTCATCAACGGGCGGCAATCCTACACGCGATACCGGTGTCGAACGTATGCGCGATCAGCTTCATCATCTAGCCGATCCCACCATTGCCTACGATGGCGGTTTTGGTCAGGTAGAGCAAACTGATTGTGGTCCTCAATTCGATAAAACTTGCTACAGCGATGGCAGCTTGGTGCCTACCAAAAATCCAGTTGGCTTGCGTCCGGCTGCAAATACGCGCTTGAATCGTTTCAATACCCCATCGTTGATTGAAGCGGCCGATACTGCGCCGTTCTTCCACAACAACAGTGTCACCACCTTAGAAGAAACCGTGTCTTATTACAGTTCAGATGCGTTTAACAGCTCACCAGGTGCTTTCACATCCAGCGGTGTTAATCGTCAAGGTAAGCTTGATTCTTCCCAAGTTATTGCCGTAGCGTTGTTCTTGCGATCTATCAATACCTTGGAAAATATTCGTAGCTCCAATCAATTGGATCAACGAGCTATTGTTTTAAATGGCGAGTCCAGTAAAGAGGCTATTAGGCTGGCGCTGGCTGACACCAATGATGCTGTGAGAGTGCTTACCGAGGCAGTTATCAATCCTTTTCCAAAGGCGTTGGAAAAATTGAAACAGGCGGTGGAATATGAAAATGCTGCCATGCGCGGGTTTACTTTTGCAAATCAACGCAAGGTATTGTTGTTAAAGGCGATAGCACTTAAAAATGAAGCTAAAGGGTTGATCGTGCAATAAGCTAAGTTGCTGTGTTGCCCTGTATCCATGCAGTCGTGGATGAATGGTAACTTATTGATTTCGTTCGTGGTGAGCTTGTCGAACCATGAGCGAAATCGATTCGTTCAGCGCTTTCCTAAGGTACTGTAAAGCAAAAAAGCCCGCCTTGGCATAACGCCAAGACGGGCTTTTTTATGGTCAATAGAAATCTTGCAGTTTTATTTGGTGATTGCTTCCCCAAATGTACGAAATAAATAGTCATCTAAGTCTTTGTTGTAATTATCAAACTTAACTCCGTATAGGGAGGCGGACTTTTCTCTCACTACTTTTCCTTTCAAATTAAACAAGGTGCCGTCGGCAAATATAATTTTTAATGCCAACTTAGTATTTTCTTGCAGTGATTCAGCGCAAAAAATCAACGCACCTTTTGCGCTTATGTCGGTTAATTTGCCGGTAAATTCACCACCAAAGCTCAGTAAATTGGTGTTTCGTAGGGTTACAGTTAATGATGGGGTTGGATAACGAACGCCAATACGGCGGTTGATTTTTAAATGATCGGAAAAATCAAAGTTGAATGCAGCAAAATCGCCAGTGTCTTTGTTAGTCATATTATTTCTCTAAGTTTATTTTGTTATCGAATGCGGCGAGTATTTAAGTTTGTCTAAAGCCCAGCGGTATTCTTAGAATTTCGTCAAAAATAACTTCCGCTGATGGTTCCCATGCTCTGCGTGTGAACCTGATGGTGGGACGCATTCCCACGCGGAGCATGCAACGAAGGGCCTGTACTTCGGGAAATTATCCTAACGCCTAAGTGGCTGGATACTGCAGTCAAATGATCTGTCAGCAACGATAAAACTAAGGATGGTTGGCGACATTGATAAATAACGACAATTGCAAGCTGTTTAAACACGAAAGATTCCTGCCAGGTAAGTATTTTTGTAGCAACCGTCAACGTAAAGTCGCAACGGTTAGTTATACAGGCGGGGGCTGGGCCTTAATTATTCGGAGCCGGAATTAGGCAAGTCGAATGCATGGGGGTAAATGTAGGCCAAGTCCTACTTTTTGCAATGTTGTTTTCACGCTTTAAAAAATGTCTTGTGATGGCTTTAGTTGGTACTGATTCTGACTCTTAAAATAGATTCTTAACGATTGTGGCTTCTCTTCGGCTGGGTTTAGGGAAAGTAATCCCAATAAATTGATATTTTATTGTTACGTTAATTAAAAACTTAGTGGAATTGGTTTAACTTATTGATCACTAAGATTTAGAGTCTCCCGCGCACTGATGATGTCCATGGCTAGCTCTGCTAATTTGCGGCGCTGACTGCGCGCGGCATTGCGTAATGAGTCAAAAGCGGCTGAGCGGCTTAATCGGTATTGCACCATGATGATGCCGATGGCAATACTGATGTCACGTTCACCATCGAGTGCAGTTTGCAGCTGCTGGGTGAATGATCTTAAGCCACGCAACTCTGTGGCTCTAGCTAGGGCGGCTTCAATCGCCGGTATTAAGCGCGGAAAATCGACCGGTTTTACCAGATAGCTGAGCGCGCCTAAGTTAGCGGCGTGTTCGACAATTTTTTGATCACTGTAGGCGGTCAGCAGCATAAACGGAATATAGTCAAATGATCGTAGGCGTTCAGCCAGTTCCAAGCCGTTCTTACCGGGCATATTGACATCCAGTATGGCCAAATGCGGTCGCTTACCACTTGCCAATATGGCTTCAGCATCATCGACAGACTCTGCTGTACTGACGTTATAACCTGCTTCGTTAAGGCCTAATGCGAGTGTGGACAGAACCAGGCGATCGTCGTCTACCAGTAAGATGTTGTTTTTGGACTTAGTGTTCATGAGTATTTAATGCCGTTTGTTCTAAGTGGATGATTGGAGTGTCTAGCTCCAGTAGGGTGAAGACAGTGTGTTTATGTTGTTTCCAAGATAGTCGGGCACCCACTTGGGACAATAATGATGAAGCGAGTTGTAGGCCGGTGCCAAAACCAGTGGTGGATTTGCATCCAAAGCCGGGTGGGATTAAGCCGTTATTTTTTATGGTCAGCCTTATCGAGTTAGGCTGGGGTTCATGTCTCAGGGTAATCTTGACTTCCCCATTCTTACCGCCATGTTTGACAGCATTCGAGATCAGTTCGTTCAGAATCAGTGCCAACGGCACCGTTTCGTTTTCGCAAATAATACACGGCACCCAATTCTCGGGAATATCAACATGGATGGTTTGTTGCCAAAGTGTTTCGATTCCTGCGGCAATGGAAACTGTCAACTCGCATGCACGTATCGATGATGCGACTGCCCGACCTTGCAAACCGTGGATCATAGAGATGCTTTGCACTTGGCTGATAGCTTGAGTGATTGGATCTGACATCTTTGGATGCGTCTGCGCAAATTGACGCAATATGCCGGTAATGCCTTGTAAATTGTTCTTGATGCGATGATGCACTTCCTGAATCAGTATGTTTCGATGGGCGGCTTCTTGTTGCAGACGAAGCTGTTCTTGCTGGTGTGCATTGGAGGCATCGATGATATTGCTGACGAAATTCGTCACTTGCCCCGCTTCATCCTTGACGGCCGAAATGGATAGCTGCACCGGGTATTCTTCGCCATTTTTTCGCCGTTGCCATACTTCACCTTGCCAGGTTCCTGTTTGCTTGATTTGGTTATGGATAGAAGCATAAAAAGAGGGATGGTGCCGGTCTGATCTAAAAATCATCGTCGCCTGACCTTGCGCTTCTTGTTGAGAGTAACCTTTTAAAGTGATCGGAAAAGTAGAAGGTGAATGTAGGTAAATCAGAATTACCGTTGGCGGTCATTTTGTCGCTTTAAATGAAAGTGTAAGTGGAAAAGTGCGATAAATCTAGATTAAAACCGGGGTATTTCAATAGCGGATTTAAGAATACGGGCAATTCGTTAAAAGTCCTTATGGTAAAGTAGTTGCTGTTTAGTAGAGGCGGAGAAGTTCGGCTATGTCTACCTGGGAAAATCTGTTAATAGGTGCCTTGGCGTTACTGTTTGTTTTTTGGATGAGCCCAGGTATTAAGGCCGCTATGGCGCGCAGTAGACAGGCGCCGCAAGATTGGGGTGGGGTATTGATTCCGCTCTCATTAGTGGTGTTACTGGTGATTTTTTTAATAGCAATGGTTTAAATAAGATGATCGAAGAATACGATGTCGAAGAGATGGAGGAGGGCGTTGAATATTACGCAATCCGTCCAAACAAGACACGCATAAAAAAAGAAATAGCGGCGTTGTTTCAGTTGGCTGAGGAAATTTCAGCCTTATCGTTGGCAACTATCAACAGTTTTGATTTGCCCGAAAATATTCGCACAGGGATTATTCAAGTCTCCGGCATGGGGCATACAGGTGCTCGTAAACGCCTGCTTAAATACCTGGCCGGACAATTGCATAAAATCGACGTTGAGCCGATTTTGGAAAAACTGTCCAGGCTTAAAAATCAGAGTGCGCATGCGGTCAGAGAGCACCATATCGTCGAGCGTTGGCGGGATCGCTTGATTGCAGAAGGTGATAATGCGCTGGCGGCGTTGCTGGATGAGCATCCACATGCCGACCGACAACAGTTAAGGCAGCTGGTGCGAAATGCGCAAAAAGAATTGCAAGCGGCTAAACCGCCCAAGTCGTCGCGCTTGTTATATCGTTATTTAAAAACGTTATTTATCGATGATGATGACTTGGATGACGGCCTGGATGAGGCTAACGAAGAGTTTGAAGACGACGCTGAATTAGACGATTAAAAATCTGTAAACAAATCCAGTTGCTGAAAACCTGCGGCTGAACCGGTCGCCAAAGATGAGAGTGTAACGCCCAGTAAACGTGCTGGGCGTCTACCAATGTCAGTATTTTTCAATAAATCTTCCAAAATGAAAGCCATCCCCGCAGCATCGGTGACACTCATCGGTAGCGTTCGGCTGCGGGTGATTTGTACAAAATCGTGATATTTGATTTTTACAGTCAGTGTTCGGGCAGATAACTGTTTTTCCAAGGCCCGGCCGATAGCCTTAATTAGCAAACCTTGTAATTGCGCGATGGCTTCTGCTTTGCCGGTGATGTCTTGGTCAAAAGTGACTTCCACGCCGACTGATTTAGTATCGCGATGACGATTGACCGGGCGGTTATCGATGCCTCTGGCAATGTTGTAATAATGCAGGCCGGACTTACCAAAATGCTGTTGCAAATTAAGCAAAGAGAACGCGCTTAAATCCTTGCCGGTTTTAATGCCAAGATCATGCATTTTTGCCGCGGTGGCTTTGCCGACACCATGAAATTTCTCGATGGCTAACTGTTCGATAAATTCAGCGCCATGTTCGGGTGTGATCAGATATAGCCCGTCCGGTTTGTTAATGTCAGAGGCAATTTTGGCGAGAAATTTGTTGTAAGAAACTCCCGCTGAGGCCGTTAATTCGGTTTGTTGTTTGATTTGGGCTTTGATGGCTTGAGCGATTAAGGTTGCCGAGCCTTTGTGCAAGGTGCTTGCGCTGACGTCCAAATAAGCTTCGTCTAGCGACAATGGTTCAAATACCTCGGTGTATTCGGCAAAGATGCTGCGGATGATCGTTGACGCCGCGCGGTAAGCGTCAAAGCGGGGTTTCACGAAAATTGCGTGCGGGCATAATCGATAGGCTTGCGCTGATGACATCGCGGAATGAATGCCGTAACGTCGTGCTTCGTAACTGCAGGTGGCAACCACGCCGCGGGAATTAGGGTCTCCGCCGACGATGAGCGGTTTATTGCGGTATTGCGGAAAATCACGCTGCTCTACCGCCGCAAAAAATGCATCCATGTCAATGTGGATGATTTTTCGGGGGATCACTTTGATAGTCCGGGCAGGGTACTGCGATAGGTCGGTAGTGTTTATTCGGTGCCCGGAGAACTTACTCGGCCTTGGAGCCATTCATGTAAAAAATCCAAAAATCGTCGCACTTTGGCAGATAGGTATTTACGGTGCGGATAAACTGCGTGTATATCGAGCGGCGGCAATTGATAATTTTCTAATACCGCTTTCAATTTACCTTTCTTGAGATCTTGATCAACTATATAGATTGGCACCATGACCAGTCCTAAGCCTTTGATAGCCGCGATTCGGATGGGGTCGTAGACATTGGCCTGCATACGGCCGGTGACATTGACGCCGGTGTAACCCGCATCGCCTCTAAATAGCCATTTATCTCTTGGCACACTCGCCCAGTTGACCAGGCAGCTATGATTTTCTAAATCTTCCGGAATTTGTGGTGTGCCGTGTTGGGCAAGATATTCCGGAGAAGCGCAAACAATCAATTCTGAAGTGGCTAGCTTGCGGGCAACCATGCTGGTGTCTTCAAGATTGCCCAGGCAAATGGCAATATCGATGCCGCCGTCGACTAAATCTCCCATGCTGCTTTGTAAAATCATCTCTACAGTTAAGTCAGTGTGTATTTTCAAAAACTCGGCTACTGCCCTGGCAATATGTGTCGCGCCGATGATAGGTGGCGCGCTGATTCTTAACACGCCCCGAGGTTCGGATTGCAAATGGGTGACTGCGGCTTCCATTTCCTCAACATCGGCCAGCACTTGCTGACAGCGCTCAAGATAGGAAGCTCCAACGTCGGTTAGGCTTAAGCTTCGGGTGGTGCGATTGAACAGGCGAGTGCCCAAAACGCCTTCAAGCTGCATGATGTGTTTGGTCGCCATGGCTCTGGAAATATCTAAATCGCGTGCGCCTTTGGCAAAACTGCCCGCTTTAGCAACGCGAACGAACACATTCATACTTGTTAGCTTATCCATCTGAACCTCACATGAATCAATAGATGCCGATAAAAATCGTTATTTGCGATATTAGGCTTGTTTTAGGGCTTGAAAATGTCATCAAGATGTCACAAAAAATTCATAAAATACATTTAGTTATGAATTTTACGAGACTGCAGGGTAATAACACTTTAAGAAATTATGATGAAGAAATCAAAAAACATTGACATTGTTAACTATTTCCAAAAAAGAAACAATCAGTTTGATACCCTGTGACTTGTGGATTGTCAATATATCTATATATTAGACACCAACATAAATCTACTTACTAACTGACGTACACATTTACTGTACGCATTTTTAAACACTTTATTAGGGCATTAACTATGAACGATTTCAGTAAAGATATTCTTATCGGCTTATTATTTGTTGGCGGGATGTGGAGTTTTATCTCCGGACAATTTATTTTTTCAACCGTATTGTTTGCCAGCGCGGCTATTTACAGCAATATCGCGATGAGAACCAAGTTAGACAACTAAATTCCTCAGTTTGAACAACCTCCTGGTGTTGTACCTACAAGCAGACTCCTCCAAATACTCTGCTTGACCTTACCTTCCACTGTTATTAAAGGCATTGGGAGGTTTTTTTTGCCTGGCGCTAAGCTAGGGAAGCGCTGAACAAATCGATTTTGCTCATGGTTCGACAAGCTCACCACGAAAAAAATCAATAGGATACCGTTCATCCTGAGCTTGTCGAAGGATTTAAGCAGCAGTGCTTCCCTAGACGTTGTTTACTTGCCGTGTTTGTTTCCATACCACATCTTCAATGCCGCATTGCGGTACAAATCCTGATACCGCTTGCTTTAACAGCAACCTTACCTGATCAAAATCATTTGCTTGAGTGGCGCTTTCTAATGCGGTCAAAATGGTTGTCAATTCTGACCAAGGAATGACATGCTCTTCGGCACGCAAAATTCGACTATGGCTGGTGGCAGACACGTTGTCACCAATTAAAAGTTCTTCATAAAGTTTTTCACCGGGGCGTAGACCCGTGAAAGAAATTTCACAATCTCCCGTCGGGTGCAGCTCATCTTTAATTTGTAAGCCACTTAAACGAATCATGCGTTGGGCTAAGTCCAGAATGCGGATTGGTTCCCCCATATCCAGCACAAATACATCGCCACCTTGCCCCATGGCACCAGCCTGAATCACCAATTGTGCGGCTTCGGGGATAGTCATGAAATAACGAATGATGTTGGGATCCGTCACCGTGACCGGTCCACCGCGAGCGATTTGCTCCCTGAATAGCGGTACGACAGAGCCGGAAGAGCCTAAGACATTGCCAAACCTGACCATGGTAAAACGAGTTTGATGCTGGTTAGCCGTTAAACTTAGCGCCTGCAAGATCAATTCGGCAACACGCTTACTGGCCCCCATAGTATTGGTTGGTCTAACGGCTTTGTCGGTCGAAATGAGTACAAAGGTTTCAACATCAGAGTTGATCGCCGCTTGGGCGGTACGCAGAGTGCCAAAAATGTTGTTCCAGATAGCTTCGCCGGGATTTTTTTCAACCATCGGTACATGTTTATACGCGGCCGCATGGTAAATAGTTTGCACTTTAAAAGCTTGGCAGACGCTGGCAATCCGTTTGGCATGAGTGACAGAGCCTAACACAGGGATAATCTCAACTTGTTTATCTGGTGTTATTCGGCTTAGCAATAACTGCAATTCTTTTTCTATCGCATAAAGTGCAAATTCAGTTAATTCAAACAGAACTAATACGCTGGGTTGCAGCGCGACTAACTGCCGACAAAGTTCAGAACCGATTGAACCACCGGCACCTGTTACCATCACTACTTTACCGGTGACGTTAGCCCGCAGTAATGCGACATCGGGGGCGACCGGATCGCGGCCTAACAAATCGGCAATATCTACTTCCTGCAGCGTATCAAAAGTGACTTTACCTTGGGCAATATCGGCCAAACCTGGCATAGACATCACATGCACGGCATAGCTTTCTAATCGACGAATCAATTCGCTACGTCTAGCCCGAGTAATGGAAGGGATCGCTAAGAGCACGTCGGACACCTGATACTTGTCGATCAAGTAGGCTAGCGATTGTGGCGCGTAAATTTTTAAACCATTGATTTTGCGCTTATGTAATGACATTTCGTCATCAATAAAGGCAACGGGTCGAAATTCCCTACCATGTGTTAACGCGGAAGCCAGTTGCACGCCAGCGCTACCGGCACCATAAATTAAGACATTCTTTTTACGATGATCAGTTGAACTACGCCCGCCACCGAGGCGGAAGTAAGTTTCACCCAGCCACCAGCGCGCGATAAAACGACTACCGCCTACCAATAGCATCATATTCAACCAATTGAGCGGCAACACTGTGCGCGGCACCCCCAGAATGCCGGATTCATGCAGCACAAAACCAAACAACAGCGCGTAAATACTCACAGCCTGGATGATGGTCCACAACGCCCTAATTTCTATATAGCGGATAATCGCACGATATAAGCCGAAGCGAATAAACACCGGCACTGTCAACAATGGCGCTGCTGCAAATAACAGCCATTCATCTTGTTTAGGTGAATACCATTCACCCCAGCGCAACGCGAATGCCGCCCAGAGCGCAAACACGGCAAAACAAACATCGGCACTGATTAAAATAAATGCCTTCTTACGTCGGGAAAGTCCGATAAACCAATGCGCTAAACGAGCTTGCATCATTGTTCCTTTGCCCCCGCCTGAAATTTGCCGGCCAACAGTGCTAGCGGTAAATACGCTAACGCCAAACCTAATATTCCCTCTAACCGCCCCAATCCAACCCATAACGCAATGGGTATCAGCCAAACTAAATTGATCAATGCAACTGCCAGCGATACCGCTTTATGGCCCCATGAGCGAGAGGCAAATTGATAACCGTGGCTGCGGTGCGCTTCGTAGACTTTTTCGCCGCGAAAAAAACGTCGCGTTAATGTCCAAGTGGCATCGACAATAAACACGCCCAGCAAAATTAACCAACTCCAAAAAAACTGCGGTGCAACCCACGTTGCCTGAATTGAAAACAGCCCGAGTATTAACCCTAAAAAACCACTGCCGGCATCACCCATAAAAATTTTTGCGGGTGGATAGTTCCAAGCTAAAAAACCTGTCACTGCGACACCTAGTAGCAACAGCGTGGGCCATTCATTGGCGTGTCCAGTTAACAGCATCAACAAAATCCCACCTAAGCACACAGAGACTGCCTCGATGCTGGCCAAACCGTCAATGCCATCCATAAAATTATAAAGATTGAGCAACCAGACTAAATAAATCGCACCCAGAACATTACCCAACCAGCTCAAATCGACAGGCTGACCAAAAACCAGTAACGGCGGCAGGCCACCCAACCAAAATAATCCCCAGGCAGCGGCACAAAAATGCGCCAATAATCGCCAACGTGCCGGAATATGGCCATGGTCATCCAGAAACCCTACTAGGGCGACACTGATGCCGGCGCCTAACAAGCTCGACATGGATTGCCAAGAAATTGCCTGATTGGCCCACAGTATCGGCAGGCCAATCAGGAAAACAATCACAATCGCAAGCCCACCGCCGCGTGGGGTAGGGATGGTGTGGGAACTACGAGCGTTAGGGATGTCGATTAAACTTTTGGCGAGAGCATAGCGCCGTAAAAAACCGGTGAGAGCCCAAGATCCAAAGCCCGCGAGGAGAAAAAACCATGCATTATTCATTTATTCGAGTGAGAACTTACTGTTGCTGTTATTAAACATTGGGGAGCGCACAATAAAAATACGCACTTTGCGCATTTTTTTGTGCGCTTTAATTAATGCGAGTCAGCTAAATATTTTTGAGCTACGCGGCGCAAACCTTCATCTACATTGATCGGCGGCGTCCAGTTTAACACTTGGCGGGTTTTGGTAATATCGACTTGCAGTGAGTCGCAAAGCCTTTGCGCTACTGCTATTTTACCTATCAAGCCTGCAATTGTGGTTAAGAGCCAGACAGGAAAGGGCAATAACCAGGCGGTTTTTCCTAAGGCCTTTGCCATGCGACGTAATAAGTCGCTAGTGGAAAGATCTTCATCATCGGATACTAAAAATGTTTGATTGGCCGCCGCCGGATGATCAACGCAAGTGACGATCAAATCTACCAGATTATCCAAAGCAACCAGGCTGCGTTTGTTGTCGATGTTGCCAAGTGGTAGCGGTAAGCCCTTGTGCAACCAGCGCATCATACTGAGGAAATTAGCTTTTACCCCGGGGCCATACACCAGCGGCGGCCGAATAATGACTACTTCCAATCCTGTTTCATCGGCTAACAAGCGCAACGCATCTTCGGCTTCTCGTTTGGAAATTCCATAAGCATCAATGGGGGCGGGTATGTCGTCAGCGCTAAACGGGTGGTTGGCAGCGGTGCTCTCGCCATTCACCTTAATTGAGCTAATAAAAATAAAGCGTTTTACTCCGGCCATGGCGGCCTGCCGAGCCAGATTTAGTGTGCCGTCGACATTAACCATACGAAATTCTGACAAAGGATCAACAGCCTGGTCATTCATTACATGTACCCGTGCCGCTAGATGAATGACTACATTGATGTCCTGCAACGCTTGTTCCCAGTGGGTTGTGGCAATAATATCCCCAACGAGAAACTGATCAGGGCTTGTCTGATGTTTATTAGCGGTTCGTGTAGCGGTTCGAACCTGATGGCTCGATTGATGTAACGCCTTGCAAAGTGCGTGGCCGACGAAACCGTTGGCACCGGTGACCAAGATTCTCATCTTTCTAGTAACTCCTTATACAGTTGTAAGGTTTGTTCAACCACGTATTCGGTGGAAAATTCCGCTTCCACCATCGCTCGACCTCGCTTACCCATGCTTTCGCGCAACTCTGCGTCATTCAGTAAACGGTTTAATGCCACGGCCAATGCCTGTGGGTCTTTAGCGGGGATCAGGAGCCCATTTTCATTATGTCGAACAATCTCCCTGCAGCCAGGCACATCCGTAGCGACAATGGGGCGGCCGCAAGCGGCTGCTTCAATTAATACTTTGGGTAAACCTTCCCGATAAGACGGTAGGCAAACAATATGCGCTTGCGCGAATACTTGCGGCATATCTTCGTGTTGGCCCCACCATTCGATAATGCCTGCATCTTGCCATTCAAGCAGTTGGGATTGATTAATGGATTCTGGATTTTCTTTGTCTGGGGCGCCTACCAGGACAAAACGAGCGCTGATGGATTGCTGTTGTAAAATTTTAGCGGCTTCCACAAATTCACCAACGCCCTTATCCCAAAGCATCCTTGCCGCCAGTAAAACAACCGGAACTTCATTTGGTTCATTTGAAGATCCAAACTGCAGCGTGTTGACCCCTGCTCCACGAATTAATCGGGAATATTTAACAATACCCAATTTTTCGAAATAGCTTAGATCATCTGGGTTCTCAAAAACTGCTACGCTATTGAAAGGGTTTAACAATAATCTATAGGCTAATAAAACCAATGGTTTAAGAAATCGAGCCTTTAATTGTTTAGAACTAAAAACGTAGCCCATACCAACAGGAGCATTCACAATTGCACGTATACCTGCGATTTTGGCGGCGAGGCTTCCGTAAAGTATGGGTTTCAGAGCAACGTGGTGAACTATATGCGGATGCTCTCGAAGATAAAGGGAAGCAAGGCTTTTAATAAGAGAGATTTCACGCAATGGATTTATTTTGGATCGTTCAAGCGCAAGGGGGATAAGGTTAATGCCATTGTCTAAAATGGTTTGACCGTGTTTATTTACACGAGTTAATACTGATACTTGAAAGCCGGCTTGTTGCGCAGCAACTGCCCTATCAAGAAAATGGGAACAAAAAAACCAGTCTTCGGTTACAAAATAGAGAAGTTTTGGTTTGTTGTTCATGCAGAGTTTCTATAGGTAAAGAGTAAAAAGCCGTGCCTGGACGGGTTTCTTGAGGTGCCAGTTTGTATTGAATCTAAGAAAGATAAGGTTCGATAAAGGATTTGATGCCCAAAAATATTGCGATAAGTTGTGATGCCAGTTCATAGGACTTATTCAACATAGCTGCTTGCAATTTGGGATCGTCTGGATAGTCATGTGGAAAACTGTTTCGGACTTCTCGCATTAATAACCACTCGTCAGCCGACGGTATAGCGCCTATCTTTTCGAGGCGGTAGAGAATATCAATAAACGCCTTTAATTCACCTGGTTCTTTAGTGAGCTCTAATACGGCAGGGAACAGTTTAGTGCCGATCAAATCTTGTAATTTGCCAAAGCGAGTTGCAAATTGATCTAGCACGGCAAGTTCAATATCACTCAATTGGGTTATGGTGAGTTCTGAAAAAAGGCAAGTGGCTCTGCAATTGTACCATTGCCCAGCTTAAACGCTCAGCATGGCGATCGCAGATTTTTATAACTTCAGTGATTGCGTTTGTCATTGCAGCAATATGCCGGTTTGTTTAGCGATTTGATAGATTGGTAAGTCATTTGGACTATCGGGTCTGCGTAAGACAACATCAATCTTTTGTTCGCCAAGTTTTTTATGTAACTCACAAAGAAACCGCAATTTGGCGTCAATGACATCCGAGACATTTTGAGTTTGCAGCTCGACATACAAATCAATGTCGCCGCCTTTGGCTGTGTCGTTAACCCGCGAGCCAAACAACCAGACATGCGCGCTTTCGCCAAAGTTTTTTTTGGCACTTTCGCAAATAGTTTTAATTTGAAAGGGTGTTAAACGCATGATTTTGTTACTTACTTTATAAGGTTTCTTTTGTTAACGGTCATTTAGTATTGCTTGCGCCAGATTAATCAATTCTCGTGTTTTAGTAACTATTCAGCTTCAGTTGATTGCTTTGAAAGTGTCTTGTGGGAGCGACGCCCACGTCGCGACCGAAGGCTTCAAATCGCGACGTGGGCGTCGCTCCCACCTATTGCTTCAGCCTTCCAAAGAAACTCGCTGAATAGTTACGTGTTTTATTTCTTTATATAACGACTCTTTGCAAGAACGCTAAGCGTTCCACGAGGTTTTTATTCATAGACAAATTCCTTGTTGTGCCGCTATTTGGTGAATGGGTAGTCTGGTTAAATTGGGCGCTGAGATTAATACGTCCACTTTACGACCATTCAAAGCGCGCATAATCTGAGCACTGATTTTAGCAGCCAACACTGCGGGATTATTGACGGGTTCGGTTACTTCAATTAACAGATCTATGTCCCCGCCTTTAGCATGGTAATCCAGTCTAGAACCAAATAAAAAGACGTGTGCGGCTCCCACCACTATTTGCATAAGTATCTACACAACTTTTTTACAATTTAGAATCAATGAGTTGTAAAGCCATTTTACTCCCTCTCCTGCTGGAGAGGGTTGGGGTGAGGAGATTAAAATCAATCACTTAGATTCCCCTCATCCCAACCTTCTCCCG
>JAUYBL010000016.1 GCA_030693065.1 Methylococcaceae bacterium | reverse complement strand
AAACTCCCATTTCTCAACAGCTGCAACGGCCGATTCATCCAGCACGTCATGACCACAGCTACGGAATATCTCCACCGATTCGCTTAAGCCTTCAGCAGAAACACTGACCCGTAACAACACTTTGCCTTGCCAGCCACGGCTACGGGCAATCGCCGGGTATTTAGGTTTAGGATTCGTGCCGTAATTGGCATTAAAACTGGCTTCACTAAAGGGATCAGCATTGCCTTGCGTGCCACTTGAAGCAGTCGGGGCGCTGGCAGTTGCATTGGTATTTTGTCCAGTCGATGCGGGTGCAGATTCAGTCAATGACGGCGCGGGCGCTAACTCTTGGGCAAGGTCTGTTTTGGGTATTTCCGCTTGCTTATGTTGCACAGGCTTTTTCTTCTGTACGGGCTTTTTTACTGGCGGTTGTTTGGGTTGCACCGGTGGTGTGATGGGTGCAACTGGCTTGGGCGGTGCTGGTGGCGCGGCAGTGGGCTGTTTGCCGGGTACTGAAAGCATTGATACTTCCATCATCAACGGTTGTGCTTGGGTAATCGGTTCAGCCGGTTGTACCAACCAAAGCGCGCCTAACAAATGTATCAGTAACACCAAAATAAATAACAAACTACCGATAGAATCGGGGTTTTCTTCCCCGGTTAACGCTTCCCACAGAGTTTGTTTTTTATGCATAGTTGAAGTTGTATTACCACCCAACAACAGCAAGTTTTGTTTACTAAAGACGTCTTTGAGATTATTAAAGAAAAACATAGATGATTATGGTTCGATCAGACTCAGCATGAACGGATAAGCAATTAATTTAATAAGATAACCGTTCGCACTTGACTACATGGATGCAGGAGTAGTTGCGGAGAGTTTGTCGGAGTGCAATTTTTAAAGGTCCCCATTAACCTAATCTAATGCAGGGGCAATTAAATTCGCCCCTACATCAAAATGTCATTTGCCTGAACCAATCAACGCCGAACACATTGATAATGTGATTATTTTTGTTTTTGTGCTGAATAGTAGCATTAGCGCAAGGTAGGTCGACACAGTCTTAAGGTACATAAATTCTTCGCAAGTACAGCATCATTGCGACTGACGACTCTATCACCGTCAATATCTCGCACATCGTTGCCGACTGGATCGGTTACACCATTTTGAGCTGCAAGCAGAATCAAAGCCACATCGATGCGATCGACATCACCATCTAAATCGACATCACCCCTCATCGGCACGGTATATCTCACAACAGCAGAACCAGACTGCTGACTATCGGACACTGTTAAATTAAAAGTATATACGCCAGTTTTACTTGCTAAAAATGTCGCGTTTGCGTTGTTACCATTAATAATAGTGACTGCTGGCCCTGCCTGTTGCGACCACAGATAACTTAGGGCTTGAGGCCCGGGCGCAGGGTCATGACTATCATTGCCGTTTAACGTAACGGTTGAGCCAAAACGCACTACTCGATCACTGCCAGCTCTAGCTACTGGACTGAAACCGGCTGGTGGCGGCACAACAAGCGGCGGGGTATTAATCAAGCTTAACAAAGCATTTGTATACGCATTTGCACTCAGTCCGGCATTAAATAACACATAAAACGATTCTGAAGGCACCGGATGAAGATTGGAAAACACCTCCATTTCAACCAAATACGCGCCTACCGGCCCTCCTTGTTGGCCTTGTTGATTTTCTAAAAAAAAGTTCATGTGGGTATGTAATGAACCCTGGCTGTTAGCAGCATCCACTAACAACACCGGACTGCCTTGAATGCCATTGCCGGTAAAAATAGTGCTGCCTTCAACACCTGTACCGTTACCGCTAAAACAGAACAACGCACCGCCGCATTGACTAGCGTTATTGATAATGACTGAACTCGCTTCCAGCCCTCCGAATAATCTGACGCGTGTCCCCGTTGCCGGAGCGATCCAAGCGGAAATAGCCGGATCCCAATATTCAAGAACGCCAAGCGCCCGATAGCTGACCACTTCGTTGGGGCTTAAGGCATTTTGTATCGATTGAAATCCTGGATTGGGCGTCGCATATAAACCACCTGAAAAATCCCGAAAATCGCTCAGGAATATCTGCTTGCCGGTAGCGCCGTCCTTAGGCAAGGTGTTTGGCGGCAATTGTAAGTTCGCCGCAAGCTGAGCCAGGTCGCAGCCCAAGGCGGTAGTCCGACAAAATCCTGCAAACATAGCGTTGCCTTCTGCCCATATTTCTACGTCCAAATGAACAGCATGGGCGGCGGAGTTGACGCAGAGAGCGACAATAGCAAAACAGTATTGCGTAATGGTTAATCGAGAGGATGTTGCATTCATGAGTGTGTCCTTGATTAAAGGTAACAATTAAAAAGTAGCCCGAAGTCCGAATACAAAGCTTCTGCCGGGATCAGGCGCAAAGTTTCTTAAAAACGAGACGGAACTGCGCATTTCTTGATTGAGTAAATTTGAGCCTTTGGCAAACAACCAAAACTCTAATGAACCAACGCTTTTGATTTGGTAGTCCGCGGTAGCCGTTAATAGATGATAAGGGTCGGTATTGGTTTCGTTCAGACCGGGTCGGCTTTGCTGCTCAGCCCGTGTATAGCGTAAAGCGGTATTCCAAACAGAATTACCAAAGCCCAGCTCGGAGCCATAACGTAAAGGCGGCATGCGCGGCACGTCACTTTTATCACCACTAACAAATTGCCCCCGAACAAAATCAGAAAACAGCGTGACCGATAAATCGCCTAATCCGGTGGTCAGCAGGGTAGTTTTAACTTCGGATTCGTAGCCTATAAATAATGCATTGCGTTGATCGTAGGCATAAATTGGTAAACATTCGACGGCACTGACGCATTTCTGGAGCAGTTTCGCGTTATCAATATCGTAAAAAAAGCCGGTATTGCGCTGATAAACGAAGCTGTCTGTCCAGTTGTAGTAACCGTTACCGCGCACGCTGACACGATCGGATTTCCAATCAAAACCCAGGTCGGCCATGTTGGCAGTTTCGTTTGTCAACTGCACATTGCCGATGTCAAACGTGCGGGTCGATAAATGCGGGCCCAGGGATAACAATTCTTGAATATCGGGTGAGCGTTTGGCGCGATTAAGCGACAAGGTCACAGCGGCCTTATCGGATATATTCCATTTGGCCGACAACGCCGCCGACTCGGCTTGGTATTTTAAATCGTCCGGCAACGGCGTTGGCGGCAATGCGCTACCACGGAGTTTTAAGAAGCTCGCTTCAGGGTCGACCCAAGATTGCTCGGTGCGTAACCCGGCCTTAAATACCCAATCGGCCAGAGTCAATTCTTGCGTTGTGTAAAATCCTAATGAGCTTTGATCAGTGACGGGAACAAAAGTTTCCACCCCCAGCGCGGAGAAGTTTCTGTCTATCCATTGCACACCGAAGGTGCCTGTTAAGCTTTCGAAAAATTGATGATCAATCTCAAAACGGCCTTCGCCAGCCTTGTTTTCAAATGTTGTAAACGGTAGGCCGCCTTCAATTTCCGTATGTTTATAATCAACCAATCCGTAACGAAAGCCAACGCGCTCTATTCCGGTTATTGGTTGATACCATTCACTTTTAAAATCGTAACGCGTTTGCCGCATGTCAATACGGATGCTTGGATTCAACGCATCCGGACCTAAAATATCTTCAAAGCCAATCAGGTCCTCAATGTCTGGCAAAAACTCCAAACCCTCAATATGGCTGGGATCCAAGCCATGACTGCCTTTGGGGATGCCATAGCGATTATCGACATAACTGACAGACATACCGGCCATAGCCGTATCGCCTAACCAGGATGCTCCCACTGAGCCACCGGAACTTTCGCTATCGGTGTTAGGAATCTCACCCGTCGCATTTCGAATATTGGTCAGCCCGAACTGTTGTTGCATTGCCGCCGCATCGATTGCTGTACCGGGTATTTGGGTATCGTTGCGACTGCGAAAAAAACCGCCAACTCGCATCGCCAGCCAATCCTTGCCCAGGTCTAATTTAAAAGCCGAGTTGGTGCCGTCGCCATTGGTGTCGTAGCGACTTTCAACCGCGCCACCCACTAGATTTTCAGGTACTCGCTCAGGAATGCGGTTGTCTTTGACATCAACTACACCGCCGATGGCGCCGCCTCCGAATCGAATGGTGTCCGGACCACGCACAATGTTTATCTCTTCTGCAAACAAAGGTTCGATAGCGACTGCATGATCAGGACTCATGGTGGAAGCATCATGACTACCAATACCGTTTTGCATGATGCGGACTCGGGAGCCAGTCAGCCCGCGTACTACCGGAATACCAACACCAGGTCCAAAGGAGGCGTTACTCACACCCAACTCACTTTCGAGGGTTTTGCCTAAAGTATCGCTTTGCTGCAATCGTAATGCTTTACCTTTGAGAGTGCTTTGTTCTGGGGTTTGCTGTGAACGTTGATCAACACCGATCACTTCAATTGTTTCCAATTCAACGATGGACTCTTCAGAATCCTCTGGATGGGTTGCTAACACTTGAGCTTGTGCTGACTGGGTAGTTTTACTGTCGCCAGCCTGCGCCTGGTGCATCGCACTAAGCGTGAGTAGAACACTAGAGATGCCAGTAAAAAGTAGCGTCCGGCTAAACATGTTTAGTCCCAATCAAAGAAAAAGCTCTTTTGGTGACATGCATGATGCAGACAGCCAAAAGAGCTTTGTTATAGAAATGACAAACGCTCAGTTGCTTATATTTAAACTGACACGCCAATAGAACGTTTGCGACCTGCGGCAACTAAACCGGCCAGCGCAGAACCGAATAGCCAAACCGCGCCAGGGACGGGTACGGCAGTCACCGCGCTCACGGCATTATCAAAATCAACTTCAGCCAGACCGCGATTAAAAATAATCGAAAATGGCGCGGACGCTGTGGAAACTGAGGTGCTTCCTTCAGCTAGCGTTTCAAAAATTGCAAGCTCTATCCAATAAGCGCCAACACTACCGCCCAGAACATTGGCTGCATTTTTAATTGACATCTTTAAATGTGAATGAAGATCTCCGGAAGCATCCAACTCATCGATTACGCCAAAAGGATTTGTCACCCCGCTAGCACTGAAAGTTATGATGCTACCTAAGGCATCTTCAATTTCCACATGCTCACCATTTGGAACGCTGTTGCTCCAGGTAGAGCCATCCCAAAACTTTAGCGACCCCAGACCTTGTAACTGCAGCCAATTGCCAGCGCCAAACGCGCCTTCGTCGGTATCAGCATCAAAACCGGGATTATTAGTTCTGTACAAGCCACCAAATAGATCGCCGAAATCAGCGGCGAACAAATCGCCATTGGTATAAATTTGACCGTCAACTTTGAAGGGCTGAATATCTCCTAAATGCTGAGCTGCATTTACATTAGAGATGGACAAACCAAGAACCAGCGCAACCACTGGCAATGCGATTTTGTTTAACATAAAAATTCCTCAAAAAATTGATAAAACGAAAAGTTGATTAGCTAACCTGAAAAATAAAACGATATAACATAACAAATACTGTGCCTTGTAAGCCCTCAAATAAACAACAGTCAAATGGCTCGACTTGATTAATTGGCAGAATTCACTCGACGCAATGTGGCGGGAATTAAGCCGACCAATACTGAACCGAATAGCCAAAATGCAGCGGGTACGGGTACTGCAGAAACCGCAGTTTCGTAAGCAACGCTATCCAGCCCACGATTAAAAATGAGTGAAAAAGGCGCTGAAGCAATCGAAACAGGAAGATTACTGTTGGCCAACGTTTCAAATAATTGCAACTCTATCCAGTATGCACCTACACTGCCGCCCAGCACATTTGAGGCAGTGCGTATTGACATATCTAGATGAGAATGGAGGAACCCATCACTGTCGAATTGACCGACCAAGCCAATAGGATTGCTTACGCCGCTAACGCTAAACGATGTAACGCTACCATCAAGACTTTCAATGTCCACATACTCGCCATTAGGTACATTGTTATTCCAAGTTAAGCCATCCCAAAACTTGAGTGTCCCTAAACCTTGAAACTGTAGCCAATTACCTGGTGTGAAAGCGCCTTGGCTAATATCAACCACAAAGCCCGGCTCATCGGTTAAGTAATCGCCACCGGTTAGATCGCCAAAATCAGTTTCAAACAAATTGCTATTTATGAAAACTTGACCATCAGCTTTCCAGGGCTGAATGTCAGTTGCATGTAAATGTTCTTCAGCCATCGCGGCTGAAAAACTTACACTTAATGCCAGTGCTAACATTGGTTTTAACCATCGAATCGCCATTTTATTGCTCCATAGTTGAAAAAATACTTTGCTGACCTTCTTAACATCATCTTTAACGTGAACAATGTCACGAATGTTATAATATAACATATCGTCATTTGCAAATTATTTCGCTCATCCTCCAGCAATCCATTCATTAATTCGATTTAAGGGAATCCCTCTTATAAATTGCTCAAGCTTCTACACCTATTCGTCTACCGCTTGGCTAAGTCTGTATGCATGTTATATTGAAATCTGCTTCCAAGACCTATCCTCTCCAGTGTCTATTTTTGGTACTTAACACGAGGCAACAGCAATGGCGACTCCACTTTACGAGCATGATTGGCCCGACATTGATACGGCGCTGTATAACCGCTCAGCTAAGTTGTTTAATGCGGTAAAAAGCATGTTGGGCGTCAAGTTGGCGTTGCATGCCGACCCGCAAGTGCTGGAAGGTGACATTTTTTTATTCAACCATTTTTCCCGTTTTGAAACCTTTATCCCGCAAATTCTGATTTATGAAAAAACCGGCGCCTACAGTTGCGCAATTGCCGCCGGTGAATTTTTTAAAGACGACACGGTACTGTCCCGTTATTTAAAACACGTTGGTGTATTTCCTCATGATCATCCGAGCTTGTTTGCGCAATTGGCAGGTCAAATTTTACGCGGTCGCAAGGTGATTATTTTTCCTGAAGGCGGCATGGTTAAAGACCATCGGGTCATCGACAAACAAGGCCAGTACAGTATTTTTTCGCGCATGTCCGGCAATCGCCGTAAACAGCACACTGGCGCGGCGATTTTGGGACAGGGTGTCGAAGCGTTTAAAGCCGCGATTCGATATGCACACCATCAGCAAAATACCGAATTGTTGTTACGCTGGAAAGAAGAGCTGCACTTCGATAGTGTCGATCAACTTGTTGCCTCAGCGAACAAACCTACGCGCATCGTCCCTGCCAATATCACTTTTTATCCGATTCGCGCCTCAGAAAATTTGTTATTCAAAAGTGTTGAGTTGTTTTCGGAAAATTTAAGCCTGCGTCAGACCGAAGAATTGTTGATTGAAGGCAATATCATTCTTAAAAATACCGATATGGATATTCGTATGGGGGCGCCAGTAAATCCCTGTTGCGTCTGGGATTGGCGCACCCAATATTTGATGCGCCGGGTCGCGCCGCAAATCAAGTCTATCGATGATGTATTTGCGTTGCAGGACAGCTCAAAAACCTGGAGTCAACGCTTGCTTGGCCGGTATTTTGTTAACAATGCCGACTGCGCCCGCGATCAATATATGGAGGAAATGTATAGCAATCTGACTGTCAACTTAAGCCATCTGGCGTCGACATTGATTATGCATTTCCTCAGCCAGGGCCAATCGCTGGTTGCAAAAAATATGTTTTATAGTGTGCTGTATATCGCCATTAAACGCTTGCAGACCAATACGGATGTGCATTTGCACCGTAGCCTTCTAAATCCGGATGATTACAGTGATTTACTAAAACTCAGCAATAAACGCTTTGATTATTTTATCTGCGTCGCCAAAGAAACCGGCCTGATCCAGGATAAAGGCAACAGCTACCAATTTTTGCCAAAGCTACGTGAGGATTTCGACTTCGACAGGATTCGCTTGGAGAATCCCATTGCCGTTTACAGTAATGAAGCCGAACCCATTCGGGTCATCCGTGACACATTGATTGCTGCGATTGATGAATTTGCCATTCTCAAGCCACGTCAGCTGTCAGTTTGGCATTTTGATGACGAGTTTCGAACGCTGGCATTGGAAAAAAAATTCTATTTAAAGTCGCAATTCGCTGACATTAATCAACGAGAAACAGCAACCGCCGATCCTGCGCCATTTTTTATCCGCCCGGAACAAGCCAACAATATCGGCATATTGCTGGTGCATGGGCTTTTAGCCAGCCCGGCTGAATTGCGCGATTACGGTGAATATCTCGCCCAGCAAGGTTACACAGTGTTAGCGATTCGACTGAAAGGCCACGGCACCTCGCCGTATGCCTTACGCGATCAACATTGGGAAGACTGGCTTGGTAGTGTTGAGCGCGGCTTGCATATGCTTAAAGCCTATTGCCCGCGCATTGTGGCGGTTGGCTTTTCGACCGGTGGGGCCTTGGCGTTATCGCTAGCAGCAGAAAATCATCCGGAATTACTTGGGGTGGTTGCGGTGTCGGTGCCGTTAAAATTCGTTAATTCTGCATTTATGTTGGTACCACTATTGCACGGCACTAACAAACTGGTTGGTTGGGTATCAACGTTCGAAGGCCTTAAACCGTTTATTGAAAATACCCCTGAACACCTTGACATTAACTATCGCAACACCCCCATTAGAGCGTTGTATGAATTACGCTTGCTGATTGCTCATGTCGAAGCAGATATTCTGCCCCGCATTAAACAACCCACCTTGATCATATATGCGGATCAAGATCCTGTGGTCGATGCTAATTGCGCGGAAAGCATATTCAACAAGCTAGGCTCAAAAGTTAAGCAGCTGCACAAAATAAACGCCAATCGTCATGGCATTTTGATGGAAAATGCAGGTAATACCTGGGGGGTTATTGATGAATTTATCGTTAAATTACTTACACAACCCGAGCCGCCTGCATGTATTGACTATCGGTTGGCACTAAGACCCGTCAATTCAAACCACCCCAGCTAAAGGGTTCATTAATAAATCATGTCGATATTGTTACTACGCTTGCCTCTCCTAGAGGTAAGCTATACTTCTGTTTCCGTCATTTTTTTACTATATAAAATCATATGGTTAGTCTAAATGAATCAGCACAAAAATAGCGTTGCTCTCCTCCTCTCACTAGTTTGTGGCCTTATTTTTAGCAGCCAGTCTAGTAAAGTTTTTGCCGAAGATTGGATCTATACAGTGCGGCCTGGCGATAATTTTTGGAATTTGACCGAGCGCTATTTGATCGATATATCCTATTGGCAACGCTTCCGCCAGTTAAATAAAATTGCTGATCCTTTACACATCCCTCCCGGTACAAAATTACATGCCCCCGTCAGCTGGATTAATAAGTCTCCGATCATTTCAAGAGTCAATAGCGTCCAGGGCCAAGCCGAACTCGTCAATACCGAAAGTGGCACAACAACACCACTTACTGCTGGCTCTTTTGTATTCCCAGGTGAAATAGTACAAACCAAGGCAGATTCGACGTTGGTACTGGAGTTTGTCGATGGTTCGACACTTTTGCTGCAACCTGAGAGCCGCTTAGCGCTTGACTCTTTGATTATTTTTGGCAAAACCGGCATGGTAGATACCCAGATACATCTGAAAGAGGGCCGTATCGAAACGCAGGTTGAAAAAAAGAAAGGTCCGGCCAGCCGTTTCGAAATTTCCACACCGGCTGGCATCACATCTGTTCGCGGCACAAATTATCGTGTCAGTGCAGAACCGGCTTCCAGTAAGTCGCATACCGAAGTGCTTGAAGGCGGCGTCAACGTAAACAGTGCCGGCGATACCAAATTAATCTCGAAAGGCTACGGAACAATCTCCTCTGTTAGTGAACCGCCAAGCCCACCCATCGAATTGTTAGAAGCCGTCGATACGCAGTTAATTCCCGAAGTGTTTGACCGGATACCCATACAATTCGTATTGCCGACAGATCCGAAAATAAAAGGCTATCGACTGCAAATTGCCCAGCATCAATCGTTCGATGCAGTGGTGTTTGATCGGAAATACGCGACTAATCAAATCCGCGGTCCGGAATTACCGGATGGCGACTATTACAGCCGGATCCGCAGTATCGATGAACATGGTCTGGAAGGAAAAAATGCCGAACACTTTTTTAAAATTAATGCCAACCCGGAAGCGCCGTTTTTACAAGAGCCTAAGCCGGACGCCGGATTAATTGAAGAAACACCTATCTTTATTTGGGCGAGGCAAAACGGCATTCAAAATTACCATTTTCAACTTGCCAGGGATAACAAATTTACTGACATCGTGACCGATTTGCCGAATCTTGCCGATGCTCATTTAGATAACGGTTATCAACTCGAACTAAAACAGTATTTTTGGCGTGTCGCCAGTATCAGCGCTGTTGAAGGCCAAGGTCCTTATAGCGATGTGCAAACTTTCAAACGTGTACACCCGTCTCCTCAAGCGGAGGAACCTACCATCAATGATACGTCAATGGTGCTGCGCTGGCCGACAGACTTACCGGATGTGAAATATCATTTTCAGATGGCCGACGATGAATCGTTTTCTGAACCGCTGATCGACAAACAAACCTCCGTGCCTACATTGGAAATTGACCGCCCGGACGGCGGCGAATACTACATCCGAGTTAGCACCATATATCCCGATGGCTTTGTAGGGCCGTTCGGCAAACCACAAATCATTAACGTACCAAGTTCCGGCCAATATTGGTGGCTTCTGACCTTGCTACCCTTGGCTTTACTGGCATTGTAGGTTTTTGTGCAATTGACGGCGGCACTTTCTCGGATTGCCCTGTATAAATTTCTATTGATAGGATGCTTGCTAAGCCTGGCGTTGGTTGTGCAGAAAACGGAGCTATTAAAACACTGGGATAACCAGGTGTTTGATGCGGAATCGGCCATGCTCTCGCATCCCGCAAATGATGATATTGTCATTATTGCCATTGATGATCATAGCCTGAAAAAACTTGGAAAATGGCCATGGTCTCGTCGTACCCATGCTGAATTAATTAACCTGTTAACAGCAGCCGATACCAAAGCAATTGGGCTGGATATTATTTTTGCCGAACCCGATTTAAAAGATCCTGAAGCCGATCAAGAACTTGTTAATGCTGTTCGGAAAAACGGCCGTATTGTTTTACCGGTTTTGCCCGAAGCGAATTCCGATGGCAGTCTGCAAATAACTCTACCTTGGCAGGAATTAGCCAACTCCGCGGCCGACATGGGTCACGTTGATGTCGAGATCGACAATGACGGCATCGTCCGCAGCGCCTATCTAACCGCCGGCATGAACGGAAAATATTGGCCTTCTTTTGCATTGGCATTATTAACGCTTAACAAACAAAACAGTCAGAATTACTTAAAGGGAACTCGTCAACCTGGCTTAAAAATTTCACCAAATTTTTGGCAACGTGATTTTCGTATCGAATTACCGTTTACCGACTCCGCGGCACATTTCAAACACTTTTCTTATGCCGATGTATTAACAGACCGACACTTAAGATCGGCGCTGAAAGACAAGTTTGTTTTAGTAGGGATGACTGCTGCTGGTTTGGCTCAGATGTTTACCACGCATTCCGGCCAAATCAGCGGTCTGGAGGTTAATGCAAATGTGCTTGATGTATTGAATAAAGACATCTCAATACAGCCCCTTAACATCACCTGGTGCTTGGTTTTAACAGGTTTTTTAGTCTTTGTTCCTGTTGCTGCCTATAACTTCTTTTTCCCGCGCCATGCACTGTTGATTAGCTTGGTATTTACCGGGCTTGCACTGGGTCTGAGTGCCGTAATGCTAAGAATTTTTCATTACTGGTATGGGCCAATGCCAGCATTAACAGCTTTGACAATCGGTTATCTATTTTGGAATTGGCGGCGATTGCAATTTCTTACTCAGTCGCTGTTTAAAGAAAAACAACTGGCCAAAACAACCTTGCATTCCATTGCAGAGGCAGTAATCACCATCAATGCAAATGGTTTAATTATTGATATGAATCCGGCAGCGGAGAAATTGACAGGTTTTGCACTTGCAACAGCAAAAGGTCTGTTGATCGACTCTGTAGTTAAATTAATTAGACATGCGGATAACAATACTGAAAACCACTTTAGCGAGTTTATCTACTGCTTATTAAATGGCCAAGCCGTTAAAGAAATAGCGCCGATATATATTATTAATAATTCCGGCGAGGAATGTGCAGTCCAAATCAACGGCAGTGCCATAAAGAATGAATCAAATAAAATATCGGGCGCCGTCCTGGCCTTTAGCGATATTACCGAGACTCTAAATAACAGCGATAAAATTAATTATCTCGCTACGCATGACCCATTAACAGGATTAGCTAACCGAATACTTTTTTACGAACAAATTGAAAAAGCAATCGCGTCATGTAATCGTCAAGGTAATTATCTGGCAATACTTTTTATTGATCTCGATGACTTTAAAAAAGTTAACGATGGCATGGGCCATGCTGTGGGCGACTTACTGCTTATTGAAGCGGCCGCCAGATTAGTTGCCAACGTCCGCCAGATTGATGCCGTGGCACGCTGGGGTGGCGACGAATTCGTCATTTTGCTCAATCAACTGCCCTTAGAAGACAATATAACCGGCATAATCATCAAAATTGTAGAACGCTTATCCCACCCGTATTATTTTGAGAATCAGACGCTTCATGTAACGCCCAGTATTGGAATTAGCGTTTTTCCTAAGGACGGATTAACCGCAGAAGAACTCATAGTAAATGCTGACGCTGCGCTCTTCCAGGTCAAAGAACAAGGCCGTAATAATATTAGTTTTTTCTGTAACAGTTTTAACAAGTCCGCTAAAAAGCGTCTGGACATGGAAAAGGAACTTTATTGCGCGCTGGATGAAGGCCAATTTGAAGTTTTTTATCAACCGCAGATCGATCCGGTAAGTAATAGAATTTGCGGTGCCGAGGCTTTACTCCGCTGGCATCATCCGGACAAAGGTCTTGTTCCACCCGATTTATTTATCCCCCTTGCTGAAGAAACCGGTTTAATTAATCAAATTGGCGACTGGGTACTTCATACCGTATGTAAACAAATCAATGTTTGGCAAAAACAGGGATTGCCGGAAATCTCTATAGCGGTTAATTTTTCTCCGCGCCAGTTTTTGCAAGATGGTTTATGCGACAAAATAAATCAGGCGCTTAAAAATAATAATATCGATGCCCGTTTTTTAAAGGCTGAAATTACCGAAAGCCTAATGATAAAGAATATTGATCAAGTGACTAAAATACTTTGGGATATTAAAGATCTAGGCGTAGAAATTTCCATTGATGATTTTGGAACAGGTTATTCGTCATTAAGTATGCTTAAAAACTTTCCGATTAATCAATTAAAAATCGACAAGGCTTTTATTAACCAGTTAGACACCAATCCTGATATTGCCCATTCAATAATTATGTTAGGACATAATATGGGTATGACAATCGTTGCAGAGGGCGTTGAAAATAATATCCAGCTTGATTTTCTTTTAAAATGGAATTGCAATTATATTCAGGGTTACTATTTTAGTCGCCCGCTGCCTTCTGCAAAAATGACGGAATTCCTGCAGCAAGGCGAATTTATTAAAACAAAAACTACTAAAGACCATTTTAATAATTGAAAAGAAAAGCCTATATCAACCGGTCCCTTTCTCTACGCTGCAGACGTCGCCAATTTTGGCCCACCTCAAGACTAAAGACAAGAACGACGCCATTGAAGATTCGACAAAGGTTATAATGCGCCGCTGAAATTGAACTCCGCTATCGCTTTTTCTTGAATACAAACAATTTTTCATCATGAACTTATTACTCAAATACCTTGGCCTTTGCTGGTTCAGAAATAACCCTGCTGAAATAACCCCGACAAAATCGTTTATGTGGAAAACGGTGGCGTTTTATCTTATTTCGGGTTGTATTGTTGAAGGCCTGATTTCGGATCCGGCTGACGGTACGTTGGAAGTATTGTTACGCACCATCATGGCTTTTTCGTCGGTTGCCACATTATTGTTGGTCATCAAAAAATGGGGCAATTTTAATCAGTTGTTCACGGCCATTTTTGTCTGCGAAAACTTTATCATGACGCTGGCCACCATCACCGAAGCCCTGTATTTCTGGATGGTAATGAAGCATGTAGAAGATTCGGAAGAAATATCCATTGCCATAGGCGTTGTTCTGGTTGTTTGGTACATAGCCATTATCAGTTATGTTCTGCGCCAGATGTTTTTATTCAAAACCAGCAAGAGCGTTATTCTGGCCATAAGCTATTTCGTTTTAACTTACGGTATTCCGATGCTGTTTATGGATATTTAACACTTACCAGAAGTGTCGCCTGCAACGCTGTTATTGCCCCACCGTTTGCCAACCGCCACCTAGCGCTTTATAGAGCGCTACCAGTTGCGTAGAAATTCCCGCATCACTTTCAACCAGTTCGCGTTGCGCTTGAAACAATGAGCGTTCCGCGACTAAAACCTCCAGAAAACTCGTCAAACCTTTGCCGTAACGTTCCTTCGATAAGGTTACCGCAAGCTGGCTAGCGGTCACCGATTGCTGTAACGACTTGTTCTTGTCTTGTTGTTGCGAGTAAGACACCAGCGCATCTTCAACTTCTTTAAACGCGGTTAATACGCTGGAGCGATATGCCAGCAATGCTTCGTCATGCTGGGCTTGTTTGCTGTCGATATTGGCCTGGATACTGCCCCAGTTGAATAGCGGCATGCTAAGTGTCGAGGCCATCGACCAGGATTTGCCGACCGGGGTAAAGTCGGTGATTTTAGCGTTCTGCAGACCTATCAATGCGGTGAGATTAAAGTGCGGATATTGCGCTGCTGTCGCCACGCCAACCTGGGCATTGGCCGCGGCCAGTTGCCGTTCAGCGCGCCGAATATCGGGTCTGCGCAACAGTAATTCCGAAGGCAAATCCGCATCGGCGATATTCAATGATGTCGGAATTGACTTGGATGGCTCCAGCAAAGCTGCGAGCTTGCCCGGCTCTTGTCCCAGTAATATGGCAATGGCATGCACCGCTAATTTGCTGCCCTCTTCATAGCCTGGCAGCTGAGCTTGAGTTGCCGAAAACTGTGTTTGCGCTTGGGCAATCTCCAAATGCGACGCCAATCCGGCTTGCTGCCGCACTTGCGTCAAACTCAGCGTATCTTGCTGATTGCGCAGATTCTCTTGGGTGACGGCCAGCAATTGTTGATTCGCTCGCAATTGCAGGTAATTGATCGCCACTTCACCCAACAATGACACCAGTACCGCATGGCTATTCTCAACCGCCACCTCGATATTGGCATCAGCGGCTTCAACAGAACGGCGAATACCACCGAACAAATCGATTTCCCATTGCGCATCCAACCCGGATTGGAAAATATTAATGATCTGATCGCCAACACCAAATGCACCGCCACCCACCGACGAAGCGCCGCTACCACCTGCTCCACCGACTGAGCTGATGCTGTTGAGACGGCGACTGGCCGTGCTGTGCGTAGATAACGTTGGCAAACCGGCAGCAACTGCAACGACGCGCTGGCTACGGGCATCACGAATACGGGCCAGCGCTGACTGATAATCGAGGTTTGCTGTAATGGCTCGATTGATTAAATCATTCAGAATTGGATCGTTAAAACTTTTCCACCACTCGTTGTATTGTCTGGCGGCAACCGGTTTGCTGCTTTGCGCTTCATGCCATTTTTCGGGGACTGGCAGACTGGGCTTTTGATAATCCGGTCCCACCGTGCAGCCGAATAGAAAGAGTCCGGGGAGTAACAGCCCAAAGCGAACAATCGGCTTCATTGCGTTGGACCGGAATGATTAGCGATGTTGTCCGGCACTTCAATAAACACATCCATTTGCTGTCCGACATAAGCGGGCAGTTTGGCGCGGTCAAAACTGTACAAGGCTTGCAATACGCGGGTATCAACTCGCTCAGTGCTGTCGCCGGTCAAAGAGCGTTTCGGCACCACGTAAGGTTCAACCCAGGCCAGTGTTAAATCAGCGCTGAACTGACGGTTGCCGCGTAAATAGCCGATGGCCTTACCTTCTTTAGAAAAGCGCCAAGCATCGTTTTCATCAATATCGACACGGACGTGTAATTGATCGAGGTTACCCAACAGCAGCAACGGCCTGCTTAAGATACCCGCCGCGGCAAACTCACCTGGGCGAACGTTGACCTGCAACACTTCGCCGCTGACCGGGGCTTTGATCACCAAGCGTTCCAAGGTGGTTGCTACCGCATTAACGCCAGCTTCGGCCTGCAATACCTGAGCCCGCGCACTCTGCAATCGACTCTGGGCAATCAGGGTGGCATTGCGGCGGCGATCCAGCTCTTCAGTACTGATGGCGCGAGGATCGGAAATGTTATCAGCCAGGTGCATCAAGGTTTTCGCATTGGTCAATTCAGCGTCTGCCTCACCCACCGCCGCCTTAGCTTTAGCCAAATCGGCACGCCGCGATGCTAAATCGGCTAACGTTTCCCTGTCATCCAAACGGAACAAAGGCGCTCCGGCCTTGACCTTATCACCCACCGCTACCGCCACGGATTTTACAATGCCGTTCAACGGCGTACCGATGGCGATATTCTGACTTTTCGCTTCAACAATACCGGCACCGGCAATAAATGACTGAAACGGTGACCGTGACGGCTCCACTACTGCAGGCGCTACCGGTGTCGGTTGATTGCCGTTGATTATGGTAGCAACCGCGGCGGCGATACCAATTATCGCCAAAACAGGTAGCGTATATTTAGGTAACATTATCGTCTTCCTTAGTGAATTCAGAGTGCCTGGCCATAGCATTGACATTTTCAATCCGGCCGTCATCCATCCTCGCTATACGGTCGGCATAATCGAAAATACGCGCATCGTGAGTAACGATTATCAAGGCCCTGTCACTAGCAACCGCTACCGACTTGAGCAGTTCAATGACATGGATACCGGTTTGATGATCAAGCGCGCTGGTGGGTTCATCGCAAACAATCAGCCTGGGGTTGTGTACCAAGGATCGGGCAATAGCCACCCGTTGCTGCTGTCCGCCGGAAAGTTGGCTTGGTAAGGATTCGGCACGTTCCGCCAAACCGACTTTTTCCAGTAATTCAGCCGCTTTACGAACTGCCAACTGGCGCTTCATACCGTTAATGATTAGCGGCACCGCGACATTTTCGGCAGCGGTAAGTGTCGGCAGCAGGTTATACGCCTGAAATACAAAACCGATATTTTGCGCACGAAACAACAGTTTATTTTTACTGCTTAAATGCAGCCAATCAACGCCAAAAACATCGCATTGCCCTGAATCTTGATCAAGGATACCGGCGATAACCGAAATCAGCGTGGTTTTTCCGCAACCGGATGGACCGACCAACATCATCAACTCGCCCATATGAATATCCAGATCGATACCCTGTAAGGCGGCAATTTTCTGGTCGCCGGTATCGTAGGTTTTAACCAGTTGTCGACATTTAACCGCTAATTCTGATGACGTCATGGCTAGCCTTTAAACACTACCGCTGGTTCCAGCTTGATGACTTTACGAATACTGATCATGGCCGCAAAGATAACAATCAAAGTAACGCCGGTGGCGCTGAACACTAACAATTGCCAAGGAAATTTAAAGGCCAAGATGGTATTGCGCATTGCGTAACCAAATAGCGCCGTCAGCCCGACACCCATTCCGTAACCGATACTGCCGACCAATACCGCCTGCAGCATAATCATTCGTAACAACACCCAGTTGCTGGTGCCCATGGCTTTTAATACGCCGAACTGGCGCAGGTTTTCCAGGGTAAAGTTGTAAAAAGTCTGCCCGGCAATGGCGGCACCGACAATAAAACCCAATAACACAGAAATCCCGAAGTTAATGGGAATGCCGGTATTTTTAAGAAAATAATTGACGGTCAGGGTTTTGAATTCATCCTGAGTGTAGGCCGCAAGCCCGGTGCTGTCACGAATACGCTGCACCAACCGGGCAATATCTTCGCCCGGCTTGGCTTTAACCAACACAAACGACAGTAATTTTCTCTCTCTTGGCGCATAAAGCATGGCCCTGGAGTAGGTCGTATAGATAATCGGCTGCGATTGAAATGTCCGGGTATTTTTAGCAATTCCGACAACGACTGCGCGGCGGTCATTAAGCTCCAAGGTATCGCCAATATCCAGCGGCACCGGTTTCCCGCCGTTTACGGTCGGCTTCTTTGCCAGTTTATCTCTAGCGCCGTCAATATCGACAATCACACCATCGCTGCGTCGTAAATCCTCAAGCTTGCCTTTAAGCATGACCGGTGGGCCGCCTATCAGCGTGGTATCGTCCAGCCCAGTCACATTACAGGTTTGAAAAGTGCCGTCATAAAGCCGGGCTTTGATCATACCTTTATATAGAGGCATTGCCCAATCGACACCTTCTACGCCGCGAACCCGTTACAGCTCAGTGTCCTGCAAGGGTTTGATGTCGTCTACGAATTGCACCTTCGGATCCATCACCCAAATATCCGGCAAGCCCACATCCGAAATAAAACTGAACGAGCGCGCCATCAGCCCAACGAAAATGGCGGGTTGCTGGGTCATAATTAATGATGCAAAGGTTAAACCCATGACAATACCCAGATATTTTCCACGATCCCCCATCAACATTTTTAAGGCGATATAGTTCATCAAGTTATCCTGGTTAACTGTAATTTGTTAAACTTTGTAGCCATTTGGTAGTTGTTTATATCTATCATACATAAGCCGCCGTACCTGAAAAAACTAACGCCTTCACTGCTAAGTTTTTTAACCATCACTCTGCCGTATTACCGTTAAGCCTGAGCAATTCAGAGACGCAAATACAAAATTACCTTTATCTATGGAATGGATGAAAAAACTAAAACTACGGGTATCAATTTACTCTACAACCCAGCCAACTTTCTGGAATGGCCGGACGGCCAACGCTTTGGCGCTAATTAGCCTAAACTTACCTGGTAAATTCTGGAACTTTATCCAGCAATACAGACCTCTCACATCTGATACCCATATCTCTAATCCATGACCCGCGAAACACTCAGCCGATTGTCCCAAAAAATCACTCATTTGTTACCGATTGTTGTTTTTGTCTGCGCACTTTTCATTGTTCATAACCAACTGAAAGACCAAGACTTAGCCAATATCATGGTAACACTGCAAACAACCCCGTTGTGGGCCGTGTTTGCTGCGTTTTCGTTAACAGCAATTAACTACCTGATTTTGGCAGGTTATGACTGGCTAGCATTATATTTCACTGGTCATACCAAAATTCCGTTAACGAAAATGATCTCGGCGGCATTGTTAAGTTACGCCATCAGTAACAACACCGGCCATGCTTGGGCGGCAGGCGGTTCGATTCGCTACCGGTTTTATTCTAAATGGGGCGTACCGGGTTGGGATATTTTAAAAATCTCCTTATTTTTAGCGATTACCTATTTGTTAGGTGCCGTGACTTTAGGCTTGATAGGCAGTTTGTTGTTGCCGCACTATTCAGCTAATGCCATCCAAGAACCGCAAGCCATTTATTGGATCAGCGTTATTTGCGCCCTTACTTTGCTAGTCTATTGGGGCGCGGTGTGTTTATGGCGCAAGCCATTGATGATTAAAGGGTTTGAATTATATTTGCCATCGCCCGGCATGACCTTCTGGCAAACCCTGGTATCCAGCATCGACATCGTTCTGTCATCAATCGTGCTGTGGGTATTGCTGCTCGGCAAGGTGGATATTGGTTTTGGCGGCTTTGTGATGGTGTTCGTGGTGGCGCAAGTCGCGGGCGTTATCAGTCAAGTGCCGGGCGGTATCGGCGTCTTCGAAGGCGCGTTTCTGTTGTTAATGTCGGATATTCAAGGCACGGATCAACAGTTAATCCTCATCGGTGCATTGATGTTGTTTCGCGCCATTTACTTTTTCATGCCGTTGCTGTTCGCCGGTGCAGGATTACTGGGCTACGAGCTGTACAGTCGCCGAAAAATATTAGTTAAGCGTGACAATGCCGTGAGCCGCGTGCTGTCGGCCATCCTACCGCGCCTAGCTTCTTTATTACTGCTGTTAGCGGGCGGAGCGTTACTGATTTCCAGCGCCATTCCAGTTAACACCCAAATATTGCACTGGACGCGTGCTTATCTGTCCTTGCCACTCCTGGAATTGTCGCATCTAGCCAGCATTCTGATTGGCTTGCTGCTGTTGTTTTTAGCGAGAGGCATCCGCCTCAAAATTGATGCTGCCTGGTATAGCAGCGTCTTTTTGCTCAGTGCAGGCATTGTTGCCTCACTATTAAATGGTTTTAATTGGCATGTCGCGTTGGTGCTAGTAGCCACGTTGGCGCTGATATTGCCTACCCATGGACACTTTCATCGCCGGTCGTCACTGCTGCGGCTATCTTTTTCAAAATCCTGGCTGGCAACCATTGCTATGCTACTAGCCGGTACCATTTGGCTGGGCTTATTCGCCTACCGTGATGTTACTTACACGCATGCATTATGGTGGCAGTTTTCCTATGAAGATAATGCGCCAAGGTTTTTACGTGCATTGTTACTGGTCGCAGCGGTCGCTGTATTTTATGGGCTGTGGCGATTATTAAGTGTTGCCCCGCAGCAGTTTCTGACCAAACCCACTGCCTCAGAACTTGTCGAAGCCCAGCGCTTAATAGTTCAAAGCCATCATACTCAAGGATTTTTGGCACTGTTAGGCGATAAATACCTGCTTTGGAATGAAGAGCGCACTGCATTCATCATGTTTGCAGTGATGCCAAAATTCTGGATCGCGGCCGGTGACCCCATCGGTGACGAAACGACCTTTAAAAAGTTGCTCAGGCAATTTCAAGAACAAGCCGATCGTCATGGCGCTAAAGCCGTGTTCTACAAAGTCAGCGCGGAATGTTTACCCTTCTATCTTGACCTGGGTTTATCGCTATACAAACTTGGCGAAGAAGCCCGTGTAGCACTGGCATCCTTCAGTTTACGCGGCAAGCAGCATGATGCTCAGCGTAGCCGCCGCAACAAATTCACCAAAAAGGGTTATACCTTTGAAATACTGTCAGGACCAGCTGTCGAGGCCGCGTTGCCGCGATTACGGCAAATTTCCGATGCCTGGTTGTCGAGCAAACACACCCAAGAAAAGGGCTTCTCGCTGGGTTTTTTCGATGACAATTATTTACGCCATACCGATGTTGCCGTCATCAAAGATGAAACCGGACAAATCACCGCTTTTGCTAATCTCTGGCACACCGCTAATCGGGAAGAATTGTCTATCGACATGATGCGTTACGATCCATACACGCAAAAAGGCATCATGGATTTTCTGTTTGCCGAACTGATGCTATGGGGACAAGCTGAAAACTACCAATGGTTTTCACTAGGCTTGGCGCCTTTAGCAGGATTGGAATGTCATCCTTCGGCACCGCTCTGGCATAAAGTGGGTGCGACTTTGTTCGATATGGGCGATCACCTTTACAATTTTAAAGGCCTCTACGAATACAAATCCAAATACACGCCGCAATGGCAACCTCGATACCTAGCTGCACCGCCCGGTTTGTCGATGCCATTTATCTTGTTATTAATTACTTGCTTGATTTCCGGTGGCTGGCAAGGCATTTTCAGCAAATTACCACCGCTCAGAAAGCCATCGTTCGGTAACCTGCGACTAAAAAGCTCAAGCACGAACCCCATCAAAGCGCCAGCTAGTTTACTTTAAATTTGAAGAATCATTGGCAATAACAGGTCTGCGCTCATGCGAACTTTTCGACAGAAAAGTGAGCACAACTGAAGGCATTGCTTATAAAAATACCTACTGCCGCAGCAATGGGTTTTGCTGATAATAAAGCTGTAATTGCTGATAAACATCAGCGAAATGAGTCTGTAATATTTCTGGTGCGCAGAAAAAATATTCACTGATTACCGCAAAAAACTCAGCCGGACTAGTTGCTGCATAGGCGTTAATACTGGTGTGATGGTGATGTTCAAGACGTTGAACCAGATGTTGGTACGCAGTATTCAGCGCTTCACTCCACTGTAATATGGACATTGCCGGATGCAAGGGCGGAAAACCATTGGTGCTGCCGTTTAATGCGTCCAGTTTATGGGCAATTTCATGAATCACTACATTCCGCCCAGTATGGCTTTCTAAGCTGTCTCGTTCGACATCCGCCCATGACACAATCAGCGGTCCACGGATCCACGATTCCCCAGCTAAGGCCTGCTCCTGCTGATGCACCACACCAGCCGTATCCACAGAATCCCTGCTCACTCGAAATGCTTCCGGATAAACAATAACATCGCTCCAGCCTGACAAACAGTTAAATCCAAGCCTGAGTACAGGAAGACAAGCTTGAGCGGCAATGCTTACGCAAATAGCGTCGGTAAGCTGAAATCCTTGTGCGGCAACGAAGTTTTTTTCATATAAAAATAAGGTGCTGAGTTCGCGCAAGTGGGCTTTTTCAACTGGGCTCAGCGCCTGTAAAAGGCTTAGATTGTCCTCTACAGATTGCCAGAGCGTATGAGTAATGGCATGACGATGCAGGATGTAGCGAACTCGTAATCGTTTGAAAATATTCACGGTTTGATGAAATCAATCATCATTACATATTCATTTCATTTTTCCTGCTGCCTGCGAATGGCATCTGCAAGTATCGAATGCCGAGCTGCATTATCTGCTGCCGACCACGACTTAATCTCTTCAAGGCTGCGAAAACAGCCTAAACAAACATCGCGTTCATCCAAACAGCAAGTGCCGATACAAGGTGATTTCACCAATTCGATTTGTAAACTCATTAAATTTGTCCCGTAAAAGTAATTTGATTTGAGCCATAAAAGCCCATTCGCCCTGAGCTTTGTCGAAGGGTGAGCTGTTGGCAAATTCAGTAAAACGCTACCGGCAAGCTTTGCACCTTGATTTTTGCTCCCCACAATTGCGCAATAATCGGCCCGGTTTTAGTAACTGCCGCACTGGTCCAAAAATGCTGCCTGCCACCATCAACCTTAGGCGAGAGCAGAGAACTGCCTGCTAATCGTCTGTGCAGTTCTCTGGCAACAGCAGGTGCAGGGTCGATAATGACTACTTTCGATCCGGCAATTTCTTGTATCAAGGGCACTAAAAAAGGATAGTGGGTGCAGCCAAGCACAATAGTATCGGCGTGTCGTTGTAATAACGGTTGCAGGTATTGTGTTAACAACGCCTTGGTTTTTTCACCTGACAAATCCCCTGCTTCAATTTGCTCTACCAAGCCGGGGCAAGGCTGCACCAGAATTTCCGCGTGCTCACCAAAGCGGGAGGTCAATTTAGCAAAGTTATCACTGGACAGTGTGCCACGCGTTGCCAAGACACCAACCACGCCAGTTTGAGTAGACAGTGCTGCGGGCTTAACCGCAGGTTCCATGGCAATGATGGGTACCGAAAACCGGGCACGTAATATCGCCGCGGCGGCGCTGGTGGCGGTATTACAAGCGACAACAATGGCTTTGGCCTGTTGTTCAAGCAGAAATTCGGTAATCGCCAGCGCTCTGGCCTGAATGAATTCCGGGGATTTTTCGCCATAGGGCGCATGCGCAGAATCGGCAACGTACAGCAAATCTTCCCCCGGCAATTCGTTGCGAATATCCCGCAACACTGACAAACCGCCTACGCCTGAATCGAACACTCCAATAGGGTTTGTAACGGCCATGTCGAATCTGATATTGCCGAAAATGGTTGTCTATTACAAAGCAAACAGCTCGCGCATTTTCTGCCCGGGGCTGGGCGCGCGCATGAAGGCTTCACCGACTAGGAAGGTGTAGATCTCGTTCTCGAGCATTAATTGCACATCATCGTGGGTGTGTATACCGCTTTCGGTGATGATTAAACGATCTGCAGGGACGCTATTTTTTAAAGTCAACGTGGTTTGCAGCGAGGTTTCAAACGTGCGCAGATTACGGTTGTTGATGCCGATTAGCTTGGTATCCAAGGCCAACGCTCTTTGCAGCTCGTCGGCATCATGCACTTCCACCAGCACATCCATACCCAATTGGGTTGCCTGCTCTGCCAACTCCTGCATTTGGCTGTCAGCCAGCGCAGCAACAATCAGCAAAATACAATCTGCACCTAATGCGCGCGCTTCATATATTTGATACGCATCGATCATAAAATCTTTTCTTAACACCGGCAGCGGGCAACGTTCACGAACCATTTGCAAGTAGGCTTCCGAGCCTTGAAAGAACTCTTTATCTGTTAATACCGACAAACAGGTAGCGCCGTTCATCGCGTAATCCTGAGCAATGGTGACCGGTTGAAAATCTTCTCTGATCACGCCTTGACTAGGCGAAGCTTTTTTAATTTCGGCAATAATTGCTGGTTTTTTAGCCAAGGCCTTAGCCTGTAAAGAGTTATAAAACCCCCGTGGACGCTCGACTCCAGCGGCAATTTCTTCCAGATTGGCAGTTGTCATTCCCAACTTACGCCGAGCCACTTCTTCGACCTTTTTAGCCAGGATAGTTTTTAGGATGTCAGGGGTATTGGTCATAATTTTGTGAGTTATAAAGAGTTGGAATAACTGATCAAGGCATCAAACTTGGCGCGCGCTGCGCCGCTGGCAAGCACTTCTTGGGCTTTGTCGATACCGGCAAGCAAAGAATCGGTAATGTTTGCGGCATAAATGGCCGCGCCTGCGTTCAGCGCAACAATATCTCTAGCCGCACCAGGCTGGTTATCAAGTACCGCCTTAACCATGTTTAAACTGGAAATTGCATCGGTGACGGCAAGCTCTTGCAGGCTGGCGCGTTTAAAGCCGACTGCTTCGGGGGTAATTGTATAAGTACTGACAACGCCATCTTTAAGCTCAGCGACATTGGTTTGCGCCGCGATACTGATTTCATCGAGACCATCATCGGCACTCACCACCAGCACATGCTGACTACCAAGTTTTTTCAGTACCTGCGCCATCGGTTCAACCCATTCTTTAGCAAATACACCAATTAATTGATTGGGCGCACCGGCCGGGTTAGACAACGGGCCTAATAAATTAAACAGCGTTCTCACCGCCATTTCCTTACGCGGACCGATGGTGTATTTCATCGCGCCGTGATATTTGGGCGCAAATAAAAATCCTACTCCAATGTCATTGACACAGCGCGCGACCTGTTCGATGGTTAAATTGAGATTGACGCCAGCCGCTTCCAGTAAATCGGCACTGCCGCAACTGCTGGATACCGACCGATTGCCATGCTTGGCTACCTGACCACCCGCCGCCGCAACAACAAACGCACAAGTAGTGGAAATGTTAAAGGTATTCGCGCCATCGCCGCCGGTACCGCAGGTATCGATGACATGCTCGCCTTTAACGTCAACTTTGCTAGCCAATTCGCGCATTACTTCCACCGCAGCGGCAATTTCATCGATGGTTTCGCCTTTACAGCGCAACGCAATCAAAAATCCTGCAATCTGGGCATCGGTCGCCTGTCCGGTCATGATGATGCGCATCACCTCGCGCATTTCAGCCGCGCTAAGGTGTTGCTTGTTTAGTAAGGTTTGTAGGGCTTGCTGGATGGTCATGCTCTGATGAATTTTTTATTTAAGCGGCTGATTGAAGATTTAACGCTCTAAAAAATTCCTCAATAAATCATGCCCATGTTCGGTCAAGATCGACTCAGGGTGAAATTGCACGCCTTCGATGTCTAAAGTCTTGTGCCGGACACCCATGATTTCATCGATATTACCCGCTTCATCTTGAGTCCAAGCGGTAACTTCCAGACAATCCGGCAAACTGGATTGTTCAATAACCAGTGAATGATAACGGGTTGCGGTAAACGGATTGCTAAGGCCTTTGAATACGCCTTGATCATGGTGATAAACCAGCGAGGTCTTACCATGCATGATGCTTTTGGCATGGATCACATTGCCTCCGAAGGCATAACCAATGCTTTGATGTCCCAGACATACACCCAGCAGAGGGATTTTTCCGGCAAATTTTAAAATGGTGTCAACCGATACCCCGGCTTCTTTAGGGGTACATGGGCCGGGCGAGATAACGATTTTATCGGGTGCCAGTTTTGCTATATCGTCGACAGTCACTTGATCATTACGAACCACGGTAACATCCGCGCCCAGCTCGCCGAAATATTGCACCAAGTTGTAGGTAAACGAGTCGTAGTTATCGACCATGACCACTTTTACGGCGCTCATGCTTGCTCTCCTTCCAGCCCGGCTTCGGCCATACTGACGGCACGGAAGATTGCCCGACCTTTGTTCATGGTTTCATCCCATTCGCTTCTGGGCACGGAATCGTAAACGATACCGGCACCGGCTTGTATATGTAACATTTGGTTTTTAATAACAGCAGTGCGGATGGCAATCGCAGTATCCAGATTACCCGACCAGGCGATGTAACCAACCGCGCCTGCATAAATGCCGCGTTTGACCGGTTCCAGCTCATTGATAATTTCCATCGCGCGAATTTTCGGCGCACCGCTGACAGTACCTGCCGGGAAAGTCGCCGCGAGTACATCAAAGGCATTTTTGCCTTGTTGCAACTGGCCGGTGACATTGGAAACAATGTGCATGACGTGCGAATAACGCTCGACAATCATTTTATCGGTTAATTGGACGGTACCGATTTCGGAGACACGACCGGCATCGTTACGGCCTAAATCGATCAACATTAAATGCTCGGCCAGTTCTTTAGGATCGGCCAATAAATCGTGTTCGAGAGCAATATCCTGCTCAGGCGTTGCACCGCGACGACGTGTACCTGCGATGGGGCGGACGGTGACGGTGTTGTCTTCCAGCCTGACCAGAATTTCCGGGGATGAACCGACAATATGGAAATCATCCAGATTTAAATAAAACATGTACGGCGATGGATTTAGACATCGCAGTGCACGGTATAAATTCAGTGGCGATGCAGTGTAAGGAATCGATAATCGTTGCGATAGCACCACCTGCATGATGTCGCCATCGGTGATGTATTCTTTGGCTTTTACGACAGCCGCTTCAAAACCCTCTTGGGTAAAACCGGAGATAAAGTCGGCTTCATCTACTTTTTTAGGGCTGGCGTGTTTGTCGGGCTTGGCTTGGCTTTCGCGCAATTTAGCGGACAAGTCATTTAACCTTGCCACGGCACGATCATAAGCATCGGCTTCTTCAGGATTGGCGTGTGTCAGCAACAGCATTTTGCCGGACAAGTTATCGAATACCAGTATTTCTTCGGACACCATCAATAGAATATCCGGACATCCCAACGGATCATTTTTACCAGCAGTTCGCAGCTTTGGCTCGATATAGCCGATGGTTTCGTAACCGAAATAGCCGACCAAGCCGCCATTAAAGCGAGGTAGTCGGTCGAGATCGGGCACTTTATAGCGCGCCTTGAATTCTTCAATCCAGAGAAGCGGGTTTTCGTGCGTCACTGTTTCCAGGATTTCGCCGTTTTTTTCCAGGCTGATCTGATTACCGGAGATTTTGACGATATTCTGACAGGGCAAACCAATCATGGAATATCGTCCCCATTGCTCACCGCCGTGGACAGATTCAAATAGGTAGGAATAAGGGCCGTCGGCTAATTTTAAATAGGCACTTAAGGGCGTATCTAAATCCGCTAAAACTTCCCGACTCACAGGGATACGGTTGTAACCTTGCTGGGCGTATTGATTGAATTGTTCCGGGGTCATGGTATCAATTGAATAGTTGTATATCTTCAAGCACTTCATTTTAAAGGCGAAAATGCTTATCCAGAGAGTAAATTTTACAATTATGTTGTAGCGAATTTTGAGCAATCAACAAGTCAGGAATACCTATGCCGTTATGCCCCTTACTCAAACAGAGAGTTTGCCAGCGAATAATTTGCGGCCAATCTATCTGTAAAGGCAACAGATTAATGTTACTGAGCAAATCAATAACTTTTAATTGTTTCTTGACCGCCAAAAAAGGAACTAATTCTGCAAGAATGATATTGTTGATAACAAGCAAATTATCATCCAGCAACTCATCCAACTCGTTCGAATTGTTGCCGCTTTTAAAATAATCAATCCAAATAGACGTATCAATCAGAACGCGCATTGCGATTTCTTAGCGTGTCAACATCAATATCTAAATTAAATGCACCTTTATAAGATTTTAAATCAGCCACTTTGTTTTTTTTAATCAGCTCCTGCAACGCTAAAACAATCACCTTAGTTTTTGTCTTGACTTCAGTTAGCTCCATGGCTTCTTTGACCAATTCATCAGGTAAATTTAGCGACGTTTTCATGACTCGCTCTCCAGGAATTTCAGTAATCTGGTTGGGTTTATTAAAGCCCAACCAGCTGAATATGATTAAACTGCTTTGGCCAGCTCAGCACGCATTTCGTCGATGACTTTCTTGTAATCCGGCTGACTAAAAATGGCTGAGCCAGCAACAAATGTATCGGCACCAGCCGCTTTAATTTCGCGGATATTGTCGGTTTTTACGCCGCCATCAATTTCCAAACGAATATCGAAACCACTGTCATCAATAATTTTTCTAACTTGGCGTAATTTATCCAATGCTGATGAAATAAATGATTGACCGCCAAAACCAGGGTTTACAGACATTAATAAAATAATGTCCAGCTTATCCAGCACATGATCCAGATAATGTAATGGCGTGCCTGGATTGAATACCAAGCCTGCTTTACAGCCATTGTCTTTAATCAACTGCAGCGTGCGGTCGATATGCACCGATGCTTCAGGGTGGAAAGTAATGATGCTGGCACCAGCCTTAGCAAAATCTGGAATAAGGCGATCAACCGGCTCTACCATCAAATGCACATCAATCGGAGCCGTTACGCCATGTTTTCTTAAGGCTTCACAAACCAACGGACCGATGGTCAGGTTAGGCACAAAATGGTTATCCATTACGTCAAAATGCACAACGTCAGCACCGGCTTTCAAAACGTTGTCGACTTCTTCGCCCAGTTTTGCAAAGTTAGCGGATAAAATGGAAGGAGCAATCCAGTTTTCAGTCATTTTCTTGTCCTCTGTAGTAAAAAGGCGGGCATTATATCTTTTTTTAACCCGCTGGCTGTTGCGTTTACAATAGCCATTTATAACATCATGCAGGAAATAACTTAAATGAAACTGGTGACCTTCACCCACAATAACGAAACCCGCGTTGGTGCGGTTATTGGCAATCATGTCGTTGACAGCAAAAACAACGGGTTAATTCCAACCAATATGATTGCATTTTTAAGTGCGGGCACAGCGGCTTTGGTCGCTATGCAACAGCAAATAGATAGCGGTGAACATCGCATTGCCTTGCAGGATGTCAAACTACAGGCGCCAGTACCACGCCCCGGAAAATTCTTAGGCGTTGGCTTAAATTACGCAGACCATATCGACGAAACCGGCCTTGAAAAACCTGAGTACCCTACTTTTTTTACCAAACAAAGCAGTTGCGTGATTGGCGATGGCGAAGCTATTCAGCTGCCCAACGTCTCAGATAAATTGGATTATGAAGGTGAACTGGCTTTTGTTATTGGCAAACGCTGCAAGCATGTGCCAGTCGAGCAAGCGCATGCAGTTATTGCAGGCTTTACGATTGTTAACGATGTCACCGTGCGCGATTGGCAATTCCGCACGCCGACCTGGACTATAGGCAAATCGTTCGACACGCATGGCCCAATGGGACCGTGGCTGGTGACAGCTGATGAAATCAGCGATCCGCATAATCTGGATTTAAAAACCTGGGTTGATGAGGAAAAACGTCAAGATTCTAATACCCAGCACATGATTTTTAATTGCTATGAGTTGATTGCTTATTTATCGCAAGCCATGACACTGGAACCCGGCGATGTAATAAGCACGGGCACACCCAGCGGAGTTGGGGTAAAAATGAAACCGCGCGGTTATCTGAAAACCGGGCAAACGGTGCGTATTGAAATTGCAGGGCTTGGTACGCTGAGTAATCCGGTCATTGATGAACCATCGAACTAATTAATCCTCTTCACCGCTCTTACGGATGGTAAAAAAACTTAAGGATCCTAAGCGTTTTTTTACCACCGCCCGTTTAGGTAACGGAAAGATCACCGTTACTTTCAAGCCGCCGAATTCAGATTCACCCAGTGTTAACTCAGCGCCATGAATGCCAACGATACGCTCGACAATAGAAAAACCAAGACCCGTACCCTGGGCCTTATTGGCAGTTTCAACGCAGCGGTGAAAGCGCTTTAAAGACTGCTCATATTGCTCCGGCGGAATGCCGGGGCCTGAATCTTCAACACAAAACCCTACCTGCTCGTTATTGCCCGTCACGCTGACTTTAATGGTGCCATACGCCGGCGTGTATTTAATGGCATTGTCGATGATATTTCTAATCAAGATGTTGATCAGCAAGGTGTTCGCGATAATCGGCGCCACATTGTCTTCTTCAAATTCGATAAGAATGCGCTTTTTATGCGCTTCAGGATCCAACTCGGTAATCACCTGCACTACTTCACGACTTAACAAGGTGACGTCTTTGGCTAAAAACTCGGTATTGGAATCAATGCGCGAAAACGTCAGTAACTGCTGCACCATGTAGCTCATGCGTTTGACCGCTTGCTCGATTCTTTTTAGTGCCTGATTTCGCACGACTTCATCCTGAGTTCGCATCGCCACTTGCGCTTGTGTTAGCAGTCCTGCCAATGGCGTTCTTAACTCATGGGAAGCATCCGCAGTAAATCGGCGCTCATCTTCAAAGGCCTGTTCCAATTGCGCAAACAAATTATTGATTTCATTAACGACCGGCACAATTTCTTTTGGCAGCTTTTTGCTGGATAACGGCTTCAGGTAACTGGCTTCACGCTTGGATAATGATCTTTCCAATCTATTAAGCGGTTTAAGTGCCTGCCCGACAATCAACCAAATCACCACCCCCAAGAACGGCAAACCGATTAAAAATTGTTTAATCAATTGGGTCGAAATTTCATCCGTCAATTCGCCGCGAATTTGCTCCTGTTGTCCAACATGAATCACATACTCGTCATTGGAACTGGAGATGCTGTAAACATGCCACAAGGTATGATCAATGTTGGTTTCGCTAAAGCCGTGATCGGCAGAAGAAAAAGCAAAAGTCGGCGCGCTATCGGAACGCAGTAATAAACCATCGGTTTTTGACCATAACTGAAAAGCGATTTTTCTTTCGTATTTATGACCGAAGCTATTGGCATCCAGCAAACCTTCAAAAGCATCTCGCCACAACTCCTCATCGATATTGGTGCGACTAAGGCCTGATACCGGAATAGAGGTTTGAGATTCTACCCGCTGTAATAAGTCGGCCTCTTTGGCCCATTGTTGAAACGCACCTTTACGCTGGCTTTTTCTACCCAAGGAATAGCTGTCCGTTTGCGCTTGCGCCCAATGCTTGGAAAGTCCGCCCTCACGCACTAAGCTTTCTACCAAGGCATGCAGCACTTTTGCCGACTGCGCCAGCTCAGCATCAAACAGCCCAGCCACTTCATCGCGGATGCCTTTGTAACTGATATAAGCGGCAATCCCCCAAATCAACATGGAAGCTGATAGCAAACTAACCAGCAATAATTGCCGTAGGGAATAATTCATTGCTCGTCTTCGCTATCGATGATGTAACCCACGCCTCTGACCGTGCGAATAATGGCAGGATCGAGTTTTTTTCTTAAATGATGAATATGCACCTCGACAGTATTACTTTCGACATCGGAATCCCACGAATACAAGCTTTCTTCCAATCTGGCGCGCGAAATGACTTTGCCGATATTGCTCATTAAAAAACTGAGGATTTCGAATTCTTTTTGCGACAATTCTACCTTTTCATCATTCCAAGTGACTTGATGCGAGGCGGGATCAAGAATGATGCCTTTATACTCCAGTGTTGGCGCGCTTCTACCTTCATTTCTTCTGGCCAGCGCTCTTAATCGGGCACACACTTCGCTAAGATCAAACGGTTTAATAACAAAATCGTCGGCGCCACTATCCAGTCCGACAATACGATCCGGCACCGTATCCCTGGCGGTTAATACCAGCACCGGCGTTTCATCTTTGCGTGATCTTAAGGCGCGCAAAATCTCCAGGCCATCCATATCCGGCAGATTAAGATCCAGCACCACCAATTCGTAGGCGTTAATTTTTAAGGCTTCGTCAGCAAGCTTGCCATTAGTCAGCCAATCAACCGCATAGCCTTCCATTTTTAAACCTTCGACTAAACCATCGCCCAGTATTTCGTCGTCTTCAACCAGTAAAAGTCGCATAAACTCTCAATCCAAAGTGTTAAACTCTGGCTTATTCTAAACCTAATATCTGAATACCTTGCCACCACTCAGCTTATATATACACATTCCTTGGTGTATTAAAAAATGTCCCTATTGCGATTTTAATTCGCACGCCGTCAAATCTGATACCCCTGAGTCAGCTTACATTGATGCGTTGCTTGAAGACTTAGCCTGTGACGTGCAACGCTATCAAATCACTCGTCCCATCAGCAGTATTTTTATTGGCGGCGGCACTCCCAGCCTGTTTTCTCCTGAATCTTTTGAGCGTTTATTAACCGGCATAGCACAGCAAGTTACGCTTGAAGACGGGCTGGAAATCACCCTTGAAGCTAATCCCGGCACCTTTGAAAGCCAAAAATTTGCCGAATTCCGGTCATTAGGGTTTAACCGGTTATCCATCGGCATACAAAGCTTTAAAGATGCGCTTTTAAAAAATCTAGGCAGAGTTCATTCAGGAAAAGAAGCGTTATTAGCTGGAGAGATAGCTCACCAGGCAGGCTTTGAGAATTTCAATCTGGACCTAATGTTCGGCCTGCCAGGCGCAAGGCCTGACGATAGCCTTACTGATATAGCTACGGCAATAAACTTAAATCCTACGCATATTTCGTTTTATCAGTTAACGCTGGAACCCAATACTTATTTCCATAAGTTTCCACCCAAGTTACCCAATGATGAAAGTATTTTTGCTACGCAAAAAGCCTGTCAACAATTGCTGGCCGAGCATGACTATCAACAATATGAGGTCTCGGCCTATAGCCAGCCGGGGCGACAATGTCGACACAATCTTAACTATTGGCAATTTGGCGATTACTTAGGTATTGGTGCCGGAGCTCACGGTAAAATATCGATGGGATTACCGGGCCAAATAGTTCGAACCCATAAAGCGCGCAGCCCCGAACAGTATTTAAACGCGATAGACAAACTCGCTGGCGCCGAAACAATTTCGACATTGGACCTGCCGTTGGAATTTATGATGAATCATCTGCGTCTTAAAAGCGGATTTTCATTAGCAACCTACCAAGCCAGTTCTGGACTAGAAGCCACCACGCTTGAACCGGCTTTAACCGCCTGCGTTAGACAAGGGTTGCTTGTTCAGCAAAACAATCATTATTATTGCTCAGAACAGGGTTGGAATTTTTTAGATGATATTTTGCAAAAATTCGTTATTTAACCCGTCTCTTTTTCCACAAACCCAACACGGACCATCATGCTTGATTATCAAAAAGACTTTATCGCCTATGCATTAACGTGTGGCGTATTAAAATTTGGCCAATTCCAATTAAAGTCGGGCCGTACCAGTCCTTATTTTTTTAATACCGGTTTATTTAATACCGGCGCACAACTAGGCAAGTTAGGTCAGTTTTATGCTCAAGCGCTGCTGCACTCCGGCATTAACCCAGATGTGCTTTATGGTCCTGCATATAAAGGCATCCCCTTGGTCAGCACCACAGCCATTGCTTACGCGCAACTTACTAACAGTGACATTCCTTTTGCCTTCAATCGCAAAGAGGCTAAAGATCACGGCGAAGGCGGCCATTTGGTCGGCGCCCCCTTACATGGCAAGGTGTTGATTTTGGACGATGTGATCACCGCCGGAACCTCAGTAAGAGAATCGGTGGACATCATCAAACAAGCCCAGGCAACGCCAACAGGCGTATTGATTGCATTGGACAGACAAGAAAAAGGCCAAAACAATATTTCCGCCATTCAGGAAGTCAGCCAGCAATTCTCCATGCCCGTAGTCTCCATTATTAATCTTAAAAATATCATCGATTATCTGACGGCAAATAACAGCGAGCACGTTGCAACGATACTCGAATACCAACATCTTTACGGAATTCAGAATAGTTAAATTTAAGTTGGCATCGCTACCCGTTCTCAAGATATAAGCTACACTTGCGGAAAGCGCCGTTCACCGGACAATCCACCCCTTACAAAAACGTGTTAGTAACAGAAGGCTTGCCATGAGGAATCTGGAATTTAAACAGCAAATGCATGAATATTCGCTGTGGCGTACGCACCTGATACAGGCAATAGAAATGTATCTGCAATGGCGCAGCCGCTATGGTATGAATGATACCCATAGCACCAATACCATTCTAAACATTCTTCAAGGCTTAAAAGCTGACCGTATTACACTTGCTTTTGTTGCCGAATTTTCGCGAGGAAAAACTGAGCTGATCAATGCTTTGTTTTTCGCTGAAACGGGACTACGTTTACTGCCCTCTTCGCCCGGCCGCACCACGATGTCGCCTACTGAGCTTTATTATGACGAAGCGGGAGGCAGCTATATCAGACTATTAAATATCGAAAGTCGACTTGAAGATATTTCTTTAACTGAACTAAAACAGCATCCCAATCGCTGGACACAAATTGAGCTGGACTGTACTTCGCCCACGCAAATGCAAGAAGCGTTCAAAGAACTGATTGCCACTAAACAAGTCGACCGTGAAGTTGCCATCAAATTAGGACTTTGGAATGAGCGCGAAGCAGCCGAGCAAGGCATTATCAATCCAGCTAAAGTTGAAATCCCCTGCTGGCGCCACGCTCTAATCAGCTTTCCACATCCTTTGCTAAAAGAAGGCCTGGCGATTCTTGACACGCCAGGACTGAATGCACTGGGTACAGAGCCTGAATTAACATTAAGTATGCTCCCCAGTGCCCAGGCAATTGTCTTCGTACTGGCAGCCGATACCGGTGTTACTAAAAGCGATCTGGAAATGTGGCGCAACCATGTCAGCAGCGCCCGCGGCGGTAATAAGCAAGGCCTTGCAGTGGTAATGAACAAAATCGACGCTATGTGGGATGACTTAGCAGGTGAAAATGGTTACGAAGCCGCGATTCTGTCACAAATTAAAACATCAGCTGCCACCCTAAAAATTGACGAATCCGCGATATTTCCTGTTTCCGCCAAACAAGCCTTATTAGCTAAAGTAAAATCGGATGCCCCGCTACTTGAAAAAAGCCGCTTAGCCGGACTAGAAGACTATCTTGCCAATGACATCTTAAAACAGCGTCGCGAGATACTGATGTCTACTATCGTGCGTGACTTAGGCTTCTTGATTAATGAGTCGTCAAACCTCACCACCACAGCACTGGCAAATGCCCACAATCAGCTGGAAGAATTCAAGAAAATAGATTTTCAAAATCAGGATATGACCGGCAAACTGTTGGCGGAAACCCGTGACCGCCAAGGCGTGTATATGGCCAACATCGAAAATTTCCAAGCCAGTCGTCGTGTATTTACTGTTCAAGCAAAAATGCTGGTGGATTCTTTCGGCAAAGAAAAAATCGATACTGTGATCAAAAACAGTAAGCATGAAATGGAAAAAAGCTTAACGACATATGGCATGAAACAAGCCATACGTAAATTGTTCGATGAGTTGCGTGATTTACTGCAAGACTCGGTCGACATTACTAACGAAACACGCCGTTTGGTCAAAGCTATCCACAAAAAGTTCAAAGATGAATACGGCTTTAAAGAAATTGAGCCGCAACTGTTCTCTATAAAGCAATATCAATTTGAACTTGAACAAATTTTTGAAGAAGGCGAGGCGTTTCGTACCAGCAGCAGAACTACGCTAACCGAGCAAAGCATTGTCATCAACAAGCTCTATAGTACCTTAATCGCCAAAGCTAGAAATGTCTTAAGACAAGCCCACGCCGACGCAACAACTTGGAGCAACAGCGTATTAACACCGCTCATGCACCAACTGAAAGACCACAAACGCCAAATCGAAGGCCGTTTGCAATTATTAAGAAAAATTAATGAGTCAAAAGGCAGTGTTGCAGAAAATATAGCCACACTTGAAGCGGATATAGGCCCATTAAAACGCCAACGCGAAGAATTATTGATAATGATCAAAGACATGCAACTAGAATCTTACGCAGATCAGCATAGCGAATAAGTCAAACTAAAGAATTTTTGCGGGCAATGAGTCAAATATTACCCGCACTTTATTCTTTCCATATATCGGTTTTCTTCGTACCCCTTGATTAACAATTTAGCCCCTTCAGCATCGCCTGATAGCGTTTAACAACGCGGGATTTTAGGATTTTCATGAGTACCATCAACGGAAGCGACAACAAATCAAATCGTAGAGTTGCTTTGCGAGTCTATGAACAGGTAAACCTTTTTTACCAAAAAAATTCCCTTAGTCCGTTAACTGAAACGCAACCCGTCTTCGATACCATTCTCAATGACTTTGCCCGATCTCAACCGGCAGACCGCATTAAAAATGAACTTTTATTTCCGTTTTCACAAAGTCGAGAAAACGACACGCTCAATGTCAATATAAGCACCAGCGGCATCGCTTTCACCTGTCAGGACGAATTGAAAAGCGGCGACTACTTAATGCTCAGGATACTTTTGCTATCGAGCATGACAACTGTGATGACCTACTGCAAAGTGGTGTATTGCAAACCCAGCAATCCTTATGAAAGCAATCGCTATCCTTATTCAATTGGTGCTCAGTTTGTTAACCTGAGCGCAGATGATAGCCAATTAATTAACAAGCATGTCAGTAGAAGAAAAAAACAACAGCTCATTGTCAAGGGATTGATAGTCGCTTTTAGCATGGCCTTAATAACTTTACCTGATCAGGCGTTGGCGCTTTTAATAGAGACTGGACATAATGTGTTAGAGTTTTTTTGGCACATCATAAATGTAGCAATCGAATACTTTGAAATGAATCTTGACCATATCGTTGAGCATTTATTTCATACCAACACCCACGAAACTCAGGTTATCGCATTTTATGTATCCTCTGCCATCGAACTTATAGTCGCTTTATTTTTGGTCCGAATAGCCTCAAACGCTTGTGTACGATTAAGCACTCACCAACTTTTATACTGGTCTCGCAAAAAAGCCAGCTGCCTTTATTACTGGAGCCAGCAGTCTTTATTAGATAAAATCAAAATTGTCGGCATAGGAAGCACAGCAATTGCAGGCTATCTTTTCTTCGGCATTTAAAACCAATTCAACATCAGCAATATTTCAAATATCTCACGCATTTTTAATAAAATGGGCATGATTCATAAACAGACCACCTGCCGAAACGGCAACTAAAAAGCAATCTATTTTTAAATCATGTTACTGGATTTTTCTTCTTACCAAATGCTCTCTATTGCATTGGTTTTCGTTTGGACCGGCTTTGTACGAACCGGACTTGGCTTTGGCGGTGCGGCATTAGGATTACCATTAATGCTATTTGTACAGAATAACCCTCTGTTGTGGCTGCCTATCATCGGGGCACATTTACTGTTTTTTTCCGGCTTAACACTGCTTAACCGCTTACATAATGTTGATTGGCAGTATTTGCGAAAGTCGTCAATCTATATAATTCCGCCCGCTGTGATTGGCGTATTCGGACTCGTGAGTCTGCCGCTGTTATGGCTGAATAGCTTTATTTATTCAGTGACCTTGTTCTACGGCTTTATCTGGCTGCTCAACCGGGGCATTCAAAGCCATCATGCCTGGGTAGACAGAATACTGCTCATTTTAGGCGGCTACATTGCCGGTATTTCCTTATCTGGAGCACCATTGATGGTCGCTGTGTACATGCGACACGTCAGCCATAGCAAATTGCGCGACACCCTGTTTGTACTATGGTTCATTCTTGTCAGCATCAAAATGACCACATTTATTGCGCTATCGGTTGACCTGCATTTTCTAACGGCGCTAACACTTCTACCGATTGCCGCCATAGGTCACATTCTGGGTTTAAAAGCGCACACGGCAATCATGCGCAATGATTTGCTTTTTAAACGTTGGATTGGCGGAGGACTGATAATTGTGAGCGCCTTGGGCTTATGGGACTTATATACTAAACACGCTTAGGACTCTTGCGAAAATAAGCAATGCTCTGCTTATCCAGATATTAGCGATACCTATAAATTCGCTGCGTACTTGTTATTCAAAGGACTTGAATATTAAATAATGGGCAAATAAAGCCATAGAACCGCAATAAACATAAAATGAAAATTAGCGTAATTATAAAAAGACTAAAAAATCCTCGTGTTAGACGACGATTAAAAATTGGCCTGTCTGTCTGGGCCGGCGTGATTTTAATCGGTCTGACATTTAAGCTTGGCTATGACATTGGTCGCTTTGACGCGCAATCGCTTAAAAATGATAAAAACGCCGAGTTTTCCACCATCAATCCACCGTCACTGACGATGGAATCTGCTCAGCGCATTGTTTCGGGCGCGCTAAAAGAAGACCCTCTCAACCCAAAAACAATTGTCGATCAGATTATTGATAATAACTACAAACTTTCGACCATTGTTATAAAGAGCAATGAACTTAAACAAATTGCCTGGATTATAGATATGCGTTTGTTTTTTAAGGGCGCTCTATTCAATAACGAAGGTTATAACTTAACCGAAGGTATGGAGCAGCAACACAATATCATTCGTGGTGGTCAATGATTGCTCAGGGTTACAGTGAGCATTTGGACAGTACTTACCTTGAGCTATTTCTGTAGTTGGCCGAGCTGGAGTCCTCATAGCGGCCATCAAGAGACACTCGCAAGCTTCCAGTAAACAGCTATCCATAAAAGCTGTCCTTCAGTGCCTACACATCCAATTCAAATTGCAATTCTTACGCGGGATGCTTCTCCGCGCTACCGCTTTCAACAAATCAAAACAATGCCGTGGCCAAGCTTATCATTGACGGGCTAAAGCCATCGAGGTCAAGAAACCTTACGGCAATGTTGCGTTGTTCGCGCTCGGACAAAGTGCGATTCGGCAAATTATGGCTCTTACCCAAGTTTATTCAGCATTACCAGGCCACTATTGAACTTACAACCCGAAAAAATGATAGGTATTTTTTCCCGCCTTCTTGGCTGCATACATGGCTGTGTCGGCGCTCTTCATCAGTTCAGTGGGCGTATGTCCATCAGCAGGATGCATGGCAATGCCAATCGAAACGCCTACCGAGGCCGATTTACCACGTAACTCCATGGGCACATTGATTATCGAGACTATGCGAGCGGCAATACGCGCTACTTCGTCAGTATTCACCGGATTGTCGAGCAGGATAACGAACTCATCTCCGCCCAGTCTAGCCACAGTGTCCAAGTACCTTACCTGTGTCAGAAGCGTCTGCGCTACCCTTTTCAGCAGATCATCACCAATGTCATGACCAAACTTATCATTGACGGTCTTAAAGCCATCCAGGTCGAGAAACAGCAAGGCAATGTTGCGTTGCTCGCGCTCTGTCATGGCGAGCAGATGATCCAGCCTCTCCATCAGCAAGGTGCGATTCGGCAAATCGGTCAATGAATCGTGAAAGGCCAAATGCCTCATGCGCTCATCTTTTTGCCAAAATTTGGTGATGTCATTAAATACCGACACATAGCGCACGGATTCATGAGTCGAACCGTGAATCTCTGTGATCGACTGCCATTCCAAGAAAACCTCACCGTCTTTGCGGCGGTTCCAGACTTCACCCTCCCAGCAACCTTGGCTGACTATAGACTGCCATAAGGCTGCATAGAAGTCCTGATCATGGCGGTTAGATTTAAGTAGGCGCGGAGTATGACCGATGGCTTCTTCAGCGGTGTAACCGGTGATCTTGGAAAACGCCGGGTTGACCGACAGGATGATGCCCTGGCCATCGGTGACCATGATGCCTTCAACGGTAGACTCAAAAATGCTGGCGGCGAGTCTCAATTCGAGCTCTGCTGTCTTTATCGTGGTTACATCGCTGATCAAAACAAAGAAGCCGATTACCGCGCCTAAGGCATCAAAATCGGGAATGTAGTTAGTCAACGTGAAGCAAGTACTGCCATCGGCCTTGGTCAGTGTTCTTTCAAAAACTTGTGTCTCGCCCGCCAAAGCTCCCAGGATATAGGGTTTGTTTAGGATGAAAAGACACTCGCCTAGCAGGTCTTGTAACGCGGTGCCAATGATAGCTTCCGGTAACTTGCCGAACCACTCCAGATAGGTCTTGTTGGCAAAGCGGCAGCACAAGTCTTTATCCCAATAAGCGACCAGGCCAGGCATGGCATCGGTGACGGTTTTAACAAAGCTTTCTCTTTTGGCAAGGGCCAGAGCCGATGACTCGGCACGATTGCGCGCATCCAGCAGTTCTAACTCGAATTTACTGCGCTCTAGTGCCACAAAGAACGCCCAAAAGTAGCTATCCTCGCCTGAAAAAAGCCCACGACGGCAATTCATCATCACCGGAATACGCTGGTTTTGGGCGTTGCTTATTTTCAGGTAGATCTCCCGCGCATTTCCGTCGGAAAGCAGCATCGGCCAGACATGAGTTTGCAAAAAAATACGGCTGGCTGGAGGGAAAAAATTCTCCATCGGTTTATGTAGCCAATGTTCAAAAGTCCCTCCCACCAAGGCTAATAAGTCAGTGTTGACGGCCAGAATATTGCCCGATTTATCGGTGATAAGCGTTGGGCAAGGTAGCTGGTTCAGCAGATTATCCATGCAGCATAGTTTGCCTTATGCTTGAGAGAGTTGAGGGTCCAGATATTCACGCATGGCTTCAACCACTAATGAAGGATGACTCATATGTCCGCAATGTCCGGTCACATCCAGTATCTTAAGAGTACTACTTTGCAAATGGCTATGCAGATATTCGCCAACCGCCAGTGGTGCCAAGGCATCGTCACGATGCTGAAGAATCAGGCAGGGACGCGATATTTTTGGCAGATCTGCGCGGTTGTCGGCGAAAAAGGTGGTTTGAGCAAATATCCGAGCCACAAACGGGTCGGTGGAGCAAAAGCTGTCCGATAGCTCCCGTGACAAAGCCCCCGTTTCTACTTCACCAGAGATTACCGGCGCCAGATAATTGGCCCAACCAATGTAGTTTTGGTCCATCAAGGACAGCAAATCCAGCAAATCTTCCCGCTCGAAGCCGCCGAGGTAGTCAGGCGGATGATTTAAGAAACAGGGTGTAGGCCCAATCAGCACCAGGCGCTCGAACAATTCCGGCCGCGCAATAGAAGCCAGCAAGCCTACGCTAGCGCTGACCGAATGGCCGACAAAGGTCACGCCACAACGTAAGTCCAGTGCGTCACAAACGTCCAGCACATCCTGAGCATAGCCTTGCACGCTGGAATAGCGCTTTGCATCGAAGGACGCCAGATCGGATTTACCGCTGCCCACGTAGTCAAACAAGACTTGTCGGTGCGTGGCAGCAAAGGCAGGCGTAATCCGGTCCCACATGGCCTGATTACAACCAAAGCCATGGGCATACAACAGCACCGGGCCATCATTACCCTGTACATGCACATTGTTGCGCGTTCAAGAATATTCATCTGAGCCTCCAATTGCTTTTCTTTCCCACTTGCGGATATGTTTAATCTGTGTTGCAGCTAATTCTTGTACAGCTCGCGTAGCTCAGATTAGCGATAGCGTACTCGGAGGAATTTTGGCTTCGAAATGTGCGATTACGCAAACTATTCACACCTACATTTTGAATGACAGCTGGTACACTTTTTCTTGCCATTTAAAATTAATCTTATTTGGCAAAAAAGGTTCGGCAGCACCATTTCACCACCGAATACTATCCAAAAAACAAGAAGCGATCGACCACGAGTTTCCAGTAAGCAGCTAAGTTTTGACGATTAGCGTTTAACGCTTTTCTAACGAGCTTTTAAGCCTGCCAGCTAAGAGCTGAAAACTGGAAATCTACCGTTTGGTAAAAATCAAATCCCAAACACCGTGCCCCAAGCGCAGGCCGCGCTGTTCAAATTTTGTCAGTGGGCGGTATTCCGGGCGCGGGCAATAGTCGCCGGTTTCGCTGCTGTTGAGCAAGCCAGGATCGGCGGACAGCACTTCCAGCATGCTTTCGGCATAATTTTCCCAGTCGGTCGCTGCATGAAAATAACCGCCGACTTTTAGTTTCTTAAGCAAGAGAGCAATAAAAGACGGCCGGACAATGCGTCGTTTGTGATGTTTCTTTTTCGGCCAAGGGTCGGGAAAAAACAAATGTACGCCAGCCAGACTGGCATCCGGCAGTTTATGTTCAAGAATATCGATAGCATCGTGGCAATAAATTCTGACATTGGTCAGGCCTTGCTGATCCAGCAACATCATTAAATGACCGACGCCGGGGCGATGTACTTCGATACCAATGTAGTCGGTATCTGGATTGTCCGCCGCCATTTTGGCCAGGCTCTCGCCGTTACCGAAACCTATTTCCATAATGATCGGCGCCACGCGCCCAAACACTTCGGCAAAATCATAAGCGACCTGGGGATCAAGACAATATTTATCCCAATGATGAGACAAGGCATATTGCTGGCCTTGGGTTAATCGACCCTGACGGCGAATAAAGCTGCGAATTCTGGCAGGTGTAGTTGCTGGCGTAGTTATTTCGGAAGACATAAGAAACACAAGATAGGTCGTTCGCAGCTCGATTAACTCACCACGAACGACTAAAAGCTGAAGATATTGAAATTAAAAAAACAAGCCGTCTATCGGTGATGATGCTGAGGCAAAACGTTTTCTTGGCATGCGTCCAGCCAAAAATGCCTCTCTGCCTGCCTCAATGCCTTTACGCATCGCCGACGCCATTAATATTGGGTTTTTGGCATCGGCAATAGCGGTATTCATCAACACGCCATCGCAACCTAATTCCATAGCAATCGCGGCATCGGAAGCAGTACCGACACCTGCGTCCACTAGAATTGGCACTTTGGCATTTTCGACAATGGTCAAGATATTGTACGGATTACGGATACCCAATCCTGAACCGATTGGCGCGGCCAGCGGCATAACAGCTACACAACCGATTTCTTCCAGGCGTTTGGCGGCAATCGGGTCGTCGTTGGTGTAAACCATGACATCAAAACCTTCTTTAACCAATAATTCCGCGGCCACATAGGTTTCTGCAACGTCTGGAAACAAGGTCTTTTGATCTGCCAATACTTCTAATTTAACCAGTTTGTGTCCACCCAATAATTCCCTGGCCAAACGACAGGTTCTTACCGCTTCATCTGCGGTGTAACAGCCAGCGGTATTAGGCAGAATGGTGTATTTATCAGGCGAAATCACTTCCAGCAAATTCGGCTCGCCGGGGTTTTGGCCGATATTGGTTCGACGAATAGCGACAGTGACGATCTGTGCGCCGCTGGCTTCAATCGCCAGTCGAGTTTCTTCCATATCCTTGTACTTGCCGGTGCCCACCAGTAACCTGGATTGATACGACACGCCTGCCAGCACAAAAGAATCATCTTGGCCGCCACCGATCGCATGAACAATTTCCAATCGGTCGCCCGCGTTCAGTGTGTTGGCTTGGTATTGATCAAACGGCAATATTTCCTTATTTAATTCCACAGCGATTTTTTTACCTGTTAAGCCCAGATTCTCAACGACATCGGCGACTGTGTTGTGTTCGGCAAATTCTTTGGTTTCACCATTTACATAAACAAGCATCTATCAAACTCCTGACTTTTTAACGATGGCACGGCGCTGTTGCACGGCCTTAGCAAATTTCTTTAACAATGGAACGGTATCATCCCAGCTTAAACAGGCATCGGTAATACTCTGCCCATAAACCAGCGGCTGCCCGGCCACTACGGACTGGTTGCCCGCTTTAAGATGGCTTTCAATCATTACACCCATGATGCGCTGGTCGCCATTGGCGATTTGTCCGGCGACATCTTCGCCGACAATCACCTGACGCTGGCATTGCTTTAAGCTATTGGCGTGGCTTAAATCAATCATGATGTTTGCTCTTAACCCGGCTTTTTGCATTTCTTCGCCAACATGCTCAACGCTCACCGCATCGTAATTGGGCCGATCATGACCACCGCGCAAAATGATATGCACGTCTTCATTCCCGGTGGTGGAAAAAATAGCCGAATGACCCGCTTTGGTTAACGATAAGAAATGGTGCGGGCTCATCGCCGCGCCCATCGCATCGATGGCAATTTTGACCGAGCCATCAGTGGCATTTTTAAAGCCCACGGGACAGGATAATCCGGACGCCAACTCACGATGCACCTGGCTTTCTGTGGTTCTGGCACCGACAGCGCCCCAGGCGATCAAATCAGACACATATTGCGGCGTAATTAAATCCAGATATTCGGTGGCTGCGGGTATACCGGACGTATTTAAATCCACCAGCAACTGTCTGGCAATATGTAAGCCTTTGTTGATATTAAAGCTGGCATCCAGATCCGGATCGTTGATCAGACCTTTCCAACCTACTGTCGTACGCGGCTTTTCAAAATACACGCGCATCACTATCAGTAGATCGTCTTTCAGCTCAGTTTTAACTGTTTTTAAAAGCTCGGCATATTCATGTGCGGCTTTGGTATCGTGAATAGAGCAGGGCCCGACGACAACCAGCAAGCGATCGTCCTGACCGGTCAAAATATTATGAATATCTTGTCTTGCGTGCAGCGTTGTTTGTGCGGCGGCCTCGGAAATCGGCACTTCTTGATGCACACGAACAGGCGGAATGACTTCTTTGGTGGCGGAAATCCGCAAGTCATCAGTCTTGAATTTAGTTGGCATAGACGTTTTAAACCCGTTGCTTGATTGGCAAGATCATCTTGTAGCGGGCCATTTTAACTGTTTTATCTGCCCTTTGTTAGTTTTTGCCTTCTTAACCGTACTGTTTAAGCTATCTTAAATCTGGCTTTCTGCTAAAAATAAAAACCGCTTAAATGACATGTTTGTCATAGAAAATCGCTTTAAATAACATAGTTTAATTAAAAACAAGCCTGCAATAACACAAAACTTACATAACAAATTGATTAAACCGACTCTCATCTATTGGCGCGTTATTTGCTGAATTATTCGAAGTATTGCGTCAATTAATACCTAAGCAACCACAACAAAAAGCCTCTTAGGCAATCAGGAAAGATAATAATGAAAAGTACGAAAAAACTCTGGCTCTGTGTCATTCCAGTCTTATATTGGGCTACAAATGCCTCCGCGGATTACAAAGACGATATTGGCTACACAGACCTGACAGCCTTACTGGGAACAGCCATACCAACGGGTGCTGCTGTCAAAGTAACTCAAGTCGAGGCTGGCGACGATAATCTTATCTATGCGCCCGATACCAACAACTCACAATTCTCTGGCAAAACCTTTAACTTTCCGGGCACACCCAGCACTTCCATCTCAGGCCATGCAACCGGTGTCGGCTCACGCTTTTACGGTAAAGATTCCATCGCAGGCGGCATTAGCAACATCACCAGTTACGAAGTCAATGAATGGCTCGCCAGTATCTCAAGCGCTACCGTGTCAGCGCCCGCTAACGGCAGCCGAATTGCTAATCACAGCTGGGTTGGCAACGGCGACACATCAGTCGACACCGGCAATATTCTGCGCCTGGTAGATAGGCAAGTGCAGCGCAATGAATTCATCCAAATTGTCGGCATGGCTAATAGCAACAGCAATTCTCCGTTATTAGGCAGCGCTTATAACGTGATCGCGGTAGGCAGAACCGACGGCGCGCATGATAAAGGCTCCGACGCCGTTGATTCAGTTTATGTAGCAGGTCGAACGCGTCCCGATCTGGTCGCCCCCCAAACCACCACCAGCGCAGCCACTCCTATAGTTGCTGCCGCTGCAGCACTGCTCGTTGAAACTGGCCATAACGGCGGATTGGCACTTTCAAAAGGATCGACCAATATTACAGGTGTGGGCACTGTCTATAACGCAGAACGCGCCGAGACTATCAAAGCAGCATTAATGGCAGGCGCTGATCGAGTCACTGATAACACCTCGACATCCGCCAATATCATCGATTATCGCAGTAGCGGCCATCAAACCAGCAATGGTCTGGATGATCGCTTTGGTGCCGGCCAGCTGAATATTTTGCACAGTTATCAAATCATCGCTGCCAACGAACAAAACAGTCTACAAGATGGCGGTAGCAACAATGGCAATATTGCTTTGCACGGCTTCGATTACGATCCATCTTTTGGGGGCAGCGCTGGTAGCAACAACATCGCCACCTATAAATTCAATGCTGAAGAAGATTTGAATTTGTCAGCCTCATTGGTATGGAATCTAAGTGTGTCCAACAACAGCAACTTAACCACCCGCTTATATAATTTGAATCTGGAATTATTCGACACCACCACGCAAACTACTACTGCATTTTCAGCAAGCACTATCGATAACACCGAAAATCTTTGGGTCAGTTTACTAACCGGACATAGCTATGAATTACTGGTTAAATCCGGCGAAACCAACAATTTCTCATGGGACTACACACTTGCCTGGCATATGAGTCCTATTGATACCGCACCGGTTCCAGTGCCCGCTGCAATCTGGCTGTTTAGTAGTGCTTTGGCCGCTTTGGGATTAATTAGGCGGGGCAAATTGGGCTAATCATCAGCCTTATTCAAAAACAATTAAGCCGCCTAAACCCTAAAAACCAGAAAAAGCGGCATACAACATGTCAAATAACACAGTTTAATTAAATTCCTTTCTTATTCGGCTGTTGAGACACCACCAAAAACCCCACTCATGAGGTTCATGCTTGATCTATTTCAGAATCTTAAAACACTGACATATATAGCAATCGACAATTTGAAGCTGTTCTAACAAAAATCAATTTTAATTATTGGTATGTTATTTGCTAATAAAATTCGTCACCCATGTGACACCCAAGTCGATAATTCGAATAACAAATATAAAAGGAACCCTATGAAGCACTACAAAAAATTATTCCAACTAACAGCTACCGCAACATTATTAGGCATTAGCGGCATTGGTCAGGCGGCTTTAACCCAAACTAATACTTCCACCACCTTTAACTTAACCAAGGCGCAAGCAGATACCAATCTCACCACAACGGCAACTTCAAGCACTAACTCAACACTAAGCGGCACGACGCCGACTCTTGATCAGTTTAATGCTGCGACAGGTGTTTTAACTGGGGTCACATTGCAGCTAAATTCAACTCGCACAGCCACAGTTAGTGGCACTGCATCTAAAACCATGGGGCCAGCGAGAACTGCAAACTTCAATGCTACCGTTCCTGCTTCAGGAGGGTCTACTTTTGCAGCATCAGGTATTACTACCCAAACCTTCGGTACTATTGCAGCCAATACCTCCTGCAGCCTTTCTATGGGCATGGGCAGTAGCTGTACTCCTACCACTGGCACATCAGGTGCTCAGACCACCAACACAACTGCACAGTCAGTAGCAGCCGGCAGTCTTAACAACTATGTTGGCAGTAGCAACGTTAGCGGCATTAATCTGGGTTCAAACCTGAGTTCTAATATTAGCGGCACTAGCACTTTGTCTGCTGGCTCTGCTAATGCAGCTTTAACCTGGACTGGTTCTGTTACAGCTAATTACACCTACCTACTTCATGCCGATGCATCTTTTAACGGCAACTCAGATCTAAACAGCCTGACATTAGATTTTGGCACTGTATTTCAAAACAGCGCCGCAACGAACTTGACATTTAGCATCTTCAATCTGGCCGATAGCAATCGCATAAGCTTGGACCTCGATTCTGTTGTCGGTAGTGGCAATACCAGCGTATTTAACGATGGCTTGGCTAGTTTTCTAAGCCTTGCCCAAGGTAGTAGCAACATTTTTAATGCGTCCTTGCTAACCAGCACCGTAGGCACTTTCAGTGCTCAATACCTTATCAATCTGTCTGATGCTGATATAGGCGCCAGTAGCACACGCCAAAATCAGCAACTGACATTGAATCTGGTCGGCAACGTGGCTGCCATCGATAACGTGGCAGCCGTTCCTGTCCCTGCCTCTATTTGTTTATTTAATAGCGCTTTGCTAGGCCTTTTAGGCTTGGCGCGCCGCAAGCAAATTGTCTAACGCAGCCTCTTTTACAAAATAAGCGCCTTTAATATTGTTACTGCCGTTCGTGGCGAATCTAGCTACGAACGGCAGTAACTTATTAGTCAAATATCTACATTCAACTAAATCCAAAGAACATTGCACACGTAATAACTCCTGTTAGAAATCCCACAAATTGTGGGCTCTGCATGCAAGTTATATCAGTACCTGTTCAGATACTTATCTCAATAAGGATTACGCATGAAAATAAATAAACCCGTGTTTACTGCTGTTTTCGTTGGCTTAGCGACGACTTTGCTTTCATCCCAAGCGCTCAGCATGGGCATGATGGGTGGCGGCATGGGCTGCATGATGGGCTGCACATCGACTACCGTTATTGACCCGCCACGTGGCGTCGCCTTTCAAGATCCGGCGATTTTACCCAATCTTTCCAGCTCTCCCGGCATTGTGGAAGTCAATCTGGAAGCAAAATCAGCACCTATCAATGTTAACGGTGTCACTGCCAACTTACTGACTTATAACGGCAACTTTCCAGGCCCCACTATTAAAGTTAAAAAAGGCGACCATCTAAAAGTGCATTTCAAAAATTCTCTACCCTATACCGGCATTAACATGATGGGTGATGGTCGCGACTTTACTAACTTACATACTCACGGCCTACATGTATCACCAGAAGGCAATGGCGATAACACCATGCTTAGCTTTATGACTGGAGAATCGTTTGATTTTGACTACGATTTATCACTACATCCTGGCGGTAACTTCAATTTTTATCACCCGCATCGACATGGTAATACTGCTGAGCAAGTATGGGGCGGCATGGCTGGCGCGCTAGAGGTTGCGGATGAAAATACCGCTCTGGCTAGCTATGAAACACACCTCATGGTCCTCAAAGACATTAGCTTGCAAGGTTCAGCGCCAGCTGCTCATACCATGAACGACTTCATGAATGGCAAGGAAGGCGACGTCATCATGATTAACGGCAAAGTTAATCCTGTGCTGGCAATGAAGCCGGGGCAAGTGCAACGCTGGAAGATTGTCAACGCCAGTAACGCAAGGTTTTACAAGCTTAGTCTCGGCAGCCATACCTTACAGGTAATAGGCACCGATGGCGGCCTGCTCAACAAACCTTATGCGCAGAGCTCGATTTTATTGTCGCCCGGTGAGCGTATCGATGTGCTGGTCAAAGCCACTACAACTAAAGGCTATTACAAACTACTCTCTAATCCTTATGACCGGGGCATGGGTATGATGATGGGATCAGGTAGCAGCCAGCAAATCACCCTGCTGACCGTTAATGTCACCGGCACCGCAGTCACCAACAGCATTCCAGCAACTATTAATGCCAATGCCGCTAGACTAAGCGTGCCCGTCGGCACTCCGACCAGACGGTTCGTACTAAGCATGGGCATGATGGGCGGCATGATGATGGGGGGCGACATGATGTCAGCGACCATTAACGGCATTGCTTTTTCAGAAACCACTGCGTACACCGCGTATTCCGGCGTGAACACTTATGAAGTATGGGAAATCATCAACCAAAGCATGATGGATCACCCGTTTCATTACCACGTCAATCCAGCGCAAGTCATTTCCATTTCTGGCGGCGACGCTGCTTATAAGGCTTTTTACACTACCGCACCAGCTTGGAAAGATACCGTTATCGTACCCAAAGGCGGAAGTGTAAAATTGTTGGTGCCAATTAAGGACTTTACCGGCTTAACCATGTTTCATTGCCATATATTAGAACATGAAGATATTGGCATGATGGGACTGTGGGATATTAGATAGCTCGGCCGGGTGGGCCATCGCGCCCACCCTTGCCTTAAATTTCAGAGGTAATTGATTTGTTCAAAACTATTCACTTGCCGATGCTCCGCCTGATCATCAATAACGCCATCACGAATTAACCAATACGTATTAAATCCCGCCTCATGCGCGGCATCCAGTTCTTCTTTGATGTCCGATAAAAACAGCAGCTGTGCAGCAGGCACAGCGATTTGCTCGGCAATATTGCGATAAGACTGCGACTCTTTTTTGCCGCCGATATGGGTGTCGAAGTAGCCTGAAAATAATGGCGTTAAATCGCCATAGTTAGTATGCGCAAACAGCAGCTTTTGCGCATACACCGAGCCGGAAGAATACACATACAAATCCAGTCCCTGCGATTTCCAGGTTTTAAGATACTCGGCAGCATCCGGGTAGATATGACCTTTGAAGTCACCTTGGCGGTAACCGGCTTCCCAGATTAGGCCCTGCAACGATTTCAACGGCGTCACTTTTTTATCTTCATCAATCCACTGGATAAACTGGGCAATCAGTTGTTCGACAGTCAGCTCCGCCCCGGCTTCCGCGCGCGCATCATTTAATAGCGTTTGCACTTGCGGCTCATCCACATGTCGACGAATGTAGTTCGCCAGATTAGCTCGAGCATAAGGAAACAATACGTCTTTAACAAAGGATAACGATGAAGTCGTTCCCTCAATATCGGTAACGATGGCTTTGATCATGCTAGTTCGGCCACGTATTGATCGAGTGTCGGAAAAGTTGTGGCAATATCGCTGCCGGTAAAGTCGGCAATCCAGCCATCGGGCTTGGTAAATAGTCGAATGCAGGTGAAATGTGGATTCTCGCCCATATCAAACCAGTGCGTGGTATTGCCGGGCACGCTGATTAAATCGCCTTGCTCACAGAGTATTGCGAACACTTGACCGTCAACGTGTAAATAAAAAAGCCCGCGACCTTCAACAAAAAAGCGCACTTCAAAATCGTCATGGGTATGTTCAGACAAAAATTTCTGCCGGAATGCCTCTTTGTCAGGATTATCGGCAGTTAACTTGACCACATCCACTGATTGAAAACCGTATTGTTTTTGCAAGCGCTCTACCGAATCGGCATAAGCGGCAATTACGCTGGATTGGTCAGCGTCGGCGGCCAAAGGAGTATTTGCTGTCCAGCGTTCAATCTGTACGCTGATTGCGGCAAGCTGTTGATGAATGTCGGCGAAATCAGTGTAGCGCTTGCCTTGTTGGGGTTGTTGATCAGGATAAACGGTTAGTACGGTCATAATTATTTAACTCCATGTAGTTTTAATTCACATTCAAATAAAAAGTCCAACGCCTCAAGATGACGCAGGGTTTCTTGCACTGAACTGCCCCAGGTGTAAAGCCCATGCCCATCAATAATGTAGGCGTGGGTGTGCTGCTGGTCCAGATAACCAGCCACTTGTTCCGCCAAGCGAGGGATATTTTGGTCGTTGGCGAAAATAGGAATGATCACCCGGCTTTCATGCGTACTAATACCGGATAAGGCTTTTAGTAACTCGTAATTTTCCAAGGCGATTTCAGTTTTAAACACGCGTGAAACCAGCGTCGAATTCAGTGAATGCGGATGCAGCACTGAATGCACCATTGGAAAACGCTGATAAAGCTGGGTGTGCAGCAACGTTTCCGCGGAGGGTGTTTTACCATCCAGCGACTGACCATTGCCATCAATACGCATGATGTTATTAGCCTGCAAACGCCCCTTGTGTTTACCGGAGACAGTAATCGCAATAGTGCCATCGGCCAAACGCGCAGAAAAATTGCCGCTGGTGGCTGGTACCCAGCCTTTACTGTCAATAAAACGTCCGGCATCAATCAGTTGTTGTGCGACTTGAGAAAAATCGTCGGTATAATTCACGGGTGACCTTTTTTAGTTGTAGAAGACTGTCAACACACGCATTTAATTGCGCTATAAAACCATTTAACCCTCAGCGAGTATTTCATGCAGCACTTTCGTTTTTCATTTTTAATCGCAATCCTTTGCCTTAGCTTGGCATTTTATTGGGGCGGAACCGTAGGCGTCTTTATCGCCGCCATTTTAGGTGTACTTGAAGTCAGTTTATCATTCGATAACGCCGTTGTTAACGCATCAGTTTTAAAAGGCATGGATGCCCGCTGGCAGCGCTACTTTTTAACCTGGGGAATGATAATTGCCGTATTTGGCATGCGCTTGCTGTTTCCTATCGTCATAGTTGCCGTAGCTACCGGCATTGATTTTATTGCCGTGTCTCAGATGGCAATTAACGACACCGCCACTTATTCCCAACATCTAAATAATGCGCACGTGCAAATTTCGGCATTTGGCGGCATGTTTTTACTGATGGTATTTTTCTCGTTCATATTTAATGAAAACAAAGACCTGCACTGGCTGGGCTGGATAGAAAAAAAGATTGCATCATTTGGCAAGCTGGAAGCTATTGAAATCATCATAGCGTTGAGTCTATTACTGATCAGCCAAAATTATCTGCCTGCCGAAGATCGCTTGAATGCCCTGATAGCTGGTGTTGGCGGCGTAGTGTTGTTTGTGATTGTAAGTAGCTGCGCTGCGTTGTTTGAGGATAAAGAAGTAGGTGAAGGGGTCGTTATCGCTGCCAAAAAAGCCGGCATGATGAGCTTTATTTATTTGGAAGTGCTGGATGCCTCGTTTTCCTTTGATGGCGTGATCGGCGCGTTTGCGATCACCCAGGATGTCGTCATCATCATGCTGGGGCTGGCGATCGGCGCCATGTTTGTCCGGAGCATCACCATTTATTTGGTCCGCAAAGGTACATTAGATGAGTACGTATTCCTGGAACACGGCGCTCATTACGCCATCGGCGCGCTAGCGGGCATTATGCTGGTCAGTATGCGTTACCACATCTCGGAAGTCGTTACCGGGCTAGTCGGTGCAGTATTGATTGCCCTGTCGGTATTCTCTTCGGTGCGTTACCGTAAACAACATGCCTGAACGGTTCTAAAATCCAAATAAAAAAGGCGGCTTTTAAGCCGCCTTTTTTATTTCTTTAAACCGTGTAGAGTGATTTCGTATAGCAAACCACTACAAGGTGCATAAATCATGATGGATTGCCTAGCCGCGAATCCACCTTACGGGCTTATTTCCCAGAAAGGTCGGGCGGCATCGCTAGTAATGGCATCATAGCTGTAGGTTTTAACAGTCGGGCCTTGGACGGTAAGTAAGCGGTTGCTGGCGGACAGTTTCATAGCAGCATCCATAGCTATTTTATGACATTACGCGTTATTTTCCATATTGAGTTTCGAGAATTTTGAAGGTTTTGCTATCAATTGAATAAAAAGCATCGCCTCCAAAAAAACCAGGGAATTCTTCCGATAGACGCGGCGAAAGCCAAACAGCATATTTACCCTTTCCTATCCCTATCTCAATATTATAATTTTCAATTTTAGACAAATAAGCACTTGATTCTAAATCATACTTTATCCCCCTTTTTTTCATTTCGTTGGCTTTTTCAGTAATATGTGAAACAAATTCTTTTTCAACCACTAAAAGAACTCGTACATACTGACCATTAATTATTAATTCTTTGTTGTACCAATCAATACTGTCATTTGACTTCCCATAAGAAAAACTACTTTGAAACATAATAAGAAATGGCAACAAGTATTTTATTAGTTTTTGCATCCGCATTTTTCCTTAAAGTTGAAGGTAGAACCGCTTTTGTTTTTGCCCATTGGGGGATCATAGCGATGTGCATTATTGTAAGGATCAGCCATATAGCTTGGCTTTTTGGTTGCATTTGAAAATGCTCGGTCATTAGGAGAAAATCTAAAATTACCTGACCCCAGGGTTTTATCAAAACCTGCATGAGTATGATACCAAGCGGTAGCTCTTCTACTGTCTGGTGGCAATGATTTCATTGGATTAGAACTTTCTGAGTCAATTCCTGGTGCAGGGCTTGTGTAACTGAAAGTACCATCGTCATTTTGGTAAATTGAACCAGCATATTCGATATTTTCACTTATAGAAGTTGGATTAATCTCACAAGCTGCGTCATAACCTGCGCTATCCTGCGTTTTGTATTTGTCACCTGGTTTCAACCCAAACGGATCAACCGCATTAACCGGATCCCCACCCCATAACCATAAGTATTCAATCCCCCATTAAATCATGGCCACCGAATAACCCACCCAGACTCGATAAAGTATTGACTAAGAGATTTTTCGTTTTCAACCCAGTTGTCAAAACCATCTATCATTTCAGGCGTACTAGAAGTAAGTATCAAGAAGCCACCGGTATTTTCAATGTCGTCAACAACCTTGATGAATGATCCAGTTTCATCTCCGGCAACAATTTCACCTACTATTCCAATTTTTATTTCCATATCCACAAACCTCAATCAATGAAAGGAATGTGATTATTCACTGTGGGCTTTGCGGCCCCAGGAGCATAGCTTTCTAAATGACCATGTGGCACACCTGGAGCATGATTTCCTAAGAGGGAGTTATCATCTATCCGAAATTGCCGCAAATCATCCGCGCTTCGAAAAACGCCACTTCCAAATTTTCCTACCTCTCTATAACCGTTTCCAAGAAACTGTTCTCCTGCGTTTAAAAGCTCGTCGGCACTCAGTTTTACGCTGCTTTTAATATTCCCTTTTCCAGCAAGAGTTTCAGCTATTACATTATCAACATTTGAAGTTAGCTTATTTGCCACCGGGCAAGATTTACCAATACCGCCCGGCATATCATCGACCGCCATCATTTGCAAGTCGATCATTGGCATAAAGGCTGCGAGTAATCGCAATCCAATTCCAACAATTGGGATGCGACCGTCAGGATCAATTAGATTAATTGGGTTGTTGTTGGCGTAGATGTAGGTATTCAATCCCCCCTTCAACCCAATCGGATCACTGGCAATATACCGGCCAGTGCTGGGGTCGTAATCCCGGAAGTAGTTGTAGTGCAAGCTGGTTTCTTGGTCGTAATACTGGCCGGGGAATCTCAGGTTGTATTCGAAC
>JAUYBL010000009.1 GCA_030693065.1 Methylococcaceae bacterium | reverse complement strand
CAATGAGTTGTAAAGCCATTTTACTCCCTCTCCTGCTGGAGAGGGTTGGGGTGAGGAGATTAAAATCAATCACTTAGATTCCCCTCATCCCAACCTTCTCCCGCTGGAGAAGGGGCCAAAAACTTGTGTAGATACCTATGCACTATTTGCAGGACTTTTTGTTGAATAACGTGTCTTTCAAGCTCAGTTAAGCGCATGACATGCAATGGTTTTTTGATGTTTGGGTTGGCAACAATATGCCCGATTGTTGAGTAAGTTTAAAGAAAAGTATCACTGCTCTTCTAACCAAGCCTGAAACATCAACACATCCCAAAGATAATAGTGCCAGTTGCGTTTGCCTGACAGATGCTCTTCCCATTTTATTCTTATCGGTAGCGGGTTAAAGAAGCCTTCGTTACGCAGCCGGTTTTCATTCAGTAAAGTTTCAGCCCAGTCACGAAGCGGGCCGCGCAACCAGTCATCAATCGGTACGCCAAAGCCCATTTTTGGGCGTTCAATCAGTGCTTTAGGCACATGCTTATAAAGCACTTGCCGTAGCGCCCATTTGCCAACGCCATCGCGGAGTTTGTATTGCAGGGGTAATGTCCAAGCAAACTCAACCACGCGATGATCAAGAAACGGCACACGGGTTTCCAGTGACACGCCCATCGCGGCACGGTCTACTTTGGTTAGAATGTCATCGGGCAGATAAGTGAGCATATCCAACGCCATCATGCGTTCGATGTCAGTTGGCGTGTTGGGTTGGGCTTTTGTTGTCGTCAACAAGGTTGGTAATTCTGTGGCGCCTAATACCAAACTGGTCGGATCTTGCCAATGCGATACCAGATTTAGATAAAGCTCGCTGACGGATTGGCAGGCCAGCACGTCGGCACCTTTATGCAGTTTGTCGCCGATATTCATTTGGCTAAAACGACTAGGCAACCCCTTAATTAATGGAGTAGTCAAGCGATTCCAGGCGTTTGGCGACACGCTGGTCAGGGTATAGGCCATAGCTTTCCTAACGCCTAGCGGCAATCGCGATAACTTGCCCCACAAGCGACTGGCCATCAAATAGCGGTTATAGCCGCAAAACAATTCATCGCCTGCATCGCCTGACAACGACACGGTGACATGCTGACGCGCCATCTGCGATACTAAAAAAGTGGGTATTTGTGACGAATCCGAAAAAGGCTCATCGTAAAGTGACGGCAATTTAGGGATAACATTTAAGGCATCATTAGCGGTGACGTACAACTCTGTGTGTTCTGTACCCAAATGCTTGGCGACAGCTTTTGCATGCTCGGCCTCGTTGTATTGAGCCTCATGAAAACCGATCGAAAAAGTACGTACCGGGCGACTGGATTGTGCCTGCATCAATGCGACCACGGCGGATGAATCAACTCCACCTGAAAGAAACGCCCCCAAAGGCACATCGGCGACCATTTGCTGACCAATGGCTTTGTGCAAAACGCTTTCTAGCGCCGATACTGCTTCATCTGCAGACCCTGTGAAGGGCGAACGCAACCCTGCTTCAATGATGTGTGTCCCTGACCAATAAGGCGTAATATGCGGCTCGGGCTGAGCAGTTGAAACTGTCAACAAACAACCGGGTTGCAGCTTATGAATGCCTTGCCAGATCGAATAAGGTGCTGGGATGTAGTTATGGCGCATCAACAATGCTAAGGCATCACGATTAACCGCTGCATTAAAAGCTGGGTGTACCTTTAATGCTTTAAGCTCAGATCCAAACAAAAAACTATTGCCCTGCCAACCGTAATACAACGGCTTTTCGCCCAGCCGGTCGCGCGCCAAGGTGAGAGTACGTTTTTGCCTATCCCAGCAAGCTAAGGCAAACATACCCGTGCATTTTTTTAGTGTCGCTTCAATGCCCCAGACTGCAAAGGCTGCCAGTAGCGTTTCTGTGTCAGAATGGCCGCGCCATTGGTTGTCAGCAGTCTTTTCTATTTCACTTCGCAACTCCAGATGATTATAGATTTCCCCATTGAACGCGATGACAAAACGCCCGCAAGCGGAAAGCATCGGCTGATGACCGGCAGGGGATAAATCGAGAATAGATAAACGGCGGTGGGAAAGCCCAATGCCGCAATCAGCATCCCACCATTGACCACCATCATCCGGGCCACGATGAACAATCGCTTGGCCCATATTTTTTAGCAATTGATCTGGGTGTTGAGGAAAGTGGTTACTTAAAAATCCGGAGAATCCGCACATGTTTGAAATTTATTGTTGTAGTTGGCTATTTGAAAGTTGATTGTGGGCGTAACGCCCCGTCAGTTACGATCAATGATTATTAGGTTCTTGGTCGTTTAGAAATTAATCCTGCGTCAAACAGCTCCGTAATAGCGGTATCTTCTACAGAATAGACGCCTCTTGATGCCTTCCACACCAAGAACTTTTCTTGCAGGGCAATCAGTGCTTGCTGTACGGATGTAACATCAGCCTTGACATCCGCTCCCGCCTTTATTTCCTCTAGTACATCCATATAGCGCGCCAGCGTTTCAGCCACGAATGGCGCATATTCTTCTCCTGATTCAGCAAGCACTTTCAATACCGCAAATTGAATGGGCGTTAATCCTTGGATAACGCGAAGCAGCTCGTTATTTGATGATTCGATCTGAACAAGCACCTCCTCAGAAAACCTTTTCGCGACATCCTCGTCTTTTAGCTCGAAATCATCCCGGAGTGCTTCTGCGGCGGCGCCAAGAATTTCAGGACGGAATGCCGATTTTTTGAAAAGCGCCATAACCTCAAGGGGATCAAGATGATTGCCAAACTCCAGATTATGGCAAAACCAGTCAATATAAGGTTGCCCAAGAGGTGGAAAATTCAATAGATGAGCGCCAAAAAATGCTTGATCCTTGCTGCTGCGAAGCATGGCAAGCTTTGCCTGGTTTGATCCGGTGGCAATGATGTGCAGCCCATGATGTAAGCTACTATTGAGCTCATCCCTGGCAGCCTTGAGTGAGAATAATGTATCACTGCCATCGCTCGTGGTAATGGCATGTTGTGCTTCGTCGATAATAAGCACTATCGGCTTTTTTTTTTCATCTGATAGCGCCGCCAGTGCGCCAGATAATGAAATATCCTGATCAAGACCGACTCGATCAATAGAAAATGACATACCGCCAACATTAACCTTGTCCATTCCAGCGCTCTTGGCCAGCCGTTTAATGACACCCTCGTACTTTGCCAACTCTGACCTGATTGCAGAGATGATAACCCTGCCTGGATCAGCCTTCTTGTCCGCCCAAAGGTCTATATAAATTACAATAGTGCCAGCAGCCAGAAGGACCGGCCGAAGATCCTCACGAATAAAGGTGGATTTACCCGTTCGTCTGGGTGCAGAGAGAAACAATCCAGAACTGGATGCTGAACCCGGAGTTGGCAGCAAAACCCGTTTTGCAATCTTTTCAGCAAGCTCATTTCGATGAAATACGTGTTTACTTTGCATAACAGTCACCGACTTTATATGGAAATATAGTTAATTATATATTTTTATAGAAAATTATAACTATATATGAATAAGGGGCTTGAATTAACTGCTTTTTTAGCATCGGTTGACAGTCATGAGATCCAGTAACAATTCACCTGATGCAAGTTTTTCTTCAATGGAGGCCGTCGTAAAAGTTAAATGTAGGTTGGGCTGAGCAACGCGAAGCCCAACAAAATCAAAACGTTGGGCTTCATTGCATTTACCCAGGGGGGCACAAGCAGCCCAACCTACCTTTTACGACAACCCCCTTTCAAAGGGGGAGGTGAATAATTACGAAATCGTTTAATAGCGGCAGAAAATGCTCACGCATCAAATCGTCGAACCGTAAAGATTGTTCTTGAAAACAGGCGCTGTATTTAGTGCAGGGTTTCCACATAGACCATATCAAGCTTATTGGCAACGGCAGCGAGTCGCTTGTCGCGTGTCCAAAGGCGTGCTCCCGCCAATCGTGCAGACGCCAGCAAATGTACGTCCACATAGCCAATGCCGCGCCCCATCAAAGCATGTTGCTCGATAAAAAATAGCACCTCATTTTCAGCCGCCACAGGAGATGATGGTAAAGACCGCAATAAATCCAGCACTTGAGTACGGTCTTTCAGTGTGCCACATGCCAATTCTCCCACCACCCAGGAATGTATCAGTACTTGCCCGGCCAATAAAGCGGCTACTAACTGATTATCGCCTTGACGCAGATGGTCTATCCACACCGAAGTATCGACCAAGATCATCAAGAAATATCCTGGCGTCGCGGAATCGGCTGCAACGCTGACTGGGATCCGCCCAACTGCGCCAGACGGCGTGCACTCTCACGTTGTATCAGCGCCAGTAAGGCTTCACGTATCAACTGGGTACGTTCAGTTAAGCCGCTTAGTTGTTGAGCTTGCGCCAGTAATTCGTCATCCAGATTAAGAGTGGTACGCATAAAGCCTCCGTAAAATCATCAAATGATGCTTAATTTTATCCGCGTTACACACCAAAAACTAGGGAAGCGTCCCCATTTTTGGTTTATATGAGTTCCAGCAACAATTCACCTGATGCAAGATTTTCGTAACTATTCAGCATCAGTTGATTGCTGTGAAAGTGTCTTGTGGGAGCGACGCCCACGTCGCGACCAAAGGCTTCAAATCGCGACGTGGGCGTCGCTCCCACCCGGTAATACCGCATTGATTCTGCCCTACAAAGAAACTCGCTGAATAATTACAACTTGATAAGGATTTCCCCATCCATCCTTCGACAGGCTTCACCACAAGGGTGATCTATGGACAGACGAAACAGGGGAATTATTTGTAACCCTATCTTTAGTAACAAGACCTATTCAAGCAACACTTAAAATTGGGTGATCCATCTGATGCGCTGCGTATTCAAGGGCGGCTTTAATGTCATCGGCCTCAAGATATGGATAGTCTTCTAATATTTCGGCTGTACTGGCACCCGATGCCAATAAATCGAGAATATCCTTTACTCTAATTCGCATATGGCGAATGCAAGGGCGTCCACCGCATAATTTTGGATCAATAGTAATTCTGTTTAATGCGCTCATAATGTTTCTCTCTAAGCCAAGAAGGAGGCAAAAAAGCCTGTAGGATGCGGTGAGGAACGAACCGCATCAATCGCGATAAACCCTATAAACCCGTTTCATCCCAGCGTTTGCAGCCAGCTTTGCGGTCTTTAATTCCTCAGCGACATTAGCAACTTGCTTAAACTCGCCGTTTTCAATCTCATCCAGTAAAACCAACTCATCTTTACAGTAGCGCATTTCACTTCCCCTCATATAAACCATGGAACTTACGACTTGGAATGATTTGTTTAAAAAAACAATAAGCGTCATCTTTTATGTGTGACTTACCGGATGGCCACGATCCAGAATTTGATCCAAATGAAAATCACACTGATCGTTCCAATAGATGCGTTTATTTTTGAATTTAACTGCTTTAAATAAAGCCTGATCATAAAGTGATTTATAACAAGGTATTCTCTCCAACTCCGCCCTTACATCAAAATCCACGACAGAATCATCATCCAAATAAACCCTCAAGACATAGTTATCTTTAGGCTCTACATTAATTAACTTCATAAATACTTCCTATCTTAAAGGCTCAATGCGTAACGGCTCTTCTCCCGATACGGCTAATTTCCAGTCCACCATGAGTGATTCCTGATACAGCTCAATCCAAGCCTGTACTAAACGCATTTGTTTACGCGGCAAGCTACCCGACATAATCTCGCCATCTAAAATTGAAAACACTGCCTCGTCATCCTGATATTCGGCGTGGATATGGGGCATATTGTGTTTTCCGGTATCGAAAAAATACATCATGTACGTATACCGTAAAAAATGGCTATAGTCGGCATAAATCAGTCCTTCTGTTAGTTTGATTCATCGGGGGGCGTAGAGAGGTTAAATAGACTCAGTGTGCTCCCTAAGCCATTCCTTCAGCGCGTTGTTCATGCGGGTTTGCCAGCCCTTGCCGGTGGCGCGGAAGGCTTCCAATACGTCAGGATCAAGCCGGATGCCGGTAAAGACTTTGGGTGTATCGGTGCGCGGCCTGCCACCTTTTGGCTTTAGCATTTCAGCGGCGAGTTCAGCACCGAAAATTTCCGGTAGTACGTCTGACGCAGGGCGCATGCGCTTAAAATCGGCGTCGGTCAATTCGCGGACTTCGCCGTCCGCGTCAGTCAAAGGAAATCGATTTGTCATGTTTGCGAGCCTCTCTAGGGTTAGCTTTGCGGAAACTGATTACCCGAATTCCGCCATTAATAGGCGTAAAGCACAGCATGTGCAGGCGCCCGTCCAAATAACCAGCCGCCACAAAACGTCGCTCGGGATAATCCTGGCGAACGTCTTCATCGATGTTGGCGGTAGACCAATCGAACGCTTGCGCGCGCTCAAAGCTCAATTCGCGTTCGAGAATATTTTTAGCGTTCTTGGCAGCGTCGAATTCTATAATCATGCTGGTTATTGTATAAACAAAAAACGGCAAATGACCAGCTATTGTTTATACATTTGACAATGCCGCCGTGCGTGGACATGCTTTGGGCTGTAGTCTCGCAGCTCAAGGTAAATCGGAGCTCGCCGGGGCAACTAACGAACTTAATAAGTGTGCCAACTTGGCGGCAGCGACATCCAATGAATACACACTTTCTACACGCTCCCTTCCAGCCGTGCCCATGCTTATTCTTAATGAAGAATCATCAATTAATTGAGTCAACACGGAAACCCAGTCGGCTTGAGATGAAGCCCAAAAACCTTCTATGCCATCGCGAACAATTTCCGCATTTGCGCCAATCGGCGACGCAACAACAGGTACTCCGCAAGCCATACATTGGATAAGTTTATAGCCGCATTTACCGCGTGCGAATGGCTCGTCAGGTAACGGCATAATGCCAATATCAAAATTTTGGATCTCTTGTACTTCGCTTGCTTCGGTCCATTTGATAACTGTAACGGGTAATCCCTCAAGCTGATTAGCATTCGCGCCGACGGCCACCAATTTTACGTTCTTAATCTTTCCGATTTCTCGCAAAGCCGGAGCGATTTGCTGTAAATAATGCGCAGTAGCTGGGGAGCCTATCCAGCCTATGGTGATATGCTTGCGGTCCAATATGGGAGCTACCGTATAACGAGTTGTGTCCACGACAGTCGGGAGTATTTCTACCCATTTGGCTCCTGCTTGTCGGGCTCGGTCAGCAAGATAAGCATTGCCCGCAATCACCAGATTTGCTCGGCGCATGATGGCATCGATTTTATTGCCCAGCAGCCAGCGAACTAAGGCTGATTTATGCTGATCATATTGATGAAATATGGCATCGTCATAATCTACAACAAGCTTTGTGCGACTGGGCAATAAACTCAGTTCAAGCCACGCCGGAAGCCATGGCAAAAGCTCTTTTTCGACCCAGACAACATCAAATCGTGCTGATTTTTTTATAGTTAGCAACCGTTTGCAATATGTTTTAACAATATCCCATAAGCGCTTACGCCTGCCCGCATATAAATTGATGATGTATTTATCATCAAGCAGCGGCTCGACGTCGATCTGAAATTCGGAGTTTTCCAGAAATGAAATAAATTGATAAATACGTAGCCGACTGCTTGCGCCAAGGCGGGCATAACGGCTTAGGATTAAAAGCTTTCGATTCAGCTGTGGCATTCAATTCTTCCGAGTGGCAGTGCGAAGAGTTGATGGCAGGGCTTGTAACAACATCCTATAGCCTTGGAGAGTATAAAAAGCATCACGCCAGCTTGCACGAACGACGGAAAAAACTATCCGAGAAATCGGTTCTAGCAAAATGGTTACTGCAAGTACTGCCCAAGCAGCGGCAGGCGAAAAATGTTTAAACCCATAAAGCAGGCGACTTCGAATTGAGTAGAACAGCCGTGCTGCTTTAACCTGTTTAGACGTACCGCCGCCAGCATGAAAAGCTTGAGCATCGGCAACATACACAGATTGCCAGCCCAGATGATAGGCTCGAAAGCTAAAATCAACTTCTTCAAAATAAACAAAAAAGCGCTCATCAAAGCCTCTCAGTTTTTCAAACAGATCACGTCTAACCAGAAAAAAAGCTCCGATTACCTGATCGACTTGGCGAGTTTGCATGTGATCCCATTCAGACATGAAATGTTCAAGAGGCAAAATTATTCTGTTCAGACCAATTGCATGTGCTGTGATGCTTTGGAGAGAGGGAAAACGTGCGCAACTGCGATCAACTTGACCTGATTCATTAATTAATTGAATTCCGCAAATGCCAATTTTTGCATTTTCAGGATTAGCCATGAACGATAACGGCGTATCTAGTGAGTTTTCGTATAAACGGGTATCTGGGTTAAGGAATAACAGATAGGGCGTCGAAGCTATTGTCGCCCCTTGATTGCAGGCGGCAGCGAAACCAATATTTTCTAAATTTCGGATTATCTTAAGCGGACATGGAAATTTTTTAATGGCCTCAATTCTAGAAAGGGAGTCGTCGCTGGATGCATTATCAACAATAATAATAGAGGCAACCAGTCCTTGATGGTATTCGGATATGCTTGTGATAGCTTCGGCGAGCAGATTGCCAGCATTCCAATTCACAATAATAATTGTAACTTGCATTCGAATTTTAATTTAAAAAATAAGAGGGGGGCCTTGTTTTATAAGGCAATAATAAATTACTAAAGTAATAACTATAATTATTGTGTAATTTATATATTTATGGATAAATAATACAAGCCATTTATTTATAGCGGATCTAAATTGATATTTTACACTTTCCCATTCTATTAAATATACCATCAAAAATGCCAAGGAGAGTTGCAGTCAATTTTCTTTTACGGTTGTTTTCAAAAATGGCTACTATTATCAAGTTTTTTAATAGCCCAAATGCATTATTAAGTACCATAATGGGCTGAATAAAAATAAAACTTTTGAATGTATAAGTTGCATTTCTAGCTATGTAGTAGCGTCTCAAAGCCCCATGATTTATGGCAATTGGTGTTTTCCATAATAATTTATGGTAGGTTGGGAAGCCAATATTATGAAATAGTACTGCATTTTTAATTTTTAGTATTTTGTAGTCACGAGTTATGCAGCGAAAACAAAACTCAACATCAACGTAATCAATAAATAGTAATTCGTTAAAATATCCAACTGTATCAAAAATGCTTAATTTAAGCATATTCCCTGATGTTATTATCTCCTGCGTTTCAATATAAGGTAAATCTTCATATTTATCAGGGCTCAAATAAACGCTGCCAATCTCCTTTGCAGCTTTATCTACTAATTTAGGTGATAAGCTTACAACTTTTTCCTTCATTGGATGAGCATCATAAGCCTTTAGCATATTTTCAATCATTTGCGGTGAAGATAGACTATCTTGGTCAAAAGTTATTACCCACTCATAACCTTTATTTTTTGCTTTATTTACACCTATATTTAATGCAGCAGCAATGCCAATATTTTCTTCATTATAAATAATGTTTATTTTTTGGTGTTTTTTTAATTTACCAAATAACTCTTTCGTTGATGGGCCTGAACCATTGTCGACAATTAAAATATCACCAACTTGGTCAAGTAATATGTTTATGTTATCAATTATTTCTTCAGAAGGGTGGTAAGAGATAATAATTGCACAGATGCTCATTTTAATCCTTCAGTATCGTTGTTGATGAGATTTAAATTTGTAATCAAATACAAATTTTAGTCCTCCCCAAATATATTTCTAACTTGGCTTCTGAATATTTCGTGTTCAATGGCTATTTTGGCTCTATAGTGGTCGAAATCGGTTATAAGTTGCTCGAAATTTATAAAAATATTCTTTGCTAGTTTTCCAAATTGATCAATATATTCGATGCTTTTGTCATTAAGCTTATATTGTTTTTGAATTGGTACGTCTTGATGATAATTTGCCGAACCACGTCGACCTGTAACTACACAGCATCCTGCAATTGCGGCTTCTCTTGGTAGCCGATCTTTGCCGGGATGAGGGCCAAAGTCAATGTAGAGCTTTGCGCGCCGTAAGAGCGTTGATACTTGATCAGGTGTCATATTTTGAAGAGGTACAAAGTTAATATCCGGATAGGCTTGAATAAGTGCTTGTGTTTGTTTTTGGCCTTTTTTCGGATTATAAACAACTATATTTTCTTTATTATCTAAGAGACTGTTTTTATTTTTTATTATATGTTCTAGTCCAATGTAATCTGTTAGAGGATATGGTTTTATATTACATCGTTTTAAAAAGTCTTCGGCATAATAGCTTTGGGTTAAATGTATAAATCTCTTCATTTGGAACATCGGCACACGATGGCTTATCAATAATCTATAGCGGATATAAATATCCCTAAAGAGAGACTGGTGAGTCGCGTTAAAATAGTTGTCCACAGAAAGCCACCAAATGCCTATCTTAGCTTTGTTTAATCGTTTGGTAATCCATGTGTCTGCTTCTGGAATGACTACAAAAGTATCGGGGTCGTCCCTTAGTTCGCCTTGAGGCGCGTCATATTTTCTATAAGGCTCAGGACAAATGAATTTTTCATTAAATGGATAATATGCAATCTTTGCATCTCGTCCTATTGCGCGTAATTCATGGACCAGTTGATGAAGCAGTTCAGGCCCACCTGTAACGATTTGTGGGCAACAAACAATTATTTTATCTTGGTCAATCATTAATAATTTTCTCCGCACAAGCAAGTGCTGCAGCTACAACTTGATCCATATTGTAATAACGGTATTGGGCTAGACGTCCCACAAATACAACATTTTTCTCTTGTTCAGTAAGAGCTTGATAGCGTTTAAATAAGGTTTCATTTTTTTTGCGGGGTACTGGGTAGTATGGATCCCCTTCCTCTTGCGGGTATTCTCGAACAATCGAGCTGCCGGTGTGTTGTTGTTTGGTAAGATGCTTGAATTCGGTGATTCGAGTAAATTGTTGTTCGTTAGGATAATTGATTGTTCCTGTTACCTGGAAGCACTGCGTATCTGGCAAATGCAAATGTTCAAAGCGAAGGCTGCGATAAGGTAGTTTACCGAAGCAGTAGTTGAAGTAGGCATCTATCGGGCCTGTATAGATCATCTTTTCCCATCTTACAGTTTTCTTGGCGTCTTCAAGGGAGCTAGAGAGCTTTACGGTAATGTTTTTGTTTGCCAGCATACGCTCGAACATTTTGGTATAACCTTGGGATGGCATGAATTGGAAGGTATCCGAAAAATAACGGTCGTCATCGTTTGTACGAGTAGGAATTCTAGATGCTACTCCAGCGGAGAGCTCCGATAGATCTAACCCCCATTGCTTTTTCGTGTAACTGCGAAAAAATTTCTCGCATAAATCTGCGCCAACACTGTTCAGCACAACGTCTTCGCTAGTTTTAATTGTATTTTTCTTAATACGGATGTTCTCCAGGTAATTTTCTACACCCTCTTCTGTCAGATCTAAACCATATAATTTGTTGATAGTAGTGCGGTTTATCGGGATAGGATAGGTTTCGCCATTTAAAACAGCTAACACTCGGTGTTCATAAAAACGCCAATCTGTGAAAAGGGAGAGGTACTCGAATATACGTTTACTATTAGTATGAAAAATATGTGGGCCATATGGATGTATAAGTACGCCATGCTCATCATATTTATCATAAGCGTTGCCGCCAATATGCGGACGTATGTCAATTAATAAAACGCTTCTGCCTGATTCGGCCAGTTTTTGTGCGCAAACTGCCCCGGCAAAGCCAGCTCCGACGATAAGGTAGTTGTATTTCAATTTGTAGGCCTATTAGTCAAATAACCTTTGCGCAACAAATAAATGCCCATTGTTGCTGTTACGAAAAGCTCTACCAGGAGCATCGATTGCGCAGCACCTACCGCGGAATTAAGGTAAGTTAATGGCCAGATGATGCAAAGACCGAGTATGCCAGCGGTACCGAGGATAATATTAAAAATTCTGTTATGCTGATTAGGCAGCATAACTTGAACGCCAAATACGTTTGACAAGCCGACTAGTAACGGCAGGAAGGCGATAACTTTGAGTACCTTCGCGGCTTCACCAAAATCTTTACCACTTAGTAGCATGATAATCATATCAGCTCCGAACCAAAGCACGGTTGTGGCACATCCTGCGATAAGAAGGACAAAAGCTAGCGAACGCTTTAGCAATGTTTGTGCAGCCGCTCGGTCATTCTCGTAAAGATGACTCATTCGTGGAAATAGTGCCTGTGAAACTGGATCAAGCATAGATTGAGCTAGTGTACGCACTTTATCAGCGAGACTGAAATAACCCACTGCCGCCGTGTCAACCATGATGCCCAACGCCAATGGCGTTAGGGTTGTATAAAAACTAATGCTAACACGCGAGAGAAATAAGGTGCTATCTCGCAGTAAGACATTACCCACATCATGGATGGTAGGTTTGCGCCAACTCACCAGATGCTTTCTTTTTATCCAAAACAGTGAAGTAAGTCCGGCAAACATAGTTCCTATTCCTGCAACTAAAACGGCATAAATAACGTCGGTAGGGCCGCTTACATAAATAAACAATAATGGTAATGCCACTATGCGTGCAGTGGTTTGTATAACCGCAATATCGCGCATGCGCTCTAAACCTTGAAATAACCAAAGTGGGGCGAAAACATTACCTAGTACGGTAGTAAAGCCTACTAAGTAAAGCCATGCGTCTCTCTTTAACATTGGAATAAACGCGATTGCTGTAAGAAGAGCAGTCAACGCGAAACTCGCTAATAGCCACTGGGCGCACCAGGTTGAACTAAATATTCGAGAAACATAATCATGGTCGTCACGATTTGCAGCGATGCTCCGTGTTGCGCTCCAGGAGAAGCCGTAATCGGTAATTAAAGCAAAGTAGGCCATAATCACTTGTACTAATGCCATTTTTCCATAGCTTTCTACGCCCAGTATTCTCGTGAGGTAAGGCACTGTCACTAGGGGAATTAGGTAGTTAGCCATTTGCAGGGCACCCAAAGAGGCAATATTATTACGTAATCGTGGAAGAGACATTATTTAGAATAAATTAAGGGAAAAATAGGGTTGCGTGACATAAATTAGTTTCTGGCTCATTAATTTTCCTTGATCAAACGAAGGTCTTTGTCGCTTTGCTGGGCATGATATGCGGCCGTAAATACCATACTGATAAGTTGAATGCGGGTAAGTTCAACAGTCAATGTTTTTCCTGTTTCATCAAAGCCCGGTACCGTGAATGGCACCCACCAAGGCGCAGTCGCGTAAAGAACGACAGCCAGAAATCCGAACAGCCCACCAATAAGAACAAGCAAGCTCCATGCATCATGCCTAAGACGGTCTTCGCTTTCTCCTGCGAGAATTGGTACTAATACGTGCATGAGTGAGCCGCTGATAACCGCCAAAACAAGTTGGGGAATTGTCATGCCTGCAAACAGAGCGTCTGACTCTAATCCTGGGCCCAATTGTGTAATGACATACCACTGGAAAAGGAAAGCGATGCCAATGTTGGTGGCCGAAAGAGCGCCTAGCTGCAATGTTTGTTTCATGTAAATTTATTGCGGGAGTGCCGTGGATGGGCTGACATAAGGAAACCCATCAATCACAGGCAGTGGTTCTTCATGCGCAATGCATACGGGTTGGGTATGCAATACACAGGTGCTTGATTGAAAAACCGGTAAAACGCAAGCAATATCAGGTTCATGCTGAGTCCATTCTTGGATTTGCTAGCGATCAATTTTGCCCTTGCCGATCAAAAATATTAACTGCCATGCCAGTAGCTGCTTGCTGCAATCGATCATCGTTCGTCCAGAACTCGGTGCAATTATGTTGCATAGCTGTCGCCAGATGGAGCGCGTCCGGGGTTTTTATTTTATGGTGTGTGCGCAATGTAAGCGCACGGTCAAATTCGGCATCTCCGATTATCAACCATTGTTGATCGGCCAAAAAAATTTCGTAATCAGTAATTAACGCTGTATTGCCATCGATAATCGGTTTAACTAAGGCCTCTAGTCGAACCAGTGGCGATACGCATAAGACAGCATCGGTATTGTTGGTCATGTGTTTGCGTATCTGTTCGCTAAAAGGAGGAACATCTTCAAGCAAATAAATGACGCAGCAGGTATCGAGATAAACCGGTCGAATCATTTACTGACGTCCCATTCATCACGCATGGCCGTTACGCGCTGTATTACTTCGGTTGTATTGGCAGCAGGTCTGTGAGCAAAGCGTGGTGATGAAAGCAGCGTTAATGCTCGAGCCACACTGCCGCGCCCTTCGTTTATCTGTAAAGGCATTGTTTCTGTAGTGGTATCTAATAGTGTTAACAATGCTCTGCCAACAGGCTTAAAAGACAGCGCTTCCATTGGATGGATATGGCCTGTGGCATCAATCTCTACTTGTATGGTTTGCGTAATTGGCTGTTCTGTTATTTCATCGACCAATACAATTACTTTGGCGTGTTTGTTAAGCAGTTGCTCATAATCTTTTAGTTCGATGAAGTTACCGGTAATGTCAGTTTCAAATTCAATCGCATACATGACACTGTTCCTTAAAAGTGGTTTTGATACGGAAAATACAGGGGGCAAGGCTTGCAATATACTGCCTAGCTCTTCGTGTGTCTGTAAAGGTAAGATTGTAACGAAGCTTCATGCTGCTGCGGTCATTGATTGATCGTGCTCAATCGTGTTTCGGTAGAGGTCGATTACTGGAAAGCAAAGCTCATAGTCTCCCCACACCAGCTCACCATATTCCACTCTGAAACCCGCAAAACGGACTGGATCCAGATAGGCACGGATGTCCGGGTGGTGTGAGCGGGTGAGAAATGGTTTGAAATCGATTTCCTGCGCAGTGTTGTCATCAAAAACGAGTTGAATTCGATATTCCTCGATTAGCGTTGCTGAGATGATGTTGATGTTGTTCATTTGAGTCTCCGGTTAATACGTTCAGGTGTGATGGATTTGTGTAGCACAAAAAAGTCTATCCATTTAGAAACTATCTCATTGGTTTTGATGGTGACAATCTCCTGAAAAAATCGCATTTCATTAGGCTCAAGTGGAGCACGTCCTGCAACGTTGGTATAGCATATTTCTTGAGCTATGCCGTTAATCAAAATGATTTCGGCACGCGATTCACGCCCTTGGCATTTGCCGTGAACATGAACGGGTTCGTGCTCATTGGCGTAGAACATTACGATTAGACCGAAATACTCGTATAGCTTAGGCATGGCTAGTTATATCGTTTAAGGACATAGAATCAGGTCTGGAAAAGATAAATGATTGTTGGTCAATTTTACTCTTGCCGGTTGAAAATATTAACCGTCAAAGATTTCAAATTCAGGTGCCGTGAATGATACCCATCAAGGAGCCGCGGCGTAAAGAACGATAGCCAGCACGCAATTGGCCAAAGAGCGTCTAGCTGCAATGTCTATTTTATGTAAATTTACTTCTGGGAGTTATGCTAGCTTTGCTCTGAAGACTCGTCGGCTAATTCGAGCACTGTCTTCACTAAAGCCTCACTCATAAAAATCGGGCTCGTGGCAATTTGTTCGATCAGAGGGGCTACGCAGTTGATTAAGCCAGCGCGCTTGGCTTGCAGTAGGACGCCAAGCGATCCTATCGTTTTGATTTGGTTAATTTTTGCAACTTTGCGACCACGCTTGTCGTCTATCAGCAGATAGTCAGCGGCGATTTGTTTATAGAGTAGCATAGCCTCTGTTTCGCCCGCGTCAGCAAAACCATCTAAATAGACAAAGTGCCTCATATCTACCGTTCTGACCTTGCCGCGCAGATAGTTTCGCAGTCGATCAGATTGGGGCTTGTCTACTGGCGTGACTTCAATAAATACGGTTTCTGGCACCAATACAGTCCCGAAGAGTGCTTCAAGCAAGGCGAGGCTGTCGCAGGCTGCGAGGGCGATCAGCGCTGAGGCATCGGCAACCAGAATCAAGCCGGGTTAAATCCAGTTAGTTCATCAAGTAATTCATCACGGGTGATGTCGATCACTGGAATTCGATTGCTTTTACAGATACTCATAAAGTCATATAGGTCGACGCCTGCTAGTTCGGCCGCCTTGATGAGTGTGACTCGCTCGTGCTGAAAAAGCCAGAGGGCGTATGAGGTTTTGATTTCTTGCTTGATTTCAGGGACGGCCTGAAAGGCTACAAAATCATTGGGTAATTCAATGGTTATTTGCATGATGGGGCTCCTGAAGGCGCTAACTGGTTAAACAAAAGAGAATGTAACTATTCATTCATGCAAGGGGCGAATTTATTCGCCCCTACATCAGAAAGTTACTTACTTAAGCTCTTCAAAGCTAAACAACGCTGAATAGCAACAAAACTGATTAATATGTTTTTTATCCCGCATACTTTTTTAACGGATTGTTTACAACCAAATTTTGGCGAATTCGAACTGTATACTGCATTTACCTAAATCAAACTCGATCATTTCCTTGCTGGCATCTATCATTTTAATATAGCGCCCATCTTGCAGGCGATAAACCTTGGCGATATTTTCTACTGGATCAACGATTACGTAGTGTTGAACACCTTCCTGTTCATAGAGTTTGAATTTGGTAGTACGGTCTTTATGCGCAGTAGACTTGGAAAGTATCTCGAAAATAAGGGTTGGGGTTTTGCTAAGGTAGGCGGCATTTTTTAGCTCTCCACAAACCACCAAATTGTCAGGTTGGACAGTGGTTTCTTCGTCAATTTTCCAGTCCACGGGCAACAAGGCATGACATTCTCGACAGTTTTCCAACGCTTTCTCTAGCTGACTGGCAATATGTTGGCTTATAGATTGATGAGCAATGCTGGGTGAAGGACTCATGGCGTAAGGCACACCGCATATAAGCTCCCAACGGCCTTCCCATTGGACATAGTCGTCAAAGCTATAATGAGGCAAATCTTCCAATCTTGGTGTAATCATAAAAAGAGTTCCTATCTTAATTAAGAGCCCGTAGGATGCGGTAAGGTACAAACCGCACCCTACGGGCTCAATATTGTATGTCGAGCTTGATTGTAGAAAAAGAAGCATGATTTAAAGTCGCTGTCAAAAGTGATGATTTTTTCACAGTGCTACTTTGCAAATTCACGAGGATCTCTAAAAATTGCACTTCGACTGTTCGACAAGCTCACCGCGAACGGAACTCATTGATTTATATAGTGCCGTTCGCACTGAGTTTATCGAGGTTTCCTATTGATAGTGTCGATACATGGCTTGGATTTAGCTCGGTCAGGCGCATTAGTTTTTTAAGATTTATTTCAACACTCTTTTAAGTTTGCCGCAGCGTTTGCATTGATAGACAGTGACGAGTTTACCTTGCATGACATCAAATTGTTGGCTGGTAATAATTAACCATTTATGAAAACCACTTCGGCATAAGGTGTTGCCTTTGTGTTTTTCTGAGATTTTTGGTCGTTTAAAGGGAATTACATCACCCATAATTATTTACAATTTGTAGGCTTGAGTTGGTTTAAGGATGCTTTTTGTAAAATTAAATCCATTTATTCTTAGATAGGCTCTCGGCAACTGCTCCTGCGTCGCCCACCAACAGTAGGCGCATTAAGCGAAGCGCCTACTGTTGGTGGTCTACCTCCTGCATGCCCGATACAGCGGGGCAGGCTCTCCATGCAGTCGAGGACGAACGGAGACAAATGACAAGTTTTATAAAGCATGTTCTTGGTCATCCTGATATTGATCACGAATAACCAGAATTTCTGGCCATTGCTCTAAAAATGCATCTACGCAGACGGGGTCAAAATGCACGCCACGACCTACTTGCAAAAACTCTACGGCTTGTTGCAATGGCCACGCTTTTTTGTAGGGGCGTTCGGATGTTAATGCATCAAACACATCAGCGACAGCAATAATTCGACCATGGATAGGGATTTCTTCACCTTTCAAGCTGCGCGGATAGCCGCTGCCATTGTATTTCTCATGATGCGTTAAGGCTAAGTCGGCAGCCAATCGCAACAATGGCGATACGCTATCAGCCAGGATATTGTAACCGTTGATGGCGTGTTGTTTCATTATTTCAAACTCATCTTCGGTTAATTTGCCAGGTTTAAGCAAAATATGATCGGGCGTACCGACTTTTCCAATGTCGTGCATGGGGGCTGCTTCCAGTAATAAATCTTGTTCTTCTTGAGAAAAACCAAGTTTGGCAGCGATTATCTGTGAGTAATGGGCCATTCGTAATAAATGCGCCCCAGTTTCTGGGTCGCGGTATTCAGCAGCACGCGATAGGCGCAGAATCACTTCGCGCTCGCGTGCGGCAATTTCTGTGGTGGCTTTTTTTACTTCCTGAGCTAACCATTGCGAGCGATTTGCTAATTGCACCTGGCTACGTCTTAGTGCTAATAAGTTACGTACCCGTGCGGTTAGTTCGGTTTTGTCTACAGGCTTAGTTAAAAAGTCATGCGCACCGTGCTCCAGCGCCCGATAACGGACGTCGCTCTCGGTATCGGCTGTAACCATAATTAAGGGGATGTCGTGGTAACCGGGTATAGCTCGAAAATGCTGAATGAACTCCAGGCCATCCATATCAGGCATCATATAATCCAGCAGTACCAAGTCAGGGGTGTTAACGGCACACCATTCAATGGCACGCAACGGATCATCAAAGCTAGCCACTTCCACTTCATCCATTTTTTTTAGTAAATGCCGAAATAGGGTCAGATTGGTTGCATTATCATCGACGACCAGTACCAGTGCCATTAGTGTGTTCCCATGTTTTTTATAAATAGTATGATTTGATGAATTTCTTCATCGATCACTTGCCAATATTCGTTTATTGCTGACCATTGATTAGTGCTGACCAGTTGTTCCAGCTTTGCCGAGTGGCGAGACAGACGCATTGCGCCGACATTTGCTGCAGAGCCTTTAAGCTCATGTGCTAGTGATTTAATTGTTGGCTTTTGCTCGGCAATTGCCCGCATCAATTTTTCTCGTAGCTGCTTTAATGATCCTAAAAATACGTCTAAAAGTTCGGCAATAACCTCATCGTCATCACCGAATAAATCGTGTAATCGTGCCAGTTCAATTACTGGCTCCAGGCTCTTTTGAGCATCGTCAGCTGCGATAGCGTTTACTTTTGTTGCATTGGTTTCGGCGCTTGCTGGGCCTAGCGGTAGCCAATTGCTTAATATCGTTTGTAAGTTTTCTACATCAATGGGCTTGGTGACATAGTCATCCATACCGGCTGCCAGGCAACGCTCGCGGTCGCCTTGCATGGCATTTGCGGTCATTGCGACGATGGGGATATGTTGTTTGTTTTCAGCTTCTCTTTGACGAATGATATGGGTCGCTTCAAAACCGTCCATCACCGGCATTTGGCAATCCATTAATATCAGGGAGTAAGGCGAATGTTGCATTGCCGATAACGCTTCCTGTCCATTGTTGGCGATATGCACGATGTAACCCATTTTGTTGAGGACACGCAAAGCCACTTGTTGATTAACTAAGTTGTCTTCTGCCAATAAAATCAGCCGTTGTTGCGCCTGAGCATGATTAATGGGCGGGGGAATTGCAGCGCGTTCTGTCGGCGTAATCAATTCCGGCTCTACTTTGGCTAGCCCATCAAGGTTGAGCAAGCTAACGATGGCATCAAATAAAGCCGATTGTTTAACGGGCTTTACCAAAACAGCAGTAGCTCCGACATCGATTAAAGTGTTCTTTAGTGATAAATCGACCAGTGCTTGGCACACTACAATTGGAAATGATTGCAGCCCTGGTTCTTTATGCACAGCACTGATGGTGTGCAGTAAATCACTATCCGGCAACGGTTGAGTTAAGAGTAGTGCCATGTACTCATCGCCAGCGGTCTTCGCGTCATTAATCAGTTGGCATATTTCCAGTAAGCTTTCTGCCACATCAACGCGCAAGCCCCAAGCGTATAGATACATCAAATACAGGGCACGATTGCCAGCTTTGTCGCCAGCCAGTAGCAATCGCTTGCCATGTACTGAAGGTTGCGGTAACGCTTGGGTATCAGTAGCGGTATTGGCGGGCGCTGGCGATGTTCGTGTTAGGCTTTCTGTAGCATTAACTGTAAACGGGATGCTGATCCAAAAAACGGAGCCTTGCCCTTCATGACTTTCCATGCCAATTTCACCGTCCATTAATTCCGCTAGATGCTTGCAAATAGAGAGTCCTAAGCCTGTGCCGCCGTATTTTCGTGTGGTTGAGCTGTCAGCCTGGGCAAATGGCTGAAATAGTCGGCGTTGTGTTTCACCAGTAATACCAATGCCGTTATCACTTACTTCCAGTCGAACCCTTACTTGCTTACTGTTGTGTGTTTCCAGTTTTGCTCTGGCGACAATATCGCCGTTGGTCGTAAATTTAATAGCGTTACTGAGAAAATTGAGCAAAATTTGCCGTAATCTTGCAGGATCGCCTGTTAAGCGATTGGGTATGGCTGGGTCGACAAAGCTCATCAGGGATAGGCCTTTTTCATAGGCTTTACTAGCTACCAGATCGACGCTGCCTTCCAGTACATGCTGCAAGGAAAATTCAATCTGTTCAATTTCCAGTCGTCCGGCCTCAATTTTCGAAAAATCTAAAATGTCATTGATGATACCGAGTAAGGCGTTGGCAGAAATTTTGATGGTGTTGGCAAATTCCAATTGTTCTTCATTCATGGGGGTATCCAACAACAAATCGGTCATGCCGATAACGCCATTCAGCGGAGTGCGAATTTCATGGCTCATGGTGGATAAAAAGTCAGCTTTAATGCGGGCAGTTTCTTCCGCAGCTTCTTTTGCTTCGATTAGTTTGGTTTGAATTTGCCGTTGCACACGTGCGTCACGAAAAGTGACTACAAAACCAGTCACTTGATCTTCGTCAAGTAACGGGGCACCGGTCACGCTGACCGGTAGTGCTAGACCATTTTTATTAAAGAAAACTTCATTTTCAGATCGATAGATCTGTTTATTCTTCATGGCCGTAGTGATTGGACATTCGGCTAATGCCAGTATTTGCCCATCAGGTCTGTGATGATGGATGGCATCGTGTAGCAATTTGCCTTTAAGTTCTTCCAATCGCCATCCCAGCAGCCGCTCGGCTTCAGGATTAAAGTAGGTAAGATGACCTTCGCTATCCAGGGTATAAATGCCATCGCCCATATTGTCCATAATGGTATGCAGCCATTCTTCTGACTTTAATGCGGCATGCTCCAGTAATTTTTGGGAGGTAATGTCGGTGCGCATGGAAATATATTTGGTGGTATTTCCAGTGTTATCAGCGATCGGCACAATGGTTGTGCGTACCCAGTAGTGTTCGCCGGTTTTTGTGCGATTACATAAGTCTCCCTGCCAAATTTTGCCTTGACCAAGCGTGCTCCACAGCTGTGCAAAAAATTCTTTGGGATGATAGCCGGAATTTATAATGCGATGAGATTGACCATATAATTCTTGAGGGCTGTAGCCGGTTATTTCGCAAAACTTATTGTTTGCATAAATAATTCGGCCCTTGGCATCGGTGATGCTGACACTGGCGTGTTGATTTAGCGCTTGTAGTTGTTGAGCAAGACGAGACTGTGCGGCGCTGATGCGCTTTTGGTGGCGCAATAGCAAAGGTAAAATGACGATGCAGGCAACGATACTTAAACAAAAGGCATCGATCAGGGCAATCTGGCGGGTATCTAGCTTAGCAACGCTTAATAATGGCAGCAGCTGCATAATCAAAATTTCGGCACAAAATGTGACGATAAGGATGATTAAAAATAATTTTACTACTGGGGCTTTAGGCGATTCCTCATCCAGATGAGAGGTATAGCCGGGCATACTTTTGGGCACAACTGCCTCCGCAGAATAAGTGTTGCCCTAAAAGTAGCACAAGCGGGAATTAAGTTATTTTTTGGCGATAGTATTCCAAGCGGCCAACCATGCTTGTGCTTGGTAAAAATCCGCTTTTTTATCGAGGCTGCCGGCCAATACTAATTTTAAGGTGTTATCAATCACACCAAAAAAATAGGCATAGGCTAGCTGTGGGCAAATATTGCGTATTTCCCCCGCTTTGATGCCAGCGTCAATTATCTTAATGATTTTGTTTTGAGCCGGAGCTTCCAGGCCGATTTTTTCTTCATGCAAAAAATCATTTATTTTGACGGTTAAGATAAATCGCATTACATCAGGCGCGTCATCAGTCAGGGTAAATAGCAAATCGACTATACCCCGTAATTGTTCTGAGGCTTTTGGGTTTCTACGGCTAATATCATCAATTGAAATGCTTAAGCTATCTGAAACATTGGCATATAAAGCTGAAGCAAGCAGTTGTTTGGTTTTGAAATGATGATGGATGATTTGGAGGCTTTGCAAATTTGCAGCCTCTTTAATATCTAACAAAGAAGTATTGAAATAGCCTTTATTGGCGAAAAGCTTCAGAGCTGCTTGTAAGATAATATCCTGCTCACCAGAAGGTGTTTGTGTAGTTTCTGTTTCTTGATCCATTTAATTATTCTACAGCTTATCAGTGTGCTGTTTATCAGGTGTTAGAAAGCGAGGGCTTGCCCCCAGTAGTTATTATTGTTCTTTGATCGCAGCCAGCGCCGCGATTAAATAATTGACCATTGACCACAATGTTAACAGGGCGGCAACATACAAAAAACCATAGCCCATGGCATTTATAGGCAAGCCCAGTAAATCTTCACGGTACAGCAACAAGGTCATTGCCAGCATTTGCAAAGTGGTTTTCCATTTGCCTACAGTCGAGACTTTTACTTTCGCCCGTTTGCCCAGCTCTGCCATCCATTCTCGTAACGATGCGATAGTTATTTCTCGACCGATAATGATCGCGGCCGGTATCGCCAAATACGGATCTGGTTGCTGCTGAACAATTAATACTAAAACGATTGCTACCATTAACTTATCTGCAACCGGGTCTAAAAAAGCACCGAAAGGCGTTTCCATACGCATTTTCCTGGCCAGATAACCATCCAGCCAATCGGTAAAACCAGCCAATATAAAAATCGCTGTGCATACCACGTTGGCATATACCCATGGCAAGTAAAAAATCACTACCAGCAATGGAATAAGCGCAATGCGTAACAGCGTCAGATTGGTCGGTAAATTAAATTCAAGTGTCATCTTGATGATGAAAAAATTGGTAAATTCGTTGCGCCAACTGTCGATTGATGCCGTCTATGCTGCAAAGCCCATCGATACTGGCTCGAGCGACACCCTGCAACCCCCCAAATTGTTTTAACAACAGCTGCCGCCGCTTTGCTCCCAAGCCTGGAATGGTCTCCAGAGTTGATTGTTTAGTAACCTTAGCTCGACGTTGCCTGTGTCCGGTAATCGCAAATCGATGTGCTTCATCGCGAATATGCTGAATTAAAAGCAATCCACTTGCGCCAGGTGTGACGTCGATTGGTTGCTGTTGCCCAACTAAAATCAGCTTTTCCATGCCGGGTTTTCTGTCCGGTCCTTTAGAAACTCCGACTATCATAACATTGTTTACACCCAACTCTGCCAACGCCTTTTCTGCCGCATGTACCTGGCCTTTACCGCCGTCTATAAACAAAATGTCCGGCGCATTGACCATCGCATCCTGTTGCAAGCGCTTAAAGCGTCTAAAAACTGCTTGATGTATAGCCGCGTAATCATCGCCGCCGGTAATGCCTTCAATATTAAAACGGCGATAAGCTGATTTTACCGGGCCTTCTTTGTCAAATACCACGCAAGATGCCACTGTTTGCTGGCCTTGAGTATGACTAATATCAAAGCATTCCAGGCGACTTGGCAACGTTGCGCAGCCCAGTTCCTGCTGCAAACTCAGGAAACGGGCATGTAGACTTTGCTTGTCGGATAATTTGCTTAGCAAGGAATTTTCAGCGTTGGTTTGGGCCATTTGCAACCACTTTGCCCGCTCACCTCTGACATTATGGGAAATTGCTACTGCATGCTTTGAAAGCTCAGTTAACATCTTCGCTAATAATTCCGTCTCTTCGAGCTGATGGCTGACTATCAACTCCTGCGGCACTGGTTTATCCAGATAAAATTGAGTAATAAACGCCTGAATCACCGCGGCAGGATCGTGTTCGTCGGCCATTTTTGGATAAAAAACCTTATTGCCCAAATGCTGTCCATTGCGGATAAAAAACACTTGAATGCACGCCAGATTAGCTTTGCTGGCGCAGGCAATAATATCCAGATCGCCATGGTCGCCTAAGATAAAATGCTTTTCCATGACCGGTCGCAATCGGCCTATTTGATCCCTAAAAGCAGCGGCCTGCTCGTAATCAAGAATCTCTGCCGCTTGCTCCATTTTGCCGACCAATTGCTCAATCAACAGCCCGCCTTTGCCTTCCAAAAACATTACGGTACTTTCGACATCTTGGGCATAACTGGCTTTGTCTATTAAGCCTACGCATGGCCCGGTGCAACGCTTAATTTGATATTGTAAACAGGGGCGGGAGCGATTGTTGTAGACAGCATCTTCACATTGCCTGACGGGAAACAGCTTCTGTAGCAGTTTTAGGCTTTCCCTAACTGCGCCGGCACTGGGATAAGGCCCGAAATAGCGGCCTTTTTTATTTTTTGCACCACGATGAATGGTAATTTGCGGAAAGTCTTGATGGGTGGATATAAATACATAAGGAAAGGATTTGTCATCCCTAAGAAGTATATTGTAGCGAGGCTTGTGTTGTTTAATCTGCTGACACTCAAGCAGTAACGCTTCACTTTCGGTGTGCGTGACGGTGACTTCAATGTTGGCAATTTTAGCCACCATCGCTTGTTGCTTGGTCGATGCGTTGTTCGATTTAAAATAGCTGGAAACTCGGTTTTTAAGGTTTTTGGCCTTGCCGATATAAATGATCTCGGCCTGATCATTAAACATCTTGTAAATACCTGGCCGAGTGGTCAGATTTTTTAGAAACGCTTTTACATCAAAACCATCTTCTGTACTCATTTACGTCGATTGGCCATTATTTTTAGTACGCGTGTAAATTTATTCCGGGGAGCTGCAATTCATAGCCAGGGTCTGATAATGAGGTTTTTTAAGGTTACTGATAAATACAACGAGCTGAGGCGATGCCGGTACAGCTTCTCCCAGTAAATAACTTGCCAGCAAGTCATCTTCAAGGCTCAGTAATTCCGTAAACAAGGTTTTTTCTTCTTTTGAAGCCTGTGAATAGTCTGTTTGTAGATAGCGTTGCAGAACTAAATCCAATTCTTTGGTCCCGCGTCGACATTGCCATCGCAGTTTTGCTAATACAGGCATCAGCCTTGTTGTCTCTCTACCAATAGTTTTTTGATTTCAGCAATTGCTTTGGCAGGATTTAATCCTTTCGGGCAGGTGTCGGTGCAATTCATGATGGTGTGGCAGCGGTAAAGCTTGAAGGGATCTTCAAGTTCATCAAGGCGCTCGCCAGTATGTTCATCGCGGCTGTCGGCAATCCAGCGATAGGCTTGTAATAACACGGCCGGACCTAGGTAGCGCTCACTGTTCCACCAATAACTGGGGCAGCTGGTTGAGCAGCAGGCACACAGAACACATTCGTATAAGCCGTCTAGCTTTGCGCGATCCTCTTTGCTTTGTAAACGTTCAGCATCGGCAGGCGCGGGGGTTTGGGTTTCTATCCAGGGTTCGATGGCGGCATATTGGGCGTAAAAATGCGTCATATCCGGGACCAGATCTTTTACAACTTGCAGATGTGGCAACGGGAAAATTTTGATGGTGCCGGGATAGCTATCAATGGCTTTGGTGCAGGCCAGGGTGTTTTTGCCGTTGACGTTCATCGCGCAAGATCCGCAAACGCCTTCACGACAGGAGCGGCGAAAGGCGAGACTGCTGTCGATGGTGTTTTTAATTTGCAAAATGGCATCCAGCACCATCGGGCCACAGTGCTCCATGTCTAGCTCATACGCATCAATACGCGGATTTTCGCGAGTGTCCGGATCCCAGCGATAGATTTCAAAGCGACGCACCTGACGGGCATCTGGCGGTGCTTTGAAGGTTTTTCCTGGTATTAATTTGGAGTTTTTGGGGAGCGTAAATTCTGCCATCGGTCGGTACTCCGCGAATGCTAAGTAAGAAAGTGTCGCAGGTGAGGGTGTTAATCATTTCCTGCGATCAAGCTTCTTGTGGGTAGTTAAGTTACTTGTATATAACTCTAGGTTTACCTGTCACCGCTACTAGTTGCCCTAAAGGAAAGGCATTTTCACCTAGTTGCTCAAGTGCTGTTAACGCAGCCTGCTCGTGTTCCGGGGCGACGCAAACTATCATACCGATGCCGCAGTTAAAGGTAATAAGCATATCATCCAGCGACACGTTGCCTTTTTGTCGCAACCATTTGAAAATCTCAGGTAATTCCCAGCTAGATAGGTTAATTTCAGCGTTAATACCTTCCGGTAATACTCTTGGCAGATTTTCAGTGATGCCGCCGCCGGTGATGTGAGCGAGCGCATGTACAGGAACGGTGTTTATCAGTGAAAGTAACGATTTTACGTAAATACGTGTCGGCTCTAGTAGCGCAGCACCTAAGGTAGTGTTGTTAAAAGGTTCAGATAGGGATGATTGACTATGACTAATAATTTTGCGGATTAACGAGTAGCCATTGGAGTGTGGGCCGGAAGAGGCAATGCCGATCAACTTATCGCCAATACTGACTTTGCTACCATCCAGCACTTTATTTTTTTCCACGATGCCAACGCAAAAACCTGCCAAGTCATATTCGCCGTCGGTGTACATGCCCGGCATTTCAGCAGTTTCACCGCCTACCAAGGCAGCACCAGCCAGTTCGCAGCCTTTACCTATGCCTTTGATGACGTCGGCAGCAGTATCGACATCCAACTTGCCGGTTGCAAAATAATCCAGAAAAAATAGGGGTTCTGCGCCTTGTACGATAATATCGTTAACGCACATGGCAACTAGATCAATACCGATAGTGTCATGAACGCCCAGCTCATTGGCCAGCTTTAATTTGGTGCCGACACCGTCGGTGCCGGACACCAAAATAGGATTTTGATAACGATCCAACGGCAGTTCGAACATTGAGCCAAAGCCACCCAATCCAGCCATTACACCGGCGGTACGGGTTCTGGCCGCAATCGGCTTAATGCGCTCAACCAATGCGTTGCCGGCAGCAATATCAACGCCGGCGCTTTTGTAATTCAAGCCTTCCTGATTTTGTTCGCTCAATGTCATGCTCTCTAAAGTTATTGCTAAACTGCCGATATTGTACAAGACATCTTTAGAATTATGTGAGGGATATAGCGTGCTTTACCGTGCTTTGCTTTTAAGTGGATTACTTTTATGTGCGCCAGTTTTCGCTGCAGAAGTGCGAGGATTGTACGAAACGGAAGTTATCGCTAACAGTCCGTCTAATGAAGACAAGAACGCCGCTTTTAAAGACGCGTTAACTGTGGTGCTTGGTCGTATTCTGGCTGGTGATAATGTCCTGCAAGATAGGGTGGTGCAAGCAACATTGGCTAATGCTCCTCGTTTCGTTAAACAGCATCAGTATTCCTTAACAGAAGTTAACTTGGCGGCGGATAATGAAGCCAGGAATATGCGTGTGCTGTTCGATGAGCAAGCGTTACTGGAGGCGCTAAAGACCAGTAGATTGAAGGTATGGGGTGAAATTCGACCGGAAACGTTGTTGTGGTTAGTTGTTGAAGAAAATGGAAGGCGTTCTTTTTATAAGGCGGACAGCATGTCCGAACTCAATATCGCCCTGAGCAAGGGGGCCAAGCAGACCGGCTTGCCGTTGTTGTATCCCTTATCTGACCTGGATGAACAGCGTCAATTATCGGTGAATGATGTGTTGAGTGCATACCCGCAAAATTTGCTTAACGTGTCAGAACGTTATGGTGTTGTTTCTATTCTAGCTGGCCGGGTCGTAAAAATGCAGCAGTGCTGGAAAGGTGATTGGGCATTTTATTTTGATGACCGTGTCGAGCAATGGAGCAAGTCATGCGGCACTTTAAACGAAGTGATTGCAACTGGTTTAAGTGGTGTCTATAAGCAACTAGCTGGTTATTATGCGGCCAAGCCTGATGGTGTTGAGTCGGCTGGAGTTGTGGTGCTTAAAATAGCGGGCATCAATGGCGTCAATGACATCAGTCGGGTCACCCAATATTTACAATCCTTGTCCATGGTTAAGTCAGTCAGTTGGGTGGACAGTCAGGCCGGAATCAATCGCTATAAAGTCAGCTATCAGGGCAATCGTCACGCCTTTGAGGAATCCGTAGGCATAGGCCGGGTGCTCAATCCGCAAGATATTGATACAACCGGTTTAAGTGAACTTAGATACCAACTTCTTAATTCGCGATAAATTTATTTAGCTCTTGATTTAACTCGGTGAGGAATACGCTGGCATCGCATGGGCTTTTTGCAAGAATAATACGATTTAATGTCATCATTGATTATCCAATTGAAAGTCCGGAAAGTTGGATAAATTCTTTACTTGAAAATCTATATTTCATAAGCTTCCAATAGTCTCGCAAACTGCTTCAAGTTGAAATGCGCCCGGAAAATAATTAAAGTGCTGCTGTGTTAAAACATCCGGCGGATTGATTTATAAATTCTGGCCGTTTTTTAAGGTGAGGAGAGGGTATGACAACAATAAAAACATTGCTCAAATCGGTGTGTGTGTTTGCTATGGTTGCAGTAAGCACTTCAGCGATTGCCTATACGAAAGACGATGACGAAAAAGCGTGTAAAAAACCCCAGTTCAAGGACTTTACATTGCCTGTGTATCAAGAGCCGGAAAAACATGAGGTCGCTCCGGAGTCTGAGTTTACGGTGATGGTGTCGCCGTGGGTTGATCCTAAAAGCATTAAGCTTTCTGCCAAAAGTAAGCCCATTGATTTCTCGGTAGAAAGCAATAGTAGTTTTCATCGAGTTAAATCTAAGATTCCTGCTGAATTTACTGGTCAATTCGTCAGGCTTGATATTAGCGCCAAGGCCACCTTAGGTTGTAGTGAGAAATATGGCTGGTTGCTTAAAGTGACTGAGCAATAAATTGTATTAATTTCTAAAAGCTGACTTCAGCATCTTCTGGCGGGTGTGGCTATTAAAAGCATCCGCCAACAATTCTTAATATCTCAATCAGTTTTGTGCATAAGCAAGCTGAACAGCTCAAATTTTTCATCGACTATGCAAAACAAATCTCTGGCAAGTGCTGAAGTCTATAGGCGCTTATTGACCTATGTGAAACCTCTACGCGGCTATTTTGCCCTTAGTATTCTGGGCTTTGTGATCTATTCCAGTACTCAGCCGTTATTTGCGGCGATGATTCAAACCATTATCGATACGTTGCAGTCAGATAAGCGCGAAGGCATGTTTTATATGCCGTTGCTGTTTAGTGGCTTGATTGTGTTGCGTGGTATAGGTACTTACTTAGGCAATTACTTTTTATCCAAGGTGTCTACCAGCATTATTCATACTTTGCGCTGTGAAATTTTTGATCAATATACCCGGTTGCCGACGGCTTATTTTGATAGCAATAATAGCGGGTTTATGATTTCCAGAATCACCAACAATGTTGGAGAGGTCACCAAGGCGACTACCGATTCGGTAAAAACAATAATTAGAGAAGGCCTGTCCGCGTTGGGTTTGCTGGCGTATTTGTTTTATCTCAACTGGATGTTGTCGCTGGTGTTTGTCGGTATCACCCCAATCATCGTGCTGCTGGTTAGCTATGTGAGTAAACGGCTGCGTAAGATCAGTAAAAGACTTCAGGAATCAGTAGGTGATATGACTCACGTTACCTCTGAATTAGTTGGGGCTCATCGGGTTGTGCGGAGTTACGGTGGTGAGGATTATGAACGACAACGCTTTTTGAAGAGTAGTGATAACAATCGTCGACAAGCCCTGAAAATGGCCACGACGACTGCTATTCATAGCCCGGTCATGCAGCTAATTATTGCTCTAGCATTGTCAGTGCTGATGTATATGGCGTTGTATTTTATGCAGCAAGCCAGTGTTGGCGAGTTTGTTAGCTATCTAACTGCGGCATTTTTATTACCCAGGCCGATCAGGCAATTAACCGATGCTAATGGTGAAATTCAAAAAGGCATTGCCGCCGCAGAATCTTTATTCGTCATTTTGGACGAGTCATGCGAGATAGACCAAGGTCGGTATCAGGTAGAAAGATCTCGGGGGGGGTTGGAATTCAGAAACCTGTCTTTTCGTTATCAAGGTACTGATGAGTTGGCCTTACAGAATATCAATGTCAAGGTGGAGTCGGGTCAGACAGTCGCTTTGGTAGGCGCGTCGGGTGGTGGTAAAAGTACCATGGCTAATCTAGTGTCGCGTTTTTATCCTCATGAAATAGGTGAGATTCTGCTTGATGGCGTTGAAATTCAAAATTACACCTTGGCTAATTTGAGAAGGCAGGTTGCCCTGGTAAATCAGCAGGTCACCTTATTTAACGATACCATTGCTAACAATATTGCTTACGGCGCGTTGGCAGGAACGCCTCGTGACAAGATTATTGCAGCGGCTACTGATGCTTATGCGATGGAATTTATTAATCAGTTACCGCAAGGGCTGGATACCGAGATCGGCGAGAACGGCGTTAAATTATCCGGTGGTCAGCGGCAACGCTTGGCTTTGGCAAGAGCGTTATTAAAAGATGCGCCCATTCTGATCTTGGATGAAGCTACCTCTGCATTGGATACGGAATCGGAGCGTTATATCCAGTCTGCACTGCAAAAAGCCATGCGTAATCGGACGACGTTAGTGATTGCGCACCGGCTATCTACTATCGAAAATGCCGATGTAATTTTGGTGATGGATCATGGTCGAATCGTAGAGCAGGGGCGACATGAAGAATTGCTTGCCAAGAATGGCCCTTATGCGCGACTGCACCATATGCAATTTAAAGATCACCCGGATAAAGCTGTCGAAGCACTTTGATATGCAATGCTGGTTCAGCAAGCTGTGATTTTTAAGAGGTTGCGGTGAGTTAAAAACAAATAAGCCCTATCGCTGATAAATGGATGGTCAGGAAATCCAATGCGTAAGCGATTGAGGCTTTTCGTTTATTTATGTTTAGTAGTTACGTTGAACCGAGAATTGCGCCAATTGGATGAGGGCGGCCTTGTATTCGGAATCCGGAAGCACGGCTAGTGCGCTAATGGCTTTTTGCGCTTCTTCTTCTGCTCGTTGCTCAGTGTAATCGATTGCTTTGGTGCTTTGCACAATGCTGTAAATTTCGGCAAACGCATCGCGATTGCCATTTTTAATTGCGTCAATTATAAGGTCGGCATCACTTTTGCTGCTATTTTGGATGGCATAAATCAACGGAAGCGTTGGTTTTCCTTCGGCTAGATCATCGCCTAAGTTCTTGCCAAGTTCTTCTTTGGTTGCTTTGTAATCAAGTGCATCGTCAATCAATTGAAACGCGATTCCTAAGTGCTGTCCGTACTGAGCCAGGCCTTCTTCAGTTGCTGCAGGTGTGTTTGATATAACGGCGCTGAGGCGAGTGGCGGCGCTGAACAAGATGGCGGTTTTTCTGGCAATAACTTCGAGGTATTTAGTTTCGGTGGTTTCAGGATTATTACAATTTAATAATTGCAATACTTCACCTTCAGCGATTGCTGTCGTAGTCTTCGAAAGAATCTCCATGACGCGCATGTTGTTGGTGCGGACCATCATTTCGAACGCGCTGGAATATAAATAATCACCAACCAAAACGCTGGCGGCATTTCCCCACACAGCATTTGCAGAATCCTTGCCTCTACGGAAGTCGGATTCATCGACCACGTCGTCATGAAGCAGCGTAGCTGTGTGTATGAACTCTATAACAGCCGCTAAGATTAAATGGCTGTCTGTGATGCCTCCAAGAGCCTTGGCGGCCAGTAATAGCAGCATCGGCCTTAATCGTTTGCCACCGTTGCCGACAATATAATGCCCAACCTGATTGATAAGAACAACATCTGAACTAAGTTCGTTGATGATAAGTTGATCGACCTCCGAAGCTTCGGTTGATGTCAATTTTTTAATTGAATCAAAATCAATGGAGGGGTTGGGGGTAGAGATGGAATGTAAATCAGATGCCATGTGTATGTTTTACGTGGGGGTTTGATAATATGCCTTATTTGGCTTTCCGTCGTATTATAACCCATAATGTCTAATTGATGGCTGATGCTAGCCTTGAATTGACGATAACGCTGGTCAGATTAAAACGATTATGGTTGTTTTTTGTGAATTTAGATTTGACTATGCGTTGACTAAAAAATATAATTCTTTGTTCACTTTAATTAGATTAATGCTTGATGGAGCTTACGCCGATGTATGCGGTAATTCAAACAGGTGGTAAACAGTACCGCGTTGAAGAAGGTACTTATTTAAAAATAGAAAAACTAGAGCTTGGCGAAGGCGACAGCATTGAATTTGATAAAGTGCTGCTGGTCAAGTCCGGCGACGATGTCAAAGTTGGTCTGCCGTTTATTGAAGGCGGCAAAGTCACTGCGACAGTTTTGTCTCAAGGAAGACACAAAAAAATTAAGATTATTAAATTCAGAAGACGCAAGCACCATATGAAACAAATGGGGCATCGTCAATACTATACAGAAGTTCAGATTACTGGTATTTCTGCTTAAGAATTTTTGTTGAATATATAGGGGTTGGGTTGATATGGCTCATAAGAAAGCAGGCGGTAGTACGCGTAATGGACGTGATTCTAATGCAAAACGCTTAGGCGTTAAGCGTTTTGGTGGTGAAGCGGTGATTGCTGGTAATATAATTGTCCGTCAACGTGGAACTCATTTTCACGCTGGAGATAATGTAGGGTTAGGCAAGGATCATACCTTGTTTGCTACAGCGGACGGGAAAGTGGTTTTTCAGGCTAAGGGCCCAAAAAATCGTAAATTTGTCAGTATTGTTACTGCATAAACTTATCTGTCGCATTTTGCGGCAGAGTAAGTGCATAAAAAGCTCCGCCCTTCATGGTGGGGCTTTTTTTGTTTATGGAAGGTGGTTTAAGAGTGGCGGTATTTGAATTATGAGATTTGTTGACGAGGCAGAAGTGCTTGTGGAAGCGGGTGATGGCGGTAATGGCGCGGTCGGCTTTCGGCGTGAAAAATATATCCCCATGGGCGGGCCTGATGGTGGTGATGGTGGTGATGGCGGCAGTGTTTATCTAGTTGCTGTTGAAAATGTAAACACCTTGGTCGATTTTCGTTATCACGCTGTGCATAGGGCTAAGCGTGGTCAAAATGGCATGGGGCGTAATTGTACGGGTAGAAAGGGCGATGATTGTTATGTGCCTGTGCCCTTAGGAACAAAGGTTTGTGATGCTGAGACCGATGAGGTCATTGGCGATTTAACCAATATTGGGCAAACTTTGTTGGTAGCTCAGGGTGGATTTCATGGTCTAGGAAATACCCGGTTTAAGAGCAGTATTAATAGAGCGCCACAAAAAGCCAGTAAGGGTAGCGAGGGTGAGCATCGCCGTTTAAATTTGGAGCTGACATTAATTGCCGACGTGGGCTTGTTAGGTATGCCTAACGCAGGCAAGTCGAGCTTAATACGCTCGGTGTCGTCAGCAACGCCTAAAGTAGCTGATTATCCATTTACTACCTTGCACCCAAATTTGGGTGTTGTTAGGGTGGATGATTTACGTAGTTTTGTGATTGCCGATATTCCAGGGGTTATTGAAGGTGCTGCAGAAGGTGCGGGGTTGGGGTTGCAGTTCCTCAAGCATTTGTCGCGTACCAGCTTGCTGTTGCATGTGGTCGATATAGAGCCTTATGAAAGTGCTGAGTCGCCTGTGGAAGCGGCCAGAAAGATTATTCATGAAGTTGAAAAATGGAGCGACGATCTCGCCAATAAACCGCGTTGGTTGGTATTGAATAAAATAGATAGAGTGCTTGATGAAGAGCTTAATGAGCGCTGTCAAGCGATTGTTGATGCGTTGGACTGGGCTGCGCCAGTATTTAAAATTGCAGCGGTTAATGGCGAGGGTACAAGAGAGCTTATGTACGCTATTATGAATTTTATAGAAGAACAAAGACGGGCGGATAGTGAACAGCAGGGCTGATTTTGCAAACATTAGACGGGTTGTAATAAAAATAGGCAGTTCGTTACTCACTAAGGGTGGACGGGGGCTGGATACGGTCGCTATCGCTGAATGGGTCAAGCAAATGGCTGGCTTAAGACATCGGGGTGTTGATGTCATTCTTGTGTCTTCAGGCTCGGTGGCTGAGGGCATGTGTCGATTAGGTCTGAAGGTGCGTCCTACCGTGTTGCATGAATTACAAGCGGCAGCGTCAGTTGGTCAGATGGGCTTGGTTCGTGTTTTTGATGACAATTTTCAGCAGCATAACTTGCACGCTGCTCAAGTATTGCTCACCCATGATGATTTGTCGGATCGGCAGCGTTATTTGAATGCTCGTAGTACTTTGCTGACTCTGCTTAAATTCGGTGTGATTCCGGTTATCAATGAAAATGATGCTGTTGCTACCGAAGAGATTCGATTTGGTGATAATGATACGTTGGCTGCGCTGGTTGCTAATTTGGTAGAGGCGGAGCTGTTGGTTATTCTCACTGATCAGAAAGGGTTGTTTACAGCTGATCCCAGTGTTTACCCTGATGCTACATTGCTTTCTGAAGTTAGTGTAAATGATGAGCGATTGGAAAAAATGGCCGGAGATAGTCGCAGTGGATTAGGGCGTGGCGGCATGTTTACTAAGGTCCGAGCAGCAAGGTTGGCGGCAAGGTCGGGTGCGGCGACTGTGGTTGCGCCGGGTGTGCTAAATAACGTGATTGCTGCTGTTTTTGCCGGCACCGAAGTCGGCACGCATTTTTTGCCGGATGTTGAGCCGTTGATTGCTAGAAAGCGCTGGCTTGCTGGGCAATTGCAGGTGAAAGGTCAATTAGTTGTCGACTTGGGTGCAGCTAAAGCATTAAAAGAGCAGGGCAAGAGTTTGTTGGCAGTTGGTGTAAAAACTGTGTCTGGTGAGTTCGAGCGTGGCGAATTGGTTTCTTGTGTCGATGAAGCAGGTTTGGAAGTGGCGCGCGGCTTAGTTAATTATGGTTATTTGGATGCCCTTTTGATTGCTGGCAAAAGTAGCTCTGAGTTTGAAAAAATTCTGGGCTATGCCGATGATGCTGAAATAATTCACAGGGACAATTTGGTCTTGATTTAAGGGATTGTTAATAGGCAATAAAAAAGCCGCCCATTCTGTTTGAATGGGCGGCTTTTTTTATCTCGAAAAACTAGCAATTAAGCGATAGATTTTACTTTTAAGTTTAATCTGCTTTTGCTGCGAGAAGCTTTATTCTTGTGGATAATGCCTTTATTAACTGCAGAATCGATAATCGGCACTACAGTTTTGAGAGCGGCTTGCGCCTTATCTTTGTCGCCAGCTCTTACTGCAGCGATGACTTTTTTGATGAATGTGCGTAAGTTGCTACGTTGTCCTGCGTTGCGAATACGGCTTTTTTCCGCTTGTCGCGCACGCTTTTTAGCTTGTGCTGTATTAGCCATAGTGTCTCGGTTATTACTGATTGAGTTAATTAGACTGGGAATTATCTTTTCAAATGGCCACATTGTCAAATTTTAATGTGGCTTTTGCTAGAGGTTGTGTTGACTAGAGGGCTTTTTATGTTCATTACAATTGTTGGTGTTATGGTCCAAATTTCGCGAATTTTAACTTATGTCACTCGCTACTGCGTTGCGGTTCGGCAAAATCGGCTTGCTCATCAACAAGCTGGGGCATTCATATCAAGAATAGATTTAATTCGCCTCGGTGGTTTGCATCTAAACCATATGGCCCAACTATTGATTAATCAGTAGTTGAGACGAACTTTAACTACCCCGTAATCATATCCGCCGTAGCAATAATATTTTCAAGTATGTCGTTAAACTTATCCAGCGCTTCTTCGCTAGCGCCTACTGGCAAGCCAAGTTGATCTAAAAAGTCATCAGAACAGGTTTGTTGTTGTGCATCGCCTATACCAAGCTTACCCAATAGGCAGTCACTCAAAAAAGTGACAAGATTTAATTGGTGATTTTCGCCTCGGTAGTAAGGATTGTGGTGGTGATAGACAATATCGATAATAGGTTTGGGCATCGACCAAGCGCTCATCAGCCAAGCGCCCAACATGGTGTGGTCAACGCCGAAAGCGAATTTTTCCAGGTTAAAAACAGTTAGCGTTGGATTGGCAAGTATTAGCATATTCAGATAACTGAATTCTTCTGGGAACTGATTTCCCAATAATGGGAAGCCAATGTTATGCATCAGTCCAGCAAGAAATAAATCGGCCGAAGCAGGTCGATTTTCAACCGGCATTTGATTGGCTAGCAAAGGCATGAGCTTTGTGCTGGCCAGGGCCTGAATCCAAAATAGACGCGTGCCTACTGGACCGTCTTTGGGAGCTTTCAATGGAGCGAGAGCTGCCAAGCCCAATGCCAGATTAAAAACGAAGTCAAATCCCAACACTCGAGTGATGGCAACCTGTACGCTGGTGATTTTGCCGTGGTATCCATAAAGTGGCGAGCATGCCCAGCGGATAACTTGGGCAGTTAACAATGGATCTTGTTCGATAATGCTTGCTAATTTGGCCGCATCTGCTGACGGGTCGGCAGCCAGTTGTGTAATGCGAAGAGCAATGCCAGGAAGAGGCGGTAATGTTTTTATGCGGCCAATAGCTTCACGCATGTCTTTAGGCGGCGTAAAGCTATCCAGCTGTGGCGTGATAGTGTTGAGTGTCCAGTTAATTAGAGAAGCTTGCATTAGTGTAAGTCGCTGTTTGTTAGATTTAGGCGATTAAGCTTGCGATATAACGTTCTTTCGCTGATGTTCATTTCTGCAGCGATCAGCTTGCGGTTGCCGTTATGTCTGCTGAGTAATTCTTTAATAAAATTGGCTTCGAGTTGGTCGAGCGAGCTTGTTTGCACAGTTTGTGAAATGTGGTGGATTGGACGGGTCTCGTTTACTGTCTGCCGCTGGACAATGTTGATATCGTGTTCTTCGATGCGGTGATCAGTGCATAAGCTGCTGGCTAAGTGCAGGCAGTTTTTCAGCTCTCGGATATTGCCCGGCCACTGGTGCTGAAGCAATTTTGTCATAGCTTGTTTGCTTATTGTGTACGTGCAGTCATTCATATGACCAAACTGCGTTAGCATTGCCGCACATAAATTGGGAATATCCTCTCTTCGCTCTCGCAATGGCGGTATTGGCACTGGAAATACTGACAAGCGATAAAAGAGATCTTCGCGAAATAGACCGTCCCGAACCATATTTGCCAAATTTCGATGTGTCGCACAAATCACTCTAACTTTCGCTGTTAAAGCCGAGGTGCCGCCAACACGACGAAATTGACCACTTTCCAGTGCGCGTAATAATTTCGGCTGTTGTGCGAGCGGAAGTTCACCAATTTCATCAAGAAAAAGTGTGCCATTGTCAGCCAGTTCAAATAAACCCTTTTTCCCAGCAGTTGCGCCGGTGAATGCGCCTTTTTCATGCCCAAATAATTCACTTTCAAACAAGTTTTCCCCCAGGATGGTGCAATCCATCACCACAAATTCATTTGTAGCATTTTTAGAATGCCGATGAATAAATTCTGAAGCAAGTTCTTTGCCAGTCCCAGTTTCGCCAGTCAATAATACGGGTGCTTGAGTTTGGGCTGCTTGAGTGAGTTTAGTATGTAATGTAAGGAAAGCCGACGAATTACCAACCATTGGCGATTGAGTTGACGTGGATTTTAACGGCGTTGTCACAGTAATAGACTCACCGATATAAAGTGTTCCATTAGCATCCAGCAGCGGATAACCACGAACTCTGAGCTGGTTTGCGGGATCAGTCAGATCATCTCCTGGAAATAAGCCGACATAAGGCTCGAGCTTTTCAAATAAACGACTATGTCGACAATTTCCACTATTACTACAACATGGTTCGCCAAGGTGTCGTTCACGAGAAATGCCAAAGCGAATTTCCCACGCCCGGTTAACGGCAACTACTCGTAATGACTTGTCGATAATAACGAACGGTAAATCATGAGTTTCCAGCAATGATTCAAGGGTAATTACATTTTTGGACATATTGGTTTGGCTGTTGGTCAGTGGCTGTTATGACAGGCTGAGTTAATTATTTTGACAAAACTGTCAGTCTTGCTGACGAAGTTGTCCGGTTAACGTCTTCTATTGTAGGCCAAAATGCTTGTTTTATTGGCTTTACGTTATTGGCATGGGAATTGATAGTTAATTGCTAAGCGCTTCATATATGCGTGCAGCGTAGACGATTTCCACCATTCTAAAAGGTAATAAAATTATGAATAAAAATATCATGGCCGCTTTGCTTGTCTCTTCGGTCTTATTTACGGTAAATGCCCAAGCTGTGCCAATTGTTGGTTTATACAACACTGGAGAAGGTATTACTGTCGATAAAACAACTGATACGAACTATCAATTAACAAATCTTTCGGGAAGTTCAATTTATGGTGGTTATGGGGAAGCCGCGGTGGGGTCAGGTTGGCCTATTAGTCCCTGGGTGGCAGACAGCGATACCTCACATTGGCTAACACCCACTGCAAATAGAAGTCAAAGTTTTGATCCTGTACGCAATGGTTTTTATTTATGGACACTGGCGTTTGATTTAACGGGATTTGAACCGAGTACTGCTTCATTTACCGGGCGGTTTTCTGCTGACAATAACGCCGTTGCCTATCTAAATGGCAATCCAATCGGCATTGCAAATGATTTTGCAAGCTGGTACAGCTTTACAGCGACAAGTAATTATTTCGTTGCGGGTCTCAATACACTTGAATTTATAGTAGTTAACATTAAACAGTTATCAGGAAATCCTACCGGCTTGCGAGTTGAGTTCACTTCTTCAGATGTCACGCCTATACAAGCTAATGCTTTGTCTTCGCAGGTGCCTGCCCCGGGTGCATTAGCATTGATTGCAGTCGGCTTGTTGATGTTTGCTGGGGTAGAAAAACCCCGCTTATTGGCTTCTAAGTAATTCATCTTTGTCATTATTTAATAATTAACCTAGGATTTCGTATGAAAAACTATCTAAGAAGTGCATTGTTTGTTGGCTTAGCTACGTTGGCAGTTGTTAATGCTCAAGCTGATACCATCTCAATACCAGGCCTTTTCAATACGGGTGCTGGAATCACTGTCGATAAGGCTACCGACTTTAATTACAAGTTAACTGATGGAGATGGGAATTCAATTTACGGCGGTTACGGTGAAGCTGCTGTGGGGGCAGGTTGGCCAATTAGTCCATGGCTTGCTGACAGCAACACGTCACATTGGTTAACACCCACCGATAACAGGGCGCAAAGTTACGATCCTTCGCACAACGGCTCGTATTTATGGACACTAGAGTTTGATTTATCCGGATTTAATGCCAGCACAGCTTCTTTTGCTGGACGGTTTTCTGCAGATAACAATGCAACGGTATATTTCAACGGCGAGATTATAGGTTCAGCGGCTGGATTTAGTCAGTGGTATAACTTTGCTGCGGCTAGCCATTTATTTGTTGCGGGTATTAACACACTGGAATTTCTGGTTACCAATGTTAAGCAATCAGGGGGCAACCCAACCGGTTTAAGGGTTGAATTCACCAATTCTCAGGTGGCCGCTGTCCCGGTTCCTGGTGCCGTGTGGATGTTCTTATCCGGATTATTTGGTATTTTGGCACTAAAACGTAAATCAGCTGCATTTTAAAGCACCTCTGTACAGCATAAATATGACCCTGGCGGACTCAGTTCTCCAGGGTCTTTATTTTTTCAGCGCTAGCTTGGCAGCGTTCCAAAACTCATCCAATTCAGTTAATTCGCAATCGGTTAATTTGCGCTCAGAGGCCGCTACTTGTTCTTCTATGTAACGAAACCGGGTCATAAATTTTTGGGTACTTTGTTTAAGCGCCAGCTCAGGATTTACTTTCATATGTCTGGCCAGATTTACTGCAACTAATAGCAAGTCGCCAATTTCTTCTTGAATATGGGCTTGGTCGCCAGATTGCCAAGCTTCTCTAACTTCTTCTAATTCTTCTAGCACTTTGTCAAAAACGGGCGGTACGTCTGGCCAATCAAAGCCATGTTGTGCTGCACGATCCTGAATTTTTTCGCATTCCAGTAACGCTGGCAGATTGCGAGCTACGCCCGATAAAACGCTATCTTGGGGTGTTGCGCTGCTTCTACTTTGTCGTTCGCTGGCTTTGATTTGTTCCCAGGCTTGATGCCGTTCTTCATCGCTGTTAAAGACAGCGTCAGCAAACACGTGCGGATGCCTGCGAATTAGTTTGTCGCTGATACTTTCGGCAATTTGTTCAAAATTAAACAGGCCGCGCTCGTCGGCAATTTGGGCATGGAACACCACTTGTAGCAATAAATCGCCCAGTTCGGAACGTAGATCATCCAAATCGTTACGTTCAATGGCGTCGATAACCTCATACGACTCTTCAATCAGATAGGGAATCAGGCTGGTGAAATCCTGTTTAACGTCCCAGGCGCAGCCGTGCTCGGGGTCTCGAAGTTGCGCCATAATGGCTAACAATTTTTGGGTGTTTTTTAACATGAGATTTTGGTTGTGTTGATCGAGCATCAAAGTCGGGCTGTAATTATGCAGGACAGAATTGCGGATGTCGAAAACGTTCCTGTTTGTTACAGGAGCAGAGTTTCACAAAAAGAACTTAAAAAAACGGCGGCTCATGGCCGCCGAATAGCAGGATTTTCGTTAACGCTAGTAAACAGCGCTACCGTTTTTAATCCGACGCACAGTGTTGACGAGATGATCTATCTCATCATGCGTGTTGTAAAACGCTAAGGAAGGACGGACAGTGCTTTCCAAACCAAAGCGACGCAAGATAGGTTGAGCGCAATGATGGCCAGTACGTACTGCAATACCGACTTTATTTAACGCAACGCCAATATCTTGGTTGCTATGACCAGCAAGTACAAACGACAACACACTGGTTTTGTCCGGTGCCGTGCCGATCAGGCATAGGCCGGATATGCTTTGCAGCTTATCCATCGCATATACCAATAGTTCATGCTCATAACGGGCAATGTTATCGATACCAACATGTTCAACATATTCTAAAGCCGCACCTAGACCCACCGCATCGGCGATATTGCCAGTGCCGGCTTCAAAACGTGCTGGAGCAGGTTGGTAAACGGTTTTTTCAAATGTCACATCTTCGATCATATTGCCGCCGCCTTGCCAAGGTGGCATGCCTTCAAGCAATTCTGGCTTGCCATAGACTGCGCCAATTCCGGTCGGTCCGAATATTTTATGGCCGGAAAAGACAAACCAGTCACAATCCAGTTTTTGCACATCAGCACGTAAATGCGAGACTGATTGCGCGCCATCAAGTAAAACTTTAGCGCCAACGCGATGCGCCATTTCGATCATTTGTTGCGCAGGCGTCACGGTACCCAAGGCATTGGAGACTTGCGTGAATGACACTAGCTTGGTTTTTGAAGTCAGCAGTTTTTGGTATTCATTCAGTAATACCTGACCGTTATCATCGACGGGCGCAACACGGAGTATGGCGCCAGTTTCAGAACACAACTGCTGCCAAGGCACGATGTTGGCGTGATGCTCCAACCATGAAATGACAATCTCGTCGCCTTCGCTGATATTTTGCTTGCCCCAGCTTTTGGCAACCAAGTTGATGCCTTCCGTGGTACCACGGACGAAAATAATTTCATCCGCTGACGATGCGTTTAAAAACCGTGCCACAGTGTTGCGGGCTTTTTCGTAAGCATCTGTCGAACGTGCGGCCAATTCATGCGCTGCACGGTGGATGTTGGAGTTTTCGTGTTCGTAGAAATACGAAACACGGTCGATCACGACCTGCGGTTTTTGCGTGGTCGCAGCATTATCAAACCAAACTAATTGATGACCATTAACCCGTTCATTAAGAATAGGAAAGTCACGCCGCACTGCGCTGACATCAAACGCAGGGTGAGCAAAATCTAGCGCCGATACGGGCGCACTTCGGTTTAGCGATGTGCTCTCGTTAAGAAAGTAGAAATCAGTGACAGCCGGAGTATCCGCTTTAGCGGTAGGCACTATTGCATGGCTTTTCGCTGCAGGGGATATGGATTTTTCAGCTAACAGCTTTTTTAGCTCAGCTTCGCCCGGTAAATCAAAACCTTGCGTGTTAATGCCGGTAAATAATGATTTATCAACAGGTTGTTGCGGTGCATGCAATGCGCTCAAGGCATCATCTGGATGCGAAGTTGCTAATTTACTGCTCGGAAAACTGCCTACAGATGCGGAACGAGGTGCGAATAGCTTTTGTAGTTCTGCTTCACCAGGTACGCCAAAATGATTTGGCGAGGTGCCCGGTATTATCGCTTTGTCTATGCCTGATAGCTGCTCGGTAAATACATTAGAAGCCGCTGACGATAACAAACCAACGCCAGTCCCTGTGCCATCACAGGGTAACGCTGAAAATAGTTCGTTAGCCAGTTTTTCTAATTGAAAAACGTCAGGCAATGAATTAGCAAAATTCATAGTGTCAGTAGCAGTGCCGGTTGATGGAATGCCGTCAAAATTACTTGTAGTCATAGTAATTGCCTACCTCAACGTTCTCGAGAACCCCGAGAGCATCGTCAGTCAACACAGCCAGTGAGCAATACAGTGAGACCAAATAAGAAGCAATGGCTTTGTGGTTGATACCCATAAAACGGACTGATAGGCCCATGCTTAATTCGCCGCTCAGGTTAGGTTGATACAGACCAACAACACCTTGACGGCTTTCACCGCTACGAATTAATAAAATGTTGGTTTTACCTTTGGTAATAGCCAATTTATCAGTTGGGATTAACGGAATACCGCGCCAAGTCAAAAATTGTGAGCCAAATAAAGACACTGTAGGTGGTGGTGTGCCGCGACGTGTGGCTTCACGACCGAAAGCTGCAATGGCTTTAGGGTGTGCTAAGAAGAAGCCCGGCTCTTTCCAAACAGTGGCAATTAACTCATCCAAGTCATCGGGAGTGGGTGAGCCATTGCGGGTTTTAATTTTTTGTGAAGGCGCAACGTTGTTCAACAGGCCATATTCTTTGTTATTGAGCAATTCGCTTTCTTGACGTTCTTTAATGGTTTCAATGGTCAAGCGTAATTGTTCGTGAATTTGGTTATGCGGGCTGCTATATAAATCAGATACCCGTGTATGCACGTCCAGTACAGTGTTAACTGCATTTAAACGGTATTCACGGCCCCATTCTTCGTAATCTACGAAAGTTTGTGGTAATACTTTTTCATCCAAACTAGAGCAATCAACTGCCATGTCGGCTTCATTTTTAACTTTGTTTACGCGATAAATACCCGCTTCGACAGGTACCCATTGCAGCAGATGTACCAACCACCGAGGGGTGATGCTTCCCATCATTGGTACGGTTTTGGTAGCGTTCGATAGGGTACGTGCAGCGACGTCGCCTAACGCAGTATGGGCTTCATGAATATCAGACATGGTTTTTTCCTTAAGTTTTCAGTGTTATTAGGGGAGAGAGTTAATGCATGCATGCCGGGTGGGGGCATTAATTAGATACCAGCACCTCCGTCAAAAAGTTCGTTACGTACATAGGCTTGGGTAATATTGCTACCCGGAGCAACAGTGTGGGTCAGCCAGACGTTGCCGCCAATGGTAGAGCCATGGCCAATGGTAATGCGGCCTAAAATGGTTGCGCCCGCGTAAATCACCACATCATCTTCGACAATAGGGTGACGGGCATTGCCTTTAACCAAAGCGCCATCAGCATCTTTGGGAAAGCGTTTCGCGCCCAAGGTCACAGCTTGATACAGGCGAACTCGGCGGCCGATAATCGCAGTTTCACCGATCACGACGCCAGTGCCGTGATCAATGAAGAAACTGTCGCCAATTTGTGCGCCAGGGTGAATATCAATGCCGGTGGCGGAGTGGGCAAGTTCCGAGATGATACGGGCTACCAGCGGGACGCCTGCTTGATAAAGGATATGTGCCAGACGATGATGAATAATCGCAGTAATGCCTGGGTAACAAACCAATATTTCATCCGGGCTTCTTGCGGCAGGATCACCTTCGTAAGCGGCGTGAATGTCCGTATCAAGCAAAGCTCTGACAGTAGGCAGACGCGCTGCAAATTCGCGAGTAATCACCACAGCCCGTTCATGGGTTTCTTTAAGATCACCTTCGTGGCCGGAAATAAACTGCAACTCGCGACGAATTTGTTTGTACAACTTACGGAGTAAGCTATCCAGCGTATGGCCGACGAAAAAATCGATGCCTTCGTCATTCAGATCCGGTGAGCCTAAACGATTGGGAAATAATACAGCACCAAGACCGTCAAGAATGCTGTGCAATTCTTTTCGTGACGGCAGCTTGGGTGGGCGGTTGAGTCTATGCCTGGATTCTAAGGACTGCACACGGAGTTCGCGCAACTGGCTAACCAGTGCTTCGATACCCCATTGGTATCCTCCGGTATTCAATAAATCAATATCGCTCATTGTGCGATTCCTTGAGCATCAAAAACGCCTTCAAACAATGCGGAGCTTAAATAGCGTTCGCCTGAATCGGGTAGGATTACTACGATAGTTTTGCCGGCATTTTCTGGTCGTTTTGCAGCCCTGATCGCGACTGCGACAGCGGCTCCACAGGAAATGCCTGCCAGAATGCCTTCTTCTTTTGCCAAGCGGCGGGCAAATTCAATAGCTTCTTCATTGCTTACTTGCTCAATATCATCAACTACGGATAGATCAAGTACGCCTGGAACAAAGCCGGCGCCTATGCCTTGAATTTTATGTGGGCCAGGTTGTAATGGCTCGCCTGCGCGGAACTGGGTCAACACTGGGCTGGCAGTTGGTTCAACAGCAATCGACTGGATGGCCTTGCCTTGAGTATGCTTGATGTATCGAGAAACGCCGGTGATAGTGCCGCCGGTGCCTACCCCCGACACAAGAATGTCAATTGCGCCGTCGGTGTCATTCCAGATTTCCGGTCCGGTGGTTTTTTCGTGGATTGCTGGGTTTGCAGGATTTTTGAATTGCTGTAACAACACATAGCGCTCTGGATCAGAGGCGACAATCTCTTCGGCCTTGGCGATAGCGCCACTCATGCCTTTGGGGCCTTCGGTTAAGACCAATTTAGCGCCATAGGCCACCAGTAACTTGCGGCGTTCTACGCTCATGGTTTCTGGCATGGTTAAGGTAAGGGGAATGCCTCGTGCGGCTGCGACAAATGCTAAGGCAATGCCGGTATTGCCACTGGTGGGTTCAACCAGTTCCTTGCCAGGTCCTAACAGGCCGCGTTGTTCGGCATCCCAAACCATGGCGGCGCCAATGCGGCATTTCACCGAATAGGCAGGGTTACGGCCTTCAATTTTGGCCAGCACGGTAGCGGCTGCGCCGTCAGTGATGCGATTTAGTTTTACCAGCGGGGTGTTGCCGATAGATTGGGAATTATCTTGATAGTAATGCGACACAGTCATCTCCTGAAGTGGTCTCAAAACTAAATTGGTAACATTTTATTGAACTGACTGTCGACATAATTTTTTTCCAATAGAAAGCCTTGCCCTTCATCCAAATAGGGCACTGGCCTCCGGTTGTCCGGTCAGTTCGTGCTACACCGCTAAGATACTGCTTATCTAATTATTGTGTCAATAATAAAAAATATGGATATTTAATTATTAGATTTATAAATCTAATAATATCGCCTATTTGCTGTTTTGGTATTGATAACATGCCAGCCGGATTAACTATGTAAGTAAATGCTTTGTGACTAATTTAAGAAGAAATGTTTTACCTTGTATTTTATTGTCGGCATTGAGCTTAAGCAGCTTTTCGGTGAATGCGACCAATGGCTATTTTGCACATGGTTATGGCGCTCGAAGTAAAGCTTTGGCTGGGGCAGGCGTGGCATTTTCTCAAGATGCTTTGGCAGGCGCGCTTAACCCGGCAGGATTGGCTTTTGTGAACACACGTCTGGATGTGGAAATAGAGTTATTTAGCCCAATTCGCAAATACACAGTTGAAGGCGGCCCAACTCAAACTTCAATGTTTCCGCTCAATCCTGGCACCGTGGAAAGTGAGAGCGAAATATTTGCCGTGCCTACGGTGGGCTGGAATTATCGACTTGATGACCAGCAAAGCGTTGGTATTACCATGTATGGCAATGGCGGCATGAATACCGATTACCCGGCTTTTACTAATCCAACGTGTCCACCGGGCAGTAGCGGTAAAGGTAGTTACTGCGCCGGTCGCACCGGTGTTGATCTGTCCCAAGCATTTATTGTCGGCAGTTATGCGCATTCATTTGCCAATGGTCGATATGCATTGGGTATCTCGCCAATATTTGCCGCCCAAACTTTTAAAGCTCGCGGGTTGAATAGTTTTGCCGGTTTTTCCAGTGACCCTCAAAATTTATCCGATACCCATCGCAGCTATTCGTTTGGTGCAGGGTTTAGAGTCGGCGGGCAAGCCGAGTTGATTCCAGGTGTGCGTTTTGGCGCGGCGTATAAAAGCCGAGTCTACATGACTGAATTGGAGCATTACGCAGGCCTTTTTGCAGAGCAGGGCGGTTTTGATATTCCAAGCAGTTTCAATGTCGGATTATCTTGGGATCTAAACGATGCTGTAACAACTGCATTTGATGTTGAACATATTCGTTACAGTGAAATCAAGTCAGTCGGCAATAGCCTGCAGCCGCTCTTGCAAGGGATTCCGTTAGGTGTTGATAATGGCTCAGGCTTCGGCTGGAATAACATGACCATATACAAGCTGGGCGTGCAATGGCAACAAAGTAAAGATTGGATCTTACGAGGCGGTCTCAGTTATGGTTCACAGCCCATCGATAACTCACAGGTGTTATTCAATATTTTGGCGCCCGGCGTTCAATAATGGCATTTAACGACTGGTTTTAGCCATCCGATAACCGATAAAGATGAACTCAGCTTTGCCTTTATGTACTCGCCCAGCAAAACGGTAAAGGGAGCCAATCCGCTCAGTCAGGGCCAAACAATTGAACTGGAAATGACACAATTTTCCGGACAATTAGCTTGGACGCGGCGTTTCTGATTCAATACGCGTTTTTTATAAGAGATCATTAATTTATGACCTACTTGACCGTTTTATCTTCATTAGGTGGTGGTGTGCTGATTGGTCTTGCGGCTGCCTGGCTGCTGTTTTTCAATAACCGTACTGCCGGGATTTCCGGTATTGCCGCGGGCATTTTGCCGCCGTGGCAACAAGGAGATGCTTGGCGATATTGGTTTCTGGCTGGCCTTATCATTAGTGCGCCGTTATGGAAATTGTTTGGCGGTAGCGTGCAGATACAAATTGACGCGCCGTTAGTGGTGCTGGCTGTCGCCGGATTGTTGGTAGGTTACGGTACTCGTTTAGGCGGCGGCTGTACCAGTGGCCACGGTATTTGCGGCAACGCGCGCTTGTCTGTGCGATCCATAGTAGCAACGCTAACATTTATGACGACTGCCGGTATTACGGTGTTTTTAGTGCGTCACGGTTTATGAGGATTGCAGTATGAATCTAAACTTGTCGGCTTTTATAAGTGGCCTGGTTTTCGGATTAGGCTTAGTGCTGGCGCAAATGACCAATCCAGAAAAAGTGTTGGCATTTTTGGATATTGCCGGTAATTGGGATCCTTCGTTGGCGTTAGTGATGGTTGGTGCTTTGTTGACCTTGGGAACCTTGCAACGTTTGATCCGTAAACCTTCAGAGCAAATTCAAGATACTGATTTGCAAACCTGCGTTAATCCCAAAGCAAAAATAGATGCAAAATTGATCACCGGCTCAGCGATTTTCGGCATAGGCTGGGGACTTTCCGGCTTTTGTCCTGGCCCGGCGCTGGTCAGTTTAACTGCCGGGTTGGCAGGCGGATATGTGTTTGTTGCGGCGATGTTCATTGGCTTTTTACTATTTAACAGCATGCATCGCGGGCGGTGATTTTGCATTACTCATTGCCGTTCGTGGTTCGCACGAACGGCATGATACTACTCAGCAAACCCTTCAGGGAACGCTTTAAACTTGTCTAACACTTCATAACTTTCCGCAACCGGCTTACAAGTGATGTAGCCCTGGTAAGTATTTAGTGCTTTGCCAAATCCTGAGTCTTCAGTCAACGCCGCCAGTCCCTTATCTGCCAGCTTCAGCACATAAGGCAGGGTGGCATCGGTCAGTGCCAGCGTAGAGGTACGCGGATAAGCGCCGGGCATATTGCTGACGCAATAATGTATAACACCGTGTTTTTCATAGACCGGTGCGTCGTGGCTGGTAGCTTTGGCCGTTTCAATGCAGCCGCCCTGATCAATACTAACGTCGACCAGAACAGACCCCGGCTGCATGGTTTTTACCATGGCTTCGGTAACCAAATGGCTGGCGCGGGCGCCATGAACCAACACTGCTCCAATCAATAAATCAGTATCAAGAAGATGCTCGGCAATAGCCGAAGGTTCGGAAATAAAAAACTCAATATCTGCTGAAATTTCTCGGTGTAAGCGCTCGCCATTCTCAGGAAATAGCCCGGCGACTACAACCTTGCTGCCTAGGCCAAAAGCGGTTCTGGCAGCATGCGTGCCGACTACACCATCACCGATTATCAGTACCTTGCCGTAGCGTTTGCCCAATACTGATCCGAGCATCATTCCTTTACCGCCATTACTGGTAGCCAGGTAATAGCAGCCCATTTGCACTGCCATATTACCGGCCACTGCGCTCATTGGCGCGAGTAGCGGCAGACGGCCATTGCTGTCCACTAAAGTTTCATAAGCAACAGCCGAGGTTCCGCCTTGCAGTAGCGCATCGGTTAACGCCCAAGGCACACCAGCCAAATGGAAATAGGTAAAAACGATTTGTTGTTTTAGATAGCCGTATTCGGATGCGATGGGTTCTTTAACTTTTATCACCAGCTCATTATTCCAGGCCTCTGCAGTGGTGACGATCACCGCGCCTGCTTGCCGGTAAGCCTCATCGGCGTAGCCAGAGCCTAATCCGGCACCTTGTTCCACAGCAACGTGATGACCTTTTGCGGTTAGTTCCGCGACACCTTCAGGTGTTAATCCGACGCGGTTCTCTTTGATTTTTATTTCTTTGATTAGGCCAATGTTCATAGTAAGCGCTCTCAAGGTTGTAAGTGATTGATTGTAGACGGGACCAAGCTATGACGCACATTTATTCATGTAAGCGGCAACTAAATATTTTTCTAGTTTCTGAACTCTGCTAACATTCGAGGCGGTCAGGCTGGAATCAGCAGTCTGGTTGTTTTTTAAGGCTTGATTTTGTAGATCCACCTCAATGCAAAATCTAATTAATATCAATGAGGTAATTTTTTCGAGATCAATAATGGACAAACTTACAGCACTTTCTTTAAGCATCGGCTTACTCTCCGGTGTCGCAACTTTTCTGGCAGTAGGGCCTTTGAGCGGATTCTTTTTTATATGGGCCGCAACCATTGCTTGGGCTGCTTACTTTTTTCTGGGCGCGAACAAAGAAGCCTTGATAAACACCATCGTGTGCGGCATATTCGGCGTGGTGTTAGCCTGGATTACTGCTTTATTGTTAACCGAAATTTCTCCTGATGCAGCCCCTGGCTTTTCTATCATGGCAGCGTTGACTGTGGCTGTTGTGGTCGTTGTGTTGTGTCTTGCAGCAAACATCCCGCAACTGGCAACCATTCCTGCCAGCGTGTTGGGATATTCCGCAACCTTTGCCTACTTGCTGCAAACACCTGACACATTAACGCAAGATGTTTTGTTAGGTGTCTCGTTAAGCAATCCGTTAGTGGTCATTTCGGCCTCTATCGTAATCGGCACTTATTTTGGACAGTTCTCAGCGCAACTGGCTGCGAAATGGACTAAAGAATAAAAATTACGTGTCTTGCCTGCGATTGTTTATCTATCGCAGGCAAGACAGCTCCTACATTCCTTTACGAATTAAACCAATGCGCATGCTTGATATGCAGCGCAACACGGTCGCCCTTATTTAATTTCAACAACTTAAAACGCTCATTGGGCATTTCCGCAAACAAATAAGTACCCGAACCATTGTCTTGCGGACGATATAGCTCAACACGAATCAAAGAACCCAAGTGTTGCCAGTCTTTTAAAGTGACCGGCGAATCAGAATTAGCATCGGCTTTTTTAACATCAATGTCATGCGGACGAATATGCGCGACATTGCCCTTAGAATCATCCACGGCAATACCGGCAGTTTTTAGCCAGATCACATTATCTTCATTCAAATTCAATACATTAGTTTGGCCGATAAATTTGGACACAAATGCATTTGCCGGATGATCATAGATGTCAGCCGGGGCACCTTGTTGTTCGATATGGCCTTTGTTTAACACCACGACCTGGCTAGCCACTTCCATCGCTTCTTCTTGATCATGCGTCACAAAAATACTGGTGACGTGCAGTTCTTTATGCAAATTACGCAGCCATTGCCGTAAATCTTTGCGCACACTGGCGTCCAACGCGCCGAAAGGCTCATCAAGCAAAAGTACCGAAGGTTCAACAGCTAAGGCGCGAGCCAAAGCAATACGCTGGCGCTGACCGCCAGACAATTGGTCAGGAAAACGATCATGCAGCCAGTCCAATTGCACCAGTTCCAGCAGGTTATGGACTTTTTTGGCAATGTCAGCTTCGGAAGGGCGTTCTTTCTTATCTTTGACGCGTAAACCAAAGGCAACGTTGTCGAATACCGTCATGTGCCTGAACAAAGCGTAATGCTGAAAAACAAAGCCAATGCCGCGACGACTGACATGCTGTGCAGTTTTATCTTCGCCGCTTAAAAAAATCCGACCTTCATCAGCGCTTTCAAGACCGGCAATAATTCGTAATAGCGTGGTTTTACCACAGCCTGAAGGACCTAATAGCGCAACCAGCTCACCATCAGGAATTTCTAAATTGATATGATTCAGCGCGGCAAATTGGCCAAAATTCTTACTAATATTTTCAATCAAAATACTCATAACGTCCTCGAACTAAATTATTTAACTATGGCTGAGAGGGTTTATAACCTTCGACCCTGTTTCCATTCCAAGAAGCTTTTTAATACCAGTGTCACAATGGCAAGGCCCGCCAATATTGACGCACCGGCAAAAGCGGCGACTGAGTTATATTCGTTGTAGCTGGTTTCAACATGCAGCGGCAAGGTGTTGGTTATGCCTCTGATATGGCCGGAGACTACGGAAACGGCACCAAATTCACCCATGGCTCTGGCGTTACATAGCAATACGCCGTATAGCAATGCCCATTTAATGTTGGGGAGGCTGACTTTAATAAACGTGGTCCAGCCGCTGGCGCCTAGCGATAGCGCCGCTTCTTCCTCTTCATTGCCCATTTCTTGCATCAATGGAATCAATTCCCGAGCCACAAACGGAAAGGTGACAAATAAGGTTGCCAAGACAATGCCGGGTACTGCAAAGATGACCTTGATGTCATGTGCTATTAGCCATTCGCTAAACCAACCTTGCGCACCAAATAACAGCACAAAAATTACCCCTGAAATGACCGGAGAGACTGAAAACGGTAAATCAATCAAGGTAGTCAGTAGGCTTTTACCGGGGAATTCAAAACGGGTAATCGCCCAGGCGGAAGCCAAACCAAAGACGGTGTTAAGCGGCACAGTAATAAATGCCGCTAATACGGTCAATCTGATCGCGGCTTGGGCATCAGGTTCAGACAGTGCCTCCCAATAAGTTTGCCAGCCACTGGCAAACGCTTTACTTATCACCAACCCTAAGGGCAGGAATAAAAATAGCAAAATGAAACTTAAGGAAATGCTAATCAGCGTGTATCTGACCCAACTAGGGTCTTCAGTTGCATGTTGGATTTGCTCTTTTTTGAACTGTTTTACTGGTTGCACTAGCGCATTCATAATCGATCTCGTTGTTTATAGTTGTCCTGAACGCTGACGCATCCATCTGTTAAGCAAATTAATCACCAATAACAACAAAAATGACACCAGGAGCATCGTCAAAGCAATCGCGGTGGCTGCTTCATATTCATATTGTTCCAGTTTGGTAATAATCAGCAACGGTACTATTTCAGAGACGTAAGGCTGATTACCAGCGATAAAAATAACCGAGCCGTATTCACCGACACCACGGGCAAAAGCGAGCGCAAAGCCTGTCAATACGGATGGAAAAATATTAGGCAAGATGATTTTATTAAACACCTGCAGGCGAGTCGCACCCAAGCTGGATGCGGCTTCCTCCATCGCCGAATCAAATTCCTTTAGTACCGGCTCAACGGTTCTGACCACAAACGGAATACTGATAAAAATCAGCGCGACCACAATCCCCAACGGACGATAGGCAACTTGAACCCCAAAACTATCTATCAACAACTTGCCAAGGAAACCGCTAGGTTGAAAAATGGTCGCCATCACAATACCGGCAACGGCCGTGGGTAAGGCAAACGGTAAATCGATAAAGGCATCGACTAATTTTTTGCCGCTAAATGGATAGCGCACCAATACCCAGGCGATGATAAAACCAAAAAAACTGGCGATTGCCGCAGCCACTAAGGCCGCGCCAAAACTGACTCGAAAAGCCGCCAGTACGCGAGTATTGGTAATAATATCCAGGTAAGCTGGCAGGCTTAACTTAAAGCTCATAAATATCAGCGTGCTAAGCGGAATCAGCACAATCAGGGCCAAATAAAATAGCGTGAAGCCGAGTGTTTGGCCAAACCCCGGCATAATATTGCTTTGTCTCATAAATACGTCATCACTATGTTCGGTGAATGTTCTAGTTCATAGCTGTTAAATTACGATGTGTAGGAGCGGGCCATGCCCGCGTATTTATACAATCACGGGCATGGCCCGCTCCTACAAACAGTTGGTTTAACTAAGTAATCTTTGCAACAGGAAAATAAAAAGGGCGACTTAATAGCCGCCCTTTAACGAACTGGATGTTACTTGCCTGGTCCATAAATTTGATCAAACACACCGCCATCAGCGAAATGCTTTTTCTGTACTTCATTCCAGCCGCCTAATTGATCAATTTTAAACAGTTCCAATTTTGGGAACTGTTTAGAAAATTTCGCAGCGACTTCAGGATCAGATGGGCGGTAGTAATTTTTGCCGATAATTTCTTGGCCTTCTTTACTGTACAAATACTTTAGATACTCAGTCGCTACTTCTACTGTGCCGTGTTTACGAGCAACGTCTTCAACGACAGTGACGGGTGGCTCAGTCAATACGCTGAATGATGGAGTAACAACTTCATATTTGTCGGCGCCAAACTCTTTCAGCACCAGATACGCTTCGTTTTCCCAAGTGATTAACACGTCACCAATTTCGCGTTCAGCAAAAGTAGTTGTGGAACCGCGCGCACCGGTGTCGAGCACAGCCGTGTTTTTAAATAACTTGCTGATAAACTCGGTCGCGGCTTGTTCGTTATTGTTGTTATGCTTTAACGCATAAGCCCAGGCAGACACATAGTTCCAACGTGCGCCGCCGGAGGTTTTTGGGTTTGGGGTAATAACGCCAACACCCGGTTTTACCAAATCATTCCAGTCTTTAATACCCAGCGGATTGCCTTTACGGACCACATAAACAATGGTTGATGTGTAAGGCGAGCTGTTATTAGGTAATTGGCTTTGCCAATCTTCAGAGATCAATTTACGTTTTTGATACAGTTGATCGATGTCATAAGCAATTGCCAGGGTCACTACATCAGCTTCCAAGCCATCCAGCACCGCGCGAGCTTGTTTGCCGCCGCCGCCATGGGATTGGTTGATGGTGACGTTGTCGCCGGTTTTGGCTTTCCAATATTTGGAGAACGCCTCGTTGTACTCTTTATAAAATTCACGAGTCGGATCGTAAGACACATTGAGCAGCTTAATATCAGCGGCATTGACTGCGGGTGCAGCGGTTAGGGCAGCGAATACCCCGGCAACAAGAAGTTGGCGCAATTTTATTTTCATATAGTAAAGCTCCTTAAATTAAACACAGTTAAATCAAAAATTAAAAAATTAAAAAATTAAAAAATTAAACATAGATTGCCGTTATATTCAGCTTTCTTTGTCCCCGGTCAGAAATTACGCCGTCATCATTTTTTGGGTTTACCATCGCCAAACGCATTAAGCGACACTTCGAAGTAGAAGAAGTTGCTAGGGTCGGTAGTAAAGGGCCCTACATTTGCTTTGGCTTGAGAGGTAGTAAAGTCACCCGGAGTAAAACGCGCGTAGCTCAAGCTCCAATCGACATAAGGATTAAGTTTATGTTGCATCCTAATGTCAAATTCTTGCCCCAAGAAGCTACCGCTTCTGCCTGTTGTGTCGCGTAGACCGGCACGATTCCAGCCGCCGGTTTCGCTTTCTTGCCAGTAGGCGTTATAACCGGTATCAATGCGCACATCCTTATACGGAGTAAATTCCAGTCTGGCTTTGGGCGCGTGAATATTGTCCCAAGAAAAATAATCGTTGCGTGACCAAGGTTGGTTGAAGCCGTAAAAAGCATCAAAGCGCTGATTGATATTGTCCTTAGAACTTTTGTCTCCGGTGCCGAAGCCATAATATGCGCTGGCTCTAGGCTTCCAATTTTGCTTGAAGGTAAAGCCCAGTTCTAGCGAATAAGCTAGAGCATCATGCTGACGAAGTGTCTGCTTAGTGCCTGAAAGCGAGCCGGAACGGCCAAATTGTTTGTTGATATTGGTATCAAAGTCAAAACCGCTGTCAGAAATTAGGCCGTAAACTCTAAGCCCGGGCGCGTAAATGCCTATGTCAGGTTTGCGATTACCCGATACTTTGTTGGTAGGGTCGCCATTTTGTTTGCGACCCAGGAAGTAGGGTTGAATGGTAACGAATTTGGACCATTCCTTAATGCTGAGTACGCCGCCATATATCCAGGTGTCTTCATCAGGTTGGTCAAATTTATATTTATCGCGTTCAACTGGCTGTAGTGCGAAAGTATCTAAATCCCAGTTATTTTGTTTTTTACCAAAACGGACTCGGAAGCCTTCAAAGTTGTTAGTGGTGTTGCGGAACTGGTTGTTACCGATTAAGCGTCTATCTAGCAGTTCTAAAGCTTGGCGCCCGGCGCGAATACTTAATGGCCGGTCTCTACCTAAGGCGTTATCAAAATATAACTCAGCATAGCCTTGAATCAGCTCGAATTCGTTAACGTCGGCCTGAGTCGTTTCGTACAGGCCGTTGTAACTGCGCGCATCTTCAAATTCCACGGCAAAACGCAAAGGGTCCAGAATGTCTTTTATTCCAACATAAGCACGAGTGCGCAGCAGCCACAAATTATCTGGGTCGCCTCTAAATTTAGTAACCGAATTTCCTGAAGATGTATCTACCCATGGCCGAAAGTCATTTTCGCGGTACTCGTAACGCGTCCTAAAATCTAAACCGACATCCAGCCATTTAATGTCACGAAATTGCTCGAATTGGGTGTTGCTGAGATTTCTGACGTATGCGGGAGGATCGGTATCCGGTTCTACTCGATACCCTCTTGTCTTAGCGTAGTAGTCATCAGCGATGCCCGATATGGGATAGCCTAGCGCTGCCAAGTGCATGGCAGCCGACAAGGTTTTGTAGCGTAGGTGTTTCATGGTTTGTCCTAATTTTGTGCTTACTTCCGGTGGTCCGGTCAGGCATTTTTAGTGCACTGAAAATTTGGTTTTTAACGGAACACCGAAGTAATGGTTACTTACTTGATGTTGCTTTGTTATCGAAACGCAGTTTTTCTTTGCGTTCTATTTGCACCACCCGGTTTTCGTGAACAATAATTTCAATCGATCCGAATTTGATTTCTTGCAGCATGTTAGCGATGGTATTGGCTATTTCTGCTTTCAATCGGTCATCAGTGTGATTTCTTGTGTTCGGCACCCTAAAAAACTCCTTCTGATAATTGGCGTCGCAAATCAACTATTGCTCACCTGTGATCATGGTAAAGAGAATTTGATCTTCAATAAAATGACTATTTTAGAGTCATGTATCTTTTATTTAGATATTGCTGGGGGTTGATTGGTTATTCGATCATTGTTTAATCAACAAATGGTGTAATGCCTTTCAGCCGGTTTGCGCTTATGATATGAACGTTTTTGGCCCTTTTTAAGCAGTGAACCAAATGAAATACAAAACATTGACATTGTTGTTACTCAGCGCGGTTGTAGTTGGTTGCGGCCAGCCCGGTCCGCTGTATTTGCCCGATAAAAATGCGCCTGCAAATGGTGTGCAACCTGCCAAACCTGAACCGCAAAAAAATCAATAACATGGATTATTTTAATTACCGCGACAACGAGCTTTTTGCCGAAGACGTTGCCGTGCAAGACATTGTTTATAAAGTTGGCAGTCCTTGTTATATCTACTCCCGAGCCACGCTGGCAAGGCATTGGCAGGCGTTTGATCAAGCCTTTGGCACGCATCCGCATTTAATTTGCTACGCAGTAAAAGCCAATTCCAATATCGCCATTCTTAATGTGCTGGCGCGGTTGGGGTCGGGTTTTGATATTGTGTCGTTGGGTGAGCTGGAGCGTGTGTTGGCGGCTGGCGGCGATGCCAAGAAAATTGTGTTTTCCGGCGTTGGCAAGCGTGAAGATGAATTGCTGGCAGCGTTAAAACTTGGAATTCGTTGTTTTAATGTCGAAGTGAGCGGAGAGCTGGATAGGCTTAATCTCTTAGCCGAACAGCTGGGCGTGATTGCGCCGGTATCGTTTCGGGTTAACCCGGATGTGGATGCCAAAACGCATCCGTATATTTCTACCGGGCTAAAAGAAAATAAATTCGGCATCGACATTAATCAAGCTGTGCATGAATACCGTCGTGCAGCGGCAATGCCAAATATCAACGTTGTTGGTATCGATTGCCATATCGGCTCGCAACTCACTGAAACCCGGCCATTTTTAGATGCGCTCGATAAAGTGCTGGCGCTGGTGGAAACCCTGAAAGCCGAAGGTATACATCTGCATCATTTGGATTTGGGCGGCGGCTTAGGCATTCGCTATAAAGACGAGCAACCGCCGGAACCCGCCGATTACATCAGTGCTGTGTTACAACGCCTGGGTGACAGTAATGTTGAGGTATTGCTGGAGCCGGGCCGGGCGATTGTCGGTAACGCCGGTATTTTAGTAACGCAGGTTGAGTACCTTAAGCCTACCGAAAACAAAAACTTTGCTATCGTCGATGCGGCCATGAACGATTTGGTGCGGCCTTCTCTTTATAGTGCCTGGCAGGAAGTTATTCCTGTAAATAAGCAAAGCAGCAGCGATGCAGAGCATTGGGATATTGTCGGTCCGGTTTGTGAAACCGGTGATTTTTTAGCTAAAGACCGGGAATTACAACTTGCGCAGGGCGATTTGTTGGCGATCCGTTCATCAGGTGCTTATGGTTTTAGTATGAGTTCTAACTACAATTCCAGGCCACGGGTGGCAGAGGTGATGGTCGACGTCGATCAAATCCACCTTATCCGTGAACGAGAAACCATTGCCCAGCTTTGGGCTGGCGAACATTTATTACCTTGAGCATTAACAACCAAACACTATGATCAATTTCACCAAAATGCACGGGCTAGGCAATGACTTTATGGTTATTGATGCCATTAATCAGCAGATAGATTTAGCTCCTGAGCAAGTTCAGCGCTTATCCGATCGGCATTTTGGCGTGGGTTTTGACCAGCTGTTATTGGTAGAAAAACCAGTCTCTGATAATGCTGATTTCAAATATCGAATTTTTAATGCCGACGGCAGCGAAGTTGATCAATGCGGTAACGGCGCGCGCTGTTTTGCCCGCTTTGTGCGCGATAAACATTTATCTGATAAAGATGAAATTCGCGTTGATACCAATGCCGGGCAGTTATTATTGCGCTTTGATGCGGATGGTTTGATCACCGTAAATATGGGCGTGCCGAGACATAAACCCGCTGAAATACCGGTATTGGCCGAGCAGGAATCGCGTTTTTATACTGTTGTGGTGAATGACAAAGAACGAGCCTTTGGCGCAGTGTCCATGGGTAATCCCCATGCGGTTATTCATGTCAATGATATAAAGACTGCGTCGGTATCTGAGGTTGGTCAGGCTTTAGAAAGCCATGCCTTTTTCCCCGAACGGGCCAATATTGGTTTTATGCAGGTGGTCGATCGGCAGCATATCAAGTTGCGTGTATATGAACGTGGTGCCGCTGAAACCCTGGCTTGCGGTAGCGGTGCTTGTGCAGCTGTGGTTATCGGTATCGAGCAAAATCAGCTGGATCATGATGTGACTGCTGAATTGCCGGGCGGGCATTTAAAAATAAGCTGGGCTGGTCGCGGTGAACCCGTGTTGATGACCGGTCCCGCAGTTTCTGTTTTTGATGGACAAATAGAGTTATGAGCGAACAACAGTCTTTAACATCAGAACAGGTGGAGCAGTTTTTACTGCAACATCCTGATTTTTTTCATGAACATTTACATTTATTGGAAAAGCTGAGTATTCCGCATCCCAGCGGCAGTGCAATTTCGCTGATTTCAAAGCAGTTGGAAATTTTTAGAAGTCGGCATCATGAAATGGAAAATCAGCTGACTGCGTTGATTGACATAGCACGTGATAACGATGCTTCGTTTAGTCGTATGCATCAGTTGACGCTGGCTTTACTTGATTCAACCAACTTGGAAGAAGCGGTTGCCAATCTGGATAGCGTGTTGTCGGATTATTTTTTAACTGACTTTGTGGCGGTGCGCATTATTAAAGCCAATGCTGATTCGGCTATCGGCAATCTGTTTATCGAGCCGGGCAGTGCTGATCTTGAACCATTCGCTAAAGAATTGGCGGCAAATCAGCCCAAATGCGGTCGCCCGACCTTAGCCCAAGCACGCGTGTTATTTGGCGAATTGGCACCAGAAGTTAAATCTTGCGCGATTATTCCGTTGTTGTTTACTGAGCTGGAAGGCATTCTTGCCATCGGTAGCCGGGAAGAAGGGCGCTTTCATTACAGCATGGGACATTTATTTTTAACCCAAATGGGCGAAATCATCGGTACCCGATTGATTACCCTGATGCAGCAAGGCCAGCATGACACCTGATGCCGAACGGGTGCTGGCTGATTATTTTACTCAGCTCACCGTTGAAAAACGCGCATCGCCTCATACAGTGCAGAGTTATCAACGAGATATGAAACAATTCGTTCAATACTGTGCTGACAAAGCAATAGAGCAATGGCTGGATGTAACACAAAGCGATGTGCGAGGGCATATCGCCAACCGCCATCGCCAAGGCATTGCCAGTAAAAGTCTGCAGCGTGAACTGTCGGCAATCCGAAGTTTTTATAATTACCAGCTTAAAAACGGCCTGGTTGCAAATAACCCTGCCAAACCAGTACGCGCACCCAAGCAGGCGAGGCGGTTACCGAAAATTCTTGATGTCGATCAAATCAACGGTTTGTTAGATGCTGGCACTGACTCGGTGCTGGAAATTCGTGATATAGCGATGTTTGAGTTGTTTTATTCATCCGGGTTGCGACTAAGCGAGTTGACGGCGCTCAATCTGACCGACGTGGATTTGTCTGATCAATCAATGATTGTTCGATTGGGTAAAGGTGGCAAATCCAGGTTGTTACCGATCGGTAGCAAGGCGATTAGTGCCTTGCAAAAGTGGTTGGCAGTGCGTGGCAAGATGGTGCCAACCAGCGAATCTGCAATATTTACGTCTAATCGTGGCAGTCGTTTAAGCCAGCGCAGTGTCGAAGCTAGATTGACGTTGTGGTGTAAGAAAAAAGGCCTGGACGAACATGTTTATCCGCATATGCTTAGACATTCTTTTGCCAGTCATTTGCTTGAGTCGAGTCAAGATTTAAGAGCTGTGCAAGATTTACTTGGGCACAGCAATATTAGCACCACGCAAATCTATACCCATTTAGACTTTCAGCATCTTGCTGATGTCTATGATAAAGCTCATCCTCGAGCCCAAAAAAAACCTGGGTAGCGTTTTGTGTCATAAGCAAAAACCACAAAAACCATGCTAACATGGCGCCACTTTTAAGATCAAAAATCCCTCTGTTTTTACATAGACAAACTTCTTTACAGGACTCCGGTAATGGCGGCAAGTGAACAACTTAACGATATAAAATCCAAAGGCATTCTTTGGGGATTTGGTGTCTTTCTTCTCATCGTAGCTATTGTCTTATTCATTCTTGGAGCCTGGTGGGGCAGTGAACCAGGTCAATTTAACATTCAAGACGAAGCCCTGAAACGTGCTGAAGAAACCCACAGCACAGAAAATATCCCGCTGGGATATACCTACACCAATACCTTGGCGCATATTGCTGAAGTGTTGCTGCATAAAAGCGGCGGTTACATCACCAATGATGTCGCACCTCCGGGCGTATTTTTGGACAATATTTCCAACTGGGAATTCGGTGCCTTAGTTATGCTGCGCGACGCAACCACCGCCTTAAGAAACCATTTTGCTAGAGATCAGTCGCAATCAGAACAAGATGCCGATTTGGCAACTGCCGAACCGTATTTTTACTATGAGCACAATTCTTGGGCATTGCCATCAACTGAAGCCGAATATGAAAAGGGTGTTGAATCCCTGCATAAATACATGGAGCGACTGCAAAAATTTGGTGGCCCAGTCAAAAAAGCGCAGTTTTATGCTCGTGCCGACAACCTGTGGCAATACACTGAGGTTGTTATTAAACGGTTAGGCGATTTGTCAACGCGCTTAAGTGCCAGCAGCGCTGCCGGTAACTATGGCCCAGGTCTTACCGAACTTGAAAAACAAGCCGCTGATCAAAAAGGTTCATCGGGCGTTAAAATTACCTGGTTAGAGATAGACGACATATTTTATGAGGCGCGTGGCGCCAGTTGGGCATTGCTGCATATTTTAAGAGCCATCAAACATGACTTTGCGGACATCTTGAATGATAAACGTGCGATGCGTACCGTCGACATCATGATTAGAGAGCTGGAAAGTGCCTTGATGCCAACGTTGAGCCCGATGGTGTTGGACGGTAGCGGTTTCGGCTTGTTTGCTAACTATTCGTTGACCTTAGCTAACCACATTGCTCGTGCCAACGCAGCTGCGCTGGATTTGCGCGACATTATGAACCGGGGGTAATGCGAGTATGGAAGAGCAAATCAACTATAACCTGACCCAGTTAAGTACCTGGAAACGCATTTTTTTTATGCTGATTTTTGCCGCCATTGGTAGCTTGGTCAGAATGCTGATTTGGGCGGTAATTATTTTGCAGGTGGCATCAACGCTGTTGACTGGCAAAGCCAATCAAAACATTCTTAATTTTGGTCGCAGTCTGTCAATTTATACCTATCACATTCTGTTATTCCTGACCTTTAATACAGAAGCTCTGCCGTTTCCTTTCTCTGACTGGAATATGACTGCAGACTTGACGGTACCCGAATCTAAAGAAGTCAAAAAATAACCGTCTTTAGGCGGTTACATGAGTTGGCGCTGGTAAGCCTAAATTAAACTTACCAGCGCTTTTTTCTATAAGTCTTACCTGATTAACGCAACTGCAGGCCTGTAATTGCATCATAAATAGCTGTTTCTCGCCGTAACCCACCCACTTCGCCATGCACGATATAAATACCACTGCCTGCAAAGGATTTGAGTAATTTTCTTGCTGATCTAATCGCCGGTCGTGTTGTTTGGTTGGCGCTGGTTGATACCAACGGGCCGTCGAAGCGCTCGCATAAAGCCGCTGCTATTGGATGTGCGGTGACACGTACCGCCAGAGAGTCATGATCTCCCGTCAGCCACCTAGGCACCCACGGCTGTGCCGGAATCACCCAAGTGACCGGGCCGGGCCAAGTGGCGCTGACGCGCTCGATAATGGTGGGGCCCAGAACCAAATAAGGGTGCAGTTGTTCCAGTGACGAAGCGATAAGAATCAGCCCTTTTTCAATCGGACGTTGTTTGATTTTAAGCAGTTTCATCACTGCATATTCGTTGAGCGGGTCACAGCCCAAGCCGTAAACTGCTTCTGTCGGATAAGCAATGACTTCGCCAGCTTTGATATGGCGGACGGCGTTGGTTATTTTGAAGGTGAGGTTATGCATGACTTCTTGTTTGATGAGCCCCAAGATGCCAGCCATTTATGAAGGCTTTCGCAATCAATTGATCTTCCGGCCTTAACTGAATCAAGCGCCTCTATTGTTTCTTGCCAGCGTGATTCTTAGGTGAATGCTGCTCTGAAGGCTTTTCGCAGACTTTAGCATTTAGGTTATTTATGTTTTTTTCGAGTTTAGAAACTGGCTTATTCAATGGATCATCAATTGCATCGTTAATAGGTAGGATGATAATTGGCATAATTTGAATCCAAGCAAAAAATGAATATGTAGGGCGGATTAACGTGAGCGTAATCCGCCGCTTTAGTGGCGTGTCGAGGACGAAAAGAGTGCCTTGATTGGGCTCTTATCCTTGTTTACTGGATGGTGGTGCAGGCATTCTAGGCAATTCTGGTCGAGTTGCTGGAGGTGGTGGATTAACGTTAGCCTGATCTTTACGACTTTGGCTAGGTGGTTGAGTTCTGTTTGGTGGGGTATTTTGAGCCATCTTTAATTCTCCTTATTTACAAATTCGACCCAGCGCACATCTGAAGTATTCACTAATATTCCTTCACAACCTTCAATATTACTTCCAGTTCCATCTTGGCCTAACCATGATGGTTGCATTATATAGAAATGTCCTTTTTCGGGTTCTGAAGGCCAAACCTTAGGATAGCCAAGTAGGCGTTTATCATCTTTAAAATGCAATACAACATACCATTCATGCTGGCTTAGAACTCCATGCCATTCAGACGGGTGTGATGATCTTGTGGTGAATCCAAAACGTCTTAAACGACTATGAAATGAATCATTGTTCGTTAGATGAGAAAGAAAGCCTCCAATCAAAATAGCAAAAATTACAGATGTAACTAATTCTGAAGTAGAGTTCCATTGCGATACCGCAAATATGTTTCCGATATGCAATAAGGCCCACTTGGTTGGAACGATAAGGACATTAATAATTAGTGTAAATACTAAAGCCTGTATAACTCTTTCGAACTGGATAGGTTTTAAATGTGACGTTAGCCCATAGAATATCCATGCTGCTAAAAAGCCAGGAAGCAAGTATTGAAGCAGTTGTATTGTTTCTGAAATTTCTGGCATATGAAATTAGAGTAATAGGTTGTGAGTCACATCCATTCTATTAGTATGTCGGTTGTCCAACTACCCAACCACATCCTTAGGCCCCTGCACATCCGCCGGATCACCTTCATACGGTGTCGCGTATTTGCAGTCTTTTTGCGGGCAGACTTTCTCTACACCATGGCGTTTGGTTTCTTTGACGGTCAGTATCGGCCAGTTGCATTCCGGGCAGCTTTCTTTGACCGGCGCATTCCATAGGGCATAGTCGCATTTGGGGTATTCGGAGCAGGAATAGAAGATTTTGCCGTTACGGGATTTGCGTTTGAGGATGCTGCCTTTTTTGCATTGCGGGCATTCAACGCCGGTATCTGCAGGTTTTTCGATGGGTTCGATGTGCCGACATTTTGGGTAGTTGCTGCAACCGATAAATTTGCCGTAGCGACCGGTTTTGAGCACCAACGGCGATTCGCATTTGGGGCAGACGCGGCCTTCAACGACTTCAGGCTCATTACTGGCAGCGCCATCGTCGTTTAGATTGCGGGTGTAGGAACACGTCGGGTAGTTGGTGCAGCCAATAAAGCGGCCGTTTTTGCCCAGACGAATAGACAGCGGACTGGCACATTCAGGGCATTTTTCGTCGATGGCTTCTTGCGTGACATCTTTACGCTGCACGCTTTCTTCTTTCTCATGGATCAGTGTGGTGAAAGGCTTCCAGAATTCGTGCATCAATGGAATCCAGTCCTTTTCCCCCCGTGATACGGCATCCAGCTCATCTTCAAGATTGGCGGTGAAGTCGTAATCGACGTATTTGGTGAAATGTTCCGTCAAGAATTTGTTGACGATTCTGCCGACATCAGTGGGATAGAAACGCTTGCTATCCAGGGTCACGTAATCGCGATTTTGCAGGGTCGAAATAATCGATGCGTAGGTCGAAGGTCGGCCGATGCCGTGTTCTTCCAAAGATTTTACCAAACTGGCTTCGCCATATCGCGGCGGCGGTTCGGTAAAGTGTTGTATGGCATTGATGTCATTTAAGGTAACTGGGCGGCCTTCTTCTAAAGGCGGCAGGAAGCTTTCTTTATCGTCGCTTTCTTTGGTGTCGTCTTTACCTTCCAAATAAACAGCCATAAAACCGGGTATCGCAATGGTTGATCCAGTAGCTCTGAATACATGCTGGCCGTTGCCGCAGCTTAAATCAACGCCAACCAAGTTGAGTGTGGCGTGAATCATCTGGCAGGCCATGGTGCGCTTCCAGATCAATTCGTAAAGTTTGAGCTGTTCGGCACTCAGATAATTTTTAAGGTTGTTGGGCAAATATCTCGCGGATGTCGGGCGTATCGCTTCGTGAGCTTCTTGGGCGTTTTTGGATTTTGTTTTGAATACCCGAGGCTCTTTTGGGACGTTTTCAGGGCCGTAGATTTCGGCAACCAGAGAACGTATGTCATCGACAGCCTCAACCGACAAATTGACCGAGTCGGTACGCATATAGGTGATCAAACCAGCCGTTTCGCCGCCGATGTCGATCCCTTCATAAAGCTGCTGGGCGACCATCATCGTGCGTTTGGTGGTAAAACCCAATTTGCGCGAGGCTTCTTGTTGCAACGTTGAGGTGATGAAAGGTGCGGCAGGTTGACGTTTTTGTTGTTTCTTTTCGAGTTTGTCGACCAGCAACTGGCCGTCGGCGGCATCAAGCAGGGTTTGTTTGGTTTTTTCAGCCAGCTCTTGGTCGGTAATGCTGAATTGACTGATTTTTTCACCCGCAAACTGGGTCAGTTTGGCTTTGAAGTTTTGTTCGTGAGCGGTCAGTGCGGCATCAACAGTCCAATATTCGCGGGTTTTGAACGCTTCAATCTCTAATTCGCGCTCGACGATCATGCGCAGGGCAGGGCTTTGTACACGGCCTGCAGACAAGCCGCGGCGGATTTTTTTCCACAATAACGGCGACAGATTAAAGCCGACTAAATAATCCAACGCGCGCCTAGCTTGTTGCGCATTGATTAAGTTAATAGCCAATTCTTCTGGATGAGCAATAGCTTCAGTAACTGCTTTTTTGGTGATTTCATGAAACACGACCCGGTGTACAGGCTTGTTTTTGAGTAACTTTTTTTCTTTAAGCAGTTCATACAAATGCCAGGAAATGGCTTCCCCTTCTCTATCCGGGTCAGTTGCCAGATATAAAGTGTCTGCTTCTTTTAGGGCTTTGCTGATGGCTTGGACATGGCGCTGGTTGCGGTCAATGACTTCATACTTCATAGCAAAGTCATTGTTGGGGTCAACAGCGCCTTCTTTAGGAATAAGGTCGCGAACATGACCATAGGAGGCGAGAACATGAAAGTCTTTGCCTAAATATTTCTCGATAGTTTTGGCTTTTGCAGGCGATTCTACAATAACAAGATTTTTACTCATTTATATGTGTTGTGGGTGATGAGCGTTTAATTCAGATAGGTAGGAACAAGGTCATAAACGATGTCTTCCATCCTGGAGAAGGCAATTTCCTCATCAGGCTGACTTAACAATATCATCAACACAATCCATTTGAGTTTTTCCATAGATATTTCTTCGCCTTCCAACGCCATAGCGCGATCAATAACGATCTCACGGTTGGTCGGGTTAAGAATGCCTTTGTGCTCAAGGAACATAATGAAGTTGATGGCTTCAAGATTGAGTTTGAGTTGTTCTTCCGGACAAAAAATACGAAACGTTGGTGTTACGCTAGGATGTATCGCATTTTGAAAACTCAGCGATTCCAGCCAATCAAAAGCTTTGTTAACTTCAGGTTGTTCGAAGCCTGCTTCTAATAGTTCCGTCTTGACCAAAGCACTATCGGGCAGGATTTCAATTTCGTCTTCCATGTAGTTTTCGAACAGGTACATAAGTACATCAAATATATTTTCTTTCATAGGTCATTTGCTGTTTATTTAATTCGGGTATAGCAACCGCCAGCAGCTGCCTCTATATAACCTTGTAATTCAAGAATCAGACACATAGATGCGATGATTTCAACGGATTGGCCTGCATTTTCAACTAAATGGTCGATGGAAGTTGGGCTAAACATGATTAGATTCAATAATGTTTGTTGCTCAAGGTCAAGCGTTGATTGCATTGTTGCTGTAGGTGCATCTTCATCTTGTTGATAGTATTGACTTAATTCTTCGAGAATATCTTGAGTAGTTTCAACCAGTTTTGCACCTTCGCGTATTAAAGCGTTGCAACCACGGGCTAATGGGTTATGAATTGAGCCGGGGATTGCAAACACCTCGCGGTTTTGTTCCAGAGCCATTCGGGCAGTGATCAATGAACCGCTTTGTTTGGCTGCTTCAACAACAAGTAAGCCCTGGCATAAGCCGCTAATAATTCGGTTGCGTCTTGGAAAATGATTGGCTTTGGCAGTGGTGCCGGGTGGAAACTCCGAGATCATTGCGCCGGTATTGACAATTTCAGTGGCCAAGTCTTTATGTCTGGCGGGATATACCCGGTCCAGTCCGGTGCCGGCAACGGCAATAGTGTATCCATGGACATTAAGAGCGCCTTGATGGCTAGCCGCATCAATCCCCAAGGCCAGGCCGCTGGTAATGACAAAGCCATGTCGACTTAAATCTTGAGCAAAACTAAAGGCAATATCGATACCTGAGGATGAGGGGTTGCGACTGCCAACGATGGCAAGTTGCGGGCGCGATAAAAGCTCAGTATTGCCGCGAACAAATAAAATGGGGGGAGGGTCGGCGATTTCTTTCAGTTGGGCAGGATAGAGAGGCTCATTTATAGTGATGGCAGTATTGTTGGGCTGCGCCAACCACTCGAGGTCGTAGTCGATGGTCGACCAGTCCGGGGCTTTGATAGCCTGGGCAATATCATTTTTTAATCCCAAGGCTAATAGCGCAGATTTCGATTCTTTAAATAGCTCCTCAGGCGAGGAGCTTTCCAGTAATTTAAGGAATGTCCTGCAACCTAGACCCGGAATGCGTAATAGCGCAAGCCAATAACGCAGGTCTAATTGGGCGTTTGGATTGACGGTATTCAGGGAGTTTTAACTTTATCTAACACGTGAATGGCGCGAGTCGCTTTCATCACTAGGGCATAACTGACGCGCTCAAACGGTCGAAATATCATGAGCGTGCCAGCAATTTCATCGGGCAATTTCACGTTCTCGTTCTGGGAGGCACTGTAAGGATCACGAATGCTGTTGCCACGTTGATATATATCAAGCTCATGGCCGACTAGCAAACCATCCTGACTGCCTTTGTCGATGACAACGACATTATGTAGGCCGATTTGCGAGACACCACCAAGTACACTGATGATATTGCCTTGTATGCTATTTTCAGGCGGACGTGGAAAATAATTGAGTGTGACTTCGTTTTCGCTGTTCGGCATTGCTCTATCGCCAATGCGGACTTCGCTCGCTGATTTATTAATGATTAAGGTTGCCGGGTCACCAGCTTGTTGGAGTGATGTATCGGCGATATAAGTGGCTTCATAGCCTAAAATTTCACCGGTTTCTGGGCTTTTGTAAGTGTCCCCAGCTCGATAAATGGTATATGACAAACTTTGTGGATCATTAATTGAGCGGACATATAACCTATCGCCGCTTCCGGCAATTAAATGCTCCCCTGCAAAATCAAGCACATAAGGCGCTAGGTTTAATTCATTTTGGCTAACCACTCTGGGCGAGCTTAAAAATTGCGCAATAGCATTACTGGGGATCAGTTTTATAGCTTCTTTGATAGTGGTTTCACGAATACAAGGTAAGACTTTGCCGTCTGCTGACACCGCAAAATCCTTGCGGCCGTTTTTATAATCTTCTTCACGTAATACACAAGGGGAATTGTCTAATGCCGATGAGGGCTGTTCATTGCGGGATAAACTAAGCTGCGGCTTGCCGTTTATCATAGAAAAATAAATAGTATCACCAGGATAAATAAGATTTGGATTTTGAATCTGGCTGTTTTGCTGCCATAACTCCGGCCATTGCCAAGGATGAGTCAGAAATTTACCGGATATATCCCAAAGGGTATCGCCTTTAACGACCGTGTATTGATCGGGGTGGGAGGGGTTGATTTGCAGATCTGCAGCCCAGGTGTTTAAACTGATTGCAAGGGTTGCTAACAATCCCACAAGTGTTCGAAAAGCCATATTGATTCCTGTTGAGTCTAATATAATGCATCGTTTCAAAGTTTAGATGAATTCATATAGAATTCCAGCGTTCAATTATTTAGTGGTGAGTTTGTTGAGTATTTTAACCATTCTTGAGTTTCCAGATGACCGCCTGCGCAAACTGGCCGCGCCGGTAAAAACGGTCGATAGCTCCATCAAAAAGCTGGTCGATGATATGCTGGAAACCATGTATGAATCAAAAGGTGTGGGCTTGGCAGCAACTCAGGTCAATGTACATCAGCGCGTTATCGTCATTGATGTCAGCGAAGAAAAAGATGCGCCATTGTGCTTGATCAATCCTGAAATCATCGAAAAAGACGGTGTCAAGGAATCGGAGGAAGGTTGTCTTTCTGTGCCCGGTTTTTTTGAAAAAGTAAAACGTGCCGAACATATTAGAGTGCGAGCTTTGGATAAAGACGGTCAGACCTTTGAGTTTGAAGCTACAGAATTACTTGCGGTGTGCGTGCAGCACGAGATGGATCATTTAAATGGCAAATTGTTTGTCGACTATCTCTCGTCATTAAAACGTCAGCGGATTAAAAAGAAGCTGGAAAAAATTCATAAGATGGAAAATTCATAACATGGAACAAGGCTATAACGCGTGAAAATAATTTTTGCCGGCACTCCGGAATTTGCAGTACCCAGTTTGCAATTGTTACTGGATTCAGAACATGAAGTTTGCGGGGTTTATACTCAGCCCGACCGGCCGGCGGGTCGAGGTCGTAAATTGCAACCCGGACCGGTTAAATCCCTGGCTTTAAGCGCTGATATTCCGGTTCTGCAACCACTTACATTTAAGACTGAAGACGAATTAAATCAGCTATTAGCATTTAAGGCCGACTTGATGGTAGTGGTCGCCTACGGCATGATTTTGCCGCAAACCGTTTTGGATGCTTTCCCTCTAGGCTGTATTAACGTGCATGGTTCGTTGTTGCCGCGTTGGCGGGGTGCTGCACCGATCCATCGGGCATTGATGGCGGGTGATGACAAAACTGGCGTAACTATTATGCAGATAGTCCGCAAGCTTGATGCAGGAGATATGTTACATAAAGAGGAATATGTGATCGGGTCGGAAGATACGGCCAGTGATTTACATGATCATCTGGCGCATTTGGGGGCAATTGGCTTGGTTAAGGTGTTGGCGCAAATCAAAGCGGGTACGTTGCAGGCAGAGCGCCAAGATGAGTCTTTAGTGACGTATGCTGAAAAATTGGAAAAAGCCGAAGCAGATATTGATTGGACACAGCCCGCACGGCAGTTAGCTCTTAAAGTGAGAGGCTTAAATGCTTGGCCGGTGGCGCAAACCCAGTATCAAAACCAAGTGTTGCGTATTTGGCTGGCTCAGGCCATTGATGAAGAATCCGATTTGGTGCCGGGAACAGTAAAGTGTACTCATAAAATCATTGATGTAGCGACTGGTGCGGGTTGGTTAAGATTGCTTGAAGTGCAATTGCCGGGCGGTAAGCGCATTCCCGCTCAGGCTTTTCTAGCCGCACACAACATGGACGGAGTGATCTTAGGTTGAATAGCCGGTTAATCGCAGCCCGAGTGTTGAATCGGGTGTTCCAAAACGGACAGTCGTTGACTGCTGCACTTGAAGACGCTCTTTCCAGTAACGTAGCCGAAGCCATCGACCCCAAAGATAAGGCGTTTGTGCAAGCCTTATGCTATGGCGTATGCAGATACAGTCAGCGACTTGAATTTATTCTCAATGAGTTATTGGATAAGCCATTAAAAGACAGCGAAGTTAAAGCATTAGCTTTAGTAGGCTTGTATCAACTCGAATTTATGCGGGTTAAGCCGCATGCAGCGGTTTCGGAAACTGTGCAGGCAGCACGTAAAAAGCCATGGGCAAAGGCGTTGCTTAATGCGTTGTTACGGAATTATTTACGCAAGCAAGACGATTTGACACAAAAAGCTAATAGCACACCTTCTTCAGCAGTTAGTCATCCTGAATGGCTAATTAAACGTATTAATCACGACTGGCCTCAACAAGCGGCTGACATTTATCTGGAAAACAATCTGCAGGCGCCGTTGGTATTGCGCGTCAATCTGTCCAGGGTCAGTCGGGACAGTTATTTAAAACAATTAGACGAGCAGGGCATTATCGCCACTGCGGTTGACAATGCGACTTCCGCTATTGTTTTAGATAAACCCGTACAAATTGAATCGTTGCCCGGATTTAGCGATGGTCATGTTTCCGTACAAGATACTGCTGCGCAACTGGCCGCCACATTGCTGGATGCGCAGCCGGGACAGCGAGTACTTGATGTCTGCGCAGCGCCAGGTGGTAAAACTGCACACATTCTTGAAGCTCAGCCGCAGTTGCAAGAGCTGGTAGCGATTGACATTGATGAAGCCAGATTGCGACGGGTTGCAGAAAACTTGCAGCGCTTAAAGCTATCCGCCACCTTGTTGGTTGGTGATGCGGCTAACCCGCAAAAATGGTGGGACGGTCAGCTTTTTGATCGAATTTTATTGGATGCACCATGTTCGGCGTTGGGTGTTATTCGTCGTCATCCTGACATTAAAATTTTGCGCAGAGCTGAGGATATTGACCACCTGAGTGCACTGCAAAAAAATATCTTACAGGCTATCTGGCCCTTATTAGCCCCAGGCGGCACATTGTTGTATGCGACCTGCTCTATTTTAAAACAGGAAAATGAGCTGCAAATAAGGGCTTTTCTTGATAATAATGACGATGCCGTGGAACTGCCGATTATTGCAGACTGGGGCGTTGCGGGTAGTTGTGGTCGGCAAATTATTACCGGCGAGGCAGCAATGGATGGTTTTTATTACGCGCGTTTGGGTAAGCGCTAGGTGCCGATTTTATCTACGTTGTTATGTTTTTTCTGCTTGTGGTGGCCGATTTCAGTCAGTGCCGATGAATTTGGCGTAGTAGTGAAATCTGCCGAGATGAAGTTGCAGGGTGACAATTACGTACTTGCTGCGGATGTTGATTACCAGTTAAGTATGCGCGCCAAGGAAGCGCTAGAAAATGGTATCCCCTTATATTGGATTGTCCAGTTAAAGGTACTCCAGCATCGGGACATGCTTTGGAATAAGACGCTGGTTGAAGATTCCATCCGCTATAAAATCCAATACCACGCGTTGTTAAATATGTATCGAATCAAAAACGAGCACACCAGCGAGGTAACAAATTTCTCCACATTAACTGCAGCTTTGGATTCAATGTCAAAGGTGCGAGATTTCTCGGTAATCGATAAAGCGGCGCTTGCTCCTGATCAGCAGTATTTTGCTGCTGTAAAAGTCAAACTCGATCGCGATTCTTTGCCTTTACCGCTTCGGCCGACGGCTTATGTCAGCCCCCAATGGTTTTTATCCAGCGCTTGGTATGTATGGTCCCTGACAAACTAAAGCCGCCCATTGGCGTCTCTATTTTTATCTTATTTGCACTGATTTTATTGTCATTGCAGTTGATGAGCTCGGCCACTCAAGAGTCTTCCGAGTTGAGCGCGATGTACTCTTGGTTGTTATTGGTCAATGCCTTAGGTTCTGTGGTGCTGTTGGGCTTGGTCGGCGCCAATATTTATTCCTTGGCACGACATACCAAGCGGCGTGAGGCCGGTTCCCGGTTGACTGCGCGCATGGTGTCGCTATTTGTGGTGTTGGCGTTGGCGCCTGCCGCAATTGTGTTTTATTTTTCCATGCAGTTTTTGCATCAAGGTATCGACAGTTGGTTTAACGTCGAAATTGACCGCGCGATGGAAGATGCATTAGAACTAAGCCAGGCCTCGCTTGATCAGCGTATGCGCTGGCATTTACGGCAAGCCGAACAATTAGCCGAAAAACTAAGTAATTCTTCAGAGACGTTGGCAACGCTGGAGCTCGAGAATTTTCGCGAACTTGCTGGCGCTTCGGAAATGACATTGTTTTCTCGGCAGGGTCGGATTGTTGCTTCGATTAGCATCAATCCCGGTGATATTTTGCCGAGCCTTCCTGATGAGCATACTTGGCTGCAGTTACGACAAAATGGCGACTATGTCGCTTTGGCGCCGGTAAGGGACGATGAATTGATGATCCGAGTCATCGTATCGGTAAAAACCAAGGATCCTCAGTATCTTCAAGTGTTGTATCCAGTACCGGTACGAATTGCTGACTTAGCTGATTCTGTGGAATTTGCTTTTGTGCGCTATCAGGAAATGAATTTTCTTAGAAATTCATTGAAGTTGAGTTTTTCACTGGCGTTATCGCTGGTTTTGCTAATGAGTTTGTTAGCTGCAATCTGGGTGGCTTTTATCAGCATCCGTAACATAATTGCCCCGGTGAAGGAGCTGGTTAAAGGCACGCAAGCGGTCGCTTCCGGGCATTATGACCAGATTGTTCCTGTCTTGGCGCAGGATGATTTGGGCTTTTTGGTTGAGTCATTCAACGATATGACTCAACGTATTGCTCGAGCTCATGACGAAACCCGGTTAGCTGGGTTGGAGGTGGAAAACCAGCGGGCTTATTTGGAGACTATCCTCGCTAATTTAACGGCTGGGGTTATTAGTTTTGATGCTAATTATAAAATTCGTACCGCTAATCAGGCCGCTTACCGAATTTTTCATATTCACGTGAATCATTTTATTGGCCGGAGTTTACTTGAATTAGTGACGGACTATTCCGAGCTGGCTGAGCCACTTAAGTCCATTCAGCGATTGCTCGAACAAGCGGATGATATATGGCAACAGCGAATCGCATTTTTAGGTTCCAACGGTCGACAAGAGTTGTTATGCCGTGGTACGCCGTTGTTTTCTCAAGAAGGCAGCCGGGTGGGGGCGGTCGTGGTATTCGATGACGTGACCGATTTAATACAGGCACAAAAAAATGCCGCTTGGGGCGAGGTGGCTAGAAGACTGGCGCATGAAATTAAAAACCCATTAACACCTATTCAGTTATCCGCGGAAAGGTTACAGCATAAGCTGGCTGATAAGTTGGAGATGGGTGATGCAGAAATGTTACAACGATCAACCCGAACCATTGTGCAGCAAGTTGAAGCAATGAAGGAAATGGTCGATGATTTTTCTGAATACGCTAAGCCATCCAAAAAACAGACGGTTTCGATTGATTTATCTGCTCTAGTGCAGGAAGTGTTGGCGCTGTATATGGCTAGACCGGGTGTTAAGTTTAAAACAGCTTACGAAGCCGGGCGCTTAATGATAAAAGGTGATCCTGTAAGCCTCAGGCAGGTGCTACACAATTTAGTCAAAAATGCCTTAGAGGCCATTGATGTTCAGGGCGTAATTGAAATAGGCGTGCATCGAGTGCAAAAAAATAATGCCGATTTTATTGAAATAACCTTCTATGATGATGGGCCTGGCATTAAAGAGGAGCAAATGGAGAAGATTTTTGAGCCCTACGTTACCACTAAAGCCAAAGGTACTGGTTTAGGATTGGCGATAGTAAAAAAAATCATCGAGGAACATGGCGGCGCCATTTGGGTTGATACTAGTCGTCGATTGCCAGAGATGGCTGATGTGTCGCAATCATCAGGAAGTCGATGCGACAAAGTGGGGGCTGGTTTTATTATTCAGCTTCCGGCGTGTAATTTTGAACAGCTGTAACACTATGACTACACAAGCACCCCGTATTTTGGTTGTGGATGATGAGCCGGATATACGTCGACTTATCTCTGAAATTCTTCAGGATGAAGGTTATCAAGTAGCTACTGCGGAAAATGCCGCTGAAGCCAGAGCCTTAAAAAAAACCACCTCACCCGATCTCATTTTATTAGACATTTGGATGCCTGATAGCGACGGTATTACTTTGTTGAGGGAATGGGTGACGGAAAAGAAATTGCTATCGCCAGTTGTCATGATGTCTGGGCACGGATCTGTAGAAGCGGCTGTCGAGGCGACTCGTTTAGGTGCTTACGATTTTCTTGAAAAGCCATTGTCAATGGCCAAACTATTGTTAATTGTGGAGCGTGCGCTGGAAGCCAGTAATCTGCAAATCGAAAATGCAGGGCTTAAGCAGCAATTGTCGGCAGAGATTGAACCGGTTGGTAAAAGTGCTGTTGTTGCTCGAACTAAAGAGCAGCTAAAAAGGCTGGCGCAGCATGGTACGCGCGTATTGTTAGTAGGCGAGGCCGGGGTCGGTAAAGAATTATATGCGCGTTATTTGCATGCTAATAGCGCTCATCGCGATGGTCCCTTTGTCCATGTGGCTGTGGGGAGCATTTCACCAGAAAATTCTGCCGTAGAGTTTTTTGGAAAAGAAGATGCAGGCAAGGTTTATCCTGGGCTGTTGGAGCGGGCGCATAAAGGCTCATTGTTCTTAGGTGAAATCGGTGGCATGGACAAGGAAACTCAGCTGCGCTTGCTTAGCGCACTGGAATCAAGTTCATTTTTACGCGTTGGTGGTAGCGAGTCAGTGCGTGTGGATGTCAGGGTGGTGTCTTCAACCCGAATGGCGCTGGACGAGGAGGTCAGGTCGGGTCGCTTTCGGCAGGATTTATATTACTTACTCAATGAAGTTACTCTGGATATTCAACCGCTTCGTGAGCACAGCGAGGATGTACCGACATTATTGAGTTTTTATGTCGATTATTTCGTTAGTCAGGATAGATTGGCGTTTCGCAAATTTTCGATGTCTGCACAGAATTTTTTACGCAATTATCACTGGCGGGGCAATATCCGCGAATTAAAAAACCTGGTGCAGCGATTGATGATTCTGGGTGTGGGTGAAGATATTGAATTGGATGAAGTGAAAGCTGCGCTGGGTGCAGGAGGAAGTAACTCTGTAGTGATTGCTTCGGTGCCGGAGTTTTTCAATTTACCTTTGAAAGATGCGAGAGATCATTTTGAAAAAGCCTATCTTGAATATCACCTCGAGCAAACGGGCGGCAGCGTTGCTAGGTTGTCTGCGGCTGTGGGTATGGAGCGAACACACCTTTATCGCAAATTACACTCACTAAACATTAAGTTGTGAGTTAGCTTCGTTGGTCTAAATGGTTTTTAACATCTACTTAAGTCCCTTAAAAGTCGGAAATAAGTTTGAAAAATCAGGCGATGTTTAGTAATATGACCAACTTTTAATCAAGCCTTTAACGTAAGCCTAAGTAAAATGAAAACATTTAGTGCAAAGCCAGCAGAAGTTAAACGCGATTGGTACGTTGTTGATGCAGAAGGAAAGACTTTAGGTCGCCTTGCTTCTGAGATTGCACGTCGTCTTCGTGGTAAACACAAGCCAGAATATACACCGCATGTTGATACCGGTGATTACATTATTGTCGTTAACGCCGAGAAAATTGGTGTTACAGGCAATAAAGAAAAAGATAAATTGTATCAGCACCATACAGGCTATATCGGTAATTTAAAGACCGTTAGCTTGGGTAAATTAAGAAAAACTTTTCCTGATCGTATTTTGAATACGGCAGTAAAGGGAATGTTACCTAATAATCCACTGGGTCGTGCAATGTTCAAGAAATTGAAAGTTTATGCAGGTCCTGAACACGATCATCAGGCTCAACAGCCGAAAGTTTTAGAATTATAAGCGGGTAGACTATGGCAGCAGCTCAGTATTACGGAACAGGTCGGCGCAAAAGTGCAATTGCACGTGTATATGCAACGACAGGCACTGGTAAAATTACAATCAACAAAAAGACTATCGAAGATTATTTTGGACGGAAAACCGACCAGATGGTATCTCGCCAGCCGCTTGAATGTGTTCAATTAGAAGGTAAATTCGATATTAACGTAATTGTTAAAGGCGGAGGTCCTTCTGGTCAAGCTGGTGCAATACGTCATGGTTTAACCCGTGCGTTAATGGTTTATGACGAAACATTACGTCCAGCATTAAGAAAAGCCGGCTTTGTGACTCGCGATTCTCGTATTGTAGAACGTAAAAAAGTTGGTTTACATAAGGCAAGAAAACGCCCTCAATACTCAAAGCGTTAATTTTTTCATTAGTATTTGGAACAGCATTTGTCGCTATAAAGTTAGTTCTCATAGTTGTTTAATGAGATTAATTTAAACTTAACACATGTCAGTATTTATGTGATGGAAGTTAAAATTAAAGCGGCTACTGTTGTTACATCTTAAAAATAAAAGGGCGGCATTTTAATTAATGCCGCCCTTTTTTTTGTCATTTATCATCTGCTTAAGGTAATTAGTGAATATTTCTGTAGTAGTTCCCGTTCATAATGAAGCTGAAAATATTATTTCCTTAATTACGGAAATTGATGCGGCTATGCAGCAAGCAAATAATTATGAAATTATTTATATTGACGATGGGAGTACTGACGATACCTCTGCAGTGTTACAACAAGCACGTCATCAATTTGACCGTCTAAGAGTTATTCGGCATCGCTATGCTTGTGGTCAAAGCACTGCAATTTATACTGGGGTAAGGGCTGCGCAATACCCATATATCGCAACCCTTGATGGTGATGGACAAAATGATCCAGCTGATATTCCTCGTTTATACGATGTTCTAATACAGAAACACCAGCAAACCGTTAACTTAGCGATGGTTGCTGGTTGGCGGAACAAGCGACATGATTCTGCTTGGCGGCTGTTTTCATCTAAAGTGGCAAATTCTGTGCGCTCAACGTTGCTGGGTGATAAAACGCCAGATACCGGTTGCGGCTTGAAGGTTTTTTTCCGGGATAAATTTTTGGAATTACCTTATTTTGATCATATGCACCGATTTTTACCGGCATTAATCTTGAGAGCAGGCGGACAAGTTATTTCCGAGTCAGTTAACCATAGAGCCCGAACCAGCGGTAATTCAAAATACGGCACGTTAGATAGACTGTGGGCGGGAGTTATTGATTTGCTTGGAGTTATCTGGCTGATAAAGCGTGCAAAAATAGCAGAGGTTGAAGAGTGAGTGTTGATAAAGAAACTATTTGGCTGATTATCGGTTTTGTTGGTCAGGCATTATTTTCTGCCAGATTTATAGTGCAATGGATTAAAAGTGAGCGGGAGAAAAAAAGCGTATTCCCCATCGCATTTTGGTATTTCAGTATTGCAGGTGGCTTAACATTATCTGCCTATGCGATTTATCGACAAGATCCTGTGTTTATTGTTGGCCAATTAAGTGGTCTATTCATATATTTTAGAAATTTATATTTCGTTGTTTACGAACGAAAAAATCTAAAAATCGATTAACTTCGCTGCATTATTCCCGCCCCCATGTTGCAATTATTGCCTGTCAAACTGTGGATTTTTCTTCTCTGGGCGCTTTTAATATCAGTTAGTCTGATATTTCGACCATTATTCCCGATTGATGAAACCCGTTATGCGGCGGTTGCTTGGGAAATGTGGTTTAGCCACGATTATCTAGTGCCACATTTGAACGGCGAAACTTATAGCCATAAACCGCCGTTATTGTTTTGGTTAATGACCGCAAGCTGGTGGTTGTTTGGTGTCAATGATTGGTCACTACGACTCATTGCCCCGTTGTTTTCTCTCGCAACCCTATATTTATCGGCGTTAATAGCCAGAAACTTGTGGCCAGACCGTAAACAAGTTGAAGATTTAGCTCCGCTAGTATTACTTAGCCTGTTTTTTTGGAACATCTACAGCACGTTGACCATGTTCGACATGATGCTGGCATTTTTTGTGGTGCTAGGCATTTACAGTCTGCAACGATTGGCTTACGCAGGACTAACCTTTCGTCGCTGGTTATTATTAGGTGTGGCGATTGGCGGCGGGGTGTTTAGTAAAGGACCGGTGATTTTATTGCATTTATTACCCGTCGCGCTGCTAGCGCCATGGTGGATGGGTAAGCAAAAAATCAATTTTCGCTGGCGGCAATGGTATTTAGGATTAGGACTTTCCATTGTAATAGGTGCCGTTATTGCGCTTAGTTGGGCAATACCTGCCGGCATTGCCGGCGGTCAAGCATACAGAAATGCCATATTCTTGGGGCAAACCAGCGGCCGATTAGTGGAATCTTTCGCCCATCGATTGCCGTGGTGGTGGTATCTGGAAACTCTGCCGCTGCTGCTGTTGCCATGGGTATTGTTTGGGCCATTTTGGTCTGGACTACGCAAAGTAAGTTCGCAAGATGCCGGTATTCGCTTCTGCCTAGCCTGGGGATTACCGGTTTTTATTGCATTTTCATTGGTCAGCGGCAAGCGGCTGCATTATTTAATGCCTTTAGTGCCGGGTCTGGCATTACTATTGGCTAGAACTATTGATGAAATTCAGGATTTGCATCGCAGTAAGCGCGCTCATGTCATTATTGTGGCGGTGCTGGCGATATTGGGCATAGTGTTGGGATTGTTTCCGTGGCTTAACCAAATTTTTCAGTGGCGGCCAGAGTTCTCGTTACTTTCTCCCGTGTGGGGAGAGATACTTTTGGGCGTGTCAGTTGTGCTGGTTTTTGCCAAAGCATTGGATTTACGAGAAGCGGTTTTATATGTCTGTATCGGAACCATCACCGCAGTCTTGATGATTTCATGTGGTTTTTTTTCCATCAAAGCCGACCGTTACGATACGTCAATCGTTGCAGGAAAAATTGCTGCGTTAATGAAGGAAAGTCGCGATATCGCCTTGTTTGGTGTCAATTATCATGGTCAATACCACTTTACCGGTCGACTCGAACGTCCAATTACCGAGATTTCAGATAGCAACGCTTTACACAGCTGGGCTGCGAGTCATCAAAATGGCTACGTTATTGTTACTTACGGTGAATCATCTAAAGCAGCGCTAGAGCCTATACTTGCTTACCATTACCCTTTCAGAGGGCAAAATGTTGGACTACTTTCTGCCAAAATATTGGCTGAGACACCAGATCTTGAATCAATGTTAAAGCTTTGAGCGTTAAAGGGAACCTCTAAAAATTATCCATTCATGCTTCGACAGGCTCAGCACGAACGGATAAGTAATCGATTTAATGAGATAACCGTTCGCATTTATGCCCTGTGGGTACTGAGCTTGTCGAAGTGCAATTTTTAGAGATCCCCTTAATCCAATCCACGACCTTCTACTTCCAAATGCTAATAATATTGGTGAAGTCATCCGTCCAGGGCGGCATATCAAAATATAAAGGCATTTTTTGCCAACTACCAATACGACTTAAAGCCAAGGGTTCCAGCGTTTTGGGATTTTTGGCCATTACCACCCAATCGGTTGCAACCACCAACGGCATTTCTCGCTGAGGTTTGAATTCTTGCAGTAAGGCTGCAACCTTCATATGCTCAGCATGTATAGACAGCACCTTTTTTAATAACAAATGGCGATTGGTAATATGAAAAGCGACCATGCCTTCAGGTTTTAGCTTTTTGAAATACAGTGCCAATGCTTCTTCAGTTAATAAGTGTGTGGGTACCGAATCGGAACTAAACGCATCCATTACAATTAAATCAAATTTGCCATCCGGTTCGTTTGCGAGTGACAAACGCGCATCCCCTATCTTCATCGTTGCTTGTTCATTGCATTGCGAGAGATAACTGAAATAAAGTGGATTACGGGCGATGGTCACCACTAACGGATCAATTTCATAAAGCGTCCACTGTTGTTGATCTTTGGCATAACAGCTTAATGCACCGGCTCCCAGGCCGACGACGCCAATAGTCCAGTTCTGGTCCTGGTCGTCAAATTCCTTGAATAATTGTCCCATCGGTCCCGGGCGACTGTAATAAGTGAGCGGAGTTTTGTTTTCTTCGGAGGTTAACCGTTGCGCGCCATGCTTGGTGGTGCCATGAAATAGCTCGTGATAGATTTCTGGCTGACTTTGTTCATTGGTCAATACGCCTTCACGGACGGCCATTACGCCAAAAAACGAGCGTTCTTGATATAGCGTATGCGTCGATAGGCCATGCATGCCTAGGCTGAGAAAAATAATTGCCCCGGTCAGCCCCGAATAAGCAATCGGACGTGTTCTTAGTGCAAAGCCAAGACAGCTCAAGACAATTAAGGTGATGGCAATAGTATCGAAATAATCGAGTAAATTATCGATTTTGACATAAAGCACAAGGCCGATAACCATCAGCAGGACAGGTCCTATCAGTTGCTTAAGTGCACTTGGAATTGAAATTGTGCTGGTCGGGCGCAGCAATAAGGCGGCAATAATCATAATCGGGTATTCGTAAATACCGTCAAAAATAAAAGGCGCTACAAAAGTATTAAACATCCCGCCCAACATGCCGGCAAACGACATAATTAAATAATAGGTAGTTAAATGCTCGGTACTGGGTCGACTGCTTGCAAGTTCGCCATGACAAACCATGACGGCAAAGAAAAACGCCAACAGGTGTAATACTAAATAACCCCAATAGGGTAAATCTGCAGGGTTGATAAAGGCATAGATCAGAAAAGGCAGCAAAAAATAGGCTTGCAGTCGCACCATGACCAAGTGGGTTTTATCGTTCCATGTTGAAAAAACGATAATAAAGGACAGCAGGTACAGCGTCAGCGGAATAATCCACAGTAGCGGCACAGACGCGATGTCGGTACTGATGAAGTTGGTTAAGCCCAGTAACAGGCTTGAAGGCACAAAAGCCAGCGCCAGCCAGTGTAATTTCTGATAAATATCCGGGGCAGCTGTCATAGATCGAGGTTCAGCGACTTTAAGCGTTGGTTCGCTACGATTGTTCCAAACTCGAAATGCGCATCCCGCTATTAGCAGAGATAGAACAACATAGCCGATACTCCAGTAAATTTTTTGATGCTCCAGACCAATTGACGGTTCAACGATAAATGGATAGCTGAGTAGTGCCAGTAAGCTGCCCGCATTACTTGCGGCATAGAGAAAATAAGGATCGTTGCTAGATTGATGACCGAGGGTAGAAAACCATTTTTGCATCAACGGCGCGGTCGTTGATACCACAAAAAAAGGCAAGCCGATTGCCAGAAACAAAGTTGATAGCAGCCAGAAAGTTGGATTTTCAAGCGTAGGCGGCGCGTTATTTTCAGGTAAAGCCAGTGGCAATGCTAAAAAGCTAATCAGAATAATCGCAGCGTGTAAATGTATCTGCAGACGAGGTTGTAATTTGGTCGAGACATAATGCGCATATAGATAACCCAAAAACAAAATGCTTTGATAAAACACCATGCAGGTGTTCCACACCGCCGGAGAACCACCTAACAAGGGTAATAAAATCTTGCCAAACAGCGGTTGCAGCAAAAACATTAGCGATGCGCTGAAAAACAAAGTCGCAGCAAATAACAAGATCAGAGAAAAGTTACTTTTTGGTTTCGATACAGTCATAGCTCTAATAATGGGGCTTTATGGTTTTTTGCGGCAATGATAAAGCACAAGTAAGGCTTTTGCAGGATGCATTTGTGCAGAGCATAAAAAAGGCGGCATTAATGCCGCCTTTTTTAATAATTATAAGGTGCCGTTCGTACTGAGTTTATCGAAGTGCTTAGGCTCGAAAGTTTATAACGAACCAAAATAAGCCGCTAATTCCTTATAATCTTGATCGGATAAACTGGATACTACCCCTTGCATGGGACCGCTTTTACGAGAACCGTTTTTAAAGTTTGCTAATTGCGACACTAGATAATTAGGATGTTGTCCGGCAAGGCGAGGAAATTGGCCTTTACCTTCACCCTGAATACCGTGGCACCCCAAACACATACTCGCTTTAGGCTGACCCGCTTTTGCCAAAATAGCATCGGCACCCGCACTGGCAGGTTTTTGGCTAGAAAAATAAGCGGCTAAGTCGTCAATATCACCATCGGTTAAATTAGTAGCGATGGCCTGCATCATAGTATTGCTGCGATGACCCGATTTGAACGCTTTAAGTTGAGTTTCAATATAGGTCGGTTGTTGCCCTGCTAACTTAGGCCATTGCGGACTATTGCTATTGCCATTCTGGCCGTGACAGCCAACGCACGCTTCGGCTTTTTGTTCACCGGCCTTGGCATCAGCCGCAGATACCGATGTTGCAAACAAGCAACCCACTACTAGCGATAAAGAAAGGGAATGCATTAGTAATTTCATGGCTCACCTCAATAATGTAGGGTTAAACATAAACCTTTAGTTGACGATCAACCTTCGGCTGGCGGCTACTATACAGTCAAGAGCCTATAAATTGAATATTGGATAGGTATTGAGTCTAAAAAAACGGAAATAATTTCAGCCGCGCTATTCATTTTCTATCAATTTAAATTTATGCCCATATCCAAGTAGGTACTGAACGGCAATTACTTCCCTGCTAGTTCTCGGTACAACTTTACATATTCCTCGACCATTTTGTCAGCTGTAAAGTAATTCCAATACCTATCCTCGGCACGTTTTCCCATCTCAGCGGCTATTTCTGGATGTTCCCACAAATAGCGCATGGCTTGCCTTAGTGCAAGAGGGTCACTAGGCGGAACAACCAATCCAGTTTCATTTTCGATTTCCGCTTCACCTGTGCCTGAAATGGTCTGAACCTTGCCGATATCCAGAACTATTTGTTCTATTTTGGAGTTTTCCTTGTGAGCGATCATAGCGTTGTAATAATCCATGACTGCTTCAGGCTGACCTTGCATGGCAAGCTTGCCTTCATTGAGAAGAATCGCCCGATCGCAGATGGACTGGATTGCACTTTTGTCGTGAGAGACAATTAGCAAGGTAGTGCCTTGCTTGCGAAACTCACGTATGCGGTCAAAACTTTTGTGTTGGAAATAGGTATCGCCTACTGATAACGCTTCGTCGACAATTAGCACATCCGGGCGTCGTGCTGTCGCGATGCTAAATGCCACACGCATTTGCATGCCGCTGGAATAAACCCGTACCGGCTGATCCATGTAATCGCCAATTTCTGCAAAGGCTTCAATTTCTGGCATTAGGCTGGTAATTTCTTCAACGCTCATGCCCAATAGTTGCCCGGCTAGATAAGTATTTTGCCGTCCTGTGAAGTCGGGGTGAAATCCCATGCCTAGCTCTAGTAGTGCTGCCACACGTCCGGTGATGTTGATGCTGCCGGTGGTGGGTTGAGTCGTGCCGACGATCATTTTCAGTAGGGTACTTTTACCGGCGCCGTTGATGCCGATAATGCCGACGGCTTCACCAGGATTAACGGTGAAGTTGATGTCTTGCAATACCCACTTGAGTTGATGCTGAGGTTTACTAAAAGGCACAAACCACTCGACAAGTCGCGACCAGCGTGTCGGATATTGTTTGTAGGCTTTGCCTAAATTGGTAATGGAAATTGTGCCCATTTTTAAAGTGTTTCCATATTAGTTGGGCATTGCAAAAGTCGGTTTATGCTGGAAGTTGGGAATAAATTGCAGGTGATCATTGGTGATAAGTCAGTAGAAAAATGGAATATTAATATTCATTCACGAGCTTGTTTAGTTTCTACAATCGCCAAAAACTCCGCTGAGAAATCTGCTTGCCTCGGTTCAATGCCAAGTGTCTCCTGACAATAGCTTAGGAAGCGGACGGCACTTTCATAGAGTAATGGGGTTAAAGTCTGTAAAGAATTAAAATGGTCTGCGATTTCTGCGTATTCGATTTCGTAGTCATGTGCGGCAAGATTGCGAGCTGCTCGGCATAGCTGCCACGATGCAACCGATTCAAGTACGCCTGCTTTTTCGTAAAAGCTGAGTACCTTAAGAAAGCTATCAGTGGGTTCGCCTGCAAGAATACAGGCATGTCGCATGGCAGCGCCGAGTGTGTCTTGCAGCTTAGCGAACCGCTCGTTGATTGCCGCCATGGCTTCGAATAATACTACGTCCTTCTTCTGCGTCTCTAGTCGCTCTTTTGTCAATGGCCATATTAATTTACGGCTAGAAGCATCGAGGAAGTAAACGCAACGCTGTATCGCTTCTAACAGTTCTGCAAGGTGCAATTTTTCTGAGTCGAGGATCGATTGATTCACTCACATCTCCAATTGAACCGACCCAGACTGGGCGATGATTTGAAAGGGTGTCGCTATCGCGCTACGGGCTTTCGAAACGATGTCAACGGGCAAGCTAAGCTGTGATTCCAGTTCCATTTTAATTTGCGCTCGATGTATTAGCGATAACGGTGTGTCGGATTCGATAAACAGATCTATATCGCCACCTTTTGCCTGATCGTTGAGTCTGGAGCCAAATAAATACACAGATGATCTAGTGCCGGCTAATCGGGAAACTGTTTGGGTGATTGTTTGTGCTTGTTGTTTTGTTAGGCGCATAAATTAAAGAGGATGTCTTTTACGGTTATTTTCTACTTTGTTGGCAGAGATTTTTGGTTACAGTTTCAAGCATTGGCACCAGTTCTAATGCTCGCAGGATGCTGTGCCGTAATAGTTCAATATCTTCAGTGTATTCGTGAACTAAGTTGTTGCGCAGGCTGCGTGCTTCAATCCAGTCAGCAACGCTCGGTATCAAGCCAAGTTTTTCAGCGCGGTTGAGGTTGTCCAGTACGGTTCCGAGCGGTTCCAGTTGCATGCTCAAATAAGTGGGAAGGAGTTTGTCACCAAGCGTGTCTTGCAGACGACAGTAACGACTAACGAAGGCATCAAGCCTTTCGGTTAAGCTGGCGTTTTGTTCAACCTTATCCAGCCAGCAAAACTTTGGGTCAGTCTGTGTCAATCCTTGTGCAGTGTAAATAAGGTAATCGCACTCTTTTGTTACAACTCGTTGAAGATGTTCAAGCCTTGCGACAAGGCCTGTATTAGCATATTTATCAGTCATAACTTTACACCTTTGGAAAGTGCTTGTTGATGGATCTGTTTTAGTGTTGTTGAGGGATCAATCACTAAAATATCAAACTTTTGTAAGCCAAGTTGCATTTGGAGCAGGGCATTATATTTTGTCGCCAATAAATCTTTGTTAGCAGTAGGCGACTCAAGTTTTATGAGTAAGTCCACGTCTCCCCCTTTGGCTGAGTCATCTAATCTGGAGCCAAATAGCCACACCGAAGCACTCTCCCCAAATATTTTTAGGGCGGTGTCAGAAATTACTTTTTGATAATTCGGTAATAGACGCATAACACTAGCCCTTCCTTAAAGTTTGCCTGTCAGCGTAGGTTGAATGCCAACAGTAGATGTTATTTGTATCGGTTTATGCAGGAAGTCGGCAATAAATTGCAGTCGATCATTGGTGATAAGTTCGTAGATTAGTTGTATATCAATATTCATATAATCGTGGACAATTCGGTTGCGTAATCCAACCGCCGAATTCCATTGTTGTAACTCTTGTAACTTTATATCGCCATGCCTTTCAAGACTGGCAAAGGTGTCGTAGGCGGAAACGGGTATAGGTTCTCCTAACGCCTTGAGCATATGTTTGGATTTGCCGATAGCGTTTTCTATGAGTACTTGTAGGGCATGGAGCACGCCGTTTTGTTCAAGCCGAGATAGAGGTGATCCAGCGAGAATGCGTTGTTTCGCCTCTAAAAGCAATGCCATTTGCTCGTTAGCAATGCGTTCACTTTCTGCCTGATAGAGGTCAAGCCGCATTGCTTTTCCTCCAGTAGTAATCTTCCAGTTCTCCCCATGTGTGGGTGAGGTAATGGCACCATGCCAACGTATCTTCGCCTTTGAGAACGACGCCTTCTTCGGCAATTACAGCTCGCATTGCAAGTCGAGCTAATGGAATATCGATCAGGTCAATTTGATCTTTGTGTATTGCAATGGTGTCGGCAATTTTCTGTTTCAGAATTTCCAACTGTTCCAGTTGAGCCAGGCTATTCATCTGTTTTTTCCAACGAATTGCAATGTCCCAATCACTATGCGGTGTCGCTGTTCCAAGCGCTTGACTGCCTACTAAGACGGCCAGCTCAAGGTCAGGAATTGTTTGCAGTAATTGGCTTAAACGCTCTGATTTGGTCATAGCTCGTCTACCATTTCGCCGACATGCTTACGAAACAGGCGTATACCTAGTCCGCACAAGGTAACAGCGATAATTGTGACAGGCAGTAGGCTTTGCCATGTCGGCCATTGGCCGGATACAAGAATGTCTTGAAATGCAGTCATAAGGCTGGCTATAGGGTTATAACTCATCAGCGAACGTGCTTTTTCAGGTAGGATGCTGAGCGGGTAAACGATCGGTGTGAGCCAAAACCAGAACTGGATGACGATACCGAAGAATTGACCAACGTCGCGAAAAAACACATTGAGCACTCCAAGACTAATGCCTAGGCCAATGGCAAACATCACAAGAATGCCGATTACAGGGAACAGCGCCAAATAAGCGAGGCCAGGAAAGTTACCGGAAATCAGCAGAAAAATACTAAACAAGCCAAACACAATGGTGAAGTTTACCATCGCATTAGCGACTACTATGATAGGCAAGCAGATTCGAGGAAAGCTTAATTTCTTGAGTAGATTGGCGTGTTCAAGAAAGGTATTTTGCGCGCGGCTAACGATTTCTAAAAATAATCCCCAAGTCAGAACTCCAGCACATAGGTAAATGCTGTAAGCAAATGTACCGTCAACGCCTGGTAATTTTGAACGCATGATTTGGGAAAAAATCACAGTGTAGACAACTATCATGGCAAGCGGGTTAATAACAGTCCACGCCGCACCAAGTAGAGAATTGCGATATTTTGATTGGAATTCGCGTTTGACGCTACCGTAGATAAAGCCGCGATAGGCCAATAAAGATTTAAATATGTTCCACATTAATCAGCTTCCAAAATCAAAGCTTGATTCAAGTTGAAAAAACAGACTAAACCTTTGTAGCGTCCCACCTCCGTGATTGGTCCTTTGCACGAAAAGCTGACGGTTACGCCACATGCTTCTAATAAGTGCTATTAGAGATGTAGGTTGAGGGGCGTGGGGGTTGATTGCTGTTGTCGAGTGGGTCATGCGTAATGTGTTCCGATATAACAGGACAATCCATTTTTAAACAGGGTAATAAAAAGCTCCTTTGGGATAACCAAATAAAATCAATACATTGTTTAATAAGTGTTGCGAAATTTCTACTTCACAACGCGCAAATGCGGTTTGCTGGCAACTGGTTTTTTTTCTGGTGGCGGTTCGTTGTCGTCATCTTCGCGGTCAAACACCATGCCTTTACCATTTTCTCTGGCGTAAATTGCCAATACGGCTGTCACGGGCGTCACGATATGCAATGGCTTACCGCTAAAGCGGGCATTGAATTCAATAAAATCATTGCCGAGCGATAAGCCTTGGATGGCTTGTGGTTTGATGTTTAGGACTATTTTGCCGTCTTCGATAAATTCTTGCGGCAATACGGCATCGGTATTTTCGGCGTCAACCAGCAGATGCGGTGTTAAATCGTTATCGACGATCCATTCGTAAATCGAACGGATCAGATAAGGTTTTAAGGAAGTCATTTGAGGATCTCGTTCATTTCTTTCTCGGCATCGCTCAGGCTGTGTCTGAATGCCGGCCGGTTGAATATTTTTATGGCGTAATTGTTGATGGTGTCGTTAAGTGATGACATTTCAATGCCCACGCTAGGTAAGCGCCATAACAATGGGGCAACAACACAATCGACCATTGAGAATTCTTCGCTCATGAAAAATGGTCTGGCACCAAAAACAGGAGTTACTGCGATGATGCTTTCGCGCAGCAATTTTTTGGTGCGTGCTGATTTCTTCTCGCCAGAGCTTAAAATTTCTTCAAGCAGCTGATACCAATCTTGATCAATACGTTTGATCAGCATTCTCGCGGTTGCCCGGGACACAGGGTCCATCGGATGCAAGGGTGGGTGCGGGAAGCGCTCATCCAGGTATTCCATGATAATGCGTGAATCGTAAAGAACCAGATCGCGCTCTATCAAGGTGGGAGAGATGCCGTTCGGATTAAGTTCTATTAAATCTTCCGGAGGATCGGTCGGGTCGTAATATTCCACATCGGCGACAATTCCCTTTTCGAGCAACACAAAACGCGCGCAATGGCTCTTTGTGCAGGTGGGTGATGAAAAAAGAGTCATGGCAGATCTACGAGTACTAATGTTTGTCACGAATAACAACCTCTTTGGGTGTAGAGCGGTAAGAGGAGACATTGTAACACGATTGAAAAAAATCTTGCTTTGATGTGTAGGTAAAAGCGAGCAACTAGTTGATTTTATAGAGGAATTATTGGAAATCAGCGCTTGGGCGTTGTTGAAAAAAGACTCATTATAGGGTCTGTTTCTTCGAGAAATTCGTTATACGCTCTTGGTTCGACAAGCTCGCTACTAACGTAACAGGATGGGCTAATAAGGGGAACCTCGAAAAACCATGCACTTCGATAAACTCAGTGCGAACGGTACTTTACAAATCAACGAGTTCCGTTCGCGCTGAGCTGTGAGTTTGTCGAACGGTTAAGATGCAGTTTTTACAGGTTTTGGTGAAAACATCCCTGTTTTCGTGTTTGCAGTTAATGTACGTCTTTCCAGTATTCTTTTTTCAGCAGGTAGGACAGAACTAACAGCATTAGGATGAAGAAAATGACATATTTGCCCATGCTTTTTCTTTCTAGTTGCATAGGTTCGCCAACGTAAACAAGAAAGTTAACTAAATCGTTTACGACTCGATCGAATTCTTTTTCAGAAATCGTACCGTGCTCTTCTAAGACTAATTTATCGATAGATTTTTGACCATCTACAGTTTTGTATGTTGGCTTTTGTTGGCCTTGTAACTGCCACAGCGGGTTAGGCATACCAACATCTTCAAAGACAAGGTTATTGACGCCGTAAGGTCTGGTTTTGTCAGTGTAAAAACCTTTCAGGTAGCTATACAGCCAATCGGCTCCGCGCGACCGGGCTATTAAAGATAAGTCAGGCGGTTGGGTGCCAAACCATTTTTCTGCATCATGTGCGTTCATTGCACTGTGCAATTGGTCATAGATGCTGGCGCCTTCAGGCGCAATGTCATTCAGCATCTTTTTTTGATCGACATTAATGTCTTGAGCGATACGTAAGTAACGAATATGTTTGATCGAATGGCAGCCAAGGCAATAAGTAACAAAGTGTTTTGCACCTCGTTGCAGGGACGCATTGTCTGATAGATCAATATCCGCTTCTTGTAGTTCAACACCTTGGGAGGCTTGGACTCCGCCAGACAGGGCCAGGAATAAAAATAGCGTTATAAAATTTTTCATATCAATCGAGGCTCTTTTTTAATTTTATTGCTAATCGAGTGATGACATTGAGAATGCCGCGCGCGTTGGGTCTTCTCTTGTTAACCACTGTGCCGTCTTGTTGTTGAATTGGTGTGAGAATAGTTACTTCATGAAAGGTATCAATCAACGCAGGTAAGCGTTCTTCCAGGCTGGGTTGATAAGTTAAATGTTTTGGTAACGGTTTGGATTTTTCCCAGCGTGTGTACAGCGGCATTAACAAGAAAAAGCCAAAGTAGATGACGGTAAAAATTCTCGCAAACGTGGTTGCTGTTGGCGTGGCTGGTTGCGTACCCAGATAACCTAATGCCAAAAAGCTAATGACGAATAGCAACAAGGCTTTTTTATAAATGCCGCCGCGATAGCGGATTGATCTGACTTTGCTGCGATCCAGCCAAGGCAATAAAAACAGCACAACAATCGCGCCGCCCATGCCGATGACACCGGCAAACTTATCAGGAATTGCCCGCAAAATTGCGTAAAACGGCGTGAAGTACCAAACCGGAGCAATGTGCTCTGGGGTTTTCATTGGATCTGCCGGGATAAAGTTGGCATGTTCAAGAAAATATCCACCCATTTCCGGCATGAAGAAAATAACTGTGGCAAAAAATAGTAAAAATACCGCCACGCCAACCAGATCTTTCACCGTGTAATAAGGGTGAAAGGGGATGCTGTCCATTATTTTCAGGTCAGGGTTGTTACCTCTCAGGATTTTTTCTTCTTCCTCTTCGTCTGATTTACGACGTCCGGTCTGTTTTATCTTTTTAAGATCTAATCCATCTGGATTGTTGGAGCCGACTTCGTGTAAAGCCACGATATGCAGAAACACCAGCAGTACCAACACTAGAGGCACGGCGATAACATGGAATGCAAAGAAGCGATTGAGCGTAGCGTCGGAGACGACATAATCACCTCTGACCCATAGCGATAATTCATCGCCAACAACAGGAATGGCACTAAACAGGGAGATAATAACTTGCGCTCCCCAGTAAGACATTTGTCCCCAGGGCAATAAATAGCCCATGAAGGCTTCTGCCATTAAGGCAACAAATAGCAACATGCCGAAGATCCAGATCAGCTCGCGCGGATGCTTGAATGAACCGTACAGCAAGCCTCTGAACATGTGCAGGTAAACCACAATGAAAAATGCTGAGGCACCCGTAGAGTGCATGTAGCGAACCAGCCAGCCCCAGTTGACATCTCGCATGATGTATTCAACCGAGTCGAATGCTAATTTTGCATCCGGTTTGTAGTTCATTGTCAGCAAAATGCCGGTAAGAAATTGATTAACCAGTACTAACAGAGCTAGTGAGCCGAAAAAATACCAGAAATTGAAGTTTTTAGGCGCGTAATAGTGCGCCATGTGTTCGTTCCAGAGATTTGTGAGCGGAAAGCGCTCTAAAATCCAGTTGCCACATAAAGTTAGACGGCTTGGTTTCATGCACCTTTCTCCTGTTGAAGATCTTCACCAATAATTAACTGCGTATCGGTAACGTATCGGTAAGGGGGGATTTCCAGGTTGGTGGGTGCCGGTACTCCGCTATAAACGCGGCCAGCTAAATCAAACCAAGAACCATGGCAAGGGCAAAAAAAGCCGCCTTTCCAGTTATCGCCTAGATCGGGTGGCGCAATTTCCGGTCGAAAGGTGGGTGAGCAACCCAAGTGAGTACATAAACCAACGGCAACAAAAATTTCCGGTTTGATCGAGCGCTCAGGGTTTGCGCTTTCAATGGGTTGAATAGATTCTTTAGATAATGGATCGCGGAGTTGTGGCCCAAGGGTTTTGAGCGTTTCCAATACCTCTGGAGTACGATTAAGTATCCAGACGGGTTTACCACGCCAAGCTACTCTAATAAGTTGACCAGATTCCATTTTACTAATGTCGACTTCAACAGGTGCTCCCGCGGCCATAGCTTTAACGCTGGGCTGCATTTGGGCAAGAAAAGGGACAGCTAAATAGCCGGTACCAACCGCGCCAACTACGGTTAGCGCTGAGGTCAGAAACTGGCGTTTGGACTTGTCGACGCCTTCAGTATTCATTATTAAACTCTCCTGGGGGTGGTCTGCACTTACAAGTGCATTGTTTTTCTATTTTTCGTAGCGCGGCAATATACCATTAAAGCTTGCGGTATTTGAAGCGCCCTTGATTTGCGTTTGCTACCGAACAGCAGTGCGATAAATTCAATAGAGATTTACGCAGCTGATAGGCTGTTGCGCAAGGCCGTTAGAAACGCGGCGTTTTCTTCGGGTTTGCCTATGGTTACGCGTAGGCAATCGGTCAATAAACCTCCTTGAGGATTGAGGTTTTTGATTAACACACCTTGGTTTTTTAAAGCAATGAAAATACTGTCAGCGTGATTTTTTTTTGTTCTAAACAAAATGAAATTCGCTGAGCTAGGGTATGCAATGATGTCGTCCAATGCATTTAGCCCTGCAAATACAACGTCACGTTGGGCGCGGATTTCAGCGGTCTGCTGGTCAAAGAGTTCGCTATTGTTTAGTGCAAAGTCGGTGCTCGCCTGAGTCAAAATGTTTATGTTGTATGGCAGGCGGATTTTGTTAAGTTGTTCAATGATGGCAGGAGCGCCAGCAATATAGCCAAGTCGTAAACCGGCTAAGCCTAGTTTAGAGACGGTGCGCATCACCAACAGATTGTCATGCTGTGGCAATTCATTGATAAAGCTGGCATCGGCAAACGGTGCGTAAGCCTCATCCAAAATCACTAGGCCATTAGCTTTGGTGATAATTTCCCGAATTGCATCAGCATTAAATAAATTGCCAGTCGGATTGTTGGGGTAAGCTAAAAAAATCACTGAGGGTTGATGTGTTTCGATAGCCGCTAACATAGCCGGTAAATCCAGCTCAAACGCATCGGCCAGCAAGGGGATACCGTGATAAGTCAACCCGAGGCATTGGCTAAGCTGTTTGTACATGACAAAGCCTGGATCGGGTGCCAGCACCTGGGCATCTGGCGGTAAGGCCATTAACAACAATTGGATGATCTCATCAGAGCCATTGCCCAGTAATACATCAAACTGTTCGGGTAATTTATAAACGTGTTTGATGGTGTTAGTCAGCTGTCGGGCTTCTGGGTCGGGGTACCTGTTGAGCTGACAATCTTTAAGTGTTTCTAACCATTGGTTTTTAATGTCTTCCGGCCAGGAGTAAGGATTTTCCATGGCATCGAGTTTTATCAAACCGGTTGCATCGGCCACTTTGTAGGCGGACAGTGCTAAAACTTCTTTACGGAAGAGGGCATTAATCAGGTTTGTTTGTGACATGCGTAAGGTCCAAGGTAGTGGAATCGGATCTTTGTTATCTAGGCAAGCGCTTAATCTATCGATTTTGCTATTGGATCGACTAGCTCTCGGCAACTGCTTCTGCCTTGCTGTACCGCCTGCATCCTTGCAGTCGACCACTAACAAAATCAATAATTTACCGTTCATCCTGAGCTTTCCGAAGGTAAAAATTAAAGTTTTCTTGCAACTATTCAGCATCAGTTGATTACTGTGAAAGTGTCTTGTGGGAGCGACGCCCACGTCGCGACCGAAGGCGTCGCTCCCACTTACTAATACCGCATTGATTCTGCCCTACAAACAAACTCGCTGAATAGTTACGTTTTCTTAATCCTTGATTCTATATTCCGCAGAACGCGCATGCGCCGTTAAACTTTCGCCGCGAGCCAGTACAGATGCTGTTTTCCCCAATGTAGAAGCCCCTACTTGTGAGCAATTGATCAAACTGGTGCGTTTTTGAAAATCATACACTCCCAGTGGCGATGAAAAGCGAGCCGTACCAGAAGTCGGTAAAACGTGGTTAGGCCCGGCGCAATAATCGCCCAAGGCTTCTGCTGTGTAGCGGCCCAGGAATATGGCACCGGCATGGCGAATCTGTTCGGATAGCGCTTCCGGATTTTCGACAGATAGCTCTAAATGCTCGGGGGCAATGCGATTGGCTACCTCGGCAGCCTGATCCAGATTGTTCACTTTAATCAATGCGCCACGACTAGATAGCGATGTGCTGATAATGTCAGCTCGTTCCATTGTTGGCAGCAAGGTGTTAATGCTGTTCTCAACCGCCGCAAGGAAGTCAGCGTTGTCGCTGATTAAAATCGATTGGGCGTTTTCGTCGTGTTCTGCTTGAGAAAACAAATCCATCGCAATCCAATCAGGATTGGTCTTGCCATCGCAGATAATCAAAATTTCCGAAGGCCCGGCAATCATATCGATGCCTACTTGACCGAACACTAACTTTTTAGCAGTTGCGACGTAAATATTGCCGGGGCCGACAATTTTAGCCACAGCCGGGATAGTTTCTGTACCGTAAGCCAACGCTGCGACGGCTTGAGCACCACCTATGGCAAAAGCCCGATCCACACCGGCCAGATAAGCGGCAGCCAGTACCAGTTGATTGGTTTCGCCTTTAGGTGTCGGTACAACCATCACTAGCTGACCAACACCGGCTACTTTTGCTGGAATGGCATTCATCAACACTGACGATGGATAAGCCGCTTTACCGCCCGGCACATAAAGTCCGGCGCTATCCAGTGGCGTCACTTTTTGCCCCAGCACGGTGCCGTCTGCTTCAGTATATTGCCAGGACGCCATTTTTTGCTGTTCGGCATACGCGCGAATACGCTCGGCTGCTGTTTTTAGGGCTTGTGCCTGGTTGGCTGGTAATTGTTCCCAGGCGGCTTTAAGAGTTTCTTGGCTTAATTCAAGCTCGTCGGCATGGCTGAAATTGGTTTGATCAAAACGGTTGGTGTAGTTGATAACTGCTTGATCGCCGTTTTGTCTTACGTCGGTAATAATGTCCAGCACGCGGTGATTGATGTCTCTGTCATCAGCTTCATCCCAGGTCACTAGGTGGTGCAGTTGTTGGTCAAAGTCAGCAGATGAATTGTCCAGTTTAGTGATGTTGATGGCTGACATGGTGTTACCTCTGCGCTAGGGTGTGTTCAAATTGTTCAAGCAATGCAGCAATTGCTTGATGCTTCATTTTCATTGCTGCTTTATTAACGACCAGTCGAGAACTGATGTTCATGATCAAGTCGCGTGGTTCCAAACCATTGGCTTTAAGGGTGTTGCCGGTATCAACCAAGTCGACGATACAATCGGCAAGACCAACCAGTGGCGCCAATTCCATAGAACCGTAGAGTTTGATTATTTCAGCCTGAATACCCAGGCTGGCAAAGTAACGTTGTGCGGTTTTGACGTATTTAGTGGCGACACGAACGCGACCGGTAATCTCGGGCGCGTCTTTGTGTGTTGCTGTCATTAGTTTGCAGCAAGCAATTTTTAAATCCAACGGTTCGTAAAGACTTTCTGCACCATGTTCCAACAGTACGTCTTTACCGGCAATGCCTAGGTCAGCAGCGCCGTATTCAACAAATGTCGGAACATCGGTGGCGCGGATGATGACTAGCTGCACATCATCACGAGTGGTTTGCAAAATCAGCTTGCGGGATTTTTCCGGATCATCAAGCGGTGTGATACCTGCTTCTTTGAGCAAAGGTAGAGCTTCTTCATAAATCCGGCCCTTGGAAACGGCAATGGTTAACATCATCAGGCCTATCTTGGTACGCGGCGAATGGTTGCGCCCAGTTGAGAGAGTTTTTCTTCGATATGATCGTAGCCTCGATCAATATGATAGATGCGGTCAACTAAGGTATCACCCTGAGCTACCAGCGCGGCAATCACCAAGCTGGCCGAGGCTCTCAAGTCGGTCGCCATGACCGGTGCGCTGGTCAGTTTCTTTACGCCAGTGCAAATGGCCGTATTAGATTCGAGTCTAATGTCAGCGCCCATGCGTTGCAGTTCTTGGACATGCATGAAACGATTTTCGAATACGGTTTCGGTAATAATGCCAACGCCATCGGCAACTGCATTTAAGGCCGTAAATTGGGCTTGCATATCAGTAGGGAACGCCGGGTAGGGCGCAGTGCGTACAGAAACGGCTTTGGGTTTTTTACCATGCATGTCGAGCGCGACCCAGTCCTCGCCGGTAGTGATTTCTGCACCGGCTTCGGTCAGTTTTTCTAAAACAGCATCCAGCAGACCTGGGCGAGTGTTTTTAAGCTTGACCTTGCCGCCGGTAATGGCCGCAGCGACTAAATAGGTGCCGGTTTCGATGCGATCCGGCAGGACATCGTAATGAACGCTTTCGAGGCCTAGCTTTTCAACGCCTTCAATGGTGAGTACGTCAGTGCCGATGCCGGTGATTTTGGCGCCCATTTTGTTGAGAAAATACGCTAAATCGCTGACTTCAGGTTCTTTGGCTGCATTTTCAATAATAGTAACGCCTTCCGCCAACGCTGCCGCCATCAGCAAGTTTTCAGTACCCGTTACAGTGATTTGATCCAGCACCAAGCGACAACCTTTTAAACGGCTTGCTTTGGCGTGAATAAAGCCGCCTTCAACGGTAATGTCTGCGCCTAGTTTTATCAAGCCGTTGATGTGAATGTCCACAGGGCGCGAGCCGATAGCACAACCGCCCGGTAGGGATACATGGGCTTCGCCAAACCTAGCCAATAATGGTCCCAGCACTAGGATCGAAGCGCGCATGGTTCTGACGAGTTCGTAAGGAGCGACATAGCTATTGATGGTGCTCGCGTCGACTTCGATATTCATTTTTTCGTCGACAATGAGATGCACCCCCATTCGCCCCAACAATTCCATGGTGGTGGTGATGTCGTGTAAATGCGGAATGTTGCCAACGCTAACGGGGGCATGTGAAAGCAGGGTGGCTGCCAAAATGGGTAAGGCGGCATTTTTTGCGCCGGAGATACGCAGTTCTCCTGAGAGCTGGGTGCCACCGGTAATAATGAGTTTGTCCATTTTAAAACCCTGGGTTTGTTAGGTAGTGGGAGGCGCTGACCGGTTAGGGTCAAGCAATGTAGATTGCTAAATGACTGTTTTTATCAAAGCCGCTGAGTTTCGCCAGCGTGATTAGTTGTTCAGGGATGTTTTTGAAGCTAAGGTGTAAACGGTGCTGACGAGAATATTTGATCCACTCAATCATCAAGGCCAGGCCAGCGCTATCGGTGTTATTAACTTTACTTAAGTCAATGCTGATTTCTTTTGCCGATGAAAGAAAGGCAAAGGATTTAAGGGTCTGTTTATCGATGCTGGCGAACGTTAAATCGCCATCGATAATATAAGACCCTAAGCCTTGATCAATGATGTTGAGTTTGCTCACTTCTTCTTGCCTTCCGCTTTTTCTTCGGCCGATTTGAACAGGAATTGGCCGATCGCTTTTTCAAGAATAATGGCGGATTGGGTGATTTCTATGTTGCCGCCATTTTTCAAATAATCATCTGAACCACCGGGCTCAAGACTGACATATTGCTCGCCGAGCAGACCGGCGGTAAAAATGCTGGCGGTAGTGTCTTCAGGCAGGTTGTTGTACTGCACATCGATGCTTAAAGAAACGACAGATTGATAGGTTTTGGGGTCAAATCTGATGCCGGTGACCTGGCCGATCTTTACGCCAGCGGCAGAGACAGGTGACTTTACTTTTAAGCCGCCGGAATTTTCGAAACGGGCGGTAATGGTGTAACTGTCATGTTCAGTGAATGAGCTCAAATTACTCACTTGCATCGAGAGGAAAAATAATCCGGCAATACCCGCCGCGACGAAAAGCCCGACAAGTGTGTCCTGAGTGTTGGTGTGTTGCATTAATCGTCTCCAAACATGAGTGCGGTCAGGATGAAATCCAAACCTAAAATACTAAAAGCGGAATTAACTACGGTACGAGTAGTGGCGCGGCTGACCCCTTCAGAGGTTGGGATGCTGTCGTAGCCCTCGAATAAAGCAATCCAGGAGGTAACAAAGCCGAACACCAAGCTTTTTAGAACGCCATTGATAATGTCGTCCTGGAAATCAATATTGGCTTGCATTTGCGACCAGTAGGCTCCTTCATCAACGCCTAACAACCCCGATCCTACTAGCTGTCCGCCAATGATGCCGACGGCGCTGAATAGTGCAGCAAGCAATGGCATGGACAATAATCCAGCCAAAAATCTTGGGGAAATAATCCGTTTTATCGGGTCCACAGCCATCATTTCCATGCCGGAAAGTTGCTCAGTGGCTTTCATTAGGCCAATTTCTGCCGTTAAAGCAGAGCCTGCACGACCGGCGAATAATAATGCGGAGACTACCGGTCCCAGTTCCCTTACTAACGATGCTGCGACCATAACGCCAAGGGTTTCTTCAGCGCCAAAATCTGACAGTGTGTAATAGCCTTGGAGACCTAGCACCATCCCGACAAACAATCCGGAAATGGTGATGATTAAAAAAGACAGTACGCCGACCGAATACATTTGTTTCAGCAACAGCCTGGGTCTGGGCAATACACTTGCGATGCCGGAGACTATTTGAATTAGAAAAAAGCTTGCTCTACCCAGTTTAGTGAAGCTGGCGCGTGTGCTTTTACCCAGAAGTTGTAAGAATTTAATCATCATTGCCGCCGTTAATAACGTTTTCCGGATGATAATAAGTCATCAACATAATCTTTAGCCGGGTAGTGAAAGTGGACTGGCCCATCAGCGGTACCGGTCATGAATTGTTGCACCCATTCGGAAGTAGATTGTTTTATCTCTTGTGGCGTGCCTTGTCCGACAATTTTTCCGCCGGAAATGACGTAGATGTAGTCAGCAATGGCAGTTGTCTCTTGAACATCATGCGATACCATAATGCTGGTTAGACCTAGGGTGTTGTTTAAGGACTTAATCAAGTGAACTAAAGCGCCTTTCGATATAGGGTCTTGGCCGGTAAACGGCTCGTCATACATGATCATCATTGGGTCCAAAGCAATCGCTCGGGCTAATGCTACACGTCTGGCCATGCCGCCGGAGAGTTCATTGGGCATTAAATTGCGGGCGCCCCTTAACCCCACGGCCTGTAATTTCATCAGTACCAAGGTGCGGATCATCGACTCAGGCAGGTGCGTGTGCTCTCGCAGCGGAAATGCGACATTGTCGTAAACGTTCATGTCGGTTAATAATGCGCCGCTTTGGAACAGCATGCCCATGCGTTTGCGTAGAGAATACAGATCTGCTCTACGCAATTGATGAACATTTTTGTTATCTATGTTGATAATTCCCTGGTTAGGAAAAAGCTGTCCGCCGATAAGCTTTAATAAAGTTGTTTTGCCTGTGCCGCTGGGCCCCATGATCGCAGTGATTTTGCCGCGTTCAAACTCCATAGAAATATCGTCGAATATCTTGGTATCACCGCGAGTAAATGTCAGATGTTTAACAGAGACTAGGCTGTTTTGTGGGGAAACGCTTTTATCCATGCGGGATTTAACTGTTGGGTTATTAGCAAACTTAGCCGACTATTCTCTATGACTAGTCCCTATTTCGTCAAACTATTGTCGTTGTGCAGATGCAGTGCAATGCTCTTTCGTATGATCTGGTGGGGCACTAATAAATAAACATGGCATAATAGGCAATTTTTGAGCCACCAGGATTATCTTTATCGTGACCAGTCGCAAATTATGAAACTACATGATCAAAAGCTTCGTGAGTTGGCGTTGGCTGTCATTCAGGTGGAAACTCAGGCAGTAGCAGCGCTGGCAGCTCGTATCGATGATAGTTTTGTGGCGGCGTGCAAGCTGATGTACGGCTGTGTAGGGCGCGTAGTGGTGACGGGGATGGGCAAGTCAGGGCATATTGCCGGCAAAATAGCGGCAACATTGGCAAGTACCGGAACCCCTGCTTTTTTTGTGCATCCGGGTGAAGCCAGTCACGGTGATTTGGGGATGATTACGCGCCAGGATGTGGTGCTTGCGTTATCAAATTCAGGCGAAACCGAAGAAGTTCTAACCATTTTGCCAATTATTAAGCGTATCGGCGTGCCGTTAATTGCTTTGACTGGGAATAGTCAGTCGACCATGGCTAAATTTGCCACCGTACATATTGATGTGAGTGTTGAGCAAGAGGCGTGTCCTTTAGGGCTCGCGCCAACATCTAGTACCACGGCAGCTTTGGTTATGGGTGATGCTTTGGCGGTTTCGTTGCTTGAAGCCCGCGGGTTTACCCGAGATGATTTTGCGTTATCGCATCCAGGCGGTAGTTTAGGTAAGCGTTTGTTGCTTATGGTAGAGGACATTATGCATGTCGGTAACGAAGTGCCGGTGGTGACCGAAACTGCCTTGATTAGCGATGCCTTGCTGGAAATGACGGAGAAAAAACTGGGCATGACAGCCATTGTTGATGCAGAACACCGGATAATGGGTATTTTTACGGATGGTGATTTACGGCGTATGCTCGGGCGCAATCTTGATATTCACAACACCTCAATCACTGAAGTAATGACCAGTTCGTGTGCGGTCATTCCGGCGGACATTTTGGCAGCTGAAGCGATGCAGATTATGGAACAAAAAAAAATCAATGCCTTGATGGTTGTCGACCAGGATCAACGGCCGATTGGCGCGTTGAACATGCATGATTTGATTCGTGCCGGGATCGTATAATGAAAACAATCGTACAGACGGAAGCCCTGGTTGAAAAAGCCAAAAAATTGAAATTATTGATTTTGGATGTCGATGGTGTTTTAACCGACGGCAGATTGTTTTTTGATAACCAAGGTAATGAGTACAAGTCATTTCATGCGCGAGACGGTCATGGCATCAAGCTGTTGCGCCAGACGGGTGTCGAAGTAGCCGTTATTTCCGGGCGCAAGTCAGCCTCAGTGGCATTGCGTATGAAAAACCTGGGTATTGAGCACGTCTATCAAGGACACGAGCACAAAGTCGCAGCCTTTAATGAAATTATCGAAAAACTGGCCATTACGCCGGAACAAGCTGCGCATGTCGGGGATGATGTACTAGACTTGCCGGTCATGATTAGGGTCGGCTTGGCAATTGCAGTAAATGATGCCAATTTTGCAGTGAAACAGCGCGCAGATTGGGTAACAACATTGCCAGGAGGGCAAGGTGCGGTTCGAGAAGTATGTGACTTTATAATGCAAGCACAGGGAACGTTTGATTCTGTATTGAGTGCTTATCTGGAATGAAACTAGCTGATCACAAATTTTTATTTTATCTCGCGGCCATTGCGGTGCTGAGTTGGCTATTGGTAAAACTGACTGGCGTTATTGAAATTAGTCGAATGGAAGCGCCTTTGCACAGTCCTGATTATTTCAGCACAGGCTATACAAAATGGGAAATGAGTGATCAGGGGACGCTCAAAAGCAAAGTGCTTGCTGATGAAATGATGCATTACAGTGATGACGGCATAACGCATTTAAAGAATTTGGCCATGTATTTCTATAGTGATAATGCAGCCCCTTGGGTGGTCAGATCTGAAACTGGCGAATTATCTGCTGACGGCAAAGACTTATTTTTAAATGGTCAAGTTGCTATAAACAGGGCGGGTGACGCTGATACCCGAGAACTTATTATTAACACGTCTAATTTGAAGGTTAAACCGGAAACTAGCCATGCAGAAACGTCGGAGTGGGCCGAATTGATTAGTCCTCCAAATAGGACAGTAGGAACCGGTATGAAGCTGGTATTTGTTGAGCCGATTTACGTGGAATTATTAAGCCATGTTAAAGGAAGATATGAAAAAAAATAAAAAATGCCTGGTCCTTTGCATCTACTCCCTTTTTTTGTTGCTTTATGGTTCTCAGCTGTTTGCATTAGAGAGTGATGCTGAGCAGCCTATTGTTATTGATTCGGATACGGCGACTTACGATGATGCTACTCAGTTGAGCACATATACCGGTAACGTGATTTCAGTGCAGGGTAGTATTCGTGTCAATTCCGATAAATTGGTCGTGCATTTTAAAGATGGTGAGGCGGAAAAATTGGTCTTTACCGGCAAAATGGCAAAATTCAAGCAAACTCCCAGTGAAGGTGCAGAGGATATTACTGGTGAGGCATTTACCGGGGAGTTTTATCCTAAGAGAAATTTGCTGGTGTTAATAAATAACGCTACTGTTTGGCAGGGTAGCGGCGCCTACTCCAGTGATTATATCGAGTACGATATTAAAACTTCGCTAGTTAAGGCGGGCGAAAAAGCCTCAGACAGCAAGCGTGTTCATGTAATAATCAAACCTAAAGCCAAGCAATAGTCACTACATGAGTCATCTTGCAGCGCATCAGCTGATTAAAACTTACAATAAACGCAACGTAGTCAACGGTGTCTCTTTACACGTTGATACTGGAGAAGTGGTTGGTTTGTTGGGGCCAAATGGCGCCGGAAAAACCACGAGCTTTTATATGATGGTGGGTTTGATCAAGGCGGATAAAGGTCGAATTACGTTGGATGACAGGGATATTACCCACCACCCTATGCATTTGCGTGCCGCACAAGGAATTGGCTATTTGCCACAAGAGCCCTCAGTTTTTAGAAAATTGACTGTGGCTGATAATTTACGCGCTGTCTTGCAGATTCGAGCTGATTTAACTGAAGGGCATGCCGAATTAGTTATTGAGGAATTGCTGCAAGAGTTTCATATTCTGCATTTACGTGATCAACTGGCCTTAAGTTTGTCGGGTGGAGAAAGACGACGCGTGGAAATTGCTAGGGCGCTCGCCACTAATCCGCAATTTATATTACTTGATGAACCATTTGCCGGCGTTGACCCTATTTCAGTTGAAGACATCAAAAAAATTATTGAACATCTAAAAGATCGAGGCATTGGTGTGTTGATTACTGAGCACAATGTTAGGGAAACATTAGGAATTTGTGATCGTGCATATATACTTAACGACGGAAGAGTCATTGCCGAAGGGAATGCCGAGGCAATTGTTGCTAACGAAGAAGTGCGCAAAGTGTATTTGGGCAGTAACTTTAGTCTTTAAATAACAATCATAAAGATACTGAATGAAACAATCCTTACATCTTAAGCTGGGCCAACAATTGGCCATGACGCCGCAACTGCAGCAAGCTATAAAGTTATTGCAGATGTCTACATTGGATTTGCAGCAGGAAATCCAACAGGCTCTTGAATCCAATATGATGTTGGAGGTTAACGAGGATGAGAACCTTGCTGATGTTGGGGTACGGGATAAAAAACCTGAAAACGCTGATTTGGTTACCAGTGAGGGTTCCCAAACCGACATTCCTGATGAATTGCCGGTAGATAGTTCATGGGATGATATTTACGATAATAGCTTTGAAGCCAGCTCAAGTAGCTCTGATGATGGTGCTGACTTTGAAATTCTCCGCAGTAAATCTTCAACATTGCTGGATCATTTGCTCTGGCAATTGGAACTTACATCGTTTTCCGAACGCGACCACGCTATCGCTATGGCCATCATCGACTCTATTAACGACGATGGTTACCTGATCAGTTCTCCACAAGACATTTTTCAAGGTCTACAAAGTCAGCTGGACGATATTGAGTTCGATGAAGTCAATGCCGTATTGCATCGGGTACAAAATTTTGACCCAGTAGGTGTTGCCGCGATTGATTTGGCTGATTGCTTGCGTTTGCAGCTGCTGCAGCTGCCAGAAGAAACACCCTGTCGCCAAGAAGCGTTAATTGTCGTTTCTGAGCATCTTGGTTTGTTGGCAAATCATGAGCAAACCAAGTTAATGCGTAAATTGGATATTACTGAGCAGCAGCTTGATGGTGTGGTTGCTTTAATCAGGACTTTAGATCCTAAGCCAGGCGCTAAAATCCAAGATTCAGATTCCGAATATGTGGTTCCCGATGTCTATGTCACAAAGCAAGGCGGCCAATGGCAAGTCAATCTTAATCCTGATATTGCGCCAAAATTAAGGATTAATCCTTTTTATTCGGCGATGATAAAAAGAGCCGATAACAGCCAAGACAATAACTGTATGAAAGATCATCTGCAGGAAGCTAAATGGTTTATTAAGAGCTTGCACAGTCGTAACGATACCTTGCTTCGCGTTGGCCGAAGCATCGTAGAAAAGCAGACTGGTTTCCTTGAGCATGGGTCAATAGCTATGAAACCCATGGTACTCAGAGATATTGCGGAAGAACTAAAGCTGCACGAATCAACTATCTCCAGAGTGACCACGCAAAAATTCATGCATACGCCCAATGGCATTGTTGAGTTTAAATATTTTTTTTCTAGTCATGTTTCCACAGATAGCGGAGGAGAATGTTCATCGACAGCTATTAGAGCTTTTATTAAAGAATTGATTAGCAATGAAAACCCGTCAAGTCCACTCAGTGATAATAAAATGGCGGATTTATTAAAAGAAAAAGGCATTAATGTTGCTCGGAGAACAATTGCCAAATACCGGGAAGCGATGTTTATTCCCCCTTCAAATGAGAGAAAGCGCATTTTATAAAGCCTTTTATTCTTATATCAACCTACTTTCGACTTTTAATTAATAAGGAGTTTATTCCATGCAAGTTATCGTAACAGGCCATCATCTTGAAGTAACAGACGCGTTAAAAACACATATTGACGCTAGATTTGAAAAATTGGCACGTCATTTTGACAATGTTACTGATGTACACGTTATTTTGTCCGTAGAAAAACTAATCAAAAAAGCGGAAGCCACGTTAAAACTCAATGGTGCAACTTTGTTTGCTGAAGATCACCAAGAGGATATGTATGCTGCCATTGATGAAATGGTCACTAAACTTGAGCGTCAAATCACTAAACACAAAGAAAAACACGCTGTTCATAGGTAAATTTAATAGCGCAAGATGAGTAGTGACGTAGATGATATATCTTTCCCAATCACAACTCTTCTTGCGCATGAATTTATAAAATTGTCACAATACGAGTCCGCTATCTTATGAAACTGCTCATTGTCAGTGGTCTGTCTGGGTCCGGTAAAAGTATTGCCCTGGATACTCTCGAAGACTGTGGCTATTACTGTATTGATAATCTTCCAGTGACTTTGCTGGAAGATTTTATCAGTCATGTAATGCTCGTAGACATCAAGACCTATGCAAAAACTGCGATAGGAATTGATGCAAGAAATCAGAGTGAAAGCTTGGCGGCGTTTTCAGAAAGTTTGTTGTTAATTCGCAGTAAAGGTATTGATTGCGAGATCATCTTTATGCAGGCGGAAGAGGCGACTTTGCTGAAGCGTTACAGTGAAACGCGTAGGCGTCATCCATTGACGGATCTGAATATACCGTTAAAAGAAGCATTAAAGCTTGAAAAAGAAATGCTGACCCCCATTGCCAAGCATGCCAGTGTGGTGATTGATACCAGTCGCACGCATTATCATCAATTACGAGATTTAATTAGATACCAGATTGGCGAGCGAGATATAACGCATATTTCCTTACAGTTTCAATCATTTGGATTCAAACATGGTGTGCCGTTAGACGCTGACTTTGTGTTTGATGCGCGTAGTCTGCCAAATCCGTACTGGGTGCCCGATTTAAGAGGGTTAACCGGAAAAGATCAGCCCGTCGTTGATTTTCTTAAAGAACAACCACTGGTTGGCGAGCTTCTTAAAGATGTCATCGATTTTCTACAACGTTGGATTCCAAGATTTGAAGCAGAAGGTCGAAGTTATCTAACTGTTGCGATCGGTTGTACTGGTGGGCAACATCGTTCTGTTTATTTAGTTGATGCCTTAGCCAGACATTTTAAAACCCCCTCCTTGAATGTCATTGCCAGACATAGAGAGCTGAATTAAGCTCTTCTCATACGATGTGTGATGATATTGTCGAAGCGCAACGAATAGCGCAGTCGTCTAAAGAAAATCAGGCGGTGGACCAGGACTTTTTGAGTCATAGTCCACACGAAAATCTCAAATAAATACGTTGTTAGCGTGCGCTTTGTAAAGCTGCAATGCGTTCAGCTAAAGGTGGATGGCTCATAAATAAACGGCTCATGCCACCGCCATTAATCCCGAAAGCGGCTAGTTGACCAGGAAGATCTTCAGGCTCGTGACCACGTTGCAATGCCCTTAAGGCGCCAATCATTTTTTCACGTCCGGCTAAGTTAGCACCACCTGCGTCTGCGCGGAATTCCCGATAACGAGAGAACCACATGACCAGCATTGAAGCCAGAATGCCCAATGCAATCTGCGCCACTATTTGGGTAATGTAATATGCAGGACCGTAACCCCGTTCGGTTTTGAATACTACTCTGTCGACTACATGACCGATTACAGTCGCAAAGAAATATACAAACGTGTTAACAACGCCCTGCATTAACGCCATGGTGACCATATCGCCGTTAGCGACATGGCTGATTTCATGGCCGACAACTGCTTCAACTTCATCGGCATTCATGCTTTGTAATAAGCCGGTGCTGACTGCAACTAAGGCATTATTTCGATTCATGCCGGTCGCAAAAGCGTTTGCATCCGGGGCTTGAAATATGCCGACTTCAGGCATGCCAATGCCCGCTTGTTTAGCTTGTTTAGCGACAATGTTAACCAGCCATTGCTCAGTTTGATTCTGTGGATGCTCGATGACATGAACGCCCATAGAGTTTTTTGCGGACCATTTGGACATTGCCAGCGAGATCAGCGAGCCTGTTACGCCAATAACAGCAGACATTATTAACAGAGCATTCAAATTAAGATCTATGCCCTGCGCATCTAAAGTGCCACTTAAGCCCAGTACATTAAATAAAACACTAATTACCACCAAAATCGCCGCATTGGTTGCAAGAAAAAGAAAGATACGCATCATGGTAAAGACCTTTATTGTTAAGTTGGACCGGAAATACTATGGGGGAGCAATAAATGAATTCAACCCCTTGGCAGTGCTAATATACCGCAAAGTTTATCTTTGGAGAGTGTGGCGATGATTTTTAAAAAGTTACTGATTATTCTGCTTGCATTGAGTTCAAGTACTGTTTTTGCTGTGCAAAATACCCATCAAGACGTACTGAAACATCTGCAATTGCCTGATGGTTTTAGCATCTCAATTTTTGCGGACAACGTGCCCAATGCTCGTAGTCTGGCATTAGGCGATAACGGTGTGATTTTTGTCGCTAGCAGGCAAGAAGGCAAGGTTTACGCGCTGCGCGATGAAAATGGCGATGGCGTGGCCGAACAAAACTATATTATTGCTAGTAATCTGTATATGCCTAATGGTGTGGCTTATAAGGATGGCTCACTTTACGTGGCAGAGGTGAATCGCATTATTCGTTTTGATGCGATTACAGCCCAGCTGGCAACCCCGCCAACACCTAAAGTCGTCTTCGATAGGTTCCCGTCTGATCGGCACCACGGCTGGAAATATCTGCGTTTTGGGCCAGATAATAAGTTGTACACAGCTGTTGGTGCGCCATGCAATATTTGCAAGCCGGAAAAAGATATTTATGCCTCTTTGGTTAGGTTAAATCCTGATGGCAGCGATTTCGAAATTATCGGCCATGGCATGAGAAATTCTGTTGGCTTTGATTGGCAGCCTGGAACTAAGGCGCTGTTCTTTACCGAGAACGGGCGTGATTATTTAGGCGAAGATATTCCCCCGGATGAGCTCAATCAATGGGCAGCGGTTGGCGATCACTTTGGTTTTCCTTATTGTCATGGCGGTGACATTCCAGATCCTGAATTTGGCAAGGATAAAAAATGTACGGAATTCAAACCGCCCGTTTGGAAGTTTGGCGCGCATATGGCCGCTTTAGGACTACGTTTTTATTCGGGTAAACAATTTCCTGGAGAGTATAAAAACCAGTTATTGGTTGCTCAACACGGATCTTGGAATCGTACTCAACCGCAAGGCTATCGAGTAGTACTGGTTAAGTTTAAAGAAGATCACCCCATTGCAGAACAAGTATTTATTACTGGCTGGCTTGGTCAAGATGGTAAAGCGTTGGGACGCCCGGTCGACATTCTTGAATTGCCTGATGGCAGTGTTTTAATCAGTGATGACACGCTAGGTGTTATTTATCGTGTTACCTATATAGGCAAATGATGAAAAAAAATTTTGAAGTTCTTGGCCGGGAAATCGTTTACCCCGGTTTTTTTCGCATGGAAAAATACCGCCTTAAACATACGCTTTACGACGGTGGCTGGAGTGAAGAAATCAGCCGTGAACTGTTCGTCAGAGGTAATTGTGTTGCTGTGCTGTTGTATGATCCAACGGCAGATAAACTGGTTTTGATTGAGCAGTTCAGAGCTGGGGCGATACTTAATCCTGACCGTGCTTGGCTGGTAGAAATCGTCGCAGGTGCAATCGAAGCCGGAGAAACTGCTGAGGAAGTCGCCTATCGCGAATCGATAGAAGAAGCTGGCTGCACAATTGAACAAATAAAAGTGATTAATGAGTTTTACACCACGCCTGGCGGTTCGTCTGAGCGTATTACACTATTTTGCGGCAAGATCGATAGCTCTCAGGTAGGCGGTATTCATGGTCTTGATCATGAACATGAAGATATTTTGGTGCGGGCGGTTAGTTTTGATGAAGCATATCAAATGGTAGTCAATGGAGAGATAGAATCGGCAATTCCGATTATTGCTATTCAATGGTTGGCCCTCAATAAACGGCAATTACTGGCAGAGTGGGCAAGTTAGTATGGCTAGGCTCACAGGGGCGTGGATAGGCCTGGTTTTTTATATTTTTATCGGGTCGATTACTGCCAATGCAGCGATTCCAAAAAGCGAAGTGGCTATTACGCCGCCATCCAAAACATCTCAATTACCCATGCAAGCCTCTAGAATACGGCAGCAAAACGGCGCAGCTTTAGCGCCTAAGCTTGTGAGTATTCCGGCCGGATGTTTTCAGATGGGTAGCCCGGAAAACGAAAGCGGACATAACACGGATGAGGGTTTACATCGAGTTTGTGTTAAAGGCTTTCAGTTGGCTAAATATGAAACTACTTTGGAAGAGTTTAAGCGCTTTGCTTCTGCTGCAAATTATCTAAGTGACGCTGAAAAAAATGTTTCGGAAGCGGGTTGTTGGAGTTACGAAAAAGCGCCTGAAAAATCTTGGGATTGGCGCGCGTGGGCGAGTTGGAAGCAACCCATTCAAGGTGCTTTCGTGATCAAAGATCATCCAGTGACATGTGTGAGTTTTAATGATGTCCTGGCTTATATTGCGTGGCTGAACCAAGAAACAGGCCAGCTATATAGATTACCCACAGAAGCAGAGTGGGAGTACGCCGCTAGAGCAGGGACCAATACTGCCCGCTACTGGGGAAGTAATCCTGATATTAGCTGCGGCTACGCCAATGTCGCCGATATTACTCAATCAGGGCCGGTGCAATGGCCGGCAATCCACAATTGTCAGGATGGGAATTTTTTTGCGAGTAAAGTGGGAAGTTTGCGCGCCAATAGTTTTGGCTTGCATGACATGCTAGGCAATGTTTGGGAGTGGACGTGTTCCAATTACGACGAGAAATACAAAGGTGGTGAGGAGCTCTGTGCTGCTAAGGGCGGCGTTGGTGACGAAGTGTTTATCTCAATTCGAGGGGGCGGTTGGAATGCCGACCCGTCAAGATTGCGAGCTGCGTATCGAACTTCGGTGACGGCCTGGACACGCCAGGCCAATCTCGGCTTTAGGCTAGTAAAAGAACGTTAGAATTCTTCTTTGCCCTTTTCGGCACTAGGATCAATAGTGGGTGTGCTTTCTTGGACAGCCGGTTCAGCGTTAACAGCTTCATCAGAGGCCTCTGTAGACTCGGCGGCTGGTGTTTTATTTGCAACCGGTCTTGGTTCAAGCAGCAATTTTGCATCAGGGCCCATTGGCACTGAAAAGTCGTAGGTTGAAATAATTCTTTTGGTATATACATCAACTACGCGTAGAGACACGTATGAGTTTTTCTTGCCAGGCGCATAAACACCGCCAACAACCAGGACAGCGGCTTGGTGTTTTCTGATTAATGCTTTAGTTTCGTCAGAAAGTGCCAGTTCTCCTGCATCTTTCATAACAAACAAGTCGATAGGCATTTCCATACCGATGATTTCATGTCCGGCATCATGGAAGGCCGAGCCAATTTGCTCGGAAATAATGCGTCCAAATGCTGAGGTTTGGTTCAGGTTGTCGACGTTAAGTAAAGTACTGACAATAATGATAGATTTTGGCGGCACAATTCGGGACAGTTTGTCTCTGAGTTCACAAGTAGCTTCATGGCTTTTTTCAATCAGATTAGCATCGGTTACTTCTTGATAACGATTCCATGAACAACCACTCAAGGTAGCAAGTAGAAGGGCCGGAAGAAAAATGGTCACTTTTTTAAGCATTTAAAAATCTCCTAACGATAATGATGGAGCTCTCATTTTCCGCGGCAAATTAAGACAAACGTCGTAAATGAGGAGCTGTAGCGAATAATAACTTTGCTGGGCTCAGTATAGCAATAAATTGGGCGTGTGCTTTGACTAGTCCATCAGTCACTTACAAGGCAAATAATCATATATACGGCGCATGGAATGGTTAAATTTCCAGTATCGTATTGATTAAGTGGGCGAATTCGTATCATAAGTGCATAACCCGTTTAACGAATCGGGATAGTGCTTACTCCATGAGTTCAGGAGCAAGATGTGGTAAAAAGTCTCCCGAAACATCACTGACGGGAGAGCTTCATGGCTTACACACACCTTACC
>JAUYBL010000006.1 GCA_030693065.1 Methylococcaceae bacterium | reverse complement strand
GGTAAGGTGTGTGTAAGCCATGAAGCTCTCCCGTCAGTGATGTTTCGGGAGACTTTTTACCACATCTTGCTCCTGAACTCATGGAGTAAGCACTATCCCGATTCGTTAAACGGGTTATGCACTTATGATACGAATTCGCCCCTTATAACAATCAACAAGTTTATATTTTAAACCCTCACCTTAACCTTCTCCCGTTGGAGAAGAAATAGTATGTGAACTAATTGGTATCAGTTGTCTAACCTGGAGTCAAAAATGCTTAATTTTGTTAAATCGAGTTTAAAATTTTTTATAGTCGGTATTTTAGCGCTCATTCCGGTCGTTATTGTCATGCAGGTCTTGGTGTTTATGGAGACCTTCCTTAGAGACTTCTTTATCTATATTTACGGATACTCCAATAATGTCTTTATAACCGTCCTGGCGTTCACGCTTTCTTTCGTTGCCATTGCTTACACAGGTTATAGGGTCACAGTATCCGAAAAAATGTGGGTACTGCATCAAGTGGAATTATTGATTAACCGGATTCCAATGATCAGGACGCTTTACAGGGTCACTAAAAAACTGGTCAACCTGCTTGGCAATCAGGAAAAAAGCGCAGCCAAAGAAATTGTGTTCATTGAATACCCTAAGGATGGCTTGTGGGTACCAGGTTATGTCACCAATAAGGTGGGAGAAATGCTGGTGGTTTATGTACCGACGTCTCCAAATCCAACCTCGGGCTTTACCATTGTTGTGCACCGATCAAAGGTCGTAAAATCAAATATGGATATTGAGGCCGTTACCAGTTTTATTGTCAGTGTGGGGGTTGATTTGCATCAAAGAGAGGAACTTGAAAAGCTTGCTGACTTGAATCACGACAAATCCGTCATTTGATAACCCAGTAGATTCAACTTCGATTGAAAAATAGGTTTTGCATACTTCAGAATCACAGCTTTACTGTTGGATGCAGCATTCTTTCATAATTTGAGTGTTATAAAAAAGCTGCGCGTTCGCTAGCGCACAGTGCAAATGCCGAATTGCCAGTTACTATGAAGAAAGCGATCATAGCGGAGCAGTAACAATGAATAAAAAGAACCCCACCGACATTCATCCTTGGCACACATTTTCACCAGAAGCAACTTGTGAGAATTTGAACAGCTCTGAACAGGGTTTAGGTCAACAAGAAGCTGAGCGCCGACTATCGCAACACGGGCTCAACATACTGACTCCTGCAGTCAGTCGCGGCCCTCTAAAACGCTTTTTCAGGCAATTTCACAATGTACTTATCTATGTATTGATTGCTGCAGCCGGGGTAACGGCGGCCATTGAAGAATGGGTAGACAGCAGCGTTATTGTCGGCGTGGTAGTGGTCAATGCGCTAATTGGCTTCATACAGGAAGGTAAAGCGGAAAAAGCCCTGGATGCAATACGTAATATGCTCACGCTCCAAGCCATGGTGCAGCGTGATGGCAAGAATTTTATGCTGCCTGCCGAGCAACTGGTGCCGGGCGATATTGTCAGTCTGGAGAGCGGTGACAAGGTACCGGCGGATTTGCGCTTGTTCCAGGTCAAAAATCTGCGTGTTGATGAATCCATGCTCACCGGAGAATCGTTACCCGCGGAAAAAAATACCGCGGCTGTTAGTATCAACGCCGCATTAGGGGATCGATTTTGTCTGGCGTATTCAGGCACTTTGGTCAATTACGGTACTGCACTCGGTATGGTCGTCGCAACTGGAGATAATACCGAAATCGGCCGTATCAGTTCACTGTTGCGTACTGTTCCGCAATTGGAAACCCCCTTGTTACGCCAAATCGCACGCTTCAGCAAATGGTTGACGTTGGCTATTTTAATGGTGGCTTCAGCGACCTTCGCATATGGCTGGTTTATTCAACATGCGGGTTTAACAGAATTATTTATGTCGGTAGTTGGCCTTGCGGTAGCCGCTATTCCCGAAGGCTTGCCCGCTGTTATGACCATTACGCTGGCAATTGGTGTGCAACGCATGGCCAAACGCCATGCCATCATAAGGCGCTTACCGGCAGTTGAGACTTTAGGTGCGGTGACCATCATTTGTTCTGACAAAACCGGCACGCTGACCTGTAATGAAATGACAGTGAAATCAGTCTTCGTTAATAACAAACTATTTACTGTAGATGGCGTCGGATATAACCCGCTGGGTGATTTTAAACTGGCAGATAAAATAACGAATATTGAAGATCACCCTTATTTACATGAGTTGCTTCGCGCCGCTGTGCTTTGTAATAACGCGAGCTTGGAGCAAAAATCCGACAACTGGATTGTACATGGCGACCCTACTGAAGGCGCCTTGATTACGCTGGCTCATAAGGCAGGAATCAATTCTGTTGTGCTTAATCAAGAAATGCCACGTATCGACGTTATCCCGTTCGAATCGGAACATCGATTTATGGCGACACTGCATCACAACCCGAGTGATGCCTTTTTATTTATCAAAGGTGCTCCTGAGCAAATCCTTGCTATGTGTAGTCATCAACGCATAGATGGCGAAAATGTAGACATTCATGTCGCCGATTGGCAGCAAAAGATTGATGAAATCGCAGGCTTGGGGCAACGGTTGCTAGCGATTGCCTCCAAAACTGTAGCTGCCACGCAAAATCAGATTGATATAACAGATGTCGAAAACGGACTGACGCTATTAGGCATCGTTGGCATGATTGACCCGCCGCGTCCCGACGCTGTTAAAGCAGTACTCACATGTCAAAACGCCGGTATACGTGTCAAAATGATCACTGGTGATCATGCGGTGACGGCAGTAGCGATTGCCGCACAAATTAATATTGGTGACGGCTCGGTGCTGAGCGGTGAAGACCTGGACCGTATGACCGACGATGAACTTAAAGTCGCGATCCGCAACACCGATGTGTTTGCCCGCACCAGTCCGGAAAACAAGTTGCGCCTGGTGACTGCACTGCAAGGCGATGGACAGGTGGTAGCCATGACCGGCGACGGCGTTAATGATGCACCGGCACTCAAACGCGCCGATGTGGGTATAGCGATGGGTCAAAAAGGAACTGAGGTCGCCAAAGAAAGTAGCGAGATGGTGTTGGCGGACGACAATTTTTCTTCCATAGCTCATGCTGTTGAAGAAGGCCGGGGCATTTACGACAACCTGAAGAAATCGATTATTTTTATATTACCTACCGGTGGCGGCGAAGCATTGGTCATCGTCGCGGCCATCATCATGGGGGAAACATTGCCTATTACCCCAGTACAAATATTATGGGTCAATATGATTACCGCTGTGACATTGTCACTAACGCTGGCATTCGAACCACCAGAGCAAAACATTATGGGCCGTATGCCGCGAAGGCCCGATGAGCCATTACTCACGGCGTTTATGATTTGGCGGATTGTGTTTGTGTCACTCATTATGCTAACAGGTTCCTTCGGTCTGTTTCTCTGGGAACGATCATTGGGCACCTCGATAGAACAAGCGCGGACGGTGACTGTGAATACGCTGGTGATGTTTGAAATGTTTTATGTCTTCAATAGCCGTTACTTGTACCATTCCGTGCTCAATCTGCACGGCCTGTTTGGTAACCGGCTGGTGTGGCTAGCAATCCTTTCACTCATAGTATTCCAAATGGCTTTTACCTATTGGCAGCCCATGCAAGTGTTATTTGGCACGGTGGATATCGACGCACATACCTGGTTAATGATTGTCGCCGTTGCCTCAAGTGTGTTCATACTGGTTGAAAGCGAAAAGTTTTTCATCCGTTTGTTTATGCCCAAAGCCGATATCAGGAATAGCAAAAGATGAATAAGGGTGGCGAATTCGTATCATAAGTGCATAACCCGTTTAACGAATCGGGATAGTGCTTACTCCATGAGTTCAGGAGCAAGATGTGGTAAAAAGTCTCCCGAAACATCACTGACGGGAGAGCTTCATGGCTTACACACACCTTACC
>JAUYBL010000005.1 GCA_030693065.1 Methylococcaceae bacterium | reverse complement strand
GGTAAGGTGTGTGTAAGCCATGAAGCTCTCCCGTCAGTGATGTTTCGGGAGACTTTTTACCACATCTTGCTCCTGAACTCATGGAGTAAGCACTATCCCGATTCGTTAAACGGGTTATGCACTTATGATACGAATTCGCCGGATTAATTAAAAATATATTGTGATTGGTATTACCCGTTATTGACCAAAACAAGAAGCGAAGCAAGGGAGGACGTGAAAAAAATGATCATCCGAAAAAGCTTAACTAAGTGCCATTCGAGTATGCCCCCTATGATTTCCTTTGATTTTGTCAAACACAAACAGCTTGCTATCAACATTCTATTTTGATAAACAAACACAGCGATTTAAACCCAACAACGGTATCAGGCCATGGAACAAGAAATTATCCAGAAAAATTCAGTTTTCATCAGTTATAACCGCCGTGATCTGGAGACAGTGAAGACATTGACTGGGGATCTGGAGGAATTAGGTTATAGCGTATGGTTTGATCAAGCATTAACCGGCGGGCAGAACTGGTGGGATCACATTCTGGAAAACATACGCAAAAGCGAAATATTTATCTTCGCGCTGACTCCCAACTCATTGGAATCTGAAGCCTGTTTGGAAGAAATAGGTTACGCCAATAAACTCAAAAAGCTGATTCTTCCCGTTTTGTTGTCTGATAAAGTGAATGTCTCTCGTCTACCAAGTGCCTTGAATGAAATTCAGTACATAGATTCCCGGCAGCAAGACAAGGATGCTTTTAAACGTCTGGTCAAAGCGATCAAAAACTTGCCTACCCCAAACCCGCTTCCCGATCCTTTGCCGGAACCGCCGGTTATCCCGGTTTCTTACCTTAGTATTTTGCAAGAAAAAATCCTGGCAACTAAAACCTTAAGTTTTGAGGAGCAGGCAGCTATTGTCCTTGACGTAAAAAAACGTCTTAACGGCAACCAGTCGCCGGAAGATTTATCAGAAATTCAAGAACTGCTCCACCGGTTGAGACAACGCGATGATCTTCTTGCTAAAACCGCTGATGAAATCGATCTTCTATTTAAAAAAGTTATAGTTAATGATACGGGCCATGGTGCAGCAATCGACCAAAACCGAACAAGAAACGATAACTATAAAGACACAAATAACCAACCTGAAGAACCGAAAAAGCCAGAAAAAATTCCTCCTGTTGAATCAGGCAGCTGGACTAATGAGGCAAATAATTCAGTAAACCAAGATGTTGGCGCGGCTATAAATTTGAAGAATGCGAAACAGTACAAGGTTTTTCAGCATCCCTCCGGTTTGGTTGAAGTAGTCAAGCAGGGATGGTCATGGCCGGCCTTCTTTTTTGGTGGTTTATGGGCACTTTATAAAAAATTGTGGGCTATTGGCGGTGCTTTACTCGGGATAGCCATTTTTATTCAACTAATCGCTTTAGATTCCTATGGTGAGGAGGCGCAGGCAATAAGTGCATTTGGTTCTATTGTGTCCATTGTTGTTTCTGTAGTTCTTGGTATGAACGGAAATTCATGGAGGGAAAGCAATCTCTTATCAAAGGGTTATCAATTCAAAACCACTCTTAGTGCAGCAACCCCCGAAGGCGCTATGGCTCTTTATCTTTCAAGCATCAAAGGGGCTAGATTCGAATGATTATTCATAGAATTACGCTAATGGGCTGACAAAGAAAGCCCATCGTTTGCGAGCGATGTATCTCGATTCCCGGCAAATGCTCTAAAACATACCAAACCGCAAGATCAGCGAGTCTTTAGTAATCCAAGGCAAAATTAATCAACGTGACGTTTTATAAGCTTTCGGTAGTAATTTATTTCCTGCTCTTTTCCACGCTTTATCACGCCATTTAAATAAATTTCCGCTTTCTTCAACAACATGCCGACTGCCGCTTGCTGGTTTTCAGTTGATAACTGACCTGCATCAATGATTTTTTGCAGTGAAGCTATACGAAACCTGTCCATCCCCCAATGCAGTTGCGTTAGCTGATCTTGATGGCCGCCGTGCTTTTTTATTTGCGGCTCTGCAACCAATAACACCGGGTATTTGGTGGTGATTCTCAACCACAAATCGTAGTCTTCGCAGGCGGGTAAATCGGTATCGAACAACCCGACATCGTCAAATACCGATCGATGAATCATCACGGTCGATGGTGAAATCGCGCATAACGGCAGGCATTCTTTAAATATCCAGCCGCCTGGCTTTATATATTGTTTGGCTGGATTGACGCGGACCCCATTGCGTATCCATTGCTCTTCGGTGTGGCAAATTTTGCTTTCAGGAGCGGCGAACAACGCGGCAGTTTGCATGGCCAGTTTTTCAGGCAGCCATTCATCATCGGAGTCCAATAGTGCAATCCAATCGCCTATTGCGTGCTGTATGCCAAGATTGCGAGCGCTACTGACACCGTAGTTTTCCTGACGGTAATACTTTATTTCTGGAAATTCATCACGAATCATCACGGCTGTAGAATCGCTAGAGCCGTCATCAACCACTATGATTTCTGTGGGCTGTAAGGTTTGCGCAACTACCGATAAAAGTGCTCGTCGCAAAAAGTCACAGCGGTTGTAGGTGGGTATGACAACTGAAATGTTCATCAAACTATTTACTGGATAAAATCAGTTGAGTTGCGCCGATTTCGCTCATTCTTCGACCAGCTCAGGACGAACGAAATTTGAATGAAAGTCAAACTAGGTAAGGTACGCACAGTGTACCTTTTGGGTTATTTTGCAAAGGGATGTTTGAAGTTGGTACGCGGTGCGTACCCTACTCGCTAATATCAACTCTTCAAATCCGCCAAAATCTTATCCCGCACCAGTTGCCCGGATAGCGTTACCATTGGCATGCCGCCGCCCGGATTAACGCTACCGCCGACAAAATACAGATTGCTGATGTCCTTACTACGTTGCGGAATTTTAAAGCCCAGATTTTTAAATCTATCCGCCACCACGCCGTAAATCGAGCCCTGGTTGGAGTAATAGCGTTGTTCAATATCGATAGGCGTCCAGTATTCTTCGCAAACGATGTGTTTTCGTAAATCAGTTAAACCCATTCTTTCCAGCTTGATCAATACCCGCTCACGCATTGCGGCATAGTCTTCTGCGGTCAGCGGCTGCTCCGGATTAAGGTGTGGAATGTGCGGCAAAATCTTAATGATTTCACAACCTGGAGGTGCCTGAGTCGGATCGCTTTTGACCGGCGCGACCAGATAAATGGTTGGATCATCGGACAATTTATTGTCATGAAACACCGCATTAAAATGCTCGCGCGGATGCTCAGAATAAAAGAAATTATGATGAGCAAGCTGCGGATAAATGGTGTCAACGCCCAAATGCAACACTAAGCCTGAACAGCTGGGTTCAAAACGCTGCAGCCGCTTGGCTTCTTTTTCATTGTTGAGTAGTTTTTTGTATGCGGGGATGACTTCCATGTTGGAGACAACAATATCAGCAGAAATAACAGTGCCATCCAATAAACGCACTCCTGTTGCCCGCCCGCCATGCTGCTGAATTTCAGCGACTTCAGAGTTCACCCGGATATTCACACCCAGTTCCTCCGCCAGTTTTTGGAGGCCTTCGGCAATGCCGTACATGCCACCTTTAACGTACCAGAGGCCATAGCCGAACTGGATATACGGCAATAAGTTCATCAATGCGGGGGCGTCATAGGGTGACGAGCCGACGTATTTAATAAAGTAATTGAGCACATCAACCAATTTGGGATCTTTAATAAAGCGCCGCACGCCTTGATCCATTGAGCGAAACACATCGAATTCCAACAAGCTGCGCACTGGGCCGTAATGTTTCAGTAATTCCCAAAAGGAATCCAGGCCATGGGCAAAATAGCCTTGCTCGGTGATTTCGCAGAGTTTTTTGGAATAGGCCAGAAATTCCTCGAATTCTTTGGCGGTGTTGGGACCAAGTTTGTCCAGTTCCTGCTTCATAATTACCGGATCGGAACTTAAATCGAGTGTACTGCCGTCTTCAAAAAAATTGCGCCAATGCGGTTCAACGGTCTGGATGTTAATGTAATCGGCCATATTTTTGCCGACCCGGTCAAACAGGGCTTGGAAAATATGTGGCATGGTCAAAATGGACGGGCCCAAATCGAAAGTGAAGCCGTCTTTTTCAAGAATATTCAGTTTGCCGCCGACCTTATCGTTTTTCTCCAGCAGGTCAACGCTGAAACCCTCAGTTGCCAGCGAGATCGCCGCAGACAAGCCGCCTAAGCCCGCGCCAATAACAACGACGTGTTTTTTCTTACTCATAGTGTTATCTCTTGTTGGTGAGAAATATCAAAAAATTGCGCCAGTGCTGGCGGAAATTGGTCGAGGCATAACCGCGAAACGCCTGCAATTCAGTCAGATTGCGCTGGATGCGTTGCCACAGATTGCCGCTGCCGAACATAAAATCGACAAAGCCGCGCATTTGTTGATAACGCAGATCCGAGTACGGGAACCAGTTGGGCTCGTCATTAAGTTGGCTGCGACTGGTTAGGCCAGCCACTGTGTAGGTAAAACTGCGCAAGCCTTCTGCGCCGTGATAACGGCCAAAACCGCTGTTTTTGACGCCGCCGAACGGCAAGCCGGGATGACCGATGTTTTTAATCACATCGTTAACCGCCCAGTTGCCGACTTGTAACTGTCTGGCGACGCGCTCGGCTTTAGTAATATCCTGACTCCAGACGCTGGCATTGAGTCCGTAATCGCTATTGTTGGCAAAATCGATGGCTTGCTGCTCGTCGTCGAACAACATAACCGGCAACAACGCGCCGAAAGTTTCTTCGCGCATGATGCGCATGTCATGAGTGACGTCCCAAAGAATTACCGGCTGTAAATAGCGACCATTCAACTGTAATGGCCCGGAAACTTTTGCACCTTTGTCCAGGGCATCTTGATAATGGTCTTGAATAACCGCAAATTGCTCAAGACTGGTCAGTGCGCCCAAATCCCCATGCTCGCCATGACCAACAGTTAAATTGGCTAAGCCATCCAGCAGCATGTTTAAAAATTCATCGAAACAACTTTGCTGCACATATAAGCGTTCGACCGATACACACACTTGCCCGCTGTTGCTGAATGCGCCGTACAATGCGGCTTTACATGCCCGGGCAAGATTGGCGTCGGCAAATACCAGCATCGCATCTTTACCGCCTAGTTCTAAAATTACCGGAATCGGATGCTGCGCCGCTCTTGCCATAATCGCACGCCCGGCAGCCACTCCGCCGGTAGCAAATACCAAATCCGGGCGGCAGTCGATTAACGCTTGTCCGGCAGCAGCTTCGCCGATAGTGTGTTGAATCAAGCCCGCCGGTAATTGTAATTGCCTCAGTAAATCAACGATCAATTCACCGACCGGAATAGATAACTCGGAGACTTTAATAACAGCTGCATTGCCACACACCAACGCAGTAATCAGCGGGTTTAAAGTCAGTTGCAACGGAAAATTCCACGGCGAGATAATCGCCACCACGCCATAGGGACGGCGTTCATATTGCGCAGAGGCATTGGGAAATGCCAGTGGCGAAGTGCTGACTTGGCAAGGCGCCAAAATGCTGGATGCATGTTTTTGATAGTAACGCAGCAGTTCCAATACCGGATAAATCTCACCCAACAAGGCTTCGGTTTTGACTTTGCCGGTGACATTCACAAGGGTGTCGGTAATGTTATCCACGTTTGCCAGGATGACAACCTGCAATTTCGACAAGATTTTAACGCGCTCAGCCACCGTATAAGCAGCCCACGTCTTTACGGCTAAGCGCGCAGCCGCCATTTGCTGATGGATTTCAGCATCTGTTGTCACCGGGTAAGTGTTTAAGATTCTGCCATCCAAGGCAGAAATTGATTGCAATTGCTCTGCCACCTTTACAACCAAGTGCTGCGATCAGGCTCTTGAATACTGACACCGTGTTTTTGGCAAATCAGTTTTGACGAAATGCGCGCGGACTCGTAAATCGTCGGCAAGCCGCTACCCGGATGGGTGCCGCCGCCGACTAAATAACAACTGTCCAGTTCCTGAAATTTATTGCGCGGCCGCCAGTACAACATCTGGCTGAATTTGTGCGCCAGACTAAAGGTTGCGCCCATAAAAACGTTTTCGTCGGTTTCCCAGGTTTTTGGGGTGATGATTTTTTCGCAGGCGATTTGTTCGCGAATGTCGCTTAGCCCCAAGCGAGCCGCAATCGCATCCAGCACTTGTTCGCGCATGCGGGCGCAAGTTTTATCCCAATCAATATCGCTTTGATTGTTCGGCGCCGGTACCAACACATACAACGCCGATTTGCCTTCAGGAGCCAAGCTTGGATCAGTCACCGAGGCGTTTTGCACGTAAAAGGAAAAATCATCACTCAAGGTTTTTTTATCAAAAATATTGCTGATATTGGTGGTGTAATCGTGCGCGAACACGATGTTGTGATGCGGAATATCGTAGCGGGTGTTTAAACCCAAATACATCATGAAGGTTGAGCAGGAGTACTGCTTCTTTTTTAAGTTTTCCGGGCTGTGAGCATTTAACACGCCGGGCTCGACCAAATGCGTCATCGCATGCGCAAAGTCGGCATTAACGATGACTTCATCGGCATCAATCTGCGTGCCATCTTCTAAACGAATACCTTTAACCACCTTGTTTTCAATCACTAATGATGCGACCGGTGAGCTGGTATGGATCTGACCGCCCTGCTCTGCAATCACTTTAGCCATCGCTTCGGCAATTTTATTTAGCCCGCCTTGCACATGGTAAATGCCGTATTCATGCTCTAAATAAGACAACATCGTGAATAAAGCCGGGCATTCCCAAGGCGACATACCTAAATATTTGGATTGAAAAGAAAACACCAAACGCATTTTTTCTTCCCTGAAATACTTGCCCAAATTGGAAAAAACACTGTGATTAAGCGCCAAGTGCGGCAGTGCTCTAATTAAATCTAACGATAAAAACGACAGTAGGCTGCTGTAATCGCGTTTGATGCAGGGGTAAAGTTTACGAAAACGCTTACCTTCTTTATCCAGATAACGATCAAAACCGGCGCTGCCTTCAGAAAACTTGCTTTGCAGTTCGGCTCGCATCTTGTCGTGGTCGGAATACACATTCACCGCCCGATCGCCAAACAGTAGCTGGTACATTGGATCCAGTTTTACAAACTCGAGATAATCTTCGCTTTTTTTGCCGCACAGCTCGAACATCTCATCCAACACATTTTTCATCAGCAAAAAGGTCGGTCCGGTATCGAAGACAAACTCATCCAATCGAATCGCCCGGTTGCGCCCGCCCACTTCTTGATTTTTGTCAAATAACGATACCTTAAAGCCGCGTTGACTTAAGAGCATCCCTGCGCACAGACCACCCGGGCCCGCGCCGACGATAACGATATGTTTTGTTTTTGCCATATTTATAAATTGTTTTCAGTGGAAAAAGCGGTCGACTGTTGAATATGCGTTAACAAACGTAATAGTCAACTTAATAAAGCCAAGGGATAAGAGCCTTAGTACGCAAACAATAGAGAGTATAAGCTTCGCCAAAATGCCCCAGCAGCCACTGCTCTTCAATTTGAATACGTTGATATAAAACGAAAGTTATCGGTGCCAATAACACCAGCAAGGCCAACATATCGCCCATCGCTAAACCGGCAGCAAAAAAACTAATCAGTAAGCCGGTGTAAGCAGGATGACGCAGCCAGCGATAAGGGCCGGTTTCAATTAACTGATGTTCTGAGTGGGTAATGACGGTGGTACTAAAAAATCTACCCAGATTTAGCAATGCACTTGCGCGTAATGCCAACCCGCTGATAAAAATGGGTATAGCCAGCATTTGGCGATACGAAATCTCTATCGGCAATGGCGCCCAGTGTCTTTGTTTAAACCAAAGCGCGGCAATGACGGCAAGTATTACTGCCAGCCATATCAAGCTCTCCGAGCGGTAAGGGTGTTCTCCTGTATTGGAAAAATGTACCCGTGTTTTTACGGCAATGACGATTTCTATCAGCGTCCAGCCAAGCCCGAGGACTAGCCAGATTAATTGCGTTTGGGTCATAAATTTAAGTGAGGAAGCCGGTTCGGCGTGCCGAGTGTGTGTGCATGATAGAATCTAACGACTGAATGACACAACCCAAACTTGTTAATCATCCTTATGGCCAATCTGATACAACTCAACAATGTCTACAAAACGTACACGCTGGGTCAGACCAAGCAAACGGTTTTACATGACATTTCCTTGACTATCGATGCAGGTGAATTTGTCGCCATCGTTGGCCCATCAGGCAATGGCAAATCTACTTTGCTGAACTTGTTGACCGGGATTGATCATCCAAGCCAAGGACAAATTACTGTCAACGGCAGTGCTTTGCAGCAATTAAATGAAGAGCAATTGTCCAAATGGCGCGGCGCTAATGTCGGGATTGTGTTTCAGTTTTTTCAATTACTGCCGTCCTTAAGTTTGCTGCAAAACGTGCTGTTACCGATGGACTTTATCGGCACACTGCCCAAGCGCGAGCGTCTGGAGCGGGCGCGGCATTTACTCGACTTGGTAGATTTGAGCGATCAATGGCAGCAACTGCCCAGCCAATTATCGGGCGGACAACAACAACGTGCAGCGATTGCCAGAGCGTTGGCGAACGACCCGCAACTGATTGTTGCCGACGAACCGACCGGCAATCTGGATGCGGCAACCGCTGATGACGTGTTTGCACTGTTTTTGCGCCTCAATCAACAAGGCAAAACTTTGGTGATGGTGACGCACAATGATGAGCTGGCGGCATCGGCAAGCCGCAAGATTGTGATTCGCTCCGGCCGCATTCATGAAGATCAACCTACCTCCGTTTTGACAAACTCAGGGCAAAACCATTGAATCATCTTTGGCATAAAGTCTTTGCCGATCTTACGGCCCACAAAGCACGTAGTTTACTGTCAGTTTCCAGCCTGACTATCGGCATCCTAATTATCGGCATGTTGCTGGGCATGATCGATTTACAGCTCAGCCATTTGGATGCGGCTCATCGTCAATCGCAGCCGTCGCATATCAGCCTGATTCTTAAAACTGATGCCGATTTAACTGTGGCGAATCACATAAAAACCCTTGCCGATGTCGCCGGAGTCGATGTACTCACGCAATTTACCGCCCGTTACAAAATCCCCAATAACCCAGATTGGCAGACCGGCACGTTAGTGCTCCGGCCCGATTACCAGCGCCAGCAATATGACCAGATGACATTACTGTCGGGACATTGGCCGCAAGGTCAGCATCTGGCGGCTGAACGTTTAACTGGCATTGCCGCCAAGCTTAAAACGGAGGACAAAATTGAATTTGAAACGGCCACGGGGTTAGTTAAGTTTGATGTCGACGGCATCATTCGTCACCCGTTTGTTAAGCCACCGACTTTCGGAGGTCAGCTGCATTTTTTTATTGATGCAGGCAGTGCAGCTGTTTTTGGCATTAAACCGCACAGTTTTCGGCAAGTGTTGGTGCAAGTCAGCGAGCCCTATAGCGAAGCAAAAGCCCGTTTGGTTGCCGGAAGCATTCGTAGTTATTTGAGCCAGTCAGGCATCGGCGTCAATGCAACCCTGCTGCAAGACCCTGAAAAACATTGGGGGCGAGCCTTTTTTTCGGGGATCAATCTGATTTTAATGGTAATGGCCTGGGCATCGTTGGCGCTAAGTTCTGTGTTAATCCTTAACACCGTTACCGCGTTGATCACCCAGCAAACCGACCAGATCGGCATTATGAAATCGATTGGCGCCAGTCGCTGGACGATTGCGAAGATTTATCTTGCCGAAGTATTGATTTTGGCCTTGCTGGCGCTAATGTTGGCGATGCCAATCAGTCTTGCCGGGGCGTTTTTTAGTAGTCGTTGGTTGCTGGATTTATTCAATGTCGAAATGCCAGGTTTTGCATGCTCTTACCGAACGATAACCGTCATGTGTGTCGGCGGCCTGTTGGCACCGTTGCTTGCATCATTTTGGCCTATTTGGCGCGGGGCTTCGATGTCTGTGCGTCAGGCTATAGCCAGTTATGGACTGGGTTCGGATTTTGCCAGCGATCGCTTTGATATGTGGCTAGAACGCAGGCTTTCGATTGCTTTGCCGACGCTTTATGCGGTCGCGTTGGGTAATCTGTTTCGGCGTAAAGCCCGCTTGTTTTGGACGCAATGCGTACTGATTATTACCGGGGTGTTGTTTATGGTGATTCTTAGTTTGATTGCCTCTGTTAATCTTACTTTAGATAACGAACTGGCACGCAGCCGCTATGCGGTGCGGCTAGGATTTAGCGTTGACCAACCTACTTTTTTAATTAAGGACGTATTGAATGCCAGCCCACAAACCACGGCACTGGAGTTTTGGCAGCGATTGCCTGCCGAGCTGCAGTACAACGGGGATTTATTAAAGCAATCAGGTAGTCTGGGTGCGCAACTTATAGCTTTGCCTGAAACAACTCACATGTATCAACCGTTAATTAATGAAGGCCGCTGGTTGAACAACAATGACTACCAACAAAAAAACTTGGTACTGAATGCGGCGACGGCGGAATTAAACAATATTCATGTTGGCGATCGCATCACCGTCAAGTTATTCACCCCACCCCAAAATACCGCTCACCCTGAGCTTGTCGAAGGGCTGGTTTCGACAAGCTCAACCCGAACGGAGCTAGATGCAGGGTTAACTACGACTGACCAAAGCCAAGACTGGCAAGTAATCGGACTGTACCGCTGGTTTGTCGGCTCGACTTATACCGTAGAGCCGGTTTACGCGCCCTTGAGCACGATTGAAAATCTCACCCAGCGCAATCAAGTCAGTTCGTTTGCGCTGCTGTCGGCAAATATCAGTTCAATAACCGAAGAAAAACAATACACGGATTCACTAAAGCAGCTTTTTCAGGATCGGCACATTCCGCTGGATGTTTACACCACGGTTGCCAAGCTGGAACAACGCCAATTCAGCCTTAATCAATTCAAACCCGTTACCAGTATGCTGCTGGGTTTGGCTAGTTTAATTGCTAGCGTTGGCGCAATCGGTCTTGCCGGCACACTGGCGATCAGCGTGTTGCAGCGCACGCGAGAAATTAGTGTCTGTCGGGCGCTGGGTGCAAGCTCGAAAACCATCTTCAGCCTGTTTTTACTGGAAGGCGTCTTTCATGGTCTATTGGCTTGGTCTATCAGCATTCCGATTGCCTATGCTGTAGCGGAGCCGCTGGCACATAAACTCGGCGAAATCATGCTGGGGCTGCAACTGGATTTTAGGTTTTCTGTTGCTTCCGTCTGGCTTTGGCTGGCCTTGGTTTTACTGCTGTCTGTACTTGCGTCCTATTGGCCCGCACGCTATGCCACAAAGATAAATGTGCATGCCGGTTTAGGGCATTAACACATCCCTATATCTATTGTGCATAGCAAAAGCACTGCCACAATGTAAGCAATTCTGGTATTAAACGAGTGTTCAAATTAAAATGCCCAGCATTATTAGACCGCGCTACTATTCAAACCTGAAGGCAGACAAGCTATTAAAGGCCCTCACACAACCGCAATGGACATATGACTGATTTTAAACTCACACATCTTAAACAGCTGGAAGCCGAAAGCATCCACATTATTCGCGAAGTAGCTGCAGAATTCGAACGTCCTGTAATGTTGTATTCAATCGGCAAAGACTCTGCCGTGATGCTGCATTTAACTATGAAGGCTTTCTATCCCGGCAAGCCGCCCTTCCCTATGTTGCACGTGGATACCACTTGGAAATTCAAGGAAATGATTGAGTTTCGCAATAAATTGATCAATGAGCTGGGATTAGAATTATTGGTTCATATCAATCAAGATGGCGTTGATCAAGGCATTGGACCATTCACGCATGGCAGTAAAAAACATACCGATGTAATGAAAACTGACGGCCTCAAGCAGGCTTTGGATAAATACCAATTTGATGCCGCTTTCGGCGGTGCTCGTCGTGATGAAGAAAAATCTCGCGCCAAAGAACGGGTGTATTCATTCCGTGATAAAAATCATCGCTGGGACCCAAAAAACCAACGCCCGGAATTATGGAATATCTACAACGGCAAAGTAGACAAAGGCGAAAGCATCCGTGTGTTTCCGTTGTCTAACTGGACCGAGCTGGATATTTGGCAATATATCCATCTGGAAAACATTCCGATCGTACCGTTATATTTTGCCAAAGAGCGTCCGGTCGTTGAGCGCGACGGTATGTTAATCATGGTAGACGACGAGCGCATGCCTATCGGCCCCGATGAAAAAGTTGAAATGAAAAAAGTGCGTTTCCGTACCTTGGGTTGTTACCCGTTGACCGGCGCGGTTGAATCGAATGCCACAACGCTACCGGAGATTATTCAGGAAATGCTGTTGACAACGACTTCTGAACGCCAAGGCCGTTTGATTGATCATGATCAAGCCGGATCCATGGAACAGAAAAAACGTGAAGGGTATTTTTAATTAATCACAATTCGTATTTATAAGACGCCTTACCATTGTTTATCTAAGACTATAAATTCCATCATGTTACTCAAAACATTCATTGTTTTACTGACGATATTTTTCGCAAATTGCAGTTATGGTGGAATTTACAAATGTAAAGATGACAAAGGTCGTGTCACTTTTTCGGATACTGCCTGCAGTACTAAAGAACGCGAATCCATTGATGTAGATGCTCTTAGAGGAGAGCAACTTAAACGTTCATCAAGCATTGCAACAACTTTTATCATAGGTAAACCTTCGCAAAACAAATCCAATAAGTATCGCTGCGACGGTAGAACACTATGCTCACAAATGACTTCTTGTGAAGAAGCTACATTTTTTCTAAATAACTGCCCTAATACCAAAATGGATGGCGGTAGAGCAGGTGAACGACCTGACGGTATTCCGTGTGAAAAACAATGGTGTGGTAAAAAATAACAATTACCACTGGAATTCTAAAACTTGATCAAAAAATAACCATGTCCCACCAATCCGATTTAATCAGTACTGATATTAATGCGTATTTAGCGCAACACGAACGTAAGGAATTAGTCCGGTTTTTAACCTGCGGCAATGTCGATGACGGCAAAAGTACGCTGATCGGTCGGTTGTTGCACGATTCCAAAATGATCTACGAAGATCAACTGGCTGCAGTACAAGCCGACAGCGTTAAATCCGGTACCACCGGCGCCGGAAAAATCGATTTGGCTTTGCTGGTCGATGGTTTGCAGGCCGAGCGTGAGCAAGGCATTACTATTGATGTGGCTTATCGTTACTTTTCGACTTCCAAACGCAAATTCATCATTGCCGATACACCGGGGCACGAGCAGTACACTCGCAATATGGCCACCGGTGCTTCAACTTGCGATTTGGCTATTATTTTGATCGATGCACGCTATGGCGTGCAAACTCAAACCAAACGCCACAGTTTCATCGCTTCGTTATTAGGCATTCAGCACATTATTGTTGCGATCAATAAAATGGATTTGGTCGAATACAGTGAAGCGACGTTTAATAAAATCAAACAAGATTACTTGGCGTTTACTGAGACACTGGATTTGCACGACATTCGCTTTATCCCAATGTCGGCATTGGATGGCGATAATGTTGTTAATCCCAGCGAACACATGGCTTGGTTTACCGGCGCGCCATTGATGGAAACCTTAAACAGTATCGAGATTGCTAATGATCGCAACTTTACTGACGCCCGCTTTCCTGTGCAGTATGTAAATCGTCCAAACCTTGATTTTCGCGGTTTTTGCGGCACGATTGCTTCGGGGATTTTTCGTAAAGGTGATCAAGTAACTGCGTTACCATCCGGTAAAAGCAGCACCATTAAAGCCATTGTCACTTATGACGGCGAGCTAGAGCGGGCTTTCGCACCGATGGCCGTTACTTTAACGTTGGCAGATGAGATTGATGTTAGTCGTGGCGATGTGTTGGTAGGCAAAGAACAAATCAGCGCAACGATAGCCGACAAGTTCAAAGCTCATATTGTCTGGATGGCCGAGCAAGCCATGACACCTGGTAAACAATACGGTATTAAGCTTGCTACTCGCAGCGTGTCTGGTTCTATTGCGATGATTCATCACCGTATTGATGTCAATACATTGGAACACCACGACGCCAGTGTTCTGCAATTAAATGAAATCGGTTCTTGTACAGTGTCAGTGAATGCGCCGGTGGTATTTGATGCCTATAAAACTCACAAAGGCACCGGCTCGTTTATCATCATTGATCGATTGACCAATGGTACCGTGGGCGCTGGGATGATAATCGGCGTTCATGACGATGAAGCTTTACTGCCAGTGAACGCTGACGAACGCGCAGCAAGATTTAGCCAAGTAGCCACAGCTATTGCTTTAACTGGAATCAACGCTATTGAAGCGGCTTATCAGTTGGAGAGAAAGCTGTTTGATACCGGCCATGCCAGTACAGTACTGGAAACCCCGGATGCGTCACTGATTAATGCAATTAAACATGCCGGCCTGATTTGCTTAGCAGTTAATGACAGTGCAAAACTAGCTGATAAGGCTTTCAACACTGATCAGGCGACGCTGGATGATATTTACAATGCGTTGAAAGAGCAAAAAGTTATCTACTAAAAATATTGCGCCTGGCATCCGCCAATAACCCTTATCGAGGCAAGCTCATGATACCGATTAGAGATACCGCACCATGTTATGCTAAACCTCTGGTGACCTGGTCGATCATAGTTATTTGCAGTGTTATTTTTGTGGTGATGCAGTTTTTGCCTGATGAATCGGTTTTCAGACTGCTTTATGGCTATGGCATGGTGCCAGCGAGGTATTCCAATCCCGGATGGGCGGCCAACTTGGGCTTGCATTTTGACGGCTATTTGTCCTTTTTAACCAACTTGTTTTTACACGGCAATTGGGGGCATCTGCTGGTTAATATGTGGTTCTTGTGGATTTTTGCCGATAACATCGAAGATCGCATGGGCCGGTTGCCGTTTTTGCTGTTCTATTTATTGTGCGGTTTGCTGGCTACTACTCTGCAATGGTTTTTTGAACCATCATTGACTGTTCCTGTTGTGGGTGCCTCCGGTGCCATTGCTGGTGTTTTGGGTGCGTATTTTTTCCTTTATCCGCTAGAGCAAGTCGTCATTTGGGTACCAATTTTGTTTTTCCCGGTCATCATCCATGTGCCTGCCATTGCCTTCTTAGGGATTTGGGTGATGTTGCAATTACACGATGCAACGACGGCAACGCTATATCAAGAAGGACTATCCGCCAATGTAGCTTGGTGGGCGCATTTAGGCGGATTTATTGCAGGTTCTATCTTGTACCGATTTTTTATCAAGAAAGAAGATCTGAAGCAGGAGCAATAAACGAGCAAATCAGTTGTCTTTTTAAGGTATAATTTTCGCTTTAAAAAGCTATTTTAAGAACTATTTTTGGGTATTGGGTGATATGAATAAAATTAACGTTGCGTTGGTAAGATTGCTTCAGTTTGTTGTTTTTGTGTTGTTTACCTTCGCGGTAACTGCGTATGTAGGTGCAATAGTTTTGTTGCCATTGGATTTAATCGTTCTGCTGGGCAAGCTGTTGTCAGTAATCGGTTTTAATGGCTTTATTGGTGCATTTGTAGCTGTTCCTGTCGTAGGGTACTTAGTATTTACTGCTTATAAAGTACCTGGTTTGGGCCAGTTAATTGTTGAAACAGGTGTTGATTTAGCCAAAACTGGTAAAGCACGCGTTGAAGCTTTTAATGAGATCGCCAGCGCAGTAAAAAGTTAATTTTTACTCGTAAAAAAGGGGCTGACGACGAATCGTCAGCCCCTTTTTTTGTGCCTGTTATTGGTAATACCAATCCCAATAAGTTTTTATTTTGAAACCCTCATACTAACCTTCTCCCGTTGGAGCATAGGTATCTACACAAGTTTTTGGCCCCTTCTCGGCAATTGCTCCTGCATTGCCCTACTACCTACATCCATGTAGGCATCCAGCGGGAGAAGGTTGGGATGAGGGGAATAAGTGATTGATTTTAATCTCCTCACCCCAACCCTCTCCAGCAGGAGAGGGAGTAAAATGGATTTACAACTCATTGATTCTAAATTGTAAAAAGTTGTGTAGATACCTATGCCGTTGGAGAAGGGGTAGCATGTGAACTTATTGTGAATGGTATAAGTTATTTGAAAAATCGTTTTAGATAAACCCCAGTGTGCGAGGCCGGATTATTTGCGACTTGCTTGGGCGTACCTTCAGCAACCAAAATACCGCCGCCACTGCCGCCTTCCGGCCCCATATCGATAATCCAGTCCGCCGTTTTAATCACATCCAGATTGTGTTCAATCACGATAACGGTATTGCCGTGATCGCGTAACGCATGCAGTACAACTAATAGCTGTTTGATGTCATGAAAATGCAGGCCTGTGGTGGGCTCATCCAGAATATACAAGGTGTCGCCGGTATCACGCTTTGATAATTCTTTGGCAAGCTTCACCCGTTGCGCTTCGCCCCCCGACAAGGTCGTGGCGTTCTGGCCCAGCGTGATGTAGCTCAAGCCCACTTCTATCAAAGTTCTTAATTTGCGCGACAGGGTCGGGATGGCGCTAAAAAATTCGGCGGCATCTTCCACCGTCATTGCCAACACCTGATCAATGGTCTTGCCTTTGTAGCGAATTTCCAAGGTTTCGCGGTTATAACGTTTGCCATGGCAAATATCGCAATGGACAAAAATATCCGGCAAAAAATGCATCTCCACTTTGATCACGCCGTCACCTTTACAAGCTTCACAACGGCCGCCCTTGACGTTAAAGCTAAAACGCCCCGGAGTATAACCGCGTGAACGCGCTTCCGGCGTAGCTGAAAATAATTCCCGAATCGGTGTAAACAGACCGGTGTAAGTTGCAGGATTAGAGCGCGGTGTGCGACCAATCGGGCTTTGATCTATATCAACTACCTTATCGAATTGATCCAAGCCTTCGATGGCATCACAAGGCGCCGGAATGATACCGGCTCGATTGATCAGTCTGGACGCGTGGGCAAATAACGTATCGTTGACCAAGGTTGATTTGCCGGAACCCGATACCCCGGTCACGCAAGTTAATAAGCCAACCGGAAAGGAAATATCGACATTCCTGAGATTATTGCCATGCGCATTTCGGATAGTGATTTGCTTAGTTTTATCGTTGGCGGTCAGTTTGGCCGGTACATCAATGCCGATTTTGCCTGACAAATATTGACCGGTGAGCGAGTTTTCGTTGTTAAGAATATCCTGCAATGTGCCTTGGGCGACGATCTGGCCACCATGAACTCCGGCGCCGGGACCAACGTCGACAATATGTTGCGCAGAGCGAATCGCATCTTCGTCATGTTCAACCACGATGACAGTATTGCCCAAATCCCGCAGCCTGAATAGCGTGTTTAGCAACCGCTGATTGTCGCGCTGGTGCAACCCGATTGACGGCTCATCCAGCACATACATCACGCCCACCAAACCGGCACCAATCTGGCTGGCCAGCCGGATGCGTTGTGCTTCACCGCCGGATAAAGTGTCGGCACTGCGATCCAGGGTTAAATAATCCAGCCCGACATTAACCAGAAATTGCAATCGTTCCTGAATTTCTTTGACGATTTTTGCCGCCACTTCGCCGCGCTTGCCGGGTAAATCGAGTTGCTCAAAAAACTCCAGCGCATTACGGATTGGCAGCCGGGTAAGGTCGTGTATGGGTAGTTCGTTAACGAACACATTTCTCGAGCCAATGTTCAGCCTTGCGCCGTTGCAGGTATTACATGGCTTTTGAGATAAATATTTGGCCAGCTCATCACGTACCAGTTGCGAATCGGTTTCGTGATAGCGCCGCTCCATATTGGCGACAATGCCTTCAAACGGGTGGCGGCGGGTTTTCGTGCTGAACTGGCTGGTGCCGTGGGCAAAATCAAAGGTAATCACTTCATCGCCGCTGCCGTTTAGCAGCACATCCTGAATTTTTTTCGGTAACTCCGACCACGGTACTTCCGGGTCAAAACGATAGTGGTTAGCCAGTGATGTGATCAGTTGATAGTAGTACGCATTACGTCGGTCCCAACCACGAATAGCGCCGCCAGCCAAGCTGATGTCCGGGTTATGAATGATCAGCTCGGGATCAAAATGCTGTTTAACCCCCAAACCGTCACAAGTACCACAAGCACCTTTGGGATTATTGAAAGAGAAAATGCGCGGTTCCAACTCAGGCAGACTATAGCCGCAATGCGGACAGGCATAGCGTTCGGAAAACAGCAGTTGCGTGTCATTGTCCATACAAGCGGCAATCGCGATGCCCCCTGCAATACGCAACGCGGTTTCAAAAGATTCCGACAACCTTAGCGCAACATCATCGCGAATTTTGAAGCGATCGACGATTACTTCAATCGTGTGTTTCTTTTTTAAGTCTAAGGCGGGCGCTTCATCTAGTTCGCAGACCACGCCATCAATTCGCGCACGAATGAAACCCTGACCGCGCAAATCTTCAATCAATTGCACATATTCGCCTTTGCGCTCGTTGATCACCGGCGCCAGTAACATCCAGCGTTGGTCTTGCGGCTGCGCCAGAATCATATCCACCATCTGGCTGACAGTTTGCGCTTCCAGCGACACTTGATGCTCAGGACAGCGTGGCGTACCGGCGCGGGCATACAGCAAGCGCAAATAATCGTAAATTTCGGTAATGGTGCCGACCGTCGACCGCGGGTTATGCGAGGTGGATTTTTGTTCGATCGAAATCGCCGGGGACAAGCCTTCGATGTGATCGACATCGGGCTTTTCCATCATCGATAAAAATTGCCGGGCATAAGCAGACAACGATTCCACATAACGCCGCTGCCCTTCGGCATAAATGGTATCAAACGCCAGCGAGGATTTGCCTGAGCCGGAAAGGCCGGTAATGACAATCAGGGAATCACGGGGTAAATCAAGATCGATATTTTTAAGATTATGGGTGCGCGCGCCGCGGATACTAATGGTGTCCATCAAATCATTCCAAACAATATAACTGGCTGTCTAATATACGTTAAAGACTTATTAAAACAAACGCAGGTAAGTCGCTGCAATGCCTACCTGAGAATGAACTTACAAAGCTAGGCAAAATTCAGGAGTATATTTTTAATTCTCTTATTGTTCTGTATTTGTTCTTATGTTATCTTTTACAAAAACAAATACAGAACGAATATGACAACATTAACTCGCAAACAACAAGAAGTGTTCGACTTCTTATTACTGAATGATGCCCGTTTTTCGCATCCACCAACCTTAGAGGAATTGTGCCAAGCACTGGGTGTGAAATCGCGTGGTTCTTTACATGCCCATATCAAAGCGTTAATTGCAGCCAATCTCATTGAAGAACCTCAACGAAAACAACGCGGCATCCGCTTAACTGATTACGCCAAGCAAATGCTCACGACCAACGACGATGAAGGAGCATTACCATTTGTTGGCTACATTGCCGCTGGTCGCCCAATTGAGGCTATTGAGAACATTACTTACATGAGCATTCCTGATCAGCTTAAAACTGAAAAGCCGTGTTACGTACTACAAGTAAAAGGTGACTCGATGATCGAGCAAGGTATCTTCGACGGTGATTGGGTAATCATTGAACAACGCAGTTACGCTCGTAATGGTGAAATTGTGGTCGCCTTAGTTAACAAATCTGAAGCAACGTTAAAATTTATTGAGCAATACCCGCATGAAATTTTACTAATCCCCGCCAATTCCAATATGACCGCGATGCACTACAAGCTTGACGAAGTTGAAATTCAGGGTGTATTGGTCGGACAAATGCGTAGTTATATCCATCACTAGGAGAAATACCATGACCGAAAATAGAGTACATATGCGTGATCAAGTGACTAATCGTGTAGCCATGATTATGGGAGAAGATCAACCTAGCATTCTGCAACGACTGGAAGAGTATGCAGTGATGTTGTTGTTTATGCTGATTTTTGTGTTGTTGCTGCGCGTTTGAAGCGCTTTATTGAAAGCACTTCGACGAGTTCAGTCTGAACCGTCGAAGTGCAGGCGTTTTCGAGGTAATTAGCTCGAGCAAATACGGTGTTTTTCTGTTAACTAATGTTCTATTTAACTACCGCGGGCTGTTCCGGGTTATTTGCATTTTTACTTATAAATAGCGCTTGGTCGGGTACGTCTTCAGGCTTAGTCAATGCTTCAAGAAGGACATTGTCGTGTCCATAAATATCAGAATAAAACTTTAAGTTATCGTACTGATCAAAAAACGTTGTGGTGTAAAAAAACAGCACCGGTATAGGTTGTTTTAATAACACTCGCCTTGTTTTAGGTGTTTCCAACGCTTGTTTTATAAGCTCTTTGTCCCAGCCTTCCTGATTTTTTAGTGCGAATTCTGCCAGTAGCTGGGGTTTTTCAACGCGCACACAACCATGGCTAAAATCCCGGCGCGATTTGCTGAATAGCGCATTAGCTGGCGTATCATGCAAATACACATCATCTTTGTTCGGGAAAATAAACTTTACTCTTCCCAAGGCATTCTTGCCCCCCGGACGCTGCCTAATTCTTAAAGAGCCCTGCTTGATCTGTTCAATCTCGCCACCAGTGTAGCCAGTGCCCTGTACTTCATTACCAAATACGGGTACCAATTCCATGTTCTCTTGAGCCAGGTAATTTGGATTTTGTAGTAACTTGGGGATTATCTCCTGCTTAGCGATACTGTAAGGAACATTCCAATAAGGCATAAAATCAATAAAACGCATTTCCGCCATCAATACTGGGGTTTGATTTTCCAACGCCCTACCCACAACTACGCGCATATTGGTAACCGTATGATCAAGTTGCCCCATTTCATCAAACGCCCACAGTTGGAAAGATGGTATGTTTACGATTATAGATTTGCCGGCATTGAACTCAGGTAGCCAACGTAATCTTTCCATAGCCAGCTCAATTTGGATTACTCGCTGTGACAAAGGCACGTTTAAAGCAGCAACAGTTGTTTTACCAATCACGCCATCAGCCCCAAGACCATGTCGCAACTGAAACTTCTTCACGCCAGCAGCAATGCTATCAGAATAAATAGTCGACGCTGCCGCACTTGAAGTCGTATTGTCTTCAGGTAAATCGCCCAAATGTTGTAAAAATAACTTTAGTTCGGGTATTTGCGGATGCTTATCGCCAGGACTTAGCTTTTCTATGCCGATAATTTGAAAAGGTGTAACAGTTGCCGCCAATTGGCGATAACTAACAAGCCCTTGTTTAAGCTTTTGATACTGCTGCAATTGCGGCTCAATCAGCTTTGGCAACTGCTCTAACGTACCTTGATCCACTGAGTTTTTTATCATAGCGGGCAAGTCAGTTAGTTTTTTTTCTCTTAACTTAAGATTGAATTTTATGCCTTGAGGATTGACCCGACCATAATGCAAATCATGCATAAATCGTAATAACGATATGCTTAATGCTGTGTCCAGCAAGGCTTGTTCTTTATAAGAATTAGGGTTTGCCCGAATAGATTGCCAGCGACTTTTTAAGCCATCGACATCATAATTCGTTGGATTCAAACCATTAATAGCAACATTGCTTAATAACTCTAATGCCGACGGAATATTTTTTTGCGACTCGTCAGTTTCCAGCCACAACAATTTGTATTCTGTTAATTTATATAACGAGTCAAGATCATCGCTACGATTAGCGAAATTTGATAATTTCAAATACGGGTGTTGTTTGGTTGTGATGATGTCGACAATATCTTTGGAAACTTCTGGTTGTGGTACATCGGTGTTGTCAGCCTGACCGACAGGTGCGGACAACCCCAACACCAGCCACAATAATAAGTGACGTTTTATAGCGTTTTTTTGGTGAAAATACAGCTTGGCAGTGTTGAGCATACTTATTTCCAATATGATATTTTTAGCCCTTATAGGCAAAAGTTTGATTTACCATCCAGATCACGCCGCTTTAGAAAAATTGAACGATCAGGCAATACGCCAATATTACCATTAACATGATCATTATTTTTCACAAAACCTGCCAATTCCATTGCTAACTTATAGGTAAAACCATGTCCCAACTAACTTTTTTAGGTGCCACCGGCCAGGTGACTGGTTCTTGTTATTTATTGGAGACCAACAATAGTCGCATATTACTTGATTGCGGATTATTTCAAGGATCTAAAACTACTGAACTTCAAAACGAAGCGCCTTTCCCTTTCGATCCGGCCAGTATTGATGCTGTCGTGTTATCACACGCTCATCTTGACCATTGCGGACGCTTACCCAAATTAGCTAAAGAAGGCTTTAAAGGGCCTGTGTTTTTATCCGAAGCCAGCTTTCCATTGCTGGAGCTTATGCTTAAAGATGCCGCACATCTGGAGTTGCGCGATACCGAGTGGGAAAATAAACGCCGTGAACGCGCCGGTAAAAAACCACTTGAACCTTTATATACCCTGGATGATGTAGAAGCACTTCTCAACTTTAGACAAGCTATTGCTTATAACGCCAACACGCAGATAAGACCGGACATTAGCGTTTCATTTCATGAAGCAGGGCATATTTTGGGATCGGCGATTGTCCAGTTACAAATTAACGAGCAAGATAAAGTTAAAACCTTAGTATTTTCCGGCGACTTGGGAAATCCAAATGCACCGTTGCTCCGCGACCCGGAAATTCTAACTAACGCTGACGTACTGCTGCTTGAATCCACATACGGCGATCGAGATCATCAACCTTTGGCAAATACGCTGAAAGAGTTGCGTCAGACACTCACTGAAGCCGCAGAAACTGGCGGCAATGTCATCATGCCTGCGTTTGCGGTCGGACGAACACAGGACTTGATATATTGGTTAGGAAAACTCCAGCGCGAAGGCGGGTTGCCTCAACAACAAATTTACCTGGACAGCCCAATGGCTATCAGTGCAAGCCGTATCTACGCTGATTACGCACATTTATTTAATATTGATGATCCTGAATTCACCCGTGTTGCTCCAAGTGGTTGGCAAGCTTGGCTGTCAGGACTTTATTATTCCGAAACAGCTGAAGAGTCGATGGCGGTTAACCGGATTTGCGGCGGTGCCATCATTATCGCAGGTAGCGGTATGTGTACTGGTGGCCGTATTCGCCACCATCTCAAATACAATCTATGGCGACGCAATGCCCATATTGTCATTACCGGTTTTCAAGCAGAAGGCACACTAGGTCGGGCTATTGTCGATGGTAAAAAAAGTACCTTGAAAATTCTCGGTTCGGAAATCAATGTGGCGGCAAAAATTCATACCTTGGGGGCATTAAGTGCGCATGCCGATCAAAGTCAGTTGTTACAATGGGCCAGCCATTTCAATCAACCCAAACCACGCCTTTATTTGATTCATGGTGAAAAAAACGCGTTGCTATCGCTACAGACCTGTTTTCATCGTTCCGGTTGGAATGCCAATATTCCTAAAGTCGGCGAAACCATTGCGTTTTAATCCCTATAAACAAAACTAATGAACAGAAAATCACTTTTGCTTACCAGATGGTTATCGCCATTTTTACTGATTTTAATCCTCCTGCTGTGCAGCGAGACACCCTGCTGGGCAAAATCAAAATTGTCTACAATCGCTTCCGAGCTTAACGAGTTTGATGTCAGTAAAGAATCGCTGAAATTAAAAATTGCCGCGCTTAATACTCGTCAAGGCATTGATGAAACGGCTAAGTCTAAAGTATTGTCGATATACCAAGCCGCTGAAGATAATCTGAATAACATTGAACGCTTCAATGCTCAGGCCATCTCGTTTAAATCGGCGATCAGTAAAGCCCCCGTTGAAACTAAGAAATTGCAAAAAGACATTGAGCAAGCACTTAGTAAAGTCGGCAAACAAAAAATCGAAGATTTCAACAGCATCCCAACAGCGGAATTAGAACAGCGCTTTATTATCGAAAAAAGCAAAATTAGCACGCTCGATGAAGAACTAAAAAAGCTGGAAAGCGAACTTAGCACGCAAAACACCAGACCCCAACTAATCCGAGAAGAACTTCTTTCTGCTCAGCAAGAGCTTGAATCTACACAAAAAAAACTGCAACTACCCATCGGTAAACCTGATGCGAAACTCGACACTGAAGCCCAACAGCTGTTATTAAAAACGCTAGTACAAGCACGCTCCGCAGAAACTAAAATGCTTGAAGTTGAGGCGGTTAGCAATCCGGCTAGAGTTGACCGGCTAAAAGTGCAAGTGCAATTAGTCGATTTACAAAAAAATGCCCTCCTGCAAATTGCGACCGAAATTGAAAATGTACTGTCAGTTCGCAGACAACAAGAAGCTAAAGAAATGCAGGATGCGTTAAGCCAGGCAGAAAAAGAGCTGTCCGGAAAACATAGCCTGATTCAAAAAACAACCCGCGAAAATATCGAATACAGCGGCTACCTACAAACTATTACCGCAAAGATTGAACAATACAGCGACCAAAAAACCAAAATTGAAGCGCAAGCCGGCACAATTGAGGCCGATTTTAAAAGTGCTGAAAAGAAAATCAGCTTGGCTGGATTAAGTCCGGCATTAGGTAAAATTTTGCGTGAACAACGTCGGGATTTATCAACTCAGGCAGAACTAGAACTGCAATCACAAACAATTCAAAATGAGACGGCGTTGACCAGCCTAGAACAGTTTAAGGTTGAAGATGCTCTGGATCAATTACAGGATATTGATGCAACTTTAAAAAATTTGATGCAAGAAGTTGACGATAACTTACCTGTCGAACAGCGCATGATGGTGCAAGCAGAGTTGCGGGTATTGTTAAATAATAAAAAAGAATTGCTTAACAAACTACTGGTTGCAGACACAACTTATCTGCGTATTTTGGGTGATTTCGATTTTGCCCGCCAACAAATGGCTACCCAAGCCCAAAAATTTGCCGCCTATCTTGACGAACGTCTGTTATGGGTACCCAGCTCAGAACCCATTAATACTGATTTTATTAGCGGCCTTTACCGTTCAACAAAATGGTTGTTGTCACCAATCAATTGGATGACGGCTGTTGCTGACATTTTAAAGTTATCGATAAAACATCCGTTCTTGGTCTTTCTTGGGCTTATCAGCTTAGCCAGCTTGCAATTATGTAAAAAGTGGGCCAAACAACAGCTGGCGGAAATTCCTGTAAAAGTTGAAAAAATTTATACCGACAGTTTTTCTTATACCGTTAAAGCACTGGCGTATTCATTGATCTTGGTTTTGCCACTGCCGCTGTTAATTGCTGGTTTAGGTTGGTTTTTAAGTCACAATATCGAGGTTGACGATTTTAGTAAATCGCTAGGTGCCGGTTTACGCGGCGCAGCAACCCCACTGTTTTTTATACAATTTTTCTATCAATTGTTTGCTCCAAAAGGGATAACACGTACACATTTTCAATGGCAAAAAGCTAATGCCAGTCTCGCACGTCAGCAGATTGCCTGGTTACGATTTGTTATTGTTCCCACTGCTTTTCTAATCAACAGTACCGGGGCAAGCGCGCAAACAATTTACAGTGATAATTTAGGTCGACTAGCACTCATTATTTCTATGTTAGCGATGGCCTGGTTTATGGCCCGCATGCTTAACCCGACTACGGGTCTGCTAAGTAGCTTTATCGCAGCCCGTCCAAACAGCTGGGTCGCGCGCCTGCGTTTCGTCTGGTATGCCGTTGCCTGTTGCACGCCATTAGTCATTATTGGTTTTGCCGTCGCTGGCTATTATTTGAGCGCACTGGAATTACAGCAACAATTGATTATTACTATTCGGATGATCATTTTGACCATGATTGTTCACGAAATGGTGTTTCGTTGGCTGACCTTGGTAAACCGGCAACTTGCCATTAAAAATGCTCGGCAAAAACGTAAAACCGCTGTTCTTGCGGATAAGCAAACACTTGCTCCTGGCGGCGAAGATCCGGTTTTACCAATTGATGAACAACAAATTGATATTCCCAAGATCAATGCTCAAACCATCAAACTGCTTAATGTGTTTATTGGTTTTTCCCTGATTATCGGTTTTTGGGTTATCTGGAAAAATATCCTGCCGGCATTTTCATTTTTAGAGCGCATTGTGCTCTGGCAGCATTTAGTTAATATCGAAGGCCAAGAAAGTTATCAACCGGTCACCCTAATTAATCTCCTACTAGCAGGACTTTACAGCTTTATCATCGTGGTATCAGTGCGCAATCTTTCCGGAGTAATGGAATTATTGATATTCAGCCGCTTATCGATAGAAGCCGGTAGTCGTTATGCGGCCAACCAACTGTCGAAGTACTTACTGGTCGCTATTGGTTTTGTGAGTGTGGCCAACGAACTCGGCGGCAGCTGGTCACAAGTACAGTGGTTGGTGGCGGCATTGAGTGTCGGCTTGGGCTTTGGTTTGCAAGAAATATTTGCCAATATGGTATCCGGCATCATTTTGCTATTTGAGCGACCTATACGCGTTGGCGATACAGTCACTATCGGCACTGTGACAGGCAAAGTCAGCCGCATTCAAATGCGTGCGACCACACTGATAGATATGGATCAAAAAGATCTAATTGTGCCCAACAAAACCTTTATTACCAGCCAGTTAACCAACTGGAGCTTGACTGATGCAGTCACCAGAATAGTTATCCCCGTCGGCATTGCTTACGGATCGGATGTTGAATTAGCACATAAAGTGATGCTCGACACTGTTCGCTCTACCCCTTTAGTGCTTACCGAGCCGGAACCATCGGTATTGTTTATAGAGTTTGGTGAAAGCGCCATGAACTTTTCTATACGTGTTTTTGTCAGTGAATTGGGGAACCGTTTACCAGTGACGCATGCCTTACATGTTCGTTTAGAAAACGCACTGCGCGAACATAAAATAACTATTCCGTTCCCTCAACGTGACGTTAATTTACGCAATGAACATCGAGAAGCAGAGCCTACCATTGATGAATACCGTCAAGCGTTGGAGTAAGAAATTAAACTTGCTCGGCAACGCATGCCGTTCAAATCAACCATTCCCAAGCATTTTTATCGGTTTTTCAACAACTAACACCTGTAGCCATGATTTTATATAGCCATAAAGCTATTATTTGTGAATAATTGGCCCTCGTTACATCCTTATAACAAGCACAGGGGGCGGCGTCTCACAATAATGAGGGCCTCCGCTACCTTACAAAACAAACAAGGATATCCTTATGAAAAAAACCATCTTTCTCGCTTTTTTTTTCTTGTTTAACATCTCATTAGCTCACGCAGGCGCAGGTGGTCATGCAGGCCATGGTGGTGGCAGCAGTGGTGGTGGGGCTTCTTGCATCAAAGCCAGACTAGGTAAATTCACCCCTGACCATTTGGAAACAGCCGCACCGGAATCAGAATTTTCTTTTCGGGCTTTTAACGTCCAACATCCGGATGAAATCGAAGTCACTATCAAAAATCAGCCGATTGACGTTACCTTTGAAGACAAAGAGGCCTTTATCTTAGTTAAAGGAAAATTACCGGAAGCCTATAAGAACACTACAGTTCGTATCAACATCAAAGTTAACGCCAAAATATCCAAATGCGACGCGGAAGGCGGTTGGCTGTTGAAAGTCACTGAATAATGATTCTAAAAGATAACCATGGCATAGTTCTCCGCAACAGTTTAGTTTCTATTCCAGCTGTGTTCATGGTTATCAAAAGTATTTATGTCTGAACTCCAAAATATCAATCAATGCAGTGCCTATTGCCTAGCGCAACGTTTCGATATTAGCGCATTAGCAAAATCACTATCAGAAACTTCGCTAATACGCATAATCAAAGGCGCAATTCTGATTGAAGATGATAATACCTGGTCGGTAGTGTTCGCTTACGGCGCCGTAGTTCATTGGAACATCAGCGCAGAGCAGCAAACCAAACTGCATCAATTATTATTAACTTATGCCGATAATGCGCTAAGCGTTATTGAAGAAGATCATTTCACTTTCTCGTTAAATTGCCCGGCCACACGGATTGTTGAAGATCATATTGAAATTGAATCATCCGATCCGATTTTAATTTTTTCCCTTTCGCAGGGCATGGCTCAATCGATTAAGCTGGCTTCATTTGAAACCAATGCTATCACCACTATCAACAACACTAACTACATCCCTAAATCATTAGCGGAAAACGGCAGTATCAAATTAAGTCGTCAAAATATCGCCAAAATTCGCGGACAATTGTTTTTGACTAAAAGCGATATTATTTTGAATTACGACTTACTCGATACCCCCGACTTTTTTTGGGAATATCCAGAATACGAAAACATCTATGTCGTCGTTGCCAAATATCTGGAAATAGCGCCGCGTACTGAAGTACTGTCAAAAAAGCTGGAAACCATCCATGAATTATTTGAGATGTTGGCAGACGAACAAAAACACCGGCATTCATCAATACTCGAATGGATAATCATTTGGCTGATTGCGATTGAAATCGCTATGACGCTGCTAGACAAAATATTTTAGAACATGCTTAGTTATCGCCATGCCTTCCATGCCGGCAATTTTGCCGACGTGTTAAAACACACCATCCTGATCCAAATACTTGAACATCTGGGTAAAAAAGACAAACCCTTTTGCTGCATCGACACCCACGCAGGCCCTGGAAAATACGAACTCGATGGCGATTACGCACAAAAAAACCAGGAGTATCAAAACGGCATAGGCAAGCTATGGCAACGCGACGATCTGCCCGAATGCGTGGCGGAATACCTTAATTTGGTCAAACGCTTTAACCTGCCGGATAAATTAACGCGCTATCCTGGTTCGCCTTTACTGATCAAACAAATGTTGCGTAACAAAGATCGGCTGTGTTTGTTTGAATTACACAGCACCGAGATCAAATTATTAAAAGACCTTACCAGCCAACACATCACGGTCTCGCACGGCGACGGGCTTAAAGATAGCCTGAAGTTACTGCCGCCCATTGAGCGTCGCGGCTTAGTCTTGATTGATCCTTCTTATGAAATCAAAAATGACTACACCGAGGTCGTTGATGCTTTAAAACTCATGCATAAACGCTTTGCCGTGGGCACTTATGCCTTGTGGTATCCAGTGATAAACCGGCGCAGAAATCAACTGTTAGAAAAAGCCATTCAGTCCAGCGACATCAACAATGTGCAACTATTTGAATTGGGCATTCGAAACGACAGCAATGAACACGGCATGACCTCCAGCGGCATGATTATCATCAACCCGCCATGGACATTGGTAAGCCAAATGCAAGAAACATTACCTTGGCTTGCCGAGGCACTAGGCCAAGAAGGTGAAGGCTTTTATCGCATAGAAACCTTGGTCGCGGAATAATACCAATCCCAATAAGTTCGCACACTATCCCTTCTCCAACGGGAAAAGGTTAGGTTGAGGGTTTAAATAAAAACTTATTGAGATAGGTATAACCCCTTGCAAGCTTGGTTTTTCTCCCTGTAATTCATTACAATAGCCGCCTGTCTAGCGCCCTAGTGCTAACTACTATTTTCTGTTTATTGACAATGTTCAATAACTCACCCAAATCCTAAAACCCATGTCAACATCCGAAAATCAAGCTCCGGCTAATTTCATCCATCAAATCATTAATAATGATCTTAAAAACAACAAAAACAATGGCAAGGTGGCGACTCGCTTTCCGCCTGAACCGAATGGCTATTTGCATATCGGTCATGCTAAATCGATTTGTTTAAACTTCGGCACTGCCATCGACTATAAGGGCACCTGTAATCTGCGTTTCGACGACACTAATCCCGAAAAAGAAAGCGTCGAATACATGGAGTCCATTAAACGGGACGTGCAATGGCTGGGTTTTGAATGGCATGAATTGCGCCACGCCTCCGATTATTTCGAACAACTGTACCAATACGCCGTGCAGTTAATTGAACAAGGCCAGGCTTATGTCGACAGCTTATCGGCTGAAGAAATCCGCGCTTATCGAGGCACGCTGACCGAGCCCGGCAAAGAAAGCCCGGACAGAAGTCGCTCAATTGCCGAAAACCTGGATTTATTCAAACGCATGCGCGCCGGTGAATTTGCCGACGGCCAATACGTGCTGCGCGCCAAAATTGATATGGCCTCACCCAATATCAACCTGCGCGACCCAGCTATCTACCGCATCCGCAGAGTGCATCACCAACGCACCGGCGATGCTTGGTGCATTTACCCTATGTACGACTATACCCATTGCATTTCCGACGCGATCGAAGGAATCACGCATTCGCTATGTACACTGGAATTTGAAGACCATCGTCCGCTTTACGATTGGGTGCTGGACCAATTGCAAACACCAGCCCATCCGCAGCAAATTGAATTTGCCCGCTTGCAGCTGGAATACACCATCGTCAGCAAACGTAAACTCAATCAATTGGTCACTGAAAAACACGTCAATGGCTGGGATGACCCGCGCATGCCGACGATTGCCGGTTTGCGCCGTGCCGGGTTTACACCCAAAGCCATCCGTGACTTTTGCGAACGCATCGGTATTACCAAGCAAAACTCATGGATAGAAATGGGCGTATTGGAATACTGCATTCGTGAAGATTTAAACGAAAACGCCCTACGCGCCATGGCGGTATTGCAACCGTTGCGCGTCGTTTTCGACAATTATCCGGAAGATCAGGTAGAACAGCTCGAAGTCAGCAACCACCCGCAAAAGCCTGAACTGGGCAAACGCCAAGTACCGTTTTCTAAAGTGATTTTGATTGAACGCGATGATTTTGCCGAAGTTCCACCACCCAAATACAAACGCCTGATCGAAGGCGGCGAAGTCCGTTTACGTGGCGCTTATGTCATCAAATGCAACAGCGTAATTAAAGATGATGCAGGTAATATCATCGAATTGCGTTGCAGCATCGACCTTGACACGCTGGGCAAGAATCCAGAAGGCCGTAAAGTTAAAGGCGTTATTCATTGGGTATCAGAACAGCATTCAAAACCTGCTGAAATACGTTTATACAACCGCTTGTTCAAAGTAGCTAACCCCGACAATGAAGACAACTTCCTTGATGCAATCAATCCCGATTCATTGGAAGTCCTCAGCGATTGTCGCGTAGAAGCCAGCTTGGCTAACGCCCTGCCGGAAAATCGTTATCAATTTGAACGCACCGGCTATTTCTGCCTGGATGCAATTGATAGCGTTGGCGGCAAGTTGGTATTTAACCGCACCGTCACCTTGCGCGATAGCTTTGAAAAAGACTAAGAAAAATTTTTAATCTTAAGGCCTGCGCCTTTTTTATTTGACGAAGGAGTCACCATGAATCAAGACAGCATTAACCTGATCGAACGCTACTATGCCGCATTTAACAGTGCCGACATGGACACCTTTTTAAACCTGCTCACAGACGATGTTATTCACGACATCAACCAAGGCAAACGCGAAATCGGCAAAGAAGCATTCACTCAGTTTATGGCCTGCATGAACTACAACTACAAAGAACAACTGGTTGATATGGTAATTATGGCAACTGCAGACGGCAAACGCGCTGCGGCAGAATTTGTGGTGTTAGGTGAATACATTAAATCTGACGAAGGCTTACCGGCTGCAAACGGCCAAACCTACCGCCTACCCGCCGGTGCGTTCTTTGAAATACGCGATAACAAAGTGGCACGCATCACCAATTATTACAACTTGCAAGACTGGATTGCCCAGGTTAGTCATTAAACCCTTGGGGGATTGCCCGATTAAAGACGTGGGGTGGGCAGGCTTTTTTGCCCACCGTTCAACACTGAACGGAGTCAATAACACATCTCTGGTCAAATTTACTTACCAGGAAATGCAATGCGACGGAATCAAGCAGAAACAGCTTCACGCAACCAACATCTCCATAAATTCGCCCCGAGCTGGCTCAGTATTAAAAAATGCTCAACATTATTCAAGAGTAAAACCGCTTCACTAGACTCCTTTGATGCCAACACAGAAAAATTGTTTTGGCAGGAGTTACATACAGAAACAGTAAGCACTTCAAAAGCAGCGCTATTGCTTGGCGCAGCGGCATTTCTGGCGTTTGTGATTTTGGATGTAACGACTAAAGACGGCTTATCTGCGGTGGAATTCATCGGCCGCTGCCTGATTGTGTTGGCATTGTGTGAGCTATTTAGTCATCTTCATTACCATCAGCAAGCGCATACCCAGATCACCCGCGTAGTAAAACTAAGCATCACAATTTCAGTTATCAACTTAATTGCCGTCATGCTGATCGATGGTGATCCGGCGTTTTATATCGAAACTTGGCCTGGGCTGCTGCCTATTTATTTCTTCACTTATGGGCAAATGGTGCTGCCTATCTTCGATACCATCGTATTTGGCTGGCTATCGTCCTTCGCGCTGCCACTCGCTGGGTATCTGATGGGCACTGAAATCGTTACGCTTATTCCGTCACTGCTGATTCTGTCAATCGTCAACCTGTTTGGCCTTTGCACCCGTTGTCAGCTGGAAGTACATTCGCGCAATTCATTCAGAGAACGCCGTAAAGCCGAATACGCCGCTGAAGACAAAAGTTTGTTTCTGCGCCAAATCAGCCACAACTTACGGCAACCCTTGCAAGCGATGAGCTGTTATTCCTCAGTACTGGAAGCCGCTTACACCGAAAAACCTAGCGATCCACAAAAGCCTATCGTCGGTAAACTGTGCAGTGCCATCGACGAACTCAATAACGCTTTTAATCATGTTTTAGACATCGCCAATTTGGAAACCGGCAAACAAATCCCGTTACTGACAATTTTCGACATCAACGTTTTACTCGCCTCTCTGGAAGACCAGTTTGCGCCGCAAGCCGCCAAACGCGGTCTGAAACTAAAAGTCCGTTTGCGCGCAAAACGCCCTTATACCGTTTATAGCGATCCTTATATTCTGAGCCAAGTCATCAGTAACCTGATCGACAATGCCATTAAATACACCAACAGCGGTTGGGTACTGATAGGGACAGTAAAGCTCAGTAATAATCAATTGAAGCTGCATATCCGAGATACCGGCATAGGCATTGCCGAGCCGCAAAAACGCAGTATCTTTAAAGAATTTTACCGAGGTCATCGCCGCAGTGATGACCCTCAGGCGAGTGGTTTGGGGATAGGTTTAGCCTATGTGTTAACAGCCGTGGAACATCTGCCCGACCACACACTTAGCGTTTACTCAACACCAAATCGCGGCAGCGACTTTCAACTGTACCTGCCCATCGCTATTGAACCGCCTTACTGCAAGTGGGCTCCTAACAAAAACAACACAGTCGCCGGCAGTTTTGTATTAATCATCGACGATGATCATAAGGTGCTAAACGCGCTGGCAGAACAACTAAGCGCATGGGGCTGTCTGGTACAAAAAGCCAACTCCAAAGCAGAAACACTTGCGGTGCTTGGCGAAATCATCAGGCCCCCTGACTTACTCATCACCGACTTTTTTCTGGAAAACAACGAAACCGCCCACGACATCATCGCCGCCATCGAAGCCGATTGTGGCCCAGTCCCCACGATAATCCTCTCCGCTCAGGCCATTTCTTCAGAAGAAAAAGCAAAATGGCCAAAATCCACACTGCTACTACGCAAGCCTGCCAACGCAGCCGTGTTGATGGAGATGATGGCAAAGGCGATGGGGAAATAATCCAGTACGAAATACAAATGAAAAAATTAAATCAGATTGAAATTCATACTTAAACTTCAGTAAAACTAACATGGGACTCCCGTATGCCGCGCTGAGCACCGGAGTTTTTGGCGGGATTAGCCCGATCGGGGTGTCGCATGGAGAGCCTGCCCCGCCTCACCGGGCATGCGACACGTTGACAGAGAGCCATGGATGGCCCCCCGTCAAAAACGAGGAGCACAGGATTTAAGCGGCATCCGGGCCGCTTTTTCTTTGGATACTTTCTTTTGGCGGGGCAAAAGAAAGTATCTCGCCTTCGGGTGCGAGAACCCGATTCAAAAACCGTCGCGACAGCGACACAACACTCAATTCCCAACACCCGGCTTCCCAAACACAATCCCTTGCTCAAACACTTTAACCAACAACTCCGTCCGCCGTACCACCCCAAACTTCTGAAAAATCGGCCGTAAATGATTTTTCACCGTTTGCTCCTCAATCGCCAGCTTTCGGGCAATCTCCTTATTGCACTTACCCTGCACCAGCCAGCCCATCACCTCAAACTCGCGCGGGGTCAAACCCAAACTGGCCGGGTTGGACACTGGCCGAATTCCAACGTCGGCAGTCTTGGCAGGTAAATCAGATTCTCGCACCGCTTGCGGCCCCACCACCGACGCCGGTAAATACACCCGCCCCGACAACACATCCCGCAATGCCTCAACAAATTCCTGCCGCGACACCGTTTTGCCGATAAACCCCGCCGCACCCAACCGTAACGCCTCAAACACCAGCTCCCTATCGTCCAGCCCGGAAAACATCACCACACACAAATTCTCAAACTCCCCCCGCAATTCCTTCAATCCCGCCAGCCCGCTCTTGCCCGGCAACTGAATATCCAGCAACACCAGATTCAACGGCGTGGCGCGCGCAATTGCCAAGCCTTCGTCAAAGCTTTCCGCCTCAAATACCTGCAATTCAGGAAATATCTGCTTCAACAAACAAGCCACACCCTCACGGGCGCAAAAATGGTCGTCGATAAGGAGGACGTTCATGGGGTGAAGCCTCTGGAGTTAAATGGTTAGCTTCTATTGTAACGGGGATAGCTTGGGGTGGACTGCAGTACTTTGGTACTGGTACGGAAAGTCGATGGTTACATAACATCGTTTTGTGTAAGCTGGCTGCGCATTAAAAATGGACTTACGTATTCATTATAAATACGGAATCAATGGAATGATTGGAGCCAAGTCACTCAGGCTTACCTTACGAGTTAATAATCAACTAAAGGATTTTTTTCAATGTTTCGTTATAAACAAAAGCATTATGTACCTGTTCTTGACCGTTTAATTTTTGCACTTACCTTAAGTTCAGCAGCAATATTAACGACCGGTTGTGCAAATCAAATCAAATTGGCAGAACTCTCTGAAAAATGTGATAAAAATTCTTCTATTGAAAAACTTAAGTCCCCAGCTTACCAAGCTAAAACTTACTACAAAGAGAACTACTCTGAATCTGAGGATGAATCCGATAATGATGCCCATGAGAATTGCTCAGTGTCAGTAAAACAAATCGGACTAAGCAACAACTCAGAACCTTACAAAACTTTTAGGGAGGCAATTGACACAAGACAATGTTTCCATGATGCGGTTTTAGCATTTCATTCCTGGGAAACTGAGCATTCGCTATATTTATTAGACATCGAAAAACCAAAAAAAAACTCAGTCAGGCCTTATCAAATAACCTCAAATCCTCAGGGATCAACTCCAAGATTTATACCATCTTTATTTTCTAGCACTAATCCACTTGACAAAGATGCAGTTTCCGGAACGGAAACTTATCTTAAAAAGACATTGAATGATGATAGATCGATGGTGCTTACTCACATCTTAAAAGTAAAATCTACTGCAAAAAGCAATAAGAATTCTGAATGCTTTGTATACGATGCTTATGCCAATACTGAGCCAAATAATAACCATCCTTGGTGTTCAAATCATAAAGCCAATGATTCAAAACAGTCTAGTAATGAAAAATGGACAGAAAATGGTTGGCAGGCGTTAGATAAACTTGGAAATGAAATTCGTGCCGAAATAAATAAAAAGTCTCAACAAAATAAAATGCCAACCCACATCATTTTACTGGCAACAGGTTGGAACACTAGAGAATATGAATCGTTTTTAGATTTCAAAAAATGGATGGATGAGCTTAAAAAGAACTTCGAAATAAATAATGAACCATTCAACCCTATTTATATTGGCATCGCCTCTGAACTTGAATGGGCTAATTTCTCCCTATTATTAAGCGAACGAACGAAAGAAAGGGATGCTGATGAAATTGGCTTTACATGGGCTAATTATCTGCTTAATAGTGTTTTAAAACCAATAGCCAAAGAGACCGGCATTCAATTAGTTGGAATTGGTCATAGCTTTGGTTCTCGGATAATTTTTGGTGCGCACTATACCAGACACATTTACAGCGGATATTCAGAATCCATGGAAGACGTGCCTATAACAATAATTGGAATGCAGGCGGCTTTTCCAACGGGAAGATTCAGTTCAACAAGGGGTGGAAGCGATACCCGCAAGTGGTGGAGGCGGGGATACCAAGCCAATCCTTATTTAACCGCAAACAAAGGCGCGGCAACCGTTGTGATTACTACATCAAATTCCGATGCAGCTACTGGTTCCTTCTTGACAACGTCAGGTTACTGGGAGACTGGATTTATCGGTGGACGCGGTGGATTAAGTGAATTAGAAAATTATCCAGAAGACTACAAAACAGCTATCCGAAAACTTGAAGCCGATGAAAATGGAAAAATTAGTAATGTACCCGATATAAATCTAGTATCACTCTATGATGCAAGCAACTTTGTTAACTGTGAAATACCCCCTACTACAAGCGGTTCACATAGTGATGTTTATGACGAACAAATGGGGAATTTCCTTGGGCAGATAATTCGTGCTTCTTCAAACAAGCAAAATTAATCACTTGAATGTTTAATCGGTGTAACACCTTGCGACGCTTAACTAGTGGATTGCCAAGCAACTAATCACCCCAAGACTTAAATAAAAACCAGGTCATCGTTTTTACAATGGCACAGATGAGGAAAATGAAATCGATTTATAAAGTTATATTTTCATTCTTGTTTCAGCTGCCGATTCATGGCTGTGCCATTTATTATTATGATGCCAGTACAGGTGCTGAACACATTTGGGGTGTGGGCCACCTCGCCACAAAAATTACGCCCCCAGCAGATGGGAAACAGGCAATTCTTCGGCAAGCAACTTTGACCGGTTTTTCGGTCGGTATAGAAGAAGATTCCTTCGCAGTAAGTCTTGGCAGGGAAAGTCGCGAACGTATGACCATTTATAACGCTGACACCTTACTGAGCATAGAAAACCCCAACGATCACGATATTTTTTTATATAGAATCGGTTCATTTCCAAAGCACACAGAGATTAACGGCTTGAGTGCAACCATCAAATCAGAGAAACAACAGCCATGAGCATCTTAGTTACTCGGAAAACGTTATCTTTTTCCTTCCTGATTTTTTTGTCAGGGTGTGCAGGCTACGACAGGGCACTACTGGTTACCAAAACCAACGTTGGACTTGATATAGACTCTACGCCTCCGACCGCTGAAATCACTATTGCCCGACGAGAGCTGGCTATACAACCAACATTTCCGGATCAAAAAATTAATACATCAGGCGATAAAAACCAACCTAGTGCAGCAACCGCTTCTAGCACCGTTGCTAATAGCAAAACTGAAGAAAATCTTTCGGAATCCCAAAACACCTTGCCATTGCTGGCATCATTCGGTTTACAAGGAGGATTTTTTAATCCTCGGATTACGGGGTATTTTGCTGGTGGCGATGCGGCGGTGTTATTATTAGGTGGCGATTTAAAGAAAGAAGGCGCATCTATCTGCTTACAAAATGAACCGGCGGATATGCGCAGCTTTGTTCGTAAAACCTGGGATTCAATATGGGAAAAAAATGATGCAGACGCCATTAAGAAAGCGTACTCAGAACCTAGACCCTTCTATTTTTCTACTGATACCGCATTCGGACTTAAAGTTGCATGGACTGGCACGGGGGGTCCATACCCAGACACATTGAAGCTTGGTTATAACCGTAAAGAGTTCGCTTCTGCACCTGTGTTTATCTATGAAGGATGTGAAGATAAAAAAGCAGGTAATTGGAAAGTAAGACTCCCCTCATTTCTAGCGAGTATCGACAATCACAGTGAAATTGGGTCATTTGAGAACAGTGGCATTAAACATGTTCAATTTTTTGCTACGGGTCGTGCTGCAACCGAATTTGCAAAAAAAACATCAGTACAACAAGTGGCGTTAGAAGGTATATCACCGGCTGTGGCTACATTGGATTCATCTGAGTTGCATCAGTACCTATTTCTGCAAATTAAAGAAGCATTTGATAAAGCCAACGATGACACCAAAAAGGCAGTGCTGAACAAAGCTATCTCAAATGATTTGATACCCAAAACAACTACTTCAGATGGCTTTATTTCAGCGCTAAAAGAAAACAAATATTTAAATCCGCAACGCCTTTATTCAATAAAACAACTATTTGACTTACCCCAGTGAACAGTTTTTTGCTCCCCATTTTATTCGTGAGCACAAAAATCATGTGCCCACACTACCTGACCACGCAATCATCGGCAATATGGCATGCTAGGCGCTATTTGTTATATTAAACATCGGCATATAGGAGATAACTATGATCACAGCTGCTTCACTCAAAAAAATCTTACCTCTTTGCAAAGAACCAGGAAAATGGGCAAATGCATTAAATCCTGCGATGGACAAGTATGGAATTAACACCCCGGTCCGAATAGCAAGCTTTCTGGCGCAAACAGGGCACGAATCCGGGCAATTCAACAAGCTGATTGAAAACCTTACCTATAAAACCCCGGCACGGTTGGTAAAAATATGGCCGAAGCGGTTTCCAACTGAGGCAAGCGCAATTCCTTATGTTAATAACGAGGAAAAACTGGCCAACTTTGTATATTCGAAGCGGATTGGTAACGGCGATGTTGATTCCGGCGATGGTTATCGATATCGCGGACGAGGGATTATTCAAGTAACCGGAAAAAGTAATTACGCCGAGATCGGCAAAGCAATAGGTGTCGACTTGCTTAAAAATCCGGATCTGCTTACTACACCTGAGCTGGCAGCGTTGAGTGCGGCTTATTATTGGCAAGGGCATGGTTTAAACGCACTGGCTGACGATGGGACCGGTGATGATGATTTGGAAGACTTTACGGCAATCACTAAAAAAATAAACGGCGGCACGGAGGGGCTTGCTCAGCGATTGGCTTTGTTCAAATCCATTCAGGAGACGCTGATTGCATAGAAAAACGTAGGTATGCGCTGAGCGTTTATATCTGTTCGCCTGGCCGCTGATAAAGATGTCGAGGCCATATGGGGCTTATGTTATAGGCAATTACAACTCAATGGTTAGGAGATGGAGATGAATAAGATACCCTACGATGCAAGCAGAAAATCACTATACAAGCCTGGCGAAGCCGGTGATTTCTTTCTATTCGGTATAGATTTAACTAACGACGCTAACTTATGCGCCGAAATGTCCCGATTAGCTTATGTCAAGGAAGAGCACCAGTTAAAGGCCTATCTTGAACGCGCAGGGTTTGAGCTGTATTGGTCGATAGGCTATGGAAAGAAAGGCACGCAGGTATTTATCGCTAAAACCAAGCAAAACACCGACAGCCCGAAGCTTGTTGCCGCATTTAGAGGTACTGAAGGCGATGATTCTTCCGACCTGTTAGCGGATGCAATTTTATTAAAAACTCCCTGGTTTGATGCATTAGGCAACCCGTCAGGAGAAGTGCATACCGGTTTTGCAAACGCGTTGTTAGCCGATTCCAGCAACGGCAACATATTAGAGAAGCTAAATTCCAGGCTTAACGATTTAGCTGGTCAATTTCACGATATTTTATTAACCGGCCATAGTCTCGGCGCGGCTTTGGCAACTTTAACTGCCGACTATCTTAAACAATCTCCATTAGCGAATAATATTCATCTCTACACCTTCGGATCACCGCTGGTGGGCGACAGTGTTTTTTCAGAACTAATGAGCGATGTCAAACATGAGCGTTATGTCAATTGTTGCGACTTGGTTACGCGGATTCCGCCTGAGTCTTTGGGATATAGGCATACTGGCGTGTTGCATTACATAATCCGGGATGGCCGCGTGATCGATTCCATTACAGAGGATGACATTGCTAAAGATAGATTGGCAGCCGCAGCGGCCTATGTAGCAGATTACTCCTACCGTTTGGGTACGGTGTGGGTTCGCGACTTGGCGGATCACAGTCCGGTAAATTATCTATCTGGGGTAGCAGAAATAAGGTCCTAATTGTGTAGGGATTGAAAATTGCCGTGTAATCCACTAATTCGACGAGGAATAACAAATGGCTACTACTACCCCAAATAATAACGCTGATTTAAAACGCACCTTCACAGAAGTAAAGCAGGAAGAACTTAAATCAATACAGAAATTGCGCATCCTGAATGAAGAGGAAACTCCGAAAAATCTCGATGAAATACCTGAGAATTTAGTCGGTCTGGCTTTCTCTGGCGGTGGCATCCGTAGCGCTACGTTCGGTTTAGGGGTTCTTGAAGCGCTTAAAGATAAAGGCTTACTCACAAAGATCGACTATCTATCCACCGTATCCGGCGGCGGTTACATCGGTGCCTGGTTAAGTGCGAATTGCAAACGTACTGCAGATCGCATAAAAGAGCAAAAGTTAGAAATTGATGCGAAAATTGAGAGCGGCTGGCTACATCCAAATTCGGATTGGCGTGAGTCTATCCAGCATTTACGCCGTTATTCTAACTACCTGTCCCCTAATTTAAGTCTATTGAGTGCTGATACTTGGTCAATAGCAACCATTTGGTTACGCAATACATTGCTAGTGCAACTGATGATAATTTTTACTATTACTAGCTTGCTATTAGTGCCAAGAATACTTTTCAATCTATTTAAAATTGATTATGAAACTGCTAAATGGAATTATGGAACAATTTTTTTACTAATCGTCGGTGCAATTGTTATTAGTATTAACCTTTGGTGGATAGTTACGGCTTCGAATAATAAAGAAAAAAATAATCACTGCCTAAAAAACAAAATATCTTCACAAGTAGGAGTTCAAATAACAACAGTATTTCCACTCTTACTTGTATCTTTAGGATATACAGGCATATTGTGCGAGCAAGTTAAAATTTGGGACCCCAATCTAAACATAGTTTTTTCATTTGGCGATATTTTAAGTTTTATATGGGATGATTTCTCACTCATATTAGAAAAAAACAATATATTTATAACAACCTTAATAATAATTTATTTTTCTACAATTATTCATTCACTATTTTCAGTATATAAATGTAATTATTGGTATAAAAAGTTATTTATATCTATATTGGCACCTTTGCCAGCTATAGGTGTACTTATTGTAGTATTTTCTACCATCATGCTTTTTTTCCATGGCTGGTCAATATTACCTAATAATAAAGAAAAAGCATTTTGGCTGGCCTTTGTCTGGGGATCCCCTGCAGTGTTATATGCCTTTTCACTAACCGTTAATTTACTCATTGGACTACAAGGCCGAGATTCTTGCGAAAATATCAGAGAATGGTGGGGGCGTTTCGCAGCTTGGCTTGCTATCTATTCTTTTGCCTGTCTAGCAATTGCAGTTGCGGCTGTTTATGGCCCGTTGTGGAGCGCGTGGCTCTACTACAATGGCCCATGGAAAGAATTAGGCACCGGCTGGATTGGAACAACACTGGCCGGATTGTTTGCAGGAAAATCCGCATCTACTAGCGGAATCGATGGCAAGGGCATTACAACAAAACTCAAGGAAATTATTGCAAAATTCACACCAGTCATTTTTATCGCTGGCCTAGTAATTGCGGTCTCGATGACTCTGCATCTCGTTATTGTTGTTAAATCAAACGGTAACAATTTTGAAATATCCAAATCGACTTTGCTCGGCGATGCTAATCAAAGTAGCAAGCAATTTGAGTTACAAATTGATGAAAAGTCTTCTATCAATGAGATTAAAGAAAAACTTGAAGCAACTATTAATTTGTCAAACTCAGAGGAAAGCACTTCAAAATACAAAAAACATTGGGAATTGCTGGAACAAGTAAATGAAAAAGAAAATATTAAAATCATCTATTTTATTCTCACTTTCTGTCTTGTATGTGTAGGTATTCTTGGTTGGAGAGTTGATATTAACGAATTCAGTCTTAACGGCTTTTATCGCTATCGATTGGCGCGTTGTTATTTGGGGGCGACACGTAAACCAAATGAACGTAATCCACAATTATTTACTGGCTTCGATGATGATGACGATTTAAAAATGGCTGAATTACTGGATAACCAAAAAACACCTTTTGGTCCTCTGCATATCGTCAATTGTGCTTTGAATTTGGGCGGTTCAACAGATTTGTCTTTACATACTCGACATAGCGCTTCTTTTACGCTTACTCCACTTACCTGCGGTAGTCATTACGAAGTCAAAAAACAAAATGGAACTGTAAAATATGCAATTGATTTCGTAAAAACTGAAACCTTTGGTGGCGTGGCAACGCAACCCACATTAGGCCAAGCAATTTCGGTATCTGGTGCCGCTGCTAGCCCCAACATGGGTTACCACACCTCAGCGTCGGTGGCGTTTTTAATGACTTTATTCAATACCAGGCTCGGCTGGTGGTTTCCCAATCCCAGCAATGAATCAAAATGCAAGCAGCCATCGCCCTCATTTAGCCTTTGGTATCTATTAAGAGAGTTATTCGGTTTTGCCAGCGAAAAGTCCAGTTTTTTGGCGATTTCTGATGGAGGGCATTTTGAAAATCTGGCCGCTTATGAATTGGTAAAACGTCAATGCAAAGTCATTATCATCAGTGACGGCGAGTGTGATGCAAAGCTTCAATTTGAAGGTTTAGCTACTTTGATTCGCATGTGTGAAGTTGATTGTTTGGCAAAAATCGTTATTGATGTTGATAAAATTCATCCAGAAATCGAATCCGCCTGGAGTCCTAGCCGTTGCTCAATTGGAAGAATCATTTATGGATGTGACGACCAAGGAATTCAAATCCCAGAAGGAAGGCTAATTTATCTAAAAGCATCAATGAATGGTCACGAAAATACTGCCGTTAAGCAATATAAAGCTACTCATCCAGAATTCCCCCATGAATCAACCGGCGATCAGTTTTATGCCGAAGATCAGTTTGAAAGTTATCGCTGGTTAGGCAGAGATATTGCCGAAAATCTTTTAGCCAAAACTGTTACAGAAAACCGCTCTATGGCTGAAATTGCGGAAGACCTATATAAAATTATTTCGCCAGCACTCTCTAATAAGGATGCGGAAAATTACAGCTTCTCTGAAAAACTAAAGGTTTAGGCAATTTTTCAGAAAATCATTTCAACATGGATTGCCGAACTCGATAAGCTGGATTCGCCGGTAGGCAATCCATCAATGCTTTGATGATTGACGGCTTGCTCGGCAACTGCTCCTGCGTCGCCTAAAGCGCCTACTGTTGGTGCTCTACCTCCTGCATCCCAGCAGTCGTAGCGCGAAACCGTCCTACGAGCTACTGCGCTCCGAACGAATCATGGCAATCGTTCATCAAGCACACGTTGAATGTATGAAATGGTTTAATATTTTTGTTCGGTGTTAGTTTCATTACAGTGTATAACTCGGCTGTCTAGCATTGCGTTCAAATGGACGCTGCATGGCGGTTTTGTTTTATTTGGCTTCGGTGACTTCGTTTATCTTCCGTGAACGGCACGCCCTTAGCTTTTCATTAGGCCAACATACTGGAGAGCAGAATGGACAACTATATGACACAAAAACATGTTTTTTCTTTGATCGCGAAAGGACACGTCATGAAATTGCATCGGACATTTTCCATATTCACTTTTTTTGCCTTTGCCGTCCTTGCCTGCAATCAGGCCAGTGCTACCGCCACCCTCGGCGGCGTTGTATCACTAGTTGGGGGGTCGGGTGCCTGTAATTTCAGCAAGCTGATTCCGCTCAATACCCAGCAGGATACCTTCATGCTGAGTGGAGCAACCGGTTGTCTCGGTGGTTCGTCCTCGGTTGACTTGCAAGGCGATGCTGCGACTGGCTCTGTCGGCCTGCGTGCGACATCGAGCGGAAACGGTTTGGGCAGCAGTCAGGCGGCCGCCCAAGTGTATTTCAGCGACCATTGGCTGCTATCGGTACCAACGGGTACAGCAGTTGGAACTTACACCATTCCAGTCTCACTCACGCTGGAAGGCAGCATTTCTGCTGGAGCGTTGAGCAGCTTTCAATTTAACCGCTTTATGGACTACAACTTGTCGATCCGCGATTTCTACGCGGGGGTGTCAACTACCACGCTGTTCTCCACTTCTGGCTCAATCACCAGTACCGGAACTTTTACGCAAACCTTCAACGGCAATGTCAATTTTCGTTACTTTGGTCCGGGTTCCGGCCTGCCGATGACGGCGGAGGTTATCGCCAGTCTTTTTCTACCCGGATTGAACGAAGGTATCGTCGACTTCTACAACACAGCGTCGATCTCAATGATTCTACCGCCAGGGTTCTCGGCCACCACATCATCGGGCCTGCCTCTGGTCTTTGCGCCTGTGCCAATACCACCAGCAGCTTATTTGTTTGGCTCAGGATTATTAGGTCTTTTGGGGATGAGAAAAAAACATAACCAGTAACGCTGATTGGGTGGAGATAACGTGCGAAAACCCATTATCTCCACCCAATCAACTACGACGATAAATTGGTTATGAATGGCCGACACCATGAAAGACCCAAAATAATTGGGGGCAGAGTAAAAAATTCCTAACCCAACTTGGTAAAGTGGATTCGCTGGTAAGCAATCTACCAGTGCATTGATAATTGATGGCTTGCTCTGCAACTGCTCCTGCGTCGCCTACCAACATTAGGCGCATTAAGCGAAGCGCCATTTTTGGTGCTCTACCGTCTACATGCCCGATACAGCGGGGCAAGCTCTCCATGCAGTCCTAGTGCGAAACCGTTCTACGATCTCCTTTACAACATCCCCATCACGCCGCGCAAACTCTTCTCCACCGTTGCCATTTCTTCTGCGGTCAGGGTAGCCAGCGGGCCTTCGCCGAAGCGGGACCGGTCGAGTGCGCGGATGTGTTCGATCATTACAAAACAATCCTGGGTCAAGCGGTTGCGAGCGGTGATTTTGACTCGAAGAGGGGCGAAGATTGGCCGAAACTGGCTGGTCAGCGGTGCAACCAATATAGTCGCTAAGCCGCTGGCTATCATGCCGTCATCCTGTAGGATCAACACGGGGCGTACTTTGCCGATTTCGCTGCCTTTATTGGGGTTAAGATTGGCTGTCCATATTTCCCCACGCCGCATCATTTCCACCATTTTTCATCAGGATCGATGCCGGCAGCACGTTCTGCTGCGATAATGGCGTCCAGTCCTTCGTCAGCCAAGCCCTCTGCAATTTCACGTGATTCGGCCCAGGCTTGGGGATCAGCTGCCAGTGCTCGTCCGGCGGCGATCATCTTCGCCATGAAGCGCTCTTTCTCACGACGGGCCAAATATTCGGTGATCGCTTGTCGGGCGATTTCCGATTGGGTTTTGCCTTCTAATTGGGCTTCGGCTTTTAAATTGGCTTCAATGTCGTCGGGTAAACGCAGGCTGATGGCGGTCATGTCTATCTCCAGGCGGCTAAAATAATACAAATTGTATTACAAAACGACTGACAAGCAAGTACCTCGTCAATTTGGCTTTTTTCGAAAGCTTTTGAAATTTAATAACACTTGGGAACCTCGAAAAACCTATACCGTCCATGGTTCGATAAACTCAGCATGAACGGCTAGAAATCATCGAAAAATAAGCCGTCGAAGCCAGCAATATTGGGTCTTTTGGGGATTTTGTATTTTTTGAGCCAGGCCTTTAAGGCGGGTGCATCCTGAAATTCTTGTAGATCTTGTTGAAGCTGAGAAATGTCGTGTTTCATATCCTCAACACTTCCCTCTAAAGTTTGCATTAGGTATTTGGGGGATAACAACAAATAGGGCGGAATATTTAACTGTAATTTAAAGGGATACTCAATCTGGGTAATTTCCTGCTGCAATTCATCGAGCTGTTCTTTAAGGATTTTATTGAAATATTTCAACCGATCTTCAGCGATATTATTCAGGTGCGCTTGATCAATTTGCTCAGCTTCCAACTGTAATTCCAACAACCGCAGTAAATCTTTTTTGGCGTAAGCGGCATTGACTCGCTGCATGATTTCAGTTTTACGGGCTCGTTCAGTTTCGTCTTGCTCTCGGTCAGGATGTAAGGCCGATGACAGTTTGCGAAACACTTCACGGATCGATTGGCTAATGGTTTGTTCTTCCTGCTGCTGCCGAGCTTCTTTTTCAAGCTGTTTGGCAGTTTTCTTACGCTTGCTTTTGCGTTCTAAAGTCTCTCGCTGCTTTTCGTCATCCTTGTCTTTTAACTCGTGCAACATTGCCTTAATTTTTTCCGGCGAAGACAAATCAACTTCATCGCCAATATCAACATTAAACATGTCCTGAATCATCGATTTCATGAACTCGCCAGCCATGGCATCAGCCTCTTGCTTAGCAGTGTCAAAATCGCAACCGCTGTATTTATTGTGTAATTCTTTTAACTCGTCGTTATCTACCTCACCAATTAAATCAGCCGTTATCTCGGAAATAAGATGCTCTATTTTTAACTTATCGGTCTTTTTGAATAGTTTATCGTGATAGGCACGATCTAATATCTGCACCATTTGCACGCGATATTCATTAAAAGTTGCGAGCAACACGCCGTAGTCTTGTGCCACTTTGCGGTTATATTCGGGAATAATTTGCTGCCATTCAAGCAGCAGTTCTTTTTGGGCATTGATCTTTTTGATCAAATTATTGAACTGTTTTTGCGCTCTTGACAACGCAGGTTGCTCAGAAACATCACTGATACTGACATTTTTTTGGTTTTTAGAGGTCATTGGAAATGAGACGATTTGATTAATATGTTGCCATGATAACTACTCGTATCATTAGTTCAATAAGATATTTTGAACTGCTCATTGTATTAAATTGGGTCGCTAACTCGGCCCCAATATCATAGCTACCTAACGGTTGTGTTCAGAAAGGTTGGGCAATATTTTTCTGCCAAGCCTATTAATACGATGTGTTTGTTGTAAAGGTTGGGCAAAAAAGCTTGCCTAACCCACCCGGCTTCAAGTACCCAGGTCGGGCGGTCATAGGGTTCAAAGCCAGACAGTGCCAGCAGGGCAACGATAGCGAATGAAGCAACTATAAGAATTTGAGGACGTTGCACTGATTAGGAAAGCAATTTATCGTAGTCTGCATGACTTCCGATCCAAAACCACTGGGCACCTCGAAAAACTCGACATCATGGGATAATACTCCCCAGTCCCATTTCAGTATCTAAGCCCCCACAGCCATGATCAAAGAAAGCCTATTTGCCGCCGAAGAACGTGAAGCCAAGCTCAACAAGTTAGGCGATACCT
>JAUYBL010000024.1 GCA_030693065.1 Methylococcaceae bacterium | reverse complement strand
GGGAAAGTCTGCCAGGGTTATTTGTGCATTGGGATTTTGTATACTCGAAGGGCGATGAATAAGAAGAGCCGTATGAATCGAGAGGTTCACGTACGGTTCTGTGAGAGCCTGAGGGGGAAGCTCCCTCGGGCGACTCGACCCGAACAGCCTTGCCCGTTTTGGTCGACAATCGATGCGTCATGGCTTCAACCGGGGGCAAGGTGGTCTCGTCTATTTCCGGTTGATGCTGGAATCGGGCTTCAAGGGGTGGGTTATGGCTTTGCCGCTTTTGGGCAATGTACGGTTTTATTGTGGCGTCAACACAAGCTTCTACATTGCCTTGGCTGAAGTAACCGGTATCAGCCAGTAGGCTGTCAACGGTTCCCAGATATGCCGGGAGTTGCCCCAGTTTGGCCAGGACCGGGGTGATTTCTTGTTTGTCGTTGGTGTGTTGGGTGACGTGATGGGTCACGATCAGGTGGGTAGCAATATCAACACTGGCTTGGGCGTTGTAGGCTTGTTCAAAACCATTAGGGGTCGGCATGATCCGGGACTCTTCATCGGTCAAACTCACTTGATCTTTAGCTTGAGGCCCATCGCTAGGCGCTTGGGGCGCTTTTCCGCCCATGTGCTTGCCGGTGTCATTCAGGTGTTTCTCACGTTTGGCGACTTTCTCGTCATACTCGGCTTTTTCTTGCGCATATCGCGCCTTCGCGCGGACCTGGATTTCTTGCTTCGCTTAAAGCGCCTACTGTTGGGGCTTTGGCAATTACCGCTAAACGGTCTTGGCGGCGTTTGAGTTCTTTGGGCACCTCCATGTCTTCGGGAAACGGGGATGTGTCGGCGTCTTCCGCCAGCTTCATCAAGGTGTCTATTTCCTGATTAAACTGGGCTTCCAGTTGGTTAGCGTATTCCCAGCTCAAGGCTTTATGCTTGCTGGCATGTAACTATTCAGCGAAAAATAATTAAAAAATGCTTGACACGGTTTTTAGTTAAAAAACCAAAATCTGGGCAGCACCGCCATGCGGGCCCTAAAAGGCCAAACACAGCGTATATTCGGCCAATTCGCCAAGTTAAAATCGAACAACATAGACGGGGTCAGCGCTTAAAAAATCACAGGCCTCATAACGCAGTCAGGGCGACAAAATTCGCCGTTTAAAACCGGGTTTATAATAGCGGCTATTGAAACTTAGCCCAGGCTTACCCAATTGACTGTTGATACTATCGACGTTGGCGCAACGATAAAAAAAGTCCAGGAACTCCTTGCCCAGAAACCGGCTCTTTCGCCTGCCTTGCCTTGCGTTGTTATTGGTGGTGCAATTATTGGCCCCTTAACAGCCGCAATAGCAGCAAACCCCCGTCAACAGACATTGTCAAAGGCGACAAAAAACCGAAAGACGGCACTAACAAACCCGTCGGCCAAACCGGCAGGGTCGGTACGACCTTAAGCAAAGTGAGCGACCCCGACGTGATCAAACTGCTCGACGTGGATCGCGCCAGCCTGCCACCCGGGCACTACTGCGACATCGGCTTTGAATCCCTCCAAGAGTTGGGCCCGGTATTCAGCGACTCGTCACCGAATACCGGGCCCAACTCTTGGAGGATGACAAGGGCAGGCGCTATACCGCGCCGTTTCCTGCACAAGTCACCAAAGCGGTTCAATACGGTAACGGCGTCAAGGTGCTGGCCGTGTATTTGTCGCAATTCCAACTGCTAACTTATCAACGGGTACAAGATTATTTTAAGGAACAAATCGGTTTGCCGATCAGTTCGGGCTCCGTGTTTAATTTTAACCAACAGGCGTTTGACCTGTTGGCGGCGTTTGAGCTAACACTGATCGCTAAGCTGATTGCCGCCCCCTTGGTGCATACCGATGAAACCGGTATCAATATCCGGCGGTAAGAGGCAGTGCCTACATTGTGCGTCAACTGACCGGCTGACCCTGTTTTACGCCCATGCCAAGCGTGGCACCGAAGCGATGGATGCGAAAGGGGTGTTGCCAAAATTCAAGGGCATCCTCTGCCACGACCATTGGACAGATTTTTGCTCCTGCAAAATCTGCATTCCCCCTTCCCTGGCGGTCAAACCCGATTATCACTACACCGGATGCCTGCACTCGCTCTGCAATGCACACCATTTGCGTGAGCTGGAGCGCGCTTTCGAACAGGACGGGCAGCAGTGGGCGAAAGCCATGTAGGACTTGCTGCTGGAGATCCTGAGGGATGTCAAAGCTCAAGACACCAACACGCTGCCCGCCGAGAAAGCCCAGTATTACATCGAATGCTACCGTCACCTGCTTATTGAATGCCCGCCACCGGATGAAACACGGCCACCAGGACAACGGGGACGGATCAAGGGCAGTAAGGCACGAAACCTATTGGAGCGGCTGAAGCTCTTTGAGCAGGATGTGCTCAGGTTTATGGTCAACCCGAGCGTCCCTTTTACCAATAATCAAGGGGAGAACGATATTCGGATGACCAAAGTACAGCAAAAAATATCGGGCTGTTTTCGCTCTCAAGAAGGTGCGGATATCTTTTGCCGTGTCCGCAGCTTTTTGTCGACATGCCGGAAAAATGAGGTCTCCGCCACTCAGGCGCTGACGCTATCGTTCAACGGTGAGTTGCCTGAATTTATGCGTTGAGAAGGACTGTTGAAGTAGCCCGAGAAAATTTCGGTGAATAGTTACGATTTAGTCAAGAAGCCCTTTAAAATTAATCACCGCCTGGATTTTTCCAAGCGGAGATTTTTTGTGCCTGCATTTATAATTATCTGCTGAGCTTAAGTTGAGGGTGGATATGATTTTTTCAACGTTAATCCAATATCAGTAGTATCAATATGGCTTACTTTGACGTCATTGAGGAGTTGGAGTTACAGCCATCATCTCCGCACCAAACTTGATCACCACAACCGCTCAGTAATAGCGCACCTAAAATGACCACAACAACTAGATTGATTTTCATAATTCTTATCACCTCAGTCTTTAGTTAAATTATCCATGTACCCTGACATACGTACATGCCATCTTATAAAGTCAAGGCATCTTGAGTCGGATAGGGCGGGCAAATGCGGATAGTCGCCAGGTGGGATGATTTGATGGTGGGCATAAAAAACGTCGCTTCAAGAGACCAACTGATATGGATGAGTTTTTTGTGCGGTTGCGGCTGATTCAGTTATCTTTTCCAAAGCATTGCCGCAGTGGTATAGCAGAATTTGTCGACTGTTTCGGATGTGTGATTGTCGCTCGGATTAACTTGGCAGGGAGGGCAAATATTGTATTTTGCCTTCCCTGCCAAGTTAGGTTGGTTGCTTAGGGATTAAACCTGAAAAGGATAAGCAAGATAAGCACGGTAACTAGCAAATACCGATAACCCCAGAAAAATAACGCCGCTGATTTTGTGTAGCAACACCAGCGGGATTTTTTGCAAGATAGTGCGACCCGCCAGTACGCCTAGTACGGACGTTGATGCTAATGCCACAGTTGAACCCAGCCAAACCGCCAAAGGTATCGCGGTACTGCTCAACGCCACTACCGCAAGTTGGGTTTTATCACCAAATTCTGCGACGGTGATTAGTAAAAACGTGGTGAAGAAAATGCTGTGACCGCTTTTTTCTTTAACCTCCTCGTCGTCTTCATCTTCTTGCATTCGCAAGGCATGAAGTCCGAAAGCCGCAAACAACAAGGCTACTGTGCCGGCAACAATGTAGTCGGGTAGCCAACTGGCAATGGCGACACCAAAAACCACCGCCAAGGTGTTTAACAAGGCAAAGGCACTGATGGCTCCGAGTATTACAGGGAAAGCCCGATGACGGGAGGCTAAGGCCATGCACACCAGTTGGCTCTTGTCACCAATTTCTGCCGCTGCAATCAATGCAAAACTGGTGGCGGCGCTGGCTGACATTTGGGCAAAGTTACCGGTACTTAGCTGCGCTAATGCATTCAGGTAAAGCGCTTCAAGGTTTACTGCAGTTAAGCTGTTAAGTAAAACGTCAAGCGACTGTTGCAGATTATCCATTTGCCATTAACCCAGCATATTATCCAGCGCCATCATGATGATAAAGCCGATCATTAACGCAAAGGTGGCGTGGCGTGAACGGCCATTGGAGTGAGTTTCCGGGATAATTTCTTCGCTGATCACAAACAGCATTGCGCCTGCGGCAAAGCCCATAGCTATAGGCAGAATGGGCTCAAACACGGTCACCATCGTTACACCCAACAAGCCGCCAACGGGTTCAACCAAGCCGGTCAGTGTGGCAATACCCACCGCACGCCATTTGTTGTAGCCCAATCCAACTAAAGGCAAGGCAACTGCCAAACCTTCCGGGATGTTTTGCAAGGCGATGGCAATTGCCAACACGATGCCGTTTTTCATCTCCCCAGAACCAAAACTCACGCCAACGGACATGCCTTCAGGAAAGTTGTGGATAGTGATGGCGATAATGAACAGCCAGACTTTTTTCAAAGAATTTAGATGTACATCAGACACTGAATCGAAATGTACATGCGGTAATTGGCGGTCGGCAAAATGCAAAAACAACGCGCCGACTAACATGCCCAAGGAGACAATATAAATACCGTTGCCTGGCCAGATTAAATTGCCGTAAGCCATACCAGGCACCAGCAAGGAAAACGCGGTCGCCGCCAACATCACGCCAGCCGCAGCGCCCAGCATGCTGTTAAACAGATTTTTGGATATTTTGGTAAAAAATAGCGCCGGTAAGGCACCGGCGCCGGTCGCTAATCCTGCTAAAACACTGGCCAGAAAACCAACAACGACAATTTTGCCGAAGATGATATACAACAAGCCGAAAACGACAATTTGAGATAATAAAAACAGTCCGGCAACGGTCAGCCAGCGTTGTAACGGAGGCATTGCAAGCAGTTTTTGATAATGTTCACTTGCTTTAATCTTTGCTATCAGGGAATCGATAGTATGCTGAAACTTATCGGCAAGATTGCGTGTTGAAGTCATGAGAATTTACCCGCGTTTGATGGACAATGAAAGTGGCGGGCATTATAGCTAAATGCCTGTATTGATTGTGGATATATCAAGTGATCTTGGGTGGCATAAATGCATGATTTGTTTTGACAGGGTAAAAACTTAGGCTTGTCGGTGTTTATGTTGGTTAAGTGCAATACACTCTGCATATTAGAGTCTAATAATACTGGCAACAACTGCTTGCCTACGTTAATATCGTCGTCCGCTATCAGCATCTTCCTCGATAGATTAGAAATATCCTCAAAGGATCTTTGAAAAAGTTAATTCCTGTCCCGGTTCGACTTATTTCATCATGAACGGAATCCAAGTAAACCATCCGTCTGTCCTAGATCACCTTTTGGTGAAGCTTTATTGATATTCCTAGTTGACTTGAGCGGTTGCTAATAATGCCTGAGATGCTTAGTGCTGTTCAGGTCAATAAAGAATTAGACAGTGACTTAGGGAGGTAGTTATTTCCAGCAATTTGTTTTTCGAAGCCAGGCAATTATCTTGCATCAGGGATGACCGAGTGTTGTTCAGTGAACTCGATTTTGCCGTAAATGGCGGGCAAGTGTTGTTAATAGAAGGTCCTAACGGCAGCGGTAAAACCTCGCTATTGCGCATTCTTACCGGCTTACGTAGTCCTGATGAAGGAGAGTTGGTTTGGTGCGGCAATGCTGTAAGCCAGCTGGAAGCGGCGTTTTATCAGGATGTCGCTTATGTCGGGCACATGAACGGCATGAAAGATGACCTGAGTGTTGAAGAAAATCTTAAGTTTGCTCAAGCTTTGGCGATCGCTACCTTGGGGATTGATGAAGCCTTGCAGAAGGTAGGCTTAGGTGGCTATCAAGATACGCCGATTAGGTATCTTTCCGCGGGGCAACGGCGAAGATTGGCTTTAGCCCGCTTGTTGTGTACCCGCAAACGCTTGTGGATATTGGACGAACCGTTTACTTCTTTAGATAGAGCCAGCATTAGAATGTTTGAAGACTATATCGTCGCCCATGTTGCAGAAGGTGGCATTGTGATAATGACATCGCATCACGACACTGGCTTGCCGGAGCAGATAGTGCAAAGAATTGAATTAAAGTCATGAGCGCAGATTCATTATCAAATGCTTTTTTGTCGGTAGTCCGCAGGGACTTGCTGTTGGCTTATCGGCACCGCGCAGAACTTATCAACCCACTGGCTTTTTTTGTGATGGTAGTGACCATGTTTCCGTTGGCGGTGGGCGCTGACGTTGAATTGTTAAGGCGCATTGCCCCTGGCGTGATCTGGGTGGCGGCGTTGTTGGCCTCATTATTGTCGATGGATGCAATATTTCGTTCCGACTTTGAAGATGGCAGTTTGGAGTTAATGGTGATGACGCCACACCCGCTATCGGTATTAGTGTTGGCCAAGGTCACCGCGCACTGGTTGTTATCCGGCTTGCCCTTATTATTGGTGTCGCCATTATTGGCGGTGATGTTTGATATTGAAAGCGATGTGATTTCGGTATTATTGATCACCTTGTTATTAGGTACACCAGTGCTCAGTTTGATTGGCGCTATTGCCGTGGCATTAACCGTCGGCTTAAGAAAAGGCGGCGTATTACTGGCAATCTTGGTGTTACCGCTTTATGTGCCGGTGTTGATTTTTGCCAGCGGCGCGGTTGATGCCGCTGCGTCTGGATTACCCGTATCCGGACAACTTTATATGATGAGCGCCATGTTATTTTTGGCCATCACCTTGACCCCTTGGCCGACAGCGGCTGCATTAAAAATGAGTTTAAGTTAATTATGATAATGAGATTTCTGCATAAATTTTCTTCCCCCCCTTATTTTTATTCGATAAGCGGGCGCTTGTTACCGTGGTTAACATTACTGTTTCTGGCGTTGTTGGCTTACGGACTTTATGGTGGCTTGGTAACGGCCCCGGCCGATTATCAACAGGGCGACAGTTTTCGTATTATTTACGTACACGTACCAGCCGCCTGGATGTCGATGTTTATCTATGTGGTCATGGCGGTTAGCGGCGCGATAGGCTTGATTTGGCGTATCAAGCTGGCTGAGATTGTATCTATCAGCAGCGCACCGATTGGGGCAAGTTTTACATTATTGGCACTAATTACCGGCTCATTATGGGGCAAACCCATGTGGGGCACTTGGTGGGTTTGGGATGCCAGGCTGACTTCTGAATTGATATTGCTGTTTTTATATCTGGGTGTTATCGGCTTATACAGCGCCATTGAAGATAACCGCACTGCGTCTCGGGCAGTGGCGATACTGGCGTTGGTGGGCGTTGTCAATATCCCCATTATTCACTACTCGGTAGAGTGGTGGAGCAGCTTGCATCAAGGCCCAACGGTCACTAAATTCGCCAAACCATCCATACACATCGATATGTTGATCCCTTTACTGGTAATGGCGGGTGCTTTTAAGGTGTATTACGCAATTGCGCTATTACTGCGCTGTCGCAACGAATTAGTACAACGCGAGCAAGGCAGTCGTTGGTTAGGTGAGATTTTGGAGAATAAATGAGCGATTTTTTACACATGGGCGGCTACGCCTTTTATGTATGGACGTCCTACGGCATCGCTTTTGTAGTGATGTTGATCGGCGTTATCAAACCTTTGCTTGTCCACAAGCAGCAATTACGTGGCTTAAAACTTAAGCGTCAACGAGGTCAACGATGATTAACCTGTTAAAAATGAAACCGCAGCGCAGAAACCGGTTGTCATTAATTTTACTGATGGTTGCCGGTGTGTCGGTAGCAGCCTGGTTTGGTTTAAGGTCGTTTAACGAAAACCTGATGTTTTTCTTTTCCACCTCTGATGTTGTCGAAGGCAAAGCGCCGAAAGATCATTTGTTTAGATTAGGCGGTATGGTAGTTAAAGGCAGTGTGCAACGTCCGGGCGAAGGCTTAACCGTTAAGTTCATGTTGACGGATATGGCTAAAGAAGTGCCAGTCGAATACACCGGGATCTTGCCGGATTTGTTCCGTGAAGGCCAAGGCATTATCGCCAACGGCAAATTGTCGGAAAACGGTGTGTTTGTCGCTCAGGAAGTATTAGCGAAACATGATGAAAACTACATGCCGCCGGAAGTGGCAGGCAGTATGAAAACTGCAGCCGGCCAAGTTGCTGGTAAAGCGGAGAGCAGTAAATGATCGTACCGGAAATTGGACTTTTTTCACTAATCATCGCCTTGTGCATGGCGTTGGTATTGGCAGTCGTGCCCCAAGTGGGCGTGCAAAAAGGCCTCGCCAAATGGATCGCCGTCGCCAAACCGGTTGCCATTGGCCAGTTTATTTTTGTACTGGTGTCTTATCTGTGCCTGACTTATGCGTTTATCACGCATGATTTTTCCGTCGAATATGTGGCATTAAATTCTAATACCCACTTGCCGTTTATATATCGGATTGCGGCCGTATGGGGCTCGCATGAAGGCTCATTATTGTTATGGATGCTGATACTGTCTTTATGGACGGTTGCCGTTGCTATCTTCAGTAAAGCCTTACCCGTCGAATTGATTGCCAGAGTGTTGGCAGTTATGGGCGCTGTGGCGGTCGGTTTCATGCTGTTTATCATTTTTACCTCTAATCCTTTTTTACGGATATTTCCGATTCCCGCCGAAGGCAGAGATTTAAATCCACTGTTACAAGATCCCGGTATGGCGATACATCCGCCAATGCTTTACATGGGCTATGTCGGGTTTTCGGTAGCGTTTGCTTTTGCGATTGCCGCCTTATTGAATGGCAAGTTGGATGCTGCTTGGGTGCGTTGGACTCGTCCCTGGACCGCGATGGCCTGGACGTTTTTAACCACAGGCATTGTGTTAGGCAGTTGGTGGGCTTATTACGAATTAGGTTGGGGCGGCTGGTGGTTTTGGGATCCGGTTGAAAATGCGTCGTTCATGCCTTGGTTGGTCGGTACCGCATTGATCCATTCTTTGGCGGTCACCGAAAAACGCGGCATGTTTAAAAACTGGACTATTTTGCTGTCGGTGTTCGCATTCTCGTTGAGCTTGCTGGGTACTTTCCTGGTGCGCTCCGGCGTATTGACCTCTGTGCATGCCTTTGCCAGCGACCCTACCCGCGGAATATTTATTCTGGTGTTTTTAGGCATCGTAGTCGGCGGATCGTTAACGCTGTTTGCCTGGCGCGGCCCGAAAATTCATACCGAAGGCAACTTCGAGCTGGTCTCCCGCGAAGCATTAATTCTCGCCAACAATGTGTTATTAGTGGCGACAGCAGCAACTATTTTGCTCGGGACTTTATATCCATTAGTTATCGATGCATTGGGCCTGGGCAAAATCTCCGTAGGCCCGCCGTATTTTAATAGCGTGTTTATACCCTTAACTGCACCGCTGGCTGTGTTTGTCGGCGTTGGCATGTTGGCACGCTGGCGTCAGGATAAGGTGTCTCGTTTTGCTTCATTGCTGTGGCTACCGCTACTGGTTAGTTTGGTGGGTGGCATAGCGTTAGCATTGTTGCAGGATTTCTTTTCCTGGGCGGCCCTAATCGGCTTAACGTTGGCCGTGTGGACCGGCTTGACCGCTTGGACAGCCGTACAAGCCCGCATTAAAGACAAGCCCAATAAACTGACTGCTTTGCAGGATGTGCCGCTCAGCACTTGGGCAATGTCTATTGCGCATTTCGGCATTGCTGTATTTATCGTCGGCATCACTCTTACCTCTATTTATACGCAGGAAAAAGATATTCGCTTAGCACCCGGGCAAAGCATGCAGCTTGCAGGCTATGACTTTGTTTTTCATGGCGTGCAAAAAGCGGCTGGTCCTAACTACGACGCCAGCGAAGGACGAGTCAGTGTGACTAAAAACGGCGCACCAGTTGCTGAATTAGAACCGCAAAAAAGAATTTACAGAGCATCTGGTATGCCGATGACCGAAGCTGGTATCGATGCAGGCATTACCCGCGACTTGTTTGTGGCCTTGGGCGAGCCATTGGATGATAACGGCAGTTGGGCGTTGCGAATTTATTACAAACCCTTTGTGCGCTGGATTTGGATAGGCGGCTTGTTTATGGCTTTCGGCGGGCTGTTGGCAGCGACCGACAAGCGCTACCGCAAAAGCAGCAAGGTTAAGGAGGCATAATGCGTTACCTGTTACCTTTAGGGGCATTTATTGTCTTGGTGATTTTTTTAGGCATCGGCTTAAAACTCGATCCTAAAGAAGTGCCTTCACCCTTGATCGGAAAGCCTGCCCCGCAGTTCAGCTTGCCGCAATTACACGCGCCGGAGCAAAACTTTTCCCCGGAGCAAATGAAGGGCAAAGTCTGGCTGCTAAATGTCTGGGCGTCCTGGTGTGTATCCTGCCGGGAAGAGCATATCCACTTAAGCGAATTTGCCCGCACGGGTATTGTCGAAGTGGTGGGGCTTAATTACAAAGATGAGCCGGAAGATGCCAAGAAATGGCTAAGTCTATTAGGTAATCCCTATCTGTTGAGCATCAGTGACAAAGAAGGCAAAGCCGGTTTGGATTGGGGCGTTTATGGCGTGCCGGAAACGTTTGTTATCGATAAAAAAGGCGTCATTCGCCACAAACAAACCGGCCCGGTGAATCCTGAAATACTACAAAACGTGATTTTGCCTTTAGTGCAAACCTTAAACGGCGAGGCAAGTTAATGAAACTAGCAATGATTTTATTGGTCTTGTTTAGTTGCAGCCTGCATGCAGAAATCAAGATTTATGATTTTAAAGATCCAGCGCTTGAACAACGCTATCAAGGTTTAACCGAAGAGTTACGTTGTTTGGTGTGTCAAAATCAAAATATTGCCGATTCGCATGCTGAGCTGGCTGAAGATTTGCGCGGCAAGGTTTATGAATTGCTGAACAAAGGCGAAACCGATGCGCAGATTGTTGAATACATGACTAATCGCTACGGCGATTTTGTGCTGTATCGGCCGCCGTTAAAAAGCAAAACATTGATTTTGTGGCTGGCGCCAATATTGACAGTGCTGTTGGGCGCATTCGGTTTTTGGGCGGTACTTAGAAAGCGGGACAAGCCTCAAGAACATTTAAGCGATACAGAACGCCAGCGTATCGAAGAATTATTAAAAAGGAAGAGCGAGTAATGTTTCAATTCGGGATTTTTGCGGCGTTACTGCTGCTGGTTGCACTGAGTTTTATTTTGATACCGCTGTTAACAGCCCGCGGTTTGGCCAAAAGTGACGAAGAACAAACCAACATTTTGTTGGCGCAAAACAAATTGCGGGAGCTGAAGGATGACTTGGCTAACGGTAGTTTGACTCAGGAACAATATGATTCGGCTAAGGAAGAATTAGAAGTCGGCCTTTATCATGATCTGCAATCTGGTGGTGAGGTAATCGTCGATGAAAATAAAGGCCGTTGGTTAGCTATCCCATTGATTATATTCGTGCCTTTAGTGGCGTTGGCGTTGTATAGCATTATCGGCGATCCTCGGGCGTTTAATACCAGCATTGCCACTAAGCAAGCTCAGAATCCTAAAGAGGTTAGCGATAAAGCCTTGCAAATGAATGCCATGGTGGAGAAATTAGCCCAGCGCCTGCAAAAAGAACCGGGCGATGCCAAAGGCTGGTTAATGTTAGGCCAAGCCTACAAATTATTGCAGCGTGGATCGGATGCAGTCGCAGCGTTACGTAAAGCCTACGAATTACAGGGCGATCAGCCTGAAGTCATGTTGCAGCTTGCTGATGCTATTGCCACCACTAATGACGGATCGTTAAAAGGTGAGCCAGCGACACTTATCAATAAAGCCATCGCGTTGGCACCGGATAACGAGATGGGCTTATGGTTGGCTGGTATGGCAAAGGCCGAAGAAGGCGATTTTGCACCGGCGGTAAATTACTGGACCAAGCTGCAACAACATTACAAGCCTGAAGATCAAGCTTACCAAGAGTTGCAAGACTACATAGGCAAAGCCAATGCAAGATTGGGCAAACCTGCGGGCATCGTTAATTCGAGTGAACAGCAAGCAGCCGCTACGCCTACTCAGCAAAAAGAGGTTAAGGCAGCAAGTAGCGTCAAAATCAAAGTGACGTTGGGCGATGCATTCAAAGGAAAGGTCAAGGCTGATGACTATGTCTTGATATATGCTCAGGCGTTGGTTGGTCCTAAGGCACCCTTAGCGGTCGTCAAACATCAGGTTAAGGATCTGCCGTTGGAAGTAGTGCTGGACGACAGCATGGCGATGATTCCGACCATGACGGTTTCCTCAGTTGAAAACATTAAAGTGACAGCACGCATCAGCGCCACAGGCACTGCAACCCCGCAACCCGGTGAGGCCTTTGGCGCAATTGAAATCAAAGGCGCCGATAGAGCGGGCGTTAAGTCAGTTGTTATTGCCGATACCATCAAATGACGATGTATCTGCTTATGCGTATGCAATGTTTGATACTGACAACCGGGTATGAGTGGGCTGTAATTTTATGACAGCTCGCTCGGGTATTACCCATCTTGATGAGCTGATTTTCGATAATCGCTTTGTGCATGAATTACCAGGCGATCAGGAACTTTCAAACACCCGTCGGCAGGTTGAAGGTGCCTGTTATTCAAGAGTATCGCCCACACCTGTGGCCGCCCCTAAGTTAGTTGCGTACTCACGAGAAGTGGCAGAACTGTTGGATTTGGAGGCTGAGGTCTTTGAATCTGCTGATTTTACTCAGGTGTTTTCCGGTAATCGCTTATCGGCAGGCATGGAACCTTATGCCATGTGTTACGGCGGCCATCAGTTTGGCAATTGGGCTGGACAGTTGGGCGATGGTCGGGCTATCAACCTTGGCGAAGTGATTAATCGTCAAGGGCAGCGTTGGGTGTTGCAGCTTAAAGGCGCGGGGCTTACTCCCTACTCAAGAACTGCAGACGGTTTAGCTGTATTGCGGTCATCAGTGCGTGAGTTTTTGTGCAGTGAAGCCATGCATCATTTGGGCGTGCCCACGACTCGTGCGTTAAGCCTGATTACTACCGGTGAACAGGTACTTCGGGATATGTTTTACAACGGCAATTCCAAACTGGAACCTGGCGCGGTTGTTTGCCGGGTTGCCCCGTCATTTACTAGGTTTGGTAATTTCCAGATTTTGGCTGCACGTGGCAATGTTGATCTACTGAAAAAGCTGGTCGATTACACTATCCGTACCGATTTTCCGCATTTGGGCGAACCTTCGCCAACGGTTTATCTCAGCTGGTTTGAGGAAGTTTGCCGCAGAACTGCGCAAATGATTGTGCATTGGCAGCGCGTCGGCTTTGTGCATGGCGTGATGAATACCGACAATATGTCGATTTTAGGACTTACCATCGATTATGGCCCCTATGGCTGGCTGGAAAATTACGATCCCGGCTGGACTCCCAATACTACTGATGCTAACGGCCGTCGGTATCGTTTTGGCAATCAGCCCCAAATTGCCTTCTGGAATTTGGGGCAATTAGCTAACGCTATTTATTCGCTGGTTGGTAGTCCTGAGCCGTTACAGCAAGCTATGAATAGCTATGTTTTAGCCTTTGAACAAGGTTGGCAGGCAATGATGACCGGCAAACTAGGCCTTGATGAGTTCGACGCTAAGACCGATGATCAACTGATTGATGAGTTGCAAACCCTGTTGCGCGACGTTGAAACGGATATGACAATTTTTTATAGGCGCTTGGCACTGGTTGAAATGAATGCGGAACTCGCCGATGAAGTGCTTATGGCACCGTTGCTGGCGGCCTTCTATGTGCAAGAACAGTTAACCGAGCAGTATAAAACGCGCTTAGGTAACTGGATTAGACAATATATAAAACGCGCTCAGTGCAATGAAACAACTGATGAAAACCGCCGTCAGCGCATGAATGCGACTAATCCCAAGTATGTCTTGCGCAATTATCTGGCACAGCTGGCAATAGATCAGGCGGAGCAGGGCGATTACTCGCTGGTTAATGAGTTGCTGGAAGTATTGCGTCGTCCTTATGATGAACAGCCCGATAACGAAAAATATGCCGAAAAACGTCCTGACTGGGCGCGGCAACGGGCGGGTTGTTCAATGTTGTCGTGCAGCTCTTAGGTTGGCATCAAACAAAAATTAGTATTGCCTGATGGCATTGGCTTGACGATCTGCGCTGTACCAAGGAAATGCAGCTTGCTCGTAATAACTGCCTTGCGTTAAATCAAATCCCGCATTAACCGCCAAAAATTCTGATCTTTTTTGATCAACGTCCAGTAAAACGCTTTGTCCGCCGGTTGATTTAACTAGGGATGTTAGTTTTCGCAATCTTAGCGGTATAGTGCTATCGCAAACACTATTTAGGCTTTTGACCGACAGCCCGACATAATCCGGGGACAATTTTTGGATAAATTCAAAGGTTTGCTCTTTCACTAAATAATCAAATCGCAAAGCAAGACGATAACCGCGGCGACGATAATTCTTCAGGCCATTGGTAAGTTCCTGATGATAACGGGCATACTGGCTATTGGCGGCAAGCGTTATCACGACGTTGTCGGTAGTGAGCCCACATTGTTCAATCACTTCCCCAAAATAAGCGCCGTGGTCATGTTTTATGCTCAGTATATGGCGAGGGTCCACGGTCAAAAACAGGCTGTCTTGTAAGTGCGTTAACGGCAAAAAATTTAGCATGTGGACGGTTCTGGATAGACGATCGAAATTGACGATCGAGTCGAACTCGACTCCAGGCTGAGGCGTATCCGCTAGTAAATTTTCAATATCATTGGCATACAAATGCTGGGCTTCACAGGTAGAAACATTTAATTTGGCAAAATACCCGATAGTTTTGGTGGTTTGCTGGGTTTTTCGAATCGGCGCAAACATGCTATTTATCCTAAGTGGGCCAAATAGACCGCTGACCGTACCGTTTTCTAAGATAAATGGCCGAAAGCTGACACGGTGTTCTTGCTCAAATCTGTCATTAAAGTATTCCACCAGGTTTTGTAATGGCATTGCTATATGCTCCTAAATTGTGACTCGATGAGATGTCGTAGTGAGTGTTTTCCATCTTGAGTATTCGCAACAGTAAAGTTGTTCAATTCAAGAATATTGCCCAAGAAAAAAAGCGGGCCTAAAGCCCGCTTTGAAGACGTCCTTGTTTTTGGGAGGAGAGACTTTAACGATCCTTTATGCCAGTCTTACACAGTTGAACTCAAGCAATCTCATTGGATATGGATAATGATAAATGCTGTATTTGTTGCTTAATGCCGTTGTGAGAAAGCTTAGTTTAATTTGTTTATGTAATAAAGCGATGTATTTAGATAAGTGCATCTAAATATGAGATTTATTGATTGATGCTAAAGGTTACTTAAAAATTACCCGTATTGAGTTTGTCTTAGTGCTTAATGTCTATAGTGCCAACTGAGTTGATAAAACTAAAAGTTAAAAACTGCAAGTTGCCCTCTGTCTATGGGTAGAATTATTGCAAATTCACTAAACACCAACTCTAAAATGCTAATTAATTCCGAATTTACCTCTGCTTGGTGGTTAAAAAATCATCATTTACAAACCATTTATCCGGCTTTATCCCGAAAAATAGCCTTCCTTCCGCACTATCGGCGTGAGCGACTAACGACTCTTGATAATGATTTTATTGATATTGATTTCTGTGGCGTCGGAAATCAACCGTTGATTATCTTGTTGCATGGTTTGACCGGCAGTTCTCAATCGGGATACATCAAAGGTCTGCAACAGATTCTTTTCACTCAAGGTTTTCGTAGTGCAGCGCTCAATTTTCGTGGCTGTAGTGGCATGCCGAATAACAAAGCGCGTAGTTATCATTCAGGTGAAACAGAGGATATACACTTTTTATATAAAACCCTGCGCGAACGAGAACCCAATACACCTTTAGGTGCTGTCGGTTTTTCATTAGGCGGTAATGTGTTGTTGAAATGGTTGGGTGAGCAAGGCAAGGCAGTTGATCTTTTTGCGGCTGTAGCCGTGTCTGTGCCCTTGGTATTAAGTGTTTGTGCAACAAAGCTTGATGCCGGTTTTTCAAGGCTGTATCGGAAAAACCTGCTTGAAGAACTTAATGATTACATGCAAGCGAAGCTGCTGCATTTGGAAGATATTGGCAGTGTTGCAGAAGCGATTAAGATTAAGAATTTGGGAGACTTGTCCTTAATCAAGTCATTTTGGCAATATGACGACCAAGTCGTCGCAAAATTACATGGCTTTAATGATGTCTTTGACTATTACCAACGCAGTAGCTCCAGGCAATTTCTTAAATTTATAACAGTGCCGACCTTGTTAATTCAGGCCGCTGATGATCCATTTATGACTGCGGCGGTGTTGCCAAGCCAAGATGAGTTGTCGCCATCTGTCGCTATGGAGATAGCCTCTAGTGGCGGGCATGTCGGATTTGTTACAGGGAAAAACCCATTTAAGCCTGACTTTTGGCTGGAACAACGTATTCCACAATTTTTAACTCAGCAAATAAAACTAAAAAAACAAGTTAGAGCGCTCGGGATTCGTTCGAGCTGAGCTTACTCGAAGCATGGACGGATTTTAGGAACCCTTCCATTCTGAATCTTCAGCTGATTTTTTAAGAGTAAATGGTCGTTGATGTCTTGACCCCAAAAGAAAGTTATACCAATCACAATAAGTTCACATGCTATCCCCTCTCCAACGTACCCATAGGGCATAAAGGAGAAGGTTAGGATGAGGGTTTCAAAATAAAAACTTATTGGGATTGGTATTAGCGCTGCTGGCGCCATCGATAATACCTATCACCATCATCGCACTGCCAACTCAGGCGTCGATCACCATTGTCAGCTACTTGCGGCTGGCAATGGTGATCAATTTTGAATTGCTCCCATTGTCCCTCGCCCATATTGGCATCGACATATAAAGTGATCAACTTAATGGTCACAGCTGTAAACAGTAATATCAATATAACTGTGAAGCGTTGCTGCCTAAGCACTAAGTGTTTAAACCAATTGAAAATGGTCATTGCAGTTCATCCCAAATTAAATCCAGATTAAGTAATTTGATCCTAAAAATCGCAGTTGAGCCACATAAATCCCGTTCGCTCTGAGCCTCTCGAAGGGTTGAACGGGATTTATGTGACTCACCCAGCGGGTGAGTGTGAAGAAACCCGCTCATGCTTCGACCGGACTCAGCACGAACGGGTTTCTTCACTTCCAACTGATTTTTTTAGGTTGATCTAAACCGTCACCTTGTCAAATAATTAGCGTGTCGATAATTGTTTGACAAGGTGACGGATTTATTTTAATGTTTTGATTCGATACTAATAACTATAACAGGAGTCGAACATGTCTAATGCAGTTTTCTATCACGCAGGATGCCCGGTTTGTCTGGGTGCTGAGCAATTATTGGTCAATGCACTTGATCATGCCAAATACCAATTAGAAGTAGTTCATCTGGGGGAGCAACCAACACGTATTAATGAAGCCGAAGCGGCAGGTGTCAAATCGGTCCCCGCCTTGGTTATTGATGGGCAGGTATTTCATATCAATTTTGGTGCTGCACTGGCAGACCTGAAATCTTGAGGAGCAACTCATGTCTGAACAAAATCAAGCACAAGATAAAGACCATTTTGTACTCTATGTAGCGCTGGTGACGGTGTTTGCGGTGGGTGCGCTATTGATGGTAAAGCTCAGTGAAAACGACAAATTTGCTCCGATTAAAGATCAAATTAATGAAGAAAACCAACAAATGAACATCCGTGTTCTTAGCCAACGCGGAGAATAAAGCTATGAAAATTCATGTTATTGCTGGTGTATTGCTGGCCTATTGCTTTGCTAATCCACTCGGTGCAACGGAATATATTTATAGGGACTTAATGGCTAATACCTTGCCGTCCGCTCAATGTGAAACCGAATCCAAAGCCAAACAAAGCGCCGCCAAACCCTATAACATTGACAGATACAGCAAAAGATTTTGTCAATCTCAAGGTTATGGCTGGCATGTTGATGAGGTAAAAGAAATAGGCAAATCCGCATGCAATGACTGCAGCGATAAAAAAGGCCTGCAAAAATGTTACCAGGAGGATGTTGTTGTGACCTGTAAGCGTATCAAGCCGGGTTCAGTCGGTATGTTGCCTGGCAAGGGTTAGAAGAGGGATATGGAATAGACGCTTGATTTGTAACTATTCAGTATGCTGTGAAAGTGTTTTGTGGGAGCGACGCCCACGTCGCGACTGAAGGCTTTAAATCGCGACGTAGGCGTCGCTTCCACCCGGGCAATACCGCATTGATTCTACTGAGCTTTCGATGTGCAATTTTTAAGGTAAAAACTTAATGGCGGCAATCACAATGCCGCCCACGGATAATGTAGTAGCAAAAGACCAAATCATAAACCGATCAATTCTTATCGTAAGCGCTTCGAAACGTTTTTCTACTTGCTCAAAGTGCTTGTCAACTTGCTCAAAACGCTTATCAACATGCTCAAAACGCTTGTCGACTTGTTCAAAGCGCTTGCTCATCTCTTCGCGCATCAAATCGAAGCGCTTGTCCATTTCCTCGCGCATTAAATCAAAACGTTTGTCCATGTCCTCGCGTAAGCCCTGTATTTCCTCGCGTAATTCAATATCTAAATGAGCAAAGTGATTAGTTTGGGCTTTTAACACTAATACCATCATTTCTTCAGGGCTAATGGCTTTGCCGTCGCCCACCAAGTTCATAACCCGGTGGGCCTGATTATCTAGCCATTGTTCAAAAAACTTATCGTCAAACATTTTTATAACCTTAATGAGGTTGCTCTTCATCAATATGGTGAGCAGTATGCCATAAAGAAAAAGGGGGTAATCGACTTTAGCTGGAAATAAATGTAAGGAAAGACAATAGTAACTATCTTGATTGAGCTTGTTGTTCTATATTTTGAGCATCGTTAATTAAATGTAGGGTCTGTGTCATTGATATAGGCAAAAATACAATTTTAAAGCTGTGAAATAATTTTAGGATGACTCGCATGAAATCAGAAAATCCCCCACAAAAAGCCAATATTGATCAATGTATTCGCAATTTAAATAAGCTTCATAAACAGAGATTGGGTTTTATTGGTCCATTTATAGGCATGCTGCTAATCCTATTGTTTGCCATCGCCTTGCTGCCTTTGTATCTTTTCCTGCTTTTTTTTAACGTCGTGTATTTTTGGATTAGAAGACAAAAAAACATTGATCCTAAGCCTTACTTTAATTACGACCGCCACAACATAGCGCATTTACGCTTTGCAGACAAAGTATGGTGCGAATACTGCGAGTGGGCGAATGGCACCCTACAATGGGCATTAGCCATCACAAATGAGATAGAACGCCGATATTGCCCTATCAAAAATCAATGTGACCCGCATTGCGAAAAAGCTAAAGACTGGCGGCAGGAGTTTTTAAACTACGAGCACAAGCCTGAAGATATTGACCGCTATTATCAAGATAGATACCTGCAAGAATCGAACTTGGATGATTAGCAGGAAAGGAATCCCGAAAACCCATTCCGTTCCTGATTCGACAAGCTCACCACGTACGGAGTTTATTGATTTATAAGGCACCGTTCGGGCTGAGTCTATCGAAGTTCAGGGCTTTTTAAGGTTCTCAAAAATATATAACTAATAGTTGAGTAGTTTTTTATCAGCAAATCCCTTCAAATAAATAAATAGATAGATAGATAGATAGGAAAGAAATATGTCCCAATTTAATTATGATCTGGCTTTTTCTAGGAATAACGGTATTACCAACGCCGAAGAACAAACACGCTTAAAAAATGCCACTTATGCTATTGCTGGCATGGGTGGTGTGGGCGGTGATTACTTGATTACGTTGGCGCGGGCTGGTGTGGGCAATTTCAAAATATCCGATTTTGATGAGTTTGAAATAAAAAACTTTAATCGTCAGTATGGCGCGACTATGTCCACTGTAGGCCGAAAAAAAATGGACGTTATGCAAGAACTTGCGTTGGATATTAACCCAGAAGCCAATATAAAAACGTATCCTGAAGGTATCAATGAAAATAATATTGATGATTTTTTAACCGGTGTGGATGTATTTGTGGATGCGGTTGAGTTTTTTGAAGTAAAGGTGCATCGATTGATTATTAACGCCTGTATGGAACGTGGTATCCCGGCTATATTAGGTGCGCCTATGGGCTTTGGCGTGGGGCTGTTGGTGTTTACGTCGAAAGGAATGTCTTTTGATAGCTATTTTGATGTTGATTACGACGCCCCATTGGGATTGCAGGCCTTGAAATTAGCGTTAGGCTGGGCCCCGGCTGGCTTTCACCTTAAGTATATTCAGCCAGCTGCATTTGATTTGGATAATCGTAAAGGGCCTAGTTTTGCTAGTGGTTGTAAGCTGTCTACTGGCATGATAATCACCAAGGCGATAGTGGCGCTGCTATATCCTGAAGAGCTTAAGTCTACTCCGCATTATACTTGCTACGATGCCCGCTTAAATCGGCTTAAAAGAGGTTATTTGTGGATGGGTAACCGCAATCCTCTGCAGCAATTAAAGTTTTTTATAGCCAGAAAAAGACTAGGTATATAGCTATCTGACACAATGGCTAGGTATTGTGATTAAAGATAAATTGAAGCGCTGTTATGGTGAAAACTTATCATCTATAAATACGCCCCCCGCCTTAAATGAGGTTGCCTTTTATCAGTTTAATGAACTCTAAGCCATGAAAAATGGGGGGCAACCCACAATGTGAGGTGAAAGGTGTCAGGATTTTTTACACTTTTATTTTTAAATCTTGGGCAATAGTTATTTTGAAAAAACGTGACAAAGTCAGCTTTAATAAGCCCTGTCAGATTTAAAGGTTTAATTGACTCTGGTTGCGCGAGTAATGTCAGTTGAAACTGTAAAGAAAATTTTTGAATATCAGAGAAATTCAAAAAAAGTGTCAGGTTTTTTTACACATTTAAGAAAGTATAAATAGCATGCGTTTTTAAGTGTTTGAAGTTAAATGATTTTTAATGTTGGCATGATGTCTGCTTTAAGATATTTCAGAATGTTTGGGTTTTTAAATTATTATTAATTAAGTCCAAACCATTCCAACTTAGTTATATTTTTTTATTTAATTTCAGAGGACAACATGATGAAAATGTTACCGTTTAAACAACTTTTTACTGTAGTGGCTTTTGCTGGTGCGGTTATGGCTTCACCAATGAGTTATGCCGATGCTGTTATCAACCCTTCATTTAATGTTGGTTTGAATACGATTCAGGATTCCAATGCGGATAGAATCTTGAGAAATACAAATGGGACATGGAATGTTGTGAATTCCGGTGCATTCCAAACTGGTGATGTTTTGCAGTCGATCTTGCGTTTTGACTCTGTAAACTCTGCCGCAATCAACGGTGCAGTAGGAACTCTGAATTATGGTCTGTGGGCTTATTCTGAATTAGCCATCACTTTAGGTAACGCTATCACTGGAGGTTACGAAGTTTCATTCTCGGCGGCCAATATTTTGTCGAACACGGGTGTTTTAGTCGAGCTGTACGAAGCTGCAGTAGGTACAAATTTTCTTGGTCAAGCGCCTGATACTGGTATAGCTGGCGTAAGATCTTTAACTAAAGTTGGTGAATTTGGTTTTGGAGAAGCGGATGATTTTTGGGTCGCTTCTATTCCTACAAACATTCAAGATTTAAATCGTCCACTTGGAACAGGTCAATTCCCTGCTGGTGTTTTGGGATTATCTATACTTACTAATGCTGGAAATTTGCCGATTGCGGTAAATGGTATTGCTGGTGCTGATGGCAACCAACATGATATTGTCGGCGATATTAGTACATTTCCAAGAGAAACTGGAGTTAACGGCGGTTGGTTAGTTTCAAGCAACACTAACATTAGTTTCAATAGAAGCGTTCCTGAGCCAAGCTCATTGGCTTTATTAGGTATGGCAGTATTGTTAGGTGGCATGGCACAACGTCGTCGTAGCGTGTAAGACTTAGTCTTTTACGCTTGATGTTAAAAGCCCCGAATGGATTCCATTCGGGGCTTTTTTAATTGGGGTGTGTTAAAGCATGCCGATGCGATAAAAGGTTTTAATGCTAGATTAAAAATGATTCAACTTCCCGCCGATAAGGTGTTGGCGCTGGGTGTTTGGTGTAGCCCAAGCGAAACAGCATGATGAGTTGATCGGTTTCTTTGTTGAATCCCGGGGTGATTTTTGCAAAATCATTTTCTACCGCAGCAAGTGATTTAAGTTGAGCCGAGGTAAAACCTTCGCCTTGTGCCAGATGGTAGCGGGCAAGAAATAAGGGTAAAGAGCTGGACAGTTGTAGACTGAGCCCCAGTTTGTTAACTTGCAGCCAAAAGCGTTGCATGATTCTGCCCGCTTCAACGTAGTTGACAGGCCCTTGATGCACTATTCCGACGATATGAGACGATGACTTCATAGGCAGCCAAGTGGCTCGAAAAGTCATAATATGATGCAGTCCAAAATGGTTAAAAAAGCGAGTTATTTTCCACGGTTTGAGTAATTTTAATACCGGGAACATAAATGACTCGATCCCTAATGTGGCGGCGGCCAGGCCGTTACGGGTTTGTTCGGCTGTCTTACCAAAGCGTAAGGCTTTGTGGAAGTCGTTATGTACGTGTTCATTGGCAAAACGAATGGCGTCAGTTGCAAGCATGTTGTCAATAATTGCGCTTTTACTCTGCGGTGTTTGATAATTATAAAATTTATAATGGTCATTTGATGTAACAAGGTTCGTTAGCTCAGTGATGACGGTGGTGGGTATTTTTTTTGTAAATTGGTATAGATTTCTATTGCTGCGTCGGTTGAATATAGCTTGTCTGGTAGCTTCGACATCTGACTGAGAGCCTGAAGGTGTAAATGTTAGTTTGGCAAATTTGTTGCTGCCCTCTTCTTTATCAGCTTGGTTATTAAAATAGCTAATGTGCGTCGCCAAACCTAAAGCGGTCGCCAAGGTAACAACGTTTTCAATCAGTGCTCCGCAGCTAATTTCGGTAGCTACCAGATTAACATCAAAAAACTCCCCCATGTTTTCTGGATCGAGCCATAACTCAAAGCCATTAGCTAAAAGTTTGAATTTCCACGGTTGCCAATTGTCACCAGATGGGGCTTGAATGCCAGCTTCAATTAGTTTTATTAGATACTCATTTGGTATGGTGTTCATGATTATTAACCTCGTTCAGATATGTTTTAGTAATTTAGATTATAGATTTAAATGTTACTTGCGTGTTAATGGCTAAAGTTACGATAGTTTTTTAGATGCGAACGAAATTAATGAGTAAAGTTTTAGTTATAGGGGCTAGCGGTCAATTGGGTTCGGTTGTGCTTGATCAACTACTTGAAAACGGGCAGCAATGCGTGGCTTTTGTTAGACCTTCTTCTCGTTTTAGGGCGCCCAATTCCCAATTTCTGCAAGTTGCTTATGGGGATTTAGCCGATTTTATCAGTGTAGATAATGCCTGCGAGAACGTTAAAAAAGTGATTGCTACTGCGGGTTCTTCTGTTCCCTTGCGAAGTGATAAATTTATGGTGGATGAAGTTAGACATTATCAGCATTTTATTGCGGCGTGCCTAAATCATAAAGTTGAACATTTGGTCTACATCTCGGCATTTTCTTCTCCTTATGATGGGCTTATTTCTGCGTTTCCTGTAAAAAGACAAATCGAACAACTTATTATGATGTCGGGTATTCCCTACACAATTTTTAGGGGGGCAGCATTTATGGATATTTATTATGCGGTGATGGGAAGTCGCTTAGCGATGGCCGGTGTTTCTCAGCCAACACTGTTACGCGCGTTTTGGCTTACAAAGTTTTATTCAAAATTAACAAATGGACTACTTGAGAATTATGGAATTGCGTTGCTGCCCGGTAATGGCAAGGTAAAGCAGCCTTTTATTTGCATTCATGATGTGGCTGCTTTTATGGTTAAGGCGTTAGTAATACCCACTGCGAAATGGCGTATTATTGAATTGGGCGGTCCGGAAACATTGTCATGGTCGGATGTTGCTGATGTTTATGCGGACGTGCTCGGCAAAAAAATTAGTAAGCTGACAATTCCTAGTTCATTACTGAACGCCTGTCGCTTAGTATTGCGTCGACTATCTCCGGCCGGGGAAAATATTATGGGTAGTTTATATGTGTTAGGTTTATATGACATTGCCATAGACATGACCGCGGTCAGCGAAGAGTTTGCTATAAAGCTGACAAATACGCGCCAATTTATTTTAGGTAAATTGAAGCCTATAGCTACTGATAGCGGTAAGTTGTAGCAGGGTTTTAAACTTTCAAGGCTGTTGAATATATTTTTTGATTGGGTGATGTATGGAAGATGGTGTCAGATTTGCGGAAACTGAAGAGGAATTGAAGGCGGCTTATCAGTTGCGTTATAAGGTGTATGTAGAACTGATGGGTAAATATAAGGACAAGGCCAATCACGAGCTTAAGGAGTTGCGCGACGAAGATGATGAACACGCAAAAGTAGTTATTGCTATTAAAGATGGCGAGGCTGTTGGGACGCTTAGGCTTCTTTGGGGTGGCAATATGCACTTTAGCCCAGTAATAGTTGAAATCTATTCTCTGGAGCCGTTTCTAAAAACAATAGAGGAAAGACAAATTTGTGTCGTTGAAAGATTAATGGTGGATGAAAGGCACCGAGGCTCTAGCGCTACTTTACGCATGTATAAAGAGGTTATGCAGTTTGTTCTGAAAAATGAAGTTGAAGCCGTGTTTCTTGATTGTGAACCGCATCAACTAAATCCTTATATGAAATTGGGTTTTAGGCCATTTGCCAAGACTTGTTCTTATCCTGGTGTGGGTCTGGCTATACCGATGGTGCTAATTTCCGGTGATTATCAACATTTACAAACTGTCGGGTCTCCGTTTGCATTATTAGCTAGTGAAACAGATTTGGAGCATTACCGCTACGTGAACGAATTACATAAAATTATTGATAACAACAAGATTGTTATTAGCCAGGCAATATCTGATCAATCGGAATTTATCCGGCAAATTTATGCGGATGCGCGGCTTTTCGAAAATAATAATCCCAAAGTGTTTGATTCTTTGACTGAGGATGAAGTCGAACGCGTAATAGAAAAAAGTCATATTATCGAGTGCTCGCTGGAAGATCGCATTATTGCGAAAAACAATGCCCAGAAAACCATGTTTGTAGTGCTTTCTGGAATGGTTGAAGTTTATAGAGAAGAAAAATTATTAGCGGTAATTTATCCGGGTGAGGTTATCGGTGAAGTGGCTTATTTTTTAAAGCGTCCTCGTTCCGCCAACATTATTGCCGCAACCAACGATGTCAGATTATTGAGTCTTGATGAGCCATCGATGTCGCGCTTGCTAAAGTTTGAGCCGGTGTTAGCGAACAAGATTTTAACTAATTTATGTCGGGTGTTGTGTTCCCGATTAATTGGTGGTGTTGAAACTTCGGATTTAAGATCAAATTGATCTTGTGGGTTATAGCGTTGTTTTTTATGGGGTAGGGTGAAAGTTATGGCGTATTCAATACCACGAGAAGTCTTTCTTTTATTGGAGACGGTATTTAATCAAGATAGAGAAAAGGCAGAAGTATTTGCCAAGGCAATTGAAGGCTCCATTCAAGCAATTGAGCATCAGGCTGAAGAGCGTATCACTCATAAAAAGGAAGCGCTTAAGGCAGAGTTGTACAATGAATTGCGTGCTGAATTGGCAACAAAAGAGTTTGTACGGTCGGAAATTAATGAATTACGTGCAGAGTTGCGAGCTGAACTAGCTGAGTTGCGTGCTGAAGTTAGGCAAAATGCGTTGTATTTGAAAATTCTTATCGGAATTACAGTGTTTGGTTTGACGCTGTTTAATCCAGCATTTGTTAAATTGGTTGAGTTGATTATGAAGTAGGTGGTTGGGTTATACAGGCGTGACATAAAAAACTGAAAAATAAGATATAAAACATAGCAAAGTCATGAAATCAAAATTTTGGGTGTCATTTTTTCAGGGGTTATCTCACCTAGATACAAAAAAACAATCTGATCTTGAGACCTTGCAAGGCGACTGGCAAAAAATAGGCGGTGATTTCAGTGTCGCAATCAATAAAATCCAACAAAGCATCCGCTAATAACAAAGACATCGTTTCATCGCAATGGCAAGGCCCATTGCCGCCGCCTGCTACGCTGGCGGAGTTCAATAACATCATTGAAAATGGCCGCTGAACGCATTATCCTAAAAACCGCAGTTGAGCCACATAAATCCCGTTCGCCCTGAGCCTGTCGAAGGGTTGAACGGGATTTATGTGGCTCACCCAACGGGTGAGTGTGAAGAAACCCACTCATGCTTCGACCGGACTCAGCACGAACGGGTTTCTTCACCTCCAACTGATTTTCTTAGGATTATGCGAATGGCTGAGAATGAGCAAGCTCATCGGAATGATATGGACAAAAGCATTGTTATCCAAGATGCAAAGCTTATGAAGAGTGGTCAATATTTAGGATTTACGATTGCTTGACTTTCAATATTGGCCGCAACTATTACGGTGTATCTTGGTGCTCATTGGGCCGTCTCTTGTGCATTGGTCGGATTGCCAATGCTTGGTGTTGTTAAGGCTATAATTAATGGTAAATAGGTTTTACAAATTAAAAAAAGGCCCATCGATCATTCGATGGGCCTTTTTTTGAATCTTTATTTAGCTTTTAGCTGTTCAAGTAAACTAACTGCGGCTTTTTTCTCTGAAAAATCCTGGTCTACTTTCACAATAGTTTCCAGGATTTCTAACGCTTTTTGTTTGTTGTTATTGGCGACGTAAGCTTCAGCTAAGTGAAATTGAATGTCGTTGGCTTTGGGCGCCAGTCCGGCCGCTTTTTCTAAGATGGTTAAACCTTCAGCGGGTTGGCCCTGTTTAAGCAGAATGTAGCCATAGGTATCAGCAATAGCGGCTGATTCTGGCGCTTTTTCAAAGGCTTTTTTGCCGAATTCGATTGCTTTTGGATCTTTTTGTTGCGAATACACCCAAGCTAAATTGTTTAAGGCGAGTAAGTTATCAGGCTGCTCAGCAAGCATTGCCTGGTAATGGTTTTCGGCTTGTTTGTAATCATTTTGTTGTTGATAAGTGGTTGCTAGCTTGAAATGAATGCCAATGTTTTTTGGATTTTTTGCCAGCTCAGTATCAAGCAGTTTGATGGCATCGGCTGGTTTTTTTTGAGCACTTAGCAAGTCAGCAATCGTGAACAAAATTTTGTCATTCGCTTGTTGTTGATAAGCTTTTTGATAAGCGGCAGTGGCTTTGTCCAATTTTTTGTCTGCTATGTAAGCATCGCCCTGCAAGACTTTACCTAAAGGCAGTTTTGGAAACTGCTTATCTAATTTAGTGGCCAGATCAAGGGCTTCTTTAGTACGGCCTAATTTAATCAAATAGGCTGTTTTGAAGAGACTGGCTTGCGGGTTGGTAGTGTCAATTTTTGCCGTTTCATCTAGCAAGGCTAGAACGTCTTTTTCTTTACCGGTTTGCTCGCTAAGTAATTGGGCAATTAATAGCCGGTGACTGATGTCTTGTTTATCGTTGTTAATTATTTTGCGCAGGCTTTGCTCGGCTAAGTCTTTTTTGTTGTTGGCCAGTTGTGCGCCAGCCAGAAGAGATAAGGCAATATTGTCATTGGGGTAGCGTTTAATTAGGTCTTCGCTGAGGGGCAGAATTTTTTCCGGTTGTTTTTCTGACGCGTAAAATTTGCCCAGGTTTTTAACAATTTCAGCTTCTGCATTAACATCACCTTTAACTTTTTCTAACGCTGCAGTTAAGACATTTTCTACTTCAACGGTATTTCTTTGCTTTAAGGCGATGTCGGCTAATAGAAGATAGGCGTTGATGGCTTTGTCGTTAATTGCCAGCCCTTTGTTAGCATTTTCTTTTGCTTGATCGAGTTTATTTTCTTCCAGATTTAGTTTTGCTAAACCCAGGTAAGCCAAAATATTTTTGGGATCCAGGCTAATAGCTTTTTGATAGCTTTGCTCCGCTGCCGGGAGGTCTTTTTTTATAGTAAAAACTAAGGCTTGTAGATTGATAAAGCCAGCTTCGTTTGGGTTGTTCTTCAGTAGTTCTGTTACTTTTTTGTCAGCTTCGTCGACTTTATTTTCTTTTAGAAGATTGAGTACTTCCAGGTATTCGGACTTCTTTTTATTAATTTCAGATTGCTGCAATGATTCTAAGATAGAAGGTGAGTTGCTTGATTCATTGGGTGATGGTGCAAATTGTTCCGAGCCGCCACCAAAGCTGTTTTGTTGCCGATCTAGCAGGTCGTAGGTGGCGGCAGTTACGCTCGAGCTAGCGGTTAATAGCCCAAGGATTATTGCGGCCAGTGTCTGTTTATTTTGTGTGCTGTGTTTTTTCATGGTGCCCTCTTGGATTAAAGATCAATTTGTTGTCTGTTAATTACGAACGGGAGCTTAGCGTTGTTTCTCTACCGCTGCGGCCCTAAAGAATAGCTGGTGTTGCTTGTGTTTGATAGCCCTTTAATGTGCATGGGTTATTCATCTCCGGGTTACTGGGGTTAATCAATGAAACGTTTAGTTAAATCTCCATAGGCATCAATGCGCCGATCACGTAGATATGGCCAGATGCGTCTAACGTGTTCTGATCTGTTACTGTCAAGTGTGCAGGTTAACAGCGTGTTATCGACATCATTAGCTTGAGCGATAAATTCACCTTGTGGACCGGTGATAAAGCTATTGCCCCAAAATTGAATGCCTGCTTCGGAATCTGGTGCTTTTTCAAAGCCGATACGATTACAGGAGATAACCGGGATGCCGTTAGCAACGGCATGGGCACGTTGCACGGTTACCCAGGCATCCAGTTGGCGTTGTTGTTCTTCTTTGGAATCTTGCGGATCCCAGCCGATCGCGGTGGGATAAATCAAAATTTCTGCACCTGCCAAAGCCATTAAGCGCGCTGCCTCCGGAAACCACTGATCCCAGCAAATTAGTACGCCCAGTTTGCCGATTGAGGTTGTTATCGGCGTAAAGCCTAAATCACCGGGCGTGAAATAATATTTTTCATAAAATCCTGGGTCATCAGGAATGTGCATTTTTCGGTATTTACCGGCGATGCTGCCGTTCTTGTCGAATACTACGGCGGTGTTGTGATAAAGCCCGGGCGCTCTTTTTTCGAAGATGGTAGAGACGATCACAATGCCCAGTTGTTTGGCGACATTGCTTAAAATTTCCGTGGTTGGTCCTGGAATCGGTTGCGCTAGATTAAAGTGTTGGTGATCTTCATTCTGGCAAAAATAGGGCCCTAAATGCAGCTCAGGCAACACGACCAAGTCAGCATTGGCTGCAGCGGCTTCATGGATTTTGGCGATAGAAAAATCGAGATTACTTTGTCGATCTTTGTCGCAGGGCTGTTGGACGGCGGTGACGATGAGATTGCTTTTCATATTTAAGAATCCAGTTAATTTTCAATGACGATATTTTATAACAGCTTGGCTTAGCTTTTGAGGTTTCAGTCAACAAGATTGGTGTTTTTGGTCAAATACACGCGGCGCGCTGGGTTTTGCCTGTTTGCTTGTTATAATGGCCGCAATTTGTAAACGTAACAGTTCTGATCGAGAGATTTCATGATTCAAGGTAGTATCGTAGCGTTAGTGACACCGATGGATGAAAGCGGTGCTGTTGACAAGGAAAGTTTAAAAAAATTGCTGGAATTTCATATCGAGCAGGGCACCGATGCGATTGTGGCGGTCGGTACAACCGGCGAGTCGGCGACCTTGGATGAAGACGAACATTGCGACGTCATCAAAACAGTTGTTAATGTCGTTGCAGGTAGAATCCCGGTGATTGCCGGTACCGGAGCCAACGCAACCTCTGAAGCCATTAATCTAACTCGAAAAGCTAAGCAAGCTGGTGCTGATGCCTGTTTGATCGTAACGCCTTATTACAATAAGCCGACTCAACAAGGTTTGTATTTACACTATAAAGCCATTGCTGAAGCTGTCGATATTCCTCAGATTTTATACAACGTACCGGGGCGTACCGCTTGTGACATGTTGCCTGACACCGTTGGCAGACTATCGCATATCGATAACATTGTCGGGATTAAAGACGCTACCGGTGATTTGTCCAGGGTTCAGCAATTTCGTGATTTGTCTGATGCTGATTTTGCCTTGTATAGCGGCGATGACGCCACCAGCCGGGAATTTTGTTTGCTGGGTGGTCATGGCTCCATTACCGTTACCGGCAATGTCGCGCCGCGTTTGGTGCATGAAATGATTACTGCGGCAATTAACGGCGACAATGCAACTGCATTGGCAATTGACCTGAAATTACAGGCATTACATAAAGATTTGTTTATTCAATCCAACCCTATACCGGTTAAGTGGGCAGTGGCTGAACTGGGCTTGATTTCAAAAGGGATTCGATTGCCGTTAACTTGGCTTACGGAGGATTGCTTTGATGTCGTGCGCAGTGCGATGCGTAAAGCGGAAGTAATTTAATGTCAATTATGAAGCGCAAGCTGTTATCTCGGTTTTTTATAGTTGTCATGCTGATATTTTTATCGGCATGTAGTTATGTGCAATCGTTATTTCCAGACAAAGAAAGGGATTATCAATTCACTACGGAAATTCCATCATTAGTTTTACCGACTGATTTGAATCGCTCAGCTAATGCAGCAGCGGCAGCACCAGTTCCAGCTAAAGAACCAGCGGTTGAGGTTGTAGCTGACGGAGCAGCTACTGCGGAGGTTGCGCCAACCACTGAGCCTGCCGACGCGGAGCCGTCTGTTGATCAAAAAACTATTCAAGTCGAATTGGTTAAGTCTGAGCAAGGTGAAAACCGGTTGCGTATCGGTGCGCCATTAGCACAATCTTGGCGCATTGTGGGTAAGGCCTTAAGTCGCAAATCCATGGAAGTGACTCAGCGGCTTCAAGCTGAAAACTCATTTGTTGTGCAATACAATCCCAATGAAGAAAAGGTTGTGGATGACTCTATCTGGGATGAATTGAAATTTATGTTTGGCGGATTTGAACCCGGCGATAAAGAATACGTTGTTGAGTTACAAGATATTGACGAGCAAGTAACGGAAGTTTTAGTTACTGACAAAGAAAAACAATCCAGCGCCGACGATGGTGCGGGATTAAAGTTGCTGACATTGATTAAAGATACTATTAAGTCTGATTTGGCCGGTAAATAATTATCGACAATTGGTATTTGAATGAGTTTGCTCTTCGATACGAGCTGGGTTTGTTATTTTTACAATCCACCGCGACAGTAACCAAAGTACACGGGCCTTAAGCCATTTACCTGATAGCCTTATCGTAAGCTGTGTTTCGCGATAGGCATTAAATTCACATAATATTCGTTTCACACATGTTAAAACTATCTGGCCCTTCCGCATTATCTGATTTTCGCATTAATAAACTTTTGTCTGAGTTGCAGCTCGTGGAATCTGCTATTAAAGCTGTCTCGGTTCGGTTTATACACTTTGTCGATCTTATTGATGAACTTGATGAGAACCAAACGACAATACTGAATCGATTACTTGCTTATGGCAGCGAGCAAGCTGTAGTCGAGGCAGCAGGATTACAATTTTTAGTTGTGCCTAGAGCAGGCACTATTTCTCCTTGGTCCAGTAAAGCGACAGAAATTGCGCAGCGCTGTGGGTTGACGCAAATCAAACGCCTCGAACGAGGTACTGAATATTCGCTGGTAGTGGATAGTTCGTTGTCAGCCGACGTTAAAAACCGGTTGGCGGCATTGCTACATGATCGGATGACACAAACGGTTGTCGAAGCGGGTGTTGAGCCTGATATGTTCGCTCAGCATGAACCGCAGACATTGCTAAGAGTTGATGTGATAGCCCAAGGCAGCGAAGCGTTGGTTAATGCTAATGCTCAATTAGGCTTGGCATTATCGGCTGATGAAATCGATTACTTGACGGACAGCTTTCAAAAATTGGGTCGCAATCCCACCGATGTTGAACTGATGATGTTTGCGCAAGCGAATTCAGAACATTGCCGTCACAAAATATTTAATGCCAGTTGGACTATCGACGGCATCGAACAAGCACAAACCCTGTTTGGCATGATCCGCAATACCGCGCAGCAAAGCCCGCAAGGTATTTTGTCTGCATACAATGATAACGCCTCGGTTATTGAGGGCTCTGCAGCGAAAGTGTTTGTGCGTAATGCCCAGACAGGCATCTACGATTATGTGCAAGAAGATGCGCATATCTTGATGAAAGTGGAAACTCACAACCATCCGACGGCAATCTCGCCGTATCCCGGTGCGGCAACTGGCTCCGGCGGAGAAATTCGAGACGAAGGTGCCACTGGTCGAGGCTCGGCCCCGAAAGCCGGATTAACTGGGTTTTCTGTATCGCATTTAAAAATCCCCGGATTTGCGCAACCTTGGGAAGCAGACAATGGAAAGCCGGAGCGTATTGCCTCCGCGCTGGATATTATGTTGCAAGGCCCACTGGGCGGCGCGGCATTCAATAACGAATTTGGCAGGCCAAATCTGACCGGCTATTTCAGAAGCTTTGAACAACCTGCGCCAGGTGGCAAGCAACACGAATTTCGCGGCTATCACAAACCGATCATGATTGCCGGCGGCGTGGGTAATATTCGCCCGATGCTGGTTAAAAAACAGCCCATTCCCGCAGGTTCACTGATTATTATCCTTGGCGGTCCCGCCATGTTGATTGGCTTGGGCGGCGGCGCGGCTTCTTCACAAGCGTCAGGCGCTGGTTCCGAAGATTTGGATTTTGCCTCCGTACAACGCGAAAATCCAGAAATGGAGCGTCGTTGCCAAGAAGTTATCAATCATTGTAATGCTATGGGCGAGGACACGCCGATTGTGTCTATTCATGATATTGGTGCCGGTGGCTTGTCCAATGCGGTGCCGGAAATAATCCATGATTGTGATCGTGGTGGCCGCTTTGAATTACGCAACGTGCATAACGCCGATTTGGGTATGTCACCGATGCAAATTTGGTGTAATGAAGCACAAGAGCGCTATGTCGTCGCTATTAAGCCTGAATCTCTACCGCTGTTTGAAGGGTTTTGTGAACGCGAGCATTGTCTTTTTGCGGTTATCGGTGAAGCGACTGAAGATGAACATTTACTGCTTAACGATGCTTTGCTTGGCGATAAGCCTGTCGATATTCCTATGTCGGTGTTATTCGGCAAATCCCCCAAATTACATCGTCAAGTTGAGCATCTGAAGCCCGAATTACAGCCATTAGATTTAAGCGCCGTCGAATTGGCCGAAGCCATTAAGCGCGTGCTGTCATTTCCTGCGGTCGCCGATAAAAGCTTTTTGATTCACATTGGCGATCGTTCGGTGACTGGTTTAGTGGCGCGTGATCAAATGGTTGGACCTTGGCAAGTACCTGTTGCCGATGTGGCGGTGACCGCCTCAGGCTTTTATGCATTGACCGGCGAAGCCATGGCGATGGGGGAGCGCACACCGCTTGCTGTCATTGACGCCCCTGCATCAGGACGCATGGCGATAGGTGAGGCGCTAACCAATCTGGCCGCCGCATCGATAGATTCACTGAAAAAAATCAAACTATCGGCTAACTGGATGGCCGCGGCTGGATTTCCCGGTGAAGATGCCGCATTGTTTGATACCGTTAAAGCGGTAGGAATGGAGCTTTGCCCTACCTTGGGTATTGCGATTCCGGTCGGCAAAGATTCGTTGTCGATGAAAACCGTTTGGCATGATGGCGATGCTGAAAAAGTTATGACAGCGCCGTTGTCGTTGATTATTACCGCCTTTGCACCGGTGAGCGACATAAGCAAAACGCTGACGCCGCAATTACAACGCGTGGAAGATGAAGACAGTTCACTGATGTTGATTGACTTGGGCGCAGGTCGGCAACGCTTGGGTGGATCGGTGCTGGCGCAAGTTTATAATCAGCTAGGCAATGACAGCCCGGATTTGGATCAACCCGAATTATTAAAAGCATTTTTTGATGCCATTCAAACGCTTAATAGCGAAGGACGGTTGTTGGCTTATCATGATCGCTCTGATGGCGGGTTATTGGCGACAGTAGCAGAAATGATGTTTGCCAGCCGTTTAGGCGTGGTTTTAAATATGGATAACTGGTCAACCGATGTACTCGAGTCATTATTTAATGAGGAGCTCGGAGCCGTATTTCAGGTGCGTCAAAGTGACAGCAAGGCAGTTGTCGAGTTATTGACCCATCTCGGTTTAATTGATTGTGTTCATTTGGTTGGTAAGGTAGTTGATGCTGACCAACAGCTGATTATTCGCCAAGCGGGTGAGGAGATTTATTCAGCAAGTCGCGCGCAATTACAAAGCTACTGGTCGGAAGTTAGTTACAGAATGCAGGAGTTGCGTGACAATCCAGAATGCGCCAAGCAGCAATTTGAGCGGATTGCCGATGATGAGGATCGAGGTCTTAATGCGGTGCTCTCGTTTAGTTTGAATGATGATGTTGCCGCGCCATTTATATTGACTGCTGCCAATAAGCCTAAAGTGGCTATTTTACGAGAGCAGGGCGTTAACGGGCATGTGGAAATGGCTGCAGCGTTTGATCGGGCTGGGTTTAGCAGTGTCGATGTTCACATGAGTGACATCATTGCTGGACGGGTAAGCTTGCGTGATTTTGTCGGGCTTGCTGCTTGCGGCGGTTTTTCTTACGGAGATGTCCTAGGTGCCGGTGGTGGTTGGGCGAAATCCATTTTATTCAATGAGCGCGCCAGAGATGAATTTGCCGCATTTTTTCAGCGCCAGGATACTTTCGGCTTAGGCGTCTGTAATGGTTGTCAGATGATGTCAGGATTAAAAGAATTGATTCCCGGTGCAGAGCATTGGCCGCGCTTCATGCGCAATAATTCTGAACAATTTGAAGCCAGAGTTGCACTGGTAGAAGTGCAAAAATCACCTTCTGTTTTGTTTGCGGGTATGGAAGGTTCACGTATGCCAGTGGTTATTGCGCATGGTGAAGGTCGTGCCGAGTTTGCAAGCGATCCCGCGCAGATGTTGGAGCAGCAAACCGTGGCATTGTGTTATGTCGATAACTTTGGTGAATTAACCACGGATTTTCCTGCGAACCCAAATGGATCGCCTTTTGGAATTACGGGTTTAACTAATGCAGATGGTCGTTTTACGATAATGATGCCCCATCCTGAACGCTGTATCAGGACGTTACAAAATTCTTGGCATCCTGATGATTGGGGCGAGTATGGACCATGGATGCGTTTATTCAGAAACGCCCGAGTGTGGGTGGGATAGAATAAGAAACAGACTCTTAAAACTTATATCGGACTGAGGCTCTTCAAATGGATGAAAATACTAAGTTTATAACCGTAAATACTGCCATTTTGGTGGCGATTTTATCGATATTAGTGTTTCCGGATGTGCTGTTTGGGTTGTTTTTTGAGCTGTTACATTTGCTCTTGGAATTTGTACATATTTTGTTCGAATTTGTGGAGTCGACGCTGGATCATTTGATTGAGCATCTATTTGAAACTGACTTGCACGCAACGCAAGTCATTGTTTTTTACATCATATTATCGATATTATTCTTTGGTATTGTCGCTTTGTGGCGAGCTGTTCGTAGTGGATACAGTCGAGTTAAACGTAACCTGATTACCTTCTGGAACTGGGAAAAGTCGAACTGTTCTGATTATTGGCTTGGGCTAACAGGCGTTCAAAAAATTAGCTTTTATCTAATCTTGGCCACTGGATTATATCTAGCCTCTTTCTTATTGTTTTGACTTAGGCGAATGCCTAGGTTTGTGCCCGAAACCAAGCGGTGTTGGGTTCGGGCAGTGTCGCAGTAATTGCTGAATTAAGCTCAATACCTCCCCACACCATTCCCCAAATACGAACCTGCCGCAGCTCCTAAACCGGCTGCAATCGGGTCGCCGCTACCTAATTCATAGCCCAATACACCGCCGATAACGCCACCTGCCAACCCCTGATGCGAGCGTGGATCTTGGTAATTTGAGTAACGTGGTGGCGGCGCATAAAATTGCGGTGCCGGTTGGTAATATACCGGTGGTGGGGGTGCGTAATATACCTGTGGTTGTGGGTAGTAAATTACTTGAGGTTGAGAATAGTAATCTCTGTGATGTCCATGGCCGTGGTGGTGACCATGATGACCACCGTGCTCGCCCCAGCCATCGGCAAAGGCAGCTGGCGAACTAAGTAAGGCGACTGTCGCCAAAGGAATTAATAACAACTTTTTCATAAGAATTTTCTCACTAAGTTGATTGAATAAATTAACGTTGTCCCGCAATGCCATTGCCCAAGTAAGAGCCTGCTGCAGCACCCAAACCCGTAGCAACCGGATTGCCGTTGCCAAGCTCATAACCTAATACACTGCCTACTACACCACCCGCCAGACCTTGATGAGATCGTGGGTCTTGATAAGTTTGGCGAGGTGCTTGTTGCGGATAATAGTTCGGCGCGGGTTGAGGGTAATAATCTGCATGTTCCTGATAATGCCCATGATGTTTATGGTGCCCTTTACTGTGGCCTCCAGAGGCATAGACGTTGGATGAGGAAAAGCTGGCAATAGCTAAAAGTTGTATCATTAAAAGTAAGTTTTTCATTAAAGTTCCCTTTGTTAATTAATAGTTTTAAATCGTTCAGGTTCATTAGCTGATCGATTTGCGTAGATAGTATGCTGACCATCCTGAATGGATACTTAATCAAATTAAATTGTTTGCCGACTGATTGTGAATTTTGTGATGCAGTTGGTGGATAAACATTAAGATTTGATTAACGCACTTCGGCAGCATTTAATTGCATCCGGCTCGTCAAATCGCCAATCATGCGTGGCGTCGATTATAATGTCCGGCTGGTTCACACTAATAAAAATGGCATGCAATACATGGAACAATTTATCCCCGGTCAACGCTGGATTAGCAATACCGAGTCAGAACTTGGACTTGGACTCATTCTGGAAGTCAGTTTTAATCGCGTAACAGTGCTTTATTTGGCTAGCGACGAAAGGCGCATGTATGCTCAAGACAATGCGCCTTTAACACGCGTCAGGTTTTCGGAAGGTGACGTGATCGAGTCGATGGATGAAGAAAAAATAACTATTACTCGTGTTATTGAGCAAGATGGTTTGCTGACTTATGTGGGTAAAACCGATGATGATGAAGAGTTGGAGCTCGAAGAAGTTGAGCTCAATCACCATATTCAATTTAACAAACCTCAAGACCGTTTACTAATAGGTCAAACCGATCCCAGTGCTTGGTTTTTGCTGCGATATCAGACCTGGGGCAGGTTGCAACAACACCAACAATCGCCGGTTAAAGGTCTGTTAGGTGGCCGCACGTCGTTGATTCCTCACCAACTATTTATTGCGCACGAGTCGGCGAATCGCTTGGCGCCGCGCATTATGCTCGCAGATGAAGTGGGCTTGGGCAAAACCATTGAAGCAGGTTTGATTTTGCATCACCGGTTAATCAATGGCTTAAGCAAGCGCGTCTTGATTATTGTGCCGGAAAGCTTGCTGCATCAATGGCTAGTGGAAATGCTCAGACGGTTTAATCTCCGCTTTAGTATTTTTGACGAAGCTCGCTGTCTTGAAGAGCTGGGCGATGACAGCATTCTGGCCGGTGCTCAGGAATATGATGATGAAGAAAGCAGCATTACACGGCAACGAAATCCTTTTTTAAACGAGCAACTGGTGCTTTGTAGCCAGAGTTTTTTTGCCAGTTATCCGAAACGCCAACAGCAAGCCGTGCAGGCAGGCTGGGATATGGTGGTGGTGGATGAGGCGCATCATTTACAATGGAGCGAAGCAGCACCTAGCGCAGAATACTTGTTTGTTGAGCAACTTGGGCAGACCTCGCCCAGTTTGATATTGTTGACGGCCACGCCGGAACAGCTAGGTAAAGAAAGCCATTTTGCGCAGCTTAGATTGCTTGATCCTGACCGGTTTTATAATTTTGCAGCCTTTGTCGAAGAAGAGCGTCAGTTCGAGCCTGTTGCCAACGCGGCTAAGGTTTTGCTTGCTAACGAGCCGCTTGATCAAGAAACGAGAGAAAATTTAACGCGCTTACTTAAGCATGACAACGTCGATGGATTGTTAAAAAATCTTGATGACGCCGAAAAATCAGCAGCGGCACGCGCAGCCTTGATTAAGGTATTGCTTGATCATCACGGCACCGGGCGGATTTTATTTAGAAATTCCCGGCAAACGGTACAGGGCTTTCCTGAGCGCGAACTGCATGGTGTTGCCTTGGATGATGACTCATCAATTGCGCTAGCTTCGCAACAAGGTACTGACTTACAGCAAGATCCACGCTACTTGTGGCTGGTTGACCAAGTTAAAAAATTGGCAGGACAAAAAGCGCTGTTAATCTGCAAGCAAGCGCAAACGGCGATTGATTTGGAGCAGACGCTAAAAAATCGGGCTGGCATCGCCGCGGCCGTGTTTCATGAAGGTATGACAATCATTGAACGGGATCGTGCAGCCGCTTATTTTGCCGATCAAGAGAGCGCGGCTCGCTTGTTGATCTGTTCGGAAATCGGCAGTGAAGGCAGAAACTTTCAGTTTGTACATCATTTGATTCTGTGGGATTTACCGTCCAATCCGGATTTATTGCAACAACGCATCGGTCGTCTTGATCGTATCGGCCAAAAACATATCATCCAAATTCATGTACCTTATCTCAGCAAAAGCACGCAGGGCTTGCTGTATCGCTGGTATAACGAAGGGCTAAATGCTTTTCGCTGCAATAGCTCTTCTGCACAACGGGTCGCGGATATTCTGCATGATGAACTGGCCGACTTGCTCGAAGCCGACACGGCTGTCGGTGTCGACGCTTTTATTGAGAAAACCCGCGCACTCAGTACTGAGCTTGAACAGCAAATGCACAATGGCCGGGATCAACTGTTGGAATTAAATTCGTGCCGTAAAGAATTGGCGGATGATCTGATTGAGCAGCTGAATACCTTTGAAAAGGAAGGTGTGCTTTGGCCGTATATGGAAGATTTGTTTGAGTGCTACGGCGTCGATACAGAATTTCATTCGCCGGACTGCTTTATTATTCGCCCCAGCGATCATTTGCGGATTTCGCATTTTCCAGGTTTAGACGAAGACGGCATGACCATCACCGTCAATCGGCAAATTGCCCTGGAACGTGAAGAGTTTCAATTCTTGACATGGGAGCATCCGGTAGTGACTGCGTCGATGGATTTAGTGTTATCCAGCGAAACCGGCAACGCGGCAATCAGCGTGGTAAAACATGAGCAACTCAGGCCGGGGCAGTTTTTGTTGGAGTGCTTGTTTATTGTTGAATGCAGTGCGCCTGCAGAATTACAAATTGGCCGGTTTTTGCCGGCCACGCCGATCCGTATCTTGATTGATCAACATAAGAAAGATTTGACTGACACAGTCGAACATCGTGATTTAATCGAACCCGGTATCAAGTTTGATAAGCAAAAAATCACGGCCTTTTTGGGCACTCAACGCACACATGTGGCGTCGATGTTGTCGATTGCCGAACAAAAAGCCAAGGCCGACATGCAAGTGCTGATTGTGGATGCCACCACGGCCATGCTGGAATCATTGAGCACCGAAATAAAACGCTTGGCCAGACTGCAAAAAGTTAATCCCAGCATTAAAACCGAAGAAATTGAGCAACTTAAAGACGTTGCTATGTTAGCGCATGAAAACATCCAGGCCGCGCAGTTAAGGCTAGATGCGGTGCGCTTTATTATTACCAGTTGAGAATCGCATCATGTTGCAAATAGGCAAGATCAACACCCTGAAAATAGTCAAAATACAGGCCAGTCATATTTACCTTGGCAGCGAGGCATCGAATAAAGTGTTGCTGGTGGATAAAAGACCGTCGCAAAACTGCCAATTGGGTGATGCGCTAGACGTATTCGTTTATGTTGATGCAGAAGGGCATTTGGCGGCAACGTCGACCGTGCCTTTGGCGCAAGTAGACGATATAGCCTGGCTGAAAGTGGTGTCGCTCAATTATGTTGGGGCGTTTTTGGACTGGGGCTTGCCGAAGGATTTACTGGTGCCTTTTAGTGAGCAGCACCACGAAATGGAAGTGGGCAAGTCGTACTTGGTTAAGGTGTTTTTGGATGAGCAAAACCGTATTGCTGCCACCACCAAAATTGATCGCTACCTCAGTGATGAATCGGTTTATTTCAAAGTCGGAGAAAAGGTATCGTTAATTATTGCCGATAAGACCGACTTGGGTGTTAAAGCCATTATCAACAATACTCACTGGGGCATGTTGTATGAAAACGAGCTGTTCCAGCCGGTCAAAAAAGGCCAAAAGTTTGAAGGTTACATCAAGAACATCAGGGAAGATCACAAGATTGACCTTGTTTTACAGCAACCAGGTTATGGCAAGGTGTTGTCGCTCACGGAGAATATTTTGGCTAAGCTCAAACAAAATCATGGCGTATTGTTGATTAGTGATAAAAGTCCGCCGGAAATTATCTACTCAACCTTTGGCGTCAGTAAAAAAGTATTTAAACAGGCCATTGGCGCGCTTTATAAAAAGCAATTAATCACTATCGACAAAGCCGGTATTAAGTTGAATTAAGGGGGATTATCCATTCATGCTTCGACAGGCTCAGCACGAACGGTAACCTATTAATTTCGTTCGTGGTGAGCTTGACGAATCATGAGCGAAATCGATTTGTTCAGCGCGTCCCTAGCTGACATGCTTGTATTTGGGGCTTCCAGCACTGATCGTAACGGTAGGGCCTTTAGACGACCCTAAGTGCGATATAATGCCATTCATCTAAGTTATTCACTGTTTTCTCCCATGGCCCAATTTTTTGAAATTCACCCAGAAACCCCTCAAAGACGCTTGATACTGCGTGTCGTGGATATTATTCGCGAAGGCGGCATCGTTGCCTATCCGACCGATTCATCGTATGCGCTGGCATGTCATATAGGCGATAAAACGGCCATGGACAAGATTCGGCGCATCAGGCAGCTTGATGACAAACACAACTTTACGTTGCTTTGCAAAGACTTAGCCCAGGTGTCTAACTTTACTAAAATCGGTAACGAAGCTTATCGCTTGATAAAAGCGTTAACGCCCGGTCCATTTACGTTTATCTTGGAAGCCACTCGCGAAGTGCCGCGCAGATTGCAACATCCGAAGAAAAAAACCATTGGCATTCGAATTACTGAACATCCTATCGCGATGTTGCTGGCGCAGGAACTTGAGGAACCGCTACTGACATCATCCCTTATTTTGCCTGGTGCAACGGATGCCTTAACTGATCCGTATGACATCAAAGATGCCTTAGACCACGAGTTGGACGCCATCATTGATGCCGGTAATATTGCTTCAGAACAAACCACAGTGATTGAAATAACCGCCAGTGGCGCTGCCATTATCCGTCAGGGTAAGGGAATTGCTTCAATGTTGGATTGAGGAACATAACATCATGAATGAATATAATCTGATCCAGATTATTGCTGTGTGGATTTTACCGGTGATTTTTGCAGTTACTGTCCATGAAGTCGCGCACGGTTGGGTGGCCAAAATATACGGTGACAACACCGCATCCATGCTGGGACGATTGACTTTAAACCCAATCAAGCACATTGATCCGGTCGGTACCATCATCATCCCTGGCTTGTTATTGGTAACCGGTACTGGTTTTGTTTTTGGCTGGGCCAAGCCTGTGCCGGTAGATGCCCGCAATTTTAAAAACCCTCGTCGAGATATGGCGGTGGTTGCTTTGGCTGGGCCTGTATCCAATCTGTTAATGGCGGTGGCTTGGGCGCTAATCGCTAGATTTGGCGTATCGATTGGCCTCGAATATGCTCTCGAAATGGGCAAGGCCGGTATTCTTATTAACGTCTCTTTAGCTTTTATTAACTTGTTGCCTATCCCGCCGTTGGATGGCAGTCGAGTGTTGGCGCGCTTTTTACCGGCTCGCTTGGCGTGGCAATACGAAAAGCTCGAGCGTTGGGGATTTTTGATCATGCTGGTATTGCTGTATACAAAAATTCTTAACTTGTTGTTGGCAATTCCAATGTATATGGCGCTAAATGTGTTTTATAGCATTGCTGGGTTTGTGAGTTAATTTTTGCAGGCTGCAGATTTTCGAATGCAAGAAAATACGGTGGAGCTTGCTTCAGAACCGCCAGCACTTGCCATCGTCAATGGCGCACCTTTTCATCTGCTCCCTGACGATTTATATATTCCACCCGATGCGTTGGAAGTGTTCCTGGAGTTGTTTGAAGGCCCACTGGACTTATTGCTGTATTTAATCCGGCGCCAAAACGTCGACATCGTTAACATCCCGATTGCCCAGATTACCCATCAATATATCGCTTACATTCAGATGATGAGCGAGTTAAATTTGGAGCTGGCCGCGGAATATTTAGTGATGGCCGCGTTATTGGCGGAAATAAAATCCAGAATGTTATTGCCTCGTCAGCCTGAGCTGGAAGATGAAGAAGAGGACCCAAGAGCTACTCTAATTCGCAGGCTGCAAGAATACGAACAGATTAAACAAGCAGCCGAAGAACTGGACCAGCTACCTCGCGATGAGCGAGATATATTTGCTTGTACTATCGATACTTCGACGGTGCAACAGGGGCAAATAAATCACCCTGATGTCCAATTAAAAGAAATTCTGCTGGCATTTCAAGATGTACTGAAACGCGCCAGTAACCTAACTCACCATCAAATTACCAAAGAGCCCTTATCTGTCCGTGAACGAATGGCAACCATTTTGGCAAACCTTGAAGGAGAAGATAGTCTCCTTTTCTCGCAACTATTTATCCGAAAAGAAGGCCGACACGGAGTCGTCGTCACGTTTTTGGCCGTCCTCGAACTCAGCAAAGAGCGACTCATCGACATCATCCAGTCCGAGCCCTTCGCCGAAATCCGAATTATCACCGCAGCCAGCAGCGGTTACGCCTAAACCACCCGCGAAACCGCGAGTACGTAAACCCGTCACTGACAAAGCCGCCAATGAAACCATTAACATCGTCGCCGAGCCGTTACCGAGTGACCCAATCCCGGCGAGTAAATTAGGTCGTTATGCTAAATTCAGCAGCCGGTCGCGCAGGCTTCCAATTGACAACGCAGTCAATGAGATTATTAAGATTGTCGCCGAGCCGCTACCAAGTGACCCAATCCCTGCGAGCAAATTAGGTAGTTATGCTAAATTCGGCAGTCGGTCGCGTAGGCTCCCTATCAATTGCGACACTCCCAGCCCACGCGGGCAGTTGGAAGCTGTCAACTTGCCGGTAACCGAGCGGGTAACGTCCATCATTGAAGCACCTGAATGTAATATGGAATTAAAGCGCATCGTTGAAGCCATTTTATTTGCTGCCAATCGGCCAATGACGGTCAAACAAATACAGCAAGTATTTCCGGAAATTGAGCAGCCGGATTCGCTAGATATTCAACTGGCGATTGATGCAATTATTGAAGAGCATAAAACAAGGCCAGTCGAATTAAAAAAACTGGCTAGCGGCTACCGTTTTCAAGTGAAAATAGAATTATCGCGCTGGGTGTCTCGGTTATTTGAGGAAAAACCGCCGAAATATTCACGCGCTTTACTGGAAACCTTGTCGATTATTGCCTATAGGCAGCCGGTGACTCGTGGCGAAATTGAAGATATTCGCGGTGTCAGCGTTAGCTCCAGCATCATTCAAACCTTATTAGAACGCGAATGGGTACGCGTGATAGCACACAAAGAAGTGCCGGGCAGGCCCGGCTTATACGGCACCACCAAACAATTTCTGGATTATTTTAATATTGAATCATTAACCGAACTGCCTACCTTACAAGAAATACAAAACCTTGATTTGGCGGCAGATAATAGTCAACTACATAAGCAGGTAGACAGTGAGCAACAACAAACCAGGCAACAAGCCACCGAAGAGTCCCTCGAGGACACAAAAATCAACACAGCGGCCGCAGAAACCAACCAAGAGCAAGCCGGGCTCAGCTAAACGTTATCAAGAGCAGTTGGCTGAAAATAAAGCCAAATCCGACAATAAACCTGCAGATAAATCAGCAGCTAAATCTGCGCCTAGGCCGAAAAAATCCGAGCCAGTCGATGGCGGCGAGCGTATCCAAAAAGTGCTGGCGCGCGGCGGCGTTGGTTCCCGGCGAGAAATTGAGCGCTGGATAGACGAAGGTAAGCTGACGCTTAACGGGCACCCCGTTAAGCTTGGCGACCGTCTAAGAGATGGCGATCGCTTGCTGCTTAACGAAAGAATTATTAATTGGGAAAAGTTTGCCCTGCAACCCACTCGCGTGTTGCTGTATCACAAACCTACCGGCGAAGTGGTTACTCGCCGTGATCCGGAAGGCCGCCCGGTAATTTTTACCCAGTTGCCGAAACTGCTCACGGCACGCTGGATTTCCGTCGGACGCTTAGACATTAATACCTCTGGGTTATTGCTGGTCACCAATAACGGCGAACTGGCGAATCGCTTGATGCACCCATCGTCCCAAGTTGAACGTGAATATGCCGTGCGTATTTTAGGTGATGTACCAGAGGCCACCTTAGCGCTGCTCAAACAGGGCGTGGAACTGGAAGACGGCAAAGCCAAATTTGATGAAATTCGTTTTTATGGCGGCGAAGGTGCCAACAAGTGGTATCACGTTATTGTCAGCGAAGGCCGAAACCGTTTAGTCAGGCGTTTATGGGAATCACAAGGCGTTACCGTCAGCAGATTGATTCGTGTGCGTTATGGACCGGTAGTATTGCCGGAACGGCTAAAAGCTAAAGCCCATTACGAAATTAACGGCAAAGAGCTGGAATTGTTGTTTGAATTTGCCGGCATGACTCCGGAAAAATTTCAGGATGAGAAGCCCGAGCCAGCAGTTCCGGTGCCGCAAAGAATGCGCAAGCGGGAACCCAGGAAATAGTTGTAAGGCGGTTTCGTTGTATATCATCCGATAGGAGAAGATATACAGAAACCATATAATTATTTGTTATGTGAGGTAAATTTACGGAGTAATTAATGATACCTGAGTATGGAAATAAGAAATTTCAATGTCCACACTGCAATACAGTTGCAAGCCAAGAGTGGTTTACTGCGAATAATGCAAGTAGCACGGCAACAGGAATTTTTCATCATCTCTACTTGGATTACAGGCCAAGTATTGGTGATTACGCTCAAACACAGATAGTCGGTTTCTTAAAAGAAATTGATGATGGGTTTAAAAATAATTTTTACAAATTTGTGCCTAGGGGATTTTCAATAGCCACGTGCTCTTCATGTGAAGAATTTACATTGTGGGTAAACAAAGTAATCGTTTATCCTAAAAAAACGACACTTCCACCACCAAATGATGACTTAAACGAAGACATTAGAGCTCTTTACATTGAGGCTTCTTCAATTCTTATAGACTCACCAAAAGGCGCTACCGCTCTATTACGCTTAGCTCTTCAAAAACTATTGGAACAAGTAGGCAAGAGTGGTAAGAACATAAACGACGATATAAAGGCGTTAGTAGCTGAAGGTATGAGCCCGAAAATACAGCAAGCTTTAGATTTGCTAAGAGTAATAGGCAATAATGCCGTTCATCCTGGGCAAATAAACTTGGAAGACAATACTGAAATTGCTCAAAAGTTATTTGGTATTTTAAATTTTATTGCTGAAGAACTAATTACTAAACCAAAAGAATTAGAGGAGCTTTACGCTGATTTAATCCCAACCGAAACACAAGGTCATATCAAGCAACGAGATGGCACATAACAAAGTGCTGCACTCGGACGAATTTTCCGTTGAGCACGGCGTTATGCATAAGGGGCACACAACATAACCGGAGAGATTTCTGATTGGATTTCATTAGCCGGGTAGGGTGGGCAAACGGCTGTATCGTTTGCCCACGCAGACTTTGGCATAATTGGTGGGCAAGCAAAAAGACGCTTGCCCACCCTACGAAAAACCCCGGTAACGTGGATGAATGGCGGATTGCCAATCGGCGAATCCACGACGCCACTGCCTTACAAGTCGCGAGTGTTGTAAAATCAAAAATAAGAGTTTTTATGGAATATGAGTGGGACGAAAACAAAGCACTGCAAAGGATTGGAAATCGGCGGAGGCCCTAGTTGAGCTGGCTATGACATGAATCGGGAAAAATCAAAGCGCGCTTTTCAGCAGCCAGCTAAACGATCCGCTTCCGTAAAGGCAGTAAAACTCGCTTTGCATCCGCGCAATCTGCATCGGGGGCGTTATGACTTCCCGCAACTCATCACGGCCAGCCCAGAGTTGGCGGCCTTTGTATCGGCCAATGCTTATGGTGATGCATCCATTGATTTTGCCAATCCGGCTGCGGTCAGGGCGCTGAATCGGGCGCTTTTATTGGATTGTTATGGCATTACCAGTTGGGATATTCCGGCGCAGTATCTTTGTCCGCCGATTCCGGGCCGGGCGGATTATTTACATTATCTGGCGGATTTATTGGCTGAAAATAACTTAGGTCTAGTGCCGTCTTGCGCGCGAGCGCTCGACATCGGCACCGGTGCGAACGGCATTTATCCGCTGCTTGGCCAGCGTTGCTATGGCTGGCAGTTCGTCGGCAGCGATATTGATCCGGCCGCGCTCGCCAATGCGCAACGCATTCTGGATGCCAATCCAGGATTAAGCGAGGCGATTGAGCTGCGGCTGCAATCTTCCAGTAGTTTTATTTTTAAGGGCATTATTCAGGCTGACGAAGTGTTTGATGTGACGCTGTGCAATCCGCCTTTTCATGCCTCACCCTCCGACGCACTGGCGGGAACGCAACGCAAATGGAAGAATCTTGGCAAAGCAGTCGCCAGAAAACCGGTGTTGAATTTTGGCGGGCAGGGCGCGGAGTTGTGGTGTGACGGCGGCGAAGAAGCGTTCGTCTGCCGTATGATTGCTGAGAGCGCTGTATTTTCTGGCCGTTGCTTATGGTTTACCACGCTGATTTCAAAGTCTGCCAGTCTGCCCGGCGTCTACCGCGCACTGAAAAAAGCGAGAGTGCAAGATTTTAGAACGATAGAGATGGCGCAGGGGCAAAAAAAGAGCCGCTTGGTGGCATGGACTTTTTTGGATGCAGAGCAGCGCCGTTCTTGGGGGCGTGCGCGCTGGCAATGAGAAATTAACGATAAAGATCTGGGCTTGCTGTTCGAGGTTGAAAGAGTCTAGCCAGTGCTGAAAAATTCCGGAAAAGGGAACATAAGCATTAGGGAGCCTCTAAAAATTGCACTTCGACAAGCTCTCGGCAACTGCTCCTGCGTTGCTCTATCTCCTACATCCATGCAGTCGAGTGGGAACGGTGATCTATTTAAATCAGTGACTTATCCGTTCGTGCTGAGCTTGTCGAAGCATGAATGGATAATTTTTAGAGGTTCTCATTAGATTTATAGGTGGCTTCTGTTGCACTTACCTATATTTGGTCCCGCCGGACAGCATCGAAGCTCTCGAGGCGAATAAATTCGCCCCTTGGATTCGGTGAATAGTTACAACATTTTCAAAATTCAATTTTGGCCGATAAAAGCTTTCAGCAGTAATGCGGTGTCGGCCATGCCTTTGTGCAAGTGTTGTTCAATCTCAGCCATGGTGATTTCGCCTTCGGTTTTTCCGGCCGCCCAGTTGGCAACTACCGCGATAGCGGCATAATCAATATTAAGTTCTTTGGCTAAGGCGGCTTCCGGCATGCCGGTCATCCCGACTAAATCACAACCGTCTTGTTCCATGCGTTTGATTTCTGCAGTAGATTCTAAACGTGGGCCTTGCGTACAGCCGTAGGTGCCGAGCGGGCTAATTTTTAGTTGGGCTTGGCTAGCTGCGGTGATTAATCTTGAACGCAGCTTCTGGCTGTAAGGATAGGTAAAGTCGATGTGCGTCACGCCTTCTTGATCATTGTCGAAGAAGGTATGTTCGCGGCCGTAGCTGTAGTCGATAATCTGGTCCGGAATAGCGATATGCGCGGGTCCCATTTTCTCGGAGATACCGCCGACGGCGGCCACGGCAATTATTTGTTCCACACCCAGTTGTTTTAATCCCCAGATATTAGCCCGGTAATTGATTTTATGCGGTGCGAAGCGGTGCGGGTTGCCGTGTCTGGCTAGAAAAATGACTTCTTTATCGTCTAGCTGACCAGTGATAAATTCGGCGGATGGTGCGCCATAAGGCGTGTTGAGTTGTTCGCGTTTTACGATCTTCAAATCGGCGAGTTGAGTTAGCCCAGTACCGCCGATGATGGCTAGTTTACTCATGCTTTGTCCTCATTTTTTTTACAGGCAAAAATGCCTGGGGCGTTACGTAAATAGCCTTTGTAATCCATGCCGTAGCCGAATAAATAGCGGTTTTCCACATTTAAGCCGACAAAGTCAGCAGTGATCGGTTTGTCATGATCGAGGATTTTGTCCACTAGCACGGCGCTGTAAATGGAGCTTGCGCCTTGTTCACGGCAAAACTCATAGATAGCCTGCAAGGTAAATCCTTCATCCAGAATGTCATCGACGATGAGTACCGTGCGGTCTTTAAGCGGCGTGGAGGGTTTAAGCAGCCATTGCACGGTGCCGCCTGAAGTGAGATTTTGATAGCGGCTGGCATTGATGGCGTCAAGATTAAGCGGCATGCTTAAACGAGTGAGCAGTTTACCGCCGACAGCAATGCCGCCGTTCATTACACACAGTATTAATGGATTGCGGTCTGCCAGCAGGATATTTATTTGCTCGGCCATGCTGTCGATGGCTGCTTCAACTTGCTGTTCGCTGTAAAGCAAATCAGCATTGGCTTGTACGTGTTTGATTTCTTTAAGCATATTAATTAAGTGAGTTGATAAGATTAGAAAATTGTTGCCATTTTTCAGTGCGAAGCAATTGTTCTCTGTTGAGAGCTGGCTTGCCTTGCATACGTTTAAGGCGTTGTTCTCTGACTGGGTTTTTAGTAACGGGCAGCGATTCCAACACTTGCTCAGCGGCGGCCGCATTGTTACAGACCAAAATCATATCGCAACCGGCTTGTTGAGCCAATTTGGCGCGTGTGGGGAAATCGCCCACAGAGGCGGCGCCCTCCATGCTTAAATCGTCACTGAAAATTACCCCGTCAAACGCCAGTTCTTTGCGCAAAATGTCTTGCAGCCAGAATTTGGAAAAACCGGCTGGGTTTGGATCTATCTGTGGATATAGCACATGCGCGGGCATAATGCCTTCCAAGCCTTCGGCTATCAGTTGCTTAAACGGCAGCAGGTCTTTGGCGCGGATTGCGTCCAGATCTCTGTCATCGATTGGCAGAGTCAGGTGAGAGTCCAAGGCTACGGCGCCGTGCCCAGGAAAGTGCTTGCCGGTTGCCGCCATGCCTGCTTCATTCATGCCATTTCTGAAGTCGCTAGCCAGTTTTGTTGCTTGAGCAGGGTGGGTGGCAAATGAACGATTGCCGATAATTTCGCTAACACCGCAATCAATATCCAGCACTGGTGCAAAACTGAAATCGACTCCGACAGCCAGCAATTCCGCCGCCATCAGCCAGCCTGCTGGTTTAGCCAAATCAGGCGCATCAAGAAAGCGGGCTGCGGGTGGCAAGCGGGTAAACCCCTGTTGAAAACGTTGTACCCGCCCGCCTTCTTGGTCTACGGAAATCAAGATGTCGCCATTGCGTGCAGCACGGATATTTTTGATTAATTCGGTTACCTGTTCAGGATCTTGATAATTACGTGAAAACAGGATGATTGCGCCGGTGTTGGGATGGTTCAGTTTTTCTTTGTCAACAGCATCCAGAGTTAGGCCCTGGATGTCTAACATTATCGGGCCGATGGCGAGTTTGTTTGTCATTACGTGGGTTCGGATAAAAAAATTTACAGTTGACCTATACTCAAAGCACATTTTTGATGAGTATGGAGTTAGCTATGCGAATAATTGTTTTATTGTTAAGCCTATTACTGATGCCTTTCTTTGCTGTTGCTAATAGTGGCGGCGAAAAAAAGGAAGAGGGCTCTGGGCCGGTTATAGAATATCTGGAAATGACCCCCAAGTTTACTGTTAATTTGAACGAGCCCCGCAAATACCTGATGATCAATGTTCAGTTGTTAGTTGAAGGTGCAGAGCCCGTCGCTAAAATAAAAAAACATATGCCGGCATTACGGCACGAATTGATCATGCTTTACACCGGTCGCGCTTCCGATCAACTGCAAACCATGGAACAGCGTGAAGCCTTACGTCAGGAAACTGTAACTACGATACGCAAGGCCTTGGAAAAGCTGGAAAACAGCGATGGTTTTAGGGATGTGTTTTTTACCGAAATACTGGTCGATTAGTCCATTTGTCGAAGCGATGTACTTAACCGGTCTTTAACAAGGATTAAGTGCTTACTGATTTGCTGTTCCGTCAGTGGAACAACATCAAACTTTCCCCACACCGGCCCTGGCCAGGCCTTATCTGTTCGATATCGGACTATGTGATGAATGTGTAGTTGCGGCACCATGTTGCCGATAGCTGCTACATTCATCTTGTCAGCCTTATACAGAAGCGCCAGGTGTTCAGCAAGGTAGCTTGATTCTTCAATTAACAAACTGCGTTCAGCTTGGTTAAGTTGGTAAATTTCACTGATGTCGGCTTTTTCTGGCACCAAAATAAACCAGGGATACAGGCTGTCGTTCATCATCAATAATCGGCATAAATCGAAGCGGCCAACGGTAATGCAATCTTGCTGTAGACGAGTGTGTAAGGTGAATGGCATGGGTATTTTGTAAGAGTTGTTTCAGGTTTTTGTGCGTTCAGTGTAACTTATATCGAGCTATAAATTGTCACTTGGAGAGCTCATCTTATGTCTGCGACTACCCTCACACAACCGTTGCTTGCTGAGAATAAGTTGACTGTGTCGTTTCGATTATTGCTTGGATTGTATGTCATTATCCCGCTTTGCTTGCTGTTGCAAGGCGTTGATAGCTGGTTTTGGCAGGGCTATTTGCAAGCGCATTTGCCGTCCAGTCCCAATCATTTTATTTTATTTCAGATTTTGTTTGGTACCCCGCACATTATTGCCAGTGCGATTGTGTTGGCCAGTAATACTGAATATCTGCAATTTTATAAGCGCAATATCTTATTAATGACTTTGGCTGTATTCATGGTTTTCGGTGTTGGTAGTTTGATTATTCCTTATAAGGTGCTGTACATCATTGTCGCTTCATGGACGGTGTTTCATGTGCTTAAACAGCAACATGGTATAGGTCGTGGCGTATGTACTCTACCGAACTGGGCCTTTCATGTGTTGTTGTGGTTAAGTGTGGCAGCAGGTATTTGTATTTACATAGGTATTTTTTTAAAAAATATCTTGGATGTACAGCAGGCCGGTTTACTTAAGCAGAGTGCTGCAGTGTTATGTGCTGGTGTAGTGTTGGCTGCGCTGATATGTCAGAGATATGTGAAGACTTCGTTTGGTAGGTGGTTTTTATGGGCCAACGTGTTGCTGGTGGTCAGCAGCTTTTATTTTTATTTGCAACAGTATTATTTTTTCGCGATTTTGGTGCCGCGGCTGGTGCATGATACGACTGCGTATGTCTTCTATGTCACTCATGATTACAATCGCCATCACCAGCATCCGCAAAATCCACTGTATCGACTGACCGAACGTTGCGGCATTCATGTCTTTGTGGTTTTGCCGGTGCTGTCATTTGCGTTGGCGTTTATGTTGCAGTCTTATGGTGATGCAATGGTTAGCTTTATCACCCAAACGCTATTTGGTGTAGATATTCGCAAAGCGATTACTCTGGGGTTGCTGGGGTATTTAGCGCTGTTGCACTATTACACTGAAGCGATTACTTGGAAGCATGGTTCGCCGTACCGGCGGTTTATTGCTTTTTCTAAGTAGCTGGCAGTAAGGCGGTTAATTTCTTCTTAGTATTAATTCCAAAACTAACTTGCTGCCAAAATAGGCCAGTAGCAGGGCTCCGAAACCTATCAGTGTCCAGCGGATGGCAGTTTTTCCTCTCCAGCCGTAGCGAATTCGGCCTAATAAAAGACTAGAGAAAATTATCCAGGCTGTAAGTGATAAAACAGTTTTATGGGCAAGATGTTGAGCAAATAAGTCGTCTACAAATATGAAGCCTGTGATAAGCGAGACGGTCAAGAACAGTAAGCCTGCAGTGATCATTTGAAATAATAATGACTCCATCGTTTGCAAGGATGGTAAGGAGCGAATCAGGCGTTTGGGAGGATGGCTTTTTAGTTGTTGATTTTGTATGGCAAGTAAAATGGCTTGCAATGCGGCGATATTTAATAAGCTAAAAGCAACTATCGAAGTAAGAATGTGTGTGCCCATCTCCCAGTTATAAGTGCGCAAGAAATGCGGTTGGCTGCTAGTTGTCGCGGCTAAACCAAGCATGAGTGCACTAGTGGGAAATAACACAATACCCAGTTTTTCCACGGGTTTGTCGATTGCGGCAATCAGTAAGATCAAGCTAACAATGAAAGCAATAAATGATGCTGTGCTGGTAAAGCTGAAATTGAAGCCATCGTTTTCTTTAAAAATAAGAACTATGTAAGCAGCATGCCCGCATATCGCTAGCCATGCTAAATAAATAGACGTGCGGTTGGTAGCGCTTTGGGATATGTGCCTTGTAATTAAAATCGCACTTAGTAGATAGGTGGCGATGGAAAAAATAGCAATAACAATGGTGTTCATTATCTTTGTGTTGGTTGACTGGCTGGCAGAGAAGGCCTTGCGAGGTAGTCGCCGTGAGTGCAAAGGGTCCGAAGGCTATGTTAATATATGCGCCCGAATAGTCCTAGCGCATTTGTGTTAGTGATTGATTTTCTTAACGTTCAATAAAGACGCTGATATGTTTGATAATTTAACCGATCGATTAAGTAGTACGCTTAAAAAAATTAAGGGTCAGGGTCGCTTGACTGAGAGCAATATCAAGGAGACTTTGCGCGAAGTGCGTATGGCTTTGCTTGAGGCTGATGTAGCTTTGCCGGTGGTCACCGACTTTATTGAGCGAATCAAGGAAGGTGCTTTAGGGAAAGAAGTTCAAGATAGTTTATCGCCAGGGCAATCGCTAGTTAAGCTTGTTCAATCAGAGCTGATTAGTGTGATGGGTGAGGCCAATGAGGGGCTCAACCTTAGAGCCGCACCACCTGCAGTCATTCTTATGGCGGGTTTGCAGGGGGCTGGTAAAACAACTACCGTTGCTAAATTAGGTCGTTGGTTACAAACAAATCAAAAGAAGAAAGTTGGCGTTGTTAGTGCGGACATTTATCGTCCTGCTGCTATCAAACAGCTAGAAACGCTGGCGAATGATCTTTCTCTGGATTTTTTTGCAAGTGATATAACTCAAAAGCCTGTAGATATAGCGAGAAATGCTATTGAGGCTGCAAAGCACAAATTTCTTGATGTAATTATCATTGATACTGCCGGTCGTCTTCATATTGATGATGAGATGATGGGGGAAATCAAAGAATTGCATGCGGCAATAAATCCAATTGAAACTCTTTTTGTTGTCGATAGTATGACCGGGCAGGATGCAGCAATAACTGCAAAGGCCTTTAATGATGCGTTGCCATTAACAGGCGTTATTCTTACCAAGGCTGATGGTGATGCGCGTGGAGGGGCTGCATTGTCTATTCGCGCGATTACCGGCAAGCCGATTAAGTTTATTGGTGTTGGTGAGAAAACGGATGCCTTAGAGTTATTTCATCCAGATCGTATAGCATCTCGTATTTTGGGGATGGGCGATGTATTAAGCTTAATTGAGGAAATTGAGCAAAAAGTCGACAAAGAAAAGGCTGAGAAGCTTGCGAAAAAAATACAAAAAGGCAAAAGTTTTGATCTGGAGGATTTTCGCGAGCAGTTGCAGCAGATGCAAAATATGGGAGGCGTAAGTTCAATGCTTGATAAATTGCCTGGTATTAATTCCATCCCGCAAGAAATGAAAGACAAAGTAAATGACAAGATGCTTGCACGGCAGGTTGCGGTAATAAATTCCATGACAATGCAGGAAAGACGCTACCCTGATTTGATTAAGGGTAATAGAAAAAAACGCATAGCCGCAGGTTGTGGTCAGGAATTGCAAGATGTTAATCGTATCCTCAAGCAATTTTTGATGATGCAAAAAATGATGAAAAAGTTTAAAGCCGGCAACATGGCAAATATGATGCGAGGCATAAAGAGCAATGTTCGAGGCATTAGGCGCTAATATTTATTTGAAGAGTAGAAATAGAATCAACGGAGATGATGTGAGGGTTAATTTGTTCTTCACATCTATAGAAAATCGCGTACAATGCGCGGATTAATACTGACTAAATGTTTTGAGGAAATTTGATGGTAACCATTCGTCTAACTAGGACAGGCGCAAAAAATCGCCCTTTTTATCATGTTGTTGTCACCGATAGTAGAAGCGGTCGTGATGGTCGGTATATTGAAAGAGTTGGGTTTTTTAACCCTGTTGCTCGCGGCAATGAAGAAAGATTACGTTTAGATACTGCTCGCGTTGATTATTGGAAAGCAACTGGTGCCCAAACTTCTGAACGCGTTGCAAAATTGATTAAAGACGCTACTAAGGCTGTCGCTTAAGTTTTGTTGCCTCAACAATTAATAAGCGTTGGGAAAATTTCAGGCGTTTTTGGAGTTAAAGGTTGGGTTAAGGTATTTTCTTATACCGATCCTCGCGACAATATCCTTGTTTATTCTCCATGGTTACTTAAAAAAGGCCATGAAGAGAAATCTATACTTGTTCTGGATGGGCAGCTTCAGAGTAAAACAATTGTCGCCCAGCTTGAAGGTATCAACGATAGAGATAAAGCCGCCAGTCTAATGGGCTGGGAAGTATTTATAAAGTCCGAACAACTGCCAGCGCCTTCTGAAGATGAGTATTATTGGTCTGACCTTATAGGTTTAGATGTCGAAAATGTTCAAGGTGTTCAATTTGGTAAAATTGAAAATCTTCTTGAGACAGGTGCCAACGACGTTATTTTTGTTAAAGGTGATAGGGAACGAGCAATTCCGTTTCTATTAGATCAGACAATAATTAGCATTGATCTTGTCGCCGGTAAAATGATTGTTGACTGGGATCCAGAGTTTTAATTACCCGTATGCGTTTTGATGTTTTAACGCTATTTCCAGAGTTGGTATTCGGTGCCGCGAATTATGGAGTAACGGGCAGAGCAATAGAACGAGGAATTGTAAGTTTAAATCTTTGGAATCCTCGAGATTACGCTCTCGATGTTCATCGCACTGTGGATGATCGCCCCTATGGTGGTGGTCCAGGAATGGTAATGAAATACCAGCCTTTGCATGACGCGATTACCCAAGCAAAAAAGTTAAGTAGCGGCAACAAGAAAGTAATTTACTTAAGTCCTCAAGGCAAGCCGATTACCCAAGCATTATTATCGGATGCTAGTCAATTGTCGCAATTGATTTTGGTTGCCGGGCGTTACGAAGGGATTGATGAACGTTTTGTTCAGTTAGATTGTGATGAAGAATGGTCACTTGGAGATTATGTGATCAGTGGTGGTGAGCTTGCAGCGCTTGTTGTGGTTGATGCCATAACCCGCTTGCTTCCTGGAGTGCTTGGCGATGCGGATTCAGCAGATCAGGATTCTCATGTAGATGGATTGCTGGATTGTCCTCACTTTACTCGACCCGAACAGCTTGGAGGACATTCCGTTCCAAACGTGTTGTTGAGTGGAAACCATGCAGAGATAAGCCGTTGGCGAATGAAGCAGTCTCTGGGACGAACGTGGCAGAGACGACCTGATTTATTAGAAAAAAAACAGTTGACTGCAGAACAGGAGTTTCTGCTTAAACAATTTAAAAACGAAGTTGAAGTTAAATAGGTATGGTAATGAGCAATATTATTAAACAATTAGAAGCTGAACAGCTTAAACAAATTCCTGAATTTGGTCCTGGTGATACAGTTATCGTTCAAGTTAAGGTTAGAGAAGGCGAGCGCGAAAGAATTCAGGCATTTGAAGGCGTCGTGATTGCAAAGCGTAATCGCGGTTTGAATTCAGCTTTTACAGTAAGAAAAATATCTTACGGTACTGGTGTTGAGCGTGTTTTCCAAACACACAGCCCAATTATCAGCGAAATTCAAGTTAAACGTCGCGGTGACGTTCGCCGTGCTAAGTTGTACTACTTGCGTGATTTGACTGGTAAAGCAGCACGTATCAAAGAAAAGCTTTAATTTTTCTTGATGTGCAATAAAAAGGCAGCCTTTGAGCTGCCTTTTTTGTGTCTTGAATTACAGCAATGCGATATGCATTTCTGTTAGGTCAAGCATTGCAAGGATCCCTGAATCATGCCAATCATAATCGAGTGGGTAGACAGCACGTCCGGTCCGGATGAGGTGATACAAATTCAAACACCGGCTGGTAATCTTGTTGTCCATAGTCAGCAAGGTGTTATCTTCGATGTGGATTGGACGAACGATGATGTTCGCACCCAACTCATGGAGCATTACTTGCGACATCAAGTGGCAGATTATTGCTTGAATACCAGCGTTCCCATGCACATAAAACTGCTAAAGCAAGGCAGTGATTACAGAAATCGGGTGTGGAATGAGCTTTGTCAGATCCCCTTAGGTGAAACAATGACCTATTCGTCCTTGGCTAAAAAAATCGGCTCATCTGCGCGCGCTGTCGGTAATGCTTGTCGTGACAATCCCTATCCATTCTTTATTCCCTGTCATCGGGTTGTTTCAGTATCAGGGATGGGCGGGTATTGCGGGCAAACGCAAGGCGAATTAATGAATATCAAAATTAAATTGCTGGAATTTGAAGCAACCCAGGCATGAGTCCAACTTTTTTGATTGAGCAGTTTCTCGATGCCGCTTGGGCAGAGCAGGGCTTGAGTGATAACACCCTATCGGCCTATCGTAGCGATTTGAACATTTTTGCTAAATGGCTGGCAGGAAAATCTATGTTGGAAGTCGATGGTGGCGATCTTTCCGGATTTCTCGCCAGTCGTTATAAAGACGGTATCGGCAACAGATCATCAGCGCGGATACTTTCCAGTTTGCGGCGCTTTTACGGTTATTACCTTAGAGAAAACAATCTCACAATTGATCCAACCGCACTGATTGAATCTCCCCACATAGGCCGTCCGCTGCCTATCTCGCTTTCCGAGCAAGACGTCGAATTATTGTTAAATACACCTGAAACCACCAACCCGCTTGGCTTCAGAGATAAAACCATGCTGGAAATGCTTTATGCCACAGGGCTTAGGGTGTCTGAATTGGTCACGTTAAAATTCGAACACATTAGTTTCAGGCAAGGTGTGGTAAGAATTATCGGCAAAGGCAATAAAGAGCGCTTGGTGCCGGTGGGACAAGAGGCAATGAGTTGGTTAGAAGGTTACATGGAGCAGGCCAGAAAAAAGCTGCTTCGTGAACGTCAATGTGATTTTCTGTTCGTAACCAATCGGGCAGACGGCATGACCCGGCAAGCTTTTTGGCACATTATAAAACGCCATGCTAAAACAGCCGGAATCAATAAAGAATTGTCGCCGCACACTTTGCGGCATGCTTTTGCCACACATTTGTTAAATCATGGCGCCGACTTGCGCGTTGTGCAGCTTTTGCTCGGGCATTCGGATTTATCGACCACACAGATTTATACGCACATCGCCCGGGAACGCTTAAAAGAATTACATTCAAAACATCATCCAAGAGGATAAGAAGATGACTCAACATATACATCCGACCGCCTTCATCGCGCCAGACGTTACTCTAGGCGACAACGCCACTGTAGGGCCTTTTGCGGTCATCGAAACCGGTGCCGTATTGGGCGCGAATTGTCAGATTGGTGCTCATGCGGTTGTCCATGGCCATGTCAAAATGGGCGACGGCAATATTCTGCATCCCCACGCGGTATTAGGCGGTTTGCCGCAAGATACCGGATTTAAGCCGGAAACAGACTCTTGGTTAATTATTGGCGATAACAACGTATTCAGAGAAGGCTTCACCGCCCATCGCGCCTCCAAAGAACATGCCGAGACACGCATTGGCTCTGGCTGCTTTTTTATGAATAACAGCCACGTTGCGCACGATTGCAACGTCGGTAATAACACCATATTTGCCAACAATGTTGCGATTGGCGGCCATGTTGAAGTTGGTAATAACGTATTCATGGGAGGCAATGTCGTTGCGCATCAGTTTTGCAGAATCGGCTCCTACGCCATTGTCCAAGGTACTACCGGACTTAATATGGATGTCATTCCCTTTATGCTGATTGGTGGTCGCCCGGCCCGGCATTACAAGTTGAACACCGTCGGTTTAAGGCGGGCAGGCATCACGGGGGATCGCTATAAAGTGCTATCAGATGCATTTCGTTTGTTAAGAAGCAAACAAAGCCTGGATGGATTGGAGGAAACCGAGGAGTTAAAGCAACTCAAAGACTGGCTGGCGGTTAAATCCAAACGCGGACTGCATGGATTTATATAGCTATCCAAATGATCTATTGGGTTAGGGCAGGGCGGTGTTCAACTCTGTTATCATGGCAAGCTCAATGCTGCCTTTTGCCGCATCTTACTGAATTAAAAGAGTCTTTGTGAATACGCCAGAATTTTCAACGTTACCGTTAAAACCCGCCCTGCTCGAAAATATCGAATCCTTGGGCTACACCCATCTAACACCCATTCAGGCCGAAAGCCTGCCCCATATTCTTGAGGGTAAGGATGTGATTGCCCAAGCCAAGACTGGTAGCGGCAAAACCGCAGCGTTCGGTATCGGCTTGTTATCTAGACTGGATTTAAGCAGCTTTAGAGTACAGGCGATGGTAGTGTGCCCCACGCGCGAACTTGCCGACCAGGTCTGTAAGGAAATCCGCCGCTTAGCACGCTTCACCCAAAACATTAAAGTATTGGCCTTATGCGGCGGCGTCCCTTTCGGCCCGCAGCTTGGTTCCTTGGAACATGGTGTTCACGTCGTAGTGGGCACGCCGGGTCGATTACAAGAGCATCTGCGTAAACGTAGTTTAAAGCTGAGTAATCTCAAAGTGTTGGTGCTGGACGAGGCCGACCGCATGCTCGATATGGGCTTTGAAGAAGCAATTACCGATGTCATTTCCTACGCCCCCACGCACCGGCAAACCTTACTGTTTTCAGCGACCTACGCCGAGCAGATCCGGGAAATGAGTCAGAAGTTTCAGTTCAAACCGGTGTCTGTCAGTATCGAAACCAGCCATCACGACAGCGATATTGACCAGCTTTTCTACCAGACTGAAAAATCCAAACGGCTTAATGCTTTGGGCTATCTGTTGGCGTATCACCGTCCGGAATCCACCGTGGTGTTCTGCAATACCAAACGGGATTGCCAGGATGTGGCTAGCCATTTGTCGCAGGCAGGCTTTTCCGTGCAAGCCATTCATGGCGATTTGGAACAAAAGGATCGCGATCAAGTGCTGGTGCGTTTTGCCAATAAAAGCTGCTCGATTCTCGTCGCCACCGATGTCGCGGCAAGAGGTCTGGATATTAAAGACATGCAGGCCGTGATCAATTATGAACTGCCCTGGGATCCGGAAATCTACGTACACCGCATCGGTCGCACCGGCCGTGCCGGTAAAAAAGGTTTAGCGCTGAGCTTATGCATCGAAGCCGAATTGCCGCGCATTAAAGCCATCGAGGACTATCAAGGGCATCCCGCCAAGTGGGATGAAGTCGCGCCGTTTAAATTGACTGATGAGCAGCGCTTTCAACCGCCGATGGTGACCTTGTGGATCGACGGTGGTCGCAAAGATAAAGTCCGTCCCGGCGACATCTTAGGCGCGTTAACCGGCACCGCAGGCATTCCCGGTGCTGATGTAGGCAAAATCGATTTGTTCGATAAACAGTCATATGTGGCGGTAAAACGCGGCAGTGCCGACAAAGCGCTGGCCTGTTTAAGAAACGGCAAAATTAAAGGACGTAGTTTTAACGTTCGGAAGTCGCAGTGGGATTAGGCGGGTAGGTTGGGATGCATGCTTTTTGCAGCCCAACATTTCAAGAAAATCGGTTAAATGTTGGGTTGGTTATCACCAGCCAAACCAACCTACCTACGAGCTTATGTCATTAGCTCGCACATCCTACGGTCCTAATATTTGCGCAATGCATCTTCAGCTCCAATATCTTGATCTGCACATGCTTTAACTATTGCCCATCCATGCCCTTTCATTTTGTTGGTGCATCGTGTGGTAATGGCTTCGTGTTTTTCTATATATAAACCAAGTTGAAGTGCATGAAGTGCTTCAAAATCTTGATCTACACATGCTTTCACTATTGCGAATCCATGTTCGCCCATTTGGATTTGACAACGATTTTTTATTTCTTGCATTGCCATTACATCTAAATCTATTTCCTTTCCGTCTTTGAAAAGGCTTTTATTCTCACGCCCTTTATACCAGAATGTTTCAGATCCATCTTTCTTGCCATCTTTATAATTTGTTACTAATTCTTTCTGTCCGTTGTCATCCCACATAGTAGATAGCCCATCTTCCTTCCCATTTTTATAGTTTTTTTCCTGTTTTTTCTGCCCACGATCATTCCATATTGTCATTAATCCATCTTTCTTGCCATTCTTATAGTTTGTTTCAATCATTTTTTGCCCATTCACATGAAACTCCGTTTCTAATCCATTAAGTTTTCCATCTATGTAGTTTCTTTCTCTGCCTTTTTGTCCTGGAGCATCCCACCAAATTGCTAATCCATTTTGCTTACCATTCTTGTACATCGTCTCACTTTTTATATTTCCATTCGAATGATATGTTTTATGTATACCTGAAAAATGTCCATTTTCATTGGGTAAAAATGCTTCATTTAATCTGCTTTCTTGACGCTCATCTATTTCATGTATCATTTTTTCTAAAGCAATATCTGATTTTTTAGCAGCTCCAGAAGCATGGTTTTTAGCTCCACATTCTGAGATAAGAAAACCAAAAATCAATACATACATTATTTTTTTCATAAATTTATTCTTAAATTTCATCTTTATTGATTTTTTGATTAATGTGTATTTCGAAGCTTGAGCTTTATCACTTTCACGTAGCGTTCCCGAAGAAATTTTATGCGGAACGCCATGAGCTATCTTGAAGGTGTGATTTAACTTCATCCCAGGAATAACCCGCTTCCGGGTTTTTCTCGAATTCCTTCAGACGTACTTCGAGCTCAGCATTTAGCGCAGGGGAAACTTCCACGGCTTCAGGAACCGCAGCAACACTGTCCCAAATAAGTTCAACCAGACGAATACGCTCCTGTGCCGGAAGCTCAAGAATGTCGGTAATAGAAATATTATTCATGTTGGACATTGTCTCCTTTTTTGGAAAACAGGCCTCGAACCTAGTTTGTCAGGCTGGGTATTTCGTAGGATGTGCCGATTAGGAGGCGCATAAATCGCGAACGATGCGCTTCTGTTCTGCGTATTCTACGATCTATTAGGGTCGTAGCCACTCTCAAGTCGGCCGTTCTCAATGCGATACCATATGTTCTTCGGAGCAGGCTTCCCAAAGTTCGCGGCGATGAATTTGAGGGGCGGAGGCTGCCGCGAAAAGACAAAGCGCTGAGCACCGCCTAGGATAATCCTGTTCTGGCGTGCCACGCCCTGATTGGTGGCGTCCATAATGGCAGCAGTATACAAATCCTCAGACAAAGGAACAGGAAGTACCTGGAGCGCAAAGTCCGGCGTTAGAGGCGCGTGAATGTCAAACGGAATACCGTATTCATGTCGCCATGGTTCTTTGACCATGATTCCTCCATCGGCGTAGATGTACTCTACCGAGTCGTCACGCCGGGTTATCAAGAACACGGCATTCGCAATCCGGTCAGCGTATACCCGATATAGATCAAGCATGTTGTCCAGTGCGCGGCCTTTGATCTCATGGGGCTTAGAGTCTTCTTCTGTGTGGAAATCGATAAGCTTCGCCAGATAGTTTGGATGTCGAACCAGCAAGGCCGCGACGTAGCTTGCAACCGCCTGCCTGATGTCTGAAGGTATGTGTACCCTATCAACGTATGGATTCACGCGGAAGCCTAAATCTTTCGCTATTTTGGCCTTTCTCGGATCACATCGAAAGGGATGGCGGCCGGTGTTGGAAGGATCCAATATATGATTGATCATCATGGAGACAGGACCGTCGATCGTTTCGGCGAACCACTCTTCGACGGATGTGTCCTTATCGCCTTCATCGCTAAACCGTGTATAGAGCTCTGACTCGACGCCGATGTTCAATGGGTTTGCACGAAACATCGTGCCGTTACCTCGGGCGACGTAGACAAGGCCTTTAGAGTCTGTCCAGTGGCGGGACTGGGCCATTGGCCACCAATGATGTCGTTTCGGCTTGATCAAGAGAAATAGTCCTGTTGGTTGGATATAAGGATATGTATGTCGTCGGCTTAACAATATAGTTATTAAAGTTTCTGTAAAATATCCAGAGTAGCTGTATCTAGGATTCTGAACGTCATGATTCATGGCTCTTTCGCTTACTTTGCAATAGTATAAAAGCCCCTCTTGACAAAGTCTATTAATAGACTTAAGTTTGCATAAAATTTATAAGCAAACTTATATCAGGAGATACCCCATGTTATCACTTGCCGCCGCTCAATTTCCTTCCGAAAGCGCCAAGGTTTCCAACGCGGCCTTACTCACGTTTTTTAATATTGCGACCGCGTGGAGTCTTAATGCCGACGAGGCGATGACGCTGTTGGGCTTGGATTCCCGGAGTACATATTTTAAGTGGAAGAAGCAGCCGGAATCGGCCAAGCTTGGTCCGGATAAATTAGAGCGGCTTTCGTATATTTTCGGCATTTATAAAGCCTTGCAGGTGTTGTTACCGAAAGCGGATGCGGCCGATCAATGGCTAAAACGGCCCAATTCGGCGATACCTTTTCAAGGCAAATCGGCGCTTGAACGCATGCTGACAGGCCATGTTGCCGACCTGTATGTGGTGCGGCAATATCTGGACGGGCAGCGCGGCTGGTCATGAGTTTTCAGCCGCCATTAAGCCACATCAGCTGGACGCCTTGCTGGCGCTTGGTGCCCAGCCGGTTTCCGCCTACGGGTTTATTCGATCGTGTCACTGCGCCGGAAGATCTGGATATTGTGTTTGCCATCGAAGCGCTCACCAATGACCGTTTGCGCGATGAAGCCGGGGAAATTAACCTGGTGCCGCCGGATGAGCGTATTTCTGGGCCGGGCACCACGCCGATTATGGCGGCTTTCACCCATCTTAATCCGGAAGGCAGCCGTTTTACCGATGGCAGTTACGGCGTTTACTATGCCGCGGCCGATATTGCGACGGCGATAGCGGAGACTAAGTTCCATCGAGCCTTGTTTTTAGCCGCGACAAATGAGCCGCCGATAGAAATTGACATGCGCAGTTATGCATCCGATCTGGATGCTGATTTACACGATATTCGTGGCAGGCAATCCGAGATGGCGGATATTTATACACCTGAGATAAGTCGCTATGGCGCTGCCCAAAACTTGGCGAGAGATTTGCGCATATCCGGCTCAAACGGCATTGTTTATGACAGTGTGCGTTGTTCAGGTGGTGAGTGTGTTGCGGTTTTTCGGCCTCGGATTTTGTCGCCGGTACGGCAAGGTGCGCATTATTGTTATGTGTGGAATGGGCGGGAAATTACGGATGTTTATCAGAAAGTGGCGTGTTGATTTCGTTCATGGTTCGACAAGCTCACCACGAACGAAATCAACTTTTTGCCATTTTTTCTTGAGTTATGAAAGGGCTTAACCAGATTTGCTCATTTAATCGCTGATGTTCCCGCAGCGTAACTCCCGTATATCGCGCCGAGCACTGACGTTGTCATCGGGAATAGCCCATAGGGGCACGGCAAGGATGCCGTGAGTTGGCAATGGGGCAGGAGCCCCATTTGGCAACCCTCGATGACAACGGCAGCGCGCAGGAAATAAGCGGTATCCGGGCGGCTTTTTCTTTGGATACTTTCTTTTGGCTGCGCAAAAGAAAGTATCCCGCCTTCGGGTGCGGGAACCCGATTTAAAAAATCGTCGCGTGCGACACAATAATTTTAAAATCTAAACTGCGCGTAAAATCAGTTCACCTGCAAAAAATACTTCCGCCTAAAAAACAGCGCCACTTTAACCAAACCTATCAACACCGGGACTTCCACCAGCGGCCCGATCACCGCCGCAAATGCCTCACCTGATTGCAAACCAAACACGGCCACGGCCACAGCAATCGCCAGTTCAAAATTGTTGCCGCTGGCGGTAAATGCCAGGGTTGCACTCACCGGGTAGCTTGCGCCCGCTTTGGCCGACATATAAAACGTGGCCAAAAACATTATGACAAAGTAAATCACCAGCGGCACGGCGATGCGTATTACATCCAGCGGCAGTTGTACGATGATTTCGCCTTTGAGGGAGAACATCACCAAGATCGTGAACAGCAGCGCTATTAAGGTGATCGGACTGATTTTGGGGATGAATTTTTCTTCATACCACTGTACGCCTTTGAGTCTGACCAGCACCAAGCGCGTAAACATACCGGCAAAAAATGGGATGCCCAGATAAATCACCACACTTTCGGCGACCTGCAGCATGGTGATCTTAACTTCCAGACCCGAGGCGATGCCGAGCCAGTCAGGCAGTACGGTCACGAACACGTAGGCGTAAACCGAAAAAAACAGCATCTGGAAGATGGAGTTGAACGCCACTAAACCGGCGCAGTATTCGGTGTCGCCTTCGGCCAGGTCATTCCATACCAAGACCATCGCGATGCAGCGCGCCAGGCCGATGATGATCAATCCCACCATGTATTCGGGGTAATCGCGCAGGAAAACTACCGCCAGCGTAAACATCAAAACGGGGCCGATAATCCAGTTTTGTACCAAGGACAGAATCAAGACTTTGGTGTTTTTGAATACTAAGGGCAATTCTTCATAACGCACCTTGGCCAGCGGCGGGTACATCATCAGAATCAGGCCGATGGCAATCGGAATCGAAGTGGTGCCGACCTGAAAACGGGTTAACCATTGGGTGACATCAGGGACAAAATAGCCGAGACCTACGCCGCCTGCCATCGCTGTAAAAATCCATAGCGTCAGAAAGCGTTCTACAAAACCTAAATGCTTGGGACTTGGTTCAAGTTGATTGTTGTTCATGGCGTTTCCGTGCCGATTTTGTTTAAGGCTGCGGTGAGTCCTTGCTTGGAGAGGCTTTCGACCGGTAAGGCCAATAATTGCGCTATGCGTTTTTCCAAGGCTTGGTAAGTTGCTTCAAAGGCTGCTTCAATAATTTCCGGGCTGCCAGACACATGGGCAGGATCAGGCAAGCCCCAATGGCCGCGCACAGCTTTGCCTAAATAAACCGGGCAGCTCTCGCCAGCCGCGGAATCGCACACTGAAATCATGATGTCGATTTGGTCTTCGGTGAACACATCCCAGGATTTGCTGCTGTAGCCGTCGGTCGGCAAGCCGTGTCGTGCCAGTGTTGCCAGTGCGTTGGCATTGACTTGGCCGGTCGGATGACTGCCGGCACTGAAGGCACGAAAGCGGTCGCCGCCCAGATGGTTGATCAGCGCTTCGCCAAGAATGCTGCGGCAGGAGTTACCGGTACATAGAATCAGGATGTTTAAGGGTGGTTGGGTCATTGTAATTTCCTTAATTTATTTGAATTGTTCAGGGCGAAGCGCAATGCCCCTCTCCAGCGGCTAATCTAGGCACATATCTTTAATGTGCATAGAAAAGCCCTCTCCCTCTGGATGCCTACATGGACGTAGGTAGTAGGGCAATGCAGGAGCAATTGCCGAGAAGGAGCTAAGCCATGGATACGAATTAATACCCGTATCACTTTATTGCCTTTGTGCGCTTAAATGGATTAAGTAAAGTGATTCTTACAAAACTTCCGTCATCTGCGCCAAGCCTTTGCCGCCAATCGGCGCTTCCGCCAGCCAGGGAATTAATGCGCAGCGCGTAGATAATTGCCCGGCAACTTTGCGGATAAAAGGGATTTCATATTGTCCGCGCTGGGCCAGTTGCGGATCGTGTGTGCCGCTGGCTAACAGGCTTTGGTTGATAACCCAGGCATAAGGCATGATACCGGCGCGGAGCAAGTCTTGTTGTAGGCGTTCGGCCTCATGCACTGGCGTGGCTTCTGCTAATGTGGTGACGATTACCCGAGTAAATGCCGGGTCGCGTAAGCGAGGCAACAGCTGGCGCACCGCTTCGGGTATATCGCCTTGCACTCGCTGCACTTCGCGGTGATAAGCTTCGGCGGCATCCAGTAATAAAATGGTGTGGCCGGTCGGTGCGGTGTCCAGTACGACAAAGCACTCTTTGCCCGCGGCGACAGCATTGGCAAAAGCGCGGAATACCGCAATTTCTTCAGTGCAGGGCGAGCGCAAGTCTTCTTCCAGCATTGCTTTGGCACTGGCATCAAGATTTGCCCCGGCTTTAGCCAGGATGTCTTGCCGGTAGCGCTCAATTTCCACTTGCGGGTCGATGCGGCTTACCGATAAACCCGGCACCGGTGTTTCAATCGCGGCGGCAACATGCGCTGCTGGATCGGTAGTGGATAACAACACCTTGTGGCCGCGCAAGGCTAATGAGGTGGCAATTGCCGCAGCCACTGTGGTTTTACCGACGCCGCCTTTGCCCATGGTCATGATCACGCCAACACCGCCTGCTTCAAGGTCGTCGATCAATTTGTGTAGCGATGGTAGCGCCGGGATTGGCGTTTGCGGGATAGATATGTCTTCATCGGCAGCTTCCGGTTTTGACAGCGCCTGCAATGCAGTAATGCCAACCAAGCCTTTGGGCATGAATGCCGTGACAAAGCGTGGCAAAGCTGCCAGTTTATCGGGTATGGCAGCCAGTGCTTGTTGCGCTCGTTGGGTCATCGCGTCGGCAATAATATCGCCGGGTGTTTTAGCTTGGAACAACCCATTGATTACTAATACCTGATTGCAGATATTCAGGTCTTTAAGTTCAGAGCAAGTCCGCTCGGCTTCTCGTAACGATGCAGTTTCCGCGCGACTGACCAGAATTACAGTAGTTTGTTTGGGGTCGGCCAGTTGTGCCACGGTCGCCGCGTACAGATGGCGTTGTTGTTCCAGTCCTGCTAGTGGGCCTAAACAAGAGGCGCCACCTGTTGAGGATTCAATAAAGCCATTCCAGGCAGAAGGTAACGACAACAGCCTCAGCGTATGGCCGGTGGGTGCGGTATCGAAAATAACATGGTCGAATTCCCGGGTTTTTTCAGGTGTACCGATCAGTGCGGAGAACTCATCAAACGCGGCAATTTCCACCGTGCAGGCGCCGGAGAATTGCTCCTCCATACTCTGAATCGCCGCGGCTGGCAATATGCCGCGGTATGGCGCAACCATGCGTTCGCGGTAAGCTTGGGCGGACGCTTCAGGATCGATATTCAGGGCAAACAGCCCCGGCACGTCAGGAATCGCAACAGGCGTTGATGTCAAATTGACCGCTAATACTTCATCGAGATTTGAGGCCGGGTCGGTGCTGACAATCAACACGCGTTTACCGGCTTCAGCCAGCGCTATGCCGGTTGCGCAGGATAGCGATGTTTTGCCGACGCCGCCCTTGCCGGTAAAAAATAAATAGCGGGTGTTGACTGTTGGCAGTGCCATGCTCGTATCCTTGATGTCGTCACTTAAAATTAGCAGCAACCGCCGCTGGGTTTACAGCAGCCTTCTTCAATTTTAATGTGCGGCTTAGATTTGGTTTGTTCGGGCGTAATGCCTAATTTTTGCGCAAATTGTGCGCGAGACAGATACACGCCGGTAGATGCGATTTGCCCGTCCACTACGACGATAGGCAGTCTATCCATGCCAGCTTCCATTTCTTTGACAACATCTGTATTTGTGGCAAATGCCTGCGGTTCTTGCGACAGGTTGTAGCGGCTGACGGAAACGCCTTGTTCGCTCAGCCATTGCAGATCGGCAACAAATTGCACCAATACCGGATCAACATCTACGCCGCAGACACCGGTAGAGCAGCACATGGCGGGTTCATAAATTTCGAGTTTTTTCATTGCGAATGTTCCTTATGTCTGGATATAGAGGACAGAGAGTGATTATTGCTGTTCAGTTGGGCAATCAGGCGCACAGCTTGTGCCGCAGGATTCACCGCCGCAGCAGTTTTCTGTTAAAAATGCGATTAAGTCGTTCATGGCCTGAAAATTTGCCGAGTAAATAATGAAACGACCTTGTTGTGTTGAGACGACCAGATTAGCGAAGGTAAGTTCTTTCATATGAAAGGACAACGAAGACGGGGCGATGCCTAAGGCTTCGCTGATTTTGCCCGCGGCCAAGCCTTCAGGACCGGTTTGAACCAAAAGGCGAAAAATAGCGAGGCGTGAATCCTGGGCGAGTGCGGCAAGTGCAGTGACGATAGTTTTTGTTTCCATGTTTCAATAATATTTGAAATATGGAATTGGTGCAAGATTAATAAATCTTGTGCAGGAGAGATTCCTTAAGCTAAGTTTGCTTGGGCTTTAGAATTTAACCCAACTTAAAGCCGACAAAAAAACCACCCGCTGCGCTGGCACCTTGACTGGTGATGCTGGTTAGACGATGAACGAGAAAGTCGCCAGAGCTTTTAGCCGCTTCCGTAGCGGAGTCGGCGGCGTGTTGCAAGTCAGCATTAGAGATATTGACGACCCCGTAATACTCGGCAACAAATAACAGTACAATCGCGGCACCCGCTAAAAACAACACGGTTCGTAGCATTTTCTTGGCGAAATAGCCGACTGCTAAGCCAATCACAAACGGCGCGCCAACGTTTCCAATCAGAAAAGTAGAAGAAAAAATATCATTAGCTGGAGCGGATGTAAGCGGATGAGAATTCATAGTCGAAAGTGCCTTGAAATATTTTTTTGATTAAATATGGTGTAAACAGCGTTTGCAAAATTAGTAAATTTTACTTTATTTCCAACCTTACTGCGTTATGTTGAATCCTGCTCCAGAAGAGTGCAGGCTTGCAAGAAGAGGGGGCATCCTCTATAAATACTTTGTTAACAGATAGAAGGCCGACCTAGTCCACCATGCAGTAACCGTTGCTACGCGTCGGCAAAACTCCCTAACCATTAGCACAGAGGCAAGACATGACAACTGTAACTGATCCAATTATTGGCAATTGGTATAAAGACCTGGAAAATAATCTCACGTTTAAAGTGGTGTCGATTGAAGACAGCGATGATTCAATTGAGGTGCAATATTTAAACGGCGACATCGGTGAATATGATCGTGACAGTTGGTATGGCTCTACTTTCGATTACATCGAAGATCCCGAGGACTGGACCGCGCCGTTTGACGGCATTGAAAGCGACGATTTAGGTTACTCCGATACCGATGAACACAAACCCAACCCTGAAGATGTGGACCTTGATACTTATCTGGATTGATTAGGAAACGATTGCATGAAAATGACGCCACAACAATTTCTCGACTGGCCATCAAAACGGATTACTTTGCTGGCCATGTCGGGAGCAGGTAAGACTACGCTAGCCAATAAATTGCCCAAAGCTAACTGGTTCCATTATTCGGGCGATTACCGGATCGGTACCAAATATCTTGGTGAGCCGATTCTGGATAACATCAAGCGCCAAGCAATGCAGGTGCCATTCTTGCGTAAGTTGTTGCTGTCGGATTCTATTTCTATCAATAACAACATTACTGTCGACAACTTGGCGCCAGTGTCGACGTTCCTTAGCAAATTGGGCAATGCTGAATTAGGCGGCCTGTCTTTATCTGAGTTTAAACGTCGTCAAAAGCTTCATCACCAAGCTGAAATTGCGGCAATGTTGGACGTGCCGGAGTTTATTCATAAAGCCGAAGATATTTACGGCTACCATCATTTTATTAACGATGCCGGTGGTAGCGTCTGCGAGCTTGATAGTCAGGAAGTGCTTGATACACTGGCACAAGAGACGCTAATTATTTACATTAAAATTCCGCCAGAGTTGGAACAAACCATCATTCAGCGCGCCAAATCCGATCCTAAACCGCTGTATTACCGCGAGGCATTTCTTGATGACAAGCTGGCAGAATTTATGCGGTTAAAAAATCTGACATCCGCTAATGACATTACCCCGGATGAATTTGTTACCTGGATATTTCCCGAGTTGTTTAAATCCAGGCTGCCCCGTTATCAGGCGATTGCCGATCAATACGGTTATACCGTTGATGCCAATGCCGTGGCTAAAGTAAATAATGAGCAAGATTTTATTCAATTGATTGCCGATGCACTTGGCAAGCAATCTTGAGCCGCTGATATGCCTTTAGTTGCGCACACTAATTTACCGACTTTTCAACGTCTTAAAGAAGAAGGCGAGGAAATACTCAGCCCGGAGCGCGCCCGTAATCAAGATATACGGGAAATGCATATCGGCTTATTGAATATGATGCCGGATGCGGCTCTTGAAGCGACCGAGCGGCAGTTTTTTAGGTTACTGGGTGCGTGTAACCAAATAGTCCAGTTCCACGTCCATCCCTTTACCGTCAATGGCTTAAAAAGAAGCCCTGAGGCCCAGGCGCATATCGATACCTATTACGAGTCATTTGAACAAATTAAACGCGATGGCCTGGATGCGCTGATTATTAGCGGCGCCAACGTGACGGGCCCTCGCTTGCAGGATGAAGATTTTTGGCAACCGCTGACTGAAGTGTTTTTCTGGGCTAAAGACAATGTCACTTCCGTGCTGTGTTCGTGTCTGGCGACCCATGCGGTGATGCAATTTTGTTACGGCATTGAGCGCACGCGTTTGCCTGCTAAGCGTTGGGGAGTATATGCCCATAAATTGACTGATCGCAGTCATCCCTTAGTGGCTGACATCAACACCCGCTTTGATGTGCCGCATTCACGTTTTAATGAAGTGTTCCAAAGTGACATGGAACAACATGGCGTTAAAGTGCTGGCTGCCAGTAAAGAAGCCGGCGTGCATCTGGCCGTCAGCGCCGATGGTTTTCGCATCGTGTTTTTTCAAGGGCATCCGGAATATGACGACATTAGTCTGTTAAAAGAATACAAACGCGAGGTGCTGCGTTTTTATCGGGCGGAAGTCGATGAATATCCGCCATTTCCTGAGCATTATTTCAATCCGATAGTGCAAGCGATTTTCACTAATTATGAACAGCACGTCAGAGCTGCTAGATTAGCAGGGCAACGCCTGGACGAGTTTCCGGAAAGCCAAGTGCTGGAGTTTATCGATAACACTTGGCGCGATACCGCAAAAGCATTGATCAACAACTGGTTGGGTAAAATCTATCAGCTGACCAATCAAGATCGGCGCTTGCCGTTTATGGATGGCGTAGATCCCAATAATCCGCTTGGACTTTAGATGCATCAACATTACTTGCAGCAAGCAGTGGATCTGGCGGTAGAAAATGTCAACACCGGGCAAGGTGGCCCCTATGGGGCGGTGATTGTTCGGCATGGGCAGATTATCGCCGCCAGTGGCAATCGCGTCACTCAACAAGTAGATCCCACCGCCCACGCTGAAATATTAGCTATTAGGGCCGCCTGCAAAAAACTTAACGATTTTAAGCTCACTGATTGCATTTTGTACGCAAGCTGTGAGCCCTGTCCAATGTGTCTTGGGGCCATTTATTGGTCCAGAATTACCGCAGTCTATTTTGCCTGTAGTCGATTCGATGCAGCCGCTGCTAATTTTGATGATAGTTTTATCTACGATGAGTTTTCCAAAGCGCCTGCCGAACGTAGCATTGCAATGCGGCAACTTAAGCTAAACAATGCTCAGCAACCTTTTGCTGTGTGGACAGCCCAAATTAGCAAAGTAGCGTATTAACCCGTTTAGATAGGTTAAGCATGGGGGATTTGTAGAGACTTCTTCCAGCGTTGGACTAGTTCAAAATCAATTTTCTGAAGTGCAATGAAGTGTTGAATTAATTTGCTGCAAGCATTTCTTCAGGTAAACAGGCCGCACAGCTCACATGATACAGCTCGCCGTTATGTCGATTACGCAACGGGCGTGACAAGCTGTCTTGCTGATTCATTTGGTGATAAAGCTGATTTTCTTGGGCTATTACTTCACGTTCATGTTCAAAGGGGTAGAGCGTTTGTTGCATGCCGCCAATTTCGATAAAGTGTCTGCTGTCTATCAACATCAGTTTTGCATGCAAGAGTTCATGTAGCAGCGCATCCGCCGGCGAGATGTTGCAAGCCGGGTTGGCATGGCAATCGGCAGAATTTGACAGTTTTACGGCGACTCGAGTGTCGAAAGAAATGGTGACACTGTCGACCGCAAACTCATTGCCCCACGCTTGGGCTTGCCAGTTGTTTTGCTTATATTTGAGTACCAGTTTTTTATCTTTTAACTCGTCCAGAAGATCGACAACCAGTGGATATTTTGCGTAGTAGCGGGCAATTTCGACAAGATCGCTACCAATATGGGCAGGATCGCCAGTCTCTGGTTTATATGTCGCCGTCAAAAAGCTTTTTATTTTAGCTTCCGCTTGGGTATCAATGATCAGACTAGGCGATTTTTTAGCGTAAGCAGCCAATACTTCACTTGCCTTCGGTGGTCGAGTATTCCTTAACTGGATCAGTTTTTTGCCGCTTTGGCTGGTTGCAACGTTTACAAGCATGGTTTGAGTGGCAACAGCAGGGCTTGAACTTGCCGGACTTGCAGAATTATCTGCACGCACCAGGCTTGAAGAAGCCAACACGCCTAAATAAAAAGTTAGTACCAAACAAATACTGGTTCTACGGTTAGTAAGATCATCAGCCGTCTGATGAGATCGACCATCTTCCTTTAAATAAAGCTGAAAGTGAGCGGCAATAGCTTGTAGGTCGGTAAAAGCTTGTTCGGATTTGCGTTTTAAATCACTCTGGCAAACCAATGCGGCTTTGCCATCGATAACACAGGGGTGAAGGTAATTATTACTAGGGTTGTCGAGATACCACCGGTTTAATGCGTTAAGCAGTTTTGGTAGATTGTCGATACGAGTGTTTGCAGTGCGATAAGTTTGTTGAATAGTCGCTAGTGCGTTCATGGCTGGTACTTTCCCTGTGATTTTTAACGGTCCCGCTGGTTTTTAGTTTAGAGGGACGCTGTCAGCTGCCTGAGTGGCCTCGAAGCTATTGAAACATTATTTGCTTCGAGGCCGTTTAGTTAAGGGTTCTAAATCCTTGTTCCTATTTAATTGCCAAACCTTTTTGGCAAGAATAAGGCGGTTTGCCTTGGCAGAGGCCCCAATATTTTCCGAAGTTACCTTCGTTGCTGGGTTTCCAGTTTTCTTCAAAGGCTTCAAATACTACGCCCGACCATTTTTGCTTAGCCAGTTGCTTAAAGGTCTGGTTTACCACTAGCAATTGATTTTTTTTGCTAGCAATGCCGCATTGCTGTTTGGTATGAATGTTTTTTTCAGACTTACCTTTAGGGCCGCTGGGCCAGCCAAATTCGGTGACGATGACGTCTTTTTTACGATAGGTTTTGCGTAAGTCTTTTAACCTGGCGATATGAAAATTAGCCGCTTGGCTGGCAGTGGTGCAGGGGTATAAGTCTGCATGTTTGTTTTCCCACCAAGGAAAAATGTTCGCGCCAATCCAATCGACTTTTTTGGCAAAAATGGTGGGTTTGCAAGGGGTTTTTCTATCGCACCATTCCCACCAAGTATCGATAGTGGTGATAGGTTGAGTGACGCCGGCTTTATGTAAGTCATCAATACAGCGAGTGATTTCGCCGTCAAATTCGTAACCATGGCGGGTTCTTACTTCGGAGCCGCAGCTTAATTTAACGATGGTGTTCGGGAAGGCTTTGGCGACGTCTATACCGCTCTCGATGGATTTAGTGTTCGCGGCAATATCTTTATCTAGCCAGATTATGGAAATTACCTTCAGATGCCTGGCTTCAGCTGCGGCAAAGGTATATTCCAATCCGCCGGTAACGCCGTAGGTCATAATGCAGCGAAATGGCGTTTCCTTAACCAATTTATCGAGCAGTTGATCAATCAATTCTCTGGATGGGGCAGGGCCATTGTCAGGGGAAAGGTTGCCTACATAAGGACTGAATGCAGCGCATTGCAGGGGGCCTTGGATTTTATTAGGTGCGGCTGCAACATTAGTTTTCTTAATTAGTTCTGGCGGCAGTGGCTCGGCAGCTAAGGCGCTTTGCCAGTGCAACAATAATAAACAAATCAGAATTGATAACGCGTGTTTCATACGGCTCCGTAACGGATTTTAAGAAGATGAGGGGAGTTTTTTAGTTTTGAACGTATCGCTAATATCGTTAACGACTAAGTATAGAGATGGTATCAAAATTAGTGTAATCAATGTTGCAAACACGATGCCAAAGCCAAGTGAAATTGCCATCGGAATTAGTAACTTTGCTTGTCGTGAAGTTTCCAAAATCATTGGCATCAGGCCGCCGAAGGTGGTGAGCGTGGTTAAAATGATTGGCCGAAAACGTTGAATTGCCGCCATTTTAATAATCTCAGTCGCGTTTACATTGCTGGTTCTACGTAAATGCGCGGCATGATCGATCAAAACCAGGGCATCATTAACCACGACCCCTGATAATGCGACGATACCCAGCAGGCTGATGATGCTTAAGTCATAGCCCATCAATAAATGCCCCCAAATCGCCCCGACCACACCGAACGGAATACTCACCAATACTACCAAGGGCAATATATAGTTTTGAAAAGGAATGGCTAACAGCGCATAAATGCCGAGCACTGCAAATACAAAACTTAATTTAAGGCTACTGATGCTGTCGCCCATGGCCGCTTGTTGCCCCTGAAAACTGTAATTCAGTCCTGGATATTTCTCGATTAACCGAGGTAGCTCAGTACGCTCCAGATCATTGATAATTTCACCAGCCTTAGGTCGTGGTGTGACATCGGCAGTAACTTGTATGTTACGGTGACCATCGTGGCGTTCGATTTCGGTATACGCGCGGCCGCGATCAATTTCAACAACCTCCCGAAGCGGAATTTCTTTGCCGTTATTGGTCCAGATCAATAAATCATCGATATTGGTGGCAGTGCTGCGTTCATCTTTTGGTAAGCGCACCATGACTTTTAGTTCATTTCTTCCGCGTTGCTGGCGAATTGCCTCGGCACCATAAAAGGCATTGCGTACTTGCCTAGCAACATTTTGTGCAGTTAAACCCAAGCTTTTGCCCTCTGGGAGTACTTTAAAATCTAATTGTTGTTTACCTGGTTTGGCGCCGCTGACTATATCTTTTGCCATCGGGTAACCTGCTAAAGCAACCGCTAGTTCTTTGGCGGCCTTGGTCAGGATGGTGTTGTCGGTATGATTTAATTCGATAGTGATAGCCGCGCCACCGCCTGGACCACCGGCATCAGATTCAAAACGCATGGAATCAATTCCGCTTATTTCTCCCACCGTGTTGCGCCATTTATCGGTGTAGCCTTCGGTATTAATGATCTTATCGCGAATTTCTGCTGGCGCCAGATAGACGCGCAGTTCAATTTTATTGCTGTCTGTTTTACCTATTTCCGCAAAAATACCGCGAATAAGTTGTTCGCCATTGGGCAGGCTATTGCCGGTTTCTCTGGCTTTGGCAGTGATGTAATCGGCCACGGCTTGGGATTTTTCTAATGGCGTACCGAAGGGCATCAATACGGTCACTTTGGCAAAATCTGAATCTAGTTTTGGAAATGCCGACATGCCCATACGACCACTGGTAGCGAACACCAAGGTCAATACCAATAAGCCAAAGGAAATGACGATGGTTAAATATTTATGCCGCAGCACATGATCTAAAAAATTGCCGTAACTATGTTGTACCCAGTGCTTGAAGTGATTACTGAAGCGATGTTGCTGGGTATGTATCCAACCTTTCGGCTCGGATCTTTTCCGATAGGCCAAATGACCAAGGTGATTAGGTAGTACAAACAAGGCTTCAACCAGGGATAACAAAAACACCGTAATAATCACGATAGGAATCATGAAGAAGATTTTGCCCATTTCGCCTGGAATAAAAAACAACGGAATAAAGGTGGCGACGTTAGACAAAATACTAAAGGTGATCGGTGCGGCCATTTCTCGTGCGCCCTCAATGGCAGCCTGCATTGTAGTTAAGCCTTTTTGGCGATACTCGTAAACATTTTCACCGATAACGATGGCATCATCGACCACGATGCCTAGCGCGATGATGAACGCAAACAAGGAAATCATGTTGAGCGTAACGCCAAACAAGGGTAAAAATAAAAAAGCCCCTAAGAATGCCGTGGGTATACCCATCATTACCCAGAATGCCAAACGCATTTCTAAAAATAGCGCCAATGACAAAAACACTAAGATAAGACCCTGGGCACTATTCTTCAGCAATAAGTTGACTCGGTCGGTGTAATCTACTGAGGCATCGTAGCGAATTTCCGCTTTAATCCCGTCAGGTAATTGCTGGTTGACCTTGGGTAATAAACCGATAACCGATTCCGATACCTGCGTGGGGGAGCGGTCGCCGACGTTGTAAACCTGCACCATGACGGCTGGTTGCTCATTAAATGTCGCGACGTAATCGGTATCTTGGTAACCGTCATGAATGTTGGCAATGTCACTTAATAGCACCATGCTGCCATTGGCGGCGTTGATGATGGGGATATTGGCAAATTGCTGCCCCACATCTTTGCGCTCTTTCATGCGAATCAAAATCTCGCCGCCGGTAGTTTTGACACTACCTGCAGGTAAATCGACGCTGGCATTTTGTACGCGTGTGGCAATGTCTGACAGCGATAATTTATAGCGACGCAGATTTTCCTGTGGCACTTCAATGCTGATTTCCATCGGCCTGATGCCTTCCAGTTCCACCTGTGAAATGTTTGGATCTTGTAACAACTGTTCGCGAAATTGCTCAGCCAACTCGTGCAGCACAGTATCTTTAGCTTGGCCATATAGCACCAGTGACATCACTGGGCGCCGTGGATTTAATACTTTTATTTGCGGTTCTTCAGCATCGTCGGGAAAGGTGGTGATGCGATCGACTTCTTTCTGAATGTCTTGAACTAACAGTTGAACATCTGCGCCGCGCTCGGCGCTTACCAGCACTCTGGCGACGCCCTCTTTTGCGGTCGAATTGATTTCATCAACACCATCTAAATCGCTAACCGCGTCTTCAATGGCAAGAATAATGCCTTTTTCGACTTCATCCGGACTGGCGCCCGGATAAGCAACATTGATACTGACGATGTCTAACTGAAACTCAGGAAAGACTTCCTGGCCGATGCTTTTCATAAAAATTAAGCCACCGACGATCAGTGTTGCCATCAATAGATTGGCAGCAACACCATGCTTTGCCATCCAGCGAATAGGGCCCTTTTGTTCCGAAATTGTTGATGTTTGCATGTTATGGTTTAGCAGGTTGAGCTGAAGGTTTGGTGCGAAGTTTCATCCCGGCTACGGGTGTAGATAGATCGCTGCTGATGATTTGTGCAGATTCGGGTAACTGATCTTTACTCAAGTATACAAAGCCGGGTTCCGTCCAGGTTGGATTGATAGGACGAATTTCCAGTTGTTGGTCATTTAATAGCCAGATTTCTTTGCCTTCATGCAATAGTGCTTCCGGCAGGATGAATACGTCTTTTAACTCATGCCCTACTATTTCAAGGCGAACGTAATTACCCAGCATTAACGGCGGGGCATTTTTGTTGGCGGGTTTTTGCGCTAACGGATCTTCGACTTCAACAATAACTTTTGCCATCCGCCCTTCCGGTTCTATTTCTGCTTGCAGTCTTTTAACTTTGCCGGTGCGATAAACGTTAGCTCCCCAGCCGGTTTCGTAGCTAATTTTTACCAGTGAGCCTTTGTCGCTGTTGATGCCGGGAATGTTGATTGCGGACAATTTATCGACTGGGATGGAAGCGTTAATCCAGAAGCTGTCGGTGCCGACTAATCGAGCCAATGGTGTACCGGTGGAAAATGCCGGCATCCACGCCCCGAGATTGGCATTACGGGTGACGATAATCGCATTGAAAGGGGCAACAGGCTTAGTGCGTTCCAAGTCCAAATGCGCTTGTTTTAATGAGGCTTCGGCGGCTGCAAGGGCGGCTTTGGCTGAGTTTAGATGGGGTTTGCGTAATACCAATTCTTGTTCCTGGTCGTTAAGATTGGTCCCCAGTAATTGGTATTCGCGCTTAACAATCGCTTGCTGACCTTGTTCCAGTTTTAAATTGAATTGCGCTTTGGCGACTTCGTTTTCTTTTTGTTTGATAGCTAGCAAGTAGTCGGTGGGGTCGAGCTGTACCAGCGGCTCGCCTTTTTTCAACATACCGCCTTCAATAAAATTGGGGCTGATTTCTACCACCATGCCACTGATGCGCGGTGTCAAATTGACGTTTTGCGAGGCAATGACTGTGCCCATAGCAAAAATTGAAGTTTGATGGTTTTTAATTTCTGGGCTTGTCAGTTCAACCAGCGGCGCAAAATTTTCAGTAGGTTTGCGATCAGCACGCGGTTTGTTGGTTAACCAGTAGCCTGCGATAGCCACAACCAGCAAAATAATTAATGCGGCAGGTAATAGGGTTTTAAATTTATTAGCCATTGGTCGAAGTTTTATCAGTAGTGACGGGGTAGTTAAGTGGAAAACCACCGGACAAGGCCCGGTAGAGATTGATTCGGTAATCAATCAGTTGTTGTTGTGCCGATAAACGATTACGTTCCAGGTTTTGCTGGCTAAGTTGAGCAGTCAACAATCTAAGGAAATCAATCGCGCCATTCACATAACGTGATTGAATCTGCGCAGTGGCTAGTTGTGCCAGACGTACTTGTTCATCAAGGTTGCTTAGAAATTGGTTTTGTTGATGCTCTTGTATTAAGGCGTTTTCAACTTCTTTGCTGGCGTTAAGTAGTGTGGTTGCATAATTGTTTAGCGCTTCGGCGGAAACGGCTTGATTGCGTTCGACCTCGGCAACTCGTCTGCCGCCATCAATAATCGGAGTGACCAAGTTGCCGGCAATAGTCGCTAGCCAGTTATTAAATAATGACTGTAAATCAGGGGCATTAGTATCAATGCTGGCCGATAAACTGAGTTTTGGTAGGCGATCGGCAATAGCCGAGGCAATACGTTGGTCTGACGCTTGCACCCGAAAGTAAGCGCGACGCAGGTCGGGGCGTTTGTTAATTAAATCTGCACTTAAACCTGTGTCTGGAAGGCTGGGTAAATTCGGCAAGGGAGTGGATTCTGCAAGCGGAATTGTTCCCGGTGCCTTACCGACCAAAACCGCAAGCTGGTTTTTGAAGACGTTAATGTTGGCGATCACCGTTAAGCGATTACCAATGGCTGATTGCAAGAGCTGCGTTTGTTGGAAAACATCAGCGGCAGTGGCTTGAGCAAGCCGAAAGCGCGTGGTTACCATCGAGACGTTGTTTTGGTTGATAGTAATTTGCTGATCTAATAATTTAAGTTGTTGTTCTTGTTCTAGCAATTTGTACCAAGTGCTGGCAATTTCCGCGGATAAGCTAATAGCGGCGCTTGATAAATCTTCTTCAGCGGCTTTTACATCTAATTCTGAGGCGTGAATGTTTGAGCGAATGCGGCCCCATAAATCAATTTCATAGCTAGCCGCAAAGCCTAGGGCAAATGTGTTGATAGTTGATTGAACGGTGTTGCCTTGGCTAGTGGTTTGGGCGCTATTTCTTTGTAGGACACTGTTATTGTTGTTGAGCAGGGGAATAAGTTCGGCGCCGCTTTTCTTGGCAATGGCTTGTGCTTGTTCCAGTCGGTTAAACGTTGCCCGTAGTGTGAAATTGTCAGATAACGCCTGTGAAATCAGCTTATTCAGAGCCGGGTCGTTAAAGGCCAACCACCATTGCTCAGCTACTTTTTGTTGGCCGGACGCGGAAAATTTGTCCGGCAAAGCCACGGGCGTAGGTACATCTTTTACGACTACTGAGCAGGCACTTAGTGTTGCTGACAGTAACAATGCCAACCCAAATCGAGGTGATGAAAGTCTCATAACTGTTCTCCAGTATTCGCCTCAATTTTCGCGCGCATGGCTTTGATGCCCGCCAGAGAGAATTGCACTACATGCTCGGCATAAGCTTTGGCATCTTTTAAATCCATCACAAAGCGACGCGTTTCGGCGTTTAATTTCATATTTTTAGCTTGCATCATGTGCATACATTGCCCGCTGATGCTGGCATGACAGAATTGGATTTGTTTGTCGGTGGCCCCCGGGCCTAACAACTCTTTAACCAAGGCAATCATCGCTTGACGTTGCGGATTGATTTCCTCGGTCATGATTTTGTCTAACAAGCCGGTTTGTTGTGTCAGCTCTTTATGAACGATGGCAAAAAAATGCAAATTGGGGTCAGCTATGCGTGCTATTAACGATTTGATGCGAATATCCAGGCGTTGCTCTGCCGGTGTATCTGCGTTTAATCCACCGTCAGGCGGATAAGCTTTTAAGTCTTCTTGAAAAGCATGGCGCCACGCTTCCAGATACAAGTTGGTTTTATCCCTAAAGTGATAGTTAACCGAGGCGATATTGGTTTCTGCCCGTTCGCAAATTTCAGCAATAGTCGTGTCTTGATAGCCTTTTTCGGCAAATAGTCGGCACGCGGTCTCTAGTAAGCGTTCACGTGTTTTTGCTGGTGGCGTTTTAGTCATGATTTTATGATTATTCTAATGCTTGTTTCAAATATACGTTTGAAATATACATTAGAATATTCAAGGCAACAATAGGTTGCAGCATAATTATCTAACGGGTATAAATGGCTGAAGGTTTTTGATGTCAATCGCTTTATATTAAAGCGGGAAGTTTTCTTACTAGCTTAGTTTTGAATTGTTGGAGTGTGTGGCTTTGAAAGGCTTGGTTTCTTTGTTAAAAATGCCGATCGTGTTGTGGCAGCGACTTTGGTACGCCGTCCTGTCGATTCATTTGCCTATTGCCTATAAACTGGCTGAGATTTTTACCATCATTATTACCTGCGGCATGGTGACTTTGGGGGTAGTGATAGGTCGAGATCAGACCGATATACTTGAACGGCAGATGATCGATTCCAGTACTACTGTTGTTCGATTGCTTGGGCAAATCGCAGAAGAACCTTTATTAGCCGATGACAATTTAACTTTAACCGGCGTAGTTAATAATTTGGTTGAACAGAACGAATTACTCGATGCGGCGGCGATTTATACGGTAGATTTAAAGCCTGTGGTTAATGCCGGACCCTTGCCAGGGGAGGCAACAATAGGCTCCAATGCCGGTCACGAGTCCATGTTTCATTACAATGTAACTTTAGACGCTGAGGACAAATCCAAAATTTTGGTAGGTTTGCTCAATCCCATGCAAGTGAAGGACACCATTGTCGGTTATGCCTTTATTGGCCTTGATAGAACTAAGTTGGAAGCAGCTAAAGAGCAGACACTTCAAACCGTTGCGATAGCAACCATGCTGCTCGTATTGATGGGCTTTATCGCATCAATCATTTTGGGCAAACGCTTGTCACGCCCCATACATCAATTGGTGAATGCCAGCAAGGCCATTGCTGCCGGGGATTATCAAATTCGTTTTAATGGACGACGCAGTGACGAACTTGGGCAACTGATGACAGCAATGAACGAGATGTCTGAAAAATTACTGGAAAAGGAGCGTGTCGAACAAACATTCTCTCGCTATGTTGCCCCTAAGGTTGCGAAAGAATTATTAGGAAATAGTGACTTAGCTGACCTGGGTGGTCGTAGCGTAAATGCTAGCGTGCTGTTTGCGGATATTGTCGGTTTCACGGCATTATCGGAAAAGTTGCCTCCTGATGAAGTAAGCGACTTGCTCAATGAGTACTTTGGCTATATAGCTGAGATTGTGCATATGTACCATGGGCATATTGATAAATATATTGGCGATTGTGTCATGGCAGTATTTGGTGCGCCTGGTCAAGATGATCTGCATGCCCAGCATGCAGTTGAATGTGCGGTACTAATCCAGGACATGGTGGCTGTGCTTAATGAAAAGCGTAAGTCTCTCGGTTTAACTGAGCTTATGTTTCATATCGGTGTGAACAGCGGTAGCATGCTTGCCGGAAATATTGGCTCATCTGAACGCATGGACTATACGGTCATGGGACGTGCGGTTAATATAGCCTCTCGCTTATCCGGCGCGGCTTTGCCGGGTGGTGTGCTGATTAGCGATACGACCAACGAAGCCATTCAAAAAAATGGTCATATTCAATGCCAGCCTGCTGGTGTCGTTACTTTACGCGGCTCAGCTCAACCCTTGGCAACGTTTGTTGTTGTAGACATCATCGGCTTGCGTCGCCATCTCGTTAAATCAAGACTCTACGAAATACTCAAATACTCGGAAGAAGCAGTATGAAGTTTACCCCCAAGGCATTATCTGTCGTTGTGCTAACGCATCTCGTTGGCTGCGCTACTGTTCTAGCACCTTCTGGCAGCATTGATGAACAGGTTGATTATTTTCTAAATAAGCAAGAATACACCAGCGCTTTAGCCTTAGTGGCTGACTTACAGGAACATCCTAATCCAGAAGTAACCAATCCTCAGCAATTACAAGGCAAAGTTATTGAGCAAGCGCGTCAATATGAGCAGCAGATTATCACATCAGCTGATAAAGCAGCCGCTAAGGATGATTGGCGATCGGCGTTAGAGTTGTACAACGAAGCATTAGCGCACTTTCCGAATAGCGAAAAACTGCAACAAGGGCAAAAGCAACTCTTACAAATGCAAGAAATTAGCTTAGCTAAATTGCGTTTGGATTTGTTGATTGCTGATGGCGAGTCGATGCACAAGCAATTACTGATTAAAGAAAGGGTGGCGGCTACCGATCCCAAAGATTGGTTTGCCAGGCATGCCTTAGAAAATAAGATTGAAGAAGCCGATAAGATTGCCAATGACTTAGCTGAATATGGTCGGCATGCGTTAGCGGCTGGAGACTTAGCGTTGGCTAAGCGCACTTTGCCGTTGGCGGTAAAGCTTTCTTCTACACCTGATATAAAGATCGCTGATGCAAGGTTGCAGGAATTGTTAGCCGAGGAGGAAGAGCGAGCTAGGGCCGAGCAACAACGTATTGATTTGGAACAACAGTTAAAAAATGAAGAGGAGCAAAAACTAGCTCAAAAGCAGGTTAAGAAAAAGCAAAAACAAGAAGTGGCCAAAGCGGTGGCGCAAAAACAAGTGTTGGGTGGGCAGTTGTTGATCGACTTCAAAAATGCTTGCGAAAGCAGTAACTTTGTAGTGGCTATCAAGCTACGGAAAGACCTGGAAAAACTTAACATTAATAACCCTGAATTTCAGTCTCTGAGTGAAAAGCTTGATCAGCACATCGCGCGTCATGTACAGAGTTTAATTGAAGAGGGCACTCAAGCATACAGTCGGCAGCAATACGAACAAGCTATGCAAAAATGGGAAGAGGCGCGTATTTTGGATCCGCAAAATGAGCAATTGAAAGCCCATATTGATCGGGCAAACCGGGTGTTGGGAAAGTTAAAAAACTTAAAGCAAACTAAAGATGAATTTTAGTTTTTAGAGGATTTAAAAAAACATCAAAAAAGGGCGGCCATCTTTAGGATGGCCGCCCTTTTTATTTGCAGCAAAGTCGACGCTTTAGCGTTTAATCAAAGCACGCGTACGATCAATAATTATCTGACGGTTAACAATCAACACATAGCCAAATAGACCCAGTAAAATTCCATAAAACAACTTTGCCAGCGCCGATCCCTCTTCTTGTTTTAAAGCATCGGCTGCTGTTCTTTGGGGGACGATGTTCTGGACAGCAGTTTTGGCAGGCTCATAGGCTGCTTTGGGATCAGGAAGACCTAAGCTGCTCCAGACATCATAATCTTGCCAGACAGGGTAATTTCGTTGCCAGAATTCCTTGGTGAAATATGGAGCAAGGCTCATGCCGTGGGCTGTCGGAATGCCCTTTTCGTCAAGAAAACCTTTGTAAACGACTAAGCTAATATCGCCGCCTTCGCCAACGCCGTTGGTGGTAAAGGCTTTTTCGACATGGTCGTGGAACATCCAAATGCCTTGCCCAAAGCTATTTAAGCCATCATCTACGCCGCTTAATTCAAGATCGATTCGTTGAGCAGGCACCATGCCATGGACGTCGCGTTGAATATACGAACCTGGGCCGTTATCGACACCATCATAATGGGTGATGGTAGGTTTGTGACCATGAATATGTAATGCCATGGATTCCGTATGACCATTTAATACACGCAATTTGACCTTTTGATTTTCTTCCATTTCAATCAAAGATTCCCTTAAAGTGTAAGGGAAGGAACGCCCGTTCAGCATGAAATAATCATCGGAGGCATCAGTGATGTCGTATTCCATGTTCATGTGCTTGGCAATTAGACGTGGATCGTTTGCCGATCTAGCGACTAACTCATGCAATTCCTTATCAGCAGTTTCGTAATGCAGATCATATTCCCGAGCATATTTTTCCAGGACGGCCACTGACGGATGGCGAACTTGGCCAGCACCAACGTTAAGAGTTTGCGGCCAGTTGTTGGGACGATTTTCCTCAACGACAAAAATGCCTTGTAAGCCCATTGGTATGTGGGTGTGCGGCTGTACGTGGCAGTGGTAATACATCGTGCCGGGTTGGCGGGGTTTGATCACGTAAGTTTTGCTTTGCCCAGGCATAACATCCATTTCACTGGTTTGGCCCACGCCATCATTACCACCGCCACCATGATCCATGAACGGGTGGTCAATACCGTGTAAGTGAATGGAATGTGGCAAGTAATGGGTGTTTTCAAGCACTAGCCAAACTACATCGTCCTGTTCCACACGAATAACCGGTGAGGGTACACGCAGCAACGGATTAGCGATAGATTCGTAAAGACTACGGGTGGACATGTCCCGTGTTTTCGGGGCATAAACCCAAAATGTCGGCTGAACGCCGGGGGCAATGTCAAAGGTGGTGATCGGGTCTCTTACATCGGGGGAGCGGCCGTTAAGTTCAACCACTTCAAGTTTGATGATGATCTTATCCGGGTCGCCGTCACCATCCATATCGTCAGACATAGTGATCGCATCGGCAGCCAGTTGCGTTTGCATCAGTGTTGCCATCGAGATGCCATTGGTGCCCTTGACGAAGGCGGCAATGTCCGCTGGATTGTCAGGATCACACAAATGTGAGGCTTGAATCTTTACACCATCAATTTCCTGTTCTTTCCGCCAATCAGCAGGCGTAAAGTCTGAACAGACCTCTTCTACCGGTCCCAGTGGTACTTTGATCGATGGAGGTAAATCAGTCGCGGCCTGACTCCAAGAATGCATAAGGAGCAACGAGGTGCTCCAGATAAAGGTGTTCAAGTGTTTACGCATACAATGACCTCTGAAGTGCTACGCTGAAAACAAACTGCTAAAAAAATAGACAGCTGTTTAATAATTGGACCATTTTAACCGATTGCAATGAATTATTCATTTTTAAGACTGGCGTATTAGTCTCGATAGCCATGCCACGAAAGCCAAAAGCTTATCAAGCGGCGGTGTTATGGGCTTAATAAGCAAGGAATCGAGCGGCTAATTCACCTAAATTGGGCGAAATCGCCACAAAAAATCTTGAGGGGTTTAGGTGATTTAATTACGCCGCTACAGAGATATTCATGTGATTATCAGTTAAAGCTAATATATCCAAATTTATATTATGGTCAATTGGCGTTACACGTCATCGGATGAGTTTAGGTTTGCGGTGGTTCCTTAAAATCAAAAATTAAATTCGATAGCTATTCAGCAACGGCTTGTAAAAACCAGTTTTTAGAAATGCTGTCATGAAGATCGCCCAATTTATTTTGTAGGTCGTCGAGAATTCCTCGTAATTGAGCTTGTGTTGTTTGTCGTATATTAATGGCCTGCACATAGGCTTCAAGTTTAACCAGTAATTCGGGTAATGAATCGTTGTTCGGGAGTGCGTTGATGCAATCGGCTATTTCAGCAATACAGCAGCCGACGGCGCGGGGTAGGGTGGTGTTTAACAATAAAAAGTTTAAGACATCGTCACCATTAACGCTGCTCCTGACGTGTTGGCGATACATTAACTGAGCGTTCAGTGACTTCAGGATATTCACCCATAAAATCGTCTCATATTGGCGCATCTCATCACTACGCGAATCGGCCAGCAGTAAGGACGCCAAATCCAAAATACGACTGGTCATGTCAGCACGTTCGATATTCCTGCCCAACCGGATAAATCGATAGGGATGGTTGTGGCTCATATAGCCGGATAGCAAGCCGGTAAAACGCTGGCAGCCTTTGAGGATCTCGTTAAGCAGCTCAATACGTTTGCTGCGGTTGTAAACGAAATCGAGATTATTTTTGGTAAACAAGTACATTTCATTGACCTGCTCCCAGGCTTCATCTGGCAGCAAGTCTCTGGAAGTGCGAATGTTTTCTCTTGCGGCGCTTAAAGACGAAAATAAAGAGCCGTAATAACTTTCGTCGACCAAAAGAAATCGAGTGACGTTGCGTTCATTGGCCACTTTGTATTTGTCATAAAATTGTTTTTCTGACGAATTGATACGTACCAGCTGCAGCCAACCCATTTCTACGCCATTGGGTAAATCCATCAATAAGTTCATGTGGACACTGACCAATCTGGCGATATTTTCAGTGCGTTCCAGATAACGGGCTAGCCAATATAGGCGTTCTGCTGAGCGAGATAACATTATTTGTGCTCCATATTAATAATCCAGGTGTCTTTACTGCCGCCGCCTTGTGAGGAATTAACCACCAGCGATCCTTTTCTTAGTGCTACCCGAGTTAATCCACCCGCGGTCACAAAAGTATTTTTACCTTGCAAAATAAAAGGCCGCAGGTCGATGTGCCTGGGTTCGAGTTTGCCTTTGCACAAGGTTGGGGCGGTTGAAATCGCCAAGGTGGGCTGGGCAATATAATTACGAGGATTCTGTTGAATAATTTGCCGAAACGCGGCGATTTCTTTAGCGGTGGCATGAGGCCCGACTAACATCCCGTAGCCGCCTGATTCGTTGGCCGGTTTGACGACTAACTCCGGCAAATGTGCCAATACATATTCCAGATGCTCGGGGTTGTCGCACAAGTAAGTCTGCACGTTTGGCAATAACGGTTCTTCATTTAGGTAGTAACGAATCATTTCCGGCACATAGGCATAAACGACTTTGTCGTCGGCAACACCGGCGCCCGGCGCATTGGCTAGCGACACGTTCCCGGCTTTCCAGGCACGCATTAAGCCGGGAACGCCAAGTGAGGAGTCTTTGCGGAAAACTTCCGGGTCTAAAAAGTCATCATCAATGCGCCGATAAATGACATCGACTTTTTCCAGGCCTTCGATGGTGCGCATGTACACGCAATCATCTTCGTTGACCACCAGATCACCACCTTCAACCAACTGCGCGCCCATTTGCTGGGCCAAATACGCATGTTCAAAATAGGCTGAGTTATAAATACCAGGGGTTAACACGACAATTTGTGGTTTGCTGATATGCTCTGGGGCAATTGAGGTCAGCATGGCTTGCAATTGACTCGGGTAGTCGTCGATAGGCAAAATATCAATGTCTTGCAATAGTTCAGGGAAAACACGTTTGGTAATTACCCGGTTTTCCAGCATGTAGGACACACCGGAAGGTACGCGCAAGTTATCTTCAAGCACATACATCACACCGTCTTTGTCACGCACCAAATCGGTGCCGCAAATGTTTGCCCAAACATTGTGCTGGGGCTTCATGCCTACGCATTCTTTGCGAAAGTTTTTTGAGCTGTTAATAATCTCAGCGGGCATCAGGCCAGCCTTAATAAAATCTTGATTACCATAGACATCCGCTATAAAGCAGTTAAGTGCGGTCAACCGTTGCTTTAAGCCTTTTTCAATGGTGCGCCATTCTTTAGCACTTAAGATGCGGGGGATAATGTCGAACGGCCAAGCCCGATCTATGTTGCCTTCATCGCTATAGACCGTAAAACTGATACCCATTTCCAAAATAGCCAGTTCAGCGGCTATTTTGCGTTTATCAATATCGCTTTTATTGAGCGAGTTTAAATACTGACACAGACGATGACTAATTTGCCGCGGCTGAAATTCCGAGCTCATCAGTTCGTCGTAAGCGGCGTCGGTTTTATAGTTTTCCCAGATTGATTTCATGGCATTCATAAGGCTAGTTGTCTTTAACAAAGACAAAGCATGATTGGTGCCATTTTTTATTTTCCTTGAAATTTTTGTTCTATTTAGAGAGTTGCTTAGCTAACGCTTATAATTGGCAACCGCACATGGCGATAATTATTAAAGATGTAGTTAACTAAAACCATATGGACCGCCCTGTTTTGGGTTGGCATCGCTTCAATTTGGTGCGTCTTTATATCGTCAAACCCACCGATTAGATATTGCGGCGACCAATTCAGTGGCTTCAAACCTTTATTATTAATGCATTGGTTACTTGGTATGGCACTTGCTTTGCTTGTTTTAGAGATTAAAACTTGTAGAGAACTCACTATGCCAAACACCAGTTACTCCTTGTCGTTTCCTGTTCAGGGTGACAAACAAAACTCATCATTCTTTAATGAATACCTAATCAAGCTGCTGGAAGAACGCGATAGCTTGGGCTTAAGCAGTATGATTCAAGAAATCGATGCCATGATGTTGACGGTAGACCCAGGCAGGTCAATTGAATATATCGGTGAACTATGTCTGATGTCGCCTTATGAATATCTGGTCACATTGGAAAGCGAGTCGCATTGGACGCACATTTTGCGTATTGATATGAATTCCCCTGATTTATTGATTCGAGAAGTAAAGAACGAGGAAATCAAGGGGATTTTTCGCAGCCTCAATGAAGTCTTTCCGATCGGCTCAAGCAAGCCGCACAGTCGCTACATGGGTGAAGTATTGCGGGTGACCAATCTGCACGAAGTCGTCAAATTGCAGCAAAACAGAGGCTTTCGGTTTTTCTCTCCTGACGACGTGCGTCGGTTAGAATTGCCAGGCAACATTGCGTTTATTAAGCCATCCCCTTATACCCACAACATTGTTGGTTATCTTGAAAGAGAGCCTGGAGAGCTGCGCATTTATGCGCTGGGTGTCAGCACTATTCGTGATGATGCCCACCAAGCATGTCAGGCAGCCAAAGAGCGACAAAAAGCATTGGGGATAGATGAGCTGATTTTGCCAGTCGATCATTTGGCGACCCGTATTTACAGTCAAAATAGAGAAGTGGCGATTTTGGAATGGCTGTCGATTTCCAGCTATTACTATTGGGGATCATTTGATATTGTCGATCAAAACTCATCGACTAATGTTACCAAAAGCATCCATTACACGGATGAGTTACGCAGTCCCGCCAAGGTGTTCACCGCCAACAACACGCCTTATTTTGTTAATCATTTCAAAATCTTCCCGTCACCGACCGAAAATTTTGTCAGGAACTATGGACCAAGACTGCATCACATGGCGCTCGCCGTTAAAGACGGCGATCAAAACGGTGTAGAAAATATTGAATTTGTGGTTGATGCCATTCGCGACCAAGGCAAAAGCTTTTTGCTGGATGTGGTGGGTTCAAAAGCAGAGGGTTTAAAACAGATTTTTTCCAGTGCTTCCGAGCATTCGTCATTGATTATTGAATATGTGCAGCGTTTTGGCGGCTTTCAAGGATTTTTTACTAAAGACAATGTGGCTGAATTAACGCATGCAGCTGGGGTCGAAGAAGAATTAATACGGATGCAGGCCGAAGCACAGAAAGCCATTGGGGTTTAGAGAACCTATGAAAATTAACCATTTATGTCCTTCGGCTACGCTCAGGACAGGTTTCGACAGGCTCAGTACGAACGGATAACTTATTGATTAAATTAGGTAGCTGTTCGCATTTAGCTGTGAGCTTGTCGAACAGTCTAATCGTAGTTTTACAGGTTCACTTAAGTTATCCATCATCAAATTAGATTGTAATTCTTGGGCAATAGGAAAAAATCATGACCATTCGGGTAGCACTCCGTCACAAAACTGTCTACAACTTCGATAGATCAGTTTCCCTGTCGCCACACGTCTTTAGATTGCGTCCGGCCGTGCATAGTCGCACGCCGATCAAAGGCTACAGCTTGCGCATTGAGCCTGCGGATCATTTCATCAATTGGCAGCAAGACCCATTCGGTAACATTTTGGCACGGGTCGTGTTCCCGGAAAAATGTACCAAGCTCAGTGTGGAAGTGGAAGTCATCGCTGACATGACGGTCATCAATCCCTTTGACTTTTTTGTTGAAGAATATGCCGAGCAATATCCATTTAAATACGACGAGTTGTTGCTCAAAGAGTTGCAGCCGTACTTGGAAATTACTGAAGACGGTCCGTTATTGAAACAATGGATCGCTGATTTTGACCTCAGCAAGCGCACCATCAATGACTTTCTGGTGGATGTTAACCGCAAAGTGTTTCAAACGATTAGTTACAACATCCGCATGGAAGTGGGTATCCAAAGTTGTGAGGAATCATTGACCAAGTTGAGCGGCTCATGCCGAGATTCAGCGTGGTTGCTGGTGCAGATACTCCGTCATTTGGGCTTGGCGGCGCGATTCGTGTCCGGCTATCTGGTGCAATTGACGGCTGACGTCAAATCCTTGGACGGCCCGTCTGGCCCAGAACAGGACTTTACCGATTTACACGCCTGGACTGAAGTCTACATCCCCGGTGCAGGATGGATTGGGCTTGACCCCACTTCCGGATTACTCGCAGGAGAAGGCCATATTCCGCTGGCATGTACACCCGATCCAGCCAGCGCCGCACCGGTCACTGGCGGCACCGATAAATGCGAAGTGGACTTTGAATTCAGTAACATTGTTGATCGACTGCATGAAGATCCGCGTGTTACCAAGCCTTATACCGATGAGCAGTGGTATCACATTGATGCATTAGGCCAGCAAGTTGACCGGCAATTACTGGTCGATGATGTGCGCTTGACCATGGGCGGTGAACCGACCTTTGTTTCCGTGGATGATATGGAAGGCGCGGAGTGGAATGTTGATGCCGATGGCAAACACAAACGTGAGCGCGCTAATGAGTTAACTAAGCGGCTGCGTGATGTGTTCGCGAAAGGCGCCATGTTGCATTACGGACAAGGCAAATGGTATCCGGGCGAGCCATTGCCGCGTTGGCAATATGGCATATTCTGGCGTAAGGACGGCGCACCAGTTTGGCGTAATCCAGCCTTGTTAGCTGATATAACCAAAGATTACGGGCACACCGTTGAGCAGGCCGAGCAGTTTATCAAGCAATTCACCTTGCGCTTAGGCGTGCAACCGCGCTATATCAAAACCGGTTATGAAGACAGTTTTTACTACCTCTGGCAGGAAGGCACTCTGCCGGAAAATATCGACCCGTTAAAAAGTAATTTAAAAGATTCCATTGAACGTAAGACACTGGCGCAATTGCTGGATTCTGATTTAGGTAAACCCGCCGGTTATACCTTGCCTATTAAATGGGACTGGAGCAATCAACAATGGCAAAGCGGGCCTTGGGATTTTCGTCGCGGGCAAATGTTTTTGATCCCTGGAAATTCGCCGATGGGTATGCGCATGCCGCTGGCAAGTCTGCCTTGGGTTGCCCCGGACAAACGCGATAGCCAGGAGGAACAAAGCTTGTTTGAGGCACTGCCTGAGCTCGGCGATTATTACGGCGAAGTCATGCGCCGTTACAGTCATCTTGAGAAAAAACTGAAAACCCATCCCGAGCTTGCCGAGCAAGAGTCAGGAGATGATCAAACCATCCATGTCAATGTGCCGCATACTGCGGTGTGTATCGAAGCTCGCGAGGGACGCATCCATATCTTTCTACCGCCGTTGACCTTGCTGGAACATTATCTTGAACTGATTGCAGCGGTTGAAGCGACTGCAGACAATTTGTCGATACCTGTGGTACTGGAAGGCTATGAGCCGCCGCGCGATTACCGTATCGAACGATTAATGGTAACGCCTGATCCCGGCGTCATTGAAGTAAATATTCACCCTTCAAAAAGCTGGCAAGAGTTGGTGGATAAAACCACCATTCTTTATGAACAAGCGCATCAAGTCAGATTGGGCACGGAAAAGTTTATGCTTGATGGTCGACATACCGGCACCGGTGGCGGCAACCATATCACCATGGGCGCGGAAACACCGACTGACAGCCCGTTATTACGTCGCCCGGACTTATTACGCAGTTTGGTAACGTACTGGCAGCATCATCCGGGCTTGTCATACTTATTTTCTGGCATGTTTATCGGCCCGACCAGTCAAGCGCCGCGTGTTGATGAGGGCAGGGATGAAAAACTCTATGAATTGGAAATTGCCTTCCAACAAATGCCTGAAGGTGAAGTACCTGCGCCTTGGTTGGTCGATCGACTGTTGCGACATTTGCTGACCGACATTACCGGCAACACGCACCGTTCCGAGTTTTGTATTGATAAGCTTTATTCGCCCGACAGCTCGACCGGGCGCTTGGGGATTTTGGAATTGCGCGCTTTTGAAATGCCGCCGCATGCCCGGATGTCATTGGTGCAAACGGTATTATTGCGCTCGCTGATAGCCTGGTTTTGGCGTGAGCCTTACAAGCATGACTTGGTGCGTTGGGGCACCGAATTACATGACCGCTTTATGCTGCCGCATTATGTGCATGAAGATATGAAGCAAGTCACCAAGGACTTGCAGCGTGCCGGTTATGGCTTTGAATTGGAATGGCTGGAACCATTTTTTGAATTCCGCTTTCCTCGTTACGGCAACACCATGGTCGACGGCATTGATCTGGAAATGCGTTTTGCGATTGAGCCTTGGCATGTCTTGGGCGAAGAAGTCAGCAGTACCGGCACCGCGCGCTATGTGGATTCATCGGTCGAGCGGGTACAAATAAAAGTCACCGGCTTTACCGAAGGGCGCTATGTGTTGACCTGCAATGGCAGACGCTTGTCGATGCGCAATACCGGTCGACAAGGCGAATATGTAGTCGGGGTGCGTTATCGCGCCTGGCAACCGCCTTCCGCATTACATCCGACCATCAGTCCGCATGTGCCGTTGGTGGTTGATGTGATAGACACCTGGAATGGCCATTCAGTGGGCGGTTGTACTTATTATGTTGCCCATCCTGGTGGCCGTAGTTATGACGCATTTCCGGTCAATAGCTATGAAGCTGAAGCCCGGCGCGTTACCCGCTTTTGGGATTTTGGCCACACGCCTGGCGCTATTGTGCGACCACCGCTGGCCGTGCCGCCGGTGGCCTCATCCGACCAAGAATCAGTGGCGAAATTTACCGTCAATGAAGCAGTGCCAAGACCGATGGCGCCGCCCTTGGAGGAGCTGAGTCACGAATATCCGTTTACAATGGATCTACGGCACCGAAATAGATAGAGGTAGGGTACGCAATGCGACCCATCATTGTGGTGAATACATTTGTAACGGGTCGCAATGCGTACCCTACGCAATTATTAATGGATATTGCATTAATTTTGGAGATTGATTCATATGACCGATAAATTAAAGAAACTCCCCCCAGCGATGTTGACGCTGGATAATAAAACTTACGAATTGCCTACTTTGATCGGGGTTGAAGGCGAAAAAGCCATCGACATTTCCAAATTGCGAAATCAAAGCGGTTATGTGACCTTGGACGAAGGCTATGGCAATACCGCCAGCTGCGAAAGTGCCATCACTTATATTGACGGCGAAAAAGGCATTCTGCGTTATCGCGGTTACCCGATTGAAGAATTGGCGGAACATTCACGTTTTGTGGAAGTGGCCTATTTGCTTCTGAATGGCGAGCTTCCTAACAGTCAGCAATTACTGGATTTTTCCACCAACCTCAATGAGTCTTCGATTATCCACGAAGACATGCATCACTTTTTTAACGGCTTTCCGCGCGGCTCTCACCCTATGGGGATATTGGCGACGATGGTGGCATCGTTGTCGACGTTTTATCCGCTACCTGATCGTCTCGATAGTGCCACAGAACAGCAAGTGGTTATAAATCTGATTTCCCAAGTACGTACTATCGCAGCGTTTTCTTACAAGAAATCGATTGGCGAGCCGCTGGTTTATCCGTCTTATAAGCTTAAGTTTGTCCGCAACTTTCTGAATATGATGTTTGCCTCGCCGGTGCGTGATTATGAATTGGATGAAGACATCGTCAGAGCCATAGATATGTTTCTTATTCTGCATGCCGACCATGAGCAAAACTGCAGCACCTCGTCGGTACGTACCTCCGGCTCAAGCATGGCGAATGTTTATGCGGTGGCTTCTTCCGGTATTTCCGCACTGTGGGGGCCTCGTCATGGCGGTGCCAATCAGCACGTTATACAAATGCTGGAGCAAATACATGCCGACGGCGGTGATGGCACGGAATTTATCAATCAGGCTAAAGATAAAAACTCCACCAGTCGCCTAATGGGCTTTGGGCATCGTGTGTATAAGAACTTTGATCCGCGCGCGATGGTATTAAAAAAACAATGCGACAAACTGTTGAACAAAGCTGGCGTCAATGACCCTTTATTTGATATTGCCCGCCGCCTGGAAGAATTAGCGCTGAAAGACGATTACTTCATCTCCCGAAAACTCTACCCCAATGTCGATTTTTATTCCGGCTTAATTCTGCGCGCAGCCGGTATACCCACCAATATGTTCACGGTGCTATTCGCTATCGGTCGGATGCCCGGTTGGTTGGCGCACTGGCGGGAAATGCTCAAAGGCGATCAAGTGATTATTACCCGCCCTCGTCAGCTTTATGTCGGTGAACCGTTACGTCATTTTCAGGATATTGATCAGCGGCCTTGATACTACTGACAGCAAATCAATAGGGACATAACGTGAGCGAAGCAAACGGGGATATTGGCGCGCAATATTACGCCACCAAACTTGGCGTTTACGATGAAATGGTCGCCAAAGAAACCAAAGTGCTGCCGCATTGGGAGCGCTTTATGGGCTCTATAGCAAAGCTCGGCAGTGAACAATTAGAGTTGCGCCGCCGTGAAGCACAGCGTCTGTTAAGAGAAAACGGCGTTACCTATAACGTATACGGCGATACGCAAAAACTCGCCCGTCCTTGGCGACTTGATCCCATTCCACTACTGATCAGCAGCGAAGAATGGGCGCTGATTGAAGCGGGACTAAAGCAACGCGCCGAATTGCTGGACCTGGTGCTAAGAGACATTTACGGCAAGCAACAACTGTTAAAAAAAGGTCTGTTGCCCAGTGAATTAGTGTTTGCTCACGATGGTTTTTTGCATCCGTGTGTCGGCGTACTGCCGGAAAAACAGCGGCAATTGACTGTCTATTCCGCCAACCTTGCCCGTGGTCATAACGGCCGCATGTGGGTGTTGGATGATCGTAGCCAGGCGCCATCCGGAGCCGGTTATGCGTTGGAAAATCGCACCGTAATGACGCGAATAATTCCTGAGATTTTTAGGGAAACACAAGCGCATCGGCTGTCCGGATTTTTCAAGGCGCTGCGTAAAGGCTTGGCCGAGCTGGCGCCGCACAATAAAGAAGATCCACGCATTGTGGTGCTTACGCCTGGCTCTCTTAATGAAACTTACTTTGAGCATGCCTACTTAGCGTCTTATCTGGGTTTTACGCTGGTTCAAGGTGATGACCTGACGGTGCGTGATGGTCGCGTCTGGCTTAAATCCTTGGATGGTCTGCAACCGGTCGACGTTATTTTGCGGCGAGTGGATGATTCTTTCTGTGACCCGCTGGAGCTTCGCAGTTCTTCACGATTGGGCGTGGCTGGACTACTGGAAGCGGTGCGTCGAAACAATGTCGCGATTGCTAATCCACTCGGCAGTAGCGTGCTGGAAAACCCGGGGTTGCTGGCGTTTTTACCTCGGCTATCGCGCTACTTTTTAAATGAAGAGTTGATGTTGCCTTCGGTGGCCACTTGGTGGTGCGGGCAGCGGCGCGAGAGAGATTTTGTCTTGCAGAATCTTGAACGCATGGTCATTAAACCCATCAATCGCACCACTGGAAATTACGCACTGTTTGGCGGTCAATTAAGCAGCAAGGAAAAAGAGCAGTTACGGGCCACTATTATGGCCAAGCCACATTGTTATGTGGCTCAGGAGCAAGTTGGCTTTTCAACCGTGCCTGCGTTTATAGATCATCGTATTGAGCCGCGTTTTGCGGTGTTGCGGAGTTTTGTGGTTGCGACTAGCGAGGGTTACCAAGTAATGCCCGGCGGTCTGACACGGGTTGCGCGTCAGCAAGATGATTTTATCGTCTCCAATCAAGCGGGCGGCATTAGTAAAGATACGTGGGTATTAGCGGATGAGCCGGACAAGCAGGTGAGTTTGTGGACTCAACTGGGCCGGGATGTGATCTTGTCGGCTGTCACCGAACCTTTAACCAGTCGCGCAGCGGACAACCTGTTTTGGGTGGGAAGACACCTTGAGCGTATCAAAGCGTCGGCACGTTTAATGCGCACGTTACTGCCCAAGTTAACCGAAGCCCAGGAGCTTGATGATCCAGTGGATGGCCAATGCCTCAATGTGTTGTTGTGTGCAATGACGCAAATCACCGGCACCTATCCTGGGTTTATTTTGAGCAATGCGACGGTGTTAGAAACCCCTCAAAATGAATTAATGGCCCTGGCTAAAAATAGCAATCGTGCTGGAACGCTGGCGAGCAGCATCCAGGCATTTGCCCAAACGGCATTTAGTATTCGTGATGTCTGGTCTCAGGATACCTGGCGCTGCGTTGATAATATTCAACGGCGCTGGCAGCAACGGGTTGTCAATAATGATTGCGATCTGGAACAACTGCAAAAATACCTGGATGATTTAATTACCGGTTTTGTTGCCTTTATTGGTTTAACGTCGGAAAGCATGACCCGTGAAGCCGGTTGGTTAATGCTGGATAGCGGTCGTCGTTTGGAACATGCGCTGGCATTGGTTGGTTTGCTGCGCGCTACAGTGGTGCAGCGGCATGAACTGGCCTTGCAAAATCAGCTGCTGGAAGCGTTGTTGGTCGCTACCGATAGTTTAAGCATTTATCGTCGCCGGTATCGTTCTTTTATCCAGCTGCCGATGGTGCTGGAGCTGTTATTAATGGATGAAACTCACCCGCGTTCATTGGCTTATCAACTGCACCAGTTATCTGCTCATATCAGTGATTTGCCCAGAGAACGCGGTAAAGGGCAATTGAGCGAAGAAGAATGCTTGATACTCAGAGCCTATACCGACTTACGGCTGGTCAAAGTGTCTGAATTAGTTAAAGTTGACGACAAAGCGGGTGTTTACAGCGAGCTGGAAAATTTGTTATCGGCAATGACGGAATTGTTATGGCAGCTTTATGACGTTATTGCGCAAGCGTATTTTAGCCATTCTCAAGTGCCTCAATTAATGACGCCGACGCAACCAGAGGATGACTTGTGAAATTCCGTATAACCCACAGCACCTTCTATCAATACAGTCAGCAGGTCGGTCTCTGCCAGAATGAAGCACGACTACAACCTCGTGATTTCTGGCGTCAGCAATGTCATGCCAGTCGCTTCGAAATTAATCCGGAGCCTAGTGATTTTCAGGAACGTAGCGATTTTTTCGGCAATCGTGTTGCTTATTTTGCAATACAGCAAACACATCAGCGCTTAACTGTTACCGCCATCAGTGAAGTGACCGTGTTTCCGCGGCAAATTCGTAATGAATTGGTTAGTTTGGTGACCTGGGAACAGGTGCGTGACCAATTGCAAAGCCAGAGTCAGTCAAGCGTAGGCTGGGCGACGCCATCGTCTATGGCTGGACAAACGCAGAGCCAATCGCAAGGGCAAACTCAGCAAATCGATGTGCAAGATGAGCTATTGGAAGCCAAACAGTATTTACTGGATTCACCGATGGTAGCGACAAGTATAGAATTGGCTAATTACGCACAAAGCTCATTTGAGCCGGGTCGGCCATTGGTAGAGGTCGTCGCGGATTTGATGCAGCGTATCCATACCGATTTTACTTATGATCCGACCTTTACCACGATTGCGACGCCGTTATCGGATGTGCTGCATTTTCGTCGTGGTGTCTGTCAGGATTTTGCCCATTTAGCGATAGGATGCCTGCGTTCTTTTGGCATCGCGGCGCGGTACGTCAGTGGTTATGTCGAGACGCTGCCTGCGCCAGGTAAGCAACGATTGGTCGGCGCAGATGCGTCACATGCTTGGTTTGCCGTCTATGTGCCGGGTACGGGTTGGCTGGAGTTTGATCCGACCAATAATACCTTACCTTTTGATCAACATATTACCTTGGCTTGGGGGCGCGATTACACGGATGTCACACCACTGAAAGGTATCGCTTTTGGCGGTGGGCAACATAGCCTGTCGGTATCAGTGGATGTGCTTAGATTGGATTAATGTATAGCTAATCTATACTTTTTACATCATGGACGTTGGAGTTGGTTTGCTGGATAATCAACAACCTTAATTTAATTACAACAAACGAACGTTTCTATGACTTATTGTATTGCAGCTTCTATAGACGAAGGACTTATTCTGGTTTCTGATTCAAGAACCAATGCGGGTATTGATAACGTCAGCACCCACGGCAAAATGCATGCATTTAAGACTAGCGATGACCGTAAGATTGTGTTGTTGTGCGCCGGTAATCTTGCGACTACCCAAGCTGTCTTGGAGCAGTTGCATCGCGATAAAGTTAAGGATGCCGGCGTAAACCTGAATAATGTTGAGTGTTTGTCCGAGGCTGCGGCCTATCTGGGCCATGTCAGTGTCGAAAAACAAAAACAACACGTCAATCCAGAAGGTCAGTCAGCTTTTAATCCCTCGGCCAGCTTTATTTTAGCGGGGCAGATCGGTGATGAGCCACATGGCGCATATATGATTTATTCCGAAGGTAACAGCATCACCAGTTCCGCCAATACGCCATTTCTACAAATTGGTGAGAGCAAATACGGCAAGCCGATATTGGATCGTTTTCTTAAATTGGGTACGTCGATAGACGAAGCCGCGCGTTGCTGTTTGGTGTCAATGGACTCGACCATCCGTAGTAACGCCAGCGTCGGGCCACCGGTAGAAATGCTCATTTACCGCAAAGACAGTTTCAGCTTTGACGAATATTATTGCTTTGACGATGATGACGATTATTTGCTGCAACTTAGACGTAGCTGGGAAACCAAGCTGCGCGAAGCAATAAGCGCATTACCCAGCCTTAATAAAGATACAGTCAGAGTTATGCGCGTGGACTTGTAGATTTCGAAGAGAATGGCGGAACAGCGTAGCGTTCCGCCGAATGCAATTGCCCCAAGTCGGTTTTAGTCTTCAATCAAAGCACGATAACGATCTGCCTGAACTTTGCCATCCACAGCATGAGTCCGTACATCCTTCGTGATCGGTAACATGCTCGCATCCCAAGCTTCCCATTGTTGTTTGAGCTTATTAAATACATCGGGATTTTTTTCTGCCAGATTGGCACGTTCACGCTGATCGTTGACGACATCAAATAAAAATTCATTGTCGGCGATTTTTAGATATTTCCAATCACCCGCGCGCACGGCGCGTTGTTTATTGGCTTTGTAACGCCAGAATAAAGTTCGCTGCTGGAGTTTGGCAGTGCCCAAGATAACTGGCAGCAGATTTTCACCATCGGGTTTATAGGCGGCATCAGGCTCTCCACCCGCAGCGGCAACCAATGTCGGTAGCCAATCCATGCTGATCGCCACTTGCTGAGTCACTTGCGCAGGTTTGATTTTTGTTGGCCAACGCACAATTGCCGGTATGCGTATGCCGCCCTCCAGCAATTCAGTTTTCTGTCCGGTGTACGGCCAGGTTTTTGAGAAGCGTTCACCACCGTTATCGCTGGTAAACACCACGATGGTGTTCTTATCTAAACCTCGATCTTTCAGGGTTTTCAAAACGCGGCCAATCGCTGCGTCTAGCGAAGTGACCATCTTGGCATAGGTCGCCAAATTACCGCCATCGTAATGAAACAGGCTTTTGATTTCGCCAGAGGTTGCCTCATCTTTCGGACCTTCCCAAGGCCAGTGCGGCGCAGTAAAGTGCAAAGACAGGAAAAAGGGTTTGGTAGCCTCCTGTTTTCCGATGTAATCAACTGCATGGTCGGCAATCAGGTCGGTGTAATAACCCACTTTATGCACTGACACTTCGCCTTCGAATAAGTCTTCTTTAACATTATCGCCAACACCGGGCTTGTGGGTGAAATAATCAATGGCGCCGCCATAGTTACCAAAAAACACATCGTAGCCGCTTTTGAGCGGGCCGAAATTTGGTAAAGATCCCAAATGCCATTTGCCAAATAAGGCAGTGGTGTAACCGTTTTTCTTTAACAGCGAGGGTAGCGTCGGGTGTTCCGGCGGTAAGCCGATGGTATCAGAGGCTCCGGCAATGGGTTCTTCCAAACCGCCGCGTAAACGGTATTGATAACGGCCGGTAATCAAGCCAAAACGAGTTGCCGAGCAGACCGCGGAGTTCGAATAAGCTTGGGTAAAACGTAAACCTTGTTGCGCAAGTTGGTCGAGATTGGGTGTTTGAAAATCCGTTTGCCCGTAAATACTTAAATCGCCGACACCAAGATCGTCGGCAAGAATGAAGATAATGTTTGGCTTGTCCGTTTTTTCTGCGGCAGTTGCAAAATTCCAATTGCTGGTAAGCGAGGCCAGCGAGAGTGCCGATAGACCTCCCAGCACGCGACGACGGTTTTTATTAAATGTACTCAAAGCGGTTTCCAAAACTGAAGTTCAAAGAAAACGCCTAAGCCTCGGCTTTGGCGTTGTTTGCTAGGTAAACAGTCGGCTTACTGGACAGCAGAAATGCGGAACTGGCTGATATCCTGGGCTTTGACCGGTTTTTCTGAATGCGGTGTTCCTGCTGGCGCCCAGTCATATGGCACCGGTTGCGCACGATATACGGTGTTGCTTATTACTTGTTGCGGGTCATCGGCGCGTGGTTCGGTGAAGTAAGGGCTAATGTATTCCCAGACAATTTCACCTTTGTTGGTGACCTGGAGGAATCGGCCATTCATACCTTCATCGATCAGTGTATTGCCATTAGGCAAACGGCGCGCACTGCTGATGTAGGAACTATAAAAAGTGTAATTAGGCCGACCGGAATCAGCTCCGGTGTATTGCCAGACAATTTCTTTTTTGGTTGGATCAATTTCCAGCACGCGCGAACCTAGTTGGCCGCCAACACCCAATTTTACGGGTGGATAGCCTGCTTCACCTTGGTTATCGAACACCAACAAATTACCTTCGCCGGGCAGGCCTTTAGGAATGATGTGGGCATCGTGTTGACCGCTAATTTGGTCTACCGGCCTAGGCACTTTGTTCTCAAAAATAGCTGATGGGTAATCAGGGCCAATGTGCCAGACGATTTTGCCGGTCTTCTTCTCGATTATGGCGATAAAATTGGCTTCGCGTGAATCGATCAACAAGTTATCAGGGTGAAAGCGTTGGTCGCCTGCATCAAACCATTTGTTGGGGCCAACGACGGACATGTTATTGAAATGTAAATAATCAAATGGTTTGGTTTTGTCATTACCGCGACCTAAAGTGTCGTGTAAGTATTTCAATGAGGCTTTGCTAAAACCAAACTCATTCAAGTGGTCATAAGCGTGCCATTTCCAGACGACTTGACCTTTAGGATCAACTTCATAAATGCCATCATCCAACAGTTTTTCGGCTTTAAATCCCTTAACCGGCTTTTCATAATTAATCAAAATGACGGTGTTACCGTTCGGCAGCCTGCGCCAGTCGTGGTGCTGTCTAATTGTTGTGCCGTAACCACTGGTGTCATTGCTGTTGCCAGCTGCACCGTAGGAGTCTTGGGCTTTAGCGCCGCCCCATTGCCAGACCACCTTGCCATCCCAATCCACTTCGCCTATAGATTGAGCTTCCTTATTGTTGCCTCCTCCACCGGTTGCTCCAGATAATTGCAGCAACACGTGTCCTTGCTGTCCGCCCACTAATTGCGGGTCAATAAAAAATGGCGGTTGACCGGTGTTAGCCCATTGATGCACATCATTGCCATTAAGGTCAATCAGATGGGTTTTTCTGTCACCGCCGGAAAACAGAACATAGCTGTTAAAAGCTTTGCCGGGATCGTAGCGGGTTACGCCAGTGGGGTAAATGCTTGGGTCTGCGAATGTTGTGCTGGTTGATACGGCCGCCAAAGCGATTGACAAAAGCGCTAACCGGTGATGTTTTATAGCCATTAAGTGCTGCTTCCTCTAAAAATCAAAGAAAAAGGTACGCCTAAATAAACAGGCAAGACCTCTGAGTGATAACAAATGGCAGTTGATCTAGCAGCTAAACCTAGCTAATTCTTGTTGATGTTTGAAGAGCAACACTGCCGTACTATGCAGTCTAGTTACGCAGCTTCTATGCCATTGCTTTAGTTTGGGACGATTTAGGGAGTCTTACTTACCAAGTCTTTTTTAAAAAACAATAAAAATCAATTGGTTGTGTCGTGATATTTTTTGGAAAAAGCGGTGATTTTTATGCGCAATGACTGGCGCAGGGTTAAAAAAGAGGCGGGCTTTTGTTGGTAAGGAAACACCTGATCAGCAGAGTTGTTTGAATTTAAACAGTTGTATTCTTATCAATTGCATCACTGGAGATAGTCCCGGGCACCCCAATGTAGAAGTTTTTATGTAGTGGTTAATATTCTTCTCGCTGACTGTATTTTTCCGCCAGCTGCAACAGCACGAACAACGCGCCGGTGCCGCCCGCTTTCACAGGGGCGGAGCAAAAAGCCTGGACATCTTTATGTTGCCGCAGCCACAGATTCAGGTGATTTTTTAAAATCGGTTGGTTATCGGGTGAACGATAGCCTTTGCCGTGAATGATATGCACGCAGCGGCAGCCGTCTTCTACGCAAGCATGTAAAAAATGCAGTAATTGCCGTTTGGCATCATTGCTGGTCAAGCCATGTAAATCAATTTCTGCATCCAGTCCAAACTGTCCCTTGCGCATTTTCTTGAGCACATTGTGTTGCAGCCCGTCGCCAAGAAAGCTTAATGAATCTTCCTGGCCGACATTGTCGAGCTCTAATTGCGTGGTATTCAGGTGTTCATTAACATCAACAAATCGAGATTTGGGCTTAAATCGAGGTGGTTTTTCGGTATTTAACACGACCTTGTCGTTCTTGACCGCGCGCACAGCGCCGATGCTTTCACGAAACAAATCACGATCTTCTGGGGGCAGGCTTTTTTTTGTCACGAAAGCTGATTTTGTGGGGTATTGTTGCTAAGATGGCGAATTTTATAGCTTATTTGGCTTTAGAGCGATTGATAATGCACATTTTGTTAAGTAATGATGATGGTTATCTGGCTGAAGGATTGGTGATGTTGGCCGACGCATTACGCGAGCATGCACAAATTTCGGTGGTGGCACCGGACAGAAATCGCAGCGCAGCGAGTAATTCGTTAACGTTGGAAATGCCGTTACGCGCTCATTACGAGAGCAATGGCTTTATTAAAGTAGACGGCACGCCCACCGATTGTGTGCATCTGGCGATCACTGGCTTGTTACAACTAGAGCCGGATATGGTGTTTGCCGGGATCAATCATGGTTCGAATCTGGGTGATGATGTGTTGTATTCCGGTACGGTTGCCGCAGCTACCGAAGGGCGGTTTTTAGGCTTGCCCGCCGTGGCTATATCGTTAGTCGGAAGCAATCCAACGCATTTTGATACCGCTGCGCAGGTGGCAGTGACTTTATTAAAACGCTTACAAGATCAGCCCTTGCCGCAAGATACTATTTTGAATGTTAATGTGCCGGATGTGGCTTATAGAGATTTAAAGGGCTTTCAGGCGACGCGATTGGGGCAACGCCATAAAGCTGAGCCAGTCATTAGCAGCAAAGATCCACGTGGTCGTAGTATTTACTGGGTAGGGCCGCCAGGGGGCGAACAAGATGCGGGGCCGGGGACTGATTTTTATGCCGTCAATGCGGGCTATGTTTCGGTGACGCCATTACAAATTGATTTAACTTGGTATGAGCGGATCAACGATTTAAAGGCATGGTTGCCTGGGGAAAACAATTTATGATTAAAAGCCTGCAAGGCATAGGCATGACCTCGCGGCGAACTCGCGAACGGATGATTAAACGCTTGTCGGAGCAGGGCATTCGTAATAATAAAGTGTTGGATGTCATGGTGGATACGCCGCGACATATTTTTATGGATGAAGCATTGGCGAGCAGAGCATACGAAGATACTGCCCTGCCTATTGGCTACAATCAGACCATTTCCCAGCCTTATATTGTGGCGAAAATGACTGAGCTGCTGCTGGAAAAATCCGGCACTTTGCATAAAGTGTTGGAAGTCGGTACCGGTTGCGGTTATCAAACGGCGCTGCTGGCCCAATTGGTCGATCATGTTTACACGGTAGAAAGAATCTTGCCGTTACAACAGAAAGCCAAAGATCGTTTGTGGACCTTAAAACTAAAAAATGTCAGTTATCTACACAGCGACGGTGGTTGGGGATGGCCGGAACATGCACCGTTCGATGGCATTTTGGTGGCGTGTGCGCCTCCTGAAATTCCGGATATGCTGTTGCAACAACTGGCAATTGGTGGGGTAATGGTTATTCCGGTGGGTAGGGCCGGAAATCAGGCCTTACAACGAGTGACTCGTACCGACAGTGGTTATGAGCTTGAACAGCTTGAACCGGTCAGTTTTGTGCCATTTTTATCAGGAAAGGGATAAGTCTATGTTTCAAAAACTTTACGATAAAGCTATACAGTGGTCCAGGCATCGCCACGCTGAAAAATATCTCTGCGTATTAAGCTTTGCAGAGTCGTCGTTTTTTCCGGTACCGCCGGATGTCATGTTAGGGCCGATGGCGCTAGCGCGGCCAGATAAAGCCAAGCGCTTTGCTTTGATATGCACGTTAGCCTCGGTTGCAGGCGGCATGTTCGGTTATGCGATTGGTTATTTTTTATTTGATGCCATTTTGCCTTGGCTGGAATCTAGCCACTATTGGGACAGTTACCAATTGGCAAAAAGCTGGTTTGAAAAATGGGGCTTTTGGGCGGTATTTATCGCCGGTTTTTCCCCAATTCCATATAAAGTTTTTACCATTGCTGCTGGTGCGCTGAGTATGGCATTTTTGCCATTTGTCTTTGCTTCTTTAATTGGGCGGGGCGCGCGTTTTTTCTTTTTGGCAATGCTGCTTGCCTATGGTGGCGAAAAACTGGACGCCACACTCCGCGAATATATGGATAGACTGGGTTGGGCAGTCGTGGCTATGGTGATTATCGGCGTTGGTTTGTATAAGTTTTTTTGGGGCTAAGAGCCGAACAGACCTACGGGGTTTTTAAATTACGTAGTTTTTTGATCTCAATTCACTTTTTCAACTTTAATCAAAATATGCATCTGGCTGGTGCCGGTTTGTCGAATGTTGGCAGACCGGCCGGAATTTGATTGCGAGCTATTTTCAGTGATTCCCCCTAGTTCCACCCATTCGCCCAAGTTGACGCGTAGACTTGATTGCGCGGCTTGGCTGTGAATAACGCCTCTTGAGCCCATGCGCTCCGACCATGGTGATACTTCTAATGTTACTTGGTCGCCAGTTAATCTTGGTACGACGGCAAAGCCGGTGCTGGTATCGATGAATTCGGTGTTACTAGATACCGTTGGATAGCCGTAACCTGAGTTGTAAATTTGCACATTTTGCACTGGTGTACTGTTACCGATTTTAATGACTGCGGCATTTCCCTCCAGCGTTCTTATGGTTTGGGTGTTTGCTCGAGTCGTTTTGTCCTGGGTTTGATAAACATGCCCGGAAATTGCGGCTGTTGTTTTGGATGCGTCATTGGCGGGAATGTTTACCCGTGCTCGAGCGGCGGCGTTAAGTTCATCGGCGCTGGTCTGGCTATTTTGTAAAACGGTGATAAGCAAATTGTGCTGGCGACTGTCCAGCGAGCTGATTAAGGATTTTATTTCGGCAAGCCGTTCCAATGAGGTTTTGACTATCAAATTGGAGCCATCGGCAATCACTTGATCGTTTGCATCCAGCAGCGGTTGCAGCAAAGGTTGTATTTCGGCAGCGGGGCGATTATTTACTTGGATGACTTCCAGAATCATCTCGGCCCGGCATGGGGTGTTGCCGATTATGAGACTGATAATGGCTAATGACAGCTGCTTGTTCACGGTGAATCTCCTAAATTAAAAGGAGTGAGATTGGTAAGTACTTGTTGGCTATCAAACGATAGCCAACAAGTTTTTTATATATTAAATGCCGTCGTATAACGCCAAATATTGTTTGGCACTTTGTTGCCATGAGAAGTCTTTGCTCATGCCGCGCGCTTGAATTCTTTTCCAAGCGGCGGGATTCTGATACAGCAACAGCGCTCGTTTGATGGCTTCCAGTAATGATCCCGGTGTGGCTTCGTTAAAAACAATGCCGCTGGCAGTGTCATTGGCAATGGTTTCCGGTAACGCATCTTCCACCGTATCGGCCAAGCCACCGGTTTTTCTGACGATGGGCAAGGTGCCGTAACGCTGGCTGTACATTTGATTCATGCCGCAGGGTTCAAAGCGTGAAGGCATGATAAACACATCGGCACCGGCTTCGATGCTATGGGAAAGCGCTTCGTCATAGCCAATGGTCACAGATAATTTGTCAGGGTAAGCCACAGCCAGTTCCTGCAGTTTTAGTTCAATGGCATGATCGCCACTGCCTAATATTGCAAATTGCACGGGCATTGCAATTAACTCAGGTAAATATTGGAGCAATAAATCAATGCCTTTTTGTTCAACCAGGCGAGTGATTACCCCAAATACTGGAATAGCACTGTCAACCGGTAGCCCAAGTCTTTGCTGCAAAGCGGTTTTATTAGGTGCCTTACGTTCTAAAGAATGCACGTCGTATTGTTGGCTGATAAGCGTATCGGTCGCCGGGTTCCATTGATCAACATCAATGCCATTAATGATGCCGATTAGCGAAGCATTGCGATGCGTTAATAAGCCATCTAAGTTGTAGCCAAGCTCTGAACTTTGAATTTCTTTGGCATAGGTAGGGCTGACGGTGGTGATTCGATCAGAGTAAACCAAACCGCCTTTGATAAACGATAACAGGCCATGAAACTCTAGCCCATCCGACGTCCACAAGCGGCCGGGCAAATTTAGACTGTAAAATTTGCTGGCTGGAAATAATCCCTGGTAGGCCAGGTTATGAATAGTAAAGACGCTGGCAGGTCGATATTCTTCAAATGACAGCAGTGCAGGTACCAGGCCGGTTTGCCAGTCGTTGCAATGCACAACATCCGCTTTCCAATCCAGATTGGCTCTATTCATGGCGACTTCAACGGCAATTCGGCAAAACAGCGCAAAGCGTTCGGCGTTGTTTGCCCGATCATTGCCTGTTTCGTCAATATAAGGGTTACCTGGATGACCGAAATATTCCGGTTGATCAACCAGCCAAACTTTAACTGTTGAATCCTGGAGTTGTGTTTCCATTATGTTAACGGACATATTATCAACGCGCAGAGAGGTCAAAAAATGGATCTCACTGCTAGTTTTTAGAGACTGATAATTTGGGATGATTAATCGCACATCCTGACCAAGCTCTGCCAATGCTTTGGGCAAACTGCCGGCGACATCGCCAAGACCGCCGGTTTTAATCAGCGGGTGGGCTTCACTGGTGACGAAGAGTATTTTTTTCATATGATTCTTTGCGATCACTTTAAAGTTTAAGGATAACTGCTCCCAGCGGCGGTAACGTCAGTTTGACGGAATGCAACTGGTTCATCCAAGCAATGGGTTCAGATAGCACTGCGCCGTTGCCGGTGTTGCTACCCGCATAGAAACTGGAGTCGGAGTTGAAGATTTCAGTGTAGGTGCCTGGGTGCGGCACGCCGATACGATAAGCCTCTCTGACGACAGGCGTAAAATTGAGTACGACAATTAAGTCTTCGTGATCACTTTTACGGCGGTAACTGATGACAGATTGCTGCAGGTCGTGGCAATCGATCCACTCAAAGCCTTTGCCTTCAAAATCATATTGGTACAAAGCTGGATGGGTTTTGTGCAAATGATTTAGGTCTTTTAACAGCGTTTGCAGGCCTTTGTGGTGAGGGTAATCAAGTACATACCAGTCTAAGGCTTTATTAAAATTCCATTCAGTGCCTTGGCCGAATTCACAGCCCATAAACAGCAGTTTTTTACCTGGATAGGTGTACATCAAGGTGTACAAGAGCCGCAGGTTGGCAAAGCGTTGCCATTCATCGCCGGGCATTTTGTTGAGTAACGAGCCTTTACCATGCACCACTTCATCATGAGAAAACGGCAGCACAAAGTTTTCAGTAAAAGCGTACAGCATTCCGAAAGTGAGTTGATCGTGATGGTATTTGCGGTGAATCGGCTCTTGTTGAATATACGACAAGATGTCATGCATCCAACCCATGTTCCACTTCATGGAAAATCCTAAGCCGCCGGTCCAGGTCGGGCGGGTAACTTGTGGCCAGGAAGTGGATTCTTCCGCCATTATGACTGTGCCCGGTTGCTGATCGTGAGTGACGGCGTTAAGTTCGCGCAGAAAATCAATCGCTTCCAGATTTTCGTTGCCACCGTATTGATTAGGGATCCAATCATTGTCTTCGCGTGAATAATCCAGATAAAGCATTGACGCCACAGCATCGACACGTAGGCCGTCGATGTGAAACTCTTCCAGCCAAAAAATAGCGCTGGCTAGCAGGAAGTTTTTTACCTCATTGCGGCCATAGTTGTAAATCAATGTGCCCCAGTCGCGATGTTCACCTTTACGTGGGTCTTCATGTTCGTAAAGAGCGCTGCCGTCAAAACGGGCAAGAGCGAAAGCATCTTTGGGGAAATGGGCGGGCACCCAATCTAAAATGACGCCAATGCCATTTTGATGGCAGGTGTCGACAAAATAGCGAAAATCGTCCGGGCTACCGTGTCGACTGGTAGGGGCGAAATAACCGGTGGTTTGATACCCCCAAGAACCATCATAGGGGTGCTCGGTGATCGGCAATAGCTCAATATGAGTAAAGCCCAGGTTTTTTACGTACTCGATGAGCTGCTTGGCTAGGTCGCGGTAGTTGAGAAAGTTGCCAAGCTTATCGCGTTGCCATGAGCCTAAATGGACTTCATAGACAGACATGGGTTGATGCAGCCAATTATGTTTTTTGCGCTGATCAAGCCATTGTTCGTCTTGCCAGCTATATGCCTGATTATCGACAACAATAGAGGCTGTACTGGGGCGAAATTCAAATTGCTGGCCGTAAGGATCTGTTTTTAATAAAACTTCCTGACTGGCGCGATTTAATATTTCAAATTTATACAGACTGCCAGTGCCTATGTTGGGAATAAATAACTCCCAAATACCACTGCCACCCAAGCTGCGCATCGGATGGCTGCGGCCATCCCAGCGATTAAAGTTACCGACTACACTGACTCTGCCTGCATTAGGCGCCCAAACAGCAAATAAAACACCGTCGATGCCATCCACTTGATGCAAATGGCCGCCCAGTTTTTTATAAATATGCCAGTGTTTGCCTTCGCCAAACAGATGCTGATCAAATGCGGGAAATTGGGGGGGGAAGTCATAAGGGTCATGGTGCTCGTGGTGCTGACCATCTTTGTCCTGCCATGACAATTTATAATGTGCTGGCAATTCTTCTTGTTCAGCGTAGTATTCGAAAAAATCTGACCCAGGGATGCGCGAAAAAGCGGGGCCATTGTCGGCAAAGCTGACAGTTTCAGCATAGGGCAGATAAACCTTTACTCGGATTTGATCCTTTTCCGGGTGGCGGCTGGTAGTCGAAACAGCTGCCCGAGCATCATTTGAGCTTCGGTGGCGACTATCAATTGAAATTGGGTGGCGACCCAATATTGAAAAAGGATCATGGTGTCTTGCTTCCATGATTTTTATAGCATCAGCATCAAATGCACTTAAAGATTGCTTTTTCACTATGAACCGCCTTTGCGTAGTAGGATAATAAACCCGCGAATCTTAACAAAAATAAGCAGTCGTTGTGAGCCTTTCCACATGGAGATAAAAAAATGTCAGACCAAAATAATCCAAGACATGATCGATTCATTAGCCATTTAACACGAAATACCATTGCGTTAATTTTGGCAGGCGGCCGAGGGTCACGATTGCATAACATGACGGATTGGCGGGCCAAGCCAGCTGTGCCGTTCGGTGGCAAATTTCGTATTATCGACTTTCCTCTGTCGAACTGCATGAACTCAGGCATTCGCAAAATTTGCATACTTACACAATACAAGGCGCATTCCTTGATCAGACATGTCCAACAAGGCTGGGGATTCTTGCGTGGTGAGTTTGGCGAATATGTTGATTTAATGCCTGCGCAACAAAGGCATCATGAGGATTCTTGGTACAAAGGTACCGCCGATGCAGTTTTTCAAAATATCGACATTTTACGTAGTCGTAATCCTCAGCATGTGTTGGTGCTTGCTGGGGACCACATATACAAAATGGATTACGGCGCCATGCTTGCCGATCATGTGGAAAAAAATGCTGATTTGACTATCGGCTGTATTGAAGTGTCTTTGAAAGAAGCCAGCGCTTTTGGTGTGATGGATGTTGATGTAAATCGCAGAGTTAAAGCCTTTGTGGAAAAGCCTGAGCATCCGCCCCTAATGCCCGGTAGAACTGATACGGCCTTAGCCTCCATGGGGATTTATATTTTTAATGCCGGCTTTTTGTTTGAGCAATTAATTAAAGATGCTGACACCAAAGGCTCCAATCATGATTTCGGCATGGATATTATCCCAGCTGTTATTGATAAGTATGTTGTCAATGCTTACCCATTTTTAGACCTGCAAAGTGGTGTACAAAGTTATTGGCGCGATGTGGGAACTATTGATGCTTATTGGGCTGCCAATATGGAGCTTATAGGCGTAAAACCAGACTTGAATTTGTATGATAAAACCTGGCCGATTTGGACATATCAAGAACAAACGCCGCCTGCCAAGTTTGTATTCGATAATGATAAAAGACGCGGGTTAGCCGTGGATTCGATGGTTTCTGGGGGGTGTGTTATCTCAGGATCAAAGGTCAGGCATTCGTTGCTGTTTACTAATGTCAGGGTTAATTCTTACACCACCATACAAGATTCTGTGGTGCTGCCTGATGTCAATATCGCCAGGCATTGCCGGATTACTAAAGCGATCATTGAAAAGGGCTGTGAAATTCCTGAAGGTACAATAATCGGTGAAGATAGAGCGGAAGATGAAAGACGTTTTTTTGTTAGTCCTGGCGGAGTAGTTCTGGTTACTTCCGATATGTTGGGGCAACGTCGGCACTACGTTAGATAGCTTTAGTGAGTCTGCATTTTTAAAAGTATAAAAAGGCAGTCACAGTAATTTATATTTTGTTTGGGACTGCCTTTGATGAGAATAAAAAATAACAATAATTTGGATATGAAAAAACTGAAATTAGTATTGTGCTGGCATATGCACCAGCCGGAGTATAGAGATTTACAAACAGGAGAATTTAAGCTGCCATGGACTTATCTTCACGTCATTAAAGACTATGTCGACATGGTGTCTTACTTAGAAGCAGTACCCAACGCTAAAGCGGTCGTCAATTTTGCTCCCATTTTGTTAGAGCAAATTGAAGAATATGCCAAACAAGTCACCTGCTATTTACATGATCGCATAGCTATCACTGATCCGTTATTAGCGGCGCTGGTTGATCCCAGTATTCCAGCGGATCCTGAAGCTAGATTAAAGCTCATCAAGGATTGCATGCGCGCTAATCGGGAAAGGCAGGTTAATCGTTATCCCGCTTTTAAAAAGCTGGTGGAAATGGCTGAGTGGCTGGAGCAACATTACGAAGGGCTCAGCTACATTAATTCTCAATTTATCAGTGACATATTGGTTTGGTATCACCTAGCATGGATGGGAGAAACGGTCAAGTTAACTGATGTCAGAATTAAGCACCTAATAGATAAAGGTTGTGGCTACACCTTGCACGATCGTATTGAAATCGTGGAAGTTATCGGTGAGCAACTCTCTAATGTCTTGTTGCGATATAAAGTTTTAGCCAGAAAAGGCCAGATTGAGTTGTCGGTTACGCCTTATGCTCATCCTATCATGCCGTTATTGCTGGACATTCATACCGCTCATGAAGCGATGCCGAATGCGCCGTTGCCAGAATTGGATGTTTATCCAGGCGGCGAGGAACGAGTGAAATGGCATCTTGAAAAAGGTGTACAAACCTTCAAACGTTTTTTTGGTTTTAAGCCTCAAGGATGCTGGCCTTCCGAGGGTAGTATTAGTCAGCAAACGCTAAAGATTTTAGGTGAATTTGGTTTTAGCTGGGCAGCCAGTGGCGGTACTGTGTTGCGGAATAGTTTGCACCTACCCGAAAATGACAAGTCTACTAACGTGTATCATCCATTTCATTTAAAAGGCACGGATATCGCCTGTTTTTTTCGTGACGACGGCTTGTCTGATCTAATTGGATTTGAGTATTCCAAGTGGCACGCCGACGATGCGGTTGCCGACTTGATTCATCATATTGAAGCGATTGGCAGCAATCAACCTGCTGATTCGGTCGTTTCTATTATTATGGACGGGGAAAACGCCTGGGAATATTTTCCAGCTAATGGCTATTACTTTCTGAGTACCCTTTACAAACAACTCGCTAATCATCCAACCATAGAATTGACGACTTTTTCTGAATGTTTAGAAAGCAAAGTTGAAGTTAAACCATTGGCAAAATTAGTCGCAGGGAGTTGGGTATATGGCACGTTCTCAACTTGGATAGGCGATGCGGATAAAAACCGGGGCTGGGATATGTTAGGCGATGTTAAGTGGGCTTTCGATAAGGCTATTTCATCTGGCCGATTAAGTGCTGAACAGATCAAAGCGGCTGAGTTGCAGCTGGCAGTTTGTGAAGGCTCGGACTGGTTTTGGTGGTTTGGTGATTACAATCCTGGCGAAGCCGTCAGCAATTTTGAAAAACAATTTAGGCTTAATTTAGCTAATTTGTATCGATTATTGGGAGAACAAGCGCCCGCTTACTTGGCGTTGTCATTCACCCAAGGCTCGGGTGCTCCGGCAATGGGCGGTGCTATGCGCCCGGGTATAGAAGCGTAACCTAAGATGACTACCGTGGATAATATTTTAAATCAACGTCGTGGCGGCATATTGCTACATATCACTTCTTTGCCCGGTGCCGGAGAAAATGGCGACCTGGGGCAGGAGGCTTATAATTTTGTCGATTTTCTAAAGAGCACCGGAATCAGTGTTTGGCAGGTATTGCCATTGGGAGTGACTCATGATGATGGGTCGCCTTATCAATGTTTATCAGCGCATGCGGGAAGCCCTGCATTAATCAATATTGATTGGCTAGTGACTCAAGGGTGGTTGCAATTATCCGAGCAATGCCAAGAATGCCAAGGCACAACAAAATTTAATAAAAGCTGCTTGGTTACCAAAGCCTATGTCGGCTTTTTAGAGCGTGCAACCGCGCATGACAGAAACGATTTTGCGCATTTTTGCGACGAAAAAGCGTTTTGGTTGGATGATTTTGCGTTATTTATGGCGCTAAAAAATGAATTCAATCAGCAATGTTGGAATCAATGGCCGGTACACTTCAAAGAAAGGCAAACTAAAGCCCTAAAAGAGGCTCGGCGGCGGTTAAAAAATGAAATTGACGCGATCAGATTTGAGCAATACGTGTTTTATCGGCAATGGCTGGCACTAAAAACCTACGCTAATCAACATGGCGTTTATGTATTTGGTGACATTCCAATTTTTGTCGCTTATGACAGTACCGATGTCTGGGCAAATCGTGACGTGTTCAAGCTTACTGAATCTGGCGAAATGTCCGTTGTGACGGGGGTGCCGCCAGATTACTTTTCAGCGACGGGGCAACGCTGGGGGAATCCTCACTATGACTGGAAATATTTGAAGAAAACCGGTTTTGAATGGTGGGTCGACAGATTACGAACCCAGATGGAGTTGTTCGATATTTTGCGAATTGATCATTTTCGTGGTCTGGAAGCAGCTTGGGAGATTCCGGCAAGCGAAGAGACCGCGATACATGGTGAATGGGTCAAAGCACCTGGGAAAGCATTATTAAAAGCCATTAAGTCAGCGCTTGGTCCAATACCTTTAGTGGCGGAAGATTTAGGTATTATTACCCCGGAAGTTGAAGAATTAAGGGATGAATTTAACTTGCCCGGGATGAAAATTTTGCAATTTGCGTTTGGCGGCGGCTCGGATAATCCTTATTTGCCAGATCACTATGTAAAAAATTGCGTGGCTTATACGGGCACTCACGATAACGATACGACTGTCGGTTGGTCAAATCAGTTAAGTGAAGATGAGCGCCGCTATATCTATGAATATCTGGGTAATCCGCAAACTAGCTTGCATTGCGCACTCATTCACGCGGCATTTTCATCGGTGGCTAACCTTGCCATTGTTCCGATGCAGGATGTATTGGAGTTAAATTCAGAACACCGAATGAACACGCCGGGAACTATTACAGGCAATTGGCGCTGGCGATTTGATTGGCATCAGTTGGGACAAGATCGAGTCGACAGGCTGGCGCATTTAGTTGGCTTGTTTCACAGAAAGTGACTGTTTTACCGCCAAAATATTCAATTAGATTTTGGCGGTAACTTTTAGTTAATCATCATCTTTCTTGGTTGTTTTTTTGGGGATTGGCAACAAAGGGATGTTGTAGCTGGTCAAAATGGCTTGAATTTGGCTGGATTTAGCGGCAATTAGTTTATCTAATACTTCCTTTCTAGCTTTGTCTCCATTTCTAACTCCCATAGCCACAGCAAAATCAAATTTGATGTCGGGCGTAGATTGCATAGGAATCGTTGCATAACTGTTTTTGGGGCTTTGCGAAGTTACGTAGGCAGCCAGTGGCCCCCACAAAATTACCATGTCTATTTTTTTTGCTTTTAGATCTTTTTCTATTTGCATGGCGATGTTTTCATTATCGCCAGACATCGATTGGTAGGGGATGCCCTGATCTAACAAGCCATTTTTTTGCATCCAGGTCGTACCTGGTCCCCGGTCAAACATGGCAATTTTTAAAGCTTCTTGACGTTGAAGTGGCAAACTGGCTAATTGCTCGGCTCTTTTTATGTCATCCCATCCACGGCCTTGGGCAATCAACAGTACGTAGGTTGAATTGTAATAAGGCGCAGTAGTCAGTGTGAGGTCTGAGCCAGCAGGTACGCTCATTACTATGTCACACTTAAATTCAGTGCTGTCTACTGCATTTTCATCCACAGATGCATTCAAGGTGTTGCGGATAAAACCGATACGCTGTGGGAACCATGTGTATTCAATATTTTGTTTTAGTTCTTTAGCAAAAAGTTCAGCGATTTTGTTTTCAAAACCGTCGCGGTTTTTGCTTGAATAAGGTGGGTTGAGCGGATCAGCGCACACTTTAAATTTTTCTTCGGCCGACGCAGAGAATGCAGTTGTGGCTAGGCATAGGCCTAAAAGCATTATGTTGTAAGAGTGAGTTTTAATCATCAATCTGTCCTTATATTTTTGGTGTTAATTGGGTTTAGTTTACTGCATATGTAGGTGGTAGCTAAGCAAAACTCAGGATTTATAATTATCCTGTTATTAATAGAATTTACAGCGAGCAACAGAGTTGTAAACATTTGAAGATAAATTGTCAGCAACCGAATCCAATCATGCCAGCTTACTTCTATACTTCAAATCAGCATCGCCTCATTGGCGATTTATTAATTATGTAATTGGAGAAGAACTTGAGTAATTTAAATGAATTAATTAATAACATCATTGCTGATCCATCGTTTTCAGAGGGTGTTGCTTGGAAATTACGCGTATTCAAAGCGAATGAAGCCATCCTTCATGAGGGTGAGTTAGGTAAATCACTTTATATAGTACAAGAAGGCAAGTTAAGAGTATCGGTATCTGTGGCATTGGAAGAGCGGAGAAAAGTCAGGCCAGGGATCTGCGATTTGGCTGTCGGGGATATTTTTGGTGAAGTTTCATTATATGAGACAGGGGTTCGTAATGCTTCCGTCACTGCAGTTACCGATGGCAGCATATTGGAAATTGATGGTGTGCATTTGAGTAATTATTTGGACGCACATGGCACAGTGGGATATTTGTTTTATAAAGGACTTTTTGAAATTTTAATTAAACGATTGGCGTTTGAAAATCATAGGGTTGAATCGCTATTGGCTTGGGGTCTCAAGGCGCATGATATTGAGAGACACTTACCAGCATCTTGATTGATTTTATTGATTGGAATATTTGTGATTAAGATAGCTATGGTTGAATCACCGAAAAAGCTTAAAATGTGGCATCCTTAATAACTAAGGACAAGGTGGTTAAATGCGGTGCATGCATTTGATTGTTAGTGATAGGTCTTGATAACACAACTCACATGAAGCAAAAAATTACAAAAGCAGTTTTTCCTGTTGCGGGTCTTGGTACCCGTTTTTTACCAGCAACAAAAGCCAGCCCCAAGGAAATGTTGCCAGTTGTGGATAAACCACTGATTCAATATGGCGTTGAAGAAGCTGTGGAAGCAGGTATCGATACCATTATTTTTGTTACTGGTCGAAGCAAGAATGCGATTGTCGATCATTTCGACAAAGCGTATGAGTTGGAAAACGAGTTAATGATTCGCGGTAAGACAGAAACATTAAGAATGATTCGGCAGATGATGCCGCCACATGTTTCTTTTGTTTTTATTCGTCAGGCAGAGGCGTTGGGCTTGGGGCATGCAGTACTCTGCGCTAAGAGTGTTGTCGGCGATGAGCCATTTGCAGTTATCCTAGCCGATGACTTGATCGAAAATGGAGACAATGGCTGTATGCTGCAAATGGTCCAGCAATATGAAGAAAATCAATGCAGTATTTTGGGTGTAGAAAAAGTCAATCCCGAAGAAACAGATAAGTACGGTATTGTTAAAACAAAGGAAGTTTCGTCTTCTGTGGGCGCAGTGGAGTTAATTATTGAAAAACCGGCGCCTGATCGTGCGCCTTCAAATTTAGCCGTAGTGGGGCGCTACATCTTGACCCCAGCTATTTTTAATAAAATTGAAGAAACTGGTAAAGGAGCGGGCGGTGAAATTCAATTGACTGACGCTATTGCAGCCTTGATGACTGATGAACAAGTATTAGCTTATGAGTTTGAAGGTAAACGCTACGACTGCGGCTCAAAGCTTGGTTATTTGATGGCAACAGTTGAACATGGCTTGATGCATGAAGAATTAAAAGGTGATTTCCTAAATTACTTGAAAAATTTGGTTCTTGAGTAACTCAATACGTAAGGGTGGCTGATGCCACCCTTTCGCTTATCAAACATAGAGTGCTTTCACGTCACTGCTACTACCGGCGCAAAACCGCCACCTGGAGTGCGAAAGTTAGTTGTCTGGCCTTGATATAAGCGGGCAATTGTCAATTGCGTTTCACCTTGATAAACGTACATCCGTAAATCAAATTTGTATTCAGTAATTTCATCGTTGATTTTTAAGTATCGCTTACTAGGTGGAACTAAAGTTTGCGCGACATAATTGTTTTGCAAAATTTCATTAAAGACACGATGAGTAAGCTTGTCGCCCCGGTAAGCTGCTTTGCTACCGTATCCCTTGGCAGGTTTAAAAAATAGCTGTTTGCGATTATGCCAGAGCGTGTCCGCGTCGGGGGGAGTGACGATTATTGTATGAGCAATTCCTGAAAGCAGTGTGGCTCTAGTCGTATCGTCAAGACCTAATGCTTTGAGCGCCGATTCGTCTGTCAATAGGCTTAAATTTCTTTTATCAGCATACAGCGCATGACTGAGTGGATGCGGTGTAACGACTACTGCGCTGTCCATGTAAGCATTGCGCAGATCTTGGTGTTCAGGAGCCTCTAAGCTGAAATCGGTTAGGCGGTTATAAACCAGGTCGATGGGCTGTTGATCTAGCCAAAGCCGACCACTTTTAAAACTTAGTTCCGATGGGTCGCAAATAATCACCTTAAGTCCTTGCTGTTCAAATAAACGTTTGAAAAGTAAAAACTCTGGGAATAGATATTGTTGTTGAGGCGCTGTATCAACAATTGCAATGCAGCGCAAAGGATATGAGCGTTCCTCGGATTCCCATTCAGCCGCGAACATTTTTAAAAATAGTTGTTCAGGATGTTTGCTTTTATTGGATCCTGAATGGGAATGTTGGCAGCTTTTTTTGCTGGATTCCATAACGGCACTGAGTAACGCCCCGCCTGCATTGGTGTTAATTTCTATTAATTGTGGTCCGCTGGGACTTAAATGAAAATCGTAGCCAAAAAACACACCGTGTGCTTTAGGTGTGAAATGGGCGGTGTATGGAGCGTATGCAAGTACATGCTCTTTGTAAGCTGGCAGAGCAATAACTTTCTCCACAGCTGTAATAATAGCTTTTTGCTTGGATAGGTTATCTGCCGTTACAAAAACTGCAGCTTCGGCAAAAAGATGAGCTCGTTGATCAGCAATTTCATAGCAAAGTTCGCTGCTTCCCCATAGAGTTAATTCATCGCATAGGGCTTTACGATTAAGATAAACGCATTGGCAGGTTTTATTTAACAGTTCACTTTCTAGCTTGGCATTTTTTTCCGTTGCCGCTGATAAGGTAGACGAAATAATCATTGCGAAACTATTGCTGTTGAACAAGATATAAGCAAGGTGGGCTTTACAGGTATTGTGCGTAAAGCATGAAAATTATTAGATTTAGTATATGGAATTTATAAAGCAAAAAGGCCAGCTAATTAGCTGGCCTTTTTGCTTTATAAATTGGTCGGGACGAAAGGATTTGAACCTTCGACCCCTTGCCCCCCAGGCAAGTGCGCTACCAAACTGCGCTACGCCCCGACATGTTTTATCTTTGCAAGGTAGAATCAAAATACCAATAAACTGCGCCTAGTTTACTACATTAGCCTAAGCAAATATAACCACTATTTAAGCAATTCAAGAATATCTTCTAGTTCACCAATCATTTGATGGATAAGTTGTTTGGTAAGTTGTGAATCTTCTTTTGCATCGGTACTGCTGAGGTGGGCTTTTGCTCCACCGATGGTATAACCTTGTTCATAGAGCAAGTATCTAATCTGCCGAATCATCAATACATCATGACGTTGATAATATCGACGATTACCCCTGCGTTTAACTGGAGTAAGTTCACCAAATTCTTGTTCCCAATAGCGAAGCACATGCGGTTTAACGCCACATAGTTCGCTTACTTCACCTATTGTAAAGTAGCGTTTTGCCGGTATTGCAGGCAATTCATTATTATTACTGGGTTCCAGCATATGCTTCTACTCGAGCTTTAAGTTTTTGTCCTGCCCGAAATGTTACCACACGCCTAGCGGTAATGGGTATTTCTTCGCCGGTTTTAGGGTTCCTGCCTGGACGACTGCTTTTGTCTCGGAGCTCGAATTTGCCAAAACCAGAAATTTTTACCTGTTCGCCAGTTTCTAGTGCGGCTTTGATTTCTTCAAAAAATAACTCCACCATTTCTTTAGCTTCGCGCTTATTTAGGCCAAGTTCTTCAAACAATTTTTCTGCAAAATCAGCTTTAGTTAAGGCCATATCAATCTCTCAGTTTTGCGCCAATTGTATCGGTCAATGCATTTAACAACTTAGATATAACCAATTCTGTCTCAGAATCAGTCAGTGTTTGTGTCTCGTCTTGTATGATTAGGCCTAATGCGACACTTTTGTATCCCTCTTCTACCCCTTTGCCGCGATAGACATCAAAAATGACAACATCTTGCAGAATCCTCTGGTTGTTTGCTTTTATGCAGTCAATTATTGCTTCGGCAGAAACGTCTTCTTTGACAATCAATGCCAAATCTCGCCGAACAGATGGGTACTTTGAAAGAGGTTTAAAGGTAGGTATACGGTTCTTTAGCAATAAATCCTGATCTAATTCGAATAGGAATACTTGAGAATCAAAGCCCAATTCTTTTTCAAGCGTTGGGTGCAGCATACCTAGCCAGCCAATATGATGTCCATCTGATGTCACTATTTCAGCGGATTGGCCGGGGTGTAATGCGATTTGCTGCGCAAGTGAAAATTTCGCTTCAATTCCGGACAAAGCCAGCATTGCCTGAACATCCGCTTTGATATCGAAGAAATCTACATTGCGGGTGCTTTCGTTCCATTGTTCAGGGTATAAGCTGCCAAGAGATAATCCCGACAACGTTTGTTGTTGTAAGACCTCGCCATTTTTTTCTACGAACTTAAGACCAGTCTCAAAAAATCGAACTCTGGTTTGTTGACGATGGGTATTATACAAGGCTGCTTTTATTAATCCTCCCCACAACGTGCTACGCATAACAGCTAAGTCGGCTGAAATCGGATTCTGCAGACGAATAACGATGTCGTTGGGAGCTATCGCTTTTTGTGTGTCTTCATCGACAAAACTATAAGTGATGGCTTCTTGATAGCCTCTATCAACTAACAAGTCTTTAACCCGATCCAGCTCTAGTAAGGCTTCTGGAGCTAGACCTAATTCCGAACGCATTAGTAAATTGTTGCTAGGCAGGCTGTTATAGCCATAAATACGCGCTATTTCTTCGATTAAGTCTGCCTCGATAGCAATGTCAAATCTAAAGCCGGGCGGGGTAACTAACCAGTTATCGTCTTGAGGAACAATGCTTAAGCCAAGACGTTGAAAAATATCAGCAATAACAGTATCGGCAATTTTCAGACCTAGAATTTTTTCGATTCTTTGTTTTCTGACAATAACGGCATTGCGAGATGGTAAGAATGCTATTGATGTTACTTCTGTAATTGGGCCGACGCTTCCGCCTGCAATATCAATAATCAACTGGGTCGCACGTTCAATCGCGCGCTCCTGCAGCGTAAAATCAACGCCACGTTCGAACCGGTGCGAGGAATCAGTATGTAGGCCAAATTTACGAGCCTTGCCTGCGATACTTGCAGGTGTAAAAAACGCACATTCCAAAAATATATTTTGTGTCGTAGATGCTACGGAAGATTCGCTACCGCCCATTACACCAGCTAATGCTAAGGCTTGCCTGTCATCGGCGATTACTAAGGCTTCGTTATCGAGTTTAATTGTTTGGCCGTTAAGCAGGGCAATGCTTTCGTCGGAATGCGCATGACGAACGCTGATGCCGCCAGATATTTTATCGGCATCGAATGCGTGCAGGGGCTGTCCTAATTCAATGAGTACATAGTTAGTAACATCAACAATCACCCCCAGGCTTCTCATGCCAGAGCGGCGCAAACGTTCTTGCATCCATGATGGTGTTTCGGCTTTGGGATTTACATCCTTAATCAAGCGCCCGAGGTAGCGAGGGCAGGCATCAGGCGTCAGTACATTAACCGACAATTCATCAATATTTGTCGGTGTGGTTTTTTCAACGAGAGTCGCGGACCAATCCAATTTGTTGAGTACGGCAACTTCGCGTGCGATGCCTTCAATGCTTAAGCAATCTGCTCTATTTGGAGTTAAATCGATTTCAATAATATTATCGTTAAGCGATAAGTATTCTCGAATATCAATACCTACAGGCGCATTAGCAGCAAGTTCCATTAATCCATGGGCATCGGCAGCTAAGCCAAGTTCTTTTTCCGAACACAGCATACCTAATGACTCTACGCCACGCAGTTTGGATTTTTTGATTTTGAAGTCGCCAGGCAAGATAGCCCCAACTAATGCAGCAGGGATTTTCAAGCCTTCACGCACGTTAGTTGCGCCACACACTATTTGCAGTGGTTCGGTTTCGCCAACGTTAACTTGGCAGACTTTCAATCGATCTGCATCTGGATGTTGCTGAGTTGATAGAACTTCACCGATAACAACGCCAGTAAAAACGGCAGCGGCGGGTTCTATGGAATCAACCTCAAGACCAGCCATGGTAAGTTGAGCAACAAGTTCAGCGGTGCTGATTTCTGGATTGACATATGTTCTTAGCCAATTTTCACTGATTTTCATAAATCATCCATCCTTGTGAGTAAATTGTTGAAGAAATTTCAAGTCATTTTCAAAAAACAGCCTTAAATCATTAATCCCATATCGCAACATTGCAAGTCTCTCAACGCCCATACCAAACGCAAAACCACTGTATCGCTCGCCATCAATCTTGACTGAGCTAAATACCTCAGGATGAATCATGCCGCAGCCCATTACTTCCAGCCAGCCAGTTTGGCTGCACACGCGACAGCCTTCGCCGCTACAGATTACGCATTCAATATCGACTTCAGCAGAAGGTTCGGTAAATGGAAAGTAGGAGGGTCTAAAGCGCACTTGAATGTCTTTTTCAAAAAAGGCGCGCAAAAATTCGTAAACGACACCTTTTAGATCAGCAAAGCTGACATCGGTATCTACTAAAAAACCCTCAACCTGGTGAAACATTGGTGTGTGTGTAATATCAGAGTCGCAGCGATATACGCGACCTGGTGCTATGACTTTTAAAGGCGGCGCTTCTGATTCCATCACGCGGATTTGTACCGGTGAGGTATGTGTTCTTAATACTGTGTGCGCGTCAAAATAAAAAGTGTCGTGCATTGCCCGCGCAGGATGATGAGCAGGTATATTTAGTGCTTCGAAGTTATGATAATCATCTTCGATTTCCGGGCCCTCTACGACTTTGAAGCCGACACTCGCAAATATTTTGGATATTCTTCTGAGGGTGGTTGTAATGGGGTGTAAACCGCCGATAGATTGGCCGCGGCCGGGTAATGTCACATCTATGCATTCAGCGGCTAACCTTTTTGCTAAAAAAGATTGTTCCAACTCAATTTTTTTTGCTTCCAATTGTTGTTGAAAACTATCTTTGGCTTGGTTAATGACTTGACCGGCAATCCGGCGCTGTTCAGGATCAAGCTTGCCGAGCTCTTTCATTTGCAGGGTAAACAAGCCTTTTTTGCCGAGATAATTAACTCGAACCTGATCAATTTGATTGAGGTCTTCTGATTGCGCAAGCTCTTTTAATGCCTGCGCGAGAATTTCTTCCGGGATAGCCGACACTGATTTACTCGCTTAGCTTGTGGATAGGAGGGGTATTAAAAAAGTCATTGGTTTAGGCAAAGCATTATGGCCTAAACAACCACCTCTCATGAAGAGAGGTGGTGAGCACTTCTAAAAAAGAAGTTTAGTTTTGAGGGCTTTGATTAGCCTTGGCAATCTCTGCGATTTTGCCAAAAGCTTCGATGTCACGAACAGCAATATCAGCTAGTACTTTGCGGTCTATAGCTACATTGGCTTTGGTTAAACCATTAATTAAGCGGCTATATGAAATGCCAAATATACGAGCTGCTGCGTTAATACGGACAATCCAAAGAGCTCTAAATTGACGTTTTCTCTGTTTGCGGTCGCGATATGCATACTGTCCGGCTTTAATAACCGCTTGCTTGGCAACACGGTAGACACGACTGCGCGCACCATAGTAACCTTTGGCTTGCTTAAGAATTTTTTTATGTCTTGCTCTGGCAGTTACGCCACGTTTTACTCTAGGCATGATTTTGCTCCTTAACTATAAGGCAACATGCGAACAGCAGAACGCAAGTCTGAAGGATGAACTGTAGCGGTTGAACGCAACTGTCTTTTTCTTTTGGTGGATTTTTTAGTCAAAATATGACGACGATGTGAATGTCCACACTTGAAACCGCCATTACCAGTTCGCCTAAAGCGCTTGGCAGCTCCGCGGTTGGTTTTCATCTTTGGCATTTGTTTTCTCCAATAAATTAAATAAATGTCCTTGAGTTGCGACTCAGCAAGGCAAAATGCATGGCCCTGAAAAATCACTTGTACTTATGGTTGAGTACTTTCGGAAACAGTTCCTTTGTTACCGATATAGCCCTTGATGGGCTATTTTTGCTTGATGGTTATTTTTTCTTTTTAGGAGCCATAACCATAACCATTTGTCGGCCTTCCATTTTAGGGAATTGTTCAACAATGGCTAGTTCTTCAAGATCAGTTTCGATGCGTTTAAGCAGGTCAACACCGATTTCTCGATGAGCCATTTCGCGGCCTCTGTAACGTAGAGTTATTTTGGTTTTATCGCCTTCATTAAGAAACTTGATTAAGCTTCTTAACTTAACTTGATAGTCACCTTCGTCAGTGCCTGGTCTGAATTTTATTTCTTTAACTTGAATCTGTTTCTGCTTCTTTTTGGCGACGGCCAGTTTTTTGTTTTGCTCAAACTGGAACTTGCCATAATTCATTATCTTGCAAACCGGAGGATCCGCGTTTGGCGATATTTCCACTAAATCCAAGTCTGCTGCATATGCAATTTGTTTGGCTTCATCTAATGAGATAATGCCTAACGCTTCGCCGTCAGCACCTGTAACTCTAACGCGTCGAGCTGTAATTGAATCATTCAGGCGCGTTTCATCTTTTTTAGCAGCGATATTCTAATCCTCCGAAATACTATTAATCTTTGTTTGCAATTGATTCTTTTAGCCGATTGGCGAAATCTTCAATTGACAAACTACCCAAGTCATCACCTTTTTGCGTGCGGACCGTAACCATTTGATCTTCTAATTCCTTGTCACCAAGTATGACCAGATAGGGTACACGCTGCATTGAGTGTTCGCGAATTTTAAACCCGATCTTCTCATTTCTCAAGTCCAATTTTACTCTGATGCCTTGTTTTTCAAGGTCTTTGGCAATATTGGCCGCATATTCAGCATGTCGATCAGCAATAGTAAGAAGCACTAATTGCACGGGCGCCAGCCAGAGCGGGAAGGTGCCTGCATATTGTTCAATTAAAATGCCGGTAAAGCGCTCTAGTGAACCCAGTATGGCGCGATGCAGCATAACGGGGACTTGTTTGGAGCCGTCTTCGGCAATATAGGTTGCGCCTAATCTGCCGGGCATGGAGAAATCCACTTGTATAGTTCCACATTGCCAGACTCGTCCGATACAATCTTTAAGAGAAAACTCTATTTTGGGGCCATAAAATGCGCCTTCGCCAGGTTGCAAGTCCCATGCTAAGTTTTTGTTGTTGAGTGCGAGCTCCAGAGCGCTTTCTGCTTTGTCCCAAACGGCATCGTCACCCACTCGATTTTCTGGGCGGGTTGAGAGTTTTATAATGACTTCGTTGAAGCCAAAGTCTTTATAAACATCAAACAGCATGTCGATGAATGTCGAAACCTCATCTTGAATTTGGCCTTCAGTGCAAAAAATATGTGCGTCATCCTGGACAAAGTTTCTAACCCGCATCAATCCATGCAATGTGCCGGACGGTTCATTGCGGTGGCAGGAGCCGAATTCAGCCAGTCGGATTGGTAAATCGCGATAGCTTTTAATGCCTTGGTTGTAAATTTGCACATGGCATGGGCAGTTCATCGGTTTGATCGCGTAATCGCGATTTTCAGAATGGGTGGTAAATATCATGGCACCGAATTTATCCCAGTGCCCTGATTTTTCCCATAATGATCGATCGACGATTTGCGGCGTTTTAACTTCTCCGTAACCATTGGTGCGTAATTTTTCACGAACGTACTGCTCGATTTGCTGATACAAAATCCAGCCTTTTTCATGCCAGAACACCATGCCGGGCGCTTCTTCTTGGGTATGAAATAAATCCAGAGTTTTAGCTAGTTTGCGATGATCTCTTTTTTCGGCCTCTTCCAGGCGATGCAGGTAATCTTGCAATTCCTTTTTGTCAGTCCAGGCAGTGCCGTAAATACGTTGCAGCATTTCATTGTTGGAATCGCCTCGCCAATAGGCACCGGCAATTTTCATTAACTTGAAGGCTTTTAATTTACCGGTACTCGGTACATGTGGTCCGCGGCATAGATCGGTGAAATCGCCTTGCGTGTATAGGCTTAAATCTTCGTTCGCTGGAATTGATTCAATAATTTCGGCTTTGTAAGTTTCTCCTAGATTGCTGAAAAACTTAACTGCTTCATCTCGTGATAACACCGATCGATTTACTACGTTATCTTCTGCCGCCAGTTTTTGCATTCTGGCTTCAATGGCTTCCAGATCATCTGGTGTAAATGGTCGTTGGTAAGCAAAATCGTAAAAGAAGCCATTTTCGATCACAGGTCCAATAGTTACTTGAGCGTCTGGAAAAAGCTGTTTTACGGCTTGAGCTAAAAGATGAGCGGTGGAATGGCGAATAATATCAAGCCCTTCAGCATCTTTTGCGGTAATAATTTGTAATGTCGCGTCTTCCTGAATAGGTGTGCTGGCATCGACGAGTATGTTGTTGATTTTGCCGGCAAGCGTGGCCTTAGCTAAGCCCGCGCCTATAGATAAAGCGACGTCAATGACGGTGACGGCTTGGTCAAAAGTGCGCTGAGAGCCATCTGGAAGAGTAATTACTGGCATGTTATTTGTTTTTAGTTGGCACAATAAAAAAGCACCGCTATGCAGTGCTTTGTAAACACATTAGTAGTGCCAAAATAGCTGGCGGCTACAGTAAATATTTTTTTAATCCTACATGTAATCGATTGATATTGCAATCATTGTTCCCTTGTTTCCCTACTTAAATGGCTTAACTTGGTCGCTATTTAAGTTCTTTTGATTGAGTATTCAAAGGTTATGATGTCGGCAAAAAAATCAGCTCTCCTGGCCTGGGCTACGAGCAGATATTGTGATTTGCGTTGTAATTGAGGTTGATGACTAAGGATAAAAATGACTATTTCGTTGGCGGTGTTGGTCGTCGTGTTTTTGTTGATTGCAATAAGAAAAATTGGTCATTTGCAGATTAAAATCTGGCAAGTAATGATGCTCGGTGCTTTTGTGTTGTTGGCTACCGGCGAGATTGGCTGGAGTGATGCGTTAAAGGCGATTGACGTTAACGTCATGGTGTTTTTGCTAAGCATGTTCATCATCGGTCAGGCGCTGGTTGATAGTGGTTATCTTTATTTTCTGGCTTATAAGTTGTTTGGCCGATTAACTTCGGTGCGGCAAATGGTGCTGGGGATTTTGTTTGGCGCGGCTTTTTCATCCGCATTATTGATGAACGATACCCTGGCTATCGTCGGCACGCCGCTGGTACTGCGCCTTGCGCATGAACATAAAATCAATAGTCAATTGCTGTTATTAACGCTTGCCTATGCCGTTACCATCGGCAGCGTTATGAGCCCGATTGGCAATCCGCAAAATTTGCTTATTGCCAGCGCTGGTGGATTGACTTCACCGTTTATCAGTTTCTTCCAGGGCTTGGCGTTGCCTACATTGGTTAACTTAGTGCTTACCTATTTGGTATTACACCGGGTTTACCGAGATCAATTTATCGATGCTATGCCGCTTATCCACACGCCCGTTAAGGTGTTGGATTTGCAATTGGCTAAGCTAGCGCGTATTTCCTTATTTTTGCTGCTCAGTTTGATAATACTTAATATCGTATTGACCAATAGCCACAACCAACTGCATTTAGAATTAGCGCATATTGCGATGATTTCGGCTTTGCCTGTGTTGGTTTTTAGTCCCAAGCGTTTGCGGATCCTCAAAGAACTGGACTGGTCAACCTTAGTGTTTTTTGCGTCCATGTTTGTCGTAATGGCCAGTGTTTGGCAATCCGGCATCATGCAACAGCTGTTAAAGCACTTTCAGCTGGATTTAACTGCCGTTCCCGTTATTATGATGGTGAGTGCCGGATTAAGTCAGTTGATTTCCAATGTGCCGCTCGTGGCTTTGTATTTGCCATTGTTGGGCCAACCGGAAGCACAGACATTAATGGCGTTGGCCGCTGGCAGCACCATCGCAGGTAATTTTTTGATATTGGGTGCTGCTAGTAACGTCATTATTATCCAGCATGCCGAAAAACATGGTGCAACCTTGGGATTTTTTGAGTTTGCCCGAGTGGGCATCCCCCTGAGTCTGTTAAATCTATTGATATATTGGCTATGGTTTCGTTACGGATTGAGTTGATCGGTAACAGCATATTTTTCCAGAATGCAGTATTAAAAACGGACATGACATGCGTAAAAAAACGGTTAAACCTTCTACCTACTTAACTGAGGTTAAAACCCTGTCGGATCGTATTCTTAAAGCCCAACAGCCGATAAGAATCCTTGATGCCATCAAATGGGATGATGGCGTTAAACAGGCATTTTTTAACGGAAATTGTAAAAAACTTCCTGAAGTTACCCCCGAGTATTATTTAAATCGGCCATTGGGCTTTGATCCTGTCGAAAAGAAACACGAGTTCTATCAAATAGAACGCGACCTGGTCCGTAAACTCGGCCAGCTTAATCCGCTTAGCGTCATCATGCGTAGGATTTGCCGGGAATACCAGGATGTCGTGCGCATGCTGGAAGCTCGAGGCACTTCAACGTTTACCAATATTTCTCAAGAGCTGTATGGCTCGTCACAAGATGTCTTTCATGTTGGCGATCCGACCATTGCCGATTTGGGCAGCATGATGGAAGCCACCTTGTCGCAATTGTTAAAACTGGATTTTCTGGTTGAAGAGCCTAAAACAATTAATGCTAAAGATGCTGTAGCGATACTTAATGAAAAAATAGAAGCCATGTTTCCCGGTGATGGTCTGCGGGCCATGATCAGCGACGGTATTGTCGCCGATGCGGCAGCCGGTACCGATTACGTTAAATTGCGTGCCGACGCTTTATTTAATATGCGCGATTTGCGCGTGCTGGAAGTGCATGAAATTTGGGTGCATTTGGGCACCACTTTGAATGGATTAGCGCAGCCTTATTGTACTTTTTTGGGCAAAGGGCCGCCTTCAGCAACTGTTACCCAAGAAGGTTTGGCGGTGTTGATGGAAATTTTGACCTTTAGCTCGACACCCAATCGCTTGATGCGTCTGATTAATCGGGTGCGTGCCATTACTTTGGCCGAAGAAGGCGCCGACTTTATGGAGATATTCACTTTCTTCTTAGACAAAGGCTTGGATAGAGAAGAAAGCTACACCCTCAGCAGTCGCGTGTTTCGAGGCAGCAGTCCTGACGGTATGGCGTTTACCAAAGACCTGACCTACATCAAAGGCTTTGTCCTCACTTACAACTTTATGCGTTTGGCGGTTAGTAAAGGTAAACCCGACCGTATTCCGTTGTTGTTCTGCGGAAAAACTATGATCGAGGATATGAAAGTGCTCGTCGATTTGGTAGAAGAAGGAACCGTCGTGCCGCCGCATTTTTTGCCACCGCAATTTAAAGATTTGATGGGGCTATCGGCATGGTTAAGTTTTAGCCGCTTTATGTCATCAATGAACTTTCGGCAACTTGAGCAAGATTATGCAAACATTTTATAAGGTAGGCCTGATCTGGGTGTCGGTGGCTTTCTTGTTGCCGACCAACGCGTTCGCCATTAATGATTGGAGCTATGTGCAAGAGAAAGATCGTCTGACCAACCGCAATTATAGTGTTGTTATATCGCCACTACCGCGTCGTGATCTTTATGACAACATGCGTTTAGAAGTCATGTGCAAAGATAATGCCTTACAGGTCACTGTTGAGTCGACCAGCCTGATTACTTCGCAAGGTAGCCGGTTTGATGTTGAATATCAGATAGACCAAAAGCCCCCCGTTAAATTGCCAATGACTGCTTACAAAGATTCCAAGCGTCGAGGCTTTAACACCGAGCAGGCTCAAGCCATCGTTGCCGATATGCTCAGCGGACAAGCTATTTTTCTGCGTGTAAATACCTTAATTCGTAAAGTATTGTTAGCTTCAATCCCGCTGGATGATGCGGCCAAGTCATTAACTCAAGTGCTTACCGACTGCGGGATTGCCGCGTCAGCAAATTCGATAGTTGAAAAGCCCTATAGCCTGGAAGCTTTTCAGCAAGACTTTGCCAAATTGAACGAAGAGCAGCAACAGCAACTCCTGGATAAAATCAGAAAATTGCTCATAGAAATGCATTAAAAGGGATAACAATGCTGCAAATAGGTGTGGTGTTAGCGTACGTATTTATTGTTTTACTGTGGTCGACAACCCCGCTAGCCATCAAATGGAGCGCTGAAGGACCGGGTTTTTTGTTTGGCGTCACGGCACGTATGACCATCGGCGCCGCTTGCACACTCATGACGTTAGGCTTGAGTCAACAGCGTTTGCTCTGGCATTCAAAAGCGCTACAAACCTATTGTGCGGTAGCCCTGCAAATATACGGCTCTATGCTGGTAGTGTATTGGGCCGCACAATTTATTCCTTCCGGTTGGATTTCAGTTATTTTCGGACTTACACCCTTAATGACGGCGTTGTTGGTAGCCTTGTGGTTAGCTGAGCGAAGCCTGACCAAAGGCAAAGTGCTTTCTTACATCCTGGGTATTGTCGGCTTGGCTGTGATGTTTGGCTCTGCTTTGCAATTGGGCCGCGAGGCGGTGATGGGTATTTGCGGGGTGTTAATCTCAACGTTCTTGCAATCATTCAGCGCGGTCTGGGTAAAACGCATTGATGCCAAGTTGCCTGCGTTAACCCAAGTTACCGGCGGCTTATTGCTGTCGCTACCGTTGTATTTGCTAACCTGGATAAGCTTTGATGGCCACTGGCCGACAGATTTACCGATTACCAGTTGGGCATCCATCGTTTATTTGGGCGTGATCGCCACTACCATCGGTTTTGCACTGTATTACTATTTACTGATTTACCTCAGTGCGACACGGGTTGCACTCATTACCTTAATCTCACCCGTTATGGCATTAGCGCTTGGGCACTTTGTTAACCACGAGCCTTTAACGGTGAAAGTACTAATCGGCAGCGCGTTGATATTACTCGCGTTAGTCAGTCATGAGTTTTTTGATCGGAATAGTGGCAAAAGATAGGGTTAGAAGCCACTTCCCAATAATCGTAGGGTGCTTTTACGCACCATCAGGTGAACAACTAAGAGGTGCGGCTTCGCTTAACTCAATGGCGCCGCAGCAGATCACAACCGGAAAATTTTTAAGTTCGTTAAATAGTTTTGACCCGCAACGATTGCCTATTGTGAAAATGTTTTTTCAAACAAAAAAACAGCGAATTTTCCAAAAGTACGGCATATGACGTAAAAATTTTTGCAAATGATGTCAAATAACCTAGTTTAATTGTTTTCCCCTGCGTCAATACGTCGCGCGGCATTTTGTCGCATTGTCTTTATATTTTTATGATTTAGCATCCCGCCCCGAACTCTGTGTTCATACCTTTTCCAAGCGGCCTTATCTCTTGGTCGCCGTTTTGGAAATCAAGTAGATCCCAACCTTGTGTAATGCCTTGAGCATCATTCTTGGATTGAACAAAAATAAAAATTAGGACAAAGCATGGCCTGGAATCAAGACACAGCAATCTATCAATCGGTTGCCAATCACGAGAAGCTGTATCCAAACGCTGGAAAACATTGTCCATGCTGGCCCGGCCAGGCTGATTCCGGCGCAATATAAGTTTAGATTCCTGATGAATACGCCTAGAACTTTAGCTTTATTCGCCTGCCTCGTGCTGCATGCGACTGGTGGTTTTGCAGCTGCGCAAGATGTAAGCAATAGCTCACCTGCCAGTATTCAGCTTACCCTGTCCCAGCAAGCTCCCGACGCCATTCGCCTGGAAGCCAGACATGCGCCGTTAGGGAAAATCCTGAAAGCAATCGCTGACAAAACCGGTGTAAGCATCCATTACTCCGTGTTGCCTGATGCTCCGGTGACAGCTACCTGCATAGGCGAAAACGTCAGCCAAATCATGGATTGCCTGCTCGCTAAACAAGTTGGGCTGGTGGCCCACAAAGCTCAAAAAGATAAGCCTGCAGAATTTTGGTTGTTAGGCTCCAGCGTCGGCAGTTGTCAGGCGGTGACGGTTGAGCCAACAGCGCCGCTGGCTCAGGCGGTAGTTGAAAAAAAACCTACGGCGGCAGAACAAGCGCAGGTTGACCAATCCATGCGCGAGCAATCCGATTTGCTTTTAGAGCAGGCCAAATCTAAAGATCCTGGAGAACGCGCCCAAGCAATCTATAACCTGGGGTTAGCTGGGCTTAAAGATGATCCAAGCGTGGATAAAGCTATACAGTCAGCCATGATAGACAAAGATCCCGGCATCAGGGCGCAGGCGGTTACCGCCATCGTCCAGCGCGGCGGTAATGATGTTGAGGCTTTCCTAACGCAGGCGATTAACGACAAGGATGTAAATGTCCGCTTTAACGCAGTCAGCACTATCAATGATGATGTCAATTTATTGCAACAGGCTAGTAAAGATAATGACAAAGGAATACGCGAACTGGCTTCAGCCAAGCTTGCCGAGCTTAACGCACGACAGAAGCAATGACATTACTTTCATAAAGTAAGGGAGTTTAAAAACAACATGACCGCCCGTCTTTAGCCAACAGGCAGGCGGTCATGGGTACCGGACAAGCGGTAAGGATTCCGCTTCGCCAACCGCTTCCTGCAAGAAGCGGTTGGCAAAACTGGCAAGTGAAATAACCAGCTGAAACGAAGTATTTCACCTGCTATCACGCCTATTCACTGCAGAAAACGCAGTGCTAAGCATTTTATAAAACAAATTGGGGCTACGCCCCAAGGAAATCTTATCATGAATAAAATATCGATCAAAACAGCCCTGATCCCTCTAGCGCTGCTTGCGTTCACAGGATATACGGGAACGGCTTCGGCAATTTTCAATTGCGCAGTCGTTGGGCGCTACAGTTAGTCCACAGCCGGTTGCCGCTGACTTATACCGGTTCAACTGCGGTGCCGGAACCGTAAAGCTTCGGCTTTGTGTTACAGGAACGGCAGGCGTAGAAGCCCAAATTGCAAGAGAGGGCACTTCGCCTTCTGCAATAGCAGTGCCTTCTGCTTCTTGTTCTGATCCAGCCAGCCCAACTGCCGGTTCCGGTGGAACCAGCTATACCCCTGTGGCTCCCGTTCCTGCTGTGGCAGGCTTTCCAGCCGTGCAATATAACGTTCTTGTAAACTCAACGAGCACCACCGCCAAGAGTTACACATTATATTTTCGATGTGAAAATGCATCGGGCGTTTTGACTACGACCACGCATCTCCCAAGCACAGGTACAACGCCTGAAATAAATAACTAAGCACCGTTGTTTAGCTGAGGAAACTGAAAAACAGCTGGCGACATTACTAATGTCACAGCTAACCTGATGCACTGCCAAGCGTAGTCATCAGAATCTTATCAATACCGTTGGCTTAAATAGCCCAAGGATATCAAATATGAACAGATCAATATTAAAATCAATCTTGTCCTCTACGTTGCTGGTATTGGGTGCAGGGTATATGGGGATAGCATCGGCACATTGTCCTAACAACCTCACCCTGGCAGCGGCGCAAGATGCGGCCGATGTGTACAGGATTATGTGCTCGAATGGTGATGGCTCTCCTGAGGCCCCCAGCCTTAATCCCACCACCAAGTTATTCACTCGAATAAATCTGCAATCGGCTACAGTAGTGGGTGAATCGGTAGCGGTACAACTTGGTAGAGAAGGTTTCACACAATCCGTACAGGTAACTGATACCAGTACAGGGGCAGCCACCGGCCCGGCGCCTGCATGTACTACAAGCACCGCATCCGGGCAGACTGCGCTTACTCCAGGAGGTGTGGGTGCAGGCAATGGTGAATACAACATCCTGGTTAATAAAAGAGGTACCGGTGCCAAGACTTACGGGCTTATTTTTCATTGCCAGGACAATGTTGGTATAGAAACAGTTACAACTGAAGTCCATTCAGGTTTTGCAGCGCCTGAGATAACAGGTAATTCCACCTTGAGCCCAGATATCGACTTAGCAATTAACCGGTAACCTGCGGTTGTTTGAGAGGCCTCCATGCTCGTTATGGGGGCTTTCTCGGTTAAATGGGCAGGAAGTACCTTTTGATAAAGTCAGTCCGCTTCATCATCTATCCGGTGGTCAGAATTTTTATCAATTCCATTGGGTTAAAAGTAAAAGTCCAAGGGTATTAAGCGAGCGCTCGCAGGCTATATAAAAAAACACCAAGTTAAGGGGCAACCCACAGGCCTAATGCTCTCTGCCGGTTAATTGAGAAAATTACGCTTGCGTGATTTTCCGCGCGTATGTGGTTGCAAATCGCTTAACTCATTAAAGGAATAATTTTTGAATAAACGCAAAACCACACATCACCAAGTAACTAAACCATCGCCACTCGCGGCCTTCACCGCCGCCGCATTGGCATTGCCCGGCTTAATGCCGTCAACAAGCCATGCCCAGGAAGACGACCAAGTCAGTTTCGGCTACCAATACTACGAAGAAGGCATGCGAGCTCGTGCCTTTTTGCCAAGTGCAAAAGACCCCACAACCCCTCATTCAAATTTAAAACCCATTACTGTGGACAGCTTTAGCGGTAACGGCAAGATTAGCCTGACCGACCGGGTCAAACTCGCCTTTAATTACGTGCAGGATACCTGGGGTGGGGCCACGCCATTCGCGACAGGTCCGATAGCATCCTTAGGGTTTGACTCAATTTCCAATGCCTCACCGGCAAGGGATTGGAATTTTGGTATTGATCGGCAAGGAAATTTTGTTAATTTTTTGACGCTTGAAGTTGATAACCGTACTGTCCACGCCTTTGCTATCGCATCGCCGGAAACGCGTAAGCAGGGTGATTTTAAGTTGAGCTACGAAGGCGATGAGATGGCACTGGGTATCGGCGGCGGCGTGTCGGAAGAGCCGGATTATCACTCGCGCTTTGTCAATGCTAATGGCCGCTGGGATTTTAACCAGAAACTGACCAGCGTGAACCTGGGCTTGAGCTATACCAGCAGTGATCTAAGTACTATTGGATTGGGGTATTTCAATACGATAGATCGTACGCCGCGCGCCCATTCCACCAGTGCCACCAGCGCCAACGATCCTTTAAAGGCCGATCGCGAAGACTGGGCGATGAATTTGGGATTTAGTCAAGTCCTGAGTAAAAGTACTCTTGTGCATGGCAACATGAATTACACCCGTAACACCGGGTTTTTAGAAAACCCCTATAAAGCGGTGTATTTGTATTCTGTAGGTAACGATTTTGTACCTTACAACAATCCTGCGGATCCGGACAATCCCATAGAGTTGAGAAATGCAACTGCAACAGATGTCTGGGAGCAACGCCCCGACAGTCGCAATCAGTTCAGTTGGAATGTGGGTGGAGTGCAGTATATCGAGCCCTTGGATGCGGCGCTGCATGTGGATTACAGCTTTTTTCATGACGACTGGGGCATCGATGCCCATACCTTTGCCGGCAGTTGGGATCAACCGGTCGGCTGGGGTTGGACCTTGACCCCCAACATCCGTTATTACAGCCAGACAGCCGCCGATTTTTACAATTCGGTTTTTTTGCTGGGTCCGGATGCTTTTGTTGTGGATGATACCAAACCGAGAGGTTCCCAACTGGACTTCAGCCAATTGCCGATCAAGAACTTCTCCAGCGATTACCGGCTGTCAGGTTACGGCACTTTGAGCGGCGGCCTGACCATCAGCAAACAATTTGCCAAAGGGTTAAACCTGTCGGTCAGCGGCGAGTACTATCAACATGCCGGCTCGTTGCAACTGGGCAGCCGCGGTGAAGGCAGTTATGCCGACTTCGATTACGTTACCGTCAACGCCACGCTCAATGTCAGCCTGGATGCCTTAAGCCTTAAAGGCGGCAGTGCCGACAGCGCGCCGCATAGCGGGCACCACAACGGCAGTCACGCCCCGGCCGGGGTGATGTTCGATCACATGCTTGATAATGCCGGTGATGTCATGGTCGGCTACCGCTACCAATACGGCCTGGAAAAAGGCGATATCTTGCACGGTACCCAGGCAGTGGGCGATCAGGCCATTATCGATAACGGCTGCCCGAGCACCGATGCCTGCCGCTTTACCGCAACAGAAATGAACACCAACATGCACATGCTGGAGCTGATGGTGGCACCGACCGATTGGTTGACCTTGATGGTGATGCCGCAGTTGATGGATATGAACATGAGCCTGCGCGGGCTACACAATGCGCCTGACCCGATAGATACGGGTAGTCATAACCATCATTCGGTAGCCAGCCAGGGGCATAGCAGCGGCGGCATCGGCGATACCGGCATGTATGCCATGGTGAAGCTGTTTAACAACCCGGTGCATCATCTGCATACCGCTATCGGCGTCAGTGCGCCGACGGGCAGCGTGAGCAAAAAATACCCCGAGGCAACTCAATCATCAGAACAGGAATTTATGCATTACGGCATGCAGCTTGGCAGCGGTACCTGGGATTTTAAACCCAGCCTGACCTATAGCGGTCAGCAGGACGATTGGTCCTGGGGCGCACAACTGAGCGGCACCAAACGCCTGCAAAACCGCAATGACTCCGGTTATGCGCTGGGCGATATATTCCAAACCACCGCCTGGGGCAGTTACAACCTGTTCAACTGGCTGTCAGCCTCGGTGCGCGGTGTGTACACCGTGCAGGGAGCGGTCAGGCACCAGTTTAATACCCATAGGATCAGTAAAATTTTTCCGATTGCTATTCCTGTTTATTACGATATTGATGGAGACGGCAATTGTACCGATCCCGACCCGCTGTCCGGCTGTAACGGGGTATTCGATCCTGATGACGTTGAGCAAGGTGAAGAGGCCAGAAACATTTCAGTACCTAACACGGTATCCGGGCCGATGGATGAGCCGAGCAGTTACGGCGGTCAATACGTGGATGCCGGTTTTGGCCTGAGCGCTACTGTGCCTAACGGTTCTTTGGCAGGCAACCGCTTGAGCCTGGAATGGCTGCAGCCGGTGTACACCAACGTCAACGGCTACCAGCTCGACCGCGATGGTTCCCTGGCGTTTACCTGGAGCTATGGGTTTTAACTGAAATTTTTATTTGCTTTAACAACTAACAACAAGGAGTTTTTATGATCTTAAAACCGCTTTTACTCATCCTGGTAACCCTGGCGTTTTCCGGTTGTGCAACGACCGAAACCGGTGCTGATAAAACTACTGTGGATAGTTCTATTGTTAAAGATGCGGCAATCTCGCAATCGAGTTATGAGCTCGCTTTGCTACATATCAAAACCTTACGTGAGGGTAAATATAATCTTGACCAACCCGCATATGAACGCGGTTTACAGGATGTCCTGAATGGCAGCGCAGTCGATGTGCAAACTAACCAGACAGCTTGGCAAGCCCTGGCTGCTGCAAGTTATGAAGAGGTAAAAACCGCCAATCTTGCCGCCGGTAAAGCTTTTCTTGAACAGAACAAAACCCGTAAGGGGGTGATAACGCTGCCGAGCGGCGTGCAGTACGAAGTGTTGAAAGAAGGTAAAACGGCGCAAAAGCCCACCTTGGAGGATAGCGTTGGCATTCTTTACAAAATCGCCGGTATAGACGGCACTGTTAAAGTCGATACTATGCCCAAAGAGGGGCGAAAAATGTACGAAATTCCCTTGCAAAAAGTTTTCAGTAAAGGTTGGCAGGAAGCATTACTGCTGATGCCGCTGGAAAGCAGATGGCGAATCTATATTCCAGGAGAATTGGCATTTGGCGAGAACGGCTTAGGTGAAAAGAGAATTTTACCGAATGAAACATTGATCATTGAAACGCATCTGGACAGCATTCTCCCGCCAAAAAAATAGCCGGTTAGCTGGTTATTACCCACTCGCCTTTTTAATGAGCTCGACATGAACTTAATCAAGACTATTTTTTTATTGCAATTACTGTTGTTAACACTCGGCTTAACCGCCTGCGCCCCGGTACAACCTTGGCAACGTGGCAACCTTGCTAAACCTCAGATGGCGTGAGATCCGTACCCGTTACAAAGTTCGTTACGGGCTCATAATTACGGCAGCCGCGAGGCGGCTGCCGGTAGCAATGCTGCGCAAGGAGGCGGTTGTGGCTGTTATTAAAAAATTCTATCTTAAATCAAACCGTCATTCCGGTACCCATATCATGTCAAATGGAGATGGGGCTGTCAGAACAGTCCCATCACCTCTGCAAGCACTGACAGCCGCCGCCTTGGTGCTTCCTGGCTTACTGCAATCCCCAGCTCACGCCGCCGAAGAAGACAGTGTTGATTTCCAGTACAGCCATTACCAGGAAGGTAAGCGGGATATTTCTGGTTTTGTTAGTAATCTTGCTACACAGACTGAAAGTATTTCAAAATTACCCAATAATTTAAACCCTATTGAGGTAGATAGTTTGCATGGCAGCTCTAGAATTTCACTTACTGACCGTATCAAGTTCTCGTTCAATTACACTCAAGACACCTGGTCAGGCGCTACGCCAGTTGGCACTGCGCCAGCTATTGTCAGGGGCAATCGGGCTCGGTACAACAGCACGTCAACCGCAGTCACTGGCGCATCACCTATCGCAGGGGAGGTTACGAGTTTTTATCTGGATAAAAGTTCAAATATCCTAGAAGTAAAAACTGATCCTTCAACCGGGGAATTGTCTCCCGGTTCTATAAATAATCAGCTCACTCATGTTTTAGCTTTAGCCTCACCGGAGACGCGTAAGCAGGGGGATTTTAAGCTAGGCTACGAGTGGGATGAGGCGGCGGTAGATGTAGGTGGCGGCATTTCCATTGAAAATGACTATGAATCCCGCTTTGTCAATTTGGGCGGGCGCATGGATTTCAATCAAAAACAAACGACAGTAAATCTAGGCCTCAGTTATACCAACAGCGATACTTTTGCTACCCTCGATGCTGATAGCTTGCAGTTTATAAGCACAACAAGTTATGAAGAATTATTTAATGAGCAAAGTGGAAGTGTTCGTTTTAAAGGTATTGAGGGTTCGGCAGGCCAAATCGAAAGCACTTACGATAGTTTGGGTCGTCGCTCAGGCGCCGTGCTAAAGGGTAATCGTCAGGATTGGGGTACTCAGCTTGGATTGACGCAGGTGCTTAATAAAGATGCTGTGCTGGAATTGAATATGGGCTATATCCGAAGTACCGGCTTCATGGCCAACCCCTATAAGTTGGTATACGCTTTTAATTTTGAAGCGTTACCAGAACAAGACTTAAGTCAACCGCTCTTATTTATTGGTCAACAAGCTCGCATTGAAATCCGCCCGGATGAGCGAAATCAGTTCAACTGGAACTTGGGCTATAACCAATACATAGCTCCGTTGGATGCGGCTTTGCACTTCGACTACCGTTTTGCTCATGATGATTGGGGGGTTAACGCTCATACCTTTGAGGCGGATTGGGTGCAGCCTATAGGTTCTGGCTGGACAGTTACGCCACGCGTCCGTTATTACTCGCAGTCCGGCGCGGATTTTTATACACCGTTTCTGACTATCCTTACGACTGGCTATGATACGCCCGCCCTTGACAGTAATGGTGATGCGATACTTGATGGAGACGGTAATCCCGTAACAAACCATATTGATACCACTAAGGTGCCTAAATATTATTCAAGCGACCAACGTTTGTCCGGCTTTGGTGCATTAAGCGGCGGTGTCACGGTCGCCAAGCAATTTGCCAAAGGTGTTAGTTTGGAAACAGGCTTTGAGTATTACACCCACCAGGGTAGCCTAAAAATAGGCGGCGGAGGTGAACAGGATTTTGCCAATTACGATTACTGGGTCGCCAATGCCGCGCTAAAAATCAATTTAGAGTCGATAGGGGCGCCCGGTGGCCATACTGGACACTCAAATCATCACCATGCCAGCAATGCGCCAGCGGGTGTTATGTTTGACCACGCACTGGAGAAATTCGGTGATGTCATGGTGGGATACCGTTTTATGCGCAGCGAACAGGCAGGTAATATGCTGCTGGGCTCGCAAGCCGTCAGTCAGGACACCGTTCGTTTCAACGGCTGTGGCGACCAAGAATGCGCGGTTGCGCCTAATTTTATGGCGATGAACATGCACATGCTGGATCTTATGGTTGCTCCGACGGACTGGTTGACCTTGATGCTGATGCCGCAGTGGGTGGATATGGAAATGGACATGACGCCTTTAGATAATACTCCCAGAGGCGGACATAACCACGGTGGCGCTGCGCATGACCACCAGACAGGTGGTATCGGTGATACTGGCGTATATGCTTTATTTAAGCTCCTCGAACAGTCTGGACACCACATTAATCTCAGCTTGGGCGGCACCGCGCCTACCGGCGATGTAGAAGTAACGTTAAGAAAAACCGTGACGAATCCCATCCCCGGCACATTAATTCACTACGGTATGCAACTGGGTAGCGGCACCTGGGACTTCAAGCCTAGTCTAACGTATACCGGCGAGATAGAGCAGCTTTCCTGGGGAGCTCAAGTAACTGGGACCAAAAGGCTGGAAAGCCGAAATGATGCCAATTTTGCTTTTGGTGATATTTTTCAGGGCAGCGTTTGGGGCGGCTACCAATGGACTAACTGGTTGACGACTACGGTGCGGAGCGCGTACACCCAGCAAGGAGCCATACATGGGAAATATCGCCCGCTTTTTGATGAATTTGGTAACCCTTTTACTCCCACTCATATTGGCCCCTTTGATACCCCAGCCAACTACGGCGGCCAGTTTGTTGATTTGGGCTTGGGCATTAACGTCACCGTACCCAATGGTGCATTTGCCGGTAATACTCTCAAATTCGAGTGGTTACAACCACTACATACCGACTATAACGGCTACCAACTAGACCGAGATGGGGCATTGTCGGCGACCTGGAGCATTGGGTTTTAACAAATAGACTGCGGTGCAGCTTGCTAATTTTTTTAACTTTGAGGAGAAACTATGGCTGATAAAATTTCTAAGGTGGTTATGTTGTTACTGTTTCTAGCGGGGTGTTCAACAACGTCGATAAAACCCGTTGAAAATAAACTATTACTGCAAAGTGACCTGCAAAAGTCGAGTTATGCACAAGGTGTTCAGTATATGAAAAACCTGCAGCAAAGCGAAATACCGCTAGACCAGGCCCTGTTTGTACAGGGCCTAAATGATGTTTTGAATAAAAAGCTGCTGCGACTCAATCCAGCTGAACTGCAAAAAGGGCAGGATTGGGTGTTTGTACAGCAGGTGTTGCATAACGAGAAAGTCGCCGCAGAAAACTTGAAAATAGGTAAGGCTTTTCTCGATGCCAACAAGCAAAAGCCCGGTGTGCAAACCACTGCTAGCGGTTTGCAGTACAAAATATTGATGTCTGGGAAAAGCGCGCGTAAGCCAAACCTTAGCGATACGTTACAACTGCGTTATCGAATTACTCGTCTTGATGGTCAAGAGCTGACGTCAACGGAAAAGGACTCCAAAATACCCGAAGTTCAAGTTGACGGCTTGATTAAGGGCTGGCAGGAAGCTATGTTGTTAATGACGGAAGGTGCTAAGTGGCAGCTTTTTGTGCCGTCTGATCTGGCTTATGGCGAAGTCGGAGCCCCCGATGGTCGTTTGGGTCCGAATGAAACATTGATTTATGATGTTGAACTCGTTGCCATCACCGGCCAAATCAACCCGTAAAATAAGTGAATTGCAGATCAGTACGACTGACATGGCGCCAAAGCAAGAGGGCATTTGCCGTGAGTCAGATTTAAACGACATGCCATCGTACTTGAACATCATCTGCGTGATTATTTACTGCTCGTGCTTACTAACACACTGAATAGTTATAAGAATGTAATAATTTTAATGTCATAATTCAATGCAGCTCTGAATAATGGCATTTTCAGAATTTTCCTACAGTTTTAGCCCCCCCCGTTTTTCATTTGCCAATTTTGTGTTGAAATACTTTTTTAGGTCAAACCAAGCCCGTAAACATGGATAATTAAATGGCGTATGAATCTTTATTGAATGTTTTGCATGAGCGCGGCAAGCTCTCGCAAAACGAATTAAAAAAAGTTGAACGGGTCAAAAAAACCGCAGGGTCTGAAAGTCTTCCACAGTTGCTGGTGAAGTTGGGCGTTTGTTCTGAGCTGGATGTCGCTGATGCGTATGTTGAATCGGGCCAGTTTGAAAAAATCGCTGCCGAACAATATCCGCTGGAAAGACAGCTGCCCGAGAATATTTCGCTGCGTTTTCTCAAGCAATATCACGTCATTGGCTTAAGTGATGACGATGCTATTGAAGTGGCTATGATGGATCCGGAAGACCAGTTTGTGGTTGATGCCTTACAACTGGCGACCGGTAAACATGTCACTCCCAAAGTAGGATTATTATCCGAGATTGATGCTGCGCTGGATATTCAGTACGGCGAGGGCCGCTCGCAAGTCGACAAAATTGTTGATGATCTTGACCTTGATGACATTGCTGATGAGGATTTAGAGCATCTAAAAGATTTGGCCAGCGAAGCGCCGATCATCAAAATGGTCAACCTGATCATGCAACGTGCTATTGAGACCCGCGCCTCTGATATTCACATAGAACCTTTCGAGCAAAGTCTTAAAGTCAGGCTGCGCGTGGATGGTGTGCTCAAAGCCATTGATGCGCCGTCGGTTAAATCCACAGCTGCGGTGATTTCGCGTATTAAAATCATGGCCAAGCTCAACATCGCCGAACGGCGTTTGCCTCAGGATGGCCGTATCAAGATACAAATGCTCGGTAAAGAGCTGGATTTGCGGGTGTCCACCATCCCTACCATGTACGGGGAAAGTGTGGTGATTCGGCTGCTGGATAAGGACAATACCGTACTTGATTTTGCCGCCTTGGGTTTTGCTGGCAAACATTTAGATCAGTTCCTCGACGCATTGTCACAACCGCATGGCATTATTCTAATTACCGGCCCTACCGGCAGCGGTAAATCGACCACCATGTACGCGGCGTTAAAACAGCTTAATACTTCAGAACGCAAGATTATTACGGTCGAAGATCCTGTGGAATACCAGATGGAAGGTATCAATCAGATCCAGGCCAAACCGCAAATCGGCTTAACATTTGCGGCAGCTTTACGCTCTATAGTCCGGCAAGATCCGGATGTGATTATGATCGGCGAAATGCGTGATTTGGAAACCGCGCGTATTGCAGTGCAATCGGCGCTGACCGGTCACTTAGTATTGTCAACGCTGCATACTAATGACGCGGCGGGTGGTGTTACGCGCTTACTGGATATGGGCCTGGAAGAATATTTGCTGACTTCCACGGTCAACGGCATTTTGGCGCAACGGTTGGTAAGAAAGTTGTGTCCTGTATGTAAACAAGCCTATCACCCACCTGCAGAATTGATTGAAGACTTACAGTTCCGACGTTTTGTTCCTGCAGGCGATATTGTTTTTTATAAACCGGTGGGCTGCAGTCTTTGTTCAGATATGGGGTACCGGGGGCGTTTGGCGATCATCGAGTTTTTACCGATGACAGATCCTATCCGCAAATTGATTATGACCCATGCCGAGGCTGGAATTATTCAAAAACTGGCGATTGCAGAAGGCATGTCAACCATGTATGAAAATGGTTTGGTCAAAGTAGCGCAGGGCATCACCACGCTGGAAGAAGTGTTGCGTGTGACGACGGCGGAAAGCTGATATGCCCGCGTTTTCGTACAAGGCTGTTAATGGTCAAGGTGACGTAATTGAAGGAGTCAGAGAGGCGATTAATGAGCAAATCCTGATTGCCGCCTTGCAGGCTGAAGGTTATATGCCGATTCGGGTGGTGCCGGCCAAGCCGAAACTGTTCTCCGGATTTAAACTCAGTGCAAAACGTTCAGGCTTGGCGCAAAAAGACTTGTTGTTATTCACCAGCGAGCTTGCGACGTTATTGGAATCGGGCTTGCCGTTGGATAAATCGTTGTTGGTACTGATGGATCTAACTGAAGACAACGAAGCGTTAACCAAACTTATTGCGCGCGTGCTGGAAAAAGTCAAAGGTGGAACCGCCTTGGCTGATTCCCTTGAAAGACGTAAATCGCCCGATCGTTCGCGTACCAGTATATTTTCCAAGTTTTATTTAAATATGATTCGTGCCGGTGAGGCTGGTGGTAGTTTGGGTGAGGTATTAAGTCGACTTGCAGAATATCTGGAGCGCTCGCAAGAATTAAAAGACACGGTCAGCACCGCATTGATTTATCCAATGATTCTGTTGGTCATGTCGCTGGCATCGTTATTTATTATGCTGACCTTTGTGGTGCCGCAATTTTCCGAGATGTTTGCCAGTGCCGGTAAGGCTTTGCCGGTATCGACCCAGATTGTGGTGGGGTTGGCGGAATGGTTACAAAACTATTGGTGGCTACTTATTGGCGGCGTGGTGTCATTGTCCAGCTATATGAAATGGCAATTGGCCGACCCGATAAGGAAGAAAGTGTGGGATGGTCGTTTTTTAAGATTGCCGTTAGTTGGTAATATTATCCTCAACAAAGAAACCGCCAATATCAGCCGTACCTTGGGGACTTTGTTGGGTAATGGCGTATCGATTTTATCCGCGTTGATTATTGTGCGTGAAACTGTCGACAATTTGGTGCTCGCAGACGCCATTCAGGATGCCGAAGACCAGCTCAAGCAAGGCAAGACTATGTCTGATGCGCTGTTGGCAAAAGGTGTGTTGCCAAAAATGGCTCTACAAATGATCAAAATGGGCGAAGAAACCGGGCGTCTGGAAGAGATGCTGTTACGCGTTGCCGCCATCTACGACAAGCAATTGCGCGTTGCTATTGCCCGGATGTTGGCACTTTTAGAACCCGCTTTGATAATTTCATTAGGGTTAATGATTGCTGGTATTATCGTGTCGATTTTGCTGGCCATCTTAAGCGTTAATGATTTGGCTTTTTAACTGTAAAACACTTTAGGAAACCTCTAAAAATTGCACTTCGACAAGCTCAGTGCGAACGGTTTCCTTCACTACATTAGCAACTTATCCGTTCGTGCAAGGCTTGTCGAAGCATGAATTGGGGAATTTTAGAGGTTCATTTGAAGAGAACTATGAAAAAATACGCACAAACCGGTTTTACTTTACTTGAGTTATTAGTCGTCTTGGGCATTATCGCTATGTTGGCTGGCATAGTTGGGCCGCAGGTGATGAAGCACATGGGTGAATCGAAAACCAAAGCAGCAAAAGTACAGATTGAAGATTTGGCCGCCAGTTTGGATATGTACAAACTCGATTTAGGTCGCTATCCGACTTCCGAACAAGGCCTTAATGCGTTGATTCAGGCACCCGACGATGCCAAGCGCTGGAACGGTCCTTATCTGCGTAAATCAAAAATTCCTCTGGATCCGTGGCAACAGGACTATCACTACGCAGCTCCTGGTACGCACGGTAAGTTCGATTTATTCAGCTGGGGTGCTGACGCTAAGGAAGGTGGTGAAGGTGAAGATCAGGACATTACCAGCTGGGAATAACTCATCAAGTCTAAGCAAAGTTAGACGCCGTCACGTTGGCTTCGTTTAAAGATCCTGTGTCGGCTATTCCTGCATTGCTAAAACGCATAAAAAATTCTGACAGTCAGTTCAGGCAGCAAGGTTTTACGCTGCTGGAGCTGATGATGGTGCTGTCTATCATGGTGTTGGGGTTTTCGGCGATTAGTATCAATTTATCTTCCGGTAACGATACCCTTGAGCTTAAAAGTGCCGCCAGAGACATGGTATCTGCTTTGCGTTTTGCGCGCGGACAAGCGTTGGTGAGTCACCAGCAAACCACCGTAGAAATTGATTTAACAAGTAATTCATACACTGTCACTGGGCGTGACAAGAATTATCAAATACCTGAGGATATAGATATTTCTGTCGTGACCGGTCAAGATGAAGTGGCGGGCGAAGGCGTTGCGAAGATCAGATTTTTCCCTGATGGTTCGTCAATTGGCGGCCGAATTACCTTGGAGAAGGGCAAGATCGGCTGGCAGATCGATATCAATTGGCTGACTGGCGCAAGTGAATTAAATGCTACGTAAGCAGCATAAGTATCTACACAATTTTTTTACAACTTAGAATCAATGAGTTACAAAACCATTTTACGCCCTCTCCAGCTGGATGCAGGTAATAGGGCAATGCAGGAGCAATTGCCGAGAGGGTTGGGGTGAATCAATCACTTAGATTCCCCTCATCCCAGCCTTCTCCCGCTGGAGAAGGGGCCAAAAACTTGTGTAGATAGCTATGCCTAAGCAGACCGGCTTCTCACTACTGGAAATTCTTATAGCGTTTTCCATTCTGGCGCTATCGCTAGGCATTTTGCTGAAAATTTTTAGTTCCGGTGTTAATACTGCACAGGTGACTGAAGAATATACGGTTGCCGTGCAAATAGCCGAATCGTTAATCGCTGAAACCGGCGTGACCGCACCACTTCAATCCGGTGAAAGCTCAGGCGTGGAATTACAAAGATACCAATGGCGGATCAGCGTCACGCCTTACACCTTAGATTTTGCCAATGTCACCAGCAAAAAATCTGACACTGACACCGGCGAGATTCCAGTGTCTTTGTTTAAAGTCCGAGTGGTAGTCACTTGGGGCGATGACAATCGGCAATTTGAGCTGACTAAGTTGAAATTGGCCGCCGCGATATGACGATACGTCGACAAGCTCAACTAGGCTTTACGCTGATTGAAGTATTAATTGCGATGACCTTACTCAGTATCATGGTGGTGCTGTTATTTACCAGTTTAAAAATTTGCGCCCAAAGCTGGGAGCAAGGTGAAAGTAAAATCACTGAGGTCAACGAAGTGGCTGTTGTTTACAATTTCTTTCAACAGCATCTGGCGGCGTCAAAACCCGTATGGAACGATTTTTCGGGTGAAAAAGGCGTTAAAACCTTTGCTTTTCAGGGAGCTCGGCAAACCCTGCAATTTGTTACGGCGTTTCCGGATAGCGTGGGTAGAAAAGGGCTGCAACAGTTTACCTTGTCGTTACAACAACAAGACGGCGACTCGGTTATTAAAGTAGGTTTAAGCCCATTTTTACCCTTAGCTGCAGGCGAGCAATGGCATCAAGAACAAGTCGTGCTGGTCAAACATGTAACGCGTTTTGAGTTAAGCTATTTTGGCGCAGAACCGGGTAACGATGATATTCGCTGGCAAACGGAGTGGGTAGAAAAAGAAATCCAACCGCAGTTGGTCAAAGTCAGCATCGGTTTGGACAATGGCATCGATTGGCCGGATATGATCATTGATTTAAAAGTGACCGGCAGTTACAGCAATGAAGATAACGACGGGGAAGTGGTTGATGACAATAAGGATGCTGACCCCACTCAGCAACCCGAGCAGAATCGATGAACGTGACAAAACAGCAAGGTTTCGCGTTGATTTTGGTGCTATGGGTACTGAGCCTGTTGATCATCATGGCGGGCAGTTTTGCGTTGAATATGCGTCGTGAAACAGCCGTCGCTGCCGGTGTTAAGGCCAATGCTCAAGCGATGGCGCTTGCAGAATCCGGAGTTGCTGTTGCTGAGTTAATGTTATTGCATCCGGAAGTTAATAAGCGTTGGCGGGCCGATGGCAGCGTCTATGAAATTGATTTTACTGATGCCCAAGTAAGAATTCAGATGTTGGCCGAAGTTGGCAAAATAGACATCAACAATGCCAGTGAAGAGTTGCTGCAAGCACTGATAAATCATGTCGTCGACGATGAAGGACGACAAACTAAATTGGTCAATGCTATTTTAGATTGGCGAGATGCTGACGATTTAGCCCGCCCTGATGGTGCGGAAAAAAATGAATACAAAAAAGCCGGGTTAAATTATCAGCCCAGAAATAAACGTTTTCGTGCCATTGAAGAATTACAATTGGTACAAGGTATTAGCGAGGATGTTTATCAAGCGTTGGTGCCTGTGATAACAAGCTATTCCGGTAAAGATGTAGATTTACAACAAGCGTCCAGAGCCGTGCTGGAAATAATACCGACCCTGAATGCCAAGTATATAGACCAATACTTGGCGGCACGCTTTAACAGTGCCGTCAATGGCCTACCATCACCCTCAACTGCACTACTCACGGCGGGTGAGTTGAATGCTGATGACTTAAATCTAACGCCATCAGAAAGCTCGGCAACAGAGTTAAGCGAACAAGCGCCGGTGTCGGCCGGAGTCACTGAAATAATTGCAGAAGTGCATTTGCAGGATGGCGCGTCAGCAACACTTAGTGTTGTAGTGGAAAAAACCGAGGGTGTAGGAACTAATCCGTTTAAAGTAATTAAATGGAGAAGTAACCAACACCTTGAACAATCACTGTTCTTTGATGATGAAAATAACTTACTTGTAAAGCAGTATGCTGAACCTGAATTCAACAATTAATCTCGACTTAAAAAAGTTCTGGCGTTGGTGGCGTCGTGAGCTGAGCGTCTGGGTGCCCGATAAATTAAAACAGCTAATCAGCGATAAGCAGGGTTTTATCATCGTGCGTCCCCAAAATGGTCAGTTGCTTTTAAGTTATCAATACCAAGAGCAGATTGAAACACTGGGTTCTGTCGATAGAAACCCGGACGGTGCTGCACAATATGCTGAACTATTAGCTAAGGATGAAATGCTGAGTAAAGCACGAGTCGTCATTCGTTTAAACGAGCGTGATGTTATTCATAAAGACTTGGTATTGCCTGCGGCTGCCAAGGAAAATTTACAACAAGTTATCGCCTACGAATTGGATCGTTACACGCCATTTAAAGCCGAGCAAATTTATTTTGCCGCGAAATTGCTAAACGAAGATAACGAGCCGGGGCAGATTAGAGTCATGTTGATTTTGACTACTCGAGAAATATTGGACACGCTCTATGCTGACGTAAAGACGATCGGCATTACCCCGCTACTATTTGATTATGAAGGGGCCGCCAACGATTTCGAGTCGGATGATGACTATTACAATCTGCTGCCGGAATGGTTGCGTGAAAAAACCGCCAGAACGCCACAATTGATAGTCGGTGGCTTGTTGGCATTGGTGTTGATACTAGCAGTGACGGCGATGGCCTTGCCGGTGTGGCTGGAATCCCAAGCCGTGGAAGCTTTACAACAGAAAATCGATGAAGTGGAGCCGGAAGCAAAAAAAGTAAAAGCCATGCAATTGGAAATTGATACGCTGACCGAGCATACCAAGCTGCTATTAGACGAGAAAACCGCACGCCCACCTTTGGTAGTCTTACTTAATGCCTTAAGCGCATTGATTAAAGACGACACCTCATTAACGTATGCCCAATATTCTGAAGGTCATTTACAAATGCAAGGTGAGTCAGCGTCAGCGTCTGGCTTGATTAGCTTGCTTGAAGCGTCTGATTATTTTGCCAATGCGCGCTTTGTTTCACCGGTCACCCAAGACAAAGTCACCGGCTTAGAGCGATTTCAGATTACCGTTGACGCTACTAAACCGCCACCAACGGAGCCCAAAGCAGAGTTAGACAGTGGCAGCAACCCGCAAGATGCACCCAATGTCGAAGCAGAACCCGGTGTTTCGGAAGACACTGACGTTCCGATAGAAAATAGAACTGACAATACTGACGCACCTAAGAAAAGTGGAGGCAGTGATGGCACTGATGGAAAGTAAACTCAGCCAAAAATGGTTGGCGCTGGGGTTATTGGTGCTAGTCGTATTGGTATTCTCTTTAGTAGTGGTGATGCCCATTATCAATAAAGGCTTGGAATTAAACGAAAGCAAACAAGCCTTGGCCTTCCGCTTACAACAATATGAGCGAGTATTAGCAACCCAAGCCCAGGTCGCCGCAAATGTGGAACAGATTAAGCAGGCCTATGCCGAACAAGGCTACCTTAACAGCCAGCAAACCAGCGCCTTGGCGTCGGCAGAATTGCAGGAATTTATTAAAAAAACCATCGTTGAGGCGGGTGGACAATTAAGCAGCACTCAAGTGTTGCCGGTGTCCACCAAAGGCGAATTTACCCGTATCACCATCAGCGTCAGAATGACTGGAAGTAGTGAGGTATTACGAACCGTACTCTACAACATAGAAACCACAGCACCTCTGATTGTTATTGATCAAATTGATATTCGGCCGATGCGCGGCGTCAGAAACAGAACGACACGCCAACTTGAGCTTAGTAACGAACTTAATGTCAATTTCCAAGCAGTCAGCTTTATGAGGAAGCAGTCGGAATGAACATTAAGCTAATTACGATGCTGATTGCAGTTTGCGCGGGACTGTTGCTGGTAATCGCTGGCGAATGGCTATACGCAACAACTGCCCAGCAGCAATTATTGACCTCGCTGATGACGGTAAAAGTGCCTGATAGCAGTCCCGATCAATTGCCCAGCATCACACTAGCCGAACAGCCCGAATCCAGTTATGAAGACTTGGTGACCCGACCATTGTTTATCAAAGGTAGAAAGCCGGTTGATGAGCCATCTCCTGGACAGGCGAATGCGGCCGCCGCAGTGGAAAATTTTGATTGGCAATTAAACGGCATTTACACGTCCAATAAAGGCCAGTCAGTATTGATAAGTCGTGCCAAAACCAGCCAAGCAAAAATCAAGCATCGAAGAATAACTGTCGGAGAAGAACTTGATGGCTGGAAATTGACTGAAATCGGTAACGATAAAGTTATTCTTATTCAAGGCAGCGAGCAAAAAGAATTACTGTTAAGAAAACCCAAGCCTAAAACCGCACCAATAAGACAACCGGCAAATGCAGTTAACCCTGCTGCAGTACCGCCTGCAGAACAGCCACCCGAACAAACCGAAACAGATACTACTGAGATTCCCCAATGAGTAATGTAAAAAAAGTCGCTACTGTGTCCTACCTAATGGCTATGGGCTTGACCTTATCCAGCTGCGAATTATTAGGCCCCAAACAAGCTGCAAAATTGCCCTTGTTGCCGGTTACGCAAATTGCTGAAAAGCCGCAGAACCCTGATGTCTTTAAAGATTTGCAGAACAAAGCACCGATCACCGATGCTAATAAACCCAAAGGCGAACTCTATCCTGGTACCGATCAGTTTGTGCCTAATAAACCCGAACAGCACAGAAAAACGACGGCAGTCGGCGAACGTTCTTTTAGTCTTAATTTTGACGAAGCCGATTTAGGCGAAGTCGCCAAAGTGATATTGAGCGACATCCTGGGACAAAACTATGTGTTAAGCCCGAAAGTGGCCGGCAAGGTCACCTTACAAACTACCGATCCGCTCAGTAAAGATGAACTGATTCCCACGCTGGAAATGCTACTGCGTATGAATAATGCGGTACTGATTAAAGATGCCAGCATTTACCACATCGAGCCGGACAGCGAGGCATTGTATAGCTCCAATTTTGCAGCGCCCGGTACTGCCGGAAGAACGGGTTATCAAGTCAGGGTGATTCCCATCAGAAATGTCGCCGTCCAAGACATCGTCGATGTGATTAAGCCGCTGGTGCAAGAAAAGACCATTCTCAATGTTGATGGTACCCGCAATATATTGGTTGCTTCCGGTACCCCGGATGAATTGGGCCGGGTATTGGACATGATCAGCACCTTTGACGTTGACGTTTTAAAAGGTCGCTCTTTTGCGTTGTTTCCATTGACCCATGTCGATGCAGATACGGTCATCAAAGAGCTTGAAGAGGTTTTTAATAGTAAAGCCAAAGAAGGCGAATCCGGTTTTTTCCGTTTTATCGCGATTGACCGAATGAATTCGGTGATGGCTATCACGCACCAAGCCCGTTACTTAAGAGATATTGAAAGCTGGATAGCTCGGCTTGATCGCGCTAATACCGCCACTGGCGGCGGGGTGAATGTCTACAAAGTGCAGCATGTCGATGCGATGGAGTTAGCCGATACTTTAAATAATATCTTTGGCAGTGGGCAACGCTCAGGAGCCGCCAAACTTGCTCCAGGTAAAAAATCGACCAAAGTGAGTAACAAACAGACCACTAATCAAGCCGATGCTACTAAAACCGGGCAAAGAACTGCGGGAAGCGGTATCAATAGTAACAATCAAAACAGTAATCTCAGCAGCGGCAGTGGCGCCACAGGTGATGCCAAAGTTGCAAATGTCGGCGAAGTTAAGATTATTGCCGACTCGGCTAATAACTCGCTGGTGATTGTTGCTACAGCACAAGAATTCGGCGTAATTTTGCCGATTATTAGGCAATTGGATGTGATGCCGTTGCAGGTGTTGATCGATGCGACGATAGCTGAAGTGACGTTGCAGGATGAGTTGGCATACGGTATCAAATGGTATCTTAATGAAGGCAATACACAAATTGCGAGCAATATAGGAAGTAAATCCACAGGGGTAGGTCTAAACGATTTAGCAATTACAGGTGCCTTAGCTTCTGCAACAGGTGGTCTGAGTTTGCTACAGAACTCAGGTTCTGTTAAAGCATTACTGAATGCCGAAGCTATCAATAATAATGTTAATGTTATTTCATCGCCATCGCTGATGGTTTTGAATAATCAGGAGGCCAATATTCAAGTCGGTGACGAAGTGCCTATACGGACTTCCGAATCGACTAATACCAATGGTGGTGGTGTCAACCCGATTCAGACCAGTTCGATACAGCAACGCAAAACCGGTGTTAAATTAACGGTCAAGCCTAGAGTTAATGCCAATGGCTTGGTCATTATGGATATTGAGCAAAGTGTTGAAAATGTGAAGGAAACAGGGAGCGGCAGTAATATTGATTCACCTACGATAGCAACTCGGGAAATAACCAGTACCGTTGCCGTGCAAAGCGGTGAAACAATTGTATTGGGCGGATTGATTAAGGATGACATCACTGACAATAAATCTGGTATACCGTTTTTACATGAGATCCCGGTCATTGGGTCATTGTTTGGGGGTACCAATAAAAAGAATATCAAAACTGAATTAGTGGTATTGATTACTCCGCGCGTAGTTGGAACCCGCCAAGATGCCAGGCTGATTACCGATGAATTTAAACGCAAATTAACTGGGATTTATGAAGATCAACCGGTCGTGCTGAAAACTCAGTAGGCAAGTAGGCGGTTTCTTCGTTCTCTTGCGGCGAGTACCCAAAGGTATAAGTGGGAGCGAGTGCAAAAGTAATTGGTGGGAGCGACGCCTTCGTCGCGACTAAAAAATCAAGTCGCGACGAAGGCGTCGCTCCCACGAACAAACACTCCAGCAAGGCCGCAATGCGTACAAAATCAACGCGATGCTTTCCAATTTTTCTTACGGTCTTTTTTACGGGCCGCTTTTTCTTCACGAATGATCACCAGCTCGGCCAGCTCTTGTTCCATCATTGCTGGGGTTTCGAGCGTAATTCTACCCAGCGTACCTGCCCGCAATTCCGCTAATAGGATTTTTGCCGCTTTATCTATTTCAACTCGTCCGCCAGCGCGCAAACAGCCGCGTTTTTTGCCGATAGCTGCCAAGCATTCTTGATCGCCTTTAGGCAGTTCAGTCAGTTGAAAACGCTCTTTTAAAAACTCCGGGTAATGTTGTAACAGATACCCGGCAGCAAATTGGGCGATGTCTTCGTGGTCGATAGCCGTATCTTTAATGGCACCGGTAGTTGCCAGCCGGTAACCGGTGTTTTTATTTTCCAGATTGGGCCAAAGCATGCCTGGGGTGTCTAACAAGATAATGCCGTTGCCTATATCAATGCGTTGCTGGTGTTTGGTAACGGCTGGCTCGTTGCCGGTTTTGGCAATGGTTCGCCCCGCCAAAATATTGATTAAAGTAGATTTGCCGACGTTGGGGATACCCATAATCAAGGCATGCAGCAATTTGGATTGATTGTCTTTATCGGGCAGCATTTTGTGGCATAACTCAGGCAATTGCCTGATTTTTTCCGGATGCTCAATAGTTAAGGCGAGAGTTTTTACATTTTGTTCTTGTTCCATGTAACTTTGCCACTGTTGCGTCAGCTCGGGATCAGCCAGATCGCTTTTGTTAAGCACTTTGATACAGGGCTTGTCGCCGCGGATACTGGCGAGCATGGGGTTTTGGCTGCTGAACGGAATGCGCGCATCGAGAATTTCAATCACCAGATCCACCTGAGGCAGGATCTCTTTGACTTCTTTGCTGGCCTTGTGCATATGGCCGGGATACCACTGAATAAGCATGATGTGTTTTATGGAGGTTGAAGAGTTAACTTTTAAGGGTGCATCATAGCAGCCTGCCACCCTTTCTGACGGAGTTTGAATGAAACCTGAAACATCTGAACAACCACAAGTGCAATTTACCTTGCTTTATGATGGCGAATGTCCGATTTGCCAAAAAGAAGTGGCGTGGTTGTCCCGCTTAAACAAACAAGGCAAGCTTGGCCTTAAAGACATCACTGATACTGATTTTGATCCTGCGCTGCACAATAAAACCTTTGCGCAATTGATGGCGGAAATTCACGGCGTTTATCCCAATGGCGCAATTGTTAAAGGCATGCCGGTATTTAGAGAGGCGTATCGGGCAGTGGGGTTGGGTTGGTTATTGGCGCCTACGAATTGGCCAATATTGAAGCAACTCTTTGATGGGTTATACCTGATTTTTGCTAAATACCGGTTAAGCCTTGGCGGTTTATTTGGTGCTAAGCGTTGTCAGGATGGCAATTGTCAAATACCTAAGCAGTCCCGTAAGCGAGGCTAAAAATGACAATAATTTTAGAGCTGTTCATACTGGGATATGAATTTATCGAAGGGCCAATATGAGCAAACCGACAATTAGCAGCAGCTTTTACGCTTACTTATCGCGGCTTAGATGGATTAAACGCTGGGGCCTTAAACGTAATGCCCATGATGAAAATGTTATGGAACATAGCTGGGAAGTCTCAGTAATTGCCCATACTTTGGCGCTGATTAAAAATCGGTATTTTAACGGGCAGGTCGATGCCAATGCAGTGGCAACGGCGGCGCTATATCACGACATTACCGAAGTGATTACTGGCGACTTGCCGACCCCAATTAAATACCATTCCCAAGCGATTCGTTTAGCGTACAAGCAGATAGAAAAACAGGCTGAAAATGAATTAGTGGCATTGCTGCCCTCTGAGTTGCAGGCGGATTTTATGGCGCTGATTCATCATGAGCAATTACCTGAAGAGCATGCCGGTCTTATTAAAGCGGCTGATAAAATCTCTGCTTATCTTAAATGCCAGGCAGAATTAAAAGCCGGCAACAGGGAGTTTGAAACTGCAGCTGAACATTTGGTGCAAACTCTGGGGCAGTCTGAGCAGCCGGAGGTTATTTTTTTTATGACTGTGTTCGTGCCTAGTTGCGGTTTGACATTAGATGGTTTAATGCAAATTCATTGATAATCGTGGCAGGTGAATACCTGGACTTTAATTAACCGGCTCACTATCATGCAAGCGTAATCCAACGTAAAGCACTAGGAGATTCCAATGTTACAAGTACAACAACCAGCGCCACTGTTCAGCAGCAAAAATCAAAATAATGACACTGTCAATTTGGCTGATTTCAAGGATAAAAATAATGTCGTACTGTATTTTTATCCCAAAGATGACACCCCCGGATGCACCATTGAAGCCAATGACTTTACCCGGCTGGCAGGTGAATTTGCCAAATTGGATACTGTCGTTATTGGTGTAAGTAAAGATTCTTGCAGCAGCCACACCGATTTCATCAAAAAATACGATCTTAAAGTCGATTTACTTGCCGACACTGAAGGCGAGCTTTGCGAAAGCTACGGTGTTTGGCGGGAAAGAGAAAAAAACGGCGTTAAAAGCATGGCCGTTTTGCGTTCTACTTTTATTATCGATAAGCAAGGCAACTTGGCGGATGTCATTTATGGCGTGAATCACGAAGGCCATGCTCAGGAAATTTTGGAAAAAATCAAAGCCCTATAACTAAATCACCGTTACGTAACGTCTATAACCCGCTTAACTATCAGGAAATCATGTCAAAACCCGATTTTGCTCTACACCACGCCAGCGTTATCGTCGCTAATACCGAAGTATCGTTACGATTTTATCGGGATATTTTAGGGCTGCAACAGGTGCATCGCCCCGATATGGGGTTTCCGGGCGCTTGGTTTCAGTTGGGTGAGCAGCAAGTTCATATCATGGAATTGAACAACCCGGATCCGACCACCGGCCGCCCAGCGCATGGCGGTCGTGATCGGCATTTTGCGCTGACTGTGTCAGAACTGGAGCCTATTCGCGAGCTTTTGGAAAGATCGGGCGTTGCTTATACCTTGAGTATCTCTGGCCGTAAGGCATTGTTTTGCCGTGATCCGGATGGTAATGCGGTCGAAATTATCGAGCGTGCCGGTGCGCCCAAACTCGCTGATATGATCCCGTTAGACGAATAATTTTATTCATTTAATACCGATTGGCACTGCGCTGGTAGCGTCGGTGCTATTGCTGGTTTTTTTGGTGCTAACAATTCGGCCTTAGCTTCAGCAGAAAACCACCATGCCAAGCTGGCATCACAGCCGTCGCCTTTGGGGACGGCATCTTGAATTTGACACTCCGGATTATCGGCAGGGCATTTCAGGCGGACATGAAAATGGTCGTCATGCCCGTACCAAGGGCGAATTTTTCTAAGCCAATTTTGTCCACTACTGTCCGTGCATAATTGTCTTTTGACACTGGCATTAACAAAAATACGCTCCACTTCAGGTAAATTTGCCGCAGCTTCGAGAATATGTTCATTGATCGGCGACCAATGCTTAGGGTTAATGACATCTGATTTTTCGGCAAGCACTGATGTTGCGTTCCAAGTTTCACGGTCTGCAATGCTTAATTGCGAGCCAATTGCTTCTGGTGCCAGCCGAAACCAAATGTCCACATCCAGTCCGGTTTGATGACTGCGGTGACCCGTTAACGTGGGGCCGCCGCGTGGTTGACCTAAATCCCCAATCAATAAAGTTCCCCAGTGCTGCTGAGTCGCGGCATTGCCCATTTTTTTAATGAAGCTGAGTAAATCAGGATGCCCGTAAAATCGTGTCCGTGATAAGCGCATTACTTGATAGCCGTTGCCGCTAACCGGCAACGCCGCCGCACCGCGTAAGCAACCAGCAGTATAAGTACCGATACTCTGTGATAAGCCGGTAGTTTTTGTTGGCTGGGTTATTTTTGCCCAATCTTTAGCGGATGTTGAAGCAAAGCACTCGGATGAGATAATCAATAATATGAAAAAAAATGATAGGCGCATGGCTGCAAAATCAGAATGAAGTTAATGTGGATTTAATGAGAAAGGCAAAAGTGTCCGTTTTCTTTACACTTTTATGAAATCATGGCGGTTAGTAAATGTGTCGTAATGAATGACGTTAGGGTAAGCATTCGCCTACATTGGTGTAAGCTTTGGCTTAGTAAAGGCTTAGTCATTATGTTTTTATAGTCTTCTGAGTGTAATGAAGTTTGTTAAAAAACTGAATAATTATCATAAATGTGTCAGGTTTCTTTACATTTTAAAGTTGTTGTTAAGCACTCATCCATAAATATAAGTAGCCGCTACGTAAATTTAAGCGGCGAAAACAACAAAATTAAACAGCCAATCAACTGTAATTAATGCCCGATTGTTACAGTTGATTGGCTGTCTTATCTAATTTTTTCTAAAAAAATTACTTTAAATTCAATGGTTAATGAAAAAAATAAGTAAAAACACTAATAGTGATTGTACGAATTGTTTATTAAGTATTGCCATAATTAATTATCCAGCGGCAAGTTCGGTTAATAACAAAAAATCACAATAACTTTTTCGGCATACTAATTGCTATCTTAAAAAGGATGCTTTTTAGTATCACCTAATTGCATTATTAATTCTATTAATGATGTTTGAAATAAATTTTTTGGAATTAAATTATGATGTCTTCTTTTAATAAACTATTGCTTACATTAGCAATTGTTGCCTGTTCTGCAAGTAGTAACGCAGCTACAATTTATGGCGACAATTTTTCATTCACTTTCGAAGATTCTTTAGCCACTCTGTTTGGAACTCCTGCGGTATCTGGAGATTCATTAATTTTTGTACCGTCCGCTTTCAGTACGTTAAGTTTGAATGGCAATGGACAAGCTTTTACTTCATCAACTTTTGTAGTAAAGATTGATTCATTGAACAATAAGAGTATTGATGCTCTTGCCTTGACTGAAACAGGTGATTATTTACGTGAGGGTGCGGGTGCTAAGCTTGCTGTTGGTGGCGAATTAAGAGCTGTCGACTTGGCAAATCCATTTGCAAGTAATGTTAGTAAAATCACGACAGGTCCTTTTGCTGAAACAGAATTTGGTGATGATACTGCCAATTGGGTAGCAAACGCGGCTTTGGCATTTTCACCAGATACCACTTCAATTTGGGTAACTATCCAAAATATTCTGCGCGCTAAAACTAGCGCAGTTGGTGAGTTGGCGTTTATTGAGAAGAAATTTGTTGGTTTGACTGTAGTTGCTTCACAAGACGTACCAGTGACAGTCCCTCTGCCACAAGCTGTTTGGATGTTTGGAGTTGGCTTATTTGGCTTACTTTCAGTATCAAAACGTAAAAAATTGCTCTAAATTGCTAATCGTTTTTAGTTTGTAGTTGTTTTATATCATTGTTGATTTAAAACAGATTTCTAAACCGCACCTACTTTCTTGGTAGGGCGGTTTTTTTTTGCGCTGTTGAAAAGCAGGCGAGTCTGCGATTGGTTTTATATCAGTGTTGATTGTCGGGGGCGATACTTTGGGAGCCTGTAAATTAAAAAAGTAACGCATTTAAAATCAGGCGTGTTCAGCTCAGTTTGCAACTGACAAAACTGTCTGAGCTATGACAAACTTGGCAGAGTCCTGGCACTTTTGTCAGGTTATTGGACTGGGAACTTGAAAAACTTACTCTGTTCATGGTTCGACAAGCTCGCCACGAAACTTCTTGAGTTGTAAGACGCCGATCGCATTTATGCCCTGTGGGTACTGAGTTTATCGAAGTGCGCAGGGTTTTCGAAGTTTTCGTCTGTTTGAGAAATCACTTTCAATCGAAGATCAAAGTTTATTTCTGAGCAGAAAATACGGTACGATCCCGCCCACTAAAATGCATACTGCTAATGCCAGCCAAATATTATTGTTCCAATCCACAGCGTAAATATCTGCATTAACCGGCTTGCTAATGCCGGGAATGCTCGGTAAATCGCCATCGCCGCCATCTACTTTTAATTGCGCTTTCATGCCTTTTTCCATGTGCTGCGCCAACTCACAATGCACGAGATAAGTCTTCTTTAGTGCGGGCATGATTAGCGAGGCTTTTAATTCGCCTTGTCCATACAGTTCTAAATGAAACATGCCTTGCGGGTAGATATAGCCGGGCAAGCCATGAATCATCAATTGATGGCGAATTTGGTCATCATTTATAAAGGTAATGTTAATGCGAGAGCAGGGCTCTACATCCCATTCTTGATTGTCGAAGGCGAACATCTTGCCGGTGAATTTGTCGGCATGCTTATGGCCAGCCCGAATGGTGATGTCAACGTCGCCAGCGATTTTAGTGCAATCGCGCGGTAGCTTATCGCGGTTGGCATTCATGATCATGCCGGTTTCATCCATCATCATGCCGCCGTGATTCATCATTTCTGCAGGCGATGCGCTGGCAAGCAGCAGGCTAAAAATAGCTAAGAATATTTTCATGAGCGTGGTTTCCGACGGAATATCAGTAAGGCAATAATGACTAAGCCAACTAGCAAGCCAGCCGCAAGTCCGAACAAGATAATGCGCAGATAATCCGGGGCGATTTTGCCGGCGTCAGCCAAGGATTGCGCAAAATCGCCTGTTCCCCAGACCGGTTGTTTTTTGGCGTAGTAGTTTTTATTGAACACCTGATCGAACAGGGCATCGTGCATTTTTGGCATGCCTTGTTCGTCGACAAACTGCCGATAAGCCAGGATTGCCATATTGCCGCCGGGTTCCATACCGTCAGTAGTCGTGCCGGTGGGCACATGGTCATGAAACATCCATAAGCCGGGGCTATAGCTGTGCAAGCCGTCGTTAATAGTTTGCAAATGCAGGTCGATGCGTTGCGCTGGGGCAATGTCGAAAACATCGCGAGTGATCTGTGCGCCGACCGGTTGCTCCACACCATCGTAAGCGGTGATGGTCGCCTTATGGCCGTGAATATGAATAGCGACCGAAGAGCGCTGGGCATTGGCTACGTGTAGCTTGATGTGTTCGTTTTCGTTGACGACCACCAGGCCGTCGCGCAGCGTGTAAGGAAATGACCGACCATTGAGCAGAAAGTAGTTTTCGAAAGATTCGGTCATGTTGTAGTCACGACTCATGCGTTGCGCAACTAATCTGGGGTCGTTAGCATTCTGGATGATGCTGGCTAAGCGTTTATCGACCGATTGGTAATACAAATCATATTCCTGATTAAATGCTTTTTTTACCGCTGCCGCAGGATGTCGCACTTTACCGGCGCCTATATTGAATGTTTGCGGCCAGTTATTGGCTGCGTTTTCTTCAACGATAAACATGCCGTTTAAGCCCATCATGAAGTGTTGGGCGGTTTGTACATGGCAATGGTAAAACATGGTGCCGGTATGCCGGGGGTGAATCTCGTAAGTATGCTGGGTGCCTGGGTAAACCGGATGCTCCTCGCCGCCATCATTGTCCGAAGCACCTATGTGCCAGGGATGGTCGACGCCATGCAAGTGAATGGTGTGTGGTAAATAATGGGTGTTTTCCAACGTCACATAGACTTTGTCGCCTTGCTCAACACGAATCACCGGTGAGGGCGCACGTAAAAACGGCCGGGCAACCAGCGAATTAAAGTTTTTAACCGCCATGCCGCTGGATTTGGGCGCGTACATCCACAATCCAGGTTGAATGCCTGGGGCTATGTCGTAAGTGTTGATTAAAAACGGTCCATCCGGGCTGGAGCCGTTAAGTTCGACCACTTCCAGCTTAATTCTGATGATGTCTGGGTCGCCGTCATGATCGAGGTCGTCGCTCATGGTGACGGCATCTTGCGCATAGTCTGACTGCATCAACGTGCCCATAGAGACATTGTTAGTGCCTTTTACCGAGACTGCTACGTCGTAAGGATTATCAGGTTCGCAAGAGATGGATTCATCAATGCTGACCCCATCGATCACTTGTGCCGCTTGCCATTCGGGATGTTCGTTTGAACAGGGTTTTTCTACACCCTCGCCAGCTCCTGCTTGACTATAAACGGTGGCTGGCGGCGTTATACCAGCCTTTTGTGTCGATGCAGGGAGCAAATATACAACTGTTGCTACCAACGTAGAAATAAACAGCAACAGTAATAAACCTAAATATTTTTTGGGCATGGACCGAAAATAGAAATAACGACTTAAAAAATGTATTGTAAATGGCGGGCAGGTTTATACCTAGGTGCAATTCCTGAGCTTGCTTAAGCTATTAACAAATAGCGATAACATGGAATAATACCGGCACGTTACTTAATCAATCCAATCAGTGGGTGAACAACAAATATCATGGCGCAATATATTTTTTCAATGAACCGGGTGGGGAAAATTGTTCCGCCCAAAAAGTACATCCTCAAAGACATTTCGCTGTCTTTTTTTCCGGGCGCAAAAATCGGCGTGTTGGGTTTAAACGGTTCCGGTAAATCAACGCTGCTCAAAATCATGGCCGGTTTGGATACAGACATTGAAGGCGAAGCGATTCCTCTAAAAGGTATCAATATTGGTTATTTACCCCAGGAACCGCAGCTTGATCCTAATAAAACCGTGCGCGGCAATGTCGAAGAAGCCGTTGCGGAAATCAAAGCCGTGCTGGATCGCTTTAACGAAGTGAATAATGCTTTCGCCGAACCGGATGCCGATTTTGATGCCTTGCTGGCAGAGCAGGCGGATTTACAGGAAAAAATTGAAGCCGCCGGTGCCTGGGAGTTGGAACGAAAGCTTGAAATCGCTGCCGATGCTCTGCGCTTGCCGGATTGGGATGCTGATGTCACTAAGTTGTCAGGTGGAGAAAAACGCCGCGTGGCCTTATGTCGATTATTGTTATCCAACCCCGATATGTTGTTATTAGATGAGCCTACTAACCATTTGGATGCCGAATCGGTCGCCTGGCTAGAACGCTTTTTACATGATTACCCCGGCACAGTTGTGGCCGTGACGCATGATCGATACTTTTTGGATAACGTGGCTGGCTGGATTTTGGAATTGGACAGAGGTTCCGGCATTCCGTGGGAAGGCAATTATTCCAGCTGGTTAGAACAAAAAGGTAATCGCCTGTTGCAAGAAGAAAAGCAGGAATCTTCCCGGCAAAAAGCCATGAAAGCCGAGCTGGAATGGGTGCGCTCTAATCCCAAAGGCCGTCATGCCAAAAGCAAAGCCCGTCTGGCGCGCTTTGAAGAGCTGTCTTCCGTTGACGTGCAAAAACGTAACGAAACCCAGGAAATTTATATTCCACCTGGTCCACGTTTGGGCGATATAGTCATTAACGCCGACAACATCAGTAAAGCCTTTGGCGACCGCTTGTTAATTAACGACTTGAGCTTCAAATTACCGCCCGGCGGTATCGTCGGCATTATCGGGCCAAATGGTGCCGGTAAAACTACGCTGTTTAGGATGATGGCTGGTGTCGATCAGCCGGACTCAGGCACGTTAACATTGGGTCAAACCGTGCAGTTAGCCTATGTTGATCAGTTACGTGATGACATGGACCCCAATAAAACCGTATTTGAAGAAGTCTCCGATGGTTTGGATATGATCACCGTCGGTAAATATGAAACGCCCTCACGCGCTTATGTCGGTCGCTTTAACTTTAAAGGCGGCGATCAGCAAAAACGTATCGGAGAATTGTCCGGCGGTGAGCGTAACCGGGTGCATTTAGCCAAATTGCTGAAAACCGGCGGCAATGTGCTGTTGCTTGACGAACCCACCAACGATCTTGACGTTGAAACCCTGCGCGCGTTAGAAGATGCGTTACTTGCCTTTCCTGGCTGTGCGGTGGTCATCTCGCATGACCGTTGGTTTCTGGATCGTATCGCTACCCACATGCTGGCGTTTGAAGGCGACAGTAATGTCGTCTGGTTTGAAGGTAATTACGAAGATTACGAAGCCGACCGCCATCGTCGTTTAGGTAGCGATGCTGATAATCCGCATCGTTTGAAATATAAGAAATTGACTACCTAAATCAAGCCTGTAGGCCTTAATGCGCCTACCACTTCTCCTTCAAGTGTTTACTGTTGGACGGTTCATCCTGAGTTGGTTATTGAAAAACTCAGGATGACTCTGTCTGTAACAAAAAATCCCACCTAATAAGAGCTTGGCTTTTTTGCCTCAAACAATTCTGATGCTTTTTTTTCTAGCCCACCTGTAGTTACACATTCCAATGTGTTTAAGCCTGGCGGGTAGTCTTATAGAAATTGTTTTTTTATATTGACTATACTAAAAACGATATTTAAACCGATTTTTTTTTAAAAATTGCCGGTAAAAATGGCATATAACTCATTGTTTTTACAAAAATAGATTGAGGATCAGATGGCTTTAGTAGTTGCAATAAATTTACTCAGTGATAATGTCAAAATCCTAAAAAGCGAAGTTTCAAAAACGGCATACCAAGGAGTTTTGATAGCGATTGCCAGCATTATCATTGCGACTTGTCTGGTCAGTTTTTACAGCACGGGTGAGTTAACTGTTAATGGCATTTGGAATGCTCAACGAGACAATACTGTTCTTTGGTTATTAGATAGCATCCCTTTCATATTTGGTTTTTGGGGGCAGTATTCAAGTTCAATAATTGCTTATCAAGCTGGCGCGATCATTTTTGATCAAACACAAGAACTACGTAATAAAGCTGATAATCTGGAAAAAAAATCTAACTATGTAAGTACCCATGATCCATTAACGGATTTACCTAATAGGGTGCTGTTTTACGACAGGGTGGAACGAGCTATTTTTTTGGCGAATAGCCAGAACAAAATGTTGTCGATATTGCTGATTGAAATTGATAATTTCAAAGAAATTTACGATACGCTAGGACGAAATAGTAGCGATCTTATTCTTAAGCAGGTTTCTACTCGTTTACAAGGAGTGAGCCGAGATCGAGATAGTGTCGCCAAAATTGACGGTAATGTTTTCGGTATTCTAGTGGCCGATACTGACAATTTATCAGGGTTGGAACAGCTTGCTAGTTACATTCAAAAGGCAATGGAGCCGCCTTTTATTGTGGAAAGACTCCAGGTTGGAGTTCATTCAAATGTGGGCATTGTCCATTTCCCAGAACATGGAGAAGATGTCGATACCTTGGTTCAAAAAGCGGGAGTTGCACTCCACATGGCTCAAAGTTCAAATAAAGGTTACGCGTTATATAAGTCTTCTTTCGATAACCACAGCCCGCAGCGATTGACGTTAATGTCTGACTTAAGACATGCAATTGAGCGTAACGGATTGGAGTTGTTCTATCAGGCAAAAGTTTCCATTACCACTGGCAAGCTTTATGGCGCTGAAGCATTGTTACGCTGGAATCACCCGAAGTATGGTTTTATTTCGCCAGAGGAATTTGTACCGATGGCTGAACGAACCAGAATGATCAAGCAATTAACTGCTTGGGTATTGAAACAAACTTTTCGGGACTGCGCGGATTGGCACAAGCAAGGTATAGACCTGAAAATATCTGTTAATTTATCAACTAAAGACTTACAAGATCCTGAATTGCCTGATCTTATTGCTGGGATAGCTGCCTCGGCCGCCATTAAACCTGAGTGGATTATGCTGGAAATTACCGAGGGATCTGTTATGAATGATCCCGAAAGCGCATTGGGTATCATTGAACGGCTTCATGGCATGGGTTATCAATTTTCAATTGATGATTTTGGAACCGGTTATTCATCATTAGCATATTTGAAAAAAATGCCATTGACTGAACTTAAAATAGATAAATCGTTTGTCATGGATATTATGACCAGCGATAACGATGCCGTCATAGTCAAGGCCACTATTAATCTAGCTCATACTCTGGGGTTGCAGGTGACTGCAGAAGGCGTGGAAAGTGAAGAGATAATGGCAAAGCTTAAAGAGTATGGATGTGATATTGCGCAAGGATATTTCTTGAATAAGCCTTTGCCCGTAAAGGACTTCAATCAATGGATGAGTAGTTCAGATTGGAAGGTGAATCTAATACCCACGCAGCAGTAATTTTAAGCTACAACAGCCTACCTTCTATATCTACGCAGTCAAAATTACGCGGACTTTTGGTTTCAGATAGAATTGCCAACATCAATTAACGCACTCACTTTTAAAGGAACTTCATGTCAGTCCAAATCTTATCGGTCAACGAATTACAAAAAAAACTGCAAGAACCCAATGAGTTGTTTTTGCTTGATGTCCGTGAACCTAGTGAATTTGCTTATGCCAGCATTGCCGGTAGTGTGTTGATGCCACTGAATCAAATACCGCAACGGCTGTCTGAATTGGATTCGCAACGTGAGATTGTGGTGATTTGCCATCATGGTATGCGCAGTATGCAGGCTGCGAATTATCTGGATCGCTCAGGTTTTACCCAGGTGTTTAATCTACAAGGCGGCATAGATGCGTGGTCGCTTGAGTGCGATAGTGCTGTGCGGCGTTATTAGGTTATATACTTGTTAGGAAGTTTTTTAGTCTGTTTTTTTGTTGTCTTTTAGCCTATAGAGGTACGTTCCATGGACACAAGCCTGATTACTGATTTACCGCTAGTACAACGCCTGCAAATCATGGAAGCGTTGTGGGATTCTCTGACTAATGATCCTCGTGTTGCAGAGGCGATACCAAACTGGCATGAAGATGTTTTACAACAACGTGCCCAGCGGCTGGACGCCGGGCTGGAGTCAACAAGTGCTTGGGATGATGTTAAACAGCGGTTACGAGATCAAACTAAAAAATAGTTTTTATGCAAATTCGACTGAGTCAAGCTGCCGAAACTGATTTATTACAGGGGTTTAATTTTTATGAGCGTCAGCAGTTAGGTTTGGGTGCTTATTTTTTAAATAGTTTAAGTTCTGATATTGATTCGTTAATGCTTTATGCAGGTGTACACCCAAAATTGACTGAGCGATTTTACCGCATGTTGGCTAAACGTTTTCCTTTCGCTATCTATTACGAACTGACGGCAGACATCGCAACTATTGTCGCGGTACTGGATTGTAGACAAAATCCCATATCGACTCATAATCGTTTGGTTTGATATAGACGGACGATAAGCGATCATGGTTCGGCAGTACTCACCATTAACTTGATTTAGAGAAACAGCTCATAAGGTTCAATAGTCACTATATCACCAGCCTGAATGCCACTGCATTCGGCTGGCAATACTATAAAGCAGTTACTGCGGCTCATGGAGCTCAGTATGTGCGAACCTTGCCCACCTGCTGAAGTGACCAGTAGCTCCCCATTGTCGTTTTGGCTACAGATGCCACGTAAAAATTCCTGGCGTCCTGGCGATTTTTTAAGTGGGCTGGTCGCGGTAGCTTTTAAACGCAGTTTTTTAACTTCATTCGTGCCCGATAACTCTCGCAATGCCGGTGCGACTAATTGCCGAAAGGTGACTACAACCGCCACGGGATTGCCCGGTAGGCCAAAAAAATGGCAGCCGTTAATGTTGCCGAAGGCCATGGGTTTGCCTGGTTTGATGGCGAGTTTCCAGAAATTAACATTGTCGCAACGTGCCAATATATCTTTCACATAATCCGCATCGCCTACCGATGCGCCGCCGGTGCTGATAATCACATCATAGCTTTGCGCCGATTTGGTGAATTGCTGTTCCAGTTGTTGTGGATCGTCGGGGATAACGCCTAAGTCAATGGCTCGATAAGCCGGGTCGGTTAATAAGCCGCCCAATGTGTAGCGGTTGCTATCGTAAATTTTGCCGGATACCAGCGGTTGACCTAATGACGTTAACTCATCGCCGGTGGAAAAAAAGGCAATCTTTACTTGTCGTAATACCTTAACTTCAGCCACACCTGCTGCCGCCAGCAAACCGATGTCATAAGTAGACAGTTTTCTACCGACTTTGCACAGCAGCTCAGCTTGCTGGATGTCTTCACCGGCTTTACGAATGTTTTGCAATGGCTTGGAATTCACCGGAAATTGTATGTTCTGTCCTGCAGCGGTAACGTGCTCCTGCATGATCACAGAATCTGCTTCTGGCGGTACCACGGCACCGGTAAAAATGCGGATACATTGGCCCGGTTGCAGCTGTCCGGTGAATGGCTTGCCTGCCCATGATGTGCCTGCCAGTGTCAGGGTAAAGTCTTGCTCTGGATTGCTGTCGGCACTGGCATAAGCGTAACCATCCATCGCGGCATTGCGATCGAAAGGTAAATTAATCGGCGAATAAATATCTGCTGCCAATACTCGGCCTAAGGCATTTTGTAACGAGAGTATTTCTGTGTCAGTGATGGCGGAAATGTTGGCTTTGATGTTATCCAGTGCTTCTTGGAGAGTAAGCAGGCGTTTGCTGTCTAGGCTGCAGGCGTCAATCATGATTTTGCAATGAAGTGTTGGTGAATATAGTCGGCGATTTGGTCTGGGCTGTTAATGTCCAGGTTGACCAAGTTAGCCGGAGTGTTTAGTGCAACATCAGAGGCGATGGCGACGATGTTGTTGTCGTTAGGGTAGAGCAGTGGATTGTCCAGGATGGATCTGTGTAATTCAATTTTCGGGAAGGATTCGTCACGGAAACCCTCGACCAAGATTAGATCCAGCTGCTCTTGCTCAAAGTATTTAAGTTGCTCTAACAACGAGGGTTCAGTACGAGTTGAAAATTCGGTGATGATTGCGCGTCGATATTTAGATACCAACAACACCGGCGAGGCCCCTGCAGCTCTTAAACGAAAGCTGTCTTTGCCGGACTGGTCAATTTCAAAATCGTGATGACTGTGTTTGATCAAGCCAACACGCAGTCCTTTAAGGTTTAATGCCGGAATCAGTTGTGTCAGCAAGGTGGTTTTGCCGGTACCACTAAAGGCGGCAAAGCCCAGCACGGGAACTTCGGTGCGGTTCATAGTGTCAAATAGTCCAGGTGTTATCGTGAGAACGCCGTATTCTAAGGTATTATTGCCGCCTGAACTATGAGGGCGTTACTACACCTGAATCATCACGGTTGAATCAGTACCTCGGAATCATGCACAAGGAGCAGACATTGATTCGAATTTATATGGTGTTGTTGATCATCATCATTGCGTATTTTACTTTACGCAAACTAAGCAAAAAATCTCCAGAACTATTAGCCAAATATCTGCGTCTGGCTGGATTGAGTGTTGTTGGCCTGTTGGTGTTGTATTTCGCAGCCACTGGGCGTTTAAATTGGTTGTTTGCGGGCGTTGGTTTGGTGGTGGCTTTTATGCTTAGGTTGATGCCGTCATTACTACAATATGGTCCGCAACTACATCGACTATGGACCAATTTTATCGGCGCGAAACAATCTTCTCAGGGTTCCGGTAAACCTGTTAATCCGGGTAGCATGACTGTTGCTGAAGCTTACGAAGTACTTGGCTTGCAGCCTGGTGCGGCGAAAGATGAGATTATCGCCGCGCACCGTAAATTGATGCAAAAACTTCATCCTGATCGAGGGGGCTCAGATTACTTGGCGGCAAAAATCAATACCGCCAAAAATATTTTATTACCCAAGTAACCATAAGTATCTATACAATTTAGAATCAATGAGTTGCAAAACCATTTTACTCCCTCTCCTGTTGGATGCCTGCATGGATGCAGGTAATAGGGCAATGCAGGAGCAATTGCCGAGAGGGTTGGGGTGAGGAGATTAAAATCAATCACTTAGATTCCCCTCATCCCAACCTTCTCCCGCTGGAGAAGGGGCCAAAAACTTGTGTA
>JAUYBL010000022.1 GCA_030693065.1 Methylococcaceae bacterium | reverse complement strand
TTGTCATTGACTGATCTGCAACAGGCCTTTCAAACAGCCGTGCTGCATTTGCAGGACACACCGCCCGAATTTGTCGTCGATACTGATCAAGCCTCTTCTGCAGAACGCTTTACGGTCTATACCGAAGCCTATCGCCTGCGCCTGATCGAAGCCTTAAGCGCCGATTATCCAGGCTTAAAAAGTTTATTAGGTGCAGAGGGTTTCGACACGATGGGCCGAGCCTATATCGATGCAGCGCCGTCCGATCAATTTTCCATCCGCTGGTTTGGCCGCCATCTGCCAGTTTTTTTAACAGAAACGACACCCTATGCCGAACAGCCGGGCATAGCGGAATTAGCGTTCTTCGAATGGGCGCTGAGTGAGGCATTCGATGCGCCTGATAGCGCTGTCATCGATTACAGCCGCTTAGCTGCTGTTGAACCAAGCGCTTGGCCGCTGCTAAAACTAAAATTGCATCCTTCCTTAAGGCGCGTTGATTTGCACTACAACGCACCGCAAATCTGGCAGGCCGCCAATCAGCAAGAAGAGCTGCCCGCATTTATAAGCAATACCGAAGCACAAGCCTGGATTATCTGGCGGCAACAACTCAAGCTGTTATTTAGGTCTTTATCTATTCAGGAAGCCTTTGCGATTGATGCCTTTTTACAAGGACAAAGTTTTGCAGCAGTCTGCGCCGGATTAGTTGAATGGCTGGATGAAGAACAAGTGGTGTTAAATGCCGCCGGGTTTTTACAAACATGGCTCCGTGATGGATGGATTGCGGATGTTGAATTTTCTTAGGATTAACCATGCACGACACCAAACCCCATTTGCTCAGCAGCGATTTTCCAAGCATTTCCCGCAAGCCGCTGGCCGTTTTACAAGTTAATCTTGGCTATCTGTGCAATTTAAGTTGTGTACATTGCCACGTTAACGCCGGGCCGAAACGTACTGAAATGATGAGCCGGGAGACCATCGAACAAGTGTTAGCACTGGCTGAGTCCGCCAATATTCATACCCTGGACTTGACCGGCGGCGCACCGGAAATGCATCCTGATTTTCGTTATTTGGTGCGGGCTGCGCGCGACCGGGGCATAGAAGTTATTGATCGTTGCAATTTGACCATTTTGGAAGCGTCGGGTTACGAGGATTTGGCCGAATTTATGGCCGCGCAACAAGTACAAATTACCGCTTCCTTGCCCTGTTATCTGGAAGAAAATGTCGATAAACAACGCGGCAAAGGGGTGTTTCGGGACAGCTTGGCGGCTTTGCAGCGCCTAAATAAACTAGGTTACGGTCAACCGGACAACGAATTACTGTTGAATTTAGTATTTAACCCGCAAGATGCCGTATTACCACCCGATCAGCACAAGCTGGAACAAGCTTACAAAAAGCATCTTGAGGACGAATACGCTATCGTCTTTAACCATCTCTATGCCGTCACCAATATGCCGATCAAGCGCTTCGGCAGCATATTGATCAGTCAGGGGCGCTTTGATGCCTATTTGGCTTTACTGAAAGACAATTTCCGCGCCGAGAATCTCGACAACCTGATGTGCCTGGACACCGTCAGCATCGACTGGCAAGGCTATGTCTATGACTGCGACTTCAACCAGATGCTTGAGCTACCCTTAGGGGCAGTTGCCAAGCCCAAGGTCCATATCAGTGAATTACATCTGGAGCTCTTGAAGGATGCTTCGGTGGCCACTGCCGCCCATTGCTACGGCTGCACCGCCGGGCAAGGTAGTAGTTGCGGCGGGGCGTTGGCTGCCGTCACTGTTTAATACCACTCGCCATCACAGCCGGGAGCAATCGCCATGAACCCCATCACCCAAAACTGGTATGCCTTGCTACCGTCAATTGCAGCTTATCCGGCATTGGTACTTGCTGCTATTGTTTGCGGCGCGATCATCGGCGTTGAACGGGAAAAAAAGATCAAACCAGCCGGTCTTCGCACCATGATTCTGATCGCCCTAGGTTCAGCATTGTTCACCATACTCTCCAGCCTAATGGCCGAAGGCGAGCCGGATAGAAGCCGGGTCGCTGCACAGATAGTATCCGGTATTGGCTTTTTGGGTGCGGGGGCGATTATGCATGACACCGTGCGAATTCGCGGCCTGACCACCGCAGCGATGATCTGGTTTATGGCTGCCATCGGCATGTTATGCGGCACGGGTTATGGTGGCGTCGCGGTGATATTGACCACTGTATTAACTTTGTTGATGCACGTAATCACCCGTATTGAAAATCGTTATCTCGGGCCTTGCTTTCACACCAAAGTCACGTTGCTGTTCGATGATCAGGGCGGTAAAACTGCCGTTAAGATTGATTCGATTCTGGAAGACTATCAAGTCATGGCTAGCCCACGAAAACTACTGGAAAACGGGCTGACCGAAATGTCGGTGAATTACTGCAACGCCCACAAACATCACAAGGCCTTCTTACTCAAATTTGCCGACCTGCCGGAAATACGGCAAATCATTCGTCACTGATAGGCGGTAACGGCGCATCTATTATTGTCCGGGATTGAATTAACAATACCGTTTTTGACGCCCTTCACCATCCATACCCAACGCCAGTTCATCGGCAAACACATGGATAGCCAGGAAATTATCAAAGCCTGTGAGGCATTCAATTTTAAAATTCTCGCCGTAATAACTGGCGAAGCGTTTCAGCGAGATGATCAACAGATAATTGACTAAAAACCACACTAGCCCGTGCCAGATCGAATTGCCGCCAAACACCCCGGCAATGATTTACAAATCGCCAATGTCGAGGAAGTCAGTAAATTTGGCCGACTTTTACCCCCGCGCCCCATTGACATAAGCCGCCGTCAATTCATGGCGCGGGGTTTCAAAAATCTGTCGGCAACGACCAAACTCAACCAAGCAGCCCGCCTGTTCACCCACCCAAAAAAAGCCGGCGTAATTGGCGATGCGCCGTGCTTGTGCCAGATTGTGGGTGACGATCACCACCGTGTAGCGTCCGCGCAGGCTTTGAATCAAATCTTCCACCACGCCCGATGACAATGGATCGAGTGCGCTGCAAGGTTCGTCCATCAACAGCACTTTGGGTTGCAAGGCTAAAGCCCTCGCGATGCACAAGCGCTGCTGCTGGCCACCGGACAAGGCTTGCGCCGGCGCATCCAGCCGATCTTTCACTTCCGCCCATAAGCCGACGTCCTGCAACACCTGCTGCACGCGTTGCTCGAGATCGGCGGCATGGCGCATGCCGTGTTCGCGCAACGGCAATTCGATGTTCCTGCGTATCGACAACGGGAACGGCGTCGGCTTTTGAAAAATCATGCCGATGTCTCGGCGCAAGCCTTGTACATCCTGGCCAGTCGCATGAATATCGCGACTTTTGTAGTGAATTCGGCCGCTGACTCGACAACCGGGAATCAGGTCGGTCAAGCGATTTAACGCCGACAAAAAGCTGGTTTTGCCACAGCCGGAAGGGCCAATCAACGCAGTAATACAGCCTTGATAAATATCCAGCGAAATATCGCTCAACGCTGGCTTGCCAGCATAGCTCAAGGACAACGCCTCAACACTGATCAGCGGCGTGGGTTCGCAACAGGCAGGACCGGCCTGTATCGGCCCCAGCGTATACGCATTTTGCTGAGCTTCAGCGCTATTGGGGTCGGCGGGTAATTCGCTATCGAGCAAGAATGGGTTCATAAACGGATCATTTTTTTGTGTAACCAATGCTGGGTTAAAGCCATTGCCAGACTATTGATCGTGAGTAGCAACACGATCAAGACCAGGGCCGAAGCATACGCGTTGGCGTCACCGCCTGCCACGTTCATCGATAAATCATAGATATGCACCGATAAGGCGCGACCGGAATCAAGCCATGAACCTGGCATGCGGTCGACATAGCCGCTGGTAAAAATCAGCGCGGCGGTTTCGGCCCCGGCCCGGCCTATGCCCAGCAACAAGCCCGCCAATAACGCCGGTGCGGCGGCGGGTATCAATAGATGCAACAACGCGGCACTACGCGACATGCCCAACGCGGCAGCGGCCTGCCGATACTCGTCGGGGGCGGCGCGTAAGCCTTCGACAGCGGTGTGAATCAAAATCGGCAAGACCATGCAGGCCAGCGTTAAACCGCCGGACAGTATCGAAAAACCCAGCTTGAGATACACGCAAAAAAACGCATTACCAAACAAGCCAAACACAATCGACGGCACCCCGGCCAAAACGCCCACGCTGGCTTCGACACAACGCCCAAAACGGCTAGCGGGACGGGTAAATTCGGTGAGTAACACAGCAGTTGCCAACCCCAGCGGCGCGGCGGCCGCAATGGCTACCAGCAAAATCCAGCTGGTCGAGACGATGATTGGCGCAATACCACCGGCGCGACCGGCATTGCGTGGCGCATCGAATACAAAGCCCCAGGATAGTTTGGGTAAGCCGTGCAGTACCACATCACTCAACAGCCACACAAACAAGCCGCTGACCACCAGTGCGGTGAGGTTGATCAAGCCGGTGGCCAGGGTATTTTTCAGCCAGTCCCGAATCGCTGGCTGCCAGGTCTGTTTCGACAAGGCTTTACGCAGATGAGCGTTAATCATGCGCCGCTTGACCTTTATAAGCGTCGGCCAAGCCCACCAAAGCCAGTACCAACACCATCAACGCCAGGCCGGAAACAAACAAGGCGGCACGGTGATCGCCCATGGCATAAGCCATTTCCAGCGCAATATTTGCGGTCAAGGTGCGTACCGAATCGAACAGACTATGCGGCATTTGCACCACGTTACCGGCCACCATCAACACTGCCATGGTTTCACCAATAGCTCGCGCTGCAGCCAATAAAGCTCCGGCGATAATGCCCGTGCGCGCAGCCGGTAATACCACGCCGACCAAGCTACTCCAGCGCGACAGCCCCAAAGCGGCGGCGCAACGGTAATAATGTTGCGGAACGGCCAGTAGCGCGGCTTCAGCGGTCAGCGCTACGGTGGGCAATACCATCAACGCCAGCACCAAAGTGGCGCTGAGAAGACTCACGCCCGGCGGATGCCATTGCCCCAGCAAAGGTGCCAACGTGGTCAAGCCCCAAAAGCCGTAGACGACTGAGGGAATGCCGGCCAGCAATTCAATCAAGCGCCGATAAACTGCAGCCAAACCCGGCGAGGCGTAATAGCTGCTAAACAGTGCCGAAGCAATGCCCAGCGGTACCGCCAACAACAAAGCGCCCGCGCTGGATAGCACCGTTGCCGTCAACATCGGCGACATATCGTATAAGGCCTGCCCCGGATGCCAGGAGTCATCACTCAAAAAACGCCAGACGGGTACATGGCTTAAGATCGGCCAGGACTCGCCGAACAGAAACAGCAAAATCAATAGCACTACGACCACCGCTAACAGCGCACAGAGCCGCAATACTGCGGCCAGTTGCCGATCAGCGCGGGACAGCGACAAAGTATTGCGCGGCGATAAGGTCATCAACTTGTTCAGAATGGGCGAAGTCTATAAAGGTTTTAATCAACCCGGTTGGGGCGGTTTTGGTCACCAGGTTTAACGGCCTGGACAACGGAAAACTCTGGTTGCGCACATTCTCCACCGACGCGGCAATGCCGTCCAACGGTAATAGTTTGATCGCTACGCCGTGCTCGGCTTCATATTCCGCGCTGCCTATCGAAACATAGCCGATCGCATCCGGGTTACCGGAAACGGTTTTGATGCCTTGCTGGTTATCGCCTATCACCACCTGCGGCTTGACGTCGGTGTTTTTCAGGCCGAAAAATTGCAAAAATAATTCCAGTGTGGAACGACCTTCGGCTTTGTTGACCACGGTAATCGGCGCATCACGTCCGCCAACGGCCTGCCAATTGACGATTTTACCGGTGTAAATATCGATGATTTGCTGCTTATCCAAAGTCGCGACCGGATTGCTGCTATGCAGGATGATGCCTATACCATCAAGAGCGATGGTCTGCGCCTGCAAGTCGGTTTCATCGGCTTTCAGCGCCCGCGAGGCCATGCCGATGTCCGCCAAGCCACTGCGTGCATCATTCACTCCGCGTGATGAACCGCCGGTTTGCACATCAATCCGCACCTCGGGATGCAAGGCTTCAAACCGTTTGCCGATTTCTGCAGCTAGTGGCGCTACGGTGCTGGAGCCGGTGAGTACCAGTTTGCTGGTTGATTCATTAGCGGCGCTAGTGGCTTGTAAGTTGTTCGGTTGCTGACGGACACTCCACGTTATGAAACCGATTAAAATCAAAATAGCGATTAGGCCTATTTTTTTCATGATTGATACCTTAGATTGAAAGAGAAGTATTTGAATATATTAAGTTTAATGTTGGCTATTTGGCTATTTGGCTAATTGGTAGCATTTGTGCCTAATCCGTCATCACCTCTACCATATTTCTGATTTGCTCTTCTACATTGATAGCCAGGTAGGCAGTAATTTCCAGATTGCGATCTTCGTACACATCAATGTCGGGGTGGTCTGATTGCCATTGCTTGACTATCCGGTCGCGTTCACGCAGAAGCCATTCCACTTGTGGACGAAATAAAACCATTATTTGTGTAAGCCAGATGTTCACAGGCCAGGAGGGGTAGGCATGATCAATATGAAAACGGTTCAGCATGGCAATAATATCTTCAGCGCAATACCAAGCTTCGCCTGTTACCCAGCGATTGGTGGTAAACAGGCCGATAGGAAAGCCGTAGCTATCCATGGAAATAGCCACTAAGTGAGTAAGCGCCTGATCGCCGCTGGGCCAAGGTTCTTCACCAGTGTAAGCGACCGGCAATATTCCATCTGGCATCCCTGGCTGGCGATAGATGCCGCGCCACAGCAGCCAAGCTAAGAAACCAGTCATGCGCATTTGGTAAATCTGTATCACCGCTTTGTTATGGCCGATGCTGACGAGCAACCCAATGGGGCGATAACGGAACGGCTGAGTGGGTTTGCCGTCCATCTTACGCACGATATTAGCAGTCACGTTGAGCGCGAGGCACAAACCAATGGTCAATCGATAGAACCCCGCCGCCGCGCACCATTAAATACAATAATATGGCGGCCCAAGTGCCATGCGTGGCGTACGCGTCAGGATAAATAAATATCTGGATCACCAAGGTCATAAGCAGTAGCGCTGCCGCCGAGAGACGTGTAGCAAAACCTACCAAAAGCAGCGCCGGTAAGACATGTTCGGCAAGCGCGGCGAATGATGCGGCAAATTCCGGGCTCATTAAAGGTAAATGATATTCCTCGCGGAATAGATAGACGGCAGAATCAGACAAATGCGGCCAGTTAAATTGGTAAGTTCTCTCAATAATATCTAAAGAAAAACCTTCTATTTTTGTTTGGCCGGATTTCCAGAACACGGTAGCAATGGAGAATCGGCCTAAAAAAGCGATCAAAGATTCCGGAATACGTCCCAGGCATTGGTTAAAATCCCGTATCAGGCAGCCGATACGACTATAAACGAACTTTTCGGGGGCAGAGGGAAATGAGGGCATGACTACGTCTCCTGTTTAGATTCTGAGTAAATAATGATTACGTTGGTTACTGCGACAGTTGATTGTTGGGGCAATGAACGAAGCAAAAAATGTTGGATTTAAAACAGGTCGTTCACAAGGCCTCGTTAAAGTTAAATGCAACGACGGCTCCAGTACGGATAATATCTGCCAGTGTAGTGGTCAGATCGAAGTCGGGAAACGCCACGCTTACAGCCAGTGCGGTTTCACCAAATGATGCGCCGTTGGCGAGTAATTCAATGAACCGCCCCGCACCCGGACGTAGCGGCACGACCAGCACCTCCCAAAATGGGCGGATAATCAATATTTCTTCGGCCAGGTAAGGATCGACTGTGGCAAGGTCGATCGTTCCCTGGTGGGCTGCCCAAAGCGACCCCGCCGCATAGGTCGAACGCAATACACTAGCAGATGGATGCAGTTGCAGACGGGCAGACGGCAAGGCATCGGCATTGCTCAGCGCGCCACGAAAGCTGGCTTCGTCAAGCGGTGTGGCGTCAGCGGCATGATAGGCGGTCAGATAAAACATCTCCAAACGCGCTACATCAGCCAGATAAGGAACGCTCTGCACCGGCGAAAAATTCGCGATAAACTCCGGAAACTCGTCTCCATATTCGGCCAGAACAGGTGATTTTGGCGGCACCCGCGTAATGAAAATACGTGCCATGGCGCGAAAGAACTCGTCCCCGACCAGCTCACGAGTTACCGGAAAAGTGTCCTCTAGCGCGTCGATCAGCGAACTGACCACATTGTTACGGTAGACAGCGAAACGCTTGACTGGATCCGAGCCATTCCAGGCGCTTAGGTTTGCCGGGCAAGGCTGCTCGGTATCGAGCAGAGCGCTTGTGAAGTCAACTTCGTAGTTATTCATACCGGCTTGAAGACTTATGTGTCCTCCATGCGGTCGCGAGACATCTATCCGCAAATTCCGCCTCTTCAACAAGTCGCTCAAACGTCGGAATATCGTTATCCCATTCAATCAGCGTCGCGACCGGCCCCGTGCGTTCCAGCACTTGGCAATACAGATTCCAAACGGCGCTGGCAACCGCGCATCCGTGAGCGTCAATTAATAATGATGCGCCGACATCATCCCTATCTTCGGCAAAACCAGCCAGATGGATTTCTTCGACCCGCGACAGCGGCAAAGCGTCGAAATAAGCCAGAGGGTCACGATGATGATTGGTGCAGGATACAAACACATTGTTAACGTCCAGCAATAATCCACAGCCGGTGCGTTGTAAAACGTCAGTAATGAATTCGGGCTCAGATAATGTACTTTGAGTAAATTCGACGTAAGTAGAGGGATTTTCCAGCAGCATACGGCGCTGGAGCCGTTCTTGTACTCTGTCGATATGCGAACAAACACGCGTGAGCGTTTCTTGGGTATATGGTAAAGGCAGTAAATCGTTTAAGTAGGTGCCGCCATGACTCGACCAAGCTAAATGCTCGGAAAACACTTCCGGCTGATAGCGATTAAGCAGAGTCGCCAAACGGTCGAGATGGCCTTCATCGATAGCTTTCGCTGATCCGATAGACAATCCAACGCCATGTACCGACAGTGGATAGTCCTCACGGATACGGGATAAATAGCGATGCGGTAGTCCGCCCGCGCCCATGTAGTTTTCAGCATGGATTTCAAAAAAGCCAAGCTTGGGATAGGTGCTGAGTACAGCGGTGTAATGCTCTGGTTTAAGGCCGACGCCTGCAGTTGCGGGCAGGCGGCAGGAAAGGGGCAGAGCACCTGTTAAATCAGCTTCCGAATGGGATGGGGATGGCATGACAGGTGCTCCGAGACTTGCTTATTTGAATCAGGATTTTTGAGCTTTAAATTCTTGGAGTTGTCCAAAACCAGTGGGGGAAGTCGGTGAAGCAGTTTTTTCGCAAGTACCTTTGGGTAGGGACTTCCACGCATCACTTTGAAAGTCTATTTTGGACGAACCGGCGCAAGAGGTACCCGGGCCAGATTTACAATCATTTTTGCCTTTCAGAGCGACACCGTAGCACTTTTCGTTGTCGCCTTCCGCAGCGGCGGCTGGAGTGGCTGTCATTGTCAATGCAGCGCCAAGAGCGGCGGCGAGTGTCATAGCGGATATTGCATTTTGGTAAAGTAGCTTAGTCATAATTAATTCCTGTTGGTGCAAATGATAAAAACACGCAGAGTCTTTCAATGCGCGGTTGCGCTGGTTGCTACCAGCTTACAAGTGACCTGCAAAGCGGTTTTTTATAACCTTGCAGGCCATCCTTGTCGATTATGTTTGGTATTGTCGAACATTAAGCTTTACGCGGATTTGCTATTCGTAAGATTACTTAGCTGCACAAGGATTTTATTGTCATGATGAGCGGGCCCTAGGCGAACATGGTCCTCACATCCAAGAGCAGCCACTGGTGTCGAGGGTTGGTAATAAGACCAGCAGTAAGCAGGGTTTTTTGTTCATAATTTAAAATCTCAGAGTGTTTAAAAGGAATATTTTTTATCAAAAAGTCGATGTGTGTTTAACGTATCACTCATGGGTTAGTCGAGACGCTGGTGCATTCCTTACAGCGGTAAAGGAAAATATTTACACCGCTGAGGTAGCTGAAGTACAAAATAATTTGCTCATTAAGCCACCTGAAAAATTAGAAAGGCTAAACATTAGGGAACCTCGAAAAACCTATTCCGTTCATGCCCTTCGACTGCGCTCAGGAGAGCGTTCGACAAGCTCTCGGCAACTGCTCCTGCGTCGCTTAGCGCGCCTACTTTTGGTGCCCTCGGCAACTGCTCCTTGCGTTGCTCTACCTCCTCCATCCTTGGAGTCGTACCTCCTGCATGCCCGATGAAGCGGGGCAGGCTCTCCTTGCAGTCGACCACGAACGGAACCCATTGATTTATATAATGCCGTTCGCATTTATACCCTGTGGGTACTGAGTTTATCGAAGTGCAGGGTTTTTCGAGGTACCCATTAGAACCAGTTAAATACAAAATGACCGGCTGCAGCCAACATTGCTATTGCCGCAACGCCCATCATCATCCATTCATGAATGCAAGGGCCTTTGGTAGTACTGCATTTGTCACTCAGTTTGCACATTAAAGGCATTCGCAGATCAGTGTTTCAGCAGCAAAGGCGAGCCACGCCCCCTCAGGCCCCGGCACGGTCACCACATAGGCGACCGGCGGATGTGAGAAACTGTCGCCAAAACCGGCCCAAACCACTAGCACGCCCAGTGTGCCGCCGATGATTTGAAACACGATGTAAAAAAGTCAGGGTGACTGCCGGATTGATGTGTGCGCCGGACTGTTTGCCCCAGGGCGAATAAATAATACCGATGGCGGTCAAACCCATGGCCATACCAACGATGGCCCGGCGCAGATTGGCATCAGGAATCAGCTCAGGTATCGGCGATTCGGATGCTTCCAGTAACACCGTAACTATACCGGCCGAAACCATGAACATACCCAATCCCCAAGCTTCCATTAAATATTCCGGCCAATGCTCACGTAACGACTGAAGACATGTCATGCTTAGCCGCCTTCTGCGAACCCTGGATAAAGCGTCATACCGCCATCGATAAACAGGCTGATGCCGTTGGCGTAATCAGAATCGTCCGAAGCCAGCCAGACCACGGCGCGGCTAATATCCTCCGGCTCACCAATGCGGTTATAGGGGATCAGTTTCATCAAGTCTGCGTAGGCTTCCGGTGTTTCCCAGGCGTCACGATTGATCGGTGTGCGAATGGCGCCGGGGCAGACACTGTTGACGCGAATACGATAAGGTGCCACTTCCTGTGCCAGGCTTTTGTTCATCAACATCACGCCACCTTTGGAAGCGGCGTAATTGACATGCCCCGACCAGGGGATAATCTCATGCACCGAGCTCATGCTGATGATTTTTCCCGCCGCACAGGAGATTTCCTTGACTACGCCACGGCGTTTAAATTCGCGAATGGCTTCACGGGCGCACAGGAATTGACCGGTAAGATTCACATTGATGACTTTATTCCATTGCGCCAAGGTCATTTCGTGGAACGGCGCGTCACTTTGGAGTCCGGCGTTGTTGACCAGAATGTCAATAGTCCCGAATTCTTGCCGCATCTGGGCAAACATGGCTTGGACTTGCTCTTCCTGAGAAACATCTGCCTTGATCGCGATGGCATGTCCGCCGTTCGCCTTGATTTCTGCCACAACGGCCTGGGCGCTGGCATCGTCGAACGCATAGTTAACTGCTACATCCGCACCTTCCCGTGCCAAATGCAGCGCGACACTGCGGCCAATGCCGGAATTGGCGCCGGTAACCAGGGCTTTTTGGCCATGCAACAGATTTCGGTGTGGACATTTTGGCATTACCACATCGGGTAAGACGGTATCCGGTTTATGGGCTTGCTCAGGATTCATACAAAATACTCCGGTTGAGGCTTGAAAAAACAGCGTGTAATTATCATCAGGATTTAGGTTCAGCGTTCGCCGCTAGTAAATTCGCCACCAACCCCGTCCAGCCGGTTTGATGCGATGCACCGACACCGCTACCGTTGTCGCCATGAAAATATTCATGAAACAGCAGGTAATCCTTGAAATGCGGATCTGTTTGTAGCTTGTCGTGGTCGCCTAATACCGGGCGAAAACCTTGGTCATTGCGGTGAAACAAGCGGGTTAGTCGCAATGCCAATTCATCAGCCACTTGGTGAATAGTCAGAAAGCGATCCGAGCCGGTCGGGCATTCGATTTTAAAATCGTCGCCGTAATAACTGGCGAAACGTTTTAGCGAGATGATCAACAGATAATTGACCGGAAACCACACCGGCCCGCGCCAATTGGAATTGCCGCCGAAAGCGCCGGTTTTCGATTCGCCGGGTTGATATTGCACCGTTATCGGTTGGTCGCAGCAGTCGAACACATAAGGGCTGTCGAGATGGGCGCGCGATAGGGAGCGAATGCCGTAATCGGATAAAAACTCGCTTTCGTCCAGCATGCGTTTAAGCAGCAGTTTCATGCGATGGCCGCGTAGCAGCGACAGCAAATGGCGATTGCCGCGCCCTGGCTCGTTCCAGCGTGACACCAAACCGGCCAGATCGGGCCGGTAATTGAGGAACCATTCCAGGCGCCGTTTAAAGTCCGGCAGGCGCTCAAGTATTTCCGGCTCGATGATTTCCACCGCATACAAAGGAATCAATCCGACCATGGAACGCACTTTCAGCGGCGTCATCTGGCCATTGGGAAAACGCAGCACGTCGTAGAAAAATCCATCTTCGTCATTCCATAAGCCCACGCCATCGTCACCAATATGGGTCATGGCTTTGGCGATGTACAAAAAATGCTCGAAAAACTTGGTGGCAATATCTTCATAAACGCGGTTGTGCAGCGCCAGTTCTAAAGCGATGCGCATCAGATTCAGGCAGTACATGGCCATCCAGCTAGTGGCGTCGGACTGATTGATATGGCCGCCGGTCGGTAGCGGTGCGCTGCGGTCGAACACGCCGATGTTGTCCAGTCCCAAAAAGCCGCCCTGAAACACGTTGTTGTCGTCGGCATCCTTGCGATTGACCCACCAGGTGAAATTGACGATCAATTTGTGGAGCACCCGCTCCAGAAAATCCAGATCACCGACACCGCCGTTGGCCTCGCATTCGGCTTTATAAATTTCCCAGGCTGCCCAGGCATGTACTGGCGGATTGACGTCGTCGAACGACCATTCGTAGGCCGGTATCTGGCCGTTGGGGTGCATGTACCAGACTCGCGTCATCAATAGAATCTGGTGTTTGGCGAAGGCCGGATCGATCATCGCCAGGGTCACGCAATGAAAGGCCAGATCCCAGGAGGCATACCAGGGGTATTCCCATTTATCCGGCATCGAGATGATGTCGGCGTTATTCAGGTGTTGCCAGTTTTTGTTGCGGCCATGCTGGCGAGTGGGGTCGGGTTTGGGTTGAGCCGGATCGCCGTTGAGCCATTGCGGAATGTCGTAATAATAAAATTGCTTGCTCCAGATCATGCCGGCCAGAGCCTGACGTTGAATCATCCGCGCATCCGGGTCTTTGATGCCGACTTGAATGTCCGCATAAAAAGCATCGGCTTCACTGATCCGCGTCGCAAAGATACGATCGAAATTGATAAATGCTTGCGGATTTGCGGAACGGCTTAAACGCAACCGCACTTCGACTTGCGACTGTGCAGGAATGGAAAACTGGAAATGTCCACAGGCTTTAGTGCCGGTTTGAACGGAATTCACCGCATTGATTTGTTGGTGGATGATGGCCTGGTGAAAAGCGTCTTTGAAATGCCCTTGTGCCTCCGAGTCGTACAACTTTTTAACATTGGTGTCGTTATCGCAGAATAACAGCGCGGGGGCGTTTTCCAGATAACACTGATACTCACCCAGCGTTTTATGCTTAATCAGTATCGCGCCGGTCTTGGTTGCCGACAGCGCAGGTTTGTCTTTATCGATCCCCCAGCTCCAGGTGTTACGAAACCACAGTTGCGGCAGAATATGCAACGGTGCGGCCTCGGGCCCGCGATTATGGGCGGTGATGCGCAGCAAAATATCATCGGTATCCGCTTTGGCGTATTCGATAAATACGTCGAAATAACGGTCATCGTCGAAGATGCCGGTATCCAGCAATTCGAATTCCGGCTGGTCCTTGCTGCGCTGTTTATTCTGCTCAACCAGTGCCTGGTAAGGAAACGCCGGTTGCGGGTATTTGTAGAGCATTTTTAGATAGGCATGACTGGGGGTGGCGTCGAGGTAGTAATACTGCTCTTTGACGTCTTCGCCGTGATTGCCTTCGCCGTTGGTCAAACCGAACAATCGCTCTTTAAGAATGGGATCTTGTCCGTTCCACAGCGCCACCCCCAAACACAGCCTTTGGGTGATGTCGCTGATGCCGCCGATGCCATCTTCACCCCAGCGATATGCTCGGCTGCGGGCTTGATCGTGACTGAAATAATCCCAGGCTTCACCGTGCGGACTGTAATCTTCGCGCACTGTGCCCCATTGGCGTTCGCTTAAATACGGTCCCCAGAGCCGCCAAGGATTACTGTTGCTGGTATCACTGGCGAGGCGTTGTTGTTCGGTGGTTTTGGGTTTTACTGTCATGGTTTTATCCTGAATAGCGTGAGCGCGACGGCTTCATCGCGATTGGAAAAAATTTAGTCGCGACTTAGGAATCGCTTCTCTTCGATTACCGAAGGGCAGACAAACTACACCAAACCCGCAAAACTTCCGCCACACTCCAGGCCTGGGCGAAACAGCCTCTGGCGATAAACGGTGGTTCGGCGTCGAAAATTTCGCTGATTTGACCCAGGCAGGCTTCGTTGAGATGCTGGCGAAAAGGTTCTAAAAAAGACAAAGCTTGATCACTGTCGCCGTATACCCGGTAATGGGCATCGATAAACGGCCCGATCAACCAAGCCCAAACCGTACCCTGATGGTAAGCCGCATCACGTTGTCTGGGGGTGCCTTGATAGTACGGGGCATAATCGGGCTCACCGGTTGCCAGACTGCGCAAGCCAAAAGGTGTTAACAGCTCGCGGGCACAGATGTCGACCACGGCTTTACATTGTCGTTCACACAACGGACTGTAAGGCAAGGACACGGCCAACAGCTGATTGGGCCGCAGGCGGCTGTCGTAGCGTTGGTCGTCGGCGTGTAAATCACCCTCCGGGCCGTCGATGACATCGTAGAGACATTGCCTGCTCTCATTCCAAAAATGCTTGAAGCTATTTTTGACATTCAACGCGCTTTGCCGATAGTCTTCGATTTGTTGCCGAGTGCCGAATTGCCCTGCCAGACCGGTCATGATGCTCAGGGCGTTGAACCACAGCGCGTTGATTTCCACGCATTTACCGATGCGCGGCGTGACTACCCAATCGCCCACTTTGGCATCCATCCAGGTCAGTTAAGAAAAGAACTATTTCTTTGTTGACAATTAGTCATGATGAGGGGGTTTTCCTTACAAAAAGATTCAGGAATTTACAGTCTCAGAAATCAAAACGTATTTAATCTAAAAACTCCTCGTCCATTGTAAGGAAGTGGCCACGCTGACGACTGATGAGTGAAGCCGTTGGCGACGCTGACGCGTATTAACGTATTAAAAGCGTGACTGATGCTGCAGCGGATTTTTTTACTATGGAGAAAAATATGTTGAACACACTATTGATGACATTTTTTACCGCTTTGCTGTGGTTTTCAGGCCCTGTCAGCGCTGAAGAACCGGACTGGAGCGATTATCGTAGCGTGCTGGCCCACGTCAAACCCGGCACTAAAAACGGCATCAAGCTGATGCTGGTAGATTATCCTGCGCTCAAAGCCAATGGCAGCCTGGACAAGGCCTATCAAGCGTTATTCAGCTTTGACCTCAAGCGTCTGTCCGGACGTGAGGAGCAATTGGCGTTTTACATTAACGCCTACAATATTCTGGCGTTGAAAACCGTGGTCGACCACTGGCCTCTCGATAGCATCAAGGATGTTGGCAGTCTGTTGAGCCCGGTGTGGGACAAGTCTGCTGGTGAGCTGGGCGGTAAGACGGTGAGTTTAGGTGAAGTGGAACACAAGATTCTGCGGCCGATGGGCGAGCCGAGAATACATCTGGCCATCGTCTGCGCCTCGGTAAGTTGCCCGGACTTGCGTGACGAGCCTTACACTGCGAGTAAATTGTCAGCACAACTGGACGACCAAGCCCAGCGTTTTCTCGACAATCCCGGCAAGGGGCTGATCGTCGGCAAAGACAAACTGCAGGTATCGCAAATCTTCGATTGGTTCGAAAAAGATTTTGCAGCAGGCGGCGGGGTGGCTGCGTTCATCAAGCATTACCACGCTAATCTGCCGGATCTTAAGATTAAAACCAACATCGATTACGACTGGAGCGTCAACAGCAGTCGCTAATCATCTAAGACCCCCTTTTATCTTCAAATTATCAGGAGAACGTTATGCCAAAGTGTTATCAATCCATCGTTATTGCTGCGCCAATTGAACTGGTTTGGGAAACAGTCAAAAACTTCCATGATTTTTCCTGGGCGGCCGGTGTTATTGACAGTTGCGAAGCTGTCGGCAGCCTCGGCTGCACTGAAATCGGTGCCAAGCGGGTTTTAAATGGGGCATTTCAGGAAACCCTGCTGGAATACAATGAAACGGCACACAGAGTCCGCTATTCCATTGATGACGGCCCGTCGCCAGTGTCTGTGCAGGAAGTGAAAAATTACATCGGCACGCTGCAACTCCACCCGGTGACGTTGAGCAACGCCACTTTTGTTGAATGGCATTCAGTCTGGGAATCGCAAAGCGAAGAGGCGCAAGATTTTTGTCATCAGATTTATGTAGCACTGTTGCGGACACTGGCTAAGCGCCTGGAGCAGGTATGAGTCGGGATACCGCCTTACGCGGGTCGTTATTGGCGATGCGGCTGGCGGTATTTCTGGTGATGTTAATGTGGACGCTGGACAAGTTCATCAATCCCGGCCATGCGGGCAAGATATTTGAAAAGTTTTATTTCATTGCTGGTCTCGAAAGCACTGTGTTAACAGGCTTGGCGGCTTTAGAGTTGGTGATACTGATCGGGTTTTTGCTGGGCATATACAAGCGCTTTTGTTATGGCGTGGTATTAGTGCTTCATTCCGTATCGACGCTGTCGTCCTATCAACAATATCTATCTCCATTTGAAGGGCCGCATTTATTGTTTTTTGCGGCCTGGCCAATGTTGGCAGGCTGTCTGATGTTATATCTGTTACGCGATGACGATGTTCTATTGAGCCTGAACAGATAGCTTACAATCGAATTGTAAGGAACAACGTGTTAATGCGACCAACAGTCATACTTAATGATATGTAAGGATATTTAAAATGCCCAATCGATTAGCCCTGTTCTCACCATTCGACATGCCGCATTTGGCAATTAGATGTGCCGCTGAAGCGAGGATGTGATGAACAAGTCAAAAATTGTTTTACTAGTTCTCATCGCGGTGTTGGTTACCGTGTTTTTTGCGTTTGATTTGCAGCACTATTTGACTCTGGAAAGCCTTAAATCGCAGCAGACGGCAATAGCCGACTATCGCCAGGCCCATCCACTATTGGCGATTGCACTCTATGCTGCGTTGTATGTCGCCGTTACCGGACTGTCGCTGCCAGGTGCGGCAATACTCACGTTAGCTGGCGGCGCAGTGTTCGGCGTTTTGTGGGGGACGCTGATCGTCTCGTTTGCCTCGACCATCGGCGCAACATTGGCGTTTTTAGCCGCCCGTTTTTTGCTCCGTGACTGGGTCAAGTCACGGTTCAGCGCTCGTTTGCAAAGTATCGATGAGGGCGTGAGTCGTGACGGTGCGTTTTATTTGTTCACGCTACGTCTGGTGCCGGTGTTTCCGTTTTTCACGATCAATCTGGCGATGGGGTTGACGCCAATCAAGACCAAGACGTTTTACTGGGTCAGCCAGATCGGTATGCTGGCCGGTACCGTGGTTTACGTCAATGCCGGTACTCAGTTGGCTAAAATCGATTCCTTATCCGGCATTCTGTCCCCGGCGTTGATTGGCTCGTTTGCCTTGCTGGGTCTGTTTCCACTATTGGCGAAAAAAATGCTCGAATTTATCAAACAACGCAAAGTCTACGCACGCTGGATTAAACCGGCTCGATTCGACAATAACTTGGTGGTGATTGGTGCCGGTGCGGGCGGGTTAGTATCTTCCTATATTGCTGCCGCCGTGAAGGCCAAAGTCACTCTGATTGAAAAACACAAAATGGGTGGCGATTGTTTAAATACCGGCTGCGTGCCATCTAAAGCCCTAATTCGCTCGGCTAAGTTTCTGTCACATATCAAACGTGCCAAAGAATTTGGCATAGAAAAGGCCGAGGTCAATTTTGATTTCGCCGCCGTTATGGAGCGCGTGCAAGACATCATCAAAACTGTCGAGCCGCATGATTCTATCGAGCGCTATACCGAATTGGGCGTTGATGTTATTCAGGGCACGGCCAACATCGTTTCGCCATGGGAAGTTGAAGTGACTACTGTAGAGGGCGTCAAGACCATCGCCACGCGTTCGATTGTGATTGCTGCGGGGGCCAGGCCTTTTATTCCGCCAATTCCGGGCATCGAACAGATCGACTATCTGACCTCGGATACCGTCTGGAATCTGCGTGAATTGCCAAAACGATTGCTGGTTCTGGGTGGTGGGCCGATCGGCTCCGAGCTGACCCAATCCTTCGCTCGTCTCGGCAGTCAGGTGACTCAGGTTGAAAAGGCGCCGCGTCTGCTGGTGCGAGAAGATAGTGATGTATCGGCAGTCGTGATGGCCCGTTTCGAACAAGAAGGTATCGATGTGCGCGTTAACCACACTGCCAAAGAATTCGTTGTCGAGAACGGCGAAAAAATCCTGGTTGCTGAATTTCAGGGGCAAGCAGTCAGAATACCATTTGATCAGGTGTTGATTGCCGTTGGCCGAGCCGCCAATATCACAGGCTATGGCGTCGACGAACTGGAGATTGCTGTATCAGAGCGCAACACCCTGGATACCAATGCCTTTCAACAAACCAACTATCCGAATATTTTTGCCGTAGGCGATGTGGCAGGGCCCTATCAGTTCACCCACACTGCGGCGCATCAAGCTTGGTATGCGGCAGTCAATGCCTTGTTCGGCCACTTCAAAAAGTTTCGCACCGATTATTCAGTGATTCCCTGGTCGACCTTTACCGACCCGGAAGTGGCGCGTGTCGGCTTGAACGAACAAGACGCCCAAGCTCAAGGCATCGCATACGAGGTTTCGACTTATGGAATCGACGACCTGGATAGAGCAATCGCTGATAGCGAAGCCCATGGTTTTGTCAAAGTGCTGACCGTGCCGGGTAAGGACAAGATTCTGGGAGTTACCATCGTCGGCGAGCATGCCGGCGATTTACTGGCTGAATTCGTACTGGCGATGAAATACGGTATTGGTTTGAATAAAATCTTGGGGACCATCCACATCTATCCGACAATGGCCGAAGCTAACAAATATGTGGCAGGCGTCTGGAAACGCGCTCATACGCCCCACGCTTTACTGGAATGGGTTGGTCGTTATCATGCCTGGCGGCGTAACGCTTGAGGAATAGTTTCACAGCATGACTTTGCACATTAGCATAATTTAAGCCTGATGCGGCGCCATGGACAGCCCACCGCATCAGGCTTGCCAGTATTAATTACTTCGGCTCATCTCACGAAGTGCTTCGGTGGTGACGGTTTGGCCGCCGACGCCCCATTCGCCCGAGGCAACATCTTCGATCAGAACCCAAGTAACGGGCCTTAAACCTTCGCCTTCTACCGACACGACGGCGTCTGTGACTTTGCGGATGATCTCTTGTTTTTGTTCTAGCGATAAATAACCGCTGATGCCTTTGATTTGTACGAGTGGCATGATGTTTCTCCTATAGTTAGTGAAGTTACGCGCATTGTTTGCTGGCACACTGCGACGGCTCTTCCCAAGCTTCGCCCTGAAATGCGTCATCCAACGGCGTATTGATGAGATGGTTGGTGTAGTTGCTGAGGGTTTTAAAGGCCACAGCCAACACCACCTCCAATGCCTGGGCGCGGCTGTAACCGGCCGTGAAAAAATTATCCAAAGTTTGGCCGCTGACCACACCGCGATTTCTCACCACGTTACGCGCAAAGTTTGCCAAGGCATCCAGCTTGGCATTCGGCAAGGGTTGCAAGTTTCTGATGGCATCGATGATAGCTGGATCGGCTTTGACCATGTGTTTGGCAATCATCGAATGTGCAGCTACGCAGTAGGTGCAATGGTTCTCCGTGCTGACGACCAGCAATACGACCTGTCATTCCGTCGGGCTCAACGAAGTTTGATCGAACAGCGCCGTCAACTCGATATAACCTTTCAAGGCCGCTGGCGCTTCGGTTATCGTTGCGACTGGGACAGATTAAGCAAATCGGACAAGGCATCCCATGCCTGTGCTTCCGGCATAGTTGTCCGTTATTCCGGAAGGCGCTGATGGATGCCTTAACCGCGCTGGTCAATGCGTTGAATTTGCATGCCAAGCTGGTGTATCCCGGCAATGCATGCGGCCACTGGCTGATAGAGCCAAATATGAGTGTTGAACGAGTTGCCGAGCGTTGCGGTTATGAGTCGCTACCCGCCTTTAGCAAGGCTTTTAAGCGCCATTTTGGCGTATCGCCCGGATCATTCCGGCGAAACTAATAGTTGCCTGTCAATTCAACGCCAATTCTGCCCGCAACCGCTCCGCCATCAAATCGACAAACGAGCGAATCTTGGCCGATGAGTGGCGGCCCTCGCGGTGCAGGATATGCACGGGAACAGGTGGGCTTTCGAAATCGCTCAGGATGATTTGCAGTTTGCCAGTCTGTAACGGCTCGGCGATTTGATAATTCAGCAGGCGGGTGATGCCCAATCCAGCCATGGCTGCGCTGGCCGTCGAGTCGTTGTCGCTGACGCTTAACATCGGCTGTAACTTTACCGTCAACGATTGACTGTCGCGCACGAAGCGCATTTCATTGGCCGGGTTTAAGCCGCGCGCCAAGATGATGTTGTGGTTCGGCAAATCTTCCGGGACTTGCGGAATGCCGTGTTTATCCAGATAGCCTGGAGAAGCGCACAATACCCGCCGCACTGTGCCGACCCGCAGCGCCCGGTAAGACGAATCGGGCAGATCACCGATACGGATTGCCACGTCCACACCTTCCTCCAGCATATTAACTACTCGGTCGACGAACAGCGCATTCACTTCAACCGTTGGATAGCGGCGCAAATACTCGACAATACCCGGCATGATGAACAAACGGCCGAACAGCACCGAGGCGGTGACGGTGAGTTGGCCGCGCGGTTCGGCATTGATGCCCAGCACCGCGTCGTCGGCTTCATCGGCCAGGGCGATGATGCGTTTGGCGTCCTCATAATATTTCTGACCGGCTTCGGTCATCCGCACGTAACGGGTGGTGCGGTTCAGCAATTTAACGCCCAAGCGCTCTTCCAACGCCGCCACTGCACGTGTCACGGCCGGTGGCGACATCTGTAGCTTGCGAGCGCCGCCGGCAAAACCTTCGGCTTCGACCACGGCGACATAAACACTCATTAAATGTAAACGGGCCATCTTTAATTCCACATAACGGAATAGTTAATTGAAAAATTCAGATATTCTTTAATTTTTCGCAATATATCACACTGTACCCGCCTGCTGAATTTCACTCAGGCGTATGTCAAACCCTTTCATTATTTGGAGAACACTCATGAGTCGTATTACCAGCGTTAGCAACGAAACCGCCAATATCGAACAACGCGCCTTGTTCGAAGCCATCCAGGCTCAATTGGGTTTAGTGCCTAATTTCTTGCGGGTATTTGCCCACTCGCCGGACGCTTTGAAAGCCTTTCTCGGCTTGCATCACATCGCGGGTCACGGTTCGCTGGATGCCAGCACTCGCGAACGCATTGCGCTGGCGTTGGCGCAACAGAACGAATGCGAATACTGCCTGTCGGCCCATACCGCCATCGGCCGCAAAGCCGGTTTGAATGGCGCAGAAATCGAAGCTAACCGCGCCGGTACCAGCCAGGACGCCAAAGCGGCGGCAGCGGTTAAATTCGCCCGCGCCCTGGTCGAGCACAAGGGCGAGGTCACCAATGCCGAGTTGCAAGCCATGCGCGACGCCGGTTACAGCGAGGCCGACATCGTCGAGGTGATTACGCATGTCGGCATGAACATCCTGACCAATATTCTAGGCAAAGCCAGCCGGGTTGAGATTGACTTCCCGAAAGTGGCGTTAAAGCTGGCCGCGTAATAATGAATAGCCGGGCAAAGTTTAAGGACTAGCTTTGGCCCGGATTCTTACGCTGAATGGAATAAGGTATTGCAAATTATGACCATTCAACGCGGCTGATGACTGTGTCAGAGTATCCATCCACGCTTCACCCCATTAGGAGGTTGTCGTAAAAGTTAAATGTAGGTTGGGCTGAGCACGGCGAAGCCCAACAAAATCAAACTGTTGGGCTTCATTGCATTCAGCCCAACCTACCTGTTACGACAGCCTCATTAAGAGTAAAGACCATGGCCCGTGCGTTTGCCAAAATCAGTTTCACACCCGATGTACAAGCGGTACAAGCCGAAATGGGCAGCCGCACGGCATATCATGCAGCCGAACTCGGCGAAGCCGAAACGGTGGCGCTGAGCGGCTTTGAACAGGCATTTATTGCCGAACGCGACAGCTTTTATCAAGCCACCGTGAGTCAGAGCGGTTGGCCCTATGTCCAACATCGCGGTGGCCCGGTTGGGTTTTTGAAAGTATTGGACCAACAAACCATCGGTTACGCCGACTTCAGCGGCAACCGCCAATATATTTCGGTCGGCAATTTACGCGGCGACGACCGGGTGAGCCTGCTGCTGATGGACTACCCCGGACGGCAACGCTTGAAAATCTGGGGTCGGGCAAGGGTGGTGGACGAACGCAGCGAGCCTGAATTGCTGACCAAGCTGGAATTACCCGACTTTCGCGCCCCGGTCGAGCGCGGCATCGTGATCAGAGTCGAAGCCTTTGATTGGAATTGCCCCAAGTACATTACGCCTCGCTACAGCCAGCGCGAAGTTGAAGCGCTGCTGGTGCAGACTAAGGATATGGTTACAAATAATTTCCCTGTTTTGGCTGATAAGGATTTTCCCGTTCGTCCTCGAATGCATGGATGCATGAGTTAGAGCAACGCATGGAGCGGTTGCCGAGAGCTTGTCGAAGGATGGATGGGGAAATCCGGGCGCTCGCCGCGCCAAACCGTTCATGCTTCGACTGTGCTCAGCACGAACGGTTTGGAGAAAAAGGCAATTTCGGGATGTTATTTTGGGCGAAATCCTAAGCAACAGCAACCAGTAGTGGCTGCTCGGCAAACACCCGTCGTTTTGGGAAATGGCGCATTGCCCTTGACCATCAGCGGGATTCGCCAATTGACGCCGCGCATTCGCGCTTATGAACTCCGCCATGTCGACGGCGAGCTGTTGCCGAGCTACCGGGCTGGGGCGCATATTCGCGTGCCGATCGCGCTGCCCGACGGTAGCGTTACCAGCCGTATTTATTCGCTGACCGACGCGCCGGACGATCAGGATTACTACCGTATAGCGGTGCTGCGTGTCGACGACGGTGAAGGCGGCTCGTCGGCATTGCACGACAGCTGGGAAATTGGTACCCGCATCAACATCGAAGCGCCGGAAAACTATTTTCCATTGCACGACGACGAGCGCCCTACGTTGTTAATTGCCGGGGGTATTGGCATCACACCCATCAAAGCCATGGCCGAAACCTTGGTAGCACGGGGTACGGCATTTCAACTGCATTACACCGGCCGAGCGCCGCAAGACATGCCCTTTGTTAAAGACTTGCAACGGCGATTTTCAGATCGATGCCGGTTTTATTTCAGCCAGGCGCAAAATCCGAACCGGCTAGACATACCGGACATACTCAGTAAGGCGTCGGCCGATACCTTCATTTACGTCTGCGGCCCAACTCGCCTGATCGACAAGGTACGCCAAACCGCCCGCCAGCTCGGCATTGCCGACGAACGGGTGCAATTTGAAAGTTTCATTTAACCGAAGGAGTCCAGCATGATCACCCTGTACGACATGTCGCTATCCGGCAACTGCCACAAAGTCCGCTTATTGTTAAGCTTGCTGGCGTTGCCCTATCTAACCCAACCTCTGGATTTGCGCGGCGGCGAGCAGCGCGGCTCGGACCATTTGCACCGCAACCCGTTCGCCCAGGTACCGGTGCTTGATGATGATGGCACAATCATTCGCGACAGTCAGGCCATTTTGGTCTATCTGGCCAAACGTTACGGCGGGGAACAGTGGTGGCCGGACGATGCCTATCAGCTGGCGCAGATCGTCGCCTGGTTATCGACCGCCGCCAATGAAATTGCCTACGGTCCGGCCTTGTTGCGAGTACACCATAAATTCGGCCGCGACATCGACGTTTCAAAAGCCCAGCAAACCGCCGATAAAGTGCTGGGCATTATCGACCGCCATCTGCAAAGCCGCGATTGGCTGATCGGCGAGCACGTTTCCATCGCCGACATTGCGGTCTATTCCTACTTGGCGCTGGCGCCGGAAGGCGGTATAGACATCGGCGCCTACGCCAACATCATCGCTTGGTTCCAACGCATTCGAGCATTGCCCGGTTACGTGGCTATGCCGGGCATGTGGCAAGCGTAAATCGAACACCCTTTCATCTCGGAGAAACACCATGATTCAAGAAATCAAAGCCCCCGTTCCACCCTTTACCGCCGAAACTGCAGCGCAAAAAGTGCGCATGGCCGAAGACGCATGGAACTCACGCGATCCGGACCGCGTCGCGCTGGTCTATACCGAAAACACTCTGTGGCGCAACCGCGCCGAATTTCCAAAGGGTCGCGACCAAGTCCGCCAGTTTTTGCAACGCAAATGGGCCAAGGAACTAGATTACCGCTTGATCAAGGAATTGTGGGCGTTTACAGACAACCGCATAGCCGTGCGCTTTGCCTACGAATGGCGCGATGATTCCGGCCAGTGGTTCCGCAGTTACGGCAACGAGAACTGGGAATTCAACCCACAAGGTTTCATGCAGCGACGTTTTGCCAGTATCAATGATTTGCCAATCAAGGCGGAGCAACGCTTGTTCCACTGGCCGTTGGGCAGTCGTCCCGACAATCATGCCGGTTTGAGCGATTTAGAATTGTGAATAGCAAGCTTGATCTTCTGAAGAAAATTCGTGGCGCACTGATCACTTACCAAAAGGCCAAACAGTAATAAATAGCCATTTCTTGCAGTGGTGGTCAATAAGGGTTCTGTTTAAGTGCATTGAGTTAATATGAGCTTACCCATCTTCCCTATAAATCTATTAATCCTGATTTATATATGTTTCAAGGCTAACCAATTAATAAAATCTATTATTACGCATTTATATTGACACGCCGTCATAATGCTCCTATAAATCCATTATTGGAGAATTATATGAAACGTGTTATCGCTACTGCCTTTCCTACCGATCCCTGCGTTGATAGCCCTGTAACATTGGGTGCTGCGATTCGTGCTGCCCGCACCCAAGCCGGGTTGCGTCAAGAAGATGCTGCACTGAGCATTGGGGTTGCCTTACAAACGCTGGTCGATATTGAAGCCGGAAAACCGGGGGTGAGTATCGGCAAAATCCTGCAAGTGGCTCAAGGGGTGGGCGTGTCATTGCTGGTGATTCCACAAGCGCAACGCGATGTGGCACGTCGGCGCTTGGCCGATTTAACTTCTCCGCTGCTATGAAGCTTGACGTTAAAGCCAATGAGCAGAGGGTCGGCTCGCTTAGTCAGGATAATGACAGCGGTCTGTTTGCCTTTGACTATGCTCCCGAGTGGTTAGCCCAGGACGTGCGTTTTCCATTAAGCCCTGCCATCCCACTGGACCGAGGCGCCTTCTCAGCAGAACATCATAGTGCTGCGGTTCGGCAGTTTTTTCAGAATCTGTTGCCAGAGGGCCAGGCACTGGACGATGCCGCGCAAGCCAACAAGGTGTCAAAATCCAACCTGATGGGTTTACTGATTGCATTAGGCCAGGAAACGGCCGGCGCCTTGATTATCAGTTTGTCTGATCCACTTTCTCAATCACCCGCTAAGTCCAATAAGCGCCTGCTCAATCGTGAGGAATTATCAGCGCGCATTTGTTCGCGTCCGGACGATGCCTTTACCGTCTGGGACGGCAAGGTACGCTTATCAATTGCCGGTCATCAGGACAAAATTGCCGTGCTGGAGGAAGACGATCATTGGTATCTGGTCGATGGGGAAGGCTTGGCGTCCACGCATATCCTTAAACCTGATCCGCTCCGCAGTCGTTTGCAACACATGACCAGCAACGAATTGGCCTGTATGCGGCTTGCCCAAGCCATTGGGTTACCAACCGCAGAGATTCGGTTGGAATGGATTCCAGAGCCTATCGTTTTGATCAAACGTTTTGATAGAAAGATTAATGGTAACCGAATCCAGCGTCTGCATTGCATCGATGGCTGCCAGGCCTTAGGTCTGGGCGTTAGCATGAAATACGAACGTCCCTATGGCGATAACAGTGATGTTCAACATATCCGCGACGGTGCCTCTCTGCCTAAGTTATTTGCCTTAGTGGCTCAAGCCAGTGCCAAACCGGCAGCCGATCGTCTGGCCTTATTGCGTTGGGCTATTTTCCATGTCTTGATTGGCAATACCGATGCCCATGGTAAAAACCTGTCGTTTTTTATGGACTCAGGAGGCTTGAGTTTAACCCCCGCTTACGATCTGGTGTGTTGCCTGCTGTATGCCGATGATCGCATAGCCGACACCTTGGCAATGGCTGTTGGTGATAACTTCAATCCCACCGCGTTGACTGCCTATGACTGGGCGGTAATGGCTGATGAATGTCTATTGAACCCCAAGCTGGTCAGTCGTGAGTTGAAACAGTTAGCGGATAAAATCATCTTAGTCTGGCCTGGATTGCAACATGAGCTCGTGGAAAACGGCGCTGATAAAAACACGCTAAAGTCGATAGGTGAAATATTTTTACAACAATGCATCCACTCTTTAAAGCTCGTCTCTGAAATCTCCAAGTTGTCGCGCAATTTGTAGTGAGTCAGAATCACGATTGATTATTTAACTGAATTGGGAGGGCTAGCTACTATAGTTTCGGGCTTTTTCAATCCGACCAAAGATAATAGAGCCTATGAAAGACTATAAACAGCTAACCGAACTACAAAGATACCAGGTTGGCGCATTAAAGAAAGCCGATAAAAAACAGATGGAAATTGCCAGTATCCTAGGGGTTTTGGCGTCAACGATTAGCCGAGAAATCAAGCGCAACAGCCGTCAGCGCGGCTATCGCCCAAAGCAGGCCCATCTTAAGATGTTGGAACGAAGACAAGCAGCCACTAAAGCGATAAAGATGACGCCGACGCTGATCGCCTTGACAGAACAAAAAATACGGCTTGAGTGGGGCCCGGAGCAAGTCTCAGGCTGGTTAGTCACGGAACAGGCTATCGCCATGAGCCATGAACGCATCTATCAACATGTGTGGGCTGACAAGCGTCATGGCGGTAATTTATATAAACACCTTCGACACAGCGGGAATAACTGAGGCTAAATTGGTCGGTATCAATGGCCGCATAAACTTCACCAAAGGTATCATGCGAGGGGATGTCATTTTTAAAACCAAGCAATTTAGTGAACCACTCCTCTTTTGCAAGACCAAATTCTTCAACAGTCAGCCAATTATCAGCGCCACAAATAATCGCGCAGATGCTGATAAAGAAAATATCTTGCAGTTGATGCTTCTTTTGTCGGTTAACCCGGGGGGGGGGGGGCTTTGATGCTGGAAAAGTGCTGAATAATAGAAGGTGTTGGTTTTGCTTTCATTGAAAATTAGAATGATAGGATAATTATCTCATCTATTTGCTTAATTTAAAGGTTTATAAGAGCGATTGTCTTGTAATGCTATTGCTTTATTTTATATAGTCTGTATAATGAGAAATCTTTACAGGGTCGCTAGCTCAGCCGGTAGAGCACCGCACTTTTAATGCGATGGTCATGCGTTCGAATCGCATGCGACCCACCAACAAATTAAGTCAAATCAAGCAGTTAGCGATGCATCGCAACTGCTTTTTTTATGTCTCCAGATTTTATGTGCGTAAAATGTGCTGAAACCGAAATATTGTTCGCATACTCTGCTAAATGTTCCGGCGCCAAATGCGCATACCGCAATACCATCGAAAAATCACTCCAGCCACCCAGCTCCTGTAACACATTTAGAGGTGTACCTGCTTGCACATGCCAGCTTGCCCAAGTATGCCGCAAATCATGCCACCTAAAGGCTGGAATACCTGCTCGGCCAAGCGCTTTTTTCCACGCATTAGTGCCAGCTTTTAATACAGCCCTACCTTTAAATGAGAACACATAACACTCATGTATACCGATTTGCATTTGAATCGCATGCATTGCTTCAACATTGAGCGGAATACCAATCGCTTTTTCAGCTTTAGCTTGATCGGGATGAATCCATGCCACTTTCCGCTGCATATCTACCTGACTCCACTCCAGCCTCGTCACATTAGATTCCCTCAGCCCAGTCGCCAGACTAAAGCGCACCATCGCCTCAAGGTGAACGGGCAACTCTACACATAGCCTTTCCACTTCTTGCCGCGTTATCCAGCGAATCCGTTTATTACTTTCTTTCGCTGAGATTCATGGAATGCACCGAACCGGAGTCGGAAGGTGCGTGAATCTTAGTCCCCGGTAGCTATATCGTTCCGGCGTTTTTTCGAGCACGCTGTTTGCGATGGAAAAATGCAATCGGTCGATGCCGATAGCGTAAC
>JAUYBL010000021.1 GCA_030693065.1 Methylococcaceae bacterium | reverse complement strand
AAAAAAACACAACGTACAAAAATTGCTTCTTGAATTAACGTGTTGTCTTATGTTGATGTTCTATCGCAAGATAGAGGCATCAGCACAAGCACCCACACAAATTATTTTGATCAGACTTTTAAAGAGCTTAGACTTTCGTCTAGTTGAGCTGGACTATTATACAGATCCAATTCAACATGTCAATTTTTATTTTTAAATCCGTTTAGACATCTATTCCATCCTTGCTGGCCCAAGTAGAAAACCCCAAACCAGCCGCCAATTATAGCCATCTGAATTACTTTGTCAACATCATATATTAACAATTCTTAACTTGGACCAATCCATTCTGAATACGCACTTTATATAAGTTAATGTCTTCATATGCTGGCGCTGCTTTTACACTACCAGTCTTAATACAAAATCGAGCACCATGTCGAGGACAAACAATCTCATCCCCCTCTAATACTCCGCTAGCTATCTCAGCCCCATCATGCGTACAAACATCTTCAATAGCATAATATTCACCATCAATATTAAAGACCGCAACCTCAGTTCCCTCAGCATCAATAACGACATGTTCGCCGTTTGCTAGCGCAGACGCGTCTATAACATCAAGCCACTCAGACATCTTCTTATCCTTTTAAATACACGTCATAACGTAATAATTTGCCAGAAAAGCTTTCGCTCGGCTCGCCCATCGGTTCAGCATGGTCCGGGCTTTTAACTACGACGCGTTTGCCGGTTGCGGCCATTGCCGCGGAAAATAGCTGCTCTTTATCGTTATCATCTCCCAGCAAATCGCGCAATATCGTCATCGACTTTTTGGGAAGAGCAGATTTTTTGCGCTTGAGGGGGAACATGGGGTCAAGATAAATGCAGTCAGGTGCTTGTTCCAGACTGGCTAATAGACTTATAGAATTCCCGGCAAATAACTTCGGCGCTTGTAGATTCAATCGCTGCATCCAGTCTTCTTGGACCAAGCGAGCAAAGCCATCAGCCAACAGCTCAGCCATTACTGGAGAACGTTCTATGCAAGTCACTTCGTAACCCATACGGAAAATATGCAGACTGTCCTGACCCCAACCGGTGGTTGCATCGACAACTGTTTTGGTTTTTCGCCCCAGTGCTTGAGATAAGGCACCGTCTTTGGGTGCCGGCCATGAGCGCTGCTCACCTGCTCGTGGCGCGACATCAACTGTTAAGCCGCCTTTTTTCAAAAGCTCTTTATCCAGCAGTTTTAGACTTCCATCTCGCCAGGTTAAGAAGAAAAACTCTTGAATGTCATCTTCCAAAGATTGGTGCAAAGGCACGGCCAATCTTGCCGCCAGCTGTTGATAAGGTTCAATATCGCCATGGCCTTGATAAAGAACTGCAAGCTTTCCTGAATACTTCAGCACCGTTTATTCAGTGGAAACTGCGCTAGCTTCATTTTTTAACGCCGCTTCCAACGTATGCCAAGCTAAGGTTGCGCACTTTACCCGCGCCGGATATTCGCGAACGCCTGCTAATACAGCCAACTTGCCCAACGCTTCAAGATTAATATGCTCTTCTTTGCCGGTGGTCATTTCATGAAACTTCGTAAACAACTCCTCAGCTTCAACTTCGGTTTTACCCTTGACAATTTCGGTCATCAACGACACCGACGCGGTTGAAATAGCACACCCTGAGCCCTGAAAACTGGCATCAGTGATCACATCGCCGTCCATTTTCAAAAATAGAGTCAGTCGATCACCGCACAATGGGTTAAAACCTTCCACCTGTCTGTCTGCATTTTCCATGACCCTGAAATTGCGCGGGTTACGGTTGTGGTCAAAAATAACCTCTTGATAAAGGTCGCGTAAATCTTCAAACATTAGCCAAATACCTCTATCAGCGATTGAATGCCAGACATTAATACATCGATTTCTCGCTTGGTATTATACATGGCGAAAGATGCCCTCGCCGTTGCCGGTACACCATAAAAATCCATCACCGGCATCGCGCAATGATGCCCTGCTCTAATCGCAATTCCCAAGCTATCTAGCATTGTACCTATATCATGCGGATGAATTTTGTTTAGCGTAAATGACAAAATTGCGCCTTTCTCTTCCGCTTCGCCGATTATCGTCAAACCTTCGATTTGCTTGGCTTTGGCGGTGGCGTAATCCAGTAGCTCAGCTTCATAAGCTGCGATATTTTCCATACCGATAGCAACCAGATAATCAATCGCTGCACCTAATGCAATGACATCGGCAATTGCCGGGGTACCCGCTTCAAACTTATAAGGAAGCACGTTGTATTCAGTTTCTTCAAAGGTAACTTTGCGAATCATGTCGCCGCCGCCTTGGTAAGGAGGCATCGCTTCCAGCAAACTCTGCTTTCCGTATAAGACGCCAATACCGGAAGGTCCGTAGAGTTTATGACCGGAAAACACGTAAAAGTCGCAATCCAATTCCTGCACATCGACAGCCATGTGAGGAATAGCCTGGGCGCCGTCAAGCAACACCCGAATGCCTTTGGCATGGGCTGCGGCAATAATTTTTTTGGCCGGGTTAATAGTGCCCAAGGCATTAGACATATGCACCACCGACACCAACTTGGTTTTATCACTGAGCAGCTGTTCAAACTCGCTATAAATCAGCTCGCCCTTAAGATTGATGGGCGCGACTTTTAACACCGCGCCGGTTTGCTCGCACAGCATTTGCCAGGGCACGATATTGGAATGATGCTCCATCGCGGTAATCAAAATTTCGTCACCGGCTTTTATATTAGCTTTGCCATAAGTCTGTGCGACCAAGTTGATCGCTTCGGTAGCACCCCTGACAAAAATTATTTCTTTGTCGCTGTTGGCATTAATAAAACTTTTGACCTTAGATCTTGCCGCCTCAAACTTATCGGTGGAACGCACACTCAAGCTATGCACGCCGCGATGAATGTTTGCATAATCATGGCTATACAACTGCACAATGCTGTCGATAACCGCTTGCGGCTTTTGGCAAGTTGCCGCGTTATCTAAATAAACTAAATCCTTGCCGCGAATTTTTTCCGCCAAAATGGGGAAATCCTGGCGAATTTTATTGACATCAAAACTGCTCATAACCATTCCTTATCGACGCCTTGTTGTGGAAAGCGCGCCAATACTTGTTCTAAAACATTATCATGCAAACTTTTAATGCTGATTTTATCGACCATTTCGTTCGCAAACGCGAAGGTGAGCATGTTGCGCGCGGTTTCTTCATCAATGCAGCGCGATTGCAGATAAAAAACGGATTTGTCATCCAATTGCCCGACCGTCACGCCATGTCCGCATTTGACATCATCAGCATAAATTTCCAGCTGCGGCTTGGTATCGACTTCAGCATCAACAGATAACAACAAATTGCGGTTATTCATTTGCGAATCGGTTTTTTGCGCATCTTCAGCAACCACCACCCGGCCCTGGAAAACACCGCGCGCTTTGTCATCGAGCACACCTTTGTAGGTCTCGCGGCTAATTCCATAAGGTTTCAAGTGATTGATGCGTGTGTGGTTGTCGATATGCTGGCGTTTAACTCCCAAGTACAAACCATTAAGAACGCACTCTGAGGAATGATCCAAATCGGCATGAATATCTGACCGCGCCATCAAGCCGCCAAAGGCAAAGTTATGATGGGTAAAGCGCGCATCCCGCTCTTGCTTAATGTAGATGCCGCCGAAGTGATAGGCTTTTTCAGACTCGCTTTGTATTTTATATAAAGTGAGATCGGCATTTTGGCCGACAAACACTTCTGTGACTGCCGCCGTCAGATAAGCGTTATCTGCGCCGACAAAGGTTTCGACAACTTTCACCTCTGCAGACTCTTCGACAATAATGACGTTACGCGTAGTCGCCAAGGCATCGGCTTGAGTGACGATATGCAACAACTGAATCGGCTTTGCCAACACCTGTTTGGGCGGCACATGCACAAATAAACCGTCGCTAAACCAGGCGGTATTAAAGGCCACAAAACCGTGTTCGGCATTGTTAACTGCCTGGCCCAGATGGCTTTGCACTTGGCTTGCTTGGGTTGCCAAGGCATCTGCCAAACTCAATATAGAGACGCCATCCGGCAAACCGCTCAACGCCGAAAGCTCCGCAGAAAATCGCCCGTTAACCAACACCACCGACCAGGCATCCTGCAATTGGTAAGCCTTCAACAAATCAGCAGATACATCGCTTGCAGCTTGATTCGCTGGCACTGAAAACAGCTTTTTCTCAATGCCGGAAACATTGGTATAGCGCCATTCTTCTTCACGCGGCGACGGAAAGCCTGTTGCAGAAAAGGCTTGCAAGGCATCGGTCCGTAATTGCTGCAACCAAGGCAGCGATTGTCCAGGCAATGAAGGCGCGATAGCTGGATAGTCAGCCGTGTAATGGCTCGCAGTTACCGCAGACATTACGCTGCCACCTGCTCGTCAAGCCAGCTATAGCCTTTTTCTTCCAGCTCCAAGGCCAGCTCCGGCCCGCCGGATTTAACGATTTGGCCATGCGCAAGCACATGCACAAAATCTGGCTTAATGTAATCCAGCAGTCTTTGGTAATGCGTAACCATCACAAAAGAACGCTCCGGCGAACGCAGTGAATTAACGCCTTCTGACACAATCTTCAACGCATCGATGTCCAGACCGGAATCGGTTTCATCCAGAATGCACAACTTGGGCTCAAGAATGGCCATTTGCAGGATTTCGTTACGCTTCTTTTCACCGCCGGAGAAGCCTTCGTTAACCGCGCGATACAGAAATTTCTCATCCATTTCCAGCAAACGTACTTTTTCTTTAACCAAGGTCAAAAAATCCATCGCATCGACTTCGGGCTCGCCATGGTGCTTACGGATCGCATTTAACGCGGCTTTCAATAAATACACATTACTGACACCGGGAATTTCCACCGGGTATTGAAACGCCAAAAACACACCTTCGCGAGCCCGGATGTCGGGTGCCATTTCAATCAAATCCTTGCCCTGATAAGTCACCGAACCTTCCGTCACGGTGTAGCCGCTTTTGCCGGACAACACATGCGACAAAGTGCTTTTGCCGGAACCGTTCGGCCCCATAATTGCGTGGATTTCACCGGCTTTAATTTCAAGATTAATGCCTTTAAGAATGGGTTTATCGCCAACGCTGACGTGAAGATTTTTTATGCTAAGCATGCTTTTACCTGAGTTTAAAATTTAAATCGTAGGGTACGCATTGCGTACCATTATTTATTTACCGAAGGTACGCGGTGCGTACCCTACGGACTTTATATTCTTAGCCTACCGAGCCTTCCAAGCTCAATCCCAACAACGCCTGCGCCTCGACCGCAAACTCCATCGGCAATTCTCTAAACACTTCCTTACAAAAGCCGTTCACAATCATCGATACCGCATCTTCGGCGGACAAGCCGCGTTGCTGGCAGAAAAACAATTGGTCTTCACTGATTTTTGAGGTGGTAGCTTCATGTTCAACCTGGGCGGACGGCTGTTTGACTTCCACATACGGAAAGGTGTGCGCGCCGCATTTATCGCCGACCAGCAAGGAATCGCACTGGGTATAGTTGCGGGCGTTTTCGGCACTTTTTAATACTTTGACCAAGCCGCGATAGGTGTTTTGCGCTTTGCCTGCGGAAATACCTTTCGAGACTATCGTGCTGCGGGTATTTTTGCCGATGTGTATCATCTTGGTGCCGGTGTCGGCTTGCTGATAATTATTGGTCAGCGCCACAGAATAAAATTCACCGACAGAATTATCGCCTTTCAACACACAGCTGGGATATTTCCAGGTGATGGCCGAACCGGTTTCCACCTGCGTCCAGGACACTTTGGAGTTATCGCCACGACAATCGGCGCGCTTGGTGACGAAATTGTAGATGCCGCCTTTGCCTTCCTTGTCGCCGGGATACCAGTTTTGCACGGTGGAGTATTTGATGGTCGCATCTTTCAACGCGATCAACTCGACGACCGCCGCATGCAGTTGGTTTTCATCGCGCATCGGCGCGGTGCAGCCTTCCAGATAGCTGACATGACTGCCTTCGTCGGCGATGATCAAGGTTCTTTCAAACTGCCCGGTGTTGGCCGCGTTGATTCTGAAATAGGTTGATAATTCCATTGGGCAACGCACGCCTTTAGGAATGTATACAAACGAGCCATCGGTAAACACGGCCGCATTCAAGGCAGCAAAATAGTTGTCGGTATGCGGTACGACTGAGCCCAGATATTCTTTGATCAGTTCGGGATGCTCGCGCAAGGCTTCAGAAATTGGGCAAAAAATAACGCCCGCATCTTTTAGTTTGCCTTTAAACGTGGTGGCCACCGATACGCTATCAAATACCGCATCCACAGCAATCCCGGCCAGGCGTTCCTGCTCATCTAAGGGAATACCGAGTTTTTTGTAGGCATCCAGGACTTGCGGATCGATTTCATCCAGGCTTTTCGGGCCGTCTTCTTTGCGTTTGGGCGCGGAGTAATAGCTGATAGCTTGATAATCGATAGGATCGAATTTAACGAACGCCCATTCCGGGGATTTCATAGTCTGCCAATGCCTAAAAGCTTTTAGACGATATTCCAGCATGAAATCAGGCTCATTCTTGACCTTCGACAAGCGGTGAATAACTGTCTCATCCAATCCCGGCGGAAAGGTATCGGTTTCCAACTCAGTCACGAATCCTTGTTTATATTCCTGACTGATCAGATTCTTAATTTCTTGTTCACTTGTTGACATAACAATCTCTTTATTTTATGGACGTGATGGATGGCAAGGAGCACATCCAAGGAGCGTTTTCTACTTATCTGTATAAACTGGCGACCGGAATCAATACTTCTTCCGGCACTACAGTAGGCCTGATTAAATCAGCCAAAGTCACCGACTCCAAGGCATTATGAATAGTCTGATTAATCAAGTTCCAGTTACCACGAATATCGCAGCCTGACGCCTGCTCGCACCCCTGCTGGGAAATACTGCACTCGGTTAACGCAATCGGTCCTTCCAGCGCACTGATCACTGTCGCAACACTGATTTTTCCCGGCTCTCTGGCTAACACATAACCACCTTTCGCCCCTCGCGTAGAAATCAATACCTCAGCATTCACTAAAAGTTTTAGGATTTTACTCACTGTCGGCAAAGCTATTCCGGTCGCCGCCGCAATCTCCATGGCTGAATGCACCTGCGTTTGACCCTTGGCCATATCACTTAATATAACTGTCGCGTAATCGGTTAATTTGCTCAAACGTAACATAAATCCTTCCCTACTCAATTAAGGACTATTTTAGTCCTATTTAAATTCATAGTAAAGCAGTAGGTTATAGAACGCAGATTATTTGGCATTCCAATAATGACTATTAATCTGGCGCATACTCGACACGCTTGCACCTGTATTTGCCAGTTTGACATCAATTGCGCCGCTGTCCGCGCTGTTTAACCAGCCGATGCCGAATTGTTGATAACGTTGCAAAACATCGGCATGAGGATGACCAAACTGGTTGCGATAACCGGCCGGAACCAAGATGATTTCCGGCTTAACCGTTTGCAAAAATTGCATGGTCGATGAGGTTTTACTGCCGTGGTGCGGGGCGATAAGGACTTTAGCTTGCATCTTTTCGCCATAGTGCTCGACTAGCCAGGATTCTGCCTTTGCCTCGATGTCGCCTGTCAATAGCACAGCACCGTGCTTGCCTGTTACCATCAGCACACAGGAATTATCGTTATCCGAAGCATACTCATGATTTGGTGACAACATGTTGAATTCAACTTCATCCCATTGCCATGCCTGACCGGCGGCACAAGGCTGTGGTGCAAAGTCGCTTAGTTTTTGCGGCACACTGGTCAGCACCTGTTCAGTCGGCATATTGCTCAGCAACGATGCGGCACCACCGATATGATCGTTATCGCCGTGACTGACAATTAATGTGTCAATTTTATCAATGCCTTGCGAACGCAGAAACGGCAGCAGCACACTCCGTCCCATATCGCTTTCGGCAGAAAATTTAGCGCCGGTATCGAAGACCAGCAAGTGATGCGCAGTTTGTATTACTGCCGATAAACCTTGACCAACATCCAGCAGGGTCAGTTCAAACTCACCGGCATCGCGCTGTTTGGGCTCGGTAAATACCAGCGGCAAGAACATCATCATCCCCAACCAGCGCCCTGGAATGCCTTTGGGGGCTAACAAGAGCAGAATGCCAGGCAACGCAAAAAGCAATGCCCAATAAGATGGCTGGGGGTGATTAATTGTTGCATTAGGCAACGCTGCCATTTTCTCCAAAAGCCACAGAAAACCACGCAAAAGATAATCCAGCGCCACCAAAAAAGGCGTCGCCAAAGTCATTGAGCACAACAATATCAGCACCGACAACAAAGCCAGCGGCACTAATAACAGACTCACCAGCGGCACTGCTAATAAATTGGCTAACGGAGAGATGAGCGAAACTTGCTGAAAAAACAGCAACAATAAAGGCGACAAACCCAGCGAAGTCGCCCAATTTATTTTGATTGCCGACCAAAATGGCTTGGGCGCACCTAAGCGACCTGCGAGTACATAAACAATCAATCCCACCGCGATAAAAGACAGCCAGAACCCAGGCGATAAGACCGCCAGCGGATCCCAAAGCAAAACAGCCATCATCGCAACCGCCAAGGTATGAAACGGCCGATGGTTGCGCTGCAAGATAATCGCGATCATGCCGATAGCCAGCATAATAACGGCGCGCTGAGCGGGCACGGAAAAACCAGCCAAACCCGCATACATAATACCAACCAATAACGCCGACCAAGCTGCAACCACTTGCGGCGACCATCTTAATAAACCGGTCCACGCCCAACATTTCAGCACCAGCAAATACACTAAGCCCGCCACCAGCGCGATATGCGAGCCGGAAATCACCATTAAATGCGTGGTGCCCGTTTTACGAAAGAGCTCCCAATGTTGCTGATCGATGCTATTGCCGTCACCAATGGTGAGCGCTTTAATAAGCGCGCGACTGTTCACATCAAGCTGAGGCGCCGATAACTTATCGCTGATTATCTGGCGCCAGACATCGATACTGGTCCAGCCGGATTGATTCCCCAATAAAACGGGTGCTGGACTGGGTCGTACATAACCGGTAGCACCAATCCCTTCTATGAATAGCCAGCGTTCATAATCAAAACCACCGGGATTTAAACTGCCATGCGGGCGCTTGAGTTTGACGGTGAACGACCATTGCTGACCCGCTTTAATCGTTTGATTGGGGTAATACCAGCTTAAACGGAGTTTTTGGGGAAGTTTGATAGGAGGGCCGTCCCTGGTGATCGCCGGACCTGCTCCCGGCAGGTCTTCGGCATACACACCATCCCTGGTGATAAAGTCGAAGCGGACTTGTTTTTCATCTTGCTCGGGCAAATCGCCAATAACGCCTTGAATGGGGATTTCTTGGCCTTCGTAGGTTTCCGGCAACTGATCGGCCAATCGAACCATTGCAAACACCAACGCCCAAAGCACACCTGCAAACAAAAACAGCAGCCGCCAATAACGCAATACAGCCAACACCACTGCGATTATAGCCAGCGCAATAAGCCACTTAATACCCGGCAACACAGCTAGCTGCTGCACTAACAATGTACCAGATAAAAAACAAAGGGAATTAAGCAGCATTGGCGACCTTGTGATTTTTAGACCTGCAAAAACCTGATAGACTGCAGCCCAGTAGAAACCTAACCTTGAGTGCGATTAATGATGCCTAAAGAACTACTGAAAAAATATATGCCACACCCGGATACCATCAAGAATCACAAGAATCTACAGTTTCTGGGGGCAAAACTGCATGACCCAAATTTATGGCATTTAAATCGTCGCTCAGTTTCGATGGCTTTTGCGGTAGGTCTGTTTTGTGCGTGGATTCCAACACCTGGCCAAATGGCCATCGCCGCGATTGCCGCCTTTTATGTCCGCGCCAATTTGCCGATCTCGGTCGCGCTAGTGTGGCTTACCAACCCGATTACTATGCCGCCGCTGTTTTATTCTGCTTACTTGGTTGGAGTTTATGTGTTAAATCTCCCCAGCGCAGACTTTTCAATGAATGCCATATTGTCTGGGGAGCTATTGTTCCCGTTTCTTACCGGCTGTTTGATGTTGGGAATAATTTGTTCAACAGCGGGGTATTTTAGTTTTAGCTATTTCTGGCGCTACCACACAATTAATAAGTGGCGACACCGTCAACAACATCGGCAACAATTAGCCAAGACTAAAAACCCTTTTAGATCAATTAAATGGCGCTTATAAAATCAATCTAATTACGATTTTATAAGCCATCCAGCTGTCAACTTACAATTAAACCATCTTCCATGTGCAGCACTTTACCCATCTTGGCTGCCAATTCATGGTCGTGAGTCACCACCAAAAAGCTGACTTTCAACTCTTGGTTAAGTTCCAGCATTAACTGATAAACCTGCTCGGCAGTTTTGCTGTCCAAATTGCCGGTAGGTTCATCTGCAAGCACCACCGCTGGCTTATTGATTAATGCCCTGGCCACCGCCGCTCGCTGTCTTTCACCACCTGATAACTCACCGGGTTTGTGTTCAATCCGATGACCCAGCCCCACTCGCTGCAATAGCTCAACTGCACGCACCCGCGCTTCTGTAACCGCCAGTCCTGCAATCAACAGCGGCATGGCGACATTTTCCAACACCGTAAACTCACCCAACAAATGATGCGATTGGTAAATAAACCCGAGGGATTTATTTCTTAATTTTGCCAACGCACTTGAGCTGACTTGATCAAGATTAACGCCATTCAAAACGACCGACCCACTAGTAGGTTTGTCCAAGCCACCCAGCACATGCAGCAAGGTGCTTTTACCTGAACCCGACGCGCCCATGATGGCAACTCGTTCGCCCTCGCCAATAGTCAAATCGACGCCTTTTAATACTTCAACATCCAGAATGCCTTGCGTATAACGCTTGGTCACAGACCGGCATTGCAACATAGGCTTATTCATACCTTAATACCTCCGCTGGATTAACCTTAGCTGCTTGCCAGGCAGGGTAAATAGTCGCCAATAACGATAACAAAAATGCCATACCTGCGATGGCATAGACGTCTGACCACACAAGTTTTGAAGGCAGATCGCTGATGTAATAGACATCGGCCGCCATAAATTGCACCTGGAATAGTTTTTCAATCGCCGGCACGATAGTTTCAACATTTAACGCCAATAAAATGCCCGCGGCCGTCCCCAGCAAGGTCCCGACCACACCGATGATCGCGCCCAAGACCATAAAAATGCCCATCACTGATCCAGACGTCAGCCCCTGGGTTTTCAAAATGGCAATATCGCCGCGTTTGTCGGTGACTACCATTACCAAGGTAGAGACAATATTGAATGCGGCGACGGCAACAATCAGCAGCAAGATGATAAACATCACCCGTTTTTCGGTTTGAATCGCACGGAAAAAGTTGCTGTGCGCCAGCGTCCAATCACTGACGAGATAATCATCATAAAAAGCATTCTGCATGGCGTGAGTGATTTGCGGAGCATTGAATAAATCATCCAATTTAATGCGCAGGCCGGACACCGCAGATTCCAGACGGAATAATTTGGCGGCATCATCAAGATGAATCAACGCCATGTTACGATCATATTCATACATACCCACCTGAAAAGTGCCGACTACAGTAAATCTGCGCATCCTCGGCACCACGCCAGCGGGCGTAGAATTAATTTGTGGGCTGATGACGGTAATTTTGTCACCGGTAATTACCCCAAGATAATTTGCCAACTCAGCACCTAACACAATGCCGTATTCGCCGGGAACGAGATTAGTCAACTTACCGGTTTTCATTTTATCGGCAACTTCGGAGACCTTGCCTTCATAGTCAGGCAAAATGCCGCTGAGCATCGTGCCGCTGACCCGACGGTCCGCATTGATCATCACCTGACCGTTGATAAATGGCGCGGTACCCTCAACGTGCGGATAGTCTTTAAGTTTTTGTTCCAGCGCATGCCAGTCATCTAATTGACCATAGCGACCGGTCATGGTGGCATGGGATGTCATGCCCAGTATCCGCTCCCGCAACTCGGCTTCAAAGCCGTTCATTACCGACAATACGGTAATCAATGCTGTCACGCCCAAGGCAATCCCCAGTACGGAGGTTAAAGTGATAAAAGAAATAAACTGGGTGCGGCGCTTGGCCCGCGTATAACGCAGACCGATATAAAAAATTAGAGGTTTAAACATGAATAGTAGTTTTTTGAAAGATCAGGGTTATTTTTTACAAGTAGAGCAAATGCCGTAGAGATAAAGACTGTGATCAGTTAATTCATATCCCAACCTAGCGGCAATTTCTTTTTGGCGTGTTTCGATAACTTCATCGGTAAACTCTTCAACCTTTCCGCATTTTAAGCACAGCAGATGGTCATGATGGTTTTCAGTGCTTAGCTCAAAAACCGAGTTACCCCCTTCAAAATGATGGCGAGAAACAAGTCCGGCCGCCTCAAACTGGGTTAAAACACGGTACACCGTCGCCAGCCCTATTTCCTGATTTTCACTGAGTAGGATCTTATAAACCTGTTCCGCCGACAAATGGCGTTCATCAGTTTGTTTTTCCAAGATCTCCAAAATCTTCAGTCTTGGCGCGGTAATTTTTAAGCCGGCAGTTTTTAAATCGTGATTATCCAACATCAATCTCCGAGGGTAGCAGGTTTGGCATAGCTAACAAGTGCGCCATTGTAGCCGCTTTTAGCCATCAGGGGCATGACAGTTTTATAGGCTAATCCTGTCACATCCTGTATGATTTGGTTTTTTGTTGATCACCCAGCCTCATCATGAGAAAGCCGATTTTCCCTTTTAGCTTACCCGGCAACCGCTCCCTTCGTTACATTCTTATAGCCACCGCAAGTCTGTCATTCAGCGGCTGCACCACGATATTAAGTAACCTACCGGGTGTGTATACCGTAGACGTACAGCAAGGCAATATGATTGATCAAGACATGGTCGATCAACTGCGCCCCAACATGACTAAACGCCAAGTGCTTTACATTATGGGCTCACCAATGCTGACGGATTATTTCCACCAAAACCGCTGGGATTTTCTTTACTCAGAACAGCTGGATGGCGGCGAGAGAAAGCAAAAAAGGATCACCTTATTCTTCGAAAATGATCAAGTAGTTGGGATACAAGGCGATTTTAGACCCAGCGAATTGGCTGTTACCAAGCCGTCTCCGGAAATTACTATCGATGTCCCCAAACGAGATCTTGAAAAAACCCTCTGGGAAACCATTACCGGTTGGTTTGGCTTCGACGGCACTGACGTCGACAGCACAACGGCTAAATCGCCCAAATCATCAGAAATACCTTCAGATAAATCAAATGCGGGAAATTTACCGCTGTAACTAAAACGCTTTAGCCTCGTTTATTGCTTATCTTTGCTCGTTGCCGTCTGGCATCTTTCGGATCATTTAACAGAGGCCGGTAAATTTCTACCCGATCGCCCGGTGCCAAAGCTTGGTCCAGCCGACAGGGTTTGGCAAACAGCCCCACTGTCAGCTCTCCCAAGCTAAGTTCAGGGAATTTCCGCCTTATCCCCGAGGCATCAATTGCCTCTGCAACACTAGCATCTGCAGCAAGACTTACAATCACTATTTCTTGCCTTTCCGGCGTGGCATAAGCCACTTCAACCTCAATCATTGCTATATAACTGCTTGGCACGCTCGGTAAAAGAGCTGACCATGGTGTTACAAATCTGATGGAATACCGCACCGAATGCCAAGTTTGCTAATAATCCAGACATTTCAAACTCTAAGTCCAGGGAAATTTTGCTGGCGTCTTCTCGTAGCGGCATAAAATTCCATACGCCATCCAGGCTTGTAAACGGACCGTTCAATAACGACACAGTAATTCGACCACCAGGATCAATAGTGTTTCGAGTTGAAAACGATTTCTTAAAGCCGCCTTTAGAAATTAACAATTCGGCTTCGACCACATCGCCTTCGCGCTTAAGAATTCGGCTGCCGCTGCACCAAGGTAGAAATTGCGGGTATTGCTCAATATCGTTAACCAAATCGAACATGCGTTGTGCAGAAAACTTAACCAAGGCACTTTTTTGGATCAAGGTCATTAAAGCACTCCGACCACGTGTAAAAATACTAAAAACACTGCTGCAGGCGCGACAAATTTAACTAAAATCGCCCAGATTTTATAACCTTCTGCAGGCATGGCTAATTCTTGAGCGCTGTACTGCTGATGCATTATCCAGCCGGTGAACACGGCGATACAAAACCCACCGATCGGCAACATCAGATTCGCCGTTAAATAATCCAGTAATTGGAATATTGTCCGGTCAAATAACTTAACGTCTGACCAGATATTAAAAGAAAACACCGTGCCTAATCCCACTGTCCAAGCAGCGCCGCCAGCCCATACACATGCTTGTTGTCTGCTGATGTTTTTATTTTCAACCAACCAAGCAACTGCGGGTTCAATCAATGAAATGGACGAGGATAATGCCGCTACCACCAGCATCACAAAAAACAGGACGCCAAAAAACCAGCCGCCAGTCATGTTGCCGAACGCCACCGGTAAGGTTTCGAAAATTAAACCCGGACCTGAGGTAGCTTGTAAATTATTGGCGAATACAATTGGGAAAATAGCGATACCGGCTAATAGTGCTACGGCCGTGTCGGCACCGGCAATGAGCATTGATGTTTTGGCAATCGAGATATTGTTAGGCAAATATGCGCCGTAAACCATAATGGCGCCCATACCTAAACTTAAGGTAAAAAAGGCATGCCCCATTGCAGTTAACACGGCATCAGCGGTTAACTTACTGAAATCTGGCGTGAATAAAAAACGCAGCCCTTCATTATAACTGCCGGTAGTCATTGCGTAGCCAACCAACAAGATAAGCAATACAAATAGACTCGGCATTAACAAGCGCACAGCTTTCTCCAAGCCATTATTAACGCCGCGATTAACAATCCACATGGTGGCAAACATGAACAAGCTGTGCCAAAAAATCAGCTGAATCGGACTGGCAACAAAATCGCCGAATATCTGTTTAATCCCTGCAGCATCTTCGCCCGAGAAACTCCCCACAAAAGCTTTTAATACATAGGCAGAAGCCCAACCGGCAATAACGCTGTAATACGAAAGAATCAAAAATCCAGCAACCACGCCCAGCCAGCCCAAATAATGCCAGTTGTGATCCGCACCCGATTCTTCGGTTAATGTTTTAAGCGCATCAATCGGGTTCTGCCGGGTATGCCGTCCCATCATAGTTTCAGCGATCATAATGGGAATACCGATCAACAATACGCACAACAAATACACTAAAACAAACGCGCCACCACCATTTTCGCCAGTAATGTAGGGGAACTTCCAGATATTACCCAACCCAACTGCCGATCCCGTGGCCGCTAAAATGAACGCCAACCGTGATGACCATTCATTATGTGTTTTCTGTATATTCATTATGCGAACGCCTGTTATCTGTAGTTTAAAAGCTCTAGGCTTTTCGAAAATCGGGTAAAATAACACAGTATCACCTTACGCCAGTCTAAAAAATCCAGTCCAACATCATGGCCGATAAAAAATCTAAAAAAAGTAAAACCCAGCAAAACGGCACTATTGCTGTCAATCGCCAAGCGACTCATGAATATTTTATTGAGGAACGCTTTGAAGCCGGCATGGTATTAGAAGGCTGGGAAGTCAAAAGCTTAAGAGAAGGCAGAATACAGCTCAAAGAAAGCTACGTCGTCATCAAACGCGGTGAAGCATGGCTATCCGGCGCGCATATCTCTGCCCTGCTCTCGGCATCAACGCATGTCAACCCTGATGCCATACGTCAAAAAAAGCTGCTGCTGAATCGTCACGAGCTTAATAAATTAATCGGCGCAGTGGAGCGTAAAGGCTACACCATCATTCCGTTGTCGATGTACTGGAAAAACGGCCGCGCCAAGCTGGAAATTGGTCTCGCTAAAGGCAAGCAATTGCATGATAAACGCGCCACCGTTAAAGACCGCGATTGGCAACGCGAAAAAGCGCGGATTATGAAACACGCATAAATTCATTAACTTAAAATTATTTAATCATGTCACTCGCTGCCTTTATTGAAAAAGCCAAACAACAGCAACCGATCAGTTTCAATGAAACCATCGAAGTCATCACCGCGCACTACAATTACCAACCGACTGAATTCAGCAACGGCTTGGGCGAGGATGCTTTAGTCAGCCCAGCCGGTACTAATGAAGGCTCATGTAAAATCTTTGCGTTCGCCCAACTGCATCAGTTGGATCAACAACAAACCTTAAACCTGTTTGGCGATTACTATCACGTTGACGTGTTAAACGACCCTAACGGCACCGGCCACCAAAACATCAGAAACTTTATGCGTGATGGTTGGGTCGGCGTTCAGCTTAACGGCACAGCGCTAACCCCAAAATAAGCGCCACATCAATTTAGTCGCCGTAAGCTGATGACAGTCGACTTTCTTATCATTGGTCAAGGCTTGGCTGGCAGTTTACTGGCTTGGGAACTGTTGCAGCGCGGCTGTAAAGTCTTAATAGTTGATAACAACCAGGAAAACGCCTCGCAAATTGCCGCAGGACTGATTAACCCAGTCACCGGCATGCGTTTGGTAAAAGCCTCTGAAATAGACACACTGTTACCGGTCGCAACTCGCTGCTATGCAGAACTTACCGAGTATTTTCAGCAACCTTTCTATATCGAAAAACCGATGCTGCGGATTTTGCGTAGCCAGAATGAAGCTAGCTATCTTAAGCAACGCCTTGCCGACCGCAATTATCAAGATTATTTAACGGCAATTGAACCAAGCGGTAGTTTTTTAAGCTCATTCGGTTTAGTTCAGCAAAAGCACACCGGCTACTTATTAACTCAGCCATTATTAACCTGTTTGAAAAGTTTTTTTATTGCCAAAAACTGCTACCGGACAGCTGTCATTGATTACGCAGACATTAAATTAGGTACCATGCAAAACTGGCTGAACATCACCGCCAAACAGATTGTTTTTTGCGAAGGACACCAAGCTACTCAAAATCCATGGTTTTCCTGGCTACCGTTTAAGCCGGTCAAAGGAGAAATTTTGACGCTCAGTCACCCAACGACCTTGCCCGAGAACATCCTTAACAATGGTCATTGGCTGATTCCAACTGCTGAGCAACAAATTCGAGTTGGTGCAACTTTCGATCGAGACAATCTCAACACATTGCCGACCGAACAAGGTAAAAATGAATTATTGGCGGCAGCGCGCACGTTAACATCCGAGACATCTATAGACGTAATTGATCACAAAGCCAACATCCGTCCCTGCACCGCTGACCGAAAGCCTTTTATTGGCAGACATCCCGAGTATCCGCAGCTGATTATATTTAACGGCTTTGGCGCCAAAGGCAGCTTGCAAATCCCCTGGCACAGTCAGCAACTTGCTGAGCATCTGTTAGCTAGCCACGCACTCCCACACTCTTGCGATATAAAAAGGCATGAAAACACGCATTACGCTGGTTAATGTAGCCCACGACTTACTCGCCGAAAGACTACAGCCCGGCGACATCGCCATTGATGCCACCGTCGGCAACGGCTATGACACCCTATTTTTGGCAGAACAAGTCGGGGAGACGGGCAAGGTATTCGGCTTTGATATACAACACGCGGCACTGCAAGCAGCCCAGGAAAAATGCCAGCAAGCCAATCTGCAAGATCGTGTCAGTTTAATTCAGGCGAGTCACGCCGATATGGCTAAGCATATTCCCGAAGCTCAGCATGGCTATATCAGCGCCATCATGTTTAATCTGGGCTACCTACCCGGCGGCGATAAAACCGTCATTACTCAAACAGACTCCACGCTATCAGCCCTGACTGCCGCCATCCGATTATTGTCCCCGCGCGGCCTCATCACCCTGCTCGCCTATCCCGGCCATCAAGGCGGCGACCAGGAAACCGAGCAAGTCAGCCGGTGGTGCGAACAATTAGATAACCGGCAATTTAACTTCGACACCCATTACAGCAATACCGACAGCGTCTCAGCGCCCAGATTGTTTGTAATCAGTAAGCTCAACTGAACAGTATGAATCGCCAACCTGGTCGCCCGTCTGCACAACCGCTAAATATCTGGTGTTTTACCGATAACAAGCCCGGTCACCGCAACCAGTTACAGGGGCTAATCAATGCACTTTCAACCCGACGCACAGTAAACAGCAACTGGCTGCAGGTGGATGGAAGTTTTTGGCAAAAGCTAAAAGAATTGCGCCAACACTATAAAGTGCATGCGCCTGATCTTATTCTCGGCGCCGGCCACACTACCCATAAATACCTGCTGTTAAGCCGCTGGTTATTTGGCGTAAAAACGGTGGTATTAATGAAGCCCAGTTTGCCTCTCAGCTGGTTCGATTTAGCCTTAATACCCGAACATGACGGTCTGCACAGCCAAGCCAATGTCATTACTACGCGCGGAGTTATCAATCAAATCAAACCCGGGCAGCAAAAAAATGCGCGCAAAGGCCTATTTTTGATCGGCGGGCCTTCCAAACATTACGGCTGGAATAATCAACAGCTGGCTGAGCAAATCACCGCCATTCTTTCGGCTTACCCTAAATTAGACTGGCAATTAACCACCTCGCGCCGCACACCAGAAGATTTCCTTGCCTATCTTCCAACCGAACCTAAAAACTTAACCATCACCCCACATACAGAATGCCCCCCCAGCTGGTTGCCTCAACAACTTAGCGATACTGGGCGTGTGTGGGTGACAGAAGATAGCGTATCGATGATTTATGAGGCGCTAACGGCCGGAGCAACAACCGGCTTGCTGGAAGTGCCGATTATCAAGCCGGGCCGTTTGCAGCAAGGTATCAAATCGTTACTGCAAGACGCGTTGTTATTCCGCTACAGCGACTGGCTCAAACATCCGGCAATAAAGCCGCGCCCCGTGCAACTTAATGAAGCCGATCGTTGCGCAGAGTTAATTCTTAAGGATTTTTTATTATGACAGCCAAGCCACTTACCGTTATTCAACTCTTACCTGCTCTCAATGGCGGCGGTGTCGAGCGCGGCACTCTGGAAATCGGTAAATATCTGGTGCAACAAGGCCATCGCTCCATCGTGATTTCGGCTGGCGGCCGCATGGTCGAACAACTAATTAAAGAAGGCAGTGAGCACATTGAGGCTGATATTGGCGCCAAAAAACTATCGACCCTGCGGCAAATTTTCTGGCTTAGAAAGTTATTTTTAGAGCTTCGCCCGGATATTCTGCATTTCCGCTCTCGCCTGCCTGCTTGGGTGGGTTATCTGGCTTGGCTTAGCTTGCCGACAGCATCAAGACCGCGACTAATAACCACTTTCCATGGTCAGCATTCCGTTAATCGTTATAGCCAGATCATGACCTGCGGCGAACGCGTCATTACCGTCTCGGAGATGATGAAGGAATATATCTTAAGGTCTTATCCGACGGTGGATGCCAGTAAAATTCGCGTCATTCATCGGGGAGTCGATACTCGTGACTATTATCCAGGTTACCGTCCTGACGAACGCTGGCTTGAACAATGGTTTGAGCAATTCCCGCAAACTAAAGAGATTGCCTTGCTGACATTGCCCGGTCGCTTGACCCGCCGCAAAGGTATTGAAGATTTTATTATGATAATGGCGAAGTTACGCCAATCGGGCGTAGCAGTACATGGTCTAATCGTGGGTGAAGCCCATCCTAAACAAACTCGCTATCAACAAGAACTGGCTGATCTGATTGCAGCGCATGGCCTTGAAAAGGACATAACTTTTACCGGTCACCGTGCGGATTTACAAAATATTTTGGCAGTGTCACGCGTGGTGTTATCACTGTCAAAAATCCCTGAATCTTTCGGCCGCACCGCTACTGAAGCACTAAGCATGGGCATTCCGGTGGTAGGTTATGCCCACGGTGGCGTAGAGGAACAATTAAATGAGTTATTTCCGCAAGGAAAAATAGCTGTTGGGGATGTGGCCATGACGAGCGCCAAGATAAGCGATTTTTTATTATCCCAACCGACTGTAAAAGCTAATCAGTGTTTTACTCTGGACAATATGTGCGCTAAAACGCTTAGTGTTTATGAGGATGTCATGCAATCGAGCCACAACATCCTCGGCTAATCGCTTTAAGCCCAATATTTTTCAATCCACCGGGCAGGCTTAAAATATTTCAATATCCGGCCACCATAATTGCCGACAGCCGCTTGATCCGGATTAGGGTGTCCGTGAAAAGCCAGTATTTTGCAGCCTTCCGGTATTTTCGGCGTCAAAAAATAACGCAAAAATCCTTTGGGTATGGAGTGAAACTTAAAGCTGCGGCACCATTGTTCAGGCCAATAGTTGATGTCGCCGATTCTTTTAGACAAATAAATCTGCTCGTTTCCGTACTCGTTGATAACATCGTCCATATGCTCTTCGTAGTGTTTAAGCACGTCGACATGCTCGCCTATCCGGTAACAAAACACCGAAGAATTACCAATACCCCGGCCTTTCTGGGTCCAGTTTTCGATAATGGTAAATTTTTCGGAATAATCAAAGAGTGCATCGATGTTGTCAACGATGACCACATCAAGATCAAGAAACAGGGTTTTTCCGGATAAATCACCCAATTGCTCGCTGAACACCGTCAGCTTTTTCCAGCCGGATCTGGGCCTGTCGGCAGGCATGCAAATTTCTGGGATGGGTAGCGTTTCGATGCTTGCGTCAATACCATTAACGTCATCGGTAATACAGACAAACCGAAATTCGCGGGTTATGTTTCGCTTAACCATCGAATAAAGCTTGTTAACAAACTCGGGGCCGTAGAGATCGCCCCATTTAATACAAATTACATTTACCATTTTGACACCTTGAGAAGAAAGCCTAGCAAGTGGTTCAAGTAAATCTCACCTGGCAAGGATGTTTTTGTATACCGCCAATGTATTATTAACCATTGCGGCAAGTGTAAATTGGCCTTCTGTTGCTGCAAATGCAGGCTGTGTCCGCTCTATCCACACAGGTAGATTCAACGCGTAGTGTGTTATTTTTTGCGCTATTGATGAGGCATCTTTATCCATCAGCAATTCAGCACTAAGAAATTCATTCGCAACAGGAACATCAGTTGAAAGAACCGGCTTTTTCAGCAACATTGCCTCGGCGAATACATACGAAAAGCCCTCATTTCTTGACGAAATAACAACGCCATCCACACCTTTAAGAATATCAGCCACATCTTCTCTACGCCCAGTCAACACCACCCGGGATTGTAATAACAAGCTATCGATTTGGTGCTGCAATTCTGCTTTTAATTGCCCATCGCCAATAATCAGCAGATTCACATCCACATTGGGCAACGCCGCTATTAATAAATCAAAACCCTTGGCGCTCACCAACCGGCCGATAGCACAGAGTAAAGGCCGTTGATTATTCAGCTTAAACTGCTCGCAAAGTTGCTCCTTGGAATAGCCCTGTCCAGCTGAAATTTCTTGAATACCGTTGTAAACAATAGATACGTTTAGATCACCCGTTACTCTACCAGCAGCTTCTTTACTCACAGCAATAACATGCTTTATTTTGCTGAAAATTCTGCCTTTTTTTGCGTGGCTGTTATGAATGGTGCCGACTATTTTTCCCGACACATAGCGTTGTAATGTTGCCAAAACACTCACCGCCTTATTGGCTTGGCCATGGATAATATCGTAATTACCTTTACGCAAGATCGTCAGCAACTCCCAAAGCAACAAAGGATTGTATCGACTGCGGCTGAAATTTAAGGGGATAAACCGCACCTTATCTGACAGATGTTGCTGCATTTCTATTGGCGCAATTAGGGTGACGTCTTCGGTTTGAGCCAATTCGTTACATAGCTCAAACACATGTTTTTCAAGGCCCCCAGCACCCGAGCTTGCAACTATTTGGCAAATTTTCATATTTTTTTACGTTTGGAAGATTGCCGATCAAATAACCAGGCACAGGCAATAGCAGTCGCTAACCAGGCAATTTGACTATAAAAACTTCCATACAAAGAAACATGTGTATTGAATGGAAAAAAGGTAACTGCGATAGTAATTGCTGAACCTGCCTGTAACGGTGTCCATTGATACCGATTTTTCCAAGCCAATCTGACCAACAATACCGTAATCGTCAACAACCCTAGAAATCCTATTACCCCTGCTTCAACAAAAACTTCCAGCAGGAAAAAATGTGGGTGCATAGCACCACCAGTAGCTTTAAAGGGATCATTTGGTCCCGCATAGGCATTGTATTGATGTCGAAAGCCCCTGACACCGACGCCATTTAACGGGTTATCCAGCGCCATTTTGGCTGCTACTTCCCAAATCGGCAGACGCAAAGACGTTGCTTGATTAACAGACTCGTAATCACCCGCGAAAAGTTTACTGGCACTATCAATACGCTCTTTAAATCCTGAGTCTATTAAATATCCAGTGGTACCAACGGTTATTGCTCCGACTATAAGTAAAACAAACATCAATATCGGCTTATTGGATGCTCTAAAGAACACATATCCGCTATAAAGCCCCCCTGCAAGTAACAGCGCTATCCAGCTCGCTCGACTGCCCGCTAAAAATAAAATCAATACACTTAAAAGGAACAAAGCGTAAAAAAGATAGTTAGGCAAATAACGTTTAGTAAAAATAAGCACTAGCGTTAAAAACAGACTGAGAATAACGGGCAACGTCAAGTGGCTAAATGGCCCGGCTAAGCGAGTACCAATGTAAGACCTGCCCAATAAATCTACGCCCATAATCCATTGCAACAAGCTATCTAAAAGCCAGAGAGCCACTGTAAAACTGATCCCGACCAGCACCAGATTGCGGAGTTTCGACGATTTTAATAAATTAAGAATAAACAGCCCGGCAAAGAAAAAACGCAGGTATTTGAAACTAAATAGAGCGGAATTCTTTAATGTTTCGGTGCCAATAACGCTTAAAAGCATTGGCAACCAAATTAAAGCAAATAGCACTGAAAAAAACTTTGCAGATTGGCTGTTTAACAATGCCAACCTTGACTGATTCTTACAGATCAGTAATAACCCACTTAGTGCCATTAATGCGGTTGATATTTCCACTACGCGGCCAATTGGCAATAACGCAAAGGAAAGAATAATTAGACTGGTACCAATAAGCTCCAACTTTGAAAGTTGGAGAATTGCTGACCAACTTAAGTTGTCAGCAATTCTTTCAGACATTCACATGCCTCATTGCTGTAGTTTGAAGGCGGTTAATGTTAAACCTCCGCACTATTCAACCAAAGATCATGCTTGTTACATAAACTTAATGCGTAAATTGTTCCTTGGTAGTTTTCCAAGGTAAATGTAGATACCGGCTCTTTATCCTTAGAGGGATCAAACAAATACTCATTTAAGAATTTGTAATCTTTATCAAGCAAAACGTGTTTGACTATATAGTGTTCATAGCCTTTAACTTCATGAGCAGTAATCACTTTAACAGTGACTTTACCATCCGCTTTCTCCACCTGAATGCTCGGCAAATGCGTGGCAACTTTACCGCTCCAGCGTCCTGGTGAATCTTTTGTATAGAAAATATCCGCTCCAGCAGGTAGTGATTTTGCTGGTTCTGCTAATGCCAAAGATGGAGCAACAACAGTTGCACCTAATCCTGCGACAGTAAACTTTATAAAATTACGACGTTCCATATTGCCTCACTTGTTTTACATCCAAAAGACGAGTTGTTTAAACCCGGTAAATTACTTCTCACTCGTTACCTGCACTCTGATAAGTAACTTCTTGACGTTACCAATTGTTAGCAGGTCTCGCAGTGTTTTCGCCGCTTTTAATAATGGCCCCGCCCCGCCCATTGCAACGGCATCGACTAGACAATACCAAGCCGCCACGCCACTGGGAGGATTGCCTTGTGGCAAGCCCAATACCGGGTCAATAACGGCCCAGCTCCAAGTACTGAGCGCAGTGCCAATAAGCTCTAACCAGGTGGTTATAAAAAAAGCAGCGAGATATACCATAGGCGAACGGCCCTTAAAAAGATACCCCAAAAACACACAAAAGAGTAACGCGCCAACCGCGTCGCCACGCTCGGCAAAGCCGCTGATACCCCAAAGCGACCATACTCCGCACACCAACACCACAAGCGCCGCAATAATGCGTCCATGGCGTAAAAACAAACCCGAGCGCCCCAGGGCCACTGCAGTCAAATACACTAACCCATGACCAGGCGGTACATAGGCGGGGACATTTTCAAAGCGATAGGTGTACCCCCCCATAAAAGGTGACGCAAAGTGCTCGCCGATGGTCGCAAAAATAACTGCGATCACCACCTGCATTCTGACTTCGCGGTTTTCACCAAGCAGCCAACCAACTAAAAAAACCCAGCCGGTGACGCCTAAGGCATTTTGTTTTTCCAGACTTGCGGTTGCGTCACTGACAAGACAGACAGCAACACAAAAAAACGTAAACGCGGCAATAAAATAATCCCGTTTTCGGTGCGCATAGGCAACGTTAACTTTCGGAAAATGACGTAGCAAAATAACCTCTTGTGAATTTGTAGTGTGAGGGATTTAAGGCAATTAACACAACCAGTGGCAGGCTTGCTATTTCAATGTTTATCAATATAAATATTATCAACTAACTGTTTAAACCATCTTGGCCTAAAGATGACGACAAATAGACCAATTGTACTGGTAATAGGCACCGGACCAACGCCTAAAACTGCAAACACAATTAAAATTAAAGCGCTCTTAAGTCGGGCTTTCGTAGAAACAGCATTCATATTTTTGATCCAATCAATTTAATGTAACGACTCAGGTGAATGCCCACGCAACCACAACGTATCTTGTTAATTTCCCTACCAGGATCATTATTATTGCAGGTAAGAGCGGCAGTTTTAGCCAGCCACCAGCAAAACATAATCCGTCACCAATCACGGGTAGCCAAGAAAAAAGCAATGTCCAAATTCCTTTTGACTTAACCATGCCCAGTGCCTTTTGCTTCTTTTCGGATAAAAGCGTAGCAACTGGAAACTTTTTTTCCGCCAACATGCCTAGCCCCCATGTTGTCATCGCGCCCAAGGTATTACCCACTGTTGCGACAATAATTAATTCCACAACATCATAGCGGCCTGCCGCTACCATATAGGCCAGAACAGCCTCTGATCCGCCCGGAGCGATTGTCGACGATATAAAGGCGCTCACAAATAACGCCCCCACTTCAAGCCATGACTCTTGCATTTTTATCTCAAAAAAAAGCCCCTGCGATCAATGAACACAGGGGCCTTTATATTAGGTGTACCTACCTTTCCGGTAGAATTTTATTTTTATTCGCGACAAGTAATTTGATCAACTTGGACACTAGATTTATTCCTAGGTCAATCAAGGTTCTAAGCAAATCAAAAACATACGCAACAATTTCGGCCGCTGTCATGCCTTTAAATTTTTTCGCTAAAAACGGCGCTATTAGTAAGCCAATTGCCAACCCAATAACGGTAACACCTGAAACAAACGAGTCATCAGGTTGTTGCGGTGCGACTGGCGGTGCTTTGACTGCCGTTGCAACACTTGCTGCAGTTGCATCAGAAGCTACTTTAGCAGCAGCCACATCAGCCAAAGTCCCCTCATAATCATCGGGCACCACAGGCGCAGTAAGTCCAGGAATACTTGGCAAATCGCCATCGCCCTTACCTACTTTGAGCTCTGCTTTCATGCCCTTTTCCATATGTTGGGCAATATCACAATGCACTAAATAAGTTTTATCGCCGGGCGGCAGAATTAATGTTCCAGAAATTTTACCTGGGCCTGACACCTCCAAGTGGAACATGCCTTGCGGATATAAATACTTAGGTAAACCGTGCATCATCCACTGATGACGAACTTTATCGTCATTGTAAAAATGCACTGTCAACTTAGTACAAGGTTTGAAGTTAAATTCCTGAGTATCAAATGCAAACATCCTCCCAGGAAACTTTTCAGCAAACTTATGTCCGGCATGAACAGTAATCTCTTTAGTTTCAGAGATTTTTTCACATCCACCTGGCAGAGTTTCGGTGTTTTGCCCCATGACCATGCCGCCACCCATATCCATCAAGTGACCGTCACCATGATTCATCAGCATGCCATCATGATCTTCGTACTCTACTGCCATTATCGGCAGAGAAAAAACCAAGCTCATCAGCGAAGCCAAAACAAACTTCAACATGTGTACAACCCCCTTTGCCTAATAAAATTTAGTTTAGGCTTAACCACATCAAACACCGACCCGACAACATTCATTATTTATTAAACTTCTTTAATTTTGCCTAGGGCTTTATCAACGACGTTTTTAAAACCAGCACTAGATAGATAAAGAACATACAAACCAGCAAAAGCAAAAAACGCATAAAGTAACAGTCCAGATGTACTGGTTGTTTGTCCTTTTCCAGCAACAAAACTCATGTGAGCATCCAAACGTTCACCTTGATCAGGCACCAAAGTGATGTGAATTAAATATTTACCGACATCAGGCACGCCATTAGGTAGTGTCAACATGATAGTACCCGACTTGTGTTTCTTGGCTGGTTCAAAAAATACTCGTGTTCCTTCTGGCTCTTTAGTTACCTCAAATTCAACAGCCATGTTTCTGTAGCGCATGTCTTGATAATCAAATACAAGCTGTATCAGAGAATCTGTAGCGGGAATGCTGCCGCAAAAATCTTCGGCTGGAAACGCTTTTGGTTGGTATGCAGTGTAGTGAATCCAGTGATTGGGTTCGAGTTCAAACTTGCATTGGTCAGTATCAGTACCTGCTGCGCCGCCATGCGCCCACAGTGCTGCAGAAAAAAACAATCCTAAAAACGTAAGGAGACCCTTTCTTAAAATGAGTGCTGTGTTCATAATACCTTCCAGTTTTGATAAAATTATAATTATTAAGAGGATTGCGATGCTATTGATATGGTTTTACCTCATCAAAAATCAATCTTCTTCTGCCATATTTTAACCAATAGCATCGAACAACTTTAGCATACCGGCCTAGCCAATATAAAGGAAAATAAGGGAATGACAATGTTCTAATGCTTTATTGTTACACCCCTCATTTTCGTAAATTTTAATTCATTTCATTAAGACGGAGTCCAGCCGCATGTCATCTTTGACTATCTCACCAGCTTGGAAAGCATTACAAAAACATTATCAAGAAGTTCAAAATATTTCCATGCGTGAGAGCTTTAATGCCGACACCGACCGCTTCAACAAATTTTCCCTTCGTTTTAACGACATTCTTTTTGATTACTCCAAAAATCGAATAACCGATCAAACCTTGCCTTTGTTAATTGATCTCGCCAAACAGGCTGGACTTGAGGCAAAAATAAACGCCATGTTCTCTGGCGAGAAGATCAACATCACCGAACATCGAGCCGTCTTACATACTGCGCTACGTAACCGTAGCAATAAGCCTGTATTTGTAGATAACCAAGATGTGATGCCCAAAATTAACGCCGTACTAGCTAAGATGCGTCTCTTCACAGAACGTGTTCGCTCCGGCGCTTGGCAAGGTTATACAGGCAAAGCAATTACTGACATCGTAAACATTGGTATTGGCGGTTCTGATTTAGGACCCAAAATGGTTTCCAAAGCCCTACGTCCTTATTCCGCAAAAAATCTAAATGTCCACTTTGTTTCCAACGTTGACCAAACTGATCTTGTTGAAACTTTGTCGACACTTTCGCCAGAAACCACGTTATTTCTAGTCGGCTCCAAAACATTTATAACGCACGAGACTATTACTAACGCCAGCTCTGCCAGAAAATGGCTACTCGATAGTGCCAAAGACCACAGCGCTGTCGCCAAACACTTCGTCGCCATGTCTACCAGCGCCAAGCTTGTCGCTGAATTTGGCATTGATCCTGACAATATGTTTGAATTTTGGGATTGGGTAGGAGGACGTTATTCTTTATGGTCAGCGATGGGTTTATCAATCGCTTTATACGTAGGAATGGATAATTTTGAAGACTTGTTGCAAGGGGCTCACGAAGTAGACAATTACTTCCGTAGCACACCTTTTGAGCAAAACATTCCAGTAATAATGGCGTTATTGGGGATTTGGTATAACAACTTCTTTAACGCCGAATCCCATGCAATACTGCCTTACGATCAATCCATGCGTTGCTTTGCTGATTATTTTCAACAAGGCGACATGGAAAGTAACGGCAAAAGCGTCGATATAGATGGCAAACGCGTCAACTACAGCACCGGTCCAATTATATGGGGTCAGCCAGGCACTAACGGACAACATGCTTTTTACCAATTGATCCATCAAGGCACCAAACTAATTCCGTGTGATTTTCTGGCGCCAGCGAACAGCCACTATAGCTTTCCCGAGCATCACGATATTTTGATCTCAAACTTTCTTGCTCAGCCTGAAGCATTAATGAAAGGCAAAACTCAGACAGAGGTAACGCGCGATTTATCCGTTTCAGACCAAGCAGACGAGGTTTTCGTTGCATCAAAAGTATTTGAAGGTAATAAGCCGTCTAACGCTTTCTTGTTTACCAAATTGACACCCAAAACCCTAGGCTCAGTCATTGCCCTTTATGAACATAAGATATTTGTTCAGGGCATCATCTGGAATATCAATTCATTTGATCAAATGGGCGTGCAGCTGGGCAAAATTCTAGCCAATGAGATTCTGCCGGAACTGCAAAATGATGACATTATTACCAGCCATGACTGCTCAACTAATGCATTGATCAACGCTTACAAACAAGCCAGGGAATCCTAATTAAGGCATATTGAAAAGGCTGCACAAAAAGATTGTGTAGCCTTAAGTCTTGCAGGAACAACTCACCGTCTAGCACGAAAAAAATCTCGTAATATTTCCGCACAATCCGCTTCCAACACCCCTCCCTGCCAGCCAATTCGATGATTTAAAAAACTGGCCTCGGCAAGACTAAACGCATTACAAACCGCACCACGCTTAGGATCAAACGCACCAAACACCAAACGTTTAATCCGTGCATGACTGATTGCCCCCATACACATTACACAAGGCTCCAGCGTGACATACAAGGTGGCATCAATCAGTCGATAGTTTTCTAGCACCTTACCGGCATTCCGTAATGCCACCATTTCCGCGTGCGCAGTTGGATCATGATTGATGATAGACGCGTTCCAACCCTCGGCAATACACTGGTCATTCTTAACAATTAACGCGCCGACCGGCACTTCGCCTTGCTGCTCAGCCCGTTGCGCCAACCGAATGGCGTAACGCATCCAAGCCTCATCGGTTGTCTGGCTTATTCCCATTCAATAGTCGCAGGTGGCTTGCCGCTAATGTCGTAAGTCACTCGTGAAATGCCTGAGACTTCATTAATGATGCGCCGGGAAATCAAATCCAGAAAATCATAAGGTAAGTGCGCCCAACGAGCAGTCATGAAATCAATGGTTTCTACCGCGCGAATAGCAATCACATAATCATAACGACGACCATCACCCATCACGCCGACCGATTTGACCGGCAAAAATACTGCAAACGCTTGACTGACTTTATCGTAAAGATCATGGCGATACAGCTCTTCGATAAATATTGCATCCGCTTGGCGTAATAAATCGGCGAATTCTTTTTTCACTTCACCCAGAATTCTGACGCCCAAACCAGGGCCGGGAAACGGGTGACGATAAACCATATCCGCTGGCAATCCCAACTCAACCCCAAGCTTTCTAACTTCATCCTTGAACAGCTCACGCAGCGGCTCAACCAGTTTCAAAGTCATATTCTCTGGCAGACCACCAACATTGTGATGCGATTTAATCAGGTGCGCCTTACCGCTTTTTGAACCTGCCGATTCAATCACATCCGGATAAATCGTACCTTGCGCCAACCATTTAGCATCGGCAATTTTTGCAGCTTCTTCATCGAAGATTTCCACAAACAAATTGCCGATAATTTTACGTTTTTGCTCGGGATCAGTCACCCCAGTCAATGCATCAAAATAGCGCTGCTCGGCATTGACGCGAATCACCTTAACGCCCATGTGCTCGGCAAACGTCGCCATCACCTGATCGCCCTCACGCAACCTAAGCAATCCAGTGTCAACGAACACACACGTCAATTGATCGGCAATCGCTTTATGCAGCAAAGCTGCAACCACCGAAGAATCGACCCCACCGGAAAGCCCCAGAATCACATGATCGGTGCCGACTTTTTCGCGCACTGCCCGAATGCTGTCTTCGATAATATTGCTGGATGTCCATAACGCTTCGCAGCCGCAAATATCGACGACAAAGCGCGCCAAAATACGGCCGCCTTGTTTGGTATGAGTGACTTCCGGATGAAACTGCAGCCCGTAAAAAGCTTTATCTTCATCAGCAATACCGGCTATCGGCGCGCCTTCTGAGCTGGCAATCAATTTAAATCCGGCCGGTAAATCGACCACTCTATCACCATGACTCATCCACACATCCAGCAAACCAAACCCTTCGGCCGAAAGATGATCTTCTATACCTCTAAGCAGTTTTGAATGACCACGCGCCCTGATTTGCGCATAACCAAATTCCCGATGGTCCGAGCTTTCAACTTTACCGCCCAATTGTTCGGTCATGGTTTGCAAACCATAACAAATGCCCAATACCGGTATGCCCAATTGAAAAACAATATCAGGTGCTCTAGGGGTATCGCTGCTGGTAACGGTTTCCGGGCCGCCAGATAAGATAATGCCTTTCGGGGCAAATTGTTTAATGGCGTCTTCAGTGCATTCACAGGAATAAATCTCGCAATACACGCCAATCTCACGAATGCGCCGGGCGATTAACTGGGTGTACTGCGACCCAAAATCCAGGATAAGAATTTTGTCGTTATGAATATTGGTAGCTGGCTGCTTCACGGTAGTACTCGATGGTGTTGACTAAAAAAATAAGGGGCTCTTTTGAGCCCCCGGCAATACAGATAAAAACCGTCCGGACTTAGTCCACCCGGTAATTAGGCGATTCCTTAGTGATGGTGACATCATGTACATGACTTTCTCTCATGCCGGCACTGGTCACGCGTACAAACTGGGCTTTTTCGTGTAATACGCTAATAGTCTGCGAGCCGGTGTAGCCCATACTGGCGCGAATACCACCCAATAATTGATGAATAACAGCAAGTAAGCTGCCTTTGTAGGGAACACGGCCTTCAATGCCTTCAGGTACCAACTTTTCAACTGAATCGGCTTCTTCCTGAAAATAACGATCACTGGAGCCTTGTTGCTGGGCCATTGCACCTAATGAGCCCATGCCACGATAAGATTTGTAAGATCGGCCTTGGAATAATTCAACTTCCCCCGGCGCTTCTTCAGTACCAGCGAACAAGCCACCCAACATTACGGAGTGAGCGCCAGCAGCCAAGGCTTTAGCGACATCCCCGGAATAGCGAATACCGCCATCGGCAATCAATGGTACGCCAGTACCTTTAAGCGCATCGGCAACATTACTAACAGCAGTAATTTGCGGCACGCCGACGCCAGCAATAATACGCGTAGTGCAAATCGAGCCTGGGCCAATACCCACTTTGACACCGTCAGCGCCAGCTTCAACCAACGCTAATGCCGCTGACGCTGTGGCAATGTTGCCGCCAATAACTTGCACATCCGGATAATTTTGTTTGACCCAACGTACTCTGTCCAGCACGCCCTGAGAATGTCCGTGCGCAGTATCGACAATAATCACGTCAACGCCTGCAGCGACTAACGCCGCGACGCGCTCTTCAGTGCCTTGTCCGGTGCCAACGGCCGCGCCTACCCGCAAACGTTCCTGCTCGTCTTTACAAGCGTTGGGGTAATCCTTGGCTTTTTGAATGTCTTTTACGGTAATCATGCCGCGCAAATGAAAATCGTCATTGACGACCAATACTTTCTCAATGCGATGCTTGTGCAACAGTGCAACGGCTTCTTTGCGATCGGCGTGCTCACTGATAGTCACCAGTCGTTCTTTAGGAGTCATTACCGTTGACACCGGCTCGTCAAAGCGAGTTTCAAAACGTAAATCCCGACTGGTCACAATGCCCAATAACTCATCGCCTTTAACGACAGGTACACCGGAAATGTTTTTAGATCGGGTTAATTTGATGACATCGCGAACGCTGGCATCCGGCCCAACAGTAATAGGATCTTTAATGACGCCGCTTTCATATTTTTTAACATGTCTGACTTCGCGCGCTTGCTGCTCGACCGTCATGTTTTTATGGATAATGCCGATACCGCCTTCTTGAGCAATCGCGATAGCCAGACGCCCTTCAGTCACTGTATCCATAGCCGCCGCGACCAACGGAATATTCAATCTGATGCTGCGGGTCAATTGTGTTGTCATTTCAACATCGCGAGGGAGCACTGTTGAGTGCGCGGGCACCAGTAAAACATCGTCAAAGGTAAGCGCTTCCTGAATAATTTGCATAGACCACACCTGATAATCGGTAAAAATAACGATGCATTATACTGTTTGTTGCCTTATATGTCAGGCACTTAAACCAAGCGACAAGCCTCAACATTAACCTGCCGACCGCAACAAATCAGCCTACAGCCACGATTTAATAGGCTCATGTTATGCTAACGATTACTTAAATCACCTCACTACGCAAATGAACTGTTACTTGGTTGGCGGCGCAGTCCGCGACAACTTACTTGGATTGCCTGTCACTGAAAAAGATTGGGTAGTCATCGGCGAAACGCCGGAAGCCATGATTCATTATGGCTTCCGGCCTGTCGGCAAAGATTTCCCGGTGTTTTTACATCCCAAAACCAAAGAAGAATACGCCTTAGCCAGAACCGAGCGTAAAACCGCGCCAGGTTACAAAGGCTTTTCTGTTCACGCCGCGCCGGACGTTACTTTAGAACAAGATTTATTACGCCGCGATTTAACCATCAATGCGATGGCAATGACACCCGATGGCCAACTTGTTGATCCCTATGGCGGTCAACGTGATCTGGAGCAACGCCTGTTCCGACATATTTCACCCGCCTTTGCCGAAGACCCGGTGCGGATTTTACGCATTGCTCGTTTTGCTGCTCGTTATGCTCGACTAGGTTTTAACGTGGCAAAAGAAACCCGAGTGTTAATGCAGGAAATGGTTAACAATGGCGAAGTCGATCATCTAGTGCCGGAGCGTGTGTGGGCTGAATTGGTCAAGGCATTGAATGAACCAACACCGGCGGCTTTTTTTCACACTCTAAGAAATTGCGGCGCACTAGCCCGGATTATTCCTGAATTAGAAAACCTATTCGGCGTTCCGCAACCGGAACGCTATCACCCGGAAATTGACACCGGCATCCATAGCTTACTCAGCCTGGAGCAAGCGGCGCTCTTATCACCCAAAGCTGAAGTCAGATTTGCTGCGCTGGTGCATGATTTGGGTAAAGCGCTGTCTCCCAAAGAACACTGGCCGCATCATCACGGTCACGAACAACATGGTCTGCCGATTCTGGAACAATTGTGTAGCCGTTTGCGCGTGCCCAATGCGTTCAAAACCCTGGCGTTGCAAGTGATGCATTACCACACCCACAGCCACCGTGTGTCCGAGTTACGCCCCAGCACCTTAACCGACATGCTGGCAAACATAGGCGCATTTAAAGCCAATAACACCTTGGCCGATTTTTTACTGGCCTGCGAAGCCGATGCCAAAGGCCGGACCGGACTTGAACATACGCCCTATCCCCAGGCGGAATTTATCAAGCGCGCCGCCATTGCCGCTGCAAAAGTAGATACCCGCCCGGTTCTGCAGAGCGGTCTTAAAGGCGAAAAAATCGGCGAAGCCATTCGTCGCTTACGTATTCAAGCCGTTGCGGGCATTGCAGCCTAAGTAATGTTTTGACACTGCTACTTGTTACGTTCGACCTGAGCTTGCCGAAGTGTGGATTTAATACTAATCCCAATAAGTTTTTATTTTGAAACCCTCATCCTAACCTTCTCCTTTATGCCCTATGGGTACGTTGGAGAAGGGATAGCATGTGAACTTATTGTGAATGGTATAACAAGGCGTTAAGCCAGCCATGGTTCGACAAGCTCACCACGAATGGCTTAACTTCACGAAAGGTTTAACTTAATGGCATTGTAATGTTGGGCTCAAACCTAATTGCCCGGTAAAATAACACCAACGTTAACCACCTAAGAATTTAATCTTATGCCTTCTTTTGACATCGTTTCCGAATTTGATAAACACGAAATTAGTAACGCCATCGACCAAGCCAACAAAGAAGTGGGCACCCGCTTTGACTTTAAAGGCACCGATTCCAAGTTTGAGCTGACCGAAGATAAGTTGGTGATGATTTCTGAATCCAACTTCCAGCTGCAACAAATGTTCAGCATCGTCTGCACCAAACTCAGCCGCCGCGGCATCGACATCGCCTGCATGGAAGTAGGTACGCCCAAACCAGGCGGCAAAACAGTACGCCAGGAAATCACCCTCAAACAAGGCTTAGATTCCGCATTGGCAAAGAAAATAGTCAAATTAATCAAAGACAAAAAGCTCAAAGTCCAAGCCGCGATTCAGGGTGAACAAGTCAGAGTCACCGGCAAAAATCGCGACGACCTGCAAGACGTCATCAAAATGCTACGCGAAGAAAACCTGGAAATGCCCCTACAGTTTAATAACTTCAGGGATTAACAAACTGTATGAATTTGGCCGCTAAAAACAGTTAAGGCTCCGTCAAGCTCGTTCGTGCTGAACACTGTCCAAGCCTGTCCTGAGCCCAGCCAAAGCACATAATCGGCTTGACGAACCAACGTAGGGTTTTCATTCATGGTTTGACAGGCTCACCACGAACGGAAAAATTAATTGCTTTATGCCGAAACCCTATCTAAGCAGAGCAGCCAATCCTTACAATCATGCTAGACTCATTCCCGGCAGCCGATTAAGGGTACTCAAATTCAGCTCTTCGACTGTTTTGAGCCCATTAAGAACATGCTGCCAAACAACTAAAATAACAACACGAGGATGAGTCATGATGAAAAGTTTAAAAACGATTTTGACCGCATTAATCATCGTCGCTTCTAGCGCCGTTCTATCAACACCCGCATTTGCTCAATACCCGCCTGAACAAGCCATTGACCTGACGGTTGGCAAAGTACAATTAGCCATTGATGCGCTAAAAAGCGGCGCTAATGCTGATGCCGTATCTGATTTAATCAAAGATGCATTGGATGCCAGTAAAGAAATCAATGCCAGTGACACAGTGTTTGTTGCCCGCACTAAAGGCAGCAACACCTTAAAAAATGCCCGTAAACATCTAAAAGAAGGCTCAACTAAAGACGCCGAACAAGAGCTGGACAATGCTCTCAAAGCCTTTAGCAACCTGAAAAAACTGCTTTAACGCAACATCAACACCAGGTCGGGCAGAAATACTTGCCCGACCTACCTCATTGTTCCAACTCAATACTTACCGAACCGATCTGTTAAAACCGTGCGACTAGCGAGCCAGATTTAGCTTTAATAGGCGTTGTAAAATTTCGCCATCGGTCATTTCCGGCATGTAATCATCCCAACGATAATCTTTAGCAATGGTTTTAGCGTATGGGTGCTGAGCTGCAGGTAATAACCAATCCAAATAAAAGATTCTAACCTCGCAACTTGCCGCTTTTTTTAAGGTATCGAACACCTAAATATGCTGCGGTCAGCAACGGCACAATAATCACTAACAGCTGATCGCGCAGCTCATCTTGATAATCGGTTAATTCCGGATATTTGAATAACAGGATTAAGGTAATACCCAATAACCAGATAAATTGGCTGCTGTATTCTTTAACTAGCCAGCGTCGCCAGTTGAATTCCATACTTTTAAAAGTCGCGTTCAAGCCTTTGCACACTGGAAGCCAGCGATGGACGCGTTTGGCGTAGGCATCAAACTCTGCACCAAATTTACCTCGCAAAAAATTCTCTTCCGCCAACACGATGCTTTGGAAAATAAATAAAAAAAGTGGAATGATCAATCCGACATACAGCAGCGAATTGGACAAAATGCCAATCCCTACCAACATCAAGATATTGCCGACATAGAGCGGATTGCGACAGTGATTGAAAATACCTTCGGTGACTAAATTTGCTGCATAAACCTTTTTATTCAAACCGCCACGTTTGATGTATGCCAGGCCTATAGTCGCGCCGCGGATCGCTTGGCCGGAAAGAGTAATCGTTAAACCAATAACCAGCACCCAAGCATGATAAGGCGTTGTTAACACTTCAGCGGATGGAATGAACAGCGCTAAATATAAAGGAATGAATACCCAGTTGCGGTATTGAAAAAAGAAATTACCTATTTGAATCATCATTATTTTTTTCTCGCGATGAGGCCGGAAAAGTTGTACCACTTAAAAAACACTTCGCAATTATCAAAACCAATGTCACGTAGCATTGCGATATTTTCACTGAGTTTATAAGGGATGAGGATGTTTTCTAACGCTTCTCGTTTTTGCGAAATTTCCATGTCGCTGTAATGATTGCGGCGCTTGTAGTTGTAATAATGCTTAATAAATTCGCGATTAAATACGCTATCTTCAGCCAATACTTTTTCAACCAGGATTAACACGCCGCCACTTTCTAAACCGTCAAAAACGCTTTTCAGCAATTTTTCTCGGTAGATAGGCCGAACGAATTGCAATGTCAGGCATAAAACCACAACCGAGGCATTGGTAATTTCTACGGTTGAATTTAAATCGGCAACTCGTAACTCAAACGGTCGAGAAAAATCGGCCTCTATTAGTTTAACTTGGCATTTATCGAGCATCTCCGGTGAATCGTCGATACCGATAAAACGTATGTCTTTAGGGACGGCGGTGTTCATGCCTATTAGGGTGGTGCCGGTAGCGCAACCCAAGTCATAAACATCGGTGCCTGGTTTGGCGTAATCGGCCGCAAGCTCCGAGATCATCCGTTGCATCTCACCGTAATATGGCACCGACCTGCTAACCATATCGTCAAAGACATTGGCAACTGTGGAGCCAAATTTGAAATCAGCGACGGTATTTATTTCTTCTTTAAAAACTTTATCTTCGTTGGACATAATAAATTTGATCCGTTATGAAAAGTTTTGCTCATAGAATTGTCAGATAAATTGAAGCACCTAACTAAGATGGGGATTTTTTCATTTTTCGAGTATGTCGTAAAGTTGAAAATCCCATTACTTGGTCTACAAGGGAAACTCAAAAAAACCATTTTGTTCATGGTTCGACAGGTTCATCACGAACGAAATGCGTTGATTTACACGTTAGCGTTCAAATTTATAGCCAATGGCTTCTGAGCAAGGTTACTCACCAGCCGACTGGTTTTTTTTATAAAAAATATAGCCAACCACCAGCACGGCTAACCAAACGGTCGCTAATGGTCCGAGAATTCCACCGGAATGCCCCTCGAAAATAGCCAGGTATTCGGAATTTGGATTGGTATTAAATAAGCTTTTACTCATCTTAATTTGAAATACCCAACCGGCATGACAGCCTATGCAAACAGCGAGGCTGTGTTTGTTGTTTACTCTGATTACGGCCAAGAAAATGCCCACCATTAGCAAGGCACAAAAAGCGGCCGTATTATCCGGGTTGAATATATTGATAAATGCTTCAATAAGCAGTTGAAAACTGGTCAACAGGCTAAAGTTTGCTGCTGACACTGGACTCTTACTGTCAAGAAAATGTAATGCTGCATAATAAGTTGAGGTAAGTAACACAGCGGCAATGACCGGTAAATTACGCCGTAATCCCGCCAACAGCATCCCTCGAAATACCATTTCTTCGACGATACCAATCAATGAAGCAAGCAGTAATGCAATGGTTATTTTTTTTAATACCAGCCCTACCGACCAAGGCTGGCTATCGTCAAACACATTAATCTCAAACAGGTATAAAACAATAAAGATCGGCAACAATGTCAATATGCCTAAGCCAAAACCGCGCAATAACTGGCTGATAAAGATCTTTTTTTCGGCCAAACCAAGATCTTCCTTGGTTAATTTGAGCGTGCGCATCAGCGGATAAATACTCAGCAACAATGAGATTTGCGTGATGCGGATGATCAGCTTCCGGAGTAGCGATGGATCGTCCATGCCCCAGGCAATCAGATAGGCTAATAGGCACGCATTGGATGTAATCGCCAGCAGCACCAGCAGCGGCATCAGCGCATAAATCACAATTCTCATAAGTGCACCGCCCCATTGCCAAAATCACCCCAGCACATCTGCACCGCAGCCAGGGCTGCTAGTGATGCGGTTTCTGTTCTTAAGATGCGTTGTCCGAGGCGCACCGGAATAAAACCAGCCGCTTTGGCAAGCTCACGCTCATGGTCGGCAAAGCCACCTTCCGGACCGGTAAGTAAGGTAACTTGTGGAGTTTCGGGTGTTAACTCGCTAAGGTTCTGCTCGGCATAGGGATCAAGAAAGATTTTTAAGCCTTGTTGATTACCAACCCAGTCTTGCAAATGTTGTATCTCAGGTAATGGTGGCAACAACGTTCGACCACTTTGCTCTGCGGCATGTTGAACAATTTTTTGCCAGTGCAGCAGCCGTTGAGGCTTTTTTTCACCTTTAAATTGCACCTGACAGCGCTCAGTAATCAAGGGCGTAATGTGATTAGCACCCAATTCCACCGCTTTTTGCACCGACAGATCCATGCGATCACCGCGTGCAATACCCAACCCCAAGGTGATGTGTAATGGGGATTCAATACTACGGTCAAGCCATTGTTCAACGGCAATTAAGACGGCTTTACGACTAACTTCAGCAACGGTACAGACAAATTCTCCGCCCTCACCATTGAACAGAATGATGGCATTGTCTTTTTTTAAGCGCAGTACGGTTCTGACGTAATGCTCGTTATCTTCATCCAATTCAATGGTCTTACCGGATGCCAATGGGATGGAAACGTATAATCTGGAAACTCTCATGTTAATCGGCCATGTTTATTGTTGAGTCGCGTGCTGTATGCCCTGCCAAGCAATTTCGGCAAGCAATAATAGTTCGTCTTCGCTAATAACGTAGGGCGGCATGAAATAAATCACATTACCCAACGGGCGCAATAGCACGCCTTTGGATAAGGCATATTGATAAACTTTAAGCCCTCGCCTCTCTTGCCAAGGAAATGGCTCACGGGTTTGTTTGTTTTTAACCATTTCAATGGCCAAAATCATACCCGTCTGCCGAACTTCGCTGACATGCGGATGCTCGTTAAATCTAGCGCCGACTTTGGTCATTGTCGCCGCCAAGCCTTGATTCTGTTCGATGATACTGTGCTGCTGGAATATGTTTATCGTCGCCAATCCAGCCCGGCATGCCAGCGCATTGCCGGAATAGCTGTGCGAATGCAAAAATGCTGTGAGTTTTTGGTAATCGTCATAAAACGCCGAGTAAACTTTATCTGTCGTTAACACTGCGGACAGCGGCAAATAGCCGCCGGTTAAACCTTTGGATAAACACATAAAATCCGGCGTGATGTCGGCTTGTTCACAGGCAAACAAAGTCCCGGTACGGCCGAAACCGACGGCAATTTCGTCGGCGATTAAATGCACGTTGTATTTATCGCAAGCTGAGCGCAGTAATTTTAAATACACCGGATCGTACATGCGCATATTGCCCGCACACTGCACTAGCGGCTCAACGATGACGGCGCACACCGTATCGGCATGTTGCTGCAGTGTTTGCTCCATTATCGCGAAACGGCGTGTGGAGTAATCGACCCAGGTTTCACCGAGTTCCCGATGATAACAATCCGGCCCCGGCACAGTAATCACGTCCATCAACAAAGGCGCATAAGTTTCCTTATACAAAGCGACATTGCCGACTGCCAGCGCGCCGAGGGTTTCGCCGTGATAGCTGTTTTCCAGCGTGATGAATTTGGTTTTTTGCGTTTGCCCAAGATTGCGCCAATAGTGAAAACTCATTTTCAGCGCGACTTCTACCGCAGCAGAACCATTGTCGGCATAAAAACAGCGATTCAGTCCGGACGGGGTAATTTCGACCAACTTTTCCGCCAACTGGATGCCGGCTTCATGAGAAAATCCGGCAAAAATAACGTGCTCCAGCGTATCAAGCTGATCTTTTAACGCCGCATTGATGGCTGGATTAGCATGCCCGAACAGGTTAACCCACCATGAGCTGATGGCATCCAAATAACGATTACCGTCAAAATCCTCGAGCCAAACACCTTGGCCTTTTTTGATCGGGATAATGGGAAAGTTTTCATGGTCCTTCATTTGTGTACATGGATGCCACAAAACGGAAAGATCTCGGTTAGCTAAAGTTTGGTTGGTCATCATGTTGGGTACGAGATGTAAGACTCCAGCGCAAGCGCTCTGCTGAATACGCTGCAGAGCGGGCTAAAAGTACCTAATTAAACCGTTGTTTTTTGCAAATTAGCGAGGATAGCTAATGTTGGTGTGGCTTGATTCATGGTGTAAAAGTGCAGTCCTGGCGCACCAGCATCTAATAAACGCTGACAAAGATCACTGACCACGTCCAAACCAAAAGCTTGAATGGATTCACGATCATCACCAAAGCCTTCCAATCGTTTGCGCATCCATCTAGGAATATCGGCGCCGCACATTTCCGAAAACCGAAATAACTGTGCGTATTGGGTAATCGGCATGATGCCTGGCACGATGGGAATGTCGATACCGTTCTTTTCACAAGCATCGACAAAGTAAAAATACCCCTCGGCATTATAAAAATACTGCGTGATTGCGGCATTAGCACCCGCATCAACTTTGCGTTTAAAATTTTTGAAATCTTGCGCGCCGCTGGGAGCCTGAGGGTGTACTTCAGGATAGGCGGCAACATGGATCTGGAAATGGCCACCGGTTTCCTGACGAATAAATTCAACCAGTTCATTGGCGTAACGGAATTCACCGGCTGACATCATGCCTGATGGTAGATCGCCTCTGAGTGCGACAATTTTGCTTATCCCGTGTTGCTGATAATTATTAAGAATGGCGCGAATATTATCTTTGGTTGAAGCAACGCAAGATAAATGCGGTGCTGCATTGACGCCTTTGGCTTGAATGTCGACCACGGCATCAAAGGTAAGGTCACGGGTTGAACCGCCTGCACCAAAGGTTACGGAAAAAAAATCAGGATTGAGAGCTGCAAGCTTGTCTTGAACTACTTGCAAGCTGGCTGCGCCTTCTTCAGTTTTTGGGGGATAAAACTCGAAACTGTAGAGCTGAGGGTGTTTTTTTTGTGATTGCATGTTTTATATCTGTAAGACCGGGTGAAGCTCGCGCCTCAACCGGTCTTGAAAGTGTCAATCAATAACGGTAATGATCAACCTTGTAAGGACCTTCAACTGGCACATTGATGTATTTAGCTTGCGTATCAGTCAATACAGTCAAATTTACGCCTAGTTGAGCAAGATGTGCTCTCGCGACTTTTTCGTCTAGTTTTTTAGGCAGCATGTACACATTGTTTTCGTATTTATCTGCATTTGCCCATAGCTCAAGCTGTGCCAATACTTGGTTACAGAATGAATTGGACATTACAAAACTAGGGTGGCCAGTTGCACAGCCCAAGTTAACCAAACGGCCTTCGGCTAATATAATCAAGCGTTTGCCATCTGGGAAAATGACATGATCAACTTGCGGTTTGATGTTTTCCCAAGTGTATTGGCGCAATGAAGAAATTTCGATTTCAGAATCAAAATGACCAATGTTGCAGACGATTGCCTGATCTCTCATAGCCGCTAAATGCGCATGAGTAATAACATTAAAATTACCGGTGGCGGTAACGAAAATATTAGCGATTGGCGCTGCATCTTCCATAGTCACAACACGGTAACCTTCCATTGCAGCCTGTAATGCACAGATAGGGTCGATTTCGGTAATCCAGACAGTCGCGCCCAGCCCACGTAAAGATTGCGCGCAGCCTTTACCAACATCGCCATAACCGCACACGACAGCAATTTTACCGGCAATCATAACGTCAGTTGCACGTTTAATGCCGTCAACTAAGGATTCGCGACAGCCATAAAGATTGTCGAATTTTGATTTGGTCACAGAATCATTGACGTTAAAAGCTGGCACTTTCAAGGTACCTTTGACAACGCGTTCAGTTAAACGCAATACGCCTGTAGTGGTTTCCTCAGACAAGCCTTTGACGTCAGTCATCAGCTCCGGAAACTTGTCATGCATCATGTTCGTCAAGTCGCCGCCATCATCCAGAATCATGTTCGGGCGCCAGCCATTCGGACCAAGAATAGTTTGTTCTATGCACCATTCTGCTTCCTCTTCAGTTTCACCTTTCCAAGCAAATACTGGAACACCTGAGGCTGCAATAGCAGCAGCTGCATGATCTTGAGTAGAAAAAATATTGCAAGACGACCATCGAATTTCTGCGCCTAAAGCAGTCAGTGTTTCAATTAACACAGCTGTTTGTATGGTCATATGCAAACAGCCGGCAATTCGCGCACCTTTTAGGGGTTGTTGAGCGCCGTATTCTTTACGTAATGCCACCAAACCTGGCATTTCCGTTTCAGCAATGTTAATTTCTTTACGGCCCCATTCTGCCAGGGCTATGTCGGCGACTTTATAATCTTGTTGACTCATGTTGTTTCCTGTAAGGATTATTAAAGACCTGCAGCATCTTTCAATGCATCGACTTTATCAGTTTTTTCCCAACTGAAAGTGTCTTCGGTGCGGCCAAAGTGACCATATGCGGCGGTGACTTGATAAATCGGCTTTAACAGGTCCAGCGTGGCGATCAATCCTTTCGGTCTTAAATCAAAGTGATCTCTGACAATTTGCACTAATCTATCTTCGCTCAGCTTGCTGGTACCAAATGTTTCTACGCTGATAGAAGTAGGCTCTGCAACACCAATAGCGTAAGAAACTTGTATTTCGCAACGCTCAGCAAGACCTGCGGCAACTATATTTTTAGCTACGTAGCGCCCCATGTAAGCAGCTGAACGATCCACTTTTGAAGGATCTTTACCCGAAAAAGCACCACCACCATGTCTAGCCATGCCGCCATAGGTATCTACAATGATTTTTCGGCCTGTCAAGCCGCAATCGCCAACTGGACCGCCAATAATGAATTGTCCGGTCGGATTGATGAAGTATTTGGTGTCTTTATGCAGCCATTCTTTAGGCAAAACCGGTAAAATAATTTCATCCATCACTGCTTCATGCAATGCTTTTGCAGAAATATCTGGAGAATGCTGAGTGGACAGGACTACAGCTTCAATCGCGACTGGTTTGTTATTTTCGTAACGGAAAGTAATCTGACTTTTGGCGTCAGGGCGTAGCCATGGCAATGTTTTATTTTTACGTACTTCAGACTGACGCTTAACTAGTAAATGCGAGTAAGTAATGGGAGCAGGCATAAATACATCGGTCTCATTACTGGCATAACCAAACATTAAGCCCTGATCGCCAGCGCCTTGTTCATGATCATTAGCTTCATCAACACCCATCGCAATATCTGCAGATTGCTTGCCAATAGCATTTAATACCGCGCAGCTCTGTCCGTCGAACCCTATGTCACCATGATCATAACCGATGTCACAAACCACTTTTCTTACTAACGCTTCAGTATCAACCCAGGCATTAGTGGTGATTTCGCCCGCAAGAACTACCATGCCGGTTTTTACCAATGTTTCGCAAGCAACTCGCGCACGGGGATCTTGTGCAATTATCGCATCAAGAACCGCATCGGAAATTTGGTCAGCGACTTTATCAGGATGCCCTTCTGAAACAGATTCAGATGTAAAAATGAAGTTATTGCTCACACTGCCACCTTCTTAAAAATAAAAACTACTGATACACAAAAGGCTGCAATAAGCAGCCTTTTTAATTATGGTGGGCCCTGTAGGACTTGAACCTACGACCTGCCGATTATGAGTCGGACGCTCTAACCAACTGAGCTAAGGGCCCCTTGTTACTTTTTACTCACCATCCAAGAAGCATCTCAGTTGCTCTGATCTTGAAGGATGTCTTAATTTTCTTAATGCTTTGGCTTCAATTTGGCGGATACGTTCACGAGTAACGTCAAACTGCTTACCAACTTCTTCCAAGGTATGATCGGTATTCATATTGATACCAAAACGCATACGTAATACTTTTGCTTCTCTTGCAGTTAAGCCTGCCAATACATTTTGTGTAGACTCTCTTAACCCTGCAATAGTAGCAGCTTCAATCGGGGACAGTACTTTAGCATCTTCTATGAAATCTCCCAAGTGGGAATCTTCATCATCACCAATTGGTGTTTCCATAGAGATAGGTTCTTTGGCTATCTTCAATACCTTGCGAACCTTGTCTTCAGGCATTTCCATTCGCTCTGCAAGCTCCTCAGGGGTAGCTTCACGGCCCATTTCCTGCAATATTTGCCTGGAAATACGATTGAGTTTGTTGATGGTTTCGATCATATGCACAGGGATCCGGATAGTCCTCGCCTGATCTGCAATGGATCTGGTAATCGCCTGTCTAATCCACCATGTAGCATAAGTAGAAAATTTGTATCCTCGACGGTATTCAAATTTATCAACTGCTTTCATTAAACCGATATTGCCTTCTTGAATTAAATCCAAGAATTGCAAACCACGATTAGTATACTTTTTTGCTATGGAAATGACCAACCGTAAGTTAGCTTCAATCATTTCTTTTTTTGCACGCCTGGCCTTGGCCTCACCAATTGACATACGTCGATTAATGTCTTTTAAGCCGTTGACAGTCAAGCCATAACGATCTTCTATTTCAGACAATCTTGTCTGGGCTTTTCTAACTTCTTTTTCATGGACCTTGAATGTGTCGGCATAACTGTCGTTTGCATTCAAATATTGCCCAAACCACTCCGAACTGGCTTCATTGCCAACAAATGATGCAATGAAATCTTTACGCGGAAATTTTGCCTGATTAACAAAAACATCCAATATAATTTTTTCTTGCTCTCGGACAGCAGCTACACCATCAGGAATAATGGCGGTCAATTTTTTTAGATATTGAGGTGTCCATTTAAATTCCATAAACAGCCCAGCGAGTATTTCAAAGGCTTCTTCTGTCTTTTCACTGGAATAGCCGTGTTTTTTAATTGCAGCCGAAGCTAATTTCAATTGTGCCCTGAGCGCCTCAACTTTCTCCTTAACCTCTTCATAATTAAGTCCTTTTGTCTCTTCCTCTGCACTAGCTTCTTCTGTTTCACCCTCATCAATTTCATCTGCAACCGGCAATGCCGCCACTAAATCTTCAGGCTCACTTAAATCCGCAAAACCGGATATAAGATCGGTCAACCGAGTCCCGCCTTCCTCTGCAGAAACACTATCGAATGACTGCAAAAAATCTTCAACAACAACACATGACCGTGAAATCGCTTTCACTAATTGCTGCTGGCCTTCTTCAATTCGCTTGGCAATTTTTAACTCGTCTGCACGAGTAAGCAATTCTACAGATCCCATTTCGCGCATATACATACGCACAGGGTCGGTAGTTCTACCAAATTCGCTGTCTACTGATGCCAATGCAGCAACCTCTTCAGCGTCCTCGTCATCTGTCGTTACAGCGGCAGAATCAGTGATGAGCGAGTCTTCATCCGGGGCCACTTCATAGACCTGGATGCCCATATCGCTGATCATGCCGATAATATCTTCAATTTGCTCTGGGTCAACAATGTCGCTAGGCAGATGGTCGTTGACTTCCGCATACGTCAAGTAACCCTGAATCTTACCTTTGGCTATTAACTGTTTAAGCTGGGATTGTTGCTGTTCTTGATTCATATTTACTCACAAAGGTATTCGGCATCGGTACACAAGGCGCGGGATTGTACTACAAACTGCCGTTATTTTGTACTGCACCTTTTAATCGTCAACAGGCTTAGCCATCTTTCTTTCTCTTGAGGATTCAATCCTTCATTTTTTGCTTTAGCCTCTAATCTATCTAACTCTGCCTCCCTGGCCTGAACGAGTAAGCTTTCAACTGCACCGAAAAACTCGGCCTCAACACCTTCATCGGGAACAAGTAAATCGAAACTAGCCAACGCTTTTATCGTTTTTTCTTCGGCTGTTCCACGATAAAGTTCCAACAAAACCGCGACATTAGCCGGCTTTTTGTTTTGAATCATCTCAAATAAAGTTTTAAACAACTCCACTCCAGGAAATTCAAGCCGACTCAAATCAATCTCTTTTTGCTCAACGACATCTGCAAGCCTAGGATTTTGCAACAACAAAGCCATGGCAACGCGAGCAGAAGAAGGACGTCCGGCTGCTCGCGTCACTTTCTGATTTGAAGTTAAATTACCTTTAACTCCACCAGAAACATTAATATTCTGAACTCGTGACATTTCTTCAAGGCGTGCATACATCATTCCTTTGAATACGCCATCCGGTAACTTGTCGAGGAACGGCTTAGCTGTATTTACCAACTGCGCCCTACCCTCCATTTCCGACAAATTCAAACCTTTGGCAACAGACCGAAAAAAATAATCTGATAATGTTTCAGAGGACTCGATACTTTTAACAAAGCCATCAACTCCAATTTCACGCACTAACGAATCAGGATCATGACTTTGCGGCAACAGCATGACTCGAACTTGACGGCCATCCCTTAGCGAAGAAAAAGACTGCTCCATAGCCCTATCAGCCGCCTTTTGCCCAGCACTATCACCATCAAAGCAAAATACCAACTCAGAAGCAAACCTAAACAACAAGTCAATATGCGCTTGAGAGGTCGCCGTGCCTAAGGTCGCAACTGCAGAATAAAATCCAAATTCAGCCAAGGCGACAACATCCATATAACCTTCAACAATCAATATCCTCTGCGGCTTAGGTTGCTTTTGTAGAAGCTCATAAAGCCCATATACTTCACGCCCCTTGTGAAATAAGGGCGTTTCTGGAGAATTCAAGTACTTGGGCAAAGAATCATCTAAGACGCGACCACCAAAGCCGATGGTTCGACCACGCTTATCTCGGATCGGAAATATAACGCGGCCACGAAAACGTGCATAAGTATCACCAATATCTGATTTTCCCAGCAAGCCAGCATCAAGCAGCGCCTGCTCTCCAAATTGATCAATCAAGACTTGCCATTTTTTTGGTGCATACCCCAGCATGTAGTCATAAGCTACGCTAGTACTCACTCCTCTATGCTTTAGATACTCGGTAGCTTGCCTGCCCTCGGAACTGGTCCGTAGCTGCTCTACATAAAACACTGCAACCTGTTCCATAACCTTATAAAGGCTACTTAAATCCGCTGCCTTCTGTTGCCCCGAATATTCAACCGACTCTCTGGGAACGTCAACACCAATAAATGCAGCAAGATCTTCGACAGCCTCGACAAAATCAAGGTGACTATAGTTCATCAGAAAGCTAATGGCGTTACCACTAACTCCGCAACCAAAACAGTGAAAGAACTGTTTATTGCGATTTACAGAAAAACTAGGAGATTTTTCAGTGTGGAATGGGCAACGAGCCAGATAATTGGCCCCCACCTTCTTTAAAGGAACGTGCGAATCGATTAGATCGACTATATCGACTCGCACCAAAAGATCATCAATAAATTCACGAGGAATTTTACCGGACATACTTATGCCCCGAAAAAATGGTAGAAAATAATCTATTCCGCCAAGGCGGCTTTAATTTTTCCACTCACTATCGACATATTGGCACGCCCCTGCATTTTTGCTTTCAGCAACCCCATGACTTTACCCATATCTTTAACTGACTGCGCACCAGAAGCAGCAATCGCTTCGTCAACCATAACATCCACCTCAGCTTCAGTGAGAGGCTGTGGCAAAAATTCTTGAATAACAAGTACCTCCGCCTCTTCAATCGCAACCAAATCATTGCGACCAGCATCGGCAAACTGCCGTATTGACTCTCGCCGCTGCTTTAGCATTTTATCAAGCACTTGTAAGGAACGCTCATTGTCAAGGGTGATACGCTCATCAACCTCAATCTGCTTAATCGCAGACAAGATCAGCCGTATCACACCAAGCCTTGCCTTCTCGCCGCTCTTCATTGCAGTTTTCATATCGTCCTTAATACGATCAACCAATAAGTCCATTTGCCAGCCTTTATAGAGTTGGACGACCGCGACGCAAATTCTTTAACGCATAACGCTCGCGAGCCAATTTCTTTAAATGGCGTTTAACAGCTGCAGCGCCTTGACGTTTACGTTCTGCAGTTGGCTTTTCATAAAACTCACGACGACGCACTTCAGCCAACACTCCGGCTTTCTCACAAGCGCGTTTAAAACGGCGAATTGCAACATCAAAAGGTTCGTTTTCTTTAACTTTGACTGACGGCATTAGGTATTCCAAGTATGTTAATATCAAATAAGACGTAGGCACGTTTACCCCGCGGGTAAACATAACCTTGAATTATACCTTCACTTTATATAATTTTCAAAAACCCAATGTACGTTTTAGGCATAGAAACCTCCTGCGATGAAACCGGCGTAGCCATTTACCACTCCCAACAAGGCTTAATTAAGGATTTTTTGTACAGCCAAATTGCGATGCATAACGACTATGGCGGCGTTGTACCAGAATTGGCTTCACGTGATCATGTTCGCAAATTGATTCCACTTATCCGGCAATGCTTGAAAGAAAGCCAGTTGACGAGCGCCGACATTAACGGCGTTGCGTATACAGCCGGCCCAGGCTTAATGGGGGCATTATTGGTTGGCGCTGTAACTGCCAGAAGCTTGGCGTGGACGTGGCAAATCCCAGCCATTGCCGTACATCACATGGAAGGTCATTTATTAGCTCCCATGCTGGAAGTAAATCCGCCGGCGATGCCTTTTGTAGCACTCCTAATTTCTGGAGGACATACTTTATTAATTCAGGTTGAAGATGTTGGCAACTACAAACTATTAGGAGAATCTCTTGATGATGCCGCCGGTGAAGCTTTTGACAAGACCGCAAAAATGCTGGGCCTAGGCTATCCTGGCGGCCCCAAACTATCAAAACTAGCCGAACAAGGCAGCCCCCAATTAAAATTCCCAAGGCCTATGACCGACCGCCCCGGACTGAACTTTAGCTTTAGCGGACTAAAAACATTCACTATGAATGCACTTAATGCCACAGGCAAAACCGACCAAGACAAAGCAAATATAGCCGCTGCTTTTCAAGAAGCCGTTGCCGATACTCTCAGCATCAAATGCAAACGCGCCTTACAACAAACGGGATTAAAAAGGCTTGTGGTGGCTGGCGGTGTTAGCGCCAATCAACACATTCGCGCAACACTTACAGAAATGATTATGAAAGAACACAGTGAAATCTATTTTCCCAGACCAGAATTCTGCACTGATAACGGGGCAATGATTGCCTATGCCGGTTGCCAACGCTTACTCGCAGGACAACACCAAGACCTGGAAATCCACACACGCCCACGTTGGCCAGTTAATGAATTACCTAACTGTTGATTTACCTTCGACACCAGCCAACAAACGCTGAATATTACTCTTGTGCCGCCACAACAGAAGCGCTGTCATTACTAAGGCAGCCATTACGACGCGCAAATCACTAACGATAAACCATGCATAAACTGACGATAATGTAGATGCACACAACGCAGCTAACGATGAAATTTTGCCGAGTTTGTAAACTACAAGCCAGGTGATAATTACGGCAACACCCAACCACCAAGAAATACCTAATAACACCCCAAGCGAAGTAGCTACGCCTTTACCACCTCTAAAACCAAAAAATATAGGGTAAAGATGCCCTATGAAAGCTGCCAAGCCGGTCGCAACTAAAATATCCACTGGAACTTCAAGTAATTTGGCTATGTAAACAGGTAGCAATCCCTTTAACAAATCACCCAACAGGGTTATTGCAGCCGCTTTTTTACCACCTATTCGCATAACATTGGTAGCGCCTGGATTACCTGACCCCTGCCCCCTTGGATCGGGCAAGCCCATCAAACGACAAATTAAAATTGCACTGGAAATTGAGCCTATCAAATAGGCAGCCGGAATAAACAACCACTCGCTCATGATATACCTTTTGTCATTCAGATCTTGTAAGACTAAAGCGTTTCCCTGATACTGGGCGCTTTTTTTAACTCAAACATCATAACCGGAAATCATAATGGACATCATATTTTTAGGCGGATTGGAAATCCAAACCATTATAGGCATTTACGACTGGGAACGAGAAACCAAACAGACCATTATTTTAGACATTGAAATGGCTTTTGATATTGAGAAAGCCGCTGAAACTGACGAGATTCAATACACGCTTGACTATAAAACCGTATCCAAGCGCATAATTTCATTTGTAGAAGCTAGTCAATTTTATTTAGTTGAAAAATTGATTATTGAAATAGCCAACATCATTCGCAATGAATTCAATGTACCGTGGGTAAAAATCACCTTAAACAAAAAAGGCGCTATTCGCGGGGCCAGTGATGTCGGCATAGTGATTGAGCGTGGAGAAAAAATCTCGTGACCAGAGGCTATATAAGCATTGGCAGCAACATCGACAAGGAAACCAACATTCCTGCGAGCCTAAAGGCCCTTGAAGAATATTTTGGCAATCTAACTGTATCCAGTATTTATGAATCGGAAGCGGTTGGATTTACTGGGGACAGCTTTCACAACCTAATTGTTGGTTTTGATTCTGACCTAGATGTCAAATCTGTTGCCAAGCAACTTCGTCAAATTGAGCTAGATCATGGGCGTAGCCGCAATAGTGAAAAATTTTCCCCTCGCACGTTAGACTTGGACTTGATCTTATACGGCGACATTATTATCAACGATGGCCGCCTGCAGATCCCTAGAGATGAAATTGAACGTTACGCTTTTGTGCTTGAACCTTTGGCAGAAATTGCACCGACCTTAAAACATCCTGTTAGCCAGGTCACCTATGAAAACCTATGGAAGAACTTTGACAAAACCATGCTCAAGCAATGGCGGCTAGCGACTAAAGAAGCTTCAACAAAATAATGTTCGTCCGCCATCCACAGACAAAATTTGACCGGTAACATATTCAGCATCCCTGACTAAAAATAATACCGCCTTGGCAATATCAGCGGGTTGACCGTGTCTATGCAAAGCAACACGCTGTAATATTTCATTTTTGTCTTCTTCTGACATATCAAATTCAGGCCAAATAATTGCCCCCGGTGCTACGCCATTAACTCGCACAGAAGGACCCAACTCCTTAGCCAGAACTTTGGTCATAGCGGCCAAGCCAGCTTTGGCAATACTGTAAACAGGATAGCCTTTTAGTCCTCGTTCGGCATGAATGTCGATGATATTAACGACACAACCTTGACGCACTAACAACACACTTGACAGTGCTTGTGTTAAAAAAAAAGGCGCTTTGAGATTGCTGCCAAGCAACTCATCCCATTGATCCTCAGTGACAGCAGCCAGCGCAGTCGGATAAAAAGAAGAGGCATTATTTATCAATACATCCAAACCACCCCACGCTCCTGACGCCTGATGAGCCAGATTTCGCAATTGCTCTCGATTTAGCAAATCGGCCTGCATGACTCTTGCGGAATCAGGGCGTTCTTGATTTAACTGAGCACAAAGCTCTAATGCCTCTTGCCTCGACGTATTGTAATGCAAGATTACATTACATCCCTTTTCATGCAATAACCGTGCACAACTTGCCCCAATACGCTTAGAAGCACCTGTAATTAGTACATTTTTGCCACAGAAATCAGTCACCATCGAAATTTTGATATTCGGCCGGATAATTAATTTCGTTATTCGGCTTAGGTGCAAACAACTTAGAGCACAATAGACCTATCTCAAATAACATCCACATTGGCACTGCCAACAAAGACTGCGAAATAGGATCTGGAGGCGTCAAAGGCATCGCAATAATGAATGCTCCAACGATTACATACGGGCGTTTATCGGCTAAATCCGCTGGCGTCACCAAACCCATCCAAACTAAAACTATGGTAACTATTGGCACCTCAAAGCAAATGCCAAATGCAAAGAACATCGTCAAAACAAAATCCAGGTACTTACTGATGTCTGTCATTACCGCCACACCTTCCGGCGCTGCAGCAGTCAAAAAACCAAATACCAGTGGAAAAACCACAAAATAAGCAAAAACCACGCCCAGATAAAACAACAGCGTGCTTGCAATCAGTAAAGGCAAAATCATGCGCCGCTCTCGCCGATACAAACCTGGCGCAACAAAAGCCCAAAATTGATGCAGTATTATCGGGACGGTAATAAAAATTGAGACAACCAGCGCCAACTTGAAAGGAGTGAAAAACGGCGAGCCAACATCAATAGCAATCATTGTGCTATTTGTCGGCATATGTTTCGTTAAAGGGCCCGCTAAAATGGTATATATATCATTAGCATAACTAGCCAACCCCAAAAACACGACTGCTATGCACACAACCACCTTTAACAAGCGGTCACGCAATTCAATCAAGTGGCTTATAAACGGCTGTTCTACAGATCGATCGGAATTATTCTGAGTCATACTGGGACTTATTTTGAGCGGAAATCTGTTCTGAGGCTTGCTCGATAGAAGATTTTACAGCAGTAACAGAGTCTGCAGCTTGATCCAAGGCTTTGGTGACTTCCATCTTAATACCAGACTGTTCTTCCATAATTTGACGAATCTCTTCAGTTTCTAGCTCGTGTTTTATTTCAGCCTTAAAATTGTTGACCATATTGCGAGTTTTTCCTATCCAAAAACCCGCAAGTCTGGCTACTTTTGGCAGCCGTTCAGGACCGATTACTAATAAACTGACTAAGCCAACCATTACCAGCTCAGAAAACCCTATCTCAAACATTCTCGTTTTTCTTAGAACTAATCTCGCCGTCTATGCTGTCACTTTCAGAGTCGGCGCTTTTTTTGTCATTCTCACCATCTTTCACAGCAGTTCTAAAGCTCTTTATGGCACCACCCAAATCACCGCCAATATTTCGTAACCTTTTGGTTCCAAATAAAACCACGACAATAACCAATATAATTAATAACTCACTAACACCGATGCCCATTTTTAACTCCCTTTTAAGTTTCTATAAATTACGTTTTATTACGTTGCGCCTTTTCTTGCAGGCCAGACAAACCAAAGCGACGCTGCAATTCCTGCAGCACATCATCCGGCCCTAAATCTTGATTGGCAAGCAGCACCAAACAATGAAACCACAAATCCGCCATTTCATACACAATCTGCTGCTTATCTCCACCTTTAGCGGCAATAACAGTTTCGGTCGCTTCCTCACCTATTTTTTTTAGGATAGTATCCAAGCCTTTACTGTACAAACTAGCTACGTATGACTTTTCGGCAGATTCGAGTTTACGCTGTTCAAGAATTTGTGCCAGTTGCAACAATACATCATTCATATCTTTTTATAAATATCCGCAGGATTTTTTAAAACTGCTTCAACAGCCTGCCATTGACCATCAAGCAATTGCCTATAAAAACAGCTCTCTCTGCCAGTGTGACAAGCTATTCCACCTTGCTGTTCTATCTTAAGCAAAATCACGTCTTCGTCGCAATCCAAATAAATTGCCACAATTTTCTGTTTATGTCCGGATTCTTCGCCCTTACGCCACAGCTTACCGCGAGAGCGCGACCAATAAACAGCATAACCTTCGGTGACCGTCAACGCTAAAGACTCACGATTCATCCACGCAAACATCAAAATTTTGCCGGTATCGGCTTGTTGCGCAATCACCGGAATCAAGCCTTCTTCAGTCCATCGTATATCATCCAGCCAGGCGTTACTCATAATCTAACTTCTATGCCGCGTGTAGCCAAATGCTCCTTCGCTTGTTGAATGGTGTACTCGGCAAAATGAAAAATACTGGCCGCTAACACTGCATCAGCTTTGCCCTCAATAATGCCATCCGCCAGATGATCCAAACAGCCGACGCCGCCCGAAGCGATTACCGGAACACTCACCGCTTCGCTAATTGCACGAGTCAAAGACAAATCAAAACCTTCGCGGGTTCCGTCACGGTCCATGCTAGTCAACAAAATCTCGCCAGCTCCATAGCTGACCATTTTTTCAGCCCAGGCAAGAGCATTAATTCCGGTCGATTTACGACCACCGTGGGTAAATATCTCCCAACTATCACCCACTTTTTTGGCATCAATCGCCACAACAATACATTGCGAGCCGAAGCGCTCCGCTGCTTCACGGACAAAATCCGGATTAAAGACTGCCGCGCTGTTAATAGCTACTTTATCGGCCCCAGCATTGAGCATTCGACGAATATCATCCAGCGTTCGAATACCACCGCCTACGGTCAAAGGAATAAACACCTCACTAGCCACCTGCTCGACCACATGAACGATAGTATCGCGATTATGATGGGTCGCAGTAATATCCAGAAAAGTGATCTCATCGGCACCTTCGCGATCATAGCGCCTGGCGATTTCAACCGGGTCGCCTGCATCACGAATATCGACAAACTTAACGCCTTTAACAACACGCCCGTTGTCGACATCTAGGCAGGGAATAATACGCTTGGCGAGTCCCATGAATTAAAACGGCTCCGCGTAGGTTCTGGCTTCGACAAAATCCAGCGAACCTTCATAAATAGCTCGGCCAGTGATCGCCCCGATAATTCCTTCATGCGCCACCGCACTTAACGCACGAATATCATCCATATTGGTGATACCGCCAGAGGCAATGACTGGTATCTTAATGGCTTGCGCCAAACGCGCTGTAGCCTCAACGTTAACACCTTGCATCATGCCGTCCCGAGAAATATCGGTATAAATAATGGCTTCAACACCATCAGCTTCAAAATGTTTCGCCAAGTCAATGACATCGTGCTTGGATAACTTTGACCATCCATCTACAGCTACTTTGCCGTCTTTGGCATCTAAACCAACGATAATACGACGCGGATACTCTTTAGCTAAATCGCTGACAAAATGCGGCTCATTAACTGCTTTAGTACCGATAATCACATATTCGACTCCGGCCTCCAAATACGCTTGCACCGTATCTTCATCACGAATACCACCGCCAATCTGTACAGACACATCAGGATAAGCCTGGACAATAGCGTGAATAATATCGGCATTGACCGGTTTGCCTGCGAAGGCACCGTCCAAATCAACCAGATGTATGCGTTTAGCTCCTGCCGCAACCCATCTACCGGCTACAGCGACAGGATCATCAGAAAAAACAGTATCGTCTTCCATGCGACCTTGACGTAAACGTACGCACTTTCCTTCTTTCAAATCAATTGCGGGGATTAACAACATAGCTAGCAAGTCCTCAACAGCGGAGTATAAATTTTAAAGATGACCATCCCAGTGTAAAAAGTTTTTCAGCAGCTGCAAGCCAGCTGTTTGACTTTTTTCCGGGTGAAATTGCACGGCGAACACATTCTTTTGGACCAAGGCACAAGCAAATGGCACCGGGTATTGACTAGTCGCGGCCACGCCAGATGCGTCATAAGGCTGGGCATAATAACTGTGAACGAAATAAAAACGGCTATCCTGGACAATTGACTTCCAGAGCGGATGAGCTTGTGCTTGATGTACCTGATTCCAGCCCATATGAGGAATTTTTAACAGTTTACCGTCATCATCCTGTAAAGGCTCTGAAAAACGCCGAACATGCCCAGAAATAATATTTAAGCAGGGAGTTCCACCATTTTCCTCACTATCCGACAGTAGCGCTTGCATCCCTAAACAAATACCTAATAACGGCTTGGCTTTGGCAACATTTTGGATAACTTCTGCCAAACCAGACTCGTTAAGCGCTTGCATACAATCGCGTATCGCGCCTACGCCAGGAAAAACTACTCGATCCGCTTGCAAAATAGTTTCGGCATCAGATGTGACTAATACCTTCACATTTGGCTCTGCATGTTGCAAGGCTTTAGCAATGGAATGCAAATTCCCCATTCCATAATCAATAACGGCTACAGAAGACATATTGTTATTTTGGATAAATTAAAGACTACCTTTTGTGGAAGGCATCATGCCTGCCATACGTTCGTCCGGAGTAATTGCCATGCGAATCGCACGCCCCATAGCTTTAAAAATGGTTTCAGCGACATGATGAGCGTTGCTACCTTTGAGATTATCAATATGCAGGGTTACGCCAGCATGATTGACAAAGCCCTGAAAAAACTCACGGAATAAATCGACATCGAAGCTGCCAATTCTAGCCTTGGGATAAGTGACCTCATAAAACAATCCGGGGCGACCAGAAAAATCAATCACTACTCTCGACAAAGCTTCATCCAACGGCACATAGGCATGACCATAACGATAAATACCCTTTTTATCACCGATAGCTTTTGCAAAAGCCTGCCCTAAGGTAATACCCACATCTTCAACTGTATGATGATCATCAATATGTAAATCGCCTTGTGCTCGAATATCCATATCTATCAAGCCATGCCTAGCAATCTGATCAAGCATATGCTCCAGAAAGGGCACGCCGATGGCAAAATTTGACTTACCCGTACCATCAAGATTGATACCAATATTAATTTGAGTTTCGAGTGTTTTGCGCTCGACTTGAGCAATGCGTTGAGCCATGAGTGTGAATGTAAGGAGATTTAAAGACTATCGAGATTTTACTATGAGTTACAGATATTGCGCAGCGAATGTTCGGAATAAGCTAGGTCTAGATCATTTATCTTTAAGATCTACCTGTTTAACCGGCACTAACAAATTTCAGTGCCGGTTAAACAGTTTGAGGATTAATTTTTAGAAGCTCTCTTACGCTCGTTTTCGGTCAAGAATTTCTTGCGTAAACGAATAGATTTTGGCGTCACTTCGACCAATTCATCTTCAGCAATAAACTCCAAAGCTTGTTCCAAGGTTAATTTTTGAATTCGCGCCAATACCAAACTTTCATCAGTCCCTGATGCACGCACGTTAGTTAATTGCTTGGGTTTACAAGGATTGACGCACAAATCATTACTGCGAGAATGTAGACCTACTAACATGCCTTCATAGACCTCATCACCGTTCACCAATAGCAATTCACCACGCTCTTGCAGCGGATGCAAAGAGTAAGTTACCGCCTTACCAGACACCATTGAAATCATAACTCCGCGCAGTCGATTTCCAACATCCCCGGCTTTCATTGGACCATAATGATCAAAAACGTGGTAAAGCAAACCAGAACCAGAGGTCGCTGTCATAAACTCAGTTTGAAAACCGATCAAACCGCGTGAAGGCATCATGTACTCCAAACGAATTCGGCCTTTACCATCTGGAACCATATTGGTCAAATCGGCTTTACGTTCGCCCAACTTTTCCATGATTGTGCCTTGATGCTCTTCTTCTACTTCAATGGTAACCATTTCATAGGGTTCACATTTCTTGCCATCAATTTCTTTCAAAATTACTTCTGGGCGAGACACGCCCATTTCAAAGCCTTCGCGACGCATATTTTCAATTAATACCGACAAATGCAATTCGCCACGGCCTGACACTTTAAACTTATCTGGGTCCCCAGTATCTTCAACTTTAAGCGCGACATTATGTTGCAACTCTTTTTCTAAACGATCGCGAATTTGACGAGTAGTAACAAATTTACCCTCTTTGCCAGCAAATGGAGAGTTATTAACTTGGAAAGTCATCGTCACTGTCGGCTCATCAACTGACAATGGCGGCATACTTTCTACCAACTCAGGGCTACAAATCGTGTCAGAAATCTCTAGTTTTTCAATCCCGGCAAAAGCAATAATATCGCCTGCACGCGCCTCAGCAACCTCGACACGATCCAAGCCATGAAAGCCGAACACTTGTAACATACGCCCTTTGCGTTCGACACCTTCTCTGTTCACAATTACAAGCTGCTGATTTGGCTTAATGGTACCGCGCTGAATACGTCCAATTCCTATAATGCCCACATAAGTATTGTAATCTAAACTCGACACCTGCATTTGGAATGGCCCATCGACATTAACCGGTGGCGGGCTTACTTTATCAACGATAGTCTGGAAAAGTGGCGTCATGTCACCACCACTTGTTGTGGATTCTAATCCAGCATAACCATTAATTGCTGAGGCATAAACAATAGGAAAATCCAATTGCTCATCAGTCGCACCAAGACGATCAAATAAATCAAACGTTTGATCAACCACCCAGTCCGGACGCGCGCCTGGACGGTCAATTTTATTGATAACGACGATGGGCTTCAGACCTAAAGCAAAGGCTTTTTGCGTTACAAATCGAGTTTGCGGCATAGGGCCATCAACCGCATCAACTAACAACAATACCGAATCCACCATGGATAACACCCGCTCAACTTCACCACCAAAGTCGGCGTGACCCGGGGTATCTACGATATTAATATGGTAACCATTCCAATCCAGCGCGGTATTTTTCGCCAAGATAGTAATACCACGTTCTTTTTCAAGATCGTTGGAATCCATAATGCGCTCAGTAACTTTGCTATGTGAGGCAAAAGTACCCGATTGTTGTAACAACTTGTCAACCAGGGTAGTTTTACCGTGGTCAACGTGCGCAATAATGGCAATATTTCTTAATTTTTCGATCACGTTATGAATACTCTAAGGTTTTAATAAACAGACTGACCAAGCCTAGTACAGGCACTGGCGATTGTGCGGGGAGGAAGAAACAATGGCATTAAGCCATTAAACTAACGGTTTAGATTGCGTTGGACGCGCCCGGCTTAGGTCCAACTTGAAAATGAAATTAACTTTGCTCCCAAGGCAAGCCGACAAAACGCCAACCAGCCAAATTACCCCGATGTTTGTTTGCATCCAAAGGGCCTTCAAATCCATCCACGATATTAATGAGATGCTGATAACCAGCATTTTCAAGAGCCTTTGCAGCATCCAGTGAACGCTGGCCACTTCGACACAACAACAATATCGGGGCATTGGGATTAGCCACCACTTTTTTAACTTCAGCAACGAATTGATTATTAACTTGCCAGTCCGGCGCTTCTTTCCAGGCGATGTGGATCGCACTCGGCGGATGACCTACAAAAGCATGCTCGACCTTACTTCTAACATCCACCAACACAGCACATGCATTGCTTTGCAATACTTCCCAGGCTTCTTGTGGAACTAAATTTTCTATCATTGTAACCCTTTGCAAACCTTTAAAAAATCAACACCACTAAACTCTAAAGGGATCTATTATCGCATTCATTAAGCAGGGGTCAAGAAATCACCACCTTATCGCATTCCACTGGACAATAAAAAACCCGCAAGTCATATAACTTGCGGGTTTTTTACACTTTTGGATGTCTTAAAACTTAGTGTGGAGGCTGCGGGCGGAATCGAACCGCCGTAGATGGCTTTGCAGGCCACTGCATAACCATTTTGCTACGCAGCCAATATTCATGCTAAATAAAAAAGCCGCGAAATTCGCGGCTTTTAAAATTTTTGGAGCGGGAAACGAGATTCGAACTCGCGACCCCAACCTTGGCAAGGTTGTGCTCTACCACTGAGCTATTCCCGCGTCTTAACTTGTTTGGTTATTATAGTTTTTTTTTTGATGTCGTCAATCTTTATTTTTTAGTTATTGTACATCAATAGATAAAACCCAACCTTCGCTACCTTTACACTCACCATCTTCGATTTTAACTTTGCTAAAGACGTTTTTCTTACCGTAAGCATCTTGCAATTCTGTAAGCAACACCGCTGATCCTTGCTGGATTTGTCTGCATGCTTCTTTTTTTGTTTCGTCTTCGCTGTCATCATAAGCAGCTATTGCGCCTGGGACTGTAACCAATCTTATGGGGGAAGCCACTTCGTAAGCATTAGGATTTTTCAATGTATATTTCTGCCCAATCACAAGATTTTTAGGTGCCGCACTAGGTATCGGATTAGAACCGCCACCACTAAATAAAACTATTGCAACTAAAATAAAAATCCCACCAATTGCTCCAAAAAAAACTTTCGGATTACTTTCTTTTAGTGCTAATAACGAAGCGGTTAGCCCATTCGAGCCAGCATTTTCTGTCTCTGGAGATTGATTAGTGTTTTGTTCATCAGCCATCTCTTATCCTCATAAAGTTATAATTTTTATTATATTTATCAACTTAAAATAAATTAAATTGATACCAACAAAGTAAACTTATCTAAGTCAAACTAAAAAAATACATAATCGAATATACAATTTGTCATTATGGATAAATATACTAAAAGGTGTTTCAACTTACCACGATGAAAAAACATTTCAAGTGGAATCTAAATAACAATGATTTTTTTGGTCAAAATTACTTAATACGCCCAATTTTTCAAAATTCCAACGATACTAATTCGGCCAATTTACGCAACAACCCTTCAGATCCTGCAACAGCTAATTCTGCAATTACGTCAGCCCGCTCCTGACTATCCGCAACTGCATATAACCTAAGCTCATCAGCGTTGCCAGAAGGACGAATATGCGCAACATCGCCATTACCAAAGTAAATGCGCACTCCGTCTGTGTAGTTGATCCGCTCAATGCACCCAAAGCCAAGTACAGGAGTAAAAACTTGAGCCAATTGTTGTTTAATGCACTTCAATGCCTCGTTATCTTCACTTGTGGATACAGTTATCTGTTCGTTCAAATCCCAGACAGCGATTTTTTCATCTGAAAAAATCGCTGTCTTTATTGCTGTATCTGCCGGCGAAAATCGCTTAACGACACTCAATCCCAAAGTTCTTGGAAATTGCTTGATTAAACCAGCCCGACTGAAACGTTTAGGCAAACGACTAAACAGCAAGGGTAGAGCCACACCATCTAGTTTGGTCAAGAACAATACCGCCACAATAGGCAACACGGCGTCACGCGTTGGCAGAGCTGTCAGAAGGCGATTTTTCCAGCAAATATCAGAGCCGGTAAGAAAACCTCCGTTAGCTTCCCATCCACAAACCGATTGTTTACCGCGCACCAGCGCCTGCTCCATGCCAGCGATTACGTATGGAGATCCAATGCGGGTTTTCGGCTCAACAATATCTTTCAGGCTGCCTCTATCAATGCCGTCATTGCTGCTTATCGGCACGACCACTGCATCGGCGCCCAGTAATTCGGCTGTGAGCATGCCGACCAAATCGCCACCAAAAAAACGCACAACTGCTGATTGATCATCAATACCCAATAGCAAAGGCCTGTCACTGTCGCCATCGGTAGAAACAATAGCGTCAAATTGCCCATGCTCTGCGGATGCTTGGTTATATAAATATTGGATACCCGCCACTTGCTCAGCATCCATGTTTTCGGTATCGATGGGTACAAATGTTTCGCTACGCCCCACGGTAACGACTTCGGCACCCAATGCGCACAGAATTTCAACCAAAAGATCGCGACCGACCGCCGAGTGCTGATAAACCAATAGCCGCAGATCTGACAGAGCATCACTGCCAAAAAAATTTACATAGCGTTGCCGATAAGCTTCTGCCGCATCAGACTGTTCAACCGATAATTGTTTTGTGCCGGATTTAAAACGTCCGTTTTCATCAAATAAAGAATCGGCAAACTCTTGTTGGTAAAAGCGTTGCCTAACCTGATTTACTTTTTCATTAACCGGCTGCTCATGTTGCTTAAGTAATTCGCCTTTTGACGTGTTGGTTTTGTAGCCGTTGCGATCAAATGGGATATGACTGCCGGTAATCATCATGCTGCCCTTATCTTGCAGCAAGGCGTAATGAGTGAGTGCCGGCGTGGGAATTTGCCCGAGATTGACTGCTTTCATCCCCACATGAATGATGGCTTGCTCGATAGTTTGCGCCAATTCGCCGCGACCTTGTTGCTCAGGTACATATGCACTGGAACTAGGGCGCAAGTCACGGGCATAAAAAAACTCTTCACCCCTAACTATGCCACCTTCAGTTTTCGGCAGTGACTGCAGAAATTCCAACTCAGCAACGGCATTAATAAACACCTCTAGTTGAGTCAAATTAACAACCAGCCCCCTTCTGCCGCTGGTACCAAATTGCAATGCTTGCGGCTCGTAATTGAGACGCTGGCGTAGTGAATTTTGTGGAGACGTGGTCATTCTGACTTACTTGCTTGGGAGACATAGAGACTCGTTTCCAGCCTTAGCCAAGAAACGAGTGAAATAGGACTTTTATTTTACTGCGCTTTAAACTCGCCTTGATGGTCAAGAAACCAGCGATAGGTACTGACCAGCCCTTCGGTCAAGTTTATATGTGGCTGCCATCCGAGTGATTTGAGTTTATCGACATTCATCAGTTTTCTAGGCGTACCATCGGGCTTAGTGTCGTCCCAAATAATTTCACCTTGAAAACCTACCACTTTTTGAATAGTTTCTGCCAATTCGCGAATAGTTACGTCTTCACCTGTACCGACGTTTAGGTGCGATAACATCGGTTCGGTACTGGCTTGATAACAATGTTTACTCAAACCCAAAACATGCAAACAAGCAGCAGCCATATCATGCACATGAAGAAATTCACGCATAGCCTTACCAGTGCCCCATAAAGTAACAGTAGGCGCATTCGCTGCTTTAGCGTCATGAAATTTTCTGATCATGGCCGGAATAACATGGCTATTTTCAAGGTGAAAATTATCATTTGGGCCATACAGATTAGTTGGCATGACTGAGCGGTAATCCGTGCCATACTGACGATTGTATGACTCACATAATTTAATCCCAGCAATTTTAGCTATTGCATAAGGCTCATTGGTAGCTTCCAAAGTGCCTGTCAACAAAGCATTTTCAGGCATCGGTTGTGCAACCAGCTTTGGGTAAATACAGGAGCTACCCAAAAACAGTAAAGACGCACAACCTGCTGCCCATGCTTGATGAATCACGTTGGCTTCCATCATCAGGTTTTGATAAATAAATTCAGCCGGATATTCGTTGTTGGCATGTATGCCACCGACTTTTGCAGCGGCTAAAATTACATAATCCGGTCTTTCCTGCTGCATGAAATCTCGCACAGCAGCTTGGTCTGTTAAATTAAGCTCAGCGTGGGTCCGGACAACAACATTCTTGTAACCACTATCATTTAATTGAGAAAGAATGGCAGCTCCTACCATACCGCGATGCCCAGCTAAATAAATTTTCTGACTTATTTCCGACATCATTATTCTCTAGTAATAGCGACGTTATACCCCTGATCCTTTAGTAAAGCATGTTTTCTAGCCTGTTCGAGATCATACGCAACCATTTCAGCGATCATTTCCTGCAAGGTAATCTGCGGCACCCAGCCCAGTCTTTCCTTTGCACGAGTCGGGTCGCCTAATAAGGTTTCAACTTCTGCAGGTCTAAAATAACGCGGATCAATAGCGACGATGTTTTGACCAATTTTTAAGCCTGGCGCATTATTGCCTTCAATGGTGTCAACATAACCTTTTTCCTCAACCCCCTGCCCATCCCAACGCAATGTCACACCAAGCTCCTTGGCAGACAGCTCAATAAATTGTCTTACTGAATATTGAACCCCAGTTGCAATAACAAAATCTTCAGGCTGCTCTTGTTGCAACATCATCCACTGCATGCGCACATAATCTTTGGCATGCCCCCAATCTCTGAGCGAATCCATGTTCCCCATGAACAAACATTGTTCAAGGCCCATGGCAATGTTGCTTAGGGCACGAGTGATTTTACGAGTAACGAAGGTTTCGCCGCGGCGCGGTGATTCATGGTTAAACAAAATACCGTTGCAGGCATACATACCGTAGGCCTCGCGGTAATTCACCGTAATCCAATAAGCATAAAGCTTGGCAACCGCATAAGGCGAACGCGGGTAAAATGGTGTGGTTTCCTTTTGAGGTATTTCTTGTACTAATCCGTAAAGTTCGGAGGTTGAGGCTTGATAAAAACGGGTTTTCTTTTCTAGCTTCAAAAATCTAATCGCCTCAAGCAAACGCAAAGTGCCGATGCCATCAACATCAGCGGTGTATTCAGGTGATTCAAACGACACCGCCACATGACTCATAGCACCCAAGTTATAAACTTCGTCAGGCTGAGTTTCACTTAAAATTCTGGTTAAATTAGAGCTATCTGACAAATCACCATAATGAAGATAAAACTTAGGATTAGCAGCATGAGGATCCTGATAAATATGATCAACTCTCTCGGTATTAAATAACGACGAACGCCGTTTTATACCATGCACTTCGTATCCTTTAGCCAGCAATAACTCAGCCAGATATGATCCATCTTGTCCGGTTATTCCGGTTATTAATGCTCTTTTATTACTCACTCTAACTCCTTTAGTTAGTTATAAGGGTTTTAGAAACGATAGTTTTTCCTGGTATATATTCAGGCAATTGTGGACTTATATCTTTTAAAAATGATTGTAACCGCTGATCAGCTTTTTCCAGGTCTTCACCTGGCTTTACTGATGTTACCAATCTAATTAGCGTGCCATCAGTGCGATTCATGGTGATAGCATCGTAAAACAAATACCATTTAACTAAATATTCATTGGTAAGGGAGCGACCACGCTGCTGAAACCAATAATAAACCAACTGCCTACTATCACCTTTTTCAATAATGGCTCGATCGACTTCTATAGGCGCACCATCCAATTTTATTTCCGGCAACACTTGCTGAGTAAAACTAGTGATTTGCCAGCCATCACCAGGAATACAAGATTTTGGCGAATGCACTGAAGCACCAGTACGTTGTGATTGGAAATAGGCAATATAAAAATTAACTACTTCACTAGTTTCTGGCTGCGCATAGTTAACGATCACGTAATCAGTTAACTTGAGCTCATCCAAGTATTTTTGTTCAATGTAATCGTTGCGTCCCTGCCAATTGGCTACCGTTAGCGGGAAATTCAAGAATGGTTTACGCTCGGGAATAATTTCTTGTCGTCCTTGATAAAACTGCGATGCGCTAGCTGATATAAAAGCAAGCACCAACACAACTAATAACGATTTATTGTAAACAACTGTTGGTGATTTTGAGGCCCCACTACCCCATTCTTCAGGAATTCTCACCAAATCGGCCATCGCTAGACCACGGCCGTTTAATTTTGAAAACAACCACATTTCTATAAAAAGTAGCACCATGCAAGCCATGAAGATAATCCAGCCCTCAAAGTCATGGAGAAACCCTTCTGCCATTTCAGTGCCCCAGTACTGCACCATGACTCCAATCACCCCAATGCGAAAGCTATTCATAAAAATTGTTAGGGGTATCGAGGATAAAAATATCAATGATTTTTGCCAAAACGGTCCTTTAAACAACCACGCACAAAGGAAAGACAGGCTTGCCAAAGGAAACAAATAGCGTAAGCCGCTACAGGCATCGACCACCTGTAATTTATAGACACCCAAATCAATAACATTACCTTCTAGATACACCATAATGTCACAGGCACGAATAAACTCGACCCCTATCCATGAGGAAACCAGCTGTAGTTTAGATGACAAATTATTCAAAATGAAACTTGGAAAAGGCACCATAAAGAGTAAAAAAAACAACGGCACAGCAGCAATCCGCCCACCCTTTAGTCCATATACAGATAAAAATAGCCCCGTAAGAGTCAGGATAAATGCGTACTGTTCAATCGTTTTTAAGGTAGCCAAATTACCCAAAACACCCAAAATCAAACCGAGCAATACTGTTACTATACCGGGCAGCGATTGCTTGTATTCTCGTACACAAACTAATTCGTTACGTCTCAGCCAAATAAAGTAGCCACTGATCACAGGAATAAAAAAACCATGCCCGTATTCTTCAACATTTATCCAGACGCTAACCATTTCGGCTAAGCCCACTCTAAATGTGTAACCAAGTAGTAATAGTAGAAGGATCCAAAAAGCAAGCAAATATGCGGGTTTTATTGTTGGAGTTATCAATGATTCTTGATCGAGATTAGTCATTTTTGTTTTAGATATTGAAAGATTGGCGGTATTCCAAAAGATTTATTCTAACAGCTGAAGCTTCGCCTTCGCGAATCTTATGAGGGCTAAATAGATTGCATGATTTTTTTATTCAAGCGGGGAAATAGACCTCTTTTGTATATCTTAAACAAAAATAGGCTTTTTTGAATTTGCAAATTTATCCATAATTTTTTCAAAAAAACGGGAATGCATAGCACCCCCGTTTCATTCATCAAATCAACCACAAATTAAGCGACTAAAACTTTGCGGCGAGCAATTGAAGTCAAGCCAACCAACGCACTACCGAACAACCAAACAGCGGCCGGAACTGGAACAGCTGTGAGTGTCAAAGTACCCGTCGTTGTTGCTACAAAACCACCCGCAACAGGATTCCCCTGAACACTTGAAACTGCTGCAATAAGCGGCGACGAATTTGCATTCAAAGAAAATAATGCGTTAGCGCCATCAATGCCAGGATTGTAAACAGCTGAGTTATAAGACCCAAAAACACCTGATAAATTCAGGCTATATTGACCTGCACCAATACCAAAGCTAGTCAATACACCATTGCCGCCGTTAATTGTACCCGTCAGCAATAAATTTCCATTGTCGAAACCACTGTCTAAAGCAAAGCTGTAATCAGGCGTAGTATCAAAATACAAAGAACTAGTTCCCTGGGCATTACCAAAACTTACATTGCCGAAAGCATCAATGTTGGTCACTTGGAACGAAAAATTGGAAACCAGCGTTAACTCATAGCCATTACCCGAACCAGAGGTATTTAGATTAGGGGCTGAAACCGTTTGTCCGGAACTTTGTAACTTATGACTCTCAACACTTGACTGAAACCAGCCGGAAATAGTGTCACCTACAGTTGGATTTGTAAGCGGAGAAGTCAGAATAACGCCTGAGCCAAAATGATATTGATTAAAAGGCCCAACGGTATCTTCATCCCCATCAACCGTACCTGCATTGCCATAATTTGCAGTACCTGTCCACAATGTCGAAGCTTGAGCACTTTCAATTGGGACTAAAATAGTTGCTGCAACAGCAAGGGATAAACACCCCTGCAACATTTTTTTATACTTTGGATTCATAAACACAACTCCTAACCATTTAAACTCAGATAAAAAAACGAGATAACTCGTAAAAAACCCCAATTAGAACAATCAATCAAGGCTCAAAATATATTAAGCAAAAAACACACCAATCAATAAAATACAGCTAAGACTCAAGATTTGATATTTTTAAAGGACACAAACCAAGCTATATAACCATTAATAATACGTTAAATAACATAGTTTAATTAGAGGGCGCGCAAATTAACGGCTATTAACGGCAACCAAGAGCATACCCAAATTTCACCAAACACATTGTTACATTTGCATTAAATATTCATACCGCACGCGCAAATCAAACGAATGATCTAGCCGCGTTCAGCTACGCTGGTTTTTAAACGAATGAACTAAGCCGAAAGAGTCCGAAAAAAATTAACACTTGAATGCTTGCTCGATTAATCGGCATAATCATTGCTTATTATCTTAGAAGAATCTCAACATAAACAGCCCGATACCAGACACATTTAGCATCGATAAACTGGATTTACACTAAATCATATTTCGGAAGTGATTCTCCTTTATCAAACAACAAAGCCCAACTTGTCATATTCTTTAGTTATAATCGCTAAAGTTTAATTCTTGAAATGTGAGTGCGACTCACGAACTAATTATAATTAAAGGTAATTCCCTTGAAATATTTTCTATTTTTATTCACTTTATTTCTTGCAACCCCGCTTTTATCTTTCGCCGAAGATCAACCAAAACCCGCAGCCGATGCGCTTTACAAACTATCCCCTGGTGATGTTTTGGAAGTATCGGTTTGGAAAGAAGCCGATTTACTAAAACAAGTTATTATTGCCCCGGATGGCACTATTTCATTGCCGTTAGTTGAAACCATTATGGCTGCAGGCAAAACAGTCACCGAACTTAAAAAAATTATTACCGAAAAACTGAATAGTTATATTGCCGACCCCGCTGTAAATGTGGCTCTCATTAAAAATGACGGCAACATCTTTTTTGTTATCGGAAAAGTTAACAAACCAGGTCCGATTGTTGCCAATCGCCATATTGATGTCTTGCAAGCATTAAGTCTTGCCGGTGGTTTAACAGTATTTGCCAAAGAGAGCTCAATTTACGTTCAGCGCCGTGTGGGTAACGAAATAAAATTATTTCCATTTGATTACGACGACGTGTTGGACGGCGACAACCTTAATCAAAACATTGTTTTGCAACCTGGTGATACAGTCACTGTTAGATAACACCTGTTAACACCGATTCAATGACCAAATCAAGCCACTTATTCTGCTTGTGCGCACTCATAATTGCGACTTGTGACAGCATGGCCACTGAGTACTATCTGGAGCCTCGGTTTTCTGCAAACCAACGCTACGATACCAATATCAATATGCGCCAAACTCCAACGCAAGCCAACTGGATCACGACAGTGTCACCAGCGGCAAATTTTGGCTTACGTTATGAAAACGGTGAAGTGAATTCGAACTTCACGTGGAACCAGTTGTTCTATAACAATCAATCAGAGCTTAATATTGACGAGCAATTGTTTGGCTTGGATTTCAAGCATAAAACTGAACGCTTTGATTGGGCTTTTAAAAACTCGTACAACAACCGCTCATCGCTCAACACTGAAGATACAGGCAGTGGCATACTTTTTAGTCAAGTTATGAGAAAGCAGTTCACCCTGGCCCCATCTGTTTCTTATGCCTTAGATGAACTTAATTCACTGGCGTTTGATTATTCTTATGAAAACACCAAATACGAAAAAAATCAGAATGCCCTTTTTCTTTCCGATTATGACTATCACCAATTATCTGGCACCTTTAATCATATGTATTCGGAACGCGATAAGCTTAACGCTGCACTTAGCACCTCCAGATATAAAACGCCCGTTCAAGATCAAACCACTTACAACACCGTTGCCCAATTAGGCTGGCAACATAGCTTTAGCGAGCAATTAGTCACATATATATCAGCTGGTTTAAATTATTCGCAGGCAGAGTCTGCTGTCCCCTCATTTTACTTGGATAACAACGGACAAATTAATTTCCTAGACCCTACAACAGGCGCTCTTACTCCTCAACCTGTAGGGCCACCTGTGTACTCTATCCCGAATACAGGCAGACTCACCCTAACGCCTCAATACAAAACCTTAGAAAGCAACAATTTTGGCCAAGTGTATCGGGCATCAATACAAAAATCCTTTGAGAAAGGTTCCGTTTCACTTATAGGCTCACAAAATCAAACCCCCACCTCACAGGGACTGCAAACACGCACTGAAATTTCTCTCAACAACGCCTATAGCATTAATGAGCGCTGGACATCAGGACTTACGAGCAGCTACTCAACCAATGAAATAACCGGCCAGCAAAATAGCCGATACAACAGAACTTACTATTCAATTAGCCCCAACATAAACTGGAAATGGACACCCGAAATTAACCTAGGGCTTTCATACACCTATCGACAACAAGAATTCCAAAGACAACAATCCCAAGGCAACAATCAACCCAGCCAAGGCAACATTGTCCAATTGCAATTTAATTATCAACCCCAAATCAATCGCCAGGTGAAATAGCGTGGAAAACCAAACCCTCGACATTAAAGATTACATAAACATTCTCAAACGGCGAATTAGATACTTATTAATTCCAGCCGCCGCCATTACATTATTAAGCATAATGCTGGCAGTTTTATTGCCCCCAGTTTACAAATCTTCTGCCACGATTTTGATTGAAGAACAGGAAGTGCCTAAAGAACTGGTTAAATCCACAGTCACCACATTTGCCGACCAGCGTATTCAAATGATCAGCCAGCGGATTATGACCCGCTCCAATTTAATGGAAATTATCGGTAAATTTGATTTATATGCTGATGACAGAAAGAGTAAAACACAGGAAGTTATTCTGGAAAAGATGCGTAAAAGCATCAAGGTTGAAACTATCAGCGCCGATGTCATTGACCCCCGTAACGGTCAGCCCACTCAAGCGACGATTGCTTTTACATTGTCGTTTGAATACGAATCACCAGCTATAGCTCAAAAAGTAGCCAATGAGCTGACAACGCTGTTCTTGAATGAAAACATCAAAAACCGCACTCAATCCGCAGAAAGCACAACACTATTTCTGAGCGAAGAAGCCCGCCGCCTAAAAGATAAAATCCAACAAATCCAAGCTGATTTAGCTGTATTTAAAGCAAAGAACTTGGATCAACTTCCACAAATTAGTCAGCTTAATCAGCAAGAACTCACTTCATTATCTAACCAGTTAATTGGCCTAGATAGCCAGGAACGCTCACTACAAGAACGCCGCTTTTATCTGGAAGGGCAATTAGCACAAATCGACCCCAACTCCATGGCAACGGGGTCTGACGGTCTTCGTGTACTGGACATGAAAGACCGCCTGAAATTATTACAATCACAATACCCTTCGTTACAGGCTAGTTATTCTGCCACTCATCCTGATGTCATCAAGATGAAAAGAGAAATTGAATCCCTGGAAAAAGAAATTGGCACTAATACTGACTTGAATGACCTAAATGCCGAACTTACCCGCAGAAAAACAGACCTAGCCAGTTTAAAAAAACAGTATTCAGATAAACATCCCGACGTTTTAAAACTGCAGAAACAAATCGATACGCTGCAGCAAACCATGCTGGAAACTAAAAAAAATGACAGCATTAAAAGTGGCATTGAGGCTGACAATCCTGCCTATATCACGCTGAAATCGCAGTTGGAATCCACAAATGCAGAATTCAAATCACTCCAGTACAGCCGCGATCAAATAAAAAGCAAAATCGAATCCTTACGTGAAAGTCTGCGTCAGGCGCCATTGGTTGAAAAAGAATACATGGACCTTATTCAAGACTTAGACAATAGCAATCTTCGCTATCGCGAAGTCAGCGCACGAGAAATGGAAGCGCAAATTTCTCAACAATTAGAAATGGAAAACAAGGGTGAGCGTTTTGCATTAATTGATCCTGCCCTGGAACCGGAAAAACCTGTCAGCCCTAACAGAGTAGCTATTCTCTTCCTTGGCTTTGTGTTTGCGATTGCCGTCGGTGTTGGTTGTATTGCCTTAGTTGAGATGATGGATTCGGCAATTTACAGTGAAAAAGCTCTTATCTCAATCTTAGGTCAAACACCGCTTGCCATCATTCCATACCTCGAAAGCAAAGATGAATTTGAATTACGCCGACGCCAACAAAAAATGTTCTTAATCATCCTTGCGGGCGCATTTGTTTTAGCCATTTTAGGCTTCCATTTTATTGTCATGCCACTGGATATCTTTTGGTACAAATTAATGCGCTTATTAGGCTTTAACTAACAAATACAGGAGTTTTATAAGATGGATCAAAATCAAACCACTATAGAAAAAGAGCAATACAAACATGGTCAAGCAGTGATGGCGCAGATTGCAGAAACTGAAAACTTCACTTATACGGATACCAAGATACAAAAACCGGATCTTGAACAGCTCCGTACCAACAAAATTGTGTCAGCACTGACCCACAATGTTTGGCTTGAGTCTTACAAAATGCTGCGCACGCGCACTTTGCATATCATGGATGAGAAAGGCTGGAACACCCTCGCAGTGACCAGTCCTACTCGAGATAGCGGCAACAGCTTAACGGCTGTAAATTTAGCTATCAGCATGGCGATGGAATTAGATCGAACGGTATTGTTGGTCGATGGCAACTTTCAAAACCCTTCCGTGCATACGCTATTGGGACTTAAGGCCGCCGCAGGACTTGGGGATTACTTATTAAACAGCACACCATTAAGTGAGCTAATGATTAATCCAGGCATCCCCAGACTGGTTGTATTACCAGCAGGCAAACCTCTCATTAACTCAACGGAAATGTTGCGATCACCTAGAATGATTAATTTTGTCAATGAGGTTAAATCTCGCTACCCATCTCGAATAATTATTTTCGATATGCCCCCATTACTTACTCAAGTAGATACGTTAAGCTTTTCACCTTATGTTGACTGTGTGTTGCTAGTGACAGAAGAAGGCAATACCAAAACAGAAGATTTAAAAAATGCCGCCTCTTTGTTACAAGATGTTAATCTAGTGGGTACGGTGTACAACAAATCTTCTAACAAAAAAATAAAATACACTGGGTAAAAAACACCTGACATCTATTGAACACTTGAATTAATCAGCAATCATCGACTAACAATCTCTGATGATTGTGTTGCTTTCTAAAAGCAGTTATCTTAATAAACTGTTATATAAAAATAATAAGGAGAAATCGGATGTCAAAAGGCCAAAATTTACAGGACAATTTTCTAAATGCACTTAGAAAAGAACACACCCCTGTGTCAATTTTTCTCGTTAACGGTATCAAGTTACAAGGCAAAGTAGATTCGTTTGATCAATATGTCATCATGTTGAAAAACACTGTCAGCCAAATGGTCTACAAACATGCCATTTCAACCATCGTCCCCGGCAAGGCTGTTAGAATGACCCAAGACGTTGAGCCATCTCCTGCTAATGAAGAGTAATTCAATAAGATCATTACCATCGCAAGCATTTATTTTAATTTAATGGTGAACCTAGTTGTTTGACCGTCCAGATTCAGGTGAACGTGCAATACTCGTTCACCTGACATTTTATTGCGGACAAGAAGATCTTCTCGAATTACAAGAATTAGCCAGATCTGCCGGCACAATTCCTGTTCACGTCCTTACCGGAAGTCGTAAAAGTCCAGATCCTAAATTTTTTGTCGGCAAAGGTAAACTTGAAGAGCTTAAATCAGCCATCGAAGCCTATTCTGCTGACATAGTCTTGTTTAATCACCCGCTATCGCCTAGTCAAGAAAGAAACCTTGAAACCGCTTTAGGGGTTCGTGTAGTGGATAGAAATGGTTTAATTCTTGATATTTTTGCCCAACGAGCGCAAACATTTGAGGGGAAACTTCAGGTTGAACTTGCTCAGTTAAAGCATCTTTCAACACGACTGGTTCGTGGCTGGACGCATTTAGAGAGACAAAAAGGTGGGATTGGGCTTCGCGGTCCTGGCGAAACCCAACTGGAAACAGATAGACGATTACTCGGCCTGCGTATTAAACAAATTCAGCAACGCCTGGATAAAGTCGACAAGCAAAGGCATCAAGGCCGCAGCAAAAGGAAGAAAGCCGAAATTCCATCTGTTTCATTGGTGGGTTATACGAATGCAGGCAAATCCACGTTGTTTAATACTTTAACCGGCGCAGATATTTATGTCGCAGATCAATTATTTGCGACATTAGACCCGACGCTTAGGCACTGCCAATTACCTAATAATAGCGAAGTCATTCTTGCAGACACGGTAGGTTTCATTCGCCATTTACCCCATGAATTAGTAGCCGCATTTAAGTCTACTTTGCAAGAAGCTAGTGAAGCAGACTTACTATTACATGTAATTGATGCTAATGCAGAAGATCGCGATGAAACCATCAACCAAGTTAATAAAGTCCTCACAGATATTAATGCCCACGAAGTCAGGCAATTGGAAGTATTTAATAAAATTGATTTACTGCCCGATATGGCGCCTAGAGTAGATCGAGATGCCTCTGGTCAGCCAATACGTATCTGGCTTTCTGCTGTAACTGGAGAAGGCATTGAATTACTACTTGAAGTTCTGACAGAAATATTTTCATCCAGCAAAGTAAAAAAGCGCTGTTTTTTACGGCCTGATCAAGGTGACATTAGAGCTAAATTATTCACTTGCGCAAAAATAATTGACGAGCATATTGATGATCTGGGTGCCAGTGAGCTGGTCATTGAAGTGGATACGAAACACCTAGGTTTATTAAAATCGGTGCATACCGAAGAAGCCTTCTAGCCTTGGTTTGTATTAACCCGGTTTTTTTAGGATAATCCCCAACTAATACAAATATTGGATTATTTTGAATAATCATACGGTTGGCTTTAATTAATAAAAACCACCGGGTAAATACAATCAAATTAAGATCAATAATTATAATGTTAAGTAACGTGGAGCAAAGGTATGTCCTGGAATGAGCCTGACGGCGACAAAAAAGACCCTTGGAGTGGTGGAGACCAGAAAGGGCCTCCTGATTTGGATGATGCCATTCGTTCATTACAAGAAAAATTGGGCGGCTTTTTTGGCGGCGGCAATCGGAACGAAGATTCTTCCGGCACCCCCCTATCACCAAGAACACTTGGTTTTATAGGTGTCGGTGCTGTTTTGTTGTGGGGAGCAAGTGGTTTCTATATCGTTGACGAAGGTAATCACGGGGTTGAAACTAGATTTGGTAAATATATTGATACAACCCAATCTGGTTTAAATTGGCATTTACCTGCACCTATCGAGAGAGTTGATATCGTCAACGTCAAACAACAACGTTTTATTGAAGTAGGTTATCGCTCAGGGGGAACGGCACAATCCGCCGGTTCAGTTCCTAAAGAAGCCTTGATGTTGACCAAAGATGAAAATATTGTCGATGTTCGCCTAGCAGTGCAATATCAAGTTAAAGATGCTAAGCAATTCATTTTCAACGTGTCAAATCCCACTGGAACATTAAAACAAGTTACCGAAAGTACCCAACGGGGTGTAATTGGTAGCAGTACGATGGATTTTGTATTGACTGAAGGTCGTAGCGAAGTAGTAACGCAGATCAAAAAGGAAATTCAGGACATTATGGATAGCTACCAAACCGGGATTCAGATTACTAGCGTTAACCTTCAAGACGCACAGCCTCCAGAACAAGTCCAAAATGCATTTGAGGACGCGATAAAAGCAAGGGAAGACGAACAACGCTTAATCAATGAAGCCGAAGCCTACTCCAACGACGTTGTGCCTAAAGCTCGTGGAGCCGCTGCAAGAAAAATTCAAGAAGCTGAAGGTTACAAAGAACAAGTCATTGCCCAAGCAGAGGGGGAAAGCAACCGTTTCTCCAAATTATTATCAGAATACGAAAAAGCCCCAGATATCACCAGAAAAAGGCTTTATCTTGAAACAATGGAGACTGTTCTAGCCCAAACAAGCACAGTACTAGTGGATGTGAAGGGTAGCAACAATATGCTTTACCTTCCCTTAGATAAAATGATGCAACAAAAGCAATCAGCATCGCCTGTAACTATTCCGCAAAATATTGTAGATCAAGTTGCACAACCGCTGAGTGACATACAGACACAAGGACAGCCGCAACCACAAGCTGTTTTACGTAATTCACAACGTGGTCGCGACGCAAGGGGACGCTAATGACACAAAATAAACTACTGGTAGGTATCGTCGCACTGTTACTGGTTGCCTCAATGTCCTTTTTTACTGTTAATGAAACAGAAAAAGCCATCAAATTTGCTTTAGGTGCCATTGTTAAATCTGACTACACACCAGGTATATACTTCAAAGTTCCGTTTTATAATAACGTCAAAAAATTTGATGCCAGAATTCAAACCATGGATTCAAAGCCCGAACGTTTTTTGACCGCAGAAAAAAAGAACGTCATTGTTGATTCATTTGTAAAGTGGCGTATTGGGAATGTAAAAACTTTTTACACCGTAGTCGCCGGCGATATAGATCAAGCTAATTTAAGGCTGGATCAAATTATTAAAGACGCATTTCGAGGTGAATTTAGTAAACGCAACATCAAACAGCTAGTTTCAACTGATCGGCAAATAATACGCGAAATCTTGATTAAAAATTCCACGGCACTGGCGGCAGATTTAGGTCTGGAAATCATTGATGTTCAGGTCATGCGCATTGACTTACCGGAAGAAGTCAGTAGCTCTGTATTTCGAAGAATGGAAGCAGAACGTGAACGGGTTGCCCGAGAGTTCCGCTCTCAAGGTGCTGAAGCCGCTGAAAGAATACGTGCAGATGCAGACCGACAAAGAGTTGTAACGCTTGCTAATTCGTTTCGGGATGCTGAAAAACTTCGTGGTGAAGGCGATGCAAAATCAGCTGAAATTTACGCAAAGGCCTATGGCGCTAATAGCGAGTTCTTCACTTTCTACCGTAGTTTGAATGCTTACAAGAAAACCTTTACCGGATCAGATATGATGGTGTTAGATCCTGAATCTGATTTTTTTAAATACTTCAAAAATCAACAGATAGTAAAATAACATTTACTAACTTGTTAACCCCTAAAACGCTCAGCTCTCGCGGGGCGTTTTGTTTGAGTGGACATATAAAATATGCAACAAAAAGATTCCTGGCTTTTGCCTGACGGCATTGAAGAGCTGTTGCCGGAAGATGCCAAACACCTGGAAAGCTTGCGCCGAAAGATACTGGATACCTTCGCTTGCTGGGGCTACGAACTGGTTATCCCGCCCTTTATCGATTATCTGGATTCGTTATTAACGGGCTCCGGCCATGATCTTGAACTGCAAACATTTAAATTAACTGACCAAATTAGCGGAGAAATGTTAGGGATACGGTCTGACATGACTCCTCAAGTAGCTAGAATAGATGCCCACAACTTAAAGCATGCCTGGCCAACGCGTCTGTGCTATGTCGGAACAATTTTGCATACCCGCGGCGACCCGCTAGAAAAAACCAGAAGCCCAATGCAAATAGGCGCCGAGCTCTATGGTCACGCCGGCAAGGAAAGCGACCTTGAAGTCATTCATTTACTCCTGGAAATGCTGGCAATAACAGGATTACAAAACGTACATCTCGATTTAGGTCATGTCGGCATATACCGTGCTCTATCAAGGCAGGCCGGATTATCAGATACACAAGAAGCCGCATTGTTTGATGTCTTGCAACGTAAGGCCCGACCTGAATTGCAAGAACTACTAGACGGATTCAATCTTGATAACAGCATTAGAAATATGCTCTTAAAATTACCGGAACTCAACGGTGGCAAAGACATTTTGGACAAAGCTCTCAACTTATTGGCATCGGCGAATCAACACGTTAAGCAAGCATTGGCGGAACTAAACGCTATTGCGGACAGCTTAACCAAGACATTTCCGCACTTAGCAGTTAGTTTCGATTTGTCAGAACTACGAGGCTATCACTATCATACTGGGGTGGTTTTCGCTGCTTTTGTTCCTTCTGTTGGTCGTGAAATTGCTCGGGGTGGGCGCTATGATAATATTGGTGCTGTATTCGGTCGCTCACGTCCTGCGACCGGCTTTAGCGCCGACTTAAAACTATTGGCAACATTAAGCAAAACAACTTTCGGTGCAAAACAAGCAACCTTAATTTTTGCCCCGGCACTAAACGAACCTGAATTGACCGAAACTATCAGAGCATTACGTGCTAACGGCCAAGCCGTTGTTCAACAGTTACCAGGCCAAATTGGTAGCGCCCAAGAATTGGGTTGCTCAGCCATTTTAGAGCATGATAATCAACATTGGGTCGTAAAGCCCCTAACTCCAAGCATTGCATAAACACCGTGCTGATTTTGTTGAATCCTGCATCCATACTGTCTTCGGCAATTGCTTCATGCATTTGCCCTACATCCATCCGTAAAGTCGTAAATTTGGAATAATCATGGGAAAAAATGTCGTTGTCATCGGCACTCAATGGGGTGACGAAGGAAAAGGTAAGTTAGTCGATTTGCTCACCGAACAAGCGCAGGCAGTTATACGCTTTCAAGGCGGCCATAATGCCGGCCATACCTTGGTAATAGGCGGCGTCAAAACCGTTTTACACCTTATTCCATCAGGTATCCTCAGGAAAGGCGTACAGTGCATGATCGGTAATGGCGTTGTGTTATCGCCCGCCGCATTACTGGAAGAAATTGAGATCCTGGAAAAGGCCGGCATTTCTGTTCGCGAACGTCTGTTAATCAGCGAAGCCTGCACCTTAATTTTGCCTGTTCACATCGCTATCGACCAAGCCAGAGAAAAGGCTCGTGGCAGCAAAGCAATTGGCACCACTGGTCGCGGCATCGGTCCTGCTTATGAAGATAAAGCTGCTCGCCGAGGTTTACGTGCAGGCGACTTGCTAAACCCAACTACTTTTGCCGAAAAACTCAAAGAGTTGGTCGATTACCATAATTTCATGCTCACCCAGTATTACCATGTCGATGCGGTCGATTATCAGCAAACACTGGATGAAGCGTTAAATTTTGCCGAGCAGATCAAACCGATGCTGACCGATGTCAGCGAGGAACTTTATCGACTGCAAGCGGCCGGTCACAATCTATTACTGGAAGGCGCGCAGGGCGCATTACTAGACATAGATCATGGCACCTTTCCTTATGTCACATCCTCAAGCACAACTGCAGGTGGTGCCGCCACAGGATCAGGCCTTGGGCCCCTTGATCTTGACTATGTGCTGGGCATAACCAAAGCCTATTCAACTCGTGTCGGCAATGGCCCCTTCCCTACCGAATTGCATGACGAAAACGGTGAGCATTTAGGTGTTAAGGGCCATGAATTTGGCGCTACTACGGGTCGCAAAAGACGTTGTGGCTGGTTTGATGCCGTCGCGATGCGTAAATCGGCACAAATCAATAGCCTAAGCGGTATTTGTTTAACCAAGCTTGACGTCCTAGATGGCCTGGAAAAAATCGGTATTTGCACCGCCTATCGACTTAACGGCAAAGTCACTGAAACTGCGCCTTTAGGTGCCGACCAATACCAGGGTTGTGAAGCGATTATTGAGGAGTTACCCGGCTGGTCTGGCACAACCGCTGGCATTACCGATTTTAATGCACTACCTGACAACGCTAAAACATACATCAAAAGAATTGAAGAACTGGTGGGTGTTAAAATTGCTATTTTGTCTACAGGTCCTGACAGAGATGAAACCATCATTTTGGAGCATCCTTTTGCTTAAAAGCAACGTGCATTCCCCAACAGACAATTACCCTAAGGCAGAGTTGACATGGCAGAAACAGTAGACGAATTAACAGTAACTTACGAAGATGGCGGTATTGAAACCGTTAAGGAACTGGACAAAAAAGTGCTTACTAAGGGTGCTTGGGCGACGGTAATGTATCGTTACCAAGACTGGGATCGGACCAAAGAACAATATGGCCCAGATAAATACACTATTCGCCGCTACCAAAAGCGCAATGGCGAATATCAGCAAAAATCAAAATTTAATATTTCCAGCAAAGACCAAGCGAAAAGTATTATCGCTGCATTGGAAGACTGGACGAAAGAAGATTAAAGGATTGTCAGAATGGCTGGGTTATTCCAGCCATTCAATAATGTGATCTTCCAGATCATCAACCTCGGATTCTTTCATTGCATAACTTCTTATTGAAACCCCCGCTTCATGCACGCTATTAGGGTCTCCCGAAACTAGCGGATGCCATGAAGGCAAATCCTCACCGTCAGTCAGTAGCCTATAAGCACAGGTAGCCGGCAACCAATTGAATTCGGCAAAGTCATGCTGCTTTAAATCTAAACACTCAGGAACCAGCTTAGTTCGCTCAGTGTAACGAGTACATCGACAAGCACTAAGATCGATAAGATCACAAACGACACTGGTGAAGTAAATATCGCCCGTGTCTTCATCTTCCAGCTTGTGTAAACAGCATTTACCGCATCCATCGCACAATGACTCCCATTCCTCGGTAGTCATTTCGGACAGCTTCTTTTCTTTCCAAAAACTCATGAGGCTTATGCGTCCTGTAAGCGCACAGCCAGCACATCGCAGCGGGCATGGTGTAATACGGCATTAGCAGTTGAGCCTAACAATAATGCTAGGCCATGCCGCCCATGCGAACCCACTACAATTAAATCTACCCGCATTTGCTCGGCAAGCTCGGTAATTTCCTGCTTGGGAGCTCCCCAAATCAACCAGCGATTAGCCTGAGCAACCCCAAGCTGATCAGCAATTTCGATAAACTTGGCTTTTTCAATCTCCAATAACTCATTATCTGAATCCTCAATCAGCGAAATGATAGAGCCGTAACTGGTATCCGGCATTGGAATGTTATCAAGCACATGGACAATGCTTAAATCTGCCTGATTTGTTTTTGCCAAGTTTTTGGCTTTACTGGCAACTTCGTTACTATGCTTGGAAAAATCGATCGCCAGTAATATATGTTGGTAAACGCTCATTGGCTTTAAACCGACTCAGTGAGTTCTTATGAATTAGACTTTATGGTAAATATCTGCGCCTTCTTCAAGGAATTGCTTAGATTTTTCATCCATTCCCAGCTTAAGCGCTTCAGTTTCGTCCTTAATACCTTTAGCAGCTGCATAGTCACGAACATCCTGGCTAATTTTCATAGAACAGAAATGTGGTCCACACATTGAGCAAAAATGAGCAACCTTTGCTGAATCTTTAGGCAGAGTTTCATCATGGAATTCGCGAGCTTTTTCAGGATCAAGGCCAATATTGAACTGATCTTCCCATCTGAATTCAAAGCGTGCCTTAGACATCGCATTATCACGGGCTTGCGCACCGGGATGACCTTTGGCCAAATCAGCAGCATGGGCGGCGATTTTGTAAGTCACAATGCCTTCACGAACATCCTGCTTATTAGGCAAGCCTAAATGTTCTTTTTGGGTCACGTAGCACAACATCGCGCAACCGTACCAACCGATATTAGCTGCACCAATCGCAGAAGTGATGTGGTCGTAGCCCGGAGCAATGTCCGTGGTCAGCGGCCCTAAAGTATAAAAAGGCGCTTCGCCGCATTCTTCCAACTGTTTTTCCATGTTGACCTTAATCATGTGTAATGGCACATGGCCCGGGCCTTCGATCATAGTTTGCACATCATGTTCCCAGGCAATTTTGGTCAACTCACCCAAGGTTTCCAGCTCACCGAATTGTGCTTCATCATTGGCATCGTAAATTGAGCCAGGACGCAAACCATCACCTAACGAGAAGGAGACGTCATAGGCTTTCATGATTTCGCAGATTTCTTCAAAGTGCGTGTACAAAAAGCTTTCTGTGTGATGTGCCAAACACCATTTAGCCATAATCGAGCCACCGCGCGAGACAATACCAGTCATGCGTTTGGCAGTTAATGGCACATGGTGGAGACGCACCCCGGCGTGGATAGTAAAGTAATCGACGCCCTGCTCAGCTTGTTCTATCAAAGTATCTCTAAAAATTTCCCAAGTCAGGTCTTCAGCTTTGCCGTTTACCTTTTCCAGCGCCTGATAAATCGGCACCGTACCGATAGGCACAGGTGAATTGCGCAAAATCCATTCGCGGGTTTCGTGGATATTTTTGCCGGTTGACAAATCCATAATGGTGTCTCCACCCCAACGAATGCCCCAAAGCATTTTTTCGACTTCTTCATCGATAGATGAAGTCACCGCAGAATTACCTAGATTGCCGTTGATTTTAACCAGGAAATTACGCCCAATAATCATCGGTTCTAATTCTGGATGATTGATATTACAAGGAATAATCGCACGGCCTCTAGCGACTTCAGATCGAACAAACTCTGGGGTAATCACATCAGGAATTGACGCGCCGAAAGAATCGCCTGGATGCTGGTCTTTCCATAAATGGCGCATTTCTTCCATTTTTTGATTTTCGCGAATGGCGATGTATTCCATTTCCGGCGTGATAATCCCTTGTCTTGCATAGTGCATTTGCGAGACATTCTTGCCTGCTTTGGCGCGCCGCGGTTTGCGGATATGTTCAAACCTTAAATCTGCTGTTGCGGGATCATTTAATCTTTGAAGGCCAAATTCTGAGCTAGGCCCAGATAATTCTTCAGTATCGTTGCGCTCTTTAATCCAGGCTGAACGAATTGGGTTTAAACCGCTTTTAAGATCTACTTCTACATTCGGATCTGTATAAACACCGGAAGTATCGTATACGTATATTGGGGGATTTTTTTCGGCGCCAAAATGTACCGGAGTATCTGATAAGGTAATCTTACGCATCGGAACCTGTATATCAGGACGGGAGCCTTGGACATAGATTTTTTCCGATGCCGGGTATGAATCAATTTTTACGCTACGTTTATCGGTAGACGAATCTTCTTTAGGGACAGCGCTCATGTTTAATCTCCAGAATTCAAAAACAAGGCGCAGGAAGAAGTTTGGGGGCTTTCCTACGCCGGCATTAACCGGGCTCAGGTTCAAAGGGTTTCTCTCAGCCAACTATCAATATACAAACATAAACAGTTAGCACCCCTAGCCTTTACGGATGTGGGCGTTAAGTTAAAGGATAATCCAGGTGAATGCAAGCTTGCTTGCCAGGGAACGGCTAGATTACAAATACCTTGAAAAACTCTTTGAGAAAATCAACAAAAGTTTTCCACCGAATCAAAAATCACAACATGACATTTTTAAATAACTTACATCAACATGCTGAATTTATTAGCCCGATAATAACTATTGGCATGCGTATTCCAAAAAAAATCATAATACGCACGCCTAAAGCAAACACCGTAAATTGTAAAAAACCCAGAAAAATGATTTTTCACACCAGCAATGTTAGAATTACCCAAATTACTGACTAGCCTGACTTAACGGATGCCGACAGATTCTCAACATTCAAACTACCATCCCCCAGCTTTGGAATTCAAAAGCACTACTTTCTCTGCTCCTGTCTTGGTATTAGCTAACAACGACGTAATAATTATTGAACACCAATTACAGGAAAAAATTCAGTTGGCACCAGAGTTTTTTAAAAACTCCCCTGTAGTTATCGACTTGCAAGAACTAAACAAGCAAAAATTAGACATTGATATTAACGAGCTGGTTAATATGCTGCACAGCTTAGATTTTTTACCAATAGGCATTCGTGGCGCGACAACCCAACAACTTAATAAAGCGTTAGATCTTTCTATCCCAGCGCACACCGGACAAAATCAAGCATTATTAATTGATAATACAAAGCCACAACCTGCAAAGCCTATTCCGACTGCTGAGGACTCTGCCAGCCCAGAAAGAACCACACTAATTATTCAACCTATTCGATCTGGTCAGCGCATTTATGCTCATGGCGACTTAATTGTTCTGGCTCAAGTCAGTGCAGGCGCTGAAATCCTTGCTGAAGGCAATATACACGTATACGGCTCATTAAGAGGCAGGGCTTTAGCCGGTGTTCAAGGAAATATCGAAGCGCGTATTTTTTGCTCGGACTTACAGGCAGAACTAATCTCTATTGCCGGAACATACAAAATCAGCGAAGATCTTACAGAAATGGTTCGCAATCGTCCCGTTCAGATCTGTTTGCAAAACAATACCTTAACTATTAAAGATCTTTAAAAAACCATTACCACGGAGAAAACAAGTGGCGCGAATTATAGTTGTAACATCTGGCAAAGGCGGCGTTGGCAAAACTACAACAAGTGCCGCCATCGCCATGGGCCTTGCTAAAAGAGGACATAAAACAGCTGTCATAGATTTCGATGTGGGGTTACGAAATCTCGATTTAATTATGGGCTGTGAACGCCGAGTAGTTTATGATTTTGTTAATGTTATCAATGGCGAAGCCACACTTAACCAAGCATTAATACGCGATAAAAACTGTAATCAGTTATATATCCTGCCAGCATCACAAACCAGAGATAAAGACGCACTCTCTCAAGAAGGGGTTGGTAGAATTCTGGATGAGCTAAAAAAAGACTTTAAATATATTGTATGCGACTCCCCCGCAGGAATCGAAAGAGGTGCATTTTTAGCAATGTACTATGCCGACGATGCTTTTATAGTCACTAACCCCGAAGTATCTTCGGTCAGAGATTCAGATAGAATGCTTGGCATTCTTTCCAGCAAGTCGCGCCGCGCAGAACACAATGAAGAGCCGATTAAAGAGTACTTATTGCTGACTCGCTACTCCCCAGAAAGAGTAAAATTAGGCGAAATGCTAAGTGTCGACGATGTACAGGAAATATTATCATTACACTTACTAGGCGTGATTCCCGAGTCAAAGTCCGTTTTAAATGCTTCAAATTCCGGCACACCCGTTATTCTTGATGAAAAAAGTGATGCAGGGCAAGCTTACGCTGACGTGATTGCTCGCTACTTAGGCGAAGACCGGCCTCACCGTTTTATTGATGAAAAAAAGGGTCTATTCGGAAAACTTTTCGGGAGTAAGTGATGAGTTTACTTGATTATTTTAGGACGTCGAAAACAAGCTCAGCGTCACTTGCCAAAGAAAGACTACAAATCCTAGTTGCTCATGAACGTACGTCACGAAATCAGCCATCATACTTGCCGCAATTACAAAAAGAACTACTGGAAGTTATTCGCAAATATGTCAGTATTGACCAAGATGCTATATCAGTAAATTTTGAACAAGATGATAACCAAGAAACACTTGAGCTAAATATTGTCCTACCTGACACCAACAAAAAATCGTAACATTTTTTTTCATTTAACTTAAAGGTACTCAAACATGTCTAATACAATTGGCGCAGCTGCTGGCAAAATATGGCATTTCTTGGAAAAGAATGGCCCCTCTAGCGTAACAAAAATAACTAATGAAACAGGCTTAGGAAAAAACGATGTACAACGCGCAATCGGCTGGTTAAGCAAAGAAAATAAATTAGTTATTGAAACAATAGGCAGGACAGAAACTTTGTCACTGAAATAATGCACGCTCAATACTAACAAATGAATGCTGTAAGTCTCGAAAAGCTCATGCGATTCAACATGCCTAATGGAAGTTAAGCTTTATAAATTAATTATTTCCGTTCATGGAGAGCTTATCAAACCATGAACGGGGCTATACTCCCTATATTATAAAGTTATAGAACACAAAACCCACTGAGCCAAGACAAGAATTTCAACTAAAAACGATTAAAAAATAGAACGGTATTATTTATTCAAAGAATTCCACGGCAAAGCCCAGACCTTCATCTACACGTATAACAACTACCTTCCTAGACAAAGCATTTTCGATATCTAAAACCGTAACGTCTAAAATATCCCCTGGCAATAAGGTATGATTAAATCGACCTAAGACATACAAGCCACTTTCAGACAAGTCGCGGGTATAAGCAATAATGACTTCATCATTACTACACAATTGAATTTTTGCCCGATGCGCCAACCGTAAATGACGACGAGCTTCTACTGTAATTTCCATGAATATTTAAAGTTTTTGTTAAAATAGTTTAATAATCACTAACAAGACCAACAAATAAGATCAATTAATTGACAAATCATAGCACCGCAAAAATCAAAAGCCCCTGTATAATTAATAAAAGTAGATATCAACCGTTAAATCAAATAAATACATATGACAAGCTTTTGAAACAAATTACCATCTGCTCTCGCGTCAAAAACACATAAGATTCCAAATACAATATCCCTTTATACTTCAAAAAATCATTTTTTAAGGAACCTCTATGGAAAAGCCATTTATCCTTCACATGCTAACAACCGCTAAAAATCTTAGTCCTTTTGATGTAAATATGGCTATGGATGCTGGATGGGTTTCTGCGGTTCCTTATATAAACGTGGAACCAAGTGAAGTTCAGGGCTTAGTTCAAGATGCTATTTTTTCACGCAGCTCAAAGAACTTGAAACGGACCGGGATATTTATTGGCGGACGAGATACAAAACAAGCAATGGATATGCTTAAAATGGCAAAACGAGCAATGGTCCCCCCTTTTGAAGTATCGGTGTTTGCAGACCCAAGCGGGGCTTTTACAACTGCAGCAGGAATGGTAGCAGCTGTCGAACGCGAGTTACTTAAGAACTTTAATACAACCCTTGCTGGCAAGAACGTTCTTGCATTGGGTGGAACAGGACCAGTCGGACAAGCTGCCGCAGTAATCGCCGCCCAAGCTGGTGCTAACGTAAGAATAATTGGTAGACAACTGGAAAAAGCTCAGCATGTAGCAGATATTTGCAACGAGGAATTTGGTGATGGCAAGATTACTATATTGGCTGGCGCTGATGCAGATAAAGACGAATATATCAAAACAACCGATGTTGTATTTGCAACCGGGGCTGCTGGCATAGAGTTATTAAGTGCAGAGCTAATTACTACAGCAAAACAATTAAAAGTTGCCGCTGATGTTAATGCTGTACCACCGGCAGGCATTGCTGGTGTTGATGCGTTTCATGACGGAACTAAAATCGAAAACTCCGTTAGTGGCGCTGTAGGAATCGGAGCATTAGCAATTGGCAATGTAAAATATCAAGCACAAAATCGCCTTCTCAAAAAAATGATTGAAAGCGATAAACCTGTCTACTTACATTTTGAGCACGCCTTTGAAGTAGCAAGGGAATATGTAAATTCAAAGGTTTAAGCCATATCACTAAAACATTTATTATTCAGGATAAACTTAATGGAAAAACGTAGCATTCTTCACATGCTAGACCCGATGCCTCATAACAGTCCATTCGATATAAATATGGCAATGGACGCGGGCTTTGATGTGCTCATGCCTTATAACAATGTTAAATTGGAGAGCGTACATGGATTGACGCAAGATGCAATTTTCTCACGCAGTCCAGCAGGCATTAAACGCACAGCTATTTTCGTTGGGGGGCGTGATTTCGCGCTAGCCATGGACATGTTAAGTGCTAGCCAAAAAGCAATGGTTCCGCCTTTTGAAATATCCGTTTTTGCAGATCCTAGCGGAGCCTTTACAACAGCAGCAGCCCTGGTGGCTTGCGTTGCAAAACAACTTAAAGAAAAACACAACAAAGAGCTAAAGGACTGTAGAGCCTTAATTTTCGGCGGAACAGGCCCTGTAGGAATTGCAACAGGCGTGATTTCATCATTGGCGGGCGCCGAAACAACTATAGTAGACCACTTATCCATTGAGACTGCGGAAGATGTCGCCCATCAATATAACCGTCGATTTTCCAGCTCTATTAAAGGCTGTTGTGCAAGAACAGATATCGAGAAAGCTAAGCTAATCGAATCTTGCGACATAATTTTTTGTACTGCAAAAGCAGGTATTCAGGTTTTAAATGCCAGCGTTCTAAATGCAGCAATAAATCTAAAAGTCGTCGGAGATGTTAATGCGGTACCACCGCTGGGTATTGAAGGAATAAAACGAGGTGACAACGGCGCTCCCTTAGAATCTGCCTCCAATTCCAAGGATGCGGTAGCTGTAGGCGCATTAGCAATTGGCGATGTTAAATATCAATTACAACACCACCTGATAAAAGAAATGCTCACCACGGATAAACCTTTGTATTTAGATTTTAGAGATGCATTTACAAAAGCCCAAGAAATTCTAAATCTTTAATTCGTTCAACCGAACACCCTGGCTCTCAAATCAACAACATATCTATAAACCCAAACCTCACTGCTAACCGAGTCAATTCGACATCATTTTTGATTTGTAATTTATCATACAAACGATATCTATAAGTATTTACAGTCTTATCACTCAAACCAAGTAAATCAGCCATTTCCTTTATAGCCCTACCTTGTAATATCAACATAACAATTTCAGATTCCCTAGGTGAGAGCTTACTAAATGGGGAATCATTAACACCTGGCAAAGAATTAAATGCTAAGTTGCTGGCAACTTCAGAGCATAAATAACGTTCCCCTGCAATTACTTTTTTTATTGCCTTTAGCATTTCCTCAACCGGCGATCCTTTAGAAATAAATCCAAGAACACCTAACTTTAATAAAAATTGCGGTATAGGACCATCATTATGTATAGATAATGCAATTATTTTGACATTTGGATTAAACTGGAGAATCCTTCTACAAGCTTCAGTTCCACCAATGCCCGGCATATTAACATCCATCACCAACACATCAATCGTAATTGTTTTTACTGCTTCGATTGCCTCTTCCCCTGATTTAGCCACACCTACAACCACTATATCATCAGCGCTATTTAACAGAAACTCAATCCCTGTTCTAACGAGTTCGTGATCGTCAACGAGTAATACGCTAATCATTTGCTATTTGTATTTAAAATTACAATCCAAAGGAAATGCACCCTAATTATGCATAGTGATAGTTTGAAGTATATATTTCTGCATAAAGGATTCAAAATAAATATCTTTTAATAACTGATGTTACGCACTACGGCTGATATAAGCCTAGAATAATCGCGGTTCACTGAATTCATGTGAGGTGTCCGTCATAAAAACTCCCTGTTAGAATTATACAGCGATAATTTGATAAATTGCTTTGCTCAGATCACCGTGACTGGCTTGTCACAACTGCTGGATCATGCGATCAATCATCATCAAATCACCCGCTTTTTAGCAGGCTCTGATTTCACCTCGAGCGACTTGTGGTCGCTGTTGAAGCCTACCGTCCGCTGCATTGAAGCCGATGAAGGCGCGCTGAACTACGATGACACCATTGAGGAAAAACCCTACACCGATGAAAACGACATCATTGCCGGCACTTCGATCACTGCCAACAGCGCACTTTCAAAGGTGTGAATATTCTCAACGGCCTTTATGTCGCGGACGATGTCAATATTCCGGTGGCGTTTGAGATTGTGCGCAAAGACCTGCTGTGTTGCGATGTGCAAACCCGTCAGGTCAATCGCCAAAGCGCCATCACCAAAAACGAGCAATTGCGCCAGATGCTGCGGGTGTGCAGCACAACCAACTGTGTTACCGCACGGTGTTGACTGATAGTTGATTTTCTTCCAAAGAGAACATGGCCTTCATCAAAGTAGATTTGAAAAAGATTTCATCATGGCTCTCAACCTGGAAGACAAGCGCCAAGGTTGTTTTGTGCGCGTGGATACATGCTGCTACAAAAAAACACCATGTTACAGGTTTACATCAAGGGCTAAAGTTTCCCCGTGATGCTGGCAATCAAGTCTTTACAAACAAACAAGTTACTCACGGTGTGCTCATGCTGGCGTCAAGTGACCACCAGCAAACCAACGACCGCATCACGACACTCTATCAAAAACACTGGAACGACGAGGTCTTCCATTTATGCCCTATGGGTAAAAACCCATTAAATCCAACACCGGCTTGGCGCACTCACCAACCCGCACGGTGAGAACCCAAAGCAACCATTTTATTGCATCTATCTATGCTTTTTTCAAGCTCGAGCAACTTAAACTCAAGCACCACCTCAACCATTTCGCGCTCAGGAGTAAGATTTACCTTAAGGCAATACAAGAAAGCTTCACCTAATTTCAACGACTCAGTGCGCTAAACAAGTTAATAATACTATTAATCACTAGCTAATCCTACCAAATAGATTCAATCAAATTGGCGGCGTCAAGCTTCTCTTTGGCAATAACAACACCAAGGGTAATTTGATAATGTGGGCGAATTCGTATCATAAGTGCATAACCCGTTTAACGAGACGGGATAGGTTTTACGCCATGGGGTCAGGAGCCAGATGTGGTAAAAAGCATCCCGAAACATCACTAACAGGAGCGCATTATGGCATACACACACCTCACTCCTGAGGAAAGGCATTATATCGAAACACGGCACAAGCTGAAGGATTCCACCATGATAATCGCCTGCGCGTTGGGGCGCAGCCAATCGACCATTAGTCGCAAACTCAGGCTGAATCGCGGCCAGCGTGGCTATCGGCACCAACAAGCCCATAGCAAGGCCCAGCAACGCCATGCGGATAAGGCCAAAGCCGTCAAGTTAACACCGGCACTGATAAACACCATTGATGCGCTACTTGAACAGCAATGGAGTCCGGAACAGATTAGCGGCAGGCTGGCACAGGCAGGCCAAGTCAGTGTTTGCCATGAAAGCATCTACCAGCATGTCCTCAAAGACAAACAGGCCGGTGGCAAGCTCTATCTAAACTTACGCCGTCACGCGAAGACCTACCGCAAGCGTTACGGCAGCCGCACAGGTAGCGTTAAAGGCATTCCTAACCGGGTGGATATTGACGAACGCCCAGAGGCGGCAAACCAGCGCAGCCGACTAGGTGATTGGGAGGCCGACACCATGATTGGCAAAGGACACCAAGGCGCATTGGTGACACTGGACGAACGCAAATCCAAACTGCGCCTGGCGTTCCCCGTAGCGAACAAGAGTGCAGACGCCGTCACCGCCAGCTGGCGGGCTTTAAAGAGTGGGTACACACGCTCACCTTCGACAACGGCAAAGAATTTAACCTAAAGGTCACAAGTGCCAAACACGATCAGGTGGCTCATGCCATAAAATGCGCGACCTATTTTGCCAAGCCTTACCATTCCTGGGAACGCGGGCAAAATGAGAACGCAAATGGGCTGTTACGCCAATACTTCCCAAAAGCCATGGGGCTGTTGGATGTGACCACCCAGCAGGTGTTAGAAGCGGTACACAAACTCAACAACAGACCAAGGAAGTGTTTGGGCTTCAAGACGCCTTACGAGGTGTTTAGCGAATTATCCGGCATGGACGCTGAAAAATTGGTGGGGTATGCACTTATTACTTGAATTCAAGAAACCAGTGCATACACCAAAGTGGTTGGAAATCTGACACCATGAATGCCAACAGAAATAAAGCTGCAATAGGCAGTTGACGAATGCAAATCCAATCTGCACCTTACTTTACTAGTAGCGTACAAAACCAAAGAAGTCATGACCGACAGCATTATCAAATTGCTGCATATCTTAAAAAACATGTCCACATGGTCATCTTCGATAACAACAAGAAATTTAACCTATGGTAACGAATGCAACAAATGAGCAAATGTACCAAGCAAAAGTTGCGGAACCAATTTTTTCCAAGCCGTGACATTCGTAGGGAGTTGACAACATGATAACGCTAATGAGATTTTACGCCAAAATTATACCAAAAACATAGTCCTGTTGGACGTGTCAACCCTGCAGATAGTGGTAATGCACAAACTTATCAACAGGAAAAATAAAGCATCAGGTCTTCACTAGAGTTTACAAGGAGAAAGGCGAACTATCTGACATTGATACTAATAACTTGTTAGGTTATGCACTAATTACTTGAATTCACATTGTATAGTTTTATTCAGCTCTATCAACAAACTCAACATAAGCCATAGGTGCTTGGTCACCAGAACGATATCCGCATTTCATAATTCGTAAATATCCTCCAGATCTATCCTTAAAGCGAGGGCCTAACTCATTGAATAACTTTGAAACGACATTTCTATCACGCAATTTAGAAAAAGCCAATCTCCTTTTAGACACATCATCAACTTTAGACAAAGTTATCAACGGTTCAGCATAAGATCTAAGTTCTTTTGCTTTAGGAAGTGTAGTCTTTATAAGTTCATGAGTTATCAAAGAAGAAACCATATTACTAAAGAGAGCTTTACGATGACTACTATTTATATTAAATTTTCTACCAGATTTACGATGTCTCATACAAATGCACCCTTTATTAGTTATTTATTACAGTAGAATGATCTACCATATTATCCGGCGGCCACTTTTCGAGTTTCATTCCTAATGATAAACCTTTAAGTGCCAGTATATCTTTAATTTCAGTTAACGATTTTTTTCCTAAATTAGGTGTTTTTAATAACTCAACTTCAGTCCTTTGAATTAGATCACCAATATAAAAAATATTTTCTGCTTTCAAACAATTTGCTGAACGAACAGTAAGCTCAAGATCATCAACGGGTCGCAACAAAACTGGATCAAATCTGTCTTCAATCACATCAGTCTCATCTACAGCCTGAGGAGCAACTCTCTCAAAATCAACGAAAACTGACAATTGATCATGTAATATAGTTGCAGCCAATCTAATAGTTTGCTCAGGATCAACAGTACCATTTGTCTCAAGCTCGATTATCAATTTATCTAAATCAGTTCGCTGTTCAACACGAGTAGTTTCAATGTGATATGCAACCTTTAAAATCGGACTGTAAGCAGCATCCAACTTTAAATTACCAACAGACAAGGTTGAGTCATTAACAAATTTACGCTGAGAAACAGGTTCGTATCCCCTACCACGCCTAACCGTTAACTTCATACCTAATGTGCCAGCCTGAGTTAAATTAGCAATCACTAAAGTAGGATTAACAATTTCAACATCATGAGGCAAACTAATATCAGAAGCAAAGACAGGTCCTGGACCAGATTTATTTAGAGTTAGCTGCACTTCATCTTTAGAGTGAACAATCAAAGCTAATCTTTTTAAATTCAAAAGAATATCAATAACGTCTTCTTGAACCCCATCGATAGTAGTGTACTCATGCTGAACTCCATCAATTTCAACATCAGTTACAGCACAACCAGGAATAGCAGAAAGCAACACCCTGCGCAAAGCATTACCTATAGAATGGCCAAATCCCCTCTCTAAAGGCTCTATAACAACCCTAGCATGGTTAGGATTTTTAGTTACTACCTCTACTAAACGGGGTTTTAATAAACTAGAAATAGTATTCAACATTAATATACCTACACACCTAAATTATTTAGAGTAAAGCTCAACAACTAATTGCTCGTTAATATCTGAACCCAAATCCGCTCTATCAGGATAATTTAAATATTGCCCAGACATTTCTTTAGGGTTAACTGATAACCATGATGGAAAACCATATTGCTCAGCTACAACTAATGAATCGATAATTCTCTGCTGTTTTTTGGATTTATCTCTAATTGATAGAGTATCACCAACAGAAAGCTGGTAAGAAGGCAAGTTGATTATAACATTGTTGACTTTAATAGCTTTGTGAGATACTAGCTGACGAGCTTCTGCTCTAGTAGAAGCGAAACCCATTCTATAAACAACATTATCCAATCTAGATTCCAATATAAGCAATAGATTTTCACCTGTTGCACCTTTCTTCATATCAGCAGTTTTATAGTAATTACGAAACTGCTTTTCAAGGATGCCATATATCCTTCTTAATCTTTGCTTAGCTCTTAATTGAAGAGCATAATCAGAACTTCGACCTCTTTTCGCACCATGCTGACCAGGTTTTTGTTCTAACTTACATTTTCCTTCAAGAGATTTACCCCTACTCTTCAAAAAAAGATCTGTACCTTCTCTGCGGCTTAACTTACAAGTTGGACCAGTATAACGTGCCATATAAATATTCTCTTAATAAAGTATTACGATGTTAAACACGACGTTTTTTAGGTGGGCGACAGCCATTATGTGGAATAGGAGTCACATCAAAAATATTATGTATCTTTAATCCCAAATTACTAAGTGACCTAACTGCAGATTCTCTACCTGGACCGGGTCCTTTAATCATAACATCAAGGTTTTTCATACCGTATTCAAGGGCTATTAATCCTGCCTTCTCAGCCGCTACCTGAGCAGCAAAAGGAGTGCTTTTTCTAGACCCTCTAAATCCAGACCCACCAGAAGTAGCCCATGATAAAGTATTACCCTTCCTATCAGTAATAGTCACTATTGTGTTATTAAATGAAGCATGGACATGAACTATACCATCAGCCACTTCTTTTTTAATACGTTTTCTTGACCTATTTTGTATTGCCATTACTTAGAATCTCATAAAATATAACTTATTTCCTAATTGGTTTACGCGGTCCTTTTCGAGTTCGCGCATTTGTTCTTGTTCTTTGACCTCTCAGTGGTAGCCCACGGCGATGCCTTATGCCTCTATAACAACCTAGATCCATAAGCCTCTTAATATTCATAGAAACCTCACGTCTAAGATCACCTTCAACAGTCATTTTAGATATCAAAAGCCTTATTGATTCTAACTCAACCTCTGAAAGCTCCTTAATCTTAACGGATGGGTTTATTCCAACTTCGATACATATATCTGCAGCTGTTTTTCTACCAATACCATAAATAGCAGTTAATGCTATTACAGAATGTTTATGATCTGAAACGTTTATCCCGGCAATTCGTGCCATCTATAAATCCTCTAATTTAACTAAATGCAGTAGCGGAGAAAGTAATATTAATTATTAGCCTTGACGCTGTTTATGCCTACCATCGTCGCATATAACACGAACAATGCCATTTCTTTTAACAATCTTGCACTTCCTACAAATTTTTTTTACCGACGCTCTTACTTTCAAAACAGACACTCCAAATACTTTTATTAAATTATTTTTTAAGATTGGCTTTTTTCATTAAACCATCGTATTGCTGAGTCATAATATGGGTTTGCATTTGAGAAATAAAATCCATAACAACAACAACAATGATTAACAAAGATGTGCCACCAAAATAAAAAGGAACATTCCAATAAACTATTAAAAATTCAGGCAAAAGACAAACCAGGGTAATATAGAAAGCACCTATCAAAGTTAATCTTGTAAGTACTTTGTCAATATAAACACTTGTCTGAATACCAGGCCTAATTCCAGCTAAAAAAGCACCAGATTTTTTTAGATTTTCTGCAGTATCTTTAGAATTAAAAACCAATGCGGTATAAAAGAAACAAAAGAAAACAATAGCCAAAGCATAAAAGAAAACATATACAGGCTGACCTGGAGACAATAAAGTAGCTAAATCTTGCAGCCAGAATAGCCCATCAGAATTAGCAAACCAACCAGCTATTGTAGCAGGAAATAAAATAATACTAGATGCAAATATAGGCGGAATAACACCAGCCATATTTAACTTTAATGGCAGGAAGCTAGTCTGCCCACCATAAAGCTTTTTACCTTGCTGACGTTTAGGATAGTTAATTGTAATTCGTCGTTGAGCCCTTTCAACAAAAACAACAAGAGCTGTAACTGATATTGACAGCAAAAACAATAAAATTATTAAACCAGCGCTCATCTCACCAGTCCTAGCTAATTCGAGCGTTCCTCCTACAGCTTTTGGCAAACCTGATACAATACCTGCGAAAATAATTAACGAAATGCCATTTCCAATTCCACGCTCCGTAACTTGTTCACCAAGCCACATTAAAAATACAGTGCCAGTTACCAATGTTATTGTTGTGATTGCAATAAAAGAGATTCCTGGACTCAAAACAACAGATAAACCACCAGCCGTTTGATTTTGCAAAGCAATAGATATGCCTAAGCCCTGAAACGATGCGAGAACAACAGTACCAAAACGAGTAAACTGAGATATTTTTTTTCGTCCAGACTCGCCTTCTTTCTTGATCTGTTCCATATAAGGAATAACAACAGTCATCAACTGCATTATAATGGAAGCGGAAATATAAGGCATAATACCTAATGCAAATATACTTAATCGCATTAATGCACCACCAGAAAACATATTGAACATATCAAGAATAGAACCACCTTGCTGCTCAAACATTATTGATAGTGCTTTGGGATCAATACCAGGAACTGGTATATGTGATCCAATTCTATAAACAACAAGCGCACCTAAAACAAATAAAAGTTTAGATTTGAGATCAGAGAAAGAATCAGATTTTACAGCATTTATCTTTGCTGGTGTATTTAAAATGTTATTCACCTAAACCTCTATAACGCCACCAAGAGCAATAATCTTAGCTCTTGCTCCTGCAGTGCATTTTAAACCTGACAACCTTACTGACCTTGTTAAAATACCAGAATCTATTACCTTAACAGACTTAGTAAATATAGGAACAATTGATAAGCCCTTCAAAGTATTTAAATCTATAGTTTCAATATTTATTATTTCTAAATCAGAAAGACGCACTTCTGAGCTGAATTTTGAAAGTGCAGATTTAAATCCAATTTTTGGCAATCTTCGTTGCAAGGGCATCTGCCCACCCTCAAAACCAACTTTATGAAACCCTCCAGAACGAGCCTTCTGTCCTTTATGGCCACGACCACATGTCTTACCCAGAGTTGAACCAATGCCACGTCCCACACGAACAGTTTTTTTTCTTGCTCCATATGCTGATTGAATTGTATTTAAAAACATTATAACTCCCTGATTTTTAACATATAAGATACTTTATTAATCATACCTCTTATTTCTAAAGTATCTTCAAGGACAACAGAATGATTAATTTTTCTCAAGCCCAAACCTTTAATACAAGCTTTATGAGAAGGCAATCTTCCATTCTTACTCTTTATCATAGTTACACTTAGCGTAGAATTCGACATTATCACTACCCAATTACCTTATCAACAGAAAGCCCACGTTTAGCAGCAATTTGATCTACACTTCTCATTTCAGCCAAGCCATTTATAGTAGCCCGTACCACATTAATAGGATTACTTGTGCCAATGCATTTAGCCAAAACATTATGTACACCCACTACCTCAAATACAGCCCTCATTGCACCACCAGCAATTATACCAGTACCCTCAGAAGCAGGTTGCATATAAACCTTGGCCGCACCAGTAACATTCATGACAGGATATTGCAGGGTGTCACCTTTTAATGCAACTTTTTTCATGTTTTTACGCGCTTGCTCAAGGGATTTTTGTATTGCAATAGGGACCTCTCTTGCCTTACTAACACCATAACCAACCCTACCCTCACCATCACCAACGACAGTTAAAGCAGTAAAACCAAATACCCGACCACCCTTTACGACCTTTGCTACACGCCTTACGTTAACTAACTTTTCTTGCAAACCATCTACGCTACCTTGTGCAGGGGCAATAGCCATAATATTCTCCTAAAAAATTAAACCAGCTTCACGAGCAGCTTCTGCCAAAGCCTTTACACGACCATGATACTTAAATCCTGATCGATCAAATGCAACTTTGGTAACACCTACAGCTAAAGCCTTTTCAGCAATTAAACGACCAACATTAGCTGCAGCGTTACTATTGCCAGTATTTGATAATGTAGATTTAATTTCAGGTTGTACAGTAGAAGCACTTGCCAGTGTTAATTTTCCATCACCAGAAATTATTTGAGCATATATGTGCTGAGATGTTCTATGAATTGATAAACGACTAACTGCTTGACCTTTAATTTTGCTACGTAATTTTAATGCTCGTTTTAGACGAGACAATTTTTTATCCATTACAAATTCCTATTTCTTTTTAGCTTCTTTTCTGACCACATTCTCATTAGAATATCTAACACCCTTACCTTTATATGGTTCTGGCGATCGATATTTTCTAATGTTTGCAGCAACCTGCCCTACCAATTGTTTATCAATGCCCTTTACTATAATTTCTACTTGGGATGGGGTTTCAACAGTTACTCCACTAGGAACAATAAAATCAACAGGATGTGAAAAGCCTAGCGATAAACTTAAAACATCTTCCTTAATTTGAGCCCTATAACCAACTCCCACAAGGGACAATTTTAACTCGAAGCCATCAGAAACTCCAGTTACCATGTTATTAATTATAGCTCTTGCTGTACCAGCTTGTGCTGTAGCAGATTTGCTTAAAGAATCCCACTGCATAACAATGGCATCATCATTTATTTTAATGTCTACAAGATGGTTAACTGTGTAATTAATCTCGCCCTTTACACCTTTAACGAAAATACTTTTTCCATCAACGTTAACATTCACGCTTTTTGGTATAAATACCGGAGCTTTAGCAATTCTTGACATAGAGTGTCCTAATTAACAAACAGTACAAATAACTTCACCACCGTGACCACTTGCACGTGCAGCTTTATCTGTCATAACACCATTAGATGTCGAAACGATAGCGATTCCAAGACCACCAAGAACGACAGGTAAACGGTCTTTTGAACGGTAAATTCTTAAACCGGGGCGACTAATTCTTTTTATATTTTCGATTACTGGTGCACCCTTGTAGTACTTAAGTTCAACAAGAATTTCTTCATGAGGACCTATACTATCAACAGAAAAGCCAGTAATATATCCTTCGTCTTTTAAAACTTTAGCAATAGAAAGTTTTAATTTCGAAGCTTGCATTTTAACTATTTTTTTTCCCGCAGATTGCCCATTTCTTATTCGGGTTAACATATCTGCTATTGGGTCAGTCATACTCATTTAAATTCTCCAAACATTAGATTATTACCACTACCAACTTGCCTTAACAAGGCCAGGTACATCGCCTCTCATAGTGGCTTCTCTAAGTTTGTTTCTACTTAAGCCGAATTTTCGATAATAGCCATGTGGACGGCCTGTTAGATTACAACGATTTCTTACTCTTGAAACACTGGAATCTCTCGGCATTTTCTGAAGTTGTAGCTGGGCCGTTTCTTTTTGATCGTAACTTGAATTAGGATCTCTAATTGTTTCTTTTAGCCTTAAACGCTTGTGACTTAATTTTTTTACTAAGCTTTTACGTTTAACTTCACGTGCAATCATTGATTTTTTTGCCATAATTAAGTTACTCTTTAACTTTTAAATGGAAAATTAAAAAGTTTTAGCAATGCTAACCCTTCGTCATTAGTTTTAGCTGTTGTAGTAATTGTTATATCCATACCACGCAACACATCAATTTTGTCATAATCAATTTCTGGAAATATAATCTGCTCTTTAACACCTAAAGAATAATTTCCACGACCATCAAAACTTTTTGGGCTCAAACCCCTGAAATCTCTTATGCGGGGTATTGAGATATTAATTAACCTATCAAGGAACTCATACATTCTATCACTTCGCAGAGTTACTTTACATCCTATTGGCATGTCATCTCTAATTTTAAAGCCTGCAATAGACTTTCTTGCAAGAGTAACAACTGGTTTTTGACCAGATATTTTTTCCATATCACTAAGTGCAGATTGTAGTGATTTTTTATCTGCTACAGCTTCACCAACTCCCATATTTAGAGTTATTTTCGTAATCTGTGGTGCTTGCATAATTGATTTATACGAAAACTGCTCTAGTAAAGCAGGTAATATTTTTTCTCTGTATTCTCTTTTTAATCTAGCCATGATTTCATATAACCCTAAACATCAACAACTTCATTAGTTGATTTAAAAAACCTTACCTTAGTACCATTTTCTAAATACCTAAATCCAACACGATCCGGCTTTTTTGTTATCGGATTGTACAAACCGACGTTAGATATATCAATGGGCAATTCGATTGTTATCAAGCCCCCAGAAACACCTGTCGTAGGATTAGACTTTTGAGTTTTTTTATATTGATTAATTCCGTCAACCAGAACTTTACCAGTCGCAAGAATCATAGATACCCTTCCAGACTTACCTTTATCTTTACCTGCCAAGACAACTACGTCATCGCCTTTTTTTATTTTCTGCATAAAGTTGCCTATAAAACTTCTGGGGCCAAAGATATTATTTTCATGAATTTTTCCCCTCTTAATTCACGAGTAACCGGGCCAAAAATACGTGTACCAATAGGCTGCAAATTATTATTTAAAATAACAGCTGCATTTCCATCAAATCGTATAACTGAGCCATCTGACCTTCTAACTCCTTTACGGGTTCTTACAACCAACGCGTTATATACATCACCTTTTTTAACCCTTCCTCTTGGTATTGCATCTTTTATACTTACTTTTATTATGTCTCCAATTCCAGCATAACGCCTATGAGACCCACCTAACACCTTGATACACATTACCTTTTTTGCGCCGCTATTGTCAGCCACTTCAAGATTAGTTTGCATCTGAATCATTATAAATTCCTAAATATATTCTTTAAAGTTTCTTTATCTATCAGCATTTACCAAAACTTCAACTAACTTAAAGGTTTTGTTTTTAGACAAAGGTCTACATGAAGTAATTGAAACCAAGTCGCCTTCTTTGCATAAATTATGCTCATCATGAGCAAGCAATTTAGAAGATCGTTTAATATACTTGCCATATACAGGATGTTTTGTTACACGAGTAACAAGTACTGTTATAGTTTTTTCCATTTTATTACTGACAACAGTACCTGTAACAGTTCTTATATTATTAGCATTCTCAACCATTACACCCTCGCTTTTTCAGTTAAAACAGTTAAAACTTTTGCGACACTACGCTTAGTTCTTTTAATTAAATGTGTTTTTGATAATTGCGCAGTTGCTTTCTGTACACGTAAGTTAAAATGCTCACGAGAAAGATCAACTAAAATCAATTTAAGCTCTTCGTCTGTTTTATTACGTAGTTCTTTTACATTCATTACATTATTGTCCGTGCGGTGAATAGTGTTTTTAAAGGAAGCTTTGCAGATGCAAGAGCAAATGCCTCCCTTGCTAACTCTTCTGAAACACCTTGTATTTCATATAACATTGTACCAGGTCTGATCTGAGCTACCCAATACTCTACACTTCCCTTTCCCTTACCCATACGTACTTCTAATGGCTTCTTTGTTATTGGTTTATCAGGAAAAATTCTTATCCAGATCTTACCGCCACGCTTAACATGTCTTGTTATAGCACGCCTTGCTGATTCTATCTGACGAGCAGTCAATCGACCTCGGCTTATTGATTTCAAACCATACTCGCCAAAACTCACTGACGAGCCCTTTACAGCAGTACCGTTATTTCTGCCTTTGTGTTGCTTACGGAATTTAGTTCTTTTTGGTTGAAGCATTATGTATTCCCTTCAACTATTTCTTTGATTCAGAATTAACAGACGCTACGTTAGCATCAGTATCAAACACTTCACCTTTAAATATCCACACTTTAATACCTATTATTCCGTAGGTTGTATTTGCTTCTGCAGTCGCATAATCAATGTCTGCTCTTAAAGTATGAAGAGGAACTCGCCCCTCTCTATACCATTCACTCCTTGCAATCTCAGCTCCGTTTAATCGACCACCGACGTTTATTTTTACACCTTCCGCACCTAAACGCATTGTATTAGTAACAGCACGCTTCATTGCACGACGATACATTATTCGCTTCTCAAGTTGTTGCGCTATACTTTCAGCAACTAATTGAGCATCTAGCTCAGGCTTCCTTATTTCTTCAATATTTAACTGAACTGGAATCCCCATTATTTTAGAAATTTCCTGTCTTAAGCCATCAATATCCTCCCCTTTTTTTCCAATCACAATACCTGGTCGCGCCGTATGTATTGTAATATGAGCATTATTTGCAGGTCGATTTATCTGAATTTTACTAACAGATGCGTGGGATAGTTTCTTTTTTATAAAAGACCTTACCAACAAATCTTGATGTAAAAAATAAGGATAATCTTGTGAACTTGCATACCATCTAGAATTCCAATCCTTAACAATGCCTAAACGTATGCCGATTGGATGTACTTTTTGACCCATTTTCTAACCCCTACTCGACTTCTGATACTGTAATTGTAATGTGGCAGGTTCTTTTAAGAATATGGTTTGCACGTCCTTTAGCTCTTGCCTTAAATCTTTTCATAGTTACGCCTTCATTTATGAAAACGGTAGACACTTTTAAATCATCAATATCCAGACCGTCATTGTGTTCCGCATTTGCAACAGCAGACTCAAGCAGCTTTTTTATAATTGTAGCTGCCTTTTTATTACTAAAAGTCAATGTATTTAAAGCATTTTCAACCGTCAAATTACGTATTTGATCGCCGACAAGTCTTGCCTTTTGAGCAGACAGAGGAGCATTATTTAATTTTGCTGAAACACTCGACATAATTACCTTCCAGATTTCTTGTCAGCAACATGACCTTTGTAGGTCCTTGTCGGCGCAAACTCACCTAATTTGTGACCCACCATATTTTCAGAAACGAGAACAGGTATATGCAATCTACCATTATGCACAGCAATGGTAAGACCTAACATGTCTGGAATGATCATAGATCTTCTTGACCAAGTCTTGATAGGTTTTTTACTTTTATTAATCAAAGCATCTTCAATTTTCTTCAGTAGATGATGATCGATAAAAGGACCCTTTTTAATTGAACGCGGCACAATAACTCCTTAACTATTTTTGCTTACGACGCCTAACAATCATATTGTCAGTTCGTTTATTTTTTCTAGTTTTATAACCTTTAGTAGGCACGCCCCAAGGTGAAACCGGATGACGACCACCAGACGTTCTACCTTCACCACCTCCATGAGGATGATCAACGGGATTCATTACAACACCACGAACAGTTGGCCTTACACCCCGCCATCTTTTAGCACCAGCCTTACCTAGAGATATAAGATTATGCTCGGAATTAGATACCTCACCTATAACAGCACGACATTCAGACAAAACTTTTCTCATTTCACCCGATCGCAATCTTAAAGTTGCATGAGCACCATCTCTAGCGACTAACTGAACAGATGTACCGGCACTTCTTGCTATTTGGGCACCTTTTCCAGGTTTTAGTTCGACACAATGCAACACCGTGCCCATCGGAATATTTCTAAGAGGCATGCAATTACCGACTTTTACTGGAACAGCTTCTGATGATAAAACTTCCTGGCCAACACTTAGACCTTTAGGAGCAATTATATATCTTCGCTCGCCATCTTTAAAGAGTATAAGTGCTATATTGGCTGTTCTATTAGGATCATATTCCAATCTTTCAACTAAACCAGGAATATCCTTATCTCTTTTAAAATCAATTATTCGATAGCTCTGCTTATGCCCACCACCAACATGCCTGGTTGTGATTCTTCCGTTATTATTTCTACCGCCACTTTTACTGAGCTTACTTACTAAAGGAGAATAAGGCCTACCTTTATATAAATCTTCAGTTTTAACACGAACAACAAAACGTGATCCTGGAGATGTTGGTTTAGACTTTACAATAGTCATTTTTACCGTTTCCTATTGATTTTAATTTATTACATTAAGCGAATGTGAACTCTATATCATAACCATCTTTAAGCTTTACATAAGCTTTCTTCCAGTCTGATCTTTTACCAAAAGAACGCCCGACTTTCTTTTTCTTACCTGAAACATTAAGAACTCTTACAGAATCAACTTCAACTTTAAACATTAATTCAACGGACGATTTAACTTCTTTTTTAGTAGCAGTTTGTTTAACTTTAAATGCAAAACATTTGTTTTTTTCAGCGCTTGTTGTGCTCTTCTCTGAAATAATAGGAGCCTCAATTACGCCAGCTAATTTATATAAATTTATACTCATGCTAAACGCTCTTCTAATTGAATAAGAGCATCTCTGGTAATTATAACCTTATCTGCTCCAACTAATAACACCGGGTTTAAATTATTAACCTCAAGAACATTTAAACTAGTAATATTTCTAGAAGCCAGAGCTAATTTTTCATCAATTAAAGTAACAATTAAAATACTTCTATTTGACTCAAACTTTTGTATTTGCAGATTTAAATCTTTAGTTTTTGAAGTATCTAGATTTAAAGCATCAATCACTACTAATCTTTCCTGCCTAAGTAACTCGGAAAGAATAGAAACTAATCCAGCACGAAACATCTTTCTGTTTAATTTTTGATCATAATTTCTTGGGCGAGCAGCAAATGCAACACCACCAGTTCTCCATACTGGACTACGTGTAGTACCTGATCTAGCGCGACCAGTTCCTTTTTGTCGCCAAGGTTTAGCACCTCCACCACTTACATCTGACCTGGTTTTCTGAGCTTTTGTTCCAGCACGACTACCCGCCAAATATTTCGTTACCAACTGATGAACTAGAGTCTCGTTGAATGGCTTACCAAATATTTCATCAGAAGCAACAACAGTACTAACAACACTTAAATCTTTTATACTTAAAGCTGGAATTTGCAAACCCATAGCTTAACCTTTGTTTTTTTGTTTTATTGCTGGAGTAATAATCAAATCTCCACCTTTTGCACCAGGAACAGCCCCCTTAACCAAAATAAGATTCCGCTCCAAATCAATTGCATGTATCGTCAAATTTTGTACCGTTCTCTTAACAGACCCTAAGTGCCCTGCCATTTTCTTTCCTTTGAAAACACGCCCAGGGGTTTGACACATACCTATTGAACCCAAAACCCTATGAGAGAGTGAATTCCCATGCGTTGCATCTTGCATACTAAAATGATGCCTTTTAACACCACCTGCAAATCCTTTGCCTATGCTTTTGCCAGCTACGTCTACACGCTGACCTACTGAAAACAAATTTAACTCTAATGTTCCGCCTATTTCCCTAATAACAGAATCGGAAGAATCCAACCTAAACTCCCAAAGACCCCGACCTGCAGATACGTTACCTGAAAGATAATGACCAGCTATTGCTTTATTTAAACAGCCCGGCTTTTTTTCACCAACTGTAACTTGAATTGAACTATAACCATCATTTTTTAACGTTTTAATTTGGGTTATTCTATTTTTTTCAACTTCAATAACAGTTACTGGAACCGAGGTTCCATCTTCAGTAAAGATCCTTGTCATACCTGACTTTCGACCTATAAGACCTATTGACATTTGCCAATCCCTCAATTTTTAATTTAACTTTATTTGAACGTCAACACCAGCCGCAAGATCCAACTTCATCAACGCATCAACAGTCTTCTCGGTTGGTTCCACAATATCTAATAATCGCTTATATGTTCTAAGCTCATATTGATCACGTGCATCCTTATTAACATGCGGCGAGATTAATATAGTGAAGCGTTCTATTTTTGTTGGCAGCGGTATTGGACCTTTTATTTGAGCACCTGTCCGTCTAGCTGTTTCAACTATCTCACCAGCAGATTGATCAATTAATTTATGATCAAATGATTTCAATCGAATTCTTATGGTTTGGCTGGACATATTATCTACTCAATTATTGAAGCTACAACACCAGCACCAACAGTACGACCACCTTCACGTATAGCAAAGCGCAGACCATCTTCCATTGCGATAGGAGATATAAGTTTTACTTTTACAGAAATATTGTCACCAGGCATTACCATTTCA
>JAUYBL010000003.1 GCA_030693065.1 Methylococcaceae bacterium | reverse complement strand
CCCAGCTGATGACGCATTGATGGAGTTTCTTCAAGCATTGTAATTATGTGTAGTTGCGGTCGGCCCTATGCCATGTCGAGCAAGGGCCGATCCGGAGAGTAAACATGTAAATGCACATAGTTCGGGACTACACATAGGGGGCGCCTGTCGACCGTTTTCTCTTCAGATTCATCGCTGGAAAACCACTTATCACTGAGTTCAACCAACCCTAAGCTTGCATCGGGTGAAAAATTCCAATGTCAGCTCTAGCTTTTTTACTAGCCATTGTTTGTCGCACAAAGGGTAAGTTTTGCAATAAAAAAAGGCCGCAACTGCGGCCTTTATGAAGCTTTAAGATACTATTTAGGATTTGGTCGCAAATAATTTCCCTGAACCGTTTGTATGGAGAATTCATTCGCAGATGATACTTCTCATGGCCAATACCCAAGGGTATGATTAAATTCACCCCTACAAAACATTAAAATCGGGAAGTTATTTTTTTGCGGAATCCTTAGCTGCTTTTGCGACGTTGACCAAAGAAGCCAAATCCAGCCAAGGCAGAGCCGAAAAGCCAAATAGCACCGGGAACAGGAACGGCGGCAACATTCAATACATACCCATCAGTCGTATCGTACCAAGTACCATCTCTGACGCCCCCCAGCATAATGGTGTAAATTTGACCTGCTTGAGCGGTGAACTGAATCTGGTTGAGATTGACGGGGGTCGCTCCGGAAATATCGGTTGTAGCAACTATATCACCGAGTGTGAATCCAATATCGCTAGGCAGTGGAGTGCCATTGGCATTTTGATTCCAGGCCCCATGATGAACATAACCGCTGTTGTTGCTGGTCATGCCTTGAAAGATGGTAAAACCGTAATTGGTGCCGCTTAAATTGACACCGTGTATATCCAGTTGCACATTCGTGGTCACAGCCGACTGGAACAAGCCTAGGTCGAGATCGTGTTTCCAGCCTTGACCAGTGGGGCTGCCGTTGTCATACCAAGCGCCTTTAGCGGTATCGATATTAGCCGATACCCCATACCGACTCAGCGAATCTGCATTGGAGATTTGTCCAGAATCGGTGGTTGAATTCAGATGAATGCCCCAGTTGAGGGAAACTGCGCCCACATAATTGAAAGGTGTCGTGGTTGCCCCACTGGTACCTACCCAACCTGGGGTGGCAGCATTGGGGTTGCCTCCAGAAATGCCGCCCATATATGAATTAGCTGGAGTTGGGCCTCCCCACACCCAGCCGTCGGTTTGGCCGCCGGCAGCGTTAAACACGCCCCCCGGCTGGCCGTAGGCGTTGCAGGGCGCACAAGGCGTTGTGCCGTTGTTATCGTACAAATTGTACATGGTGGTGGAGGCCGAGGCGATTGACACTCCTCCAACAGCTAAGGTCAAGCCGCCAATCACCGAGGCAATAGCAGTAGAAAGTTTTGTTTTATTGTTCATATTAGTAGTGCCTTCTCAGGATTGATAAAAAAATGTCCATATAAAAATCTCCCTGCTTACCAATTAGCAATTTTCGGACCATCATTATTTTTAGCAGCCTGATTTTTATCTTGTCGGATTATGCCGATATTTCAACGACTTAAACTCATTTTTCGGTACATTAAAATTTTAGTAAACTTGCAAAATACGGCATATGCCATATATAAATGTGTCATATGCCGTATTTTATTTTTTGGCGCATAGGGTAAATTTTGCAACAAACCGAAGTCCACAGAAAAACAAAGACCCACATGTTGCAAATTTTTGTTGTGAAATTTTGCTTCCGAATGTGCTAGGCATATCAATACAACACTTGAACCGACAGCTCTTCTGCAACAATGCGACGCTCGCTCAGAAAATCATCTGTCGGCTTAATGGCCGAAGTGACTCAGTGATAATGTCAAATTGATCGCTGAATACCGGACAGTCAACTGAGGCAAAGGTTGCCTTAACTGTTGAAATTGGATAGTTACCCCGACCGGCGGGTATTGGCCGGGGCAAGCCGAAGACGACTCGAGATTGCTCGCCAAAAAGCTGCCATTCGTTGATGTTAGGGACGAAAAATTTCGCCGACATCGTCAGTGGCCGGTTTTGGCCGACGGCTGCTATTCGCGAAATCCAGTACCTGCTCAGCTACCGCCAGCGTGTCATTTTGGTATACCCCAGCGAGTCATTTTGTTGAGACACTTTTTTTGTCTCAACAGGGTTGTTTTGCCAATTTTGGTATGATACTTTCTAAGCCTCTAAAGGCTAATGAGACACTATTGATTTATGGCACTCTACGGATATGCGCGTGTTTCCACGAACGATCAAGACTTTACCTTGCAAGAACAGGCTCTACGTGCGGCTGGCTGTGAAGTCATCAGAGCAGAGAAAGTGACCGGCACTAGCCGGACGGGTCGTACTGAACTTCAGATTCTACTGGATTTCCTGCGTCGAGGGGACACGCTGGTCGTTACTCGAATCGACCGCCTTGCTCGCAGCATTAAAGATCTTCAAGACATTGTCTTCACGCTGAAGGAACAAGGTGTCACTCTAAAGGCCACAGAGCAACCTATTGACACCCGCAGTGCAGCGGGTAAAGCTTTCCTGGACATGCTGGGCGTTTTTGCCTAATTTGAAACCAATCTCCGGCGTGAGCGTCAGATTGAAGGCATTGCTGCCGCAAAATCGCGTGGCGTTTACCGCGGCCGCAAGCCATCGGTCGATACCGCCGAAATTCAACGACTTCGTCTCGAAGAAAAGCTGGGCGCAACAGAAATTGCGCGGCGGCTGGGTGTTGGTCGTGCCACAGTGTATCGCGCACTGGCTAACCGTGAACAACAAGCATAAGGTCATTCCCGTTGATTCACTTCTGCAATTGCGGCAGCGGCTTGATCGCTTGCCGCCGAAAAGCCCCGAACGTGCTACCCAGGTTGCAGCGGTAGCCGACCTGTACGGCATTTCTATAACCACCGTCTACCGAGCGTTACAATCCGTCCGGAAACCGCATGCCGTCCATCGTGCTGACCATGGCAAGCCTCGCTTGTTACCACAAGCTGAATTAGAGCGCTATTGTGAACTGATTGCGGCGCTGAAGCTGCGCACCACCAACAAGCAAGGACGGCACCTGTCTACCCGGCGAGCCCATTCAACTCATGGAAGACTATGGCGTGGAAACCGCCCAGGGTTTAGTTAAAGTACCTAAGGGGCTATTGAGCCGTCCGACGGTTAACCGCTACCTCTCATTATTACGACTGGATCAACCTCGGCTGTTACGCGAACCGCCCGCCGTTCGATTCCAGGCTGAACATAGCAACGACTGTTGGCATTTCGACATGTCACCGTCTGATCTCAAACATATCGACAAACCTGATTGGATTGATCCGGCAAAGGGACAACCGACCTTGATGTTATATAGCGTGGTCGATGACCGTAGTGGCGTCTGTTATCAGGAATACCGAGTGTGTATGGCGAAGATGCCGAGTCCGCGCTACGCTTTCTCTTCAATGCGATGGCCGCTAAAGCCGATGCCAGTTTTCCATTTCAGGGGCGCCCCAAGATGATCTATCTGGACAATGGACCGGTAGCCAAAAGCATGGTGTTCCAAAATGTAATGCAAGCGCTCGGTATTGAATGGCAAACCCACATGGCGGCAGGCAAAGATGGAACTCGCACCACCGCTCGCTCAAAAGGTAAGGTCGAACGTCCATTCCGAACCGTAAAAGAGACGCACGAAACGCTATACCATTTCCATAAGCCGGAAACTGAGAAGCAGGCTAATCAGTGGTTGATGCGTTACCTGCTGAACTACAACGACCAAGCTCACCGCTCCGAAAAACATTCCCGTTTAACGGATTGGCTGACTCACTTATCTTTAGAGGGGTTACGCGACATGTGTACCTGGAAGCAGTTCTGCCGCTTTGCGCGTGAGCCTGAGTCGCGCAAAGTTGGCGTTGATGCGCGGATCACGCTTGGCGGTACGGTGTATGAAGTAGAACCTGATATGGCAGGGGAATTCGTCGTTTTACTATGGGGCCTATTCGACGACCAAATGGTTGTTGAATTCGACGGTGAAAAGTTTGGCCCCTACTACCCGATCTCTGGTCCTATCCCACCACATCGTTACCGTACCTTCAAGCGCGGCAAATCCGGGGAACGAGCGGATCGAATTCGGGCGTTGGCTGATCAACTTGGCCTACCGATTTCAGCGCTGTCTGGCGATGATGTGCGTTTGATACCGTCTACGGTGGCTGTCGATATACCTAAACAGCCTTTTGATGCCCAGATACTGGAATATCAGTTTCCGAATACAATTGCCGCCAAGCTGGCTATTGCAGACGACCTAGCTAAACCGTTAGCAAAACTTTCGACATCTGACCGCGCTTTCATCGACCAGGTTCTGGCCGAGACCTTGACACGTAGCATTGTGCTATCACGAGTGCGCAGCTATTTCCGTGAACAGAAAACAGGAGAAGAACATGCGGGTTGAAGTAATGCAGCATTACGGACTAACACAACCACTCAGTCAGGCCGGTTATTTCGAAACAGAACTACACAAGCAGCTGCTCAAGGACATCAAGGGCGCAATCCAGGAAGGGCGACTAATTGCAGTGTGCGGGGTCGTCGGCAGCGGCAAAACCGTCACCATGCGGCGATTGCAACAGCAATTGAAGGAAGAAAACAAAATCATCGTCTCGAAATCGCTGACAGTCGAAAAGCACAGCGTTAAGCTGACCACGCTGATTGCAGCCTTATACTACGATATTTCCACCGATAAGAAAGTGCAGATACCCAAGGGCGAACAGCGCGAACGGAAATTGAGCGATCTCGTACGTAAGAACAAGCGTCCAATCGCCTTGTTTATCGATGAGGCACATGATTTGAACAGCCATACGCTAATCGGTCTGAAGCGTTTAATAGAAGTGATTGAGGATGGTGATGGCCAATTATCCGTGATTCTTTCCGGACATCCGAAATTACGCAACGATCTGCGGCGGCCAACGATGGAAGAGATTGGTTTTCGTACCGATGTGTTCAACTTGGATGGAATTGCCGGCAGCCAGCGTGAATACATCCATTGGTTAATACGTTCATGAACAAAGAACGACATTGCTGTTGAATCAATTTTGACACCGGACGCCATTGATTTATTGGCAACACGACTACGGACAACATTACAAATCCAACTGCATCTAATTTTATCGCTCGAAGCGGGCTACCAAACAGGCGAGACGCCCATAACTGAGGACTTGGTAGAATCAGTACTGTCACGCCAATTGGACGATTTGGAGCCAACATTGACCAGACACGGCTATCGCGTCAAAGACCTGGTAGAGCAGTTCAACGTCAAACCAGCGGAGATCAAAGCGTTATTCAGCAATAGTTTGGATGCTGGAACTACGCTCCCAGTTTCTGGCAGCGGGTCTGCCTATCTGAGAATACTCAGCCTGAATTTCATTTTCAATAAATATGAGCCCACGGATATGGAATGCAAGCCGGTGCCGATAAATGCAAGCTCATTTGCAGATAATCTGAGCCCGGCTAGATTTTCAGTTGCAATTAATTTGAGCCCAAAACTGCGCTAAATGCGAGCCCGACGGTTTTCAAACGCGAGCCGTTACAACTAACTTCAGCTAAGCGGTGCAGGTTGATTGCTCATGAATCGTTTTGGGTTAGAGCACCTATTATCACAGCATTGCTTTTAAAAACGGCATTGACCGAAATACCAGGGCTTAGTCCGAGTGCTTCGGCACTGGCCTGGGTGATCGTCGCGACAAGATTATCGCCGCCGTTTAACTGAATCACAATTTCTGATTCCACTGCATCATGTTGCACGCGAATGATTTTACCCGGCATACAGTTCCGCGCTGAAAAATTGTAGTGTTCGGGATCATTAACAACGCTAATTTCCGGGGCATTGATCAGCAGTAACACGTCACCACCGACAGCAAGTCCAAGTGAGTCAAGCATCGCTAACGGCTGCGACGCAACAAGCCTTTCACCGCCTTTTAATTCGACAAACACTTCGGCATTGACAGCACCAGCGTTAATTTCGGTGATGACGCCGAATAGTTGATTAGTAGCGCTAGTTTTAATGGCCAATGGTTTCAGCAGCAACATCATCTCGGGATCGTCAGCGAGACTTTCGTTAAGTTTTTGCAAAAACTGCCCGTGCTGCTTCTCTAGTCGAACAAACAGCGATAGCAACGCTTGACCGGCACTTGTTAAGTAAGTTCCACCACCCTTGCTGCCGCCGGTAGCTGTGCTAATTAATACTTTTGGAGCCAGATTGTTGGCGCGCTCTATGATTTGCCAGGCACCTTTATAGCTTAAACCTGTTTGTTTGGCGGCCTGATTGATGGAACCGCTCTGATCTATCGCATTTAACAAAGCTATCATGCGCCGATCCAGCGCGCCAGCAAGGCGCAATTCACCTTCGACCCAGCGAGTCTTTACACGGTTATTTGTTTTCTTGAGCATTTTCATACCTGAAAGTGTGATGTTTCAAAAAACGGGCAAACGCTTTGTACTGGATATTATTTTACCAACAGCAATGGTTTGTTTCGTAATTCGTTATGTACTTTTATGCCTAACGAATTATAATAAGCCAGCGTTTATTACAAATGCTGCGAATAAGTCCCGACTTTTCTAGACGTTGAGACTATTAGCTTTACGATTATAAGTCACCGATGAGGCTTCAAAACAAACCTTTTACAGGATTCCGGCAATCGCTTAGATGTTGGCGATAAGCGGAAAGTATCGTTATTGCATTACCCTTCGTAAACCTGCGGAGTGTTATTGAACCTCACCCCAACCAATGAGGAATTATTATGAAAGCAAGTGCGCGTAATCAATTTGCCGGTACCGTCAGTGACGTAAGAGTGGGTGCTGTCTATGCTGAAGTTGATGTCGCCTTAACAGGCGGAGAAACCATCGTCGCGTCTATTACTAAGGAATCCGTCGATACGCTGGCGATCAAAAATGGCGTGCAAGTGATTGCCTTGGTCAAAGCGCCGCAAATCATTATTGTCACCGATTTTGGCGGCTACCGGCTGTCGGCGCGCAACCAGTTGAAGGGCTTAGTGACCCAGGTTAAGCCTGGAGCGGTTAACTCTGAAATCGATATTGAGTTAAGCGGCGGCGAACAAGTAACCGCCACTGTGACCAATGACAGCGTTGAAACTTTGGGCTTACGTAAAGGCCAATCAGCCACGGCTGTATTCAAGGCCGGTGCAGTTATTCTGGCGGTTGCCGGATAATGTGTCTTGTAATTCGGCCGTAAATGATCTTGATTTGTGGCTGAGTTACTTTTATAGCTGGAGATAGCCATGCTGCTGGAAATGAATATAAAACTGCGTCGGGGCCATTTCGACCTGGCCACGCAACTATCGGTCGACGACACCAGCGGTTTGTTTGGCAAATCCGGCGCCGGTAAAAGCACGGTGCTCGGTTTAATCGCCGGTTCTATTCAGCCGCAAAGCGGACAAATCGTGCTGGGCGGCAAAATTCTGTTCGACAGTCGCAAAGGCATCATGGTGCCGCGCGAACAGCGGCCGGTGGGTGCAGTGTTGCAAAGCGACTGTGGTAATTCTTCGGAAACCGTCCGCAATAATCTTACCGCAGCATTTAACCGGACATTAAAACAGCGGCGCCTCTTTAAATTGGATTTTTTGATTGAGCTCTTAGAATTGGGGCCCATGCTCGATCACACCATCGAGCTACTTTCCGCCGGTGAACGCCAACGGGTTGCCCTGGCACGTTCGCTATTGAAATCCCCACAGTTATTACTGCTGGATGAAACTTTTGCTGCTATTGGCAACGATTTCCGACTACAGCTACTACCGATCCTAAAACGTCTGCAAGATGAACTGTGCTTGCCAGTACTGTATGCCAGCCAGTCCCTGGGCGAAATCCTGGAGCTGACTGACCGGCTGATTGTGCTGGAACAAGGCAAAGTCATGCGTAGCGGCTCATTGCGCGAGGTCGTCAAACAACAAGGCCTGCTGCGTTATCTAGGCATTCGTCAAATCGACAACATTCTGTCCGTGACTATCCGCAGTCACAACCACCAGGCGGGTTGCAGTCTGGCTCAGAGCTTCGGCCTGCCGCTGACCTTGCCGTTACGACCACACTTAGCTGCCGGTAGCCAAAGCCAAGTGTCGATACGCGCCGGAGACATTGCGTTAGCCCGCAACTACATCAGTGGTATCTCAATACAAAACCAATTAAAGGGCCAAATCTGCGCTTTGATTCCCAGCGGCGAAAGTATCATCGTGCAAATAGATTGCGGCGGCACGTTACTGGCAGAAATTACCCCAGGCGCCTGTCGGGAGATGGCCTTGCAAGAAGGCGATGACATCTATTGCTTAATTAAAACTCACGCCATTAGCTACCTTGCCGAGCTTGATGCTCAACCCTATCAGCGGGTAGTCAGCCATGGTGATGGCCATTATTACCTTGGATCAACCGGATAGTAAATCTGTGCCTTATTAAGCTCGATAAACCTGCTTGCATATTCGCTCAGTATATATTTCAACTTACAATTGCAAGGTATTGATGATGCAAAGCAAACATCTTATAGAATCTAAAATCAGTCACGTATTCAATCTGGTTTTAGCTGGTGGCTTTTGCATGGGCGGCAGCTATGCTCTTCAAGCGGCGGAAAAGAAAACGTATACCAAACCGCCGGTTGCCGCATTCTCCAGCCAAATGGCAGATCCGTTGCTGGGGTCCGACAAATACGAAAAGCCGGTTTGGAATTTGCATGACGCTCTGGATTTACCCAAATGGTTATTTTTGTCGGTTGACCAACGCACTCGCTATGAGACCATGGACGGCAGTTTTAAAGCCGACGGCAAAGGTGGTGATCAACAAATTCCGCTGCAAACTGATGTTTTTTTGGAGCACGTTTCAATCATTTACGCGCTGGTGCCGAATTTATGGACGCCCGGCAATTCGGCTCAGACAAAGGTTCCGCGATCAACAATACCCATGTCGACGAAGCCGATTTTATCCAGGGCTATCTGGCCTGGGTCGACCAAAATGTAATGTACAGCGGCTTGGGCGCGGAAGTTATTGCCGGTCGGCAAACGCTTAATTTTGGTAGTCGTCGCCTAGTCGCCCGCAATGTCTTCCGCAATACTATTAACAGCTTCGACGGTGTGTGGCTGCGGGTGATGGACTACAACAACTGGCAATTCAATGCCTTTGTCACCATGCCGGTCGGGCGCTATCCGAACAAGTCCGACCAGCTTCTTGATGATTTCCACAGCTGGGACGAACCAGAATACCAAACCTGGTTCTCCGGCGGGTTTCTGGAAAAAACTGACATCGCTTGGGGCATTAACGCCGAACTGTATTTATATCATTTAGATGAAGGAGATCGAACTCGCAATCAAACCCGTAACCGTCGCTATTTCACGCCCGGCATGCGTTTTTATAGAAAACCTGCCAAAGCGGAATTCGACTTTCAGCTGGAATCCATTGGCCAGTTCGGCACGGTACGGGCGACCACCTCCGTAAAAGACAGCAACAATCTTAAACATACCGCCTGGTATCAGCATGTAGACGTCGGCTACACCTTCGACATCCCTTGGACGCCGCGTTTTGCGTTGGAATACGATTACGCCAGCGGCGATAAAGACCCGAAAGACGGCAAAGACCAACGTTTTGATACCCTCTTTGGCGCGCGACGTTTCGAATTTGGCCCGACCGGCATCTACGGCGCCTTCGCCCGGAACAATATCAACACGCCGGGTTACCGAATAGGCATTAATCCTCGTTCTGACGTGCAAGCCTTTTTAAACCATCGCTTTTTCTGGCTGGCGGAAGATACAGATGCTTGGACTTCTGCCAATTTACGCGACACTAAAGGCAACACCGGCAATTTCATCGGCCAGCAATTGGAGTTATCGACACGCTGGGATGTCAACAGCAGCCTGAATTTGGAAACCGGCTGGACGCATTTGTTTAAAGGTGATTTCGCCAAAAATGCGCCCAAAGCGCCGAACAGCCAAGATGTTGATTATTTTTATGTGCAAAGCCAGTTTAGGTTTTAAGCCTCATACCTAAAATAGGTCTAAAACTCAAAACATAACTGGGATATGAGAAAAAATAGATTTGCCGCTTTCGGCGGCGGCGCGGTCATTGGCACGTTGGGCGGCCTTATCGGCCTGGGGGGAGCGGAGTTTCGCCTGCCTTTATTGATTGGTATGTTCGGCTTCGCTTCATTAGAAGCGGTTATTCTTAATAAGGCCATGAGCATTGTTGTCGTGGCCTCGGCGCTGCCGTTTCGAATGGGAACGATACCTTTCAGTATTCTAATGGACCATTGGAGTGTAGTCCTGAACTTGTTGGCCGGAAGCCTTTTGGGTGCTTGGGTCGGTGCCGGTTGGGCAATTCGACTAAGAACAGCAACCCTTTACAGGGTGATAGCGATGTTGCTGCTGTTAATCGCACTCTTGCTGGTGTTTGGGCATAGCCCGACCAACCCAAGTATGCCGCCGTTTTCCGGCGCAACTCAGGTTATCGTCGGTGTGGCGGCGGGATTCGGCATCGGCGTGGTGGCCTCGCTGCTGGGTGTAGCGGGCGGGGAATTGCTGATACCGACGCTGGTATTGCTGTTTGGCATAGACATTAAGCTTGCCGGTAGTTTGTCACTGGCAATCAGTCTGCCAACCATGCTGGTAGGCTTCACCCGCTACAGCACCGACCAAAGCTTTGCAGTGGTCGATCGCAATCGGAACTTTGTGTGGGTAATGGCTGCCGGATCACTGTTCGGCGCTTTCCTGGGAGGACAGTTGGTTGGCATGGTTCCGCCAGGCTTATTAATGCCACTGCTTGCCGTGATACTGGTTATCTCGGTGATTAAGATTTGGCGGCATACATAAAACCGGTAGGCAATGCTTACCTCGTGAATGATCAAAATTTGAAAATGGTAGGCGATGCATACCCTACACACTGCAACACATCATTTAACCCTTGGAGAACCTTATGTTACCTAGCCGTTTTTTTCGTCCTTTTATCGCAACATGGCTGATTTTACTTGCACCTACTAGCTGGGCTGCAACCACCTTGGTCGCTGTCGCCTCAGATTTCACCAAACCGATGACCGAAATTGCCGCTGCTTTTGAAAAAGCCACCGGCCACAGCGCCAAGTTGTCATTCGGTTCCTCCGGCAAAGCTTTCGCACAAATCCAGAGCGGTGCACCGTTTGAAGTGTATTTGTCGGCCAGCGAAAAATACCCGCTGGAACTGGAAAAAACCGGCTTTACCGTATCCGATACCCATTTTGTTTATGCTATCGGCAAATTAGTATTGTGGTCGGCGATGCCCGGCTATGTTGACGACCAAGGGAAGATTCTGACCACCGGCAACTTTAAACATGTTGCGCTTGCGGATCCCGCTCATGCCCCCTACGGTGTGGTGGCGGAAGATGTGATGAAAAGCCTAGGCGTATTGGACAAGCTGCGTCCCTTGTTCGTAATGGGCGAAAATATCTCGCAAACCTATCAATTCGTTAGCACCGGCAATGCCGAGCTGGGTTTTGTTGGACTAGCGCAAGTCATTGATGTTAATAACGGAAAAATAGGTAGCGGTTCGGGCTGGATCATACCGGATAATCTGCATAGTCCATTTCGTCAAATGGCCGTATTGCTAAAAACCGGAGCAGAGAATCCTGCTGCTCTGGCTTTGGTAGATTTCCTTAAATCGCCGACAGCATTAGCGATTATAGAAAAATACGGCTTTGGATTACCCAAATAATTATCTAAAGGTCATTATGTTAAGCCCGTCAGATCTTGAAACCTTGGTGTTAACCTTCAAAGTCGCCAGCATCGCCACTGCAATGATGTTACTGATCGGCACCCCGCTGGCCTGGTGGCTGGCACGCACGCATTCCGGCTGGAAGGGCATCATCAATGCGGTCGTCGCACTGCCGTTGGTGTTGCCGCCGACGGTATTGGGCTTTTATTTGCTGGTATTGATGGGCCCAGCCGGGGCAGTCGGTAAATTCACCAGTTGGTTAGGATTGGGTACCTTGCCGTTTACCTTTACCGGCTTGGTGATTGCCTCGGTCCTGTATTCCATGCCGTTTGTCGTACAACCTTTACAAGCCTCGTTTACCACTATTGGCGAACAGCCTTTGGAAGCGGCGGCCACCTTACGCGCCAGTCCATTGGATACTTTTTTCAGCGTGATCATACCGCTGGCGAAACCCGGCTTTTTGACCGCCAGCATTTTAGGCTTTGCCCATACCGTTGGAGAGTTCGGCGTAGTGCTAATGGTCGGCGGCAATATTCCCGGTAAAACCCGCGTGGTGTCGGTACAAATCTACAATCATGTGGAAGCGTTGGAATACAGCGAGGCCCATTGGCTGGCGGGCTGCTTACTGTTGTTCTCGTTTACGGTACTCATAATTCTTTATACCGTTTTGAAAACTCAACCTGTTGCCCATCAATTGAAATGACCCAACCAATCACTGCACGTTTTCAACTCGATTACGGCTCGTTTCAGCTGGATGTTGATCTTAATTTGCCGGGGGCGGGTGTCACCGTATTGTTCGGCCATTCGGGGTCCGGCAAAACCACGTTGCTACGGTGCATCGCCGGACTGCAGCAAGCGCAGCAAGGCTTTTTAAAAATCAACGGCAAGGTGTGGCAAGACACTGAGCATGACGTGTTTTTGCCCACATATAAACGTTCATTGGGCTATGTGTTTCAGGAAGCCAATCTGTTTCCACATTTAACGGTAGCGGGTAACTTGCAGTTTGGTTTAAAACGAATTGCCAAATCGTCTGGCACTGTCGATCTTCAGCACATAGTTGAGTTGTTGGGTATCGATCATTTGTTGGATCGCACGCCGGACCGACTGTCCGGCGGCGAACGGCAGCGCGTGGCCATCGCCCGGGCGCTGGCGCTGAGTCCGCAGGTGTTGTTGATGGATGAGCCGCTGGCGTCACTGGATTTCAAACGCAAACAGGAAATTTTGCCTTTCTTAAGCCGCTTGCACCAACAACTGAATATTCCGGTGCTGTATGTTACCCATTCCCAGCAGGAAGTTGCACAGCTGGCTGATCATCTGGTAATTCTGGCAGAGGGCAGGGCACAGGCATCAGGATCATTGATGGAAACATTAAGCCGTCTCGATGTGCCGCTGGCGCAAGACCGCGAAGCCGCCACGGTTTGGCAGGTGAGCATCGCCGAGCATGAGGCCGACTATCATTTAACTCGCGTCGAATTTGACGGCGGCTCGCTCAGCCTGACGGCGATCGATGCGCCAATCGGCTCGCCGCTACGGGTGCAAATTTACGCCCGCGATGTCAGCATCGCGCTGGAAGCACCGGCCGCCACCAGCATCCTCAATGTCCTGCCCGCAACTATTACCGGTATTGCAGATGATCAAGGCGGTCAAACCGTCGTGCGTTTACAAGTCGGCAATCAACCACTGCTGGCGCACATCACCCGCAAGTCGGCAATATTGTTGGGCTTACATCTGGATATGCCGGTTTATGTGCAGATTAAGGGCACATCGATATTGAATTGAGAGTTGATGGCTTTAAAACTCATACACCACTCTAAAATCCACCCGCGGCTCGCCCACCGCCACGCGCCCTTGTTGAATAAGCGAGTACGCCCAGTCCAGTTCGCCGATGATGTGTTTCATGATCAGACTGCGCATGCCCAGGTCGGTGGAGGCTAATTTGGTGGCTTAAGACGCATGTGCTGAAAACAAATCTAGTTACAAACCGCTCACGACATGTGAACAGCATGCTAAAGAGTGAGGGATGACAAACGGCGAATTTATTAATAAACGCTTCTTTCTTGCATTGTCTTTGGATAAGTGTTGCTATTCTAGTGAAATAAGCTCAAACAATTCTGCTAGTGCACGCCATGTTGGATATGATTTAAACCTTGTATCAGTAACTAGCAATAGACTTGCTAAACCGTTAAGAAATGGTAAGTGGTAGTAATCGTTATCAAATTTAATTAGACAAAAGCCATGAATTTGAATCTGGAAAAAATAAGTGACATTAGCGTGGTAAAGATCAACGAAGAGCGCATTGATGCGCACAATTCGGGAGAATTAAAAGAGTATCTATTACAGATGATAGAACGAGGCGAAAAGCATATTGTCGTCCAGCTGGAACATGTTCGCTTTATAGATAGTTCCGGCTTGGGGGCGTTATTGTCCGGTAATAAAAATATCATCGCTAAATCCGGCAAGTTTGCTTTAAGCAATATTCAGCAACAGGTAATGTCGATGTTTGAATTAACGCGACTGAATCGGGTGTTTGAGATTTATACTGACTTAAATGATGCTGTAAAAACTGAAACCTAGAGGTTAGTTATGTGTCCTTCCGTTATACAGGTAGACGTTATTATCCCCACCCAGACCAAATATTTGGATTTGATTGGCAGTATCGGTGAGCGTATCGCTAAAGAACTGGATAATTTTACCGGCGATAGGGAGGCGCTAGCTTATCAGTTAAATCTGGTCTTAACGGAAGCGACGGTTAATGCCATCAAGCACGGTAACGATAACAATCCGCAAGACACCGTTAGAATTTCGATTCATCTATTTGACCAAGAATTAAACATCAAGGTTTACGATCATGGCCAAGGCTTTGATTTGGCTACCGTACCGGTACCCGATTTTGAGCAGCCTAAAGAAAGCGGCATGGGGATTTTTTTGATACGGTCTTTGATGGATTCAGTGACTTATACCCGGCAGGAAGATTGCAATGTGTTGGAGATTATTAAATACCTAAAATGAAGTCCTCAAAATAATAGGAACCCTCTAAAAATGGCAGGTCGACTGTTCGACAAACTAACAGCTTAGCGCGACGGTTACATTATTAAATCAATTGCTTATTCGTTCTTGCTGAGCCTGTCGAAGTATGAATGGATAAGTTAATATCAATTCATTAACTTGGTTGGCCGCATGAATAAACGGACTAAATCTTGGCAAGATGATTTTAAAGCGATAGCTGAAAGAGCCTTAGGTAAGCAAATCGGCTTGTCGTTATGGCAGAAATATCATCAATTATTTTCAGTTGATTATCAGTCGCTTATTTCCCCCCGTTATGCCCTCAATGACATACTGCAACTGGAGCATTTAATCACCTCCCATCGTGAGAGTGTCAGCCTGGTTAAGCCTTACGCCAGTCAATCGAACTATCGCCTGCATTTTTATAGTCAACAAAAACGTTATCTTGATGAGTTTATCCCCGTGCTTGAGAACATGCACCTGCGGGTTATGGATCAGGTGCAGTTTACCTTTGCTATTGATGGTGAGAGTGCGACTATTAAAAGTTTCACTGTTAAAGCAACCAATAAACAGTACGCCCCATTTAGCCAGTTAAAAAATAGGCTGCTGGAAACGATTCAAGTGGTGATGGAAGGCCGGGTTGAAAACGACGCCCTTAATAAACTATGCGTGCTGGCGGGCATGAATTGGCAAGACATCGATGTGCTGCGCGCCTACCGAAACTACTTTTTGCAATTAGAGCATCGCACCACACGGGCAAGTGTGCATCATGCCTTAATCAGTAATCCGCATGTTGCAATGGGTTTATTTAACTATTTTGAAGCGCGTTTCAGACCCAATCCCGAATGGCAAGACCCTATGCTTCGAGAAGAGCAGGTTTTGTTTCCTTTGCGTTTGCAATTACTGGAAAGCATGGCCTCGGTTGCTGATATTAACGATGACCGGATTTTGCGTACTGTTTTTAATCTGATCGATGCCACTGTCAGAAGCAACTTTCACCAGCGCCGCTTGAGTGATGATTACTTTATAGCCTTTAAAATCAACAGTCTTGGCGTTATCGAAATGCCTGCACCAAAACCGCAAGTTGAAATTTATGTCCACGGCGTTGACATGGAAGGTATTCATTTGCGCGGTGGCAAAATTTCACGAGGAGGCATTCGTTGGTCAGATCGTCTGGATGATTTCAGAACGGAAATTTTGGGTTTGATGCAAACCCAAATCAGCAAAAATGCCTTGATTATTCCCACCGGAGCTAAAGGTGGTTTTGTTGTGAAAAGAAATGGCGGTAATCTGGATTTTAAAGCCGCCGGCAAGAAAGCCTATCTTCAATTGATACGCGGTTTGCTGGATTTAACCGACAATTATCGCGACAACACAATCGTAAGCCCTGAAGGTATTGTTGTGCATGACGGACCTGATCCCTATCTGGTGGTTGCGGCGGATAAAGGTACTGCGCAGTTTTCAGATATTGCCAATGGCGTTGCCGCAGATTATCAATTTTGGCTGGGTGATGCCTTTGCCAGCGGTGGTTCGCGCGGTTACGACCATAAAGAATTGGGCATTACCGCAAGAGGTGCCTGGGAATGCGTGAAAAGGCATTTTCGTGAATTAGGCAAAGATATTCAAACAGAGCCGTTTACGGTGATTGGTATCGGCAGCATGGATGGTGATGTTTTTGGTAACGGCATGTTGTTATCGCCTTGCATCCGCTTGTTAGCGGCTGTCAGCGGTCAGCATATTTTTATCGACCCCAATCCTTCTGATTCTGACGCCGCGTTAAGGGAACGCAAACGTTTATTTGAGCTGCCCGGTTCATCCTGGAACGATTACGACCGAAGCTTGGTTTCAGCAGGTGGCGGTGTGTATTCGCGTGCAGATAAAGACATTCCAGTCTCTGCAGAATTAAGAAATTGGTTAGGTATCCGCTATAAATCCATTGATGGTGAATCCTTGATCCGCTTACTACTAACAGCACCGGTGGAGTTGTTATGGCTGGGCGGCATTGGTACCTATGTCAAAGCCAGCACTGAAAAAACCGAAGAAGTGGGCGATCGGAGCAATGACAATGTACGGGTCGATGCTTCTGGTCTGCGAGCCCAAGTAGTTGGGGAGGGCGCTAATTTGGGATTTACCCAAAAAGCCCGTATTGAATACAGCTTACGCGGCGGCCACATCAACACCGATGCGGTGGATAATTCTGCGGGTGTTGATACCTCCGATCATGAGGTTAATTTAAAAATATTGCTTACTTTGCTACACGAGCAACAGGTGATTGAGGACTATCAATCGCTATTTATGGACATGACCGAAGCCGTTTGCCAGTTAGTGCTGGCAGACAATATCGCACAAAGCCTTTGCCTTTCCTTAGAGCAATGCCGCAGTGCTGAAAAATCGCTGATGTTTTTACAAGTGGCTGACTTCTTGGAAACAACAGGATTTTTAGACAGAGCCGTCGAGTCCTTTGCCCAAACCAAAGAGATTTTATCCCGCTCAGAACAAGTTATCTCTCGCCCTGAGCTGGCGGTATTAATGGCTGCCAGTAAAATGTACCTGACCCAGCAAATACAAAGTCGCGTCACTTTGTTGCAGGATGAATGTTATGAGCATTATTTGCAGGCTTATTTTCCTGCCGCGTTTGCTAAGGCCTTTAAGCAACATCTGGGTAGCCATCCGCTAGCCAATGAAATTAAAGCTACAGGCATTAGTAATAAAATCATTAATCAGGCGGGATGTGGTTTTTTAAGCCAACTCAGCGAAAATGGCAGCGTGTTGGCTTATGTCGATTGTTATTTGGCATTTGATCAGATTATCGAAGCTGATCAGTTACGGCAGGCGATTGCTGATTTGAATAATATTGTCGCGGCAGATCTGCAATACCGGTTACTTCTGCAACTTGAACAAACCCTGATTGATTTGTGTCGCTGGGCGGTATCGCAAGATAGAGCTATTCGCCCTGAAGTAAAAACCATCAATAGTTATCGCGGTTATTTAAAAGAGTATGAAGTTTATATAAACAGCCTGTTGTCTGATGCTGCGAAAGAACAACTTAATGATTATCAACAGCTGCAGATTCCACTGGCCTTAGCGCAAAAAATGGTCTTTATTGCCAACCTACAGAGTTTTCCATTTATGGTGTTATTGGTGACGGAAACGCAGCAAAAATTCGCAACAATCGTTTCATTATTAAATGACGTTAATCAAACGTTAGGGGTAAATGAAATCCAACAACAGTTAATCAAACTGACTCTGCGTGATAATTGGGAGCGAACTGTATCAGGTGATTTGCAAGCTGAGATACAACGCATTAGCGGCCAATTAGTTAACAGAATTCTGCTTAGTCAGGTTGCAAGCTGTGCCGAGTATGTTCAGTTAAAGATGGAAAAAAAGCCGATTGAGCAATATAGACGTATGTATCAACAAATTCAAAAGACGCAGCCGGTGAGTTTATTAGCCTACGTTGCTTTAATAAAATCGATGGGCAATTTGCTGGAAGTGAGTACCTCGAAAATACAGTAGATTTTTTGAGGTACTTTTATCGGTATTGATTTATGTCAAGGCAATAGAACAGGCAGAGCTATTTTATTGCCAGCAGTTCGATCAATATTTGTTCGTAAATAGCTGATAAGATTTCCAAATCTTCCACGCCGACATTTTCATTCACTTTGTGAATGCTTTCGTTCAATGGTCCGAGTTCGATTACCTGCGCGCCGGTTGGCGCGATAAAACGTCCGTCCGAGGTGCCGCCGCCGGTGTCGTCGATGGTTTCAAAGCCTGTCACAGTTTTGATGGCAGTGTGAGCAGCATCAATTAACGCGCCTTTGTCGGTCAAGAACGGATTACCGGATAAACGCCAGACAATATCGTAATTAAAGCCGTGTTTATCGAGAATGGCGTGAGTACGCTGCTGGATAATTTCTTGATTCAACTCCGTGCAAAAACGCAGGTTAAATTGCACTTCGACAGTGCCGGGGATGATGTTCTCTGCACCGGTGCCGGAGTGGATGTTCGAGACTTGCAGGCTGGTGGGTGGAAAAAATTGGTTGCCGTTATCCCAAACTTCATCTGTGAGTTCTTTTAAAGCCGGAGCGAAACTGTGAATTGGGTTGCTTGCCAGTTCGGGGTAAGCGACGTGACCTTGGATGCCGTTAATGGCTAGCTTTGCGCACAACGAGCCGCGGCGACCAACCCGTATTACGTCACCGATTTTTTTATCGCTGGAAGGCTCGCCCACTAGGCACCAGTCGATTTTTTCATTACGTTGTTCCAGCACTTCCACCACTTTCACCACGCCATTGGTCGCAATGCCTTCTTCATCGCTGGTCAGCATCAGGGCAATTGCGCCTTGATGATCAGGATGTTTAGCAATAAATCGCTCGACGGCAGTAATAAATGCCGCAATGCCGCCTTTCATATCGGCAGCCCCGCGGCCAAAGAGTTTGCCGTCGCGGAGGGTGGGTTCAAACGGCGGTGACAGCCATTTATCCAGCGGACCGGTGGGCACCACGTCGGTATGACCAAGAAAGACGAATAAGGGTTTCGCGGTGCCGCGTTTTAGCCAGATATTTTGCGTGTCGTTGAAATCCAGACGTTCTGCTTTGAAGTCCAGTGTACTTAACCGTTCTGCGAGCAAGTCTTGGCAGCCCGCATCCTCAGGTGTGACTGAGGCGCGGCGAATAAGCGCTTCAGCAAGTTTTAGTGTTTCACTCATAGTTATGTTGTGTTAGCTCTCGACTTTTGCGGCACGTGCATCCGTCAGGTTGGCGGCATACTCATCCGCCTTAAAGCCGATCAGCATCTTGCCGCTAGTGTCCAATATAGGACGTTTGATTAGGGTAGGGGTTGCCAACATCAGTGCGATGGCTTTATCGGCATTAAGATCGGCTTGTTGCTCGGTACTAAGTTGCCGCCAACTGGTGCTGCTGCGGTTAAGCAGCGTGTTCCAGCCGAGTTGATCGGCAACGTCTTAACCAGTTCGGGACTTAGCCCATCGCTACGATAATCATGAAAGCGATAAGCTATGCCGTTGTTATCCAGCCAAAGACGCGCTTTCTTGACGGTGTCGCAGTTTTTAATGCCGTAAAGCGTGATCATGGATTTTATAGTTGGCTATCGAGTAGTTCTTCAATAGGCGGAAGTTGTTTGTCTGCTTTGCAGCGACCTTTGTAAAGATCAACAAATTCCATAAACGCTTGTTCAAGATCGTCGAGCATTTCTTCTTCGTTTTCACGTTCATCGGCAGGCACATCGTCAGAGTCTAAATACTCACGTTGCAACTCTACTTCACTGTTTAGGGCAAGTGTGGCGTAAATAAGGGCATTATTAGTTAGTTTTTCGCTCATGATGGTCTCTTATAAAGGTTGGGGGAATTGGACTTGGTTTTGTAAAAAGTTAATTATTCCCCTGCTTTGTGGGCAGAGGAATTGTTATATACAATTAAAATAATCCGCTAATTTTGCCGTCGTCATCAATATCGATGCGTTCGGCAGCCGGTACTTTGGGTAAGCCGGGCATAGTCATCATATCGCCTGCGATGGCAACGATAAAGCCCGCGCCATTGGCCAAGCGTACATCACTAATCTCAATGGTGTGTCCGGAAGGCGCCCCTTTAGTCGCCGGGTTGGTTGAGAATGACATTTGCGTTTTTGCCATGCAAATAGGGAACTTGCCGTAATCGGCATCCCAGGTTTTCAATTGCGCTTTGATTTTTGGGCTGGCGGTAATAGCACCCGCACCGTAAAGTTTGGTGGCGATGGCTTCGATTTTGTCCCACAGCGGCAGGTTTTCATCGTAGACATAACTAAAGCCAGGCTCGCGATTATCGACGATGTCGGTAATGGCTTGTGCCAGTGTTTCTGCGCCTTTACCGCCTTCTGCCCAGTGTTTGGATACCACGCATTTGGCACCCAAGGCATCGCATTTTGCCTGCAGTAAAGCAATTTCGGCGTCGGTGTCAAAGGTAAAGTGATTGATACACACTACGCAGGGCAGGCCGTATTGGTTGTTGATATTACTCAGGTGGCGTTCCAAGTTTTCAAAACCTTTTTCCAGCGCGACAAGATTTTCTTGATTGAGCTCTTCTTTAGCAACGCCGCCGTGGAATTTCAGTGCGCGGACCGTTGCCACCAATACTACGGCTGAAGGCTTCAGGCCGGACATGCGGCATTTAATGTCGATGAATTTTTCAGCGCCCAAATCAGCCCCAAAACCAGCTTCGGTCACCACATAATCGGCCAGTTTTAAGGCGGTTTGGGTGGCGGTTACAGTGTTACAGCCGTGGGCAATATTGGCAAATGGGCCGCCATGAATGATGGCGATGTTGTTTTCCAGCGTTTGTACCAGATTGGGTTTAATCGCATCTTTTAATAATGCCGCCATCGCGCCCTGGGCATTCAGGTCGCGGGCATACACCGGCGTGACTTTATCGGATTTATAACCAATAACAATGCGGCCCAGGCGTTCTTTAAGGTCAGCACGACTGGTCGCCAGACACAAAATCGCCATCACTTCCGATGCCACGACGATGTCATAGCCATCTTCACGCAGATAGCCGTTTGCCGGTCCGCCCATGCCGACCACGATGTTGCGCAGTGCGCGGTCGTTCATATCCACGACGCGCTTCCATTGGATGCGACGCGGGTCGATGTCCATAGCATTGCCGTGATTTATGTGATTGTCGATTAACGCCGATAACAGATTATGCGCCACACCGATCGCGTGAAAGTCGCCGGTAAAATGCAGGTTAATATCTTCCATCGGCACCACTTGTGAATAACCGCCGCCTGCCGCGCCGCCTTTAACACCAAAGCAGGGGCCTAACGAAGGCTCACGCAAACACATGATGGTTTTTTTACCGATACGGTTTAAGGCATCGCCAAGACCGACTGTCGTAGTGGTCTTGCCTTCACCCGCAGGCGTTGGGCTGATCGCCGTCACCAGAATCAGCTTGCCGTCTTGTTTTCCGGTCAGACTGTTGACGTATTCCAGAGACAATTTGGCTTTGTAATGACCGTAAGGGTCCATATGCTCGGCATCGATACCGAATTGTTCCTTAACCAGCCCGATAATGGGCTTCATGTGGGCTTGTTGGGCAATTTCTATGTCTGACATGGTTTATCTTTAAAGAAGTTGATGTTAATTGTCGTAGGTTGGGCTGAGGCACGAAGCCCAACGCTTTTAATATATATTTTTGTTGGGCGTTGTTGCATCGCCCAAGCTGCAGTACTTATTTTCTTAATAGTGAAACAGAATAACCGGTAAACATGCCGTCATCACTTACCAACGTTAATTGTTCTAATTGAGCTTGAGCGATAATCAATCGATCAAACGGGTCGCGATGATAAAAAGGTAAATTCAACAGGTTCGATAAATGCGATACACGAACAGGCAGGATGGCGATTCCTTGCTGATTAAGTATATTTTCAATGGTAGTAAGACTGTCTAGCAACTCCAATTTGCCCAATGAAACTTTGATGGCTATTTCCCATAAGCTAGCAATGCTCACAGCAACTGAATTATGGCGATCTTCAATGCTGCGTTTCCAGATTTCCGGTAACCTTGGATTGTTGTCCAGATACCAAAGTAAAACATGAGTATCCAGTAACAACTTCATTGTTCGAAATCAGAAAAATCAGCTAATGGTGCGTTAAAGTCGTCGCTTATCTTAATTCGTCCAGCTAGAGCGCCTGCTTTTCTGGATACGGTTGAAAATTCATCTTCTGTAGACAGATTTTTGTCGGCTGCTGATTGTCGATCAACTTTGATTTGCATGAACTCAATGAAATCAATTACCTCCTGTTGAATAGAATCAGGAAGCACGCTAATTTTTGCAGATATTTCTTGAATTGAGTGTGTCATCAAATGCTCCTGTTCAAATCGTTTAATGTGTTTGATTGAGTTTTTGGCTCGAAGGCTGGGGGCAATCTAAATCAGTTTTTTCCGCCAGCAGTTACTAATGCCGCCATAGCTAGTGCATCCTTTTGTTCGCTATTGTTCAATCCGTGTATGACACTGGCTTGATTTTGCGACGGTTGATTTTGACTCACTTTCCATTTGCCGGATAATCGAGTAATAACCATTTCAATGCCAACAATGGCTTCAATTAGCTTATCGGTAAAATCTTCCGGTGCATCCGATACTGCCCACGGCTCAGGCAATATTGCCTCGTTATGATCGGTGAGTGCTTCAAGTTGGGAACGAATCCAAGCAGCATCATCGATGATACGAAGGAAGCCGTAAGCATGAACGACCGTGTAATTCCATGTCGGCACAACCTTGCCCGTCTCCTGTTTGGTAGCATACCAAGATGGGCTAATGTAAGCATCCGGGCCGTGGAATATAGCCAGCGCTTCAACATCAGGTTCAAGATCACGCCACATCGGATTTGAACGGGCTACATGGCCTCTCAATGTCCCGAACGGTAAAGGTGCTTCTAAAAAATGCAACGGGATATGATTTGCGTTGATTCCATTTGATGAGAGCGTCACCAACGTAGCTAAAGGCCGGGTACGAATAAGTTCGTCCATTGCCTCAATACTAGGTTGTTCAAAATGTGCCGGTATGTACATATGATTTAAATGCTAACTATATGTTAATGCTCAAAAGTAACGGTGTACTTCCTATCAACTATAAACCGGAAACCGCTTACAAAGCTCACTTACCTTCTCACGCACTTCAGCAATTACATTTTCATTTTCCAGATTTTCCATCACATCACACATCCAATTGGCCACATCAGTCACTTCGGCTTCTTTGAAACCGCGGGTAGTGGGCGCTGGCGTGCCGACGCGAATGCCGCTGGTAACGAAAGGCGATTGCGGGTCGTTGGGGACGGCGTTTTTGTTGACGGTGATGTGGGCTTTGCTTAAAGCAGCATCGGCAGCTTTGCCGGTAATGCCTTTGGCGATTAAGGATACCAGCATCAAATGATCGTCGGTGCCGCCGGAAACCACGTCAAAGCCGCGGGCAATGAATACCTTGGCCATGGCTCTGGCGTTGTCGATCACTTGTTGTTGATATACGCGAAACTCAGGTTGCATGGCTTCTTTGAAGGCCACGGCTTTAGCCGCGATTACATGCATCAATGGGCCGCCTTGAATGCCGGGGAAAATGTTGGAGTCGATTTTTTTCTCCAGGTCCGGGTTGCTTTTGCACAAAATCAGACCGCCGCGAGGGCCGCGTAAGGATTTGTGCGTGGTACTGGTGACGACGTCAGCAAATGGAACTGGGTTAGGGTACAGACCTGCCGCGACCAAACCAGCAACGTGAGCCATGTCGACGACAAAGTAAGCACCGACTTTATCGGCTATGTCTCTAAAGCGTTTCCAGTCCCAGATGCGCGAATACGCGGAAAATCCTGCGACGATGACTTTAGGCTTGTGTTCCAGCGCCAAGGCTTCAACTTGGTCATAATCGATTTCGCCGGTTTCAAGATTGAGACCGTATTGCACGGCTTTATAGATTTTGCCGGAAAAGTTAGGTTTGGCGCCGTGGGTCAAGTGACCACCATCAGCTAGGCTTAAACCTAAAATGATGTCGCCAGGTTGCATCATGGCCATGAATACCGCCATGTTGGCTTGCGAGCCGGAATGCGGTTGCACGTTGGCGTAATCAGCACCGAACAAGGCTTTAGCGCGGTCGATAGCGAGTTGTTCAACGACATCGACGTGTTCGCAGCCGCCGTAGTAACGCTTTCCAGGGTAACCTTCTGCGTATTTGTTGGTTAATTGCGTGCCTTGCGCTTCCATTACGCGCGGGCTGGCATAGTTTTCAGAGGCGATTAATTCGATATGGTCTTCCTGACGTTGGTGCTCGGCTTCAATGGCGGCACTCAGTTCATCGTCAAAGCCTTTGATGGTCATAGATTTTTTGAACATGTTAACTCTCCTTAGGGACTAATTTTTATTGTTAATTGGTTGGATGAATTAGCAGCACTTGCAGATCGGCGACGTTGGTGCCGGTCGCGCCAGTAATCAGTAAATCTCCGGAGCTTTGCAATGCGGTATATGAATCGTTATTTTCCAGCATTGCGACAGGATCAACCCCAGCGTTAATAATGCGTGTTAAGGTTTTGGGATCAACGATTGCACCCGCGGCATCGGTGGGGCCGTCGCGGCCATCGGTCCCAGCACTTAAAAATGTCCAATTGCCGGTCAGACCTTGTTTATTGGCGGCAATCGCAAATGCCAAGGCCATTTCTTGGTTACGGCCGCCTTTGCCGTCGCCTTTAATAGTGACCGTAGTTTCGCCGCCCGCTACCAATGCAATTGGTTGTGTGATGCCCAGTAAGATTAACTCTTTGGCGTGACTTACCCATTTTTCTGCTTCGTCTCTGGCTTCGCCGCAGAGATGGTCACTATAAAGTTTGGCTTGATAGCCTAAGTCTTGGGCGGCCTGGAGGGTGGCATCGACACTGATGGTATTGCTGCCAATCAACGTGTAACCGGACTGTTTGAAAACATCATCAGCTTGCTTGGGTGTTTCTGCAACCAAACCCAGTCGGCCTTGTTGCAGATAAGTGCGAACATTGGCCGGGGCTTGCTCCCATACGCCGCGTGAACTCAGTATTTCTATCGCATCGCTAAAAGTGGTGGGGTCGGGCACAGTGGGGCCGCTGGCAATAGCACTTAAATCGTCTCCCAAAACGTCAGATAAAATCAGCGCATGCAAATCGGCGGGCACCGCCAATTTTGTCATGCCGCCGCCTTTAAGTTGCGATAAATGTTTCCGTACACAGTTGATCTGATTAATGGTCGCACCGCATGCTAACAGTAGGTTGGTAGTCGCAATTTTCTCTTTTAGCGTAATGCCGTCGACAGGGTAGGGAATGAGCGCAGAGCCACCGCCGCTAATCAATACCAGTATTAATTCACCATGTTTCGCGTTACTTAATATGGAAGCGCATTGTTGCGCGGCCTGGAAACCCGATTGATCGGGCAACGGGTGACCGGCACCGATAACTTCGGTATGGTTGATCAAAGTAACGTTTTCGTAGTTGGTAACAACAAGCGCTTTATCGGCCAATAGATGCGCAGGGATGCTGTCTAAAGCTGCCTTAGTCATTGAGCAGGCTGCTTTACCAAAAGCGATTACGTGGACTTTTGACCACGAGCTGCTGCGTTTGCTTGACTCACTAGCCGAGAAGTTAGTGTTAATTTTCAGCTGATCACTCACAGAAAATAAGCATTTTTTAACCGCTAAATAAGGATCGGCAGCCGCTACACCAGACCGAAAAATATCGGTGGCATGAGCTCTTAAAATTTGCAGGTCGTGATTCATTGTGAATTTGGTTATGCCATTTCTTTTGCTAAGGCAAAAATGTTTTCGGCATCAAGTACTTGTTTATTATCTTCAAACAATTTGGCGATACAGGCGCGGTGTAAGGCCAGTTTTAAAGTACCAAAACCAATGGCACCCCAGATGATCTTGCCATGGCGATCGATGCCTTTATCCATCATATCAATACCGCCAATGCCTAAAGGCGGCGTCGCATTAGCGTCGGCCATCATTTCTATGTTTGGATTGTTTTGCCATTGCTCGGGAGTGAGCAATTCAATACCGGCTGCACCGGTAGCGAGTACGATATTGGCGTTTTTAATAGCGACTTCTCTGCTCTTGCTGTCCGCGGCTTCTATCGGTGTTAAGTCAACATTAAAACGTGCTTTCATGTCTTGGCAAGCTTGAGTAGCTCGTGCCAAGGTGCGTGAAGTTAGTGTAACCTCTGCGCCTTCTTGAGCCAGCATGACAGCTGCACGTTGACCTACAGGACCGGTCCCGGCCAAGACCACTGCTTTTTTACCTGCCAAGGAGCCGTTGCTAGCCAATTTGGCAACTGCCGCTGCTGCGGTGGTGTTGCTGCCATTGCTGTCAAGCATTACGGATACTTGAAAACCGGGGAAAAAATGTCGTTGTACAGCAATAAATAATTGTTGTCCGGCTGCCATATTGCTACCGCCAACAAAAATGGCGGTATTTTTTTTATCTTTGGGCGCGCGAGTGAAAATGGCACCTTCAACCAGTGCAGTGACGTTTTCTGGCGTTAATCCTCCATGGCCAATGACATGGTCGGCACCACCATCGTATGCGACAACGGTATCGAAAACGGAAGGGTGACTGTCGGTATCAAATTGGAACAGCAATTTTTTCATTAGCGTACTCGGTAACCTATCTAAGTGTGGTTGTTACAGGTCAATTAAGCCGTACGATTATACGCGATAAACTCAAGACTGCCCCTCTTTAGCAACGGTTTAAACCAAGCCATTCAATCAGTGGTATGCGAGCTTGCATGTCAAGCGCTGTTTTCGTTACCATTCACGCAGTTTAGAGCGCATGAATATGTGCTAAGGTCTATTTGGGGTATTGGTAATTACTTGGGCAATGAGTATTGAATTACTTGCAAGTGCTCGACCAAGCTCAGTAAAAAATTCAATTGAAGGAATACAGATGAAAAACCCCGTTCATATTGCTGTGACAGGTGCCGCTGGGCAAATAAGCTATTCGCTGTTATTCCGTCTGGCGGCCGGATCATTACTCGGACCAGAACAACCCATCATATTGCATTTGCTGGAAATTACACCGGCATTACCCGCCCTTCAGAGTGTGGTCATGGAGCTTAAAGATTGCGCCTATCCACTTTTATATGATGTTGAAGTGACCGACAATCCTAATGTTGCTTTCAAAGATGCCGATTATGCTTTCTTACTTGGCGCGCGACCGAGAAGCGCGGGCATGGAACGCCGGGATTTACTGGAAGTTAACGCAGCCATTTTTGCTGTACAAGGCAAAGCCATCAATGCTGTCGCTAAGCGCACGGTTAAGGTGTTAGTGACCGGCAACCCCGCCAATACCAACGCCTTGATAGCGTTAAAAAACGCTCCGGATCTCAAGCCGGAAAATTTTTCGGCAATGACACGTCTTGACCATAACCGGGCGTTGAGCCAATTAGCCGAAAAATGCGGCGTATTGCCGGCGGCAGTTAAAAAAGTAACCATCTGGGGCAATCACTCCCCGACTGAATATCCTGACATTCATCATGCCACTGTAAATGGTCAAGCCGCGCTGTCGTTGGTTGATTATCAATGGTATGTCAACGAATTTATCCCTACTGTCCAGCAACGCGGCACGGCAATAATCAATGTCCGTGGGCAGTCCAGCGCCGCTTCTGCAGCCAATGCCGCTATTGGGCAAATGAGAAATTGGGTACTAGGCACCGAGCCCGATGACTGGGTCAGCATGGCCATTTTATCTGAGGGCAGTTACGGCATTGAGCCGGGATTGATATTTTCTTTTCCAGTGACTGTCGTTGATGGTCGGGTCAGCATCGTTCAAGATTTGCCTATCAACGAATTTAGCCAACAAAGACTGCACATTACCGAGGCTGAACTCAAAGACGAGCGGGATGCGGTTAGGCATTTGTTTTAGCCGATTGTTTCTATCTCGTATTTATCAGTGTTACCGGCATTACTTTAGGATTTCCAATTGCAGCATTTAATTTTTATTTTCATGATTCTTGTGCTGGGCGCTTGCTCACGCACCCCCGAATATAAAGCGCTGGAAGGCGAATCAGGTGGTTGTGGTAGCTTGTATTATCGCTACGACACAGCGCATCTCACGCTGATTAAGTTGAACTTGGGAGATCGGGCACTACAAGCTAACCAAACCAGTCTGGAACTTAATGTTCCCGAAGATAAGGTTGTTGGCGAAATGCTGGTATTTGCCAAAGCAAGTCCCGATTATTTTTGCCATGGGCAAACGCCACAGCAACCACCAAAAGCTGTCTGGAAACTCCTTAGCGGCAAAATTACCGTTAAAACTACCGGAGCCTGCACAGCTCCTGCCTCGTGCAATACCTCGGTGATATTAGAAGACGGCCAATTCGGAATGGAGTTTGAAGGCCAAATGCTGAAGTTCAACATCGAGAGCGTCAGCATCGATCGAGTTGTTGAGGGCGCGAAGTAGACGTATCGCTTACCAATTTAGCCGCAATTATTTATGCACCGATGATTAGAGTGCCTGCGAATGTCACTTAGCCCCTGAAAAACATGAAATTGACAAGCGTAATACCCAGAAAATAGATCGTGAAAGCTTGAATCTACGCGCCTGGATTAAACATTTGGACAGAAGAACAATCTTCTTTGATGCACGTACCATCATCGGATTGCTGATTCACAAGGTGAAATTTGGCATCGATGTTCATACCAAGTTATAAATTTAATCCACTACTCACATCTGTAGGCAAAAGCGGCTTGGCTTATTCTGCGTTGTAGATGCCTAAACTATAAGCTCTACAGGCTACGGCACAATGTGGAATTGGAGAAGATCATTTAGCGATGTACTCGCGCTATTTTCGCTTTTACCCTGGTCTACACCCGGAATATTTACATAATCCGTCCACTTGATTTCCCCGCCTATCTGCTCGGAGTTCGGTACCTGATTAAGATCCCAGCCTCCGCCCAGGGCTGTTATCAGCTGAACTGAGGCGGCTAGACGCGAACCTTGCAGTTGCACTGAACTTACCCTGTTCGTTAGCGCAACGGTCTGCGCTGTCATCACATTTATAAAGCTGACAGTGCCGGCCTTATACTGATTAATGGTCAGTGCCAACGCCTGATTGGCAGATGCCACGGCTTTATTGCGAACCTCTGCTTCTTCTTCCAAAATTCGTAATGCTGACAGGTTGTCTTCTACTTGCTGGAAGGCTGTTAACACTGTTTGCCGGTAATTGGCGACACTGGCATCGAACGCATCTATTCTCTGTTTGTACTGAGCGTTTTTCGCGCCGCCATCAAAGATGACCAGTGCGGCAGAGGCCGGGCCCAAGGTCCAATAATTACGCGCCGAGGTATAGAGTGTTTCCAGCAAACCACTTTGGAAACCCTCACTGGCATTTAGGTTTACGGTTGGAAAGTAAGCGGCTTTGGCTACGCCGATAGAGGCATTGGCGGCGGCGGCTTGTCGTTCGGCTACGGCAATGTCCGGGCGTCTTTCCAACAATTCAGAAGGCATAGTGAGCGGAATAGACGGCAATTTCGTGGTTAGTTCGGAAGAGGGCAAGGTTAATTGCCCAGGCGCTTTACCAATCAACACGGCAATCGCATGCTCAAAATTAGCTCGCTGTACACCAAGATTAATGGACAGGGCACGGGTTGATTCAAGTTGGGTTTCGGCCTGTACCACATCACTTTTAGCGACAATGCCTGCAGCGTAGCGGTTTTGGGTTATTTCCAAGGTTCTACTGAAAGCGGCAACGGTTTCATCCAGAAGCTTCTTTTGCTCGTCCAATATTTTCAGCTGGAAATAATTTAATGCCAGTGTCGACTGACTGGACAGGATTAACGCCTGCATAGTGGCGGCACTGGCTTGCGCGTTATCGACGTTGGCTTCTATTTGCCGACGAACGCCCCCCCACAAATCCAGCTGCCAGTTTGCGGACGCCGAGTTAGTAAAAGTATTCCTGACTCCGCCAACCGGGGAGAAGTTACCGCCACTGGGTGCGACAAACCGTTGCGCTGAGCCGTTAAGCGTGGCAGAAGGCAATAATGCCGCCTCTGCCGTCAGCACCAAATGCTCCGCCTGCCTGAACTGGGCTTCAGCCTGGATTATCGACTGGTTGGCGGATGCAACTTGTTCTTCAAGTTCATTAAGCTTGGCATCGTCAAAAATTTCCCACCATTTACCCGACAAGACATTGTCGCGGGGTTGGGCTTGTTTCCAGCCTTTGACTTCCTTGAATTCAGTAGGAACCGTGGCTTCTGGGCGAACATAATCTGGACCCACCATGCAACCGGCTAGTTGAGTAGTAAGTAGTGAATAAATCAAGGGTTTGGCAATGCGAAAACTCATAAAATCTCGGCAGTTCTAAGCGGGTTTTTCTGCTTTGGAAGCAGTACGGTTAAAGAAACGGCCATGAAACCATAGCCGGAAACGATCCAGGTAAAGATAAACAACTGGCGTGGTGTACAACGTCAGCAGTTGACTGAAAATAAGGCCGCCGACAATGGCAATGCCCAGCGGATGGCGTAACTCTGCACCGTAGCCGGTGCCCAACGCTAACGGCAATGCACCGAATAACGCTGCCAGCGAGGTCATCATAATGGGCCGGAAACGCTGCACACAGGCTTGATAAATCGCCTCACGGGAATCCAGTCCCCGCTCGCGTTCGGCTTGCAGGGCAAAATCGATCATCATGATGGCATTTTTTTTAACAATGCCGATCAGCAGGATGACGCCAATCATCGCGATGATGGTGAATTCAGTACGGCACAGCATCAATGCCAACAACGCGCCGACCCCAGCCGAGGGCAGGGTAGATAAAATGGTCAGCGGGTGAATATAGCTCTCATAAAGCACGCCCAGCACAACATAGATGCTCAGCAAGGCGGCCAATATCAACAAAGGCTGGTTGCGCAGCGATTCTTGAAAAGCTTTTGCGGAACCTTCAAAAGTGCCATGAATCGAAATCGGCACGCCGTTATCGCGCATGGCATTTTCGATTAAACGGGTTGCCTCGGATAAGGAAATACCGGGTTTGAGGTTAAACGATATAGTGGTTGCGGCAAATTGACCTTGGTGATTAACGCTTAGCGGTGCGTTAGTCGGGCCAAAGCTGGCCAGCGCCGATAACGGCACCTGCCGCGCTTCGGCCTGTTCACCGGTTGGTAGACGTTTGGCCGGTACATTGATATAAATCTGCTTTAAGGCTTCCGGACTTTGCCAATATTCAGGGGCCAGCCCCATCACGACGCGATACTGATTGAGCGGGTTATAGATGACCGACACTTGCCGCTGAGTGAAAGCATTATTGAGCGTGGTATCAATCATCGCTTGGGTGATGCCATAGCGCGAGGCCAACTCCCGGTTGACGATCAGACCAATTTGCTCGCCTTTATCTTGCTGATTACTGTTGACGTCAGCGAGTTCAGGCAGTTTCGATAAAGCCGCTACGACCTTGGGTGTCCATTCCCGGAGCAAATCAAGATCATCAGATTGCAGCGCATAGTCGAATGAGCCGTTCGACGGGCGGCCACCAATACGCAGCTCTTGCGCCGGGAACATGAACAGGTTGGCACCGGGAACTCGATTCAGCTTGTTGCGTAAGTTATCCATTACCTCATCGATAGGGCCTCGCTCATTATGCGGCTTGAGTGTGACAAATAAATTGGAGTTGGTGCTGCTGGCAAAAGCCACGACGGTACTGACCGCTGGGGCGTTTTGCACAATATCGGTAAACTCAAATAGTTTTTTCTGCAGTGATCCAAACGAAGTGTTTTGATCGGTTTGAATTCCGCCCAATAAACGTCCGCCGTCCTGGCTAGGGAAGAAGCCTTTATCAATGATCGTATACAAATAAATGTTAAGACCGATGGTGCTCAGCAATATCAGCAGCATGATGCGGCTATGACGCAATGCCCAATCTAGCGAGCGTTCGTAATACCCTTGTATGCGATTGAATGCCCGGCCAATGCCCAAATATAACTTGCCGTGCTTAGGCGTTTCCTTACCCAGCCAGCGTGCGCACAGCATCGGGGTAACGGTGAGCGAAACTAATAGCGACACTATCACTGCCGCTGACAGCGTTACCGCAAACTCTCTAAACAAGCGGCCGACAACCCCGCCCATCAGTAAAATCGGTAGAAACACGGCAACCAGCGACACGCTCATCGCCAATACCGTAAAGCCGACTTCCTTGGCTCCCAATAATGCGGCTTTAAACGGCGGTACGCCTTTTTCGATATGGCGGCTGGTGTTTTCCAGCACCACAATGGCATCGTCAACCACAAAGCCGGTCGAGATAGTTAATGCCATTAACGACAGATTGTTCAGACTGTAACCGCACAAATAAATAACCGCACAGGCGCCAAGCAAAGATACCGGCACGACAATAATCGGTACCAGTGTCGAACGAACATTGCGCAAAAATAGCAACACCACCAGCATGACCAAACCGATGGCAATAAATAAACTGAGTTCGACTTCGTTGATTGAAGCCCTGATGCTTAATGATCGATCAACCGCTACCGATAAGTCGATGGTATTGGGTATCGTGGCACGCAATTGCGGCAACATGGCTTTGACTTGATCCACAGTTTCCATGACATTGGCAATCGGTTGCTTTCTGAGTATCAGCAACACTGAGGGTTTACCGTTTTTAAGCCCGGTGTTGAACAGATCTTCGACGGAATCTGTCACCTGGCCTAAATCAGCGATTCGCACCGGCGCGCCGTTGCGGTAATTAACTATTAACGGTAAGTAATCTTCGGCTTTACGGGCTTGATCATTGGCCTGAATTTGCCAGCGTTGATTGCCGTTTTCTATGATGCCTTTAGGACGATAGGTGTTGGTTTGGGTAATGGTATTGCGCACATCTTCCAAACCAATGCCATATTTACTTAAAGCATTGGGATTCAGTTCAACACGTACTGCCGGTAAGGCCGCACCGCCAATCTGCACTTGGCCTATGCCGGGGATTTGGGAGATTTTCTGCGCCAAAATGGTTGACGCGACATCGTACATTTGCCCACGGCTGAGCGTGTCAGAGGTCAGCGCCAGGATTAGAATCGGCGAGTCCGCCGGATTATCCCGCCGGTAACTTGGACGGTTAGGCATGCCGGTTGGCAACATGCTGGAAGCTGCATTGATAGCCGCCTGCACGTCACGAGCCGCGCCGTTAATGTCGCGATCAAGGTCAAATTGCAGGGTGATGCGCGTCGACCCCAGCAAACTATTTGAAGTCATTTCCGTTAATCCGGCGATCCGTCCCAACGCCCGCTCCAACGGCGTTGCAACTGTGGCCGCCATAGTTTCAGCGCTGGCGCCCGGCATTTGGGCTTGCACTGCAATGGTCGGATAATCCACTTGCGGCAATGAACCCACCGGCAAATTTAAAAATGCCGATATGCCGATTAAGGCAACTGCAATCGTCAACAGTGTGGTGGCGACTGGTCGATTAATGAATAATGCCGACAAATTCATCTTACAGTCTCAATGACTCAGCCGAGTTGGTTAATCGGGAAGCGCGGCGATTTAACCAGCGCGCATTAAGCCATAGCCGGAAACGATCCAGATACAGATAAACAACCGGGGTGGTAAATAACGTCAAGGCCAGACTAAAAATCAACCCGCCGACGATGGAAATCCCCAGTGGTTGGCGTAATTCCGCGCCGTAACCGGTACCGATTGCCAGTGGCAGAGCGCCAAACAGCGCCGCGAATGTGGTCATCATGATGGGCCTAAAACGCAATACACAGGCCTGGAATATCGCCTCGCGGGAATCCAGACCTTGCTCGCGTTCAGCCCATAACGCAAAGTCGACCATCATAATGGCGTTCTTTTTAACGACCCCGATCAATAAAATCACGCCAATTAACGCAATCAAGCTGAATTCGGTGCCGCACGCCATTAATGCCAACAGCGCACCAACGCCAGCCGAGGGCAGGGTAGATAAAATTGTCAGCGGATGAATTAAGCTCTCGTATAAAACGCCCAAGACAATATAAATACTTAGCAAGGCAGCAAGTATCAGTAAAGGCTGGGTGCGGAGCGAGTCTTCAAAGGCTTTGGCCGACCCTTGAAAACTGCCCTGGATTGCATTCGGTACACCAATCTCACGCATAGTGTCTTTAATAACTTCTGTGGCAGTGGACAGCGAAATACCAGGTTTAAGATTAAAAGAAATTGTCGTGGCGGCAAATTGCCCTTGGTGATCAACTCTAAGCGGCGTCGAGGTGGGTGCAAAACTGGCTAACGTCGATAGCGGTATCTGGCGGGCACCGGCGGCTTCACCACTAGGTAAGCGTTGCGCAGGTACGCTGATATAGACTTGCTTTAAAGCTTCCGGGCTTTGCCAATATTCAGGCGCTAGTTCCATCACCACTCGGTACTGATTGAGCGGGTTATAAATTACCGATACCTGACGCTGGCCAAAGGCATCATAAAGGCTGGCATCGATCATCGCTTGAGTGACGCCGTAACGGGATGCCATATCCCGATTAACTACCAAGCCGATCTGTTGTCCCTTATCTTGCTGACGCGTGTTGACGTCTTTTAATTCCGGCAATTTTGACATTGCGGCAAGCACTTTCGGAGTCCATTCCCGCAGCAAATCAAGGTCGTCGGATTGCAGGCTGTAGTCGAACAGGCTTGATGAGGGTCGTCCGCCGATACGCAGCTCCTGAGCCGGGAACATGCGCATAGTGGCACCGGGAATGCGATTTATTTTTCGAAACCTGGCCATGATGGTGTCGACGGAATCGCGCTCTTCATGCGGCTTAAGATCCACAAACATTTCTGCGCTATTGGTCTGCTGGCTACCGATAAAGCCCATTACATTAGTGACCGCCGGGTCGCTTTGAACAACATTGGCAAATTCAAAAAGCTTCTTCTGCATGGCATAAAAAGACGTGCCTTGGTCGGCTTCAACCCGGCCAAGTAAACGCCCGCCGTCCTGAGTTGGAAAAAAACCTTTATTGATGATCGAGTACAGATAAACATTCAGCATGACCGTGCCCAGCAATATCATGATCATGATGCGACTGTGGCGTAATGCCCAATGCAATGCGTGCTCGTATCCCGCTTGAATTTTATCGAAGGCTCGACCTACGCCTAAATACAAGCGGCCGTGCTTGGGCGTTTCTTTTGTTAGCAGTCGCGCACATAACATAGGCGTAACCACTAAGGAGATCAGCAAAGAGACCAGCACCGCTGCCGAGAGCGTGACTGCAAATTCTCTGAACAAGCGGCCGACGATACCGCCCATTAATAAAATCGGTAAAAACACCGCGATTAAAGACAGGCTCATCGCCAACACCGTAAAACCGACTTCTTTAACTGCCAACAAGGCAGCTTGAAAAGGGGAGACGCCTTTTTCGATATGCCGTTGCGCGTTTTCCAGTACCACGATGGCATCATCAACCACAAAGCCGGTGGCAATAGTTAAGGCCATTAAGGACAGGTTGTTCAAGCTATAACCGCATAAATACATTACCGCGCACGACCCGAGCAGGGAAACCGGCACGACAATAACTGGGATCAAGGTCGAACGTGCATTGCGTAAGAACAGCAGCACCACCAGAATCACCAAGCCAATAGCGATAAATAAACTGCGCTCAACTTCTTTCAGTGACGTTCTGATGGTCAGTGACCGGTCAGAAACCACTTCCAGATTGACAGCGCTGGGGATGATGGCGCGCAACTGTGGAATCATTGCTTGGACTTGGTCGACAGCTTCGACCACATTCGCGGTAGGTTGTTTTTTCAGCATCAACAGTACAGCGGGTTTGCCGTTTTTTACGCCGATGTTGCGTAAATCTTCTACCGAGTCGATTACTGTACCCAGATCGGCGATGCGGACCGGTGCGCCGTTGCGATAACTGACAATCAGCGACTCATATTCTTTTGCTTTGGGTGCTTGATCGTTCGCCTGTATTTGCCAGCGTTGCTCGCCATGTTCCATCACGCCTTTCGGGCGTGTGATATTGGTTTGCGTGATAGTGTTTCTGACATCCTCAAGACCGACGCCATATTTATTCAACGCGTTGGGGTTCAATTCCACCCGCACAGCGGGCAGTGCCGCGCCACTGATTTCTACCTGGCCGATGCCGGGCACTTGTGCCAGTTTCTGCGACAATACTGTCGATGCGACATCGAACAGTTGCCCACTGCTAAGCGTATCGGAGGTTAGCGACAAGGCCATGATCGGCGTATCAGCCGGATTGTAGCGGCGATAACTCGGACGATTGGGCATGTTGCTGGGCAACTGGCTGCTGGCGGCATTGATTGCCGCCTGAATGTCTCGCCCGGCGCCATTAAAGTCGCGATTTAGATCAAATTGCAGGGTGATTCGAGTATTACCAAGCGAACTGTCCGAGGTCATTTCTGTGACGCCAGCGATACGTCCCAAGGTTCGTTCCAACGGGGTAGCGACTGTGGCAGCCATGGTTTCAGCACTGGCGCCGGGCACTTGGGCTTGTACGCTGATGGTTGGAAAATCGACTTCAGGTAATGACGCGACCGGCAAATTCAAGAACGCCAGCGTCCCTACCAAGGCGATAGCAATCGTTAGCAGCGTGGTAGCAACCGGTCGGTAAATAAACAACGCTGACAAATTCATTACGCCTCCTGGTCGTTTTCAGAAACTTCGGGCGGGTTCAAATTCAACCATTTATTTACGCGTTGCGCCAAACTGTCCATCCACAAGTAAATCACCGGCGTGGTGTAAAGGGTCAAAAGCTGGCTAAGTATTAAACCGCCGACCATGGTGATGCCTAGTGGATGACGCAATTCCGAGCCAACACCATTGCCCAGCATCAAGGGCAACGCTCCCAATAATGCCGCCATTGTGGTCATCAGAATCGGCCTAAACCGCAATAAACATGCTTGAAAAATCGCCTCATCAGGCGGCAGACCCTGCTTACGCTCAGCTTCCAGCGCAAAGTCGATCATCATAATGGCGTTCTTTTTAACAATACCGATCAACAAAATGATGCCGATAATGCCGATGATGTCCAAATCGCCGCTCGAGATTATCAACGCCAGCAAGGCGCCAACGCCAGCGGAAGGCAGCGTCGACAGAATGGTGACCGGATGGATGTAACTCTCATACAGCACGCCCAGCACGATATAAACAGTGACAATTGCCGCCAGAATCAACCACAAGGTGTTGTCCAGTGACGCTTTAAAAGCCAGCGCGGCGCCTTGATAGCTGGTGCGGATACTCAGGGGTAAGCCGATGTCTTGCTTGGCTCGGTCGATGGCTTTAACTGCATCGCCCAATGACTTGCCTGCGGCTAAGTTAAATGACAGTGTCGCAACCGGGAACTGGTCCAAATGATTAATCGATAGCGCTGTGGGCCGCTCGGAGATTTCAGCAATCGCCGATAACGGCACTTGGGTGCCGTTGCTGGAGGGAATGCGTAGTTCTTTGAGCGTTTCCGGCGAATTTTGCGCGTTGGGATCAACTTCAAGCACCACGCGGTATTGATTGGCCTGAGTAAAAATAGTCGATACCAAGCGCTGTCCGTAAGCGCTGTACAGCGTGTTATCAACTGCCGCCGTGGTAATACCTAGACGGCTGGCAGTGCTGCGGTCGATGTTGACATACACTTGCTTGCCTTGATCCTGCACGTCGCTGGCAACGTCGCTAAATTCGGGCTGACCGGCTAACTTGTCCACCAGACGATGGGTCCAGCTGTTAAGTTCATCAATATCCGGGGTTTCCAGGGTAAATTGATACTGCGTGCGGCTGACCCGGTTTTCCATGGTCAGATCTTGCACCGGTTGCAAATATAAGGTCACGCCGCTCATCCCCGACAGCTTGGGTCGTAGCCGGGCAATGACTTCGGTGGCACTAACGCCGCGTTCTTCCTTAGGTTTTAGATTGATTAAAAAGCGGCCACTGTTGGGCGTGGTGTTGATGCCGTCGACGCCAATAAATGACGACAGACTTTCAACCGCCGGATCTTCAAGAATGACTTTGCCAAGGGCTTGTTGATACTCGCCCATTGCCGCAAATGACGCGCTTTGCGGTGCTTCGGAAATGCCCTGAATAATGCCGGTATCTTGGATCGGGAAAAAGCCTTTGGGGATAAACACATACAAGGCCACGGTTAAGGCGACGGTGATAAAAAATACCGTCATTGTTAATACTTGTCGTTGCAGCACCCATTCCAGGGTGCGACCGTAAGCTTTGATCAGTCGATCAAACCAACCATCGCCAAGTTCATTTGCTTCGCTATGCGCGGTTTCCGGGCGGAGCAGTTTGGCGCACATCATCGGCGTCAAGGTCAGTGAGACGATGGCTGAAATTAAAATTGCTACTGCCAGCGTGATGGCAAATTCCCGGAACAATCGACCGACCACATCACCCATAAACAATAGCGGAATCAACACGGCAACCAGGGAAAAAGTCAGTGAGATAATGGTAAAGCCGATTTGTTCGGAGCCTTTGAGTGCCGCTTTTAATGGGGTTTCGCCGCGCTCGATATAGCGGGAGATATTTTCAATCACCACAATCGCATCGTCGACCACAAAACCGGTAGCAATGGTCAGCGCCATCAGCGTTAAGTTGTTGATACTAAAATCGGCCAGATACATCACCGCAAAAGTGCCGACTAATGACAGCGGCACCGCAACCCCAGGAATAATGGTGGCGGGAACATTGCGCAAGAATAGAAAAATCACCATGACTACCAATGCAATCGCCAGTAGTAACTCGAACTGAACGTCATGAACAGAAGCGCGAATGGTGACGGTGCGATCTGTTAACGGTTTAACTTCCACACTGACCGGCAAGGCCGCTTGTAGCTGAGGCAGCAAGGCTTTGATGCTATCAACCACTTCGATAACGTTGGCACCGGGCTGACGTTGAATATTAAGGATGACAGCGGCTTTGTCGTTGGCCCATGCCGCTAAGCGGGTGTTTTCGGCGCCATCTATCACTTGCGCGACTTCAGACAAACGCACCGGTGCGCCATTGCGGTAAGCAACTAACAGGTCGCGATATTCGTCTGCCGAGCGCAATTGATCATTACTGTCGATAATCGCCGAGCGCATTGGCCCATTGAACATGCCTTTGGGTTGATTAACATTGGCTGCGGCAATCGCGATGCGAATATCTTCCAGACTAACGCCGTATGCTGCCAAGGCTTTGTGATTAGCCTGAATGCGTACTGCCGGACGCTGACCGCCGCTGATACTGACCATGCCGATACCGGGCAATTGGGCAATTTTTTGCGCTAGCCGGGTGTCGACCAAGTCTTCAACTTTAAATAACGGCAAGCCATCCGAGGTGATTGCCAAGGTCATAATGGGCGTATCGGCCGGGTTTACTTTGCTGTAAATCGGCGCTTGCGGTAAATCGTTGGGCAAAAAATTGCTGGCGGCATTGATCGCTGCCTGCACGGTTTGTTCGGCAATATCTAAGTCAAGATTGAGATTAAATTGCAGAGTGATGACCGACGCGCCGCCCGAACTCGTCGAGGACATCTGTGTAAGCCCCGGCATTTGACCGAACTGGCGTTCCAATGGTGCGGTGATTACCGAGGTCATTACTTCCGGACTGGCGCCAGGATACAAAGTTACTACCTGTATGGTGGGGTAGTCGACCTGCGGCAATGCCGATACCGGCAACAGCCGGTAAGCCAGTATGCCGACCAGCAACATCGCGACCATCAGTAACGATGTTGCTACCGGCCGCAGGATGAAGAGCTTGGACGGATTAAAATTAGCTGAGGAGTGATTTGAGGTTGTCATATTTTTTTAAGAGCGCCGATCTCTTTTACGAAACTTGCCTTCGTCTTGGCCTTCGGGTTTGGGCTGTTGTGACGCTGGGCTGGCCGCCACGGCTTGGCCGTCTTTTTGGGCAACATCAACTTTACTGCCTTCTTTAAGTCTATCGGTACCCTCATTTACAACGATTTCATTTGCTGTGAGATTACTTAACACCACGACTTTGTCAGCTTCGGTGGGGCCGAGTGTTACGCGGCGCAGTTGCACCGATTTATCTTCCTTAACCACATAAACGAACGGCCCTTGGCTGTCGTTTTGGATGGCGGCAGTGGACACCAAAGTCGCGCCGCGCAAGGTATCCAGATGCATTTTGATGTTAACGAACTGATTGGCAAATAAGCTGCGTTCGTTGTTATCAAATTGCGCCTTCAATTTAAGCGTGCCGGTTGTGGAGTCGATTTGATTGTCGATAGCCAGTAACTTACCTTCAGCCAGTTTAATTTTGCCGGCACGATCGTAAGCAGATACCGCCACGGGTTCGTTGGTGCGCCAGCGCTGTATGATTGCCTGCACTTTATCTTCCGGTAGGGTAAACACGACAGTTATCGGTTGCATTTGGGTAATCACCACCAAACCTGTGGTATCGCTGGCACGAACGATATTGCCCTGGTCTATTAGGCGCAATCCCACTCGGCCTGAGATCGGCGCAGTTACACGTGCATAAGTCAGTTGCAGCTTGGCGTTATTAACTTGGGCTTTATCCATTTCGACAATGCCGCGATATTGTTTTACCTGGGCTTCCTGGGTCACGGTTTGTTGGGCGGCAATAGAGTCTTGCTCTAGCAAAGTTAAGTAACGGGCATGATCGACTTCGGCATTTTTTAATAAGGCCTCATCGCGCAGCAACTGGCCTTCAGCTTGCTGCAACTGAATTTGAAAAGGACGTGGATCGATTTCTGCCAATAAATCGCCTTCTTTGACCAACTGTCCTTCGGTGAACGCAACTTTGATCAGTTCGCCATCGACTCTCGGCCGAACGGTCACATTACGTAACGCGGTTACCGTGCCTAAACCGTTTAAATAAACCGGAAAATCCCCTTGGCTGGCGGTCTCAACCGCTACGGCTGTCGGCGCATCAAAACCGCCGGGGCCACCTCTGCCCCCCCCAGGAGGGCCAGCTTGATCGCCAGGCGTCGAAGGGGATTTTGCGAAATAATAGCCTCCTGCACCGATAGCCAACGCTATCAGTAAGCCGGGAAGCAAATATGATTTTGGCTTACCGGTGGAAGGAGGTAGCTCGTGGTGATTTTTTTGACTCATATAACCCAATAATTAATTAAGCGTTGAACGAATGGCTTTAATGCCGGCAAGCGAAAATTGCACGACGTGTTCGGCAAAGGCCTCAATGTCGCTTAAGTCGCTGGGATGTTGACGATATGGGCGGACACTTTGCATGTGTCTTAAACGTAGCAATTGAAAACATTGCCCCATGATGCTGGCGTGGCAATATTGGATGTGTTGTTCGTAAGCCTTCTGCCCTAAATATTCCCGTAATAAAGCAAACATTTGTATGCGTTGGGGATTGATTTCATTTTCCAAAATGTCAGATAAAAGCCGGGTAGGGTGCGCCATTTCTTTATGAAGAATCGCGAATGAGTAGGAATTGTTATCTGCGACCCGATAAACCAGTGATTTAATCCGTTTGGCTAAGCGTTGCTCGGCAGTCGATTCAGGTTTTAAATCTAAATCTGGCGGGTATTGATCAAGCTCCCGATTAAACGCAAAACGCCAAGATTCCAGATAAAGAGTCTCCTTATCGTGAAAATGATAATGAACCGAGGCGATATTGGCCTCAGCCTGCTCACAGATTTCGGCGATTGTCGCATCCTGAAAACCTTTCTCAGCAAAAATACGGCTGGCGGCGCTTAATAGTCGATGCCGAGTTTGTTCTGATTTGGTTTTAAGGTCGGCCATACAACATCATAATGTTTAAGTTGGACAATTGAAATTTGTATTTCAATTGTGTATTTGAAACAAAAAGCAGATTTTATGCCAAACAACTTGTTGTTGTTTTAATTGAAGTTTTGTTCGCGGTTAAGTCGGCACTGTTTGAAAATCAGCAGCGATTGCGCATGTGCTGACCGCCAGTCAACAGTTCTGCAGGTATGAATTTAAACCTCCGCCCACATCCTTAATAGATTGTGATAGCAGCCGGTTAAATTAACGGCAGGTCTGCTGTCGCCTTGGGTATTGCGTAATTCCAAGATCGACATATCCATCTCAAACAGCAGTCGACGGCGTTCGGTTTCGCGCACCATGCTTTCAATCCAGAAAAACGATGCTACGCGTGCGCCGCGGGTGACCGGTTCCACCCGGTGGAGGCTGGAGCCGGGGTACAGCACCATGTCACCGGCCGCCAGTTTGACGCTATGTTCACCGTAGGTGTCTTCGATAATCAGCTCACCACCATCGTAACTATCGGGATCACTTAAAAATATTGTGGCCGACAAATCAGTCCGTACCCGCTGGCCGGTCACCGCGCAGTAGCGAATGGCATTGTCGATATGGTTGCCGAAGGTGTTATGTTCGCCTTCATAGCGATTAAACAGCGGCGGAAAGATCCGTTTTGGCAGTGCCGCCGATAAAAACAGTGCATTCTGATTCAGCGCTTCCTGAATAATTGCCCGAACTGCCTGACATTGCTGAGTTTGCTCCGGCAATTGCAGATTGTTTTTTACCTGCGCCGACTGGGTACCGGCAGTAATGCGGCCATCTGCCCACGGCGCATCGGCCAGTAGCTCTCGGCATTGTTGCAGGGCTTGGCTGGAAAGGAGTTCCGGGATTTCGATTAACATGACTTATCCTCCGATGGCCTGCAACGCGAAAAATACCGTCAAACTCAGTGAGCCTAAACCAAGCCCCGCCGCCGCTAATCGACGGCCATGCAGCCGTGTCCACAACAATGTGCCGGTCAAACTCAATACTATCAAACCGCCGGCCAGCGTGTCGGCCAACAACACCCAGCTCACGCCCAATCCAGTGCCTTTATGCAGATTGGTCAGTACCGAGAACATATTGCCTTCGCCGTGTTTGACGCTGACTAAGGCATTACCTTCCCAATATTCAGCCTGCATCATCCGCTGGGGATTACGCACGGTGATTTGCCAGAGCGACGGCTGCTGGATCTGGGTATTATTCCAGGTCACGACTTTACCAGCTTCGCGACGGGCTCTGGCATGGTCGGTGTCCATATTTAAGGTTTGTCCCAGCCATGCTGCCATGGCCTTGGGATCGGCAGGGCGGGGTTCCGGCAGCGGCAACTGGATTTCCTTTTGTTCCATTTTGGCGGCCGGAATTTTCATGATGTCGCGATGATTAAGCAAGATGCCGGAAAAACCGAACAACAGACCCAACGCTGCTCCCCATAAGCCAATCCAGGCATGGGTGCGGCGTAACCATTTTAAAAATGCGCCGCGCGATAAGCGTTTGGGTAAAAATAGATAGCCACCGTTGGTTTTTGGCGGGCGGGTGGCTTAATCAGTTGGTCGGTTGTTGTATTCATGAGGCAGTTGTTGGTCTATGCGATTCTCGCATCCGAAATGGTGATGGACTGTAAGCCGTCTCCTGGTGCATGTGTTCGGAGCATGGGAACAATAGAAGGTTTGAACCCTTTGCCATCCTTGGCTTTTCAGATTTCAAAATTATTTAAAACTTGATGCTCACGCCCCCATTGATCGCAATCGGCGAACCCGGCGTGATATTGTTGTTGTTGTGGGCCGAGGCGTAATACTCCTTGTCCAACAGGTTTTCGATGTTCACTTGCAACTGAATGTTTTTAGTGGCCTTGTAGTAGACGGCCGCATCGAAGCGCAGGAAGCCCGGCAAGGTGACGGTATTGTTGGTGGCCGCATACATCTTGCTGCGGTATATCGAGCCCAGGCCCACGCCCCATTGTTGGGTGATGTCGTAACGGTTCCACAGCGAGAAAGTGTGTTCCGGCACTTGCGCCAAGGTGGCGCCGGCCAACGCGCTGGCCGACAGGCTCTTGGTGATCTCGGCATTCTGATAGGCATAGCCGCCGATCACCTTCCAGGCATCGGTAATGTTGCCGCTCAGCCCCAGCTCTATGCCGCGCGTGCGCTGGCCGTCGACCAAAAACGATACCGCCGAATTATTGGGATCGGTCGCCAGGGCATTGAGACGATCAAGCTGGAAAAAGGCCAGGGTAGTCGAAAGATCGGGCGTAATATCCCATTTCGCGCCCAGTTCGTAATTTCTGAACTCTTCCGGTTTCAGCGCCTGGTTGGAAACAGCCAGAGACGCCAACTGCTCCCCGGCCCTTGGTACATAGGCGATGCTGTAATTGGCATACAGCGAGAAGTCGTCGCTGAACGGCTTAAAGATCAAGCCGCCGCGCGGCGAGACCAGATCGTCGTTGGTGGCAAAGTTTTGGCCGTTACGGTTATTGCGGAAATCGACTTCAAAGCGGTCGTAACGCACACCCATGATGGCCTGCCAATGTTTGCCCAGCTGGATCTGATCCTGCACATAACCGGCCGCAGTGGTCGCTACGCCATGGTTATTGGCGTCGGAAGCGCTTTGCCGAAAGGCGATATTGCCTTTATAGATCGGGTCGGCCAGCGATACATTCACAGAGGTCGCGTTAAGACCAATGTCGGTAAAATAACCGGTATTGCGAAAGTTATCGGTTTCCTGGTAGCCAAATTCCATGCCGGTCAGAAACTTGTGTTTGAAAGGCCCGGTATCCAGTGCGAAAGTCAGATCGGTTTGGTTGAAAAAATTCTCGCGCTGGTTTTTGTCGTTGTAGGCGCTGATTGCCACTTGGTTGCCGGCGGCATTGACCGCGCCCGGAAAAATGTTCTGATAGAACTTGTCATAAATGGCATATCGAGTGCGGTTGCGAACCGAGACACCGCCGCCGAAGTCGTGATCCAGCACGGCATTGAAGGAATCGACCGTTGTCCCGGTCGGGCTGCGATCCGGGTCGCCGAAAAACGTGGAGGCGTCGGTTTTGACCGGCCGACCCCGGAACGAGGAAATCCCCCGGTCCGCGACCCGGTCGTCTTCGTAATGTTCATAACCCAGCGTGACTTTGGTCTGGTCGCTAGGCCGCCAGGACACCGTGGGATTAACACCCCAACGTCCGGCATCAAAGCCCTCGCGGTAACTGCGCGAATTCTCCCACATGCTGGTCAGGCGCACCGCGAAACTGTCGTTAATGGCGTGATCGAAGTCGCCGGTCAACCGGTACTTATCGAAGGAGCCGAACTGTACATTCATTTCGTGCGTATTACTCCAGTCCGCCATTTTGGTGGCGCGGTTAATCAAGCCGCCCGATCCGCCGCGGCCGAAAACCATCGCATTGGGGCCTTTCAATACATCGACTCTTTCGATGTTATAAAGATCGCGGAAATATTGCACGTCGTCGCGGATGCCGTCGACATACATATCCGATGTCGAACTATTGCCGCGAAAAATCGGCGTATCGCGGTTGCCTTCACCCTGGGCAATGCCGACGCCGGGCACATAGCGAATCGTATCGGCTATGCTCTGCATATTCTGATCCTTGATCAGATCCTGGGTAATGACGGTGAGGGATTGCGGCAGGTCAATTAGTTTGGTATCGGTTTTGACGGCTGTGGTGTTGGTTTTGGCTTGATAACCCTTAACCAAATTGGCTTTTTTCTCGCGATTGGCTTTGACCTTGACATCTTCCATGATGACTTCCTGACCTTCGCTTGCCGTGGTGTCGGCGGGCGGTTCGGCGGCAAAAGTCACCCCGCTTAACGCCGCGCCCAGCGGCAACAAAGCCCCCAATCGCCATTTGGCTTTTGTGCTCGAATTTTTGTTAGACATACGTTTTCCTATTTATAACAGTAAAAAGTGATTGGCTGCCTGGCAGGAAACGCTGGGTGGCTGGTTTTTTAAATGATAACGGTTCTCATTTTAATTTATTAATAAACACTGTCAAGCTAAGTTCTCACACCAATATCTTGACGTTCAACTGGTAAGGGACTATTTGTTCCGGAAAATATAAACAGCGACTCATCGCAATTAATGTTCTGGAGTTTGCCGATTTTTGACTCTGGACTTAAAATCCAGACGAAAACATTCCTGGCTGAAACAAAATGTATTCACTTTCATTTTGCGGCAGTGAGTGAGTTCTGGGTCTTTGTATCTTTATTAGGGGAACTAAAATGAACGGTGATAATCAAGTTATCCAGCATTTGAATATATTATTGGCTGGCGAGCTGACCGCTATCGACCAATACTTTATTCATTCCAGAATGTATGAAAATTGGGGGTTCAGTAAATTGTATGAGCGAATCGCTCATGAAGTGCAGGATGAAACCAGCCACGCCACTGCGTTGATCAAACGCATTTTGTTCCTTGAAGGTACACCCGACCTTTCGAAGCGTGAACCTCTGCATGTTGGCAGCACCGTGCCGGAGATGTTGAAAAACGACTTAGCATTGGAATTAAGTGTGGTTGCTGCTTTACGCGAAGTAATCGCTTATTGCGAGACAGTACAAGACTACCAGACCCGTGAAATTCTTCTTGTCATGTTAAAGGACACAGAAGACGACCATACCCATTGGCTGGAAAAACAATTGGGCATGGTTGAAAAAATAGGTTTGCAAAACTACTTACAATCGCAAATATAAATCCGCCTCCCTATTAAAGAACATCTCAAACATGCCGGTTGCTTCGTGACCGGCAGTCCGATTTTTTAAAGGAAGAAAAAAAGCTTTACCATTCAAATGATAATCATTATCATTTGATGCAAATAAATAAATCCTCTCCTTTTCATGAGAAATTTATTTCCTTTTTTTCGTACTCCTTTAGCAGTGAAGCTGGCGATTGCACCGGAGGTACTTGCTTCCCTGGTTGAAAAAGGCCAAATCCATGCCACTGATTTTAGATGCCTGGATTTGGGCTCGAAGCAGATCGTCTGGAAAATGTTTCTATCGGTAGCAAAATCAAAAATCAATTCAAAAAAAATCAGTTGAGAGAGTAATAAAGAACCATCCATCCCCTTTACTAGTGAGTAACATCATGAACAAAAAACCCTGTACCCATGAATATTTAGCAGCTACTGAATTCGGCAAGGCATTGATTTGCAGAGACTGCGGCGTAGTACATCTGCATATCCGAAACATGTCGTTACATTTTGAAATAGCGGAGTTTCTGGGGTTGGCTGACACACTCACAGAAGCCTCGAATCAGGCAAGAGCGGGGCAGAAAGACAAAAATAAACGCGCGGGGTTTACTGTGGTGAAATCGAACCAGCGTTTGAATTGATTCCGGCATCCTCGCGCGAAATCAATACATGACGGTTGTGCGGGGGATCAATAAAGCTAATTACACTTTGGAAAAATGCTTATGCGCTACCACCCGCAAGCCTTGGTCATTGCTGTTCTGGCCGCTATCGTTGGATACCGTTTTGTGACAGCGCTGCTTTTTCCGGACGCAAGCGCGGCAATTGCCGAGGCTTTCTACGGAGAGGCCGCGCCAATGATGTGGCTGGCACTAATTGCGGTGCTGATCGTCTTGTCGATTTATATAAGAGCCAACAAACCGATGATAGACCGAGTGTTGACCGGACAAGCCAGTTTCGGGGAAGCGATGCGCTCACTGTTTCGAAAATCCGGAGACGATTGAGTCGGCTTCGTAAGCTCCGCGAAAATCCAGGATCTTGGCGAGGCCCGGTGAACGGGCACTCGCGCATCCGCCCTCAGCTTTACCAGTTATAACGCAGACTTGCCAACACACTACGCCGGTCGCCGTAGTAACAGGAACCTTCGCCGCAGGTGGTTAAATATTCCCGGTCGAACAGATTGTTGATATTCACTCCGAGCCGGGTACCTTGCAATCGCCGATCCAGTTTACTCAGATCGTAATGCACGGAAGTATCTATCAAGGTATAAGACGGCGCTTTTTGGCTATTGCTTAAATCGCCGTAATTGCTGCCGATATAACGCGCGCCGCCGCCCAGGCCCAGGCCCGCCAAAGGGCCTTTCGGCTGGGTGTAGTCCAGCCAGACCGAGCCTTGGTGCTCGGGCGTGTAGCTCAGATTTTTGCCGAGTTGCTCGGCTTCGTTGGTTTGGGTGACTTCGCTGTCGATGTAGGAATAAGCGGCGGTCATGTCCAGTCCGGCCGCCAAACGGGCCTTGCCTTCCAGTTCGAACCCTTGCGAGCGCGCCGAACCGGTTTGGATGCTGTAGCCGATGTGCTCCGGATCGGGATCGGCGGTGACGACGTTTTGTTGAGTCAGCTCGAAGGCCGACAATGTAATCAAAGCGTTCAGGCCGGGCGGCTGATATTTGACGCCAAATTCGTATTGCTGGCCGGTGGTCGGTTTGAACGGCGTGCCGGCGAAGGTACTGCCGGCGGTCGGTTCAAACGATTCCGAATAACTGAAGTAGGGCGCAAAGCCGCTGTCGAACACATAGGTCAAGCCGGTCCGGTAGGTAAAGGCCTGATCGTCCTGGCGGGTGGCGCTGTAGACTGGCGCCGAATAATCGATGCTGTCAGACTCCGGATTGTAAAAATCGGTTTTAAAGGTATCGCTACTCGACCAATCATAACGGACGCCGATGGTGGCAATCCAGTTATCCATCTTGATTTGATCCTGGCCGTACAAACCGATCTGGTCTTGGCTTTGCGCGATCAAGGTTTCGATTTGCGGCGCGGCGAACGGTTTGCCGTAAACCGGGGCGTATGCATCGATGTCGCTGGGGAAGGCGAAACCGCGCTGGCGGTTGCCGTTGACCTGGCGGAAATCCAGGCCGGTCAACACGGTATGCTTTAAAAAGCCGGTTTCGAAATCGGCCTGAGCCTGATTATCCAGTGTGAACGTGTCGGCCTGATCGCGGTAAAGCCCTGCCATCCGGCTGACGGTGCGGTAATCGGTTGGGACACCGTCTTCATCAGTGACAAAACCCAATGCAAAGGTTACCGGATAATCGCTGCTGACATCGGCATAACGCAGATTTTGCCGCACCGACCAGTGTTGGTTAAAGCGGTGTTCGAAGGCATAACCGACCGCGAATTGTTCGCGGTTGTAATGATCGTAACCCGGCTCGCCCAAAAAGGTATTGGTCGGAATCTTGCCGTTGGGGTTGCCCAACACCGTGCCTTCATAGGGCAAAAACTGCATGGTATTGCCGGTTTCGTCTTTTTGATAATGGCTCAGAAAGGTGAACGAAGTATTGGTGTCGGGTTGCCAGATAAAACTTGGGGCCACGAAATAACGGTTGTCCTCGCTGTAATCCACCTGGGTGTCGCTGCCGCGCCCTAGCGCTGTCAATCGGTAGAGAAATTGACCTTTGTCGTCCAGCGGCCCGCTCAAGTCCACGCTGCCTTGCACCCGGTTGAAACTACCGCCCAACAATTGCACTTCATGAAACGGCTGCGCGGTCGGCCGCTTGCTGACCATGTTCACCAAGCCACCCGGCGCGTTCTGGCCGTACAGCACCGACGACGGCCCGCGCAACACTTCGATACGCTGCATGCCGTAAGGCTCTATGCGCAGATTGGCGTAATTGGCGCCGGCCAGCCGGGTGCCGTCCAAATATTGCGGGGCGTCGAAGCCGCGCAAATTGAAATAATCGTCGCGGGTGCTGGGGCCGAACATGCCGCTGAGCAGGCCAGGCGTGTAAGCCACCGCCTGGGTGATGTTTTGCGCGGCGCGTGCGGCGACTTCTTGGCTGTCGATGACGCTGATCGCTTGCGGGGTTTCGATCAGCGGCGTATCGGTTTTCGAACCGGCTGAGCTGCGTTTGGCAACGTAGGCTTGGTCGGATTTGGCGTCCGCCTTGGCTTTTACCGTGACCGTCGGCAGTGTTGTTTCGGCTTCCGTCTTGTCAGCTTCGGCCGCACGAGCCGGCGTTTCTACATTGAGTTCTAATAATGCGGCAACGATGGTCGGTGTTAAACGATTGAATTGGGCTATTTTCACAGCTACTTCACCTATGGGATTTAAGGTCAGAATGAATGGCTGCCTGGCCGAAGTAGCTGGGTGGCTGGTTTACTTTTCGTGAGGTGCGTATGGACACCTGCTTAGCGTGGCTGACGGAGTAGCATTGCATAATCCACGAATTTTCGAGTGCTCGTCCAAGCCAACATGTCGAGATAACGGATGGCCAGAGACGGTCAGCTTAATCTAGCTCGCGTAACTCCAAATAGCGAAGCGTATTCGGAAGTATGAAGGCCTCAAATTCGTCCGATTACGTTTCACTAATCGAACCCACCGGCCCTTCATGGCGTGCCCCGCTTGACTGATGGGTTTACACGGTCAAATTTCTCACTAATCGGAGGAACAAACGTTAATAACGTAACAGCGCCCCATAACATACTTGCCATCTCGCCGAAAGCCCGCGCCCAAGCTGAGGATAAACTGTAATCCAATATGGGCCATATAATGAATACACAAAAGTTAAGTACCAGATTGAGTTTGCGTGCCCAAGGTTTAAAAGTGAATAAACCATAGAAAATAAAAATCGCCAGCAAGGCGAAGAGAAAAAACAAGCCCACAGTAATAACTGAGAAAATAGGGCGTGTCAGTGTTAAGTTTTCGAAATATTCAGCATCTGCGTTTTGTAAAATATCCGGAATCAGGTTGGGGAAAGAAAAAGTTATGACAAGACTAATAATGCCCATGAGGATTGAGAGCAGAAGTAGTCTTCGGAAGAAATAGGGAGTCGGGATCATAATGGTTAACTTAAATATATGAGTTATTGGTTGTTAACGGTTTAGTGTCTGCGGATGAGCATGTTATGACCGGGGTTACAAACCCCGGCCCGCGATAAGCTGATTTTCACGCCGTGGCCGTCTGGGTCTTTCTGGGCGCTGTACGGGGCGATCGGCCAATGCCAGCCAGCTGGCTAGGGTTGCCGGAAGCGCGTGGTATTTGGCATAGCCGGTTCGATGTAATAAACCGCCGCCAGGCCGCCGTTGGCTGATTGCTCCTACAGCCCATGGAATGAGCCTCCATCAGGGGCGTATCAATCGCGAATGATGCGCTTCACTTTGTTCAGCAAATCCTACGGTCCTGAATAATGGGTTCATGCAAATTCTCCCTGGCTCAAATGAATGCTAAAAATAACTACCCGCGATTTGCTCTTGCGCATTGATAGACGGTTTTTCTACCCCCGCTTTTCAGTTGGATGAGGTTTATGGCACATTCTGGCCAATCCGCCACAACACGCCGCTGGGGTCGGTCAGGATGAAGTCGCGCATGCCCCAAGGTCGCAATGCCGGCGGCTCGATGCGTACCCCGTATTTTTCCTCCGGATTGACGGTTTCGATTTGCCGCCACCAGGCATCTACGTCTTCTACCAGCAAATGCATCATCAGATTCTCGGCCAAACCGGGGTGATAGTAATCCTGCAACAGAAACGCGGCGTTGCCGTGGTGAAAATAGGCGACGCCACCACCGGATGAGGCCAGCGTAAAGCCCAGTTCCCGGTAGAAGTGTATTGATAACTCGAAATCCTTGGCGGGCACGAAGGCCTTGATTTTGGTGACGGTTAAGTTCATGAATCCATCTCCTGCTTGTAACGCTTAACATTGTTAACTGCTGCCGGCTTACGCCGGAATCCGCCGGCACCGAGTAGGCTCAAGCCAAACGGCATCAGCCAGACCGCTGCCGGTAGCGGCACGGCTGCGGGCGCTAGCGGAATCACATTGCCTTGCCCTGCTCCGTAAACCGCTTGCAATGCGGTGACCATGTCGTCTTGCAACGCAAATAGCGGGCCGTTGTAGGCAGAAAGTTGCCCGTCACCGCTGTCAGCGTTCTCCTCCAGTGCATGGCCCATGCCCAACGAATGACCCAGCTCGTGCTGGGCGACGCCGTAGAACAGCGCCAACGACCAGTCGTTGCCGAAGCGTTCGGCATTAAACACAATGTCGCCGGCCAGACCGCTGCCCGGATGCGGGAAATAGGCATAGGCATTGGCACCGTCGGTATGCGCGACTTGGCCGATGCGAATATCGGCAAGGCCGGCCGGATCATATTCGCCGCTTTCCGGCCTCGGCCCGGCATCGGCGACTTCCCGGAACGTGATTGGCAGGATCGCAGTGTAATCCCACAGCGCCGCTTCGAACGCGCTGCGCAGTAAGTCGGCGGCGATTGGCTGGCCGTTGCGGGCATCCAGGATGTCGCCGTTCAACAGGTTGACATAGCTGTAGTTTAATTCGATAGCCGAACCGGGCCCCGCCGGTTGCGGCCAGCTGGAATACATCGGAAAGTAGGCCGCATCAGCGGAGCCGGCCGCCAGCGTCAATAGCAGTATCAAGCGTTTCATACGGTTCTTTTCCGGCCGTGGGCTGCCCAGCCAAGCAGGGCGCTACCGAACAACCATGCCGAGGCCGGCACGGGCACCGCCGTGACTTGCCAGCCGATGTCGCTAAAACCGGCATAATCCAGGCTGGTCGGCAATTCGCGCAAACCGCGCACGGTACTCGGGTCCATCAGCGATTCTTGCGGGATGCCAAACACCTCGCTGTTCACACCTTCCGCCCAGTGATTATAAAAGCTGTCCAGCGGCACCGGGCCACCGTAAACGGCGGAAGCGGCCGCGCCGGTAAAGCTATTGGTGGTTTCGTCGATTTGGCTGAACCAGGAATCGGCGCCGCCGAAGCCGAGGATGTGGCCCAGTTCGTGAGTCGCGGTGGTCAAAAAGTCCGGCCGTCCGGCGGACAAACCGCCGACGTCGACGCCGAAATACCAGTCCTGAACCGCGTTGAACCAGATATAACCGCCCCAGACCCCGTAATCGCTGGCGTTTTCGCCGCTGGTATTCAGTTGACCGCGACTGAGTACATCCGAGACGAACGATTCGGAACCGCTGGCACTCAGATTGTTGCCGGCGCCGGCGAAGCCAAGTACACCGGGGGCCGAAGGCGAACCGCCGACATAGACGCGGATGGTGTCGGCGGCGACGGCCAGATCGGTTAACCTCAACGGCGGTCCGCCCAGGCTGGGATGGGTGATGGTTACCGACCAGGTATCGCCGGCTTGCGGCGTAATTGGCATCAAGTGGTCGCTAAAGCGGGCGTAAGTGCTCGCGGCCAGCTCCAATATGGCGCGGCGCTCGGCGATGGGTTCGCCGCTGACAGAGTCGGTGAAGAAGCCGCGCGTATCGTAACTGTAATCGAACTGAACGGTAATCGCCTGAACAGGGTAGGGCACCACCGCTACCATCAAAACGGCCGCCACCCGTAAACTGCGCGATGGCTTGAATTTTCCGGCTGGGAGGCCTGGTTTGCCTGGGCTATCGCTTCGGCTAATGGGATTAGATAGATAAATCATGAAATGGCTCCGGAATTGGAAAAAAATAAGGCGCCGCCATCCCTGGCAGCTTTGTTAACCTATCAGTTACCGCGATCCCTGCGGTTTGGTTAACGCATCGTCCTTAAATCTGCTGCGGTTCGAAACGTTTTAAACCACGGTTCCTGGGTTTGCGCGATGCCGCCACCAGGGTCGCCAGACCCGAAATCATCATAATCAGACCGCCGGGTAGCGGCACCTGACTGACGCTGAGATAGGTCGAGCCGGGATGTTCCGAATTGTTGAGAAAGCCATGCAAGAAAGCATTGCCCGAGCTATCGTTTTTACCGGTCAACGCAATCACAAATGTCGAATTGTCGCCCGTTATCCAGTCGTTGACGATAGCTGATACGTCGAATTGGACATTACCGTAACCGTTGATGCTGGTTGATGCGGCCGCATCGGCCGGCAGGATTTGGTTGTTGTAGAAATTCAACCAGTCGGTCGTGCCGGACGGATTGGTATTGTCGACGATGGCCGTTAAGGGGTTGGCGTTGACCGCGTGCGCGGAAACCAGAAACGGCGTTGCCGCGGAAGCGTCGGCGCCAAACCCGCCCTCAACGCTTTGCAGGTTCAATTTGGCGGTTACCGGCCCGCTAAAATTGGCGGCAAAATCGTAGTCAAAACTCAAGTACACGGTTTCGGCGCCTGCATTCCCAAACGGACTGTCGGTCGAGACGCGATGCACGTCACGGTTATCGGCGTCGTAACCTCGAACCAGGTTGTTGCCGGTGAAAAACGGCGAGGTCATCACGTCTTCGTCGACCGCGATGGTGGATGTGGCATAACCGGGTGCCGCGGCCGCCAGGCAGGCGCCGGCGATGAGCACTCGGCTCAGCATCGTTAGCGAGTGGCGTGGTTTTTTGGCGTTTGGAGTGGTAAAAGTTTTGTTCATTGGAATATCCTTCTGGATCGGTAAAATTAAAGGCGGCAACGCTCCGTCCGCCGGCAGCCGATGTAACCTATGGTCTTGAATAATACGGCGCCGCTCGCCGGCGCCCGGTTGCTCGTTGGGAGGCCAGGGCCTCCGGTTATCGTCGCCCTCATCAACCGTCGGGACCTGCCGGCCGCATCACGCGCGGAATCATCAGCGGACAATCCGGATACAAGGGATGGCGCTGCCGGGCATGAAGTCGCTGGGCGGCTGGTTTGAATGGCGTAGTAAATAAGTTTTCGATTGAAATTTCCCATGTTGTCAGCGGCGACCGCCATGCCAAATCCCGACCGCAACCGGCACAGCAATAGCAAGCCAGGACAGCATATCGCCGATGCCGTCCGACAATAGCGCGGCGAGCAGGCCGGCCGCGGTGATCAACCCTAACAGGATTGGCGCACCCCAAATTTGCAGTCCGGCCAGTGTGCTTTTCATCGCGAATCCGCCTGTTCGAGCGGGAATTTATTTACCGATTGGGTACGCAACAAACCTAGCCTGGCTTCGAACGACAGTTTGCGTTTTTTCAGCCAAAGGTATAAACCGCTGACCAGTACCACGATGCTGATCCCATCCAGCAGTGCCCAGAGTATTTTCAAGGGCAGGCCGCCGTAGTTACCAAAATGCAGCGGTTTGGATAGCAGTAGCACGCTGACATAAACCGGCAGTTCGCGGGTTGCTATGACCTGGCCGGATGGGGCATCGATCACTATCGGCAACAACAGTTTCGAAGTTAGCGGCGTGTTGCCTTGCATGAATGCGACAAACTGGTTCGGTCCGGCGAAGTCGTTGCCGGGAAAGGCCATGAAGCTCAAACTCATATTCGGGGCGGTTTGTTGCGCGGCAGCCCAGGCATTTTGCACCGAACTAGTACCGCTAAGCGGCGCTTGCTTGCGGTACGGTGCCAGCATGTCTGCCAGTTCTGTAGCTTGCCAGCGGCCAAAGATTGGCTCGGCCAAGGTGTTGACAACGCCGGTCAGTCCGACAGTGAACAACCAGACCAGCGTGACGATGCCAAGCAGATTGTGCAGATCCAGCCATTTCATCTGCGGCGAGCGTTCGCGGCGCACCGTGCCGAACTGCAGTTTGCGCATGTAATAGCCGTACAGCACGGTGCCGGAGACCAGCGCCAAAATCAGTAAAACACCCATCGCGCCCAGAAACAACATGCCCGGCAAGCCGGCAAACAAATCCACATGCAGGCGCAGGATGATATTCATAAAGCCTTCATCCAGCGGATAGTCCAGGACAAACTCACCGTTGCGGGCATCGTAACTATAAAATGCCGAAGCCTCGGGCGCCGCGACGCTTTTACCCAGTCGCACTGACCACAGATCGGGCTCCTCGGCATCACCGACCAGAAATTGCGCGACATGGCCGGGTTTACGCGTCAGCGCATCGGCGACGATGGCATCCAGATCGGCGCGTGGGCCGGTTTCCATCAGTTGTGGAAGTTCAACGCTACGCCCCAGTGCCTGATCGATTTCTTCGGCAAAAATCAACGGCAAGCCGGTCAGACACAACAGCAGCATGAACAGCGTGCAGATCAGGCTGGTCCATTTGTGGATCAGGTACCAGGATTTCAGTGAAACACGTATCAACATCGGCACTATCCGAACCTGACAGATTAAAAGCTGTACTTGATTGAACCGGTGACGACACGCCTCGCCCCATATGCTGCCGAATCGCCGAACGCGGTAGCGACATGCTCCTTGTCGAGTACATTCTGCATGTTGAAAGCCAGCTGGAACTGCTTCCAGGTGTAATGCACTGTGGTGTCGAACAGCACGTAACTGGGTACTTCGATGGTATTACGGGCGTAATAGGTGTTGCCGTAGGACGAACCTATATAGCGTGTGCCGCCGCCGATACCCCAGCCTTTGGCTGGGCCGGACGGTACGGTGTAATCCGCCCACAAGGTGGCTTTGTGGTTGGGGACGTATTCCAATGGTTCGCCCACTTCCGAGGCAAACGAGCTTTTGGTGACTTTGGCGTCCAGATAGCTGTAGCTGGCGGTCAGATTCAGGCCATTTTCGAAACTGGCGACGCCTTCCAGTTCGACGCCACGCGAATGAGCTTCGCCTTTTTGCACGTTCAGAAACGAAATCGGGTCCAGGGTCAGGAAGTTTTGCCGGGTCAGATCGAAATAGGCCAGCGTGATGAAGCTGTTCTGGTTTTTCGGTTGATATTTGACGCCGAACTCGTATTGCTCGCCGGTTTCGGGTTTGAAAGCGGTGTCGGTCAACGCGTCTTTACCCAGTGCAGGCAGAAACGATTGCGCGTAGCTGAAATAAGGCGCCAGACCGTTATCGGCCAGATAGACCAGTCCGGCGCGGCCGGTGGTCTCTTCATTGCGTTGTTTTGTCGTGGTACCGGTTAGTTTGTCGGTGGTTTGGCTATCGGCCATGTCTAAGCGGCCGCCTAAGGTCGCCCGCCATTTCTCGGTAATTTTGATCTGGTCTTGCAGATACAGGCCAATCTGATCCTGAGTTAAAGTGTCGTTTTGATATGGCGATGCCGCCGCAACCGTAGCGCCGTAGACCGGAGCGAAAATATCCAAATCCGGCGCGCTGCCGAACGGCAGTTCATTGCTCGCGTCGGTATGTTGAAAGTCCAGGCCGGCCAATAGGGTATGCGCCAGCGGGCCGGTGGCGAAATTCAGCTGAGCCTGATTATCCAGACTGAAACCATGCGACTTGGCGTCGATCTCGTAGTAATAGCGGCTGATGGTGCGTTGGTCGGCTTGCAGTCCGGCAGTGTAAACGCTGCTCACATCCAGCTTGGTATCGAAATAGCGGGTATTTTGGCGCACGGTCAGCAGGTCGTTGAATTGGTGCTCGAACAAATAGCCCACCGAAAATTGTTCGCGGTTGTATTTATCCACACCGGGCTCGCCGGTGAAGCGGTTGGTCGGTATCTGGCCGTTGGGATTGCCGAACAGGGTGCCTGCTGCGGGATAGCGTTGCGAGGGCTGGGTTTCGTCTTTTTGGTAATGGCTCAAAAAAGTCAGCGTGGTGCGGTCGCTGGGCTTCCAGGTTAACGACGGCGCGACATAAACGCGGTTGTCGGTGATGTAGTCGATCTGGGTATCGCTATCGCGGCCCAGCGCCACCAAGCGATAGGCCAGGTCTTTTTTATCGCGTAGCGTGCCGTGCACATCCAACTCGCCTTGCAAGCGATCGTAATTGCCGGCCTCAAATTTGATGTCGCCGCCGAAATCCGCGAAGATCGGTTTCTTGGAAACAAAGTTGACCAGACCCCCAGCGCTGGCCTGACCGTAAAGCACAGAGGCCGGGCCGCGCGGCACTTCCACCCGCTCGGCGCCGAACGGTTCCAAATTGTGGCTGACCGCAAAGCCGGGGTTGACCAGTTTCAGGCCATCTTGATAAAGCCCGGTTTCGGCTGCATCGAAACCGCGCATTTTGATTTGGGTCATACGCGGCTCGAAGCCGAACGGCTCGCTTTGCACGCCGGGCGTGTAGCGCAAGGCTTCGGCTAGTGTGCCGACGTTTTGTGCTTCCATTTGATCGTCGGTGACCACAGAAATCGATTGCGGTGTTTCCAACAGCGGCGTGTCGGTTTTTGAACCAGCAGTGCTGTGTTGAGCGACATAACCAGCATCCTCATCAGATTTAACGACAGCATTGGCTTTTACCTCAACCGTTGGCAGTTCAGCTTCAGAGACATCGGTTGGCGTGTCGGCCGCATGCACGAAAGATTCAGGATTGAGTTCCAGCAACGCAGCGACGATTGCCAATTTTAAACGATTGTATTTGGCTACCTTCATAGCTCCCCCATTTAATTAGAATTGAATTCAAATTGATGGCTGCCTGGCTAGAAGTGCTGGGTGGCTGGTTTATTTATTAGTTCATTATTGTTTGATATGCGGAATCAGCAATGGGCAATTCGGGTACAACGGATGGCTGCCTATCATCACCGGATAGTCGAAAATGCGCTGGATTAGTTCGCTGTTCAAAACTTGGCCGGGTGTGCCGACGGCGATCAGTTGGCCGCGATGCAGCACGGCAATACGGTCTGCATACAGCGCGGCCAAGTTCAGGTCGTGTAATATCGCCAATACCCCGGCGGCATTGGTATCGGCGAAATGCCGGGCAATAGACAACACTGCGTGTTGATGTCCCAGATCCAGCGCCGAGGTCGGTTCGTCCAGGAGTAAATACCGGTGTTGCCCCTCGCAGGGTTCCCATATTTGGGCCAGCACTCTGGCAAGCTGCACCCGTTGACGTTCGCCGCCGGACAGCGTCGTATAAATACGTTCGGTCAACGCCTCGGTATCGGTAAGTTTTAGCGCCTGCCTGGCGATGACTTCGTTGTCGGTGTGGCTGTGGGTCTTGCGGTGCGGGCTGCGGCCCATCAACACCACTTCCAGTACGCTGAAACGAAACGCCAAGGCTGAGCTTTGCGGCAATACCCCGCGCATTCTTGCCGCTTGCCGGGCATTCCAATCTACCAAGGGCCTGCCGTTCATCAGCACTGCGCCGCTGTCCGGTATTAGTTCGCCGCTTAGTGTTCTGAGCAAGGTCGATTTACCGGCACCGTTGGGGCCGACTACCGCGACGACTTCGCCGGGATGCAGTTTAAGACTCAGTTCGTTCAGCAAGATTTTTGCGCCGACGCGCACGGAGATGTTTGTGGCAGTCAACATATCAGTGCGCCATGATTTTTTGCCGGAACAGCAGCCATAAAAAAAACGGGCTACCTAACACCCCCGTGATGATGCCGATCGGCACTTCGGCAGGCGCTGCCAGATTGCGCGCCAGGTAATCGGAGCATAGTAATAGTAATGCGCCTAACAATGCCGAACCGGGCAGTATGCCGCGATGGTCAGGCCCCAGACTGAGGCGCAGCAAATGCGGCACCACCAAACCGATAAAGCCGATAACTCCGGCCAGCGCCACCGATGTGCCGACACCCAGAGCCACCAGCACGATGATCGCAGTTTTGATGCGCTCTACCGGAAAGCCAAGATGGCTTGCTTCCGCTTCGCCCAACAACAGCGCATTGAGGGCGTCGGCCAGCAGCGGCAGCAACAGCAAATTCAGCAGAAAAAACGGCGCGCCTAGCGCCACTTGCGACCAGCTGGCCCCGGCTAGGCTGCCCATGCTCCAGAAGGTCAGAGAGCGTAACTGCTCGTCGTTGGCGATGTAAACCAGCAAGCCGGTCGCGGAGCCTGCCAGTGCGTTTATGGCGATGCCGGCCAGCAGCAGCGAACTTATATCGATACGATCACCGGCGCTAGCCATTCGGTAAACCAGCCAGCTGACCCCAAAGCCGCCGCAAAACGCGGCGACAGGCAACAGATAAGCTCCAAGCACATCGCTGAGGCTTGCCAATACGCCCGCATGCAGCACAATTACCGCGACGGCGGCCAGCGCTGCACCGCTGGAAATGCCGATTAACGCCGGATCAGCCAAGGGATTGCGAAATAAGCCTTGCATGGCGCTGCCGGATATTGCCAAGGAACTGCCGACCAGCAGTGCCAGCACCAGTCGCGGTGCCCGGATTGATACCAGCACGGCTTGCTGTTCGAGGCTGAATGACCAGGGTAATTCGATGCTGATCAGTGCGCCGAGAATGGCGGCGACCTGTTGCGGAGCAATACTGACTGCGCCGCTGCCCAATGAAACTAGGCAACTCAGGCAGAGTAGGGCGCTCAATGTCAGCAATATTCCGGAGCTGCCGATGGCCTTGCCGCGTAGCCCGGCAAATAGCCGTTGCCGGTATGGGATTTTTGTTGACATGAGCTTAGCGGGTGGAGTCGGCGATTTTGGACTGGGCATGCAGTTGCCTGGCCAAATCCAGTGCAGCTTGGCCGCTACGCGGACCGAATCCAAGCAAAAGCAGGGTATCCATTACGATAACCCGACGATTTTTACCGGCTGGCGTAAAACGGATGCCCGGTAATTCATAAAATTTATCGAGCCCGCCGACCGCATTTAAGGTCAGCTCGGTCACTAAAATTACATCGGGTGCCGCCGCAATAATCGATTCGCTGCCGAGCGGCTTATTGCCTTGATAAGTAGTGATCGCATTATTGCCGCCCGCCAGCTTTATCATGGCGTCTGCCGAGGTATCCAATCCTGATACTAGCGGCGTGCCTTGCGACATAGCCATAAAGAACATCACCCGCGGCTGTGCGGGATGTTGGGTGCGGAATTGTTCCAGCTGGTGAAAATCCTCCTGAATTTTGGCCGCCAACTGTTGGCCTTGCTCGCGGCGTCCCAATAGTTCGGCGATTTCCAGAACCTTAGTTCGTACGCCTTCGGAGGAATAGTTCTCGGCGATGGTTTTGACCGGTATACCGGCTTCGCGTATCTGCTCGATAACTTTAGGCGGTCCGGCGTGAGCGCTGATTAACAACAGCGTCGGCGATAGAGAGAGGATGCCTTCTGCCGACAAGTTACGCATATAGCCGACTTGCGGCAGGGTTTTGGCGGTATCTGGCCACAGGCTGGTGGTGTCGACGCCTGCCAGATTGTCCTGACTATCCAGGGCATAAATAATTTCGGTGATTGCTCCGCCCACAGAGATTATTTTTGCCGGGCCGGACATTGGTTGCGCTTGACCGGCGGCGGCTGACATAACCGAGGGAACAAAGGCCATCTGCAGCAGCGTCACTGCCGCAACAACCAGTCTGGCTTTAGAAAAATGATTTTGTTTCATGTGGGTGTGCATACCTGGCGTCCGTATGGATTGCTGTGCATGTTGGCCTGTGGCAATCGGCCAACATGTGCAGGATGAAAACTCAATTGCTTAGGCCGTTACGTCAGGGGTAGCGGCGGCTTTGTTCTGCTTATGACCGGTATCGTTAACGTGGTGGATATGTTCCAGTTCATCGCCTTCTATCGTGAAAGCACGCGCAAAACCCTGAACAAAACTGCCCTTGTAGGGGTGCAGGCAATACAGGTGGAAATCGCCCATTTTCTTTAACTGGTTGATAAAGGCACCGAACTTTTCCTCGAACAAACCCAAAATGTAGTTAAAGCTATCAGTATCACTCTCCCGCCCGATTTCGTAAGCAGTACAGTGATAAGTGACCCGCTGCCGCGCGAACAGGTGGGCCGCTTTATCTTCGTCTTCGATGAATAAGATACTGGCGCGGTTGTTGTCTTGCAGATTGCGTGTATGTGCAGCCAATTCGCTGATATAAACGTAATAATTGCCTTGGTGTTTTACATAGGCGGCATAACTGGGCTCCGGCATGCCATCGGGGCTGACGGTGGACATCAGCAGCGAGTTGAATGTTTGCTGTAATGCTGAATAGGCATCTCTGACTTGATTAATATCTATGGATTTGTTCATCGTGGGTTCCTTAAAAAAAATTAGTTTATTAGGGGGTGGCGCCAGGTCCGGCTCGCTTTTGCCGACATCAAGCACGTCGGCTACTTATTGCCAATTGTTCGGCAGGAAGCGATTCGACCAAGTCTCGCCACAACGGGTCTTCGCCGTACAACTCGTCGTAGCCGCCGAAAATGGCAACAATGGTTTGCTGCCGATTGTCATGGAGCTCCAGTCCGGTAAGGTATCCGTCCCGGTATGGCATGCTAACCGCCGACAATTTAACCATCGCCGTTTCGTTTAAGTGCAGGTTGAATCCATCGTCCAGCACGTTAAACCAAGGGCCGGTGACTTTCAGGTTATGAATGGCACCATGATGTAACTGAATTGCGCCATGATTTTTTACAACGAGACGTAGCGGCAATGTCAGTTGCGCTAATTGATGCATTAAATCCTGAAACCATAGCCGGTCAATTTCTGTGACGGGTCTTGTCAGCCGCTCGCTTGCGGAATACTTACAGCAGTGCAAGATGCGTTGCCACAGCTCGGGTAAATCGCCGTCTGCCGAATCGGGCTCACTGACTGGTAATGATCTTGATAAGCCCTGCGCTTGGGACTGATAGGCAGAGCGGAATGCATTGACGAGTTTGAGGTAAACCGGCAATAGACCGTGGTCGGGCAGATAGATTTTATGCACAGCCTGACCGTTGTGGTCAAAAAACTGGAAGCTATAACGGCGTCCTACATGGGTATCTTCCGTCACTGCGAAACCCAGATACCAATGGTTTAACAACAGGCATAAGTTAATGTTGTCTCCTGAAATCAATAGCCGGTCGCCCACCTTATGAAGCGTCGTATAAAGTCCGGTCTTTTCATGTACGGCGTAATCGTTACGCGTCAGCGCCATTAGCGGACCCAATGCGCGCAGCTCGCCGAGCAGATTGCTCCAATTGCCCATCAGCCGAGTCACGCTGCCGCCGCAATCGGTTGCCAATAGTTCGGCCTCGCTGACACCGAGAATTGCCGCTGCATCCCTGATTCTCACCTGAGGATTGCTGGTACGCATTTCCTGCCATGCTTGTTTTAGTGTTTCCGGCATAGGTTTAGGCAGTTGTTTATCTTTTTCGAAAATAAGTTGTTGCATCACGATAAACTCCATTATTGAGGATAAATGTTAGGACCTTGAACTATGGTCGCTCGCTGTTCGGGAGCCTTGCATCCAGGCCGGTTGGCCTGAAATACAAGGCAAGCCAGCACGTTAAATTGCCATCGATATATTCGAGTGTTTACGACGGTTTAAGCCCAGCATGCTCATCAAGCCGGCCATAAACATCCATACAGCGGCAGGTACCGGCACTGCAGTGATCGAGCCTACATCCAAGGCAACTTGAGCCAGACTCAAGCTCGGCTCGGTGCTGCCGAAGCTGAATACATAACTCGCAACAGGCGCATCCAGATCCCAGTAGGCCAGACGTTGCACCAAGTCGACAGGCCCAAAAGAGCTTGCATAATTTGCTTGGAAATAAGAGTCATCGCTAAAAGTCGGCGCTATGCCATTGAGGGTGATGGTCGAATAGTCAGCCTCTATTCCCCAGGTCTCGAACTGCAATACCGCGCGCACCGGACCGGGAGCAACGCTGCCGGTGAGCGAGGCGCTAAACTGTTCCGGCACACTGAAGCTGTATAAATTGCCAGATCCGGCTGCGAAGGTACCGGCATTCCAGCCGAGATAAGCACCAGTGATGCCGGCGCTGCCTACGTCAGGCGCTGCGGTACGTACACCGGGGTAAGATGCGTCAACGAAACTGTCCCACTCCGCATATAAAGTACCGGCGTCGCCACGGGTCCACTCACCCCAGCTTGCCTCATTGGGTTTGTCAAAACCAAAGCCTGACCCGTAGGGGTTTGGTCCGTTGACGATGTCCGCCGCAACCAGTCCGGAAACGGTTAATAAACCGGCAGCCAGAGTCAATTGTTGAATCGTTTTCATAATGTTTTTTCCTTTAGTTAAGTATTTAATTAAACGTGTCTCTTCTCCGCGAAGACAACCCGCCCGGTTTTTATAAATAGATCCCGACATTTCGGCCCCAAGCCGGCGATCCGCCGTGGCGGTGTCAGGTGTTGAAAATTTTAAAAAAGTTGTAATGCAGCCTTGATAGTTGGAATAGTTTCGGTGGAATGGTTGCCGAAAAATACCCAGTCAAATCCCGGCGTTGTTAACTTCGCTCCGCTCAGATACCGGTGGTTTATCGGTATGCTGAAAGTCCACGACATAGCGATATTGTTTACCGCAATAAATAATCACTTCTTTTTGTCCGCGTTTTAATAGGCGCATTTCCAGCCGCAAATCGCCGAAACCATCGTGACGGAGCAGTTCGTCAAATAGTGATTCGAGTTTTTTTTGGGCTTCTTTATGCTGCCCCTTTCCAGTCGTCATGACGCTACCTCTAATAAGCAATTTTTACAGTGATGCCGAGATTACGGCCCGGGCGCGAATAGCGATCCCAAATATCGGCGTTCGCAAAGGGGCCGAGCGTGGCATGAGGATCGCCGGCCCGGGTATTGACGTCCTCCCAATCGATATATTTTTTATCCAACACATTGAAAACCCCAAAGTTAAACGCTACGTGTTTGTCAAAATTGTAATAACCGTTGAAGTCGATAACGCCGTAGCTATCGGTTAAGTAAGGGGCGTCGACGGGAGCGGTGTTGGCTTGTTTACGGCCTACCAATGTCATAATGATTTCTGTGCCCCAATCTCCGTTGGGCCTGTCGTAACGCAGACCGATAACGCCTTTCATCGGACTGATAGCGCGAACTGCGTAATCGTGACTGCTTTGTGTCCCCAGATTCAAACCTTCGGTGTACGAACCGCTGATCAGCATACTGGTGCCCTGTAGGGATGGTGTTAGCCAGTCCAGATAGAGTCGGCTTTTTAGTTCGATCCCCTGAAAACGGATTGGATCCGGGCTGTTGAGGGTCTGATAAGTTAAGAAGCCGAGCAGGCAGTTCGTGCTGGTGGCTGGGTTGCAGATAACCGTATCGAAGATGAAATTATCGTAATCGTTACGGAACAACGTCACGTCGAAATTGCCTGCATTGCCTTTGCCACGCAGGCCGATTTCGGCGCCGGTACTGGTTTCAGGTTGTAAGGCGGGATTAGGAATGCTGCTGTAACCAGCGGAAATATTGGTAAACCCGGTATTGGCGTCAGAAAAATTGGGGCCGCGAAATCCGTGCGTATATTGGCCATGCACCGTAAAGATGTCGTTTAGATGCAGTAGCGTGCCGAATTTGGGCAGAAACTTAGAGGCTTCAATTTCAGCTGCGAGAATCGGATCGCCGTCTTCGGCGGCTTTTTCGAATAAATAATCGGACTTTGGCGACAGCCGGTAATATTCCCAGCGACCGCCGGGTACCAGTTCGATCTGCTTATCCCAAATAGCGATAGTGTCCTGGGCATAGATGCCTGCCTTGGTGATGGTGCTGAGGGGGAAATCCCGCACCGGAAAGGTATCCGGGTTTACAAAATTGCTGATGCTGCCCTTGGGGTGGCCAAAGTTGCCGTCGATGTAGGTTATGTTGCCGTCGCGTTGCTGGGTAATCGAGTTTTGAGTGATCTGGCCTCCGACTTGCACTACGTGATCCGAAAAGCTCAGTTTGAAAGTCTTGTCCAGCTGCAATTCACCGCCGATGTCATCATTTTCGTATTCAAATATCCGCTTAATCAAAGTTTGCTTTTCAAAATTTGAGAAACGATTCTGACTAGTGAGCTGGCGAGTATCCGACTGCTGGGCGTATACCTTCCACATCAGGCTGTCAAATACCGGCAAGTCGATATTTTTTAAAGTTTGATCCAGCGATAGCCGCCAGCGGGATTGGCTGTCATCGGAAATCAGGCTATTAACAAATCGGAATGAAAAATCCCGGCCACGGGCGTGCAGGGCATCCAAATCGGACTGGCTTTGCAGCCATTCGCCGGTCACGCGCAGCACGTTGTCTTCGTTAAATCGATAAAGCAGTTTTCCGAGTAGATTGAAGTTTTGGTTATCTTGCGGACTGGGTGCGGTGCGGCTGCCGTCAGCGCTTTTATTGTCACCTTTGTTGTCGGTTTCCTCGCTTTTTGAATGGGTAAACAACAGCATACTCTCCCAACCGCGGAAAGCCCCGGCCAGTGTTGCCGTCTGCATAAAGCTGTTATCTGTCGTGTTGTAGCCGAGTTTAAGGCCGGTATAGTAATTCTTATGGAAAATATGCAGATAGTCGCGAGGGTCCTTGGTGACAAAGCTGACCGTACCACCCAGCGCATCCCCGCCGTATGCTGCCGAGCCGGAGCCCCGCACGATCTCAACTGATTTCAATGCATCCATGTCGATAGCGTTGCGGGTGGCGCTGGCAAACGAGCCTACGGAAAACGCATCGGGCATACGGACACCGTCAATTTGCATCAACACACGATTGCCGCCAAGGCCGCGGATAGTAAATCCTGAGGCACCGAAGCGCTGGGGGTCGTTGCCGACATTGACGCCGGGTTCGTAGCGAATCAAATCCTTGATATTGCGAACCAACTGTTTTTCTATGGTTTCCGACCCGATAGTCGAGCTGGTGCCCGGTAATTCTCTAACTGTCGGTTTGTTGGCTTTAGCCTTTACGGTTACCGTTTTAAGTTCTATTTCGTCAAGTTCAGAATCCGGTGGCGGGATTTCTGCCTCAGAGGCACCGATGTTGGTATCGGCCGCGTGCGCCAATGTTGCCGGATTGAGTTCCAGCAACACGACGACTATTGCCGTTCCAAAGCGATTGAATTTGACTAGCATTATTGCTACTCCGCCTATCAGATTTGAGTTCAAATTGATGGCTGCCTGGCAAGGAGTAGCTAGGTGGCTGGTTCATTTATTATTTTGATTATCGAATTAACCGGCTCGGGCCGGTTTAATTCGCTAATACGGCTTTATTGTTTTTCGGCAGTTTCCGGTTCCGACACAAAACCGATACGGGTAACGCCTGCTTTGGCGGCATCGGCCAAAGTTTCAGCGATAAGCCGGTACTGCGCGGCCTGATCAGCCCTGATATGCAATTCCGGCTGCGGCGTTTGTTCGGCGATTTGTTGCAGGCGTTGTTGCAGCTCGTCGCGCGATACCGGCGTTTCATTCCAGAACAACTGCTCGTCAAGTTTTATAGATAGGGCAATATGTTCGGTTTTCTCCGGCTGTGCCTGACTACCGGCTTTCGGTAGGTCGATTTTTACCGTGTGCGTCATCATCGGCGCGGTGATCATGAAAATGATCAGCAGTACCAGCATCACATCGATCAGCGGCACCATGTTGATTTCCGCAACCGGGTGGGTGTTTTTGCTTTGATCAAAACCGCCGAATGCCATTACGCACCTCCGGAGTTAAGCGGCACGGTGGCGCCGGTGGTCAGGAAGGCGAATAAGTCGTGGGCAAAGGCATCAAGCTTTGCCAGCACCAGCCGGTTAGAGCGGGAACAATCGTTGTAAGCCAGTACCGCTGGAATGGCGACGGCTAGCCCCAGTCCGGTCATAATCAAGGCTTCACCAACCGGTCCGGCAATTTGATCGAGCGTACCCGAGCTACCTTGGCCGATAGCAATCAATGCGTGGTAAACACCCCAAACGGTACCAAACAAACCAACAAACGGCGCGGTGCTGGCAATCGAAGCCAGCGCAGTCAGACCCCATTCCAGTTGCGCGGTTTCTTCGTCGATCACACGGCGCATGGCGCGGGTTAAAAATTCCGGAGCGGAACCGGCTTCGTTCAGACGGTGCGCACCATGATTGGCATGATGTCGTGCAGAACTGATGGCGTGGTAAGTTAAATGCGCAAACGGTTCGCTGGCAGGGTGTTGATTAAGTGATTGCGCCACTTCATCCAGCGAGGTGGCATCCCAGAAACTGGTTAAAAATTGCTCGCTACGGAGACGCGCCTGTCTGCCTTGCCAGGCCTTGATAACAATAAAATACCAGCTGGCCATCGACATGCTGATCAGCAAGCCAAACAGGAATAAGCCGACCGAATCGTTTTGCGCTAAAAAATGTTTGAAATCCATAAGTTTATCCTTCAAGTGAAAATGCAACGGGTACAACAACCCAGGCCGATACTTTTTGCTCGCCGCGTTGGGCCGGCACGAAGCGCCAATTTTTAACGGTATCCAGCGCAGCCTGATCCAGACGGTCAAAACCGCTGCTTTTGCGCAGTACCACTTGGGCGACCGTACCGTCGATATTGATCATGGCGCGCAGTAACACCCGGCCTTGTTCGCCGAGTTCTCGAGAAGCTGAAGGATAGTCCGGTGCCGGGTTGTTCAAATAGTCGGCATTGAGATGCGGCAGCGTGACAGGGGCATCGTCAGCAGTGCTGTTTGGTGATGCTGTTGCAGCAGGTGCCGGATTGGCAACCACAACAACTGCTGGTGCAGGCGGTGCTTCCACAGGTTGGGCAATCGTCGACTCTGCCGATGTGCTGGTGGCGGCAATGACTGGTTTTGCGGGAATGGCCGCCACTTTTCGGGGTTGTACCTTGGGTTTGACGGCTGGCTTTACTATTTTCGGGGTTGGTTGCGACTGCGGTTTGACCGGTTCCGCCTGAGATTGCGAATTGCTAAGCCATTCCACCATGATGGGTTGCGGCGGCGTGACGGCTTCGCGCTTTTCGGTAGCCGGTGCCGTGAAAAACCATAGCAAATGCAACGCCAGGGTTAGCGAAATACCGAGCAAGGCTTCACTGCGTTTGATGGGGCTGTGGAAATTCGACGTGCCTCGTTTAGCGGGATTGTTTTGGCCAATTGCTACGGTGCTTGCGCTTTTAGCATTAACGACGGTAAGCAATCCGGTAGCGGCTATTTTGCTGCTTGGAATCGTCGTGGGATTTTGAGCAGCGGCTGCCGGAAAATCCAATAATTTAAAAGAATGTGCTGACATAGCCATACCTCGTGTCTGAGTAAAAGGTTGGCTGGCTTCCTGGCCCGATTGGGCTGAGTGGCTGGCTGTATCGCTGAAGCGGATTTAATCTATTTAGTCAAAATCAGTTTGCCGTTGCTGGTGATACGGAGACGATAGTCATCACCCTGATGTTCGATAACAATTTCATTTTGCGTACCGAATAACAGTCGGCTGTTAAACCGGAGCTTGCCTGCAGCAAGTTCACGCTCGCTTTGCGGCTCGGCTAAATCGGATGTCGGATTGTTAGGTGGATTTTTCATGTTTTTATAAATTGTCGATTTAACGAGCTAATGATATTGGCTTTGTCGTTGCCCGACCGCTTGTTGTTCAAGTAACAGAGCGGTTACTTTTTGCCAATGCTCCAATAATTGTTGATACATATTGCGGCTATCCGAAAACTGTTCCAGTTCTGGATGGGCCAGCAAAGAATCAAGTTGTTGCACGATTAAATGAGCCAGCTTCGGGCAATGACGACCATTGATAAACTGGGTTATCAATAGGCAAGTTGCGACATGTAAATGCGCTAGTTCCGGTCGTATCGGAGTGTTGATTCTTTTATCTAACATGACAACCTCATTCGAAACAATTTCACAAAATATTACATTGCTCACCAACTGTATTTTTCAGAGTAAAAGTGAGAGAGTAAAAAAGATCGCCTTTTTGCAAATGATAATGATTATTATTTGATAGTCAAGAGTTTTAAGAATTTCTCTGCTATTAGTCGTGTGGATTGTCTTTAATTTGGTTTATTTAATGCGGGGATAGTCAATTTGACGCTTTTGTTATGACACGAGGTTTTTTTGTGAGGAAAAACTACTGGGCAAGAGGCATTCAGGTTATAAATTTTTCTAACCTTTCCATTGCAATACGTAAATTTTCTATCGCTGTTGTATAGGCAAAACGGATGTGTTGTTCAGCATGGTAATTACCGAAATCCTTGCCGGGCGTTATCGCTACGCCTTCAGTTTCCAGAAAATCCAGCGCAAACTTGAAGCTGTCGTCGGTAAATTTGCTGCAGTTGGCATAGATGTAAAATGCACCTTCGGGTTTAACTGGGCAATCAAAACCAAGTGCCAATAATCGTTGATAAAGAAAATCGCGCCTTTGTTCAAATTCATGCCGCCTGAGTTCAAGCAGATCTATCGTGCTAGGTTCAAACGCTGCCAATGCGGCATATTGTGAGAGTGTCGATGTGGCAATAAATATGTTCTGTGCCAGCTTTTCGGTTGCTTCAACATACGCATCAGGAACGACCAGCCAACCCACGCGCCAACCGGTCATGCCAAAATATTTTGAAAAGCTATTGATGACAAAGACGTTATCGCTGAACTCCAGCGCGGTACTCGCTTGCGCGCCATAAACCAAGCCGTGATAGATTTCATCAGAGTAAAAACAGCCACCCAATTCAGTCACTGCGTGAACGGCCTGTTGTAAATCGAGTGATGAAATCAAGGTGCCGGTTGGATTGGAAGGTGAGGCGATCAACGCTCCACGGGTATTTTTTGTCCAATGTAGCTGAATCAGGTCGGCGGTTATTTGATACTGCGTTTGAGCGTCGACGGGAATAGTTTTTGCCTTGCCTGCAAATAGACTGGCAAAGTTGCTATTACAGGGATAGCAAGGATCCGCCATCAGTAGCTCTTCACCTGGATTTAGACTGACACCCAGTGCTAATAACAGCGCGCCTGAGGCACCAGGGGTGATGAAGATGCGATGCTTAGCAACTGATACGCCATAGCGTTGTCGATAAAAATCAGCAATTTTTTCACGCAATTCCGGAAGGCCTGCTGCTGCGGTATATTTCACTTGGCCGGTCTGTAAGTGTTTGATACCGGCGTCAATAATGGGTTGCGGCGTAGCAAAATCAGGTTCACCAATTTCCATATGAATAATATTTTTGCCTTGTGCTTCCAATTGCTTGGCACGTTGCAGTAACTCCATTACGTAAAACGGCGAAATCTCGTGGATTCGTTTTGCTATTTGGTCTTCTAACATGTCAGGCCTTGGATTTATAAAGCTCCCGATCATATCAATAAACCTTGCTATCAATTTACTATTCTGCTAAAAATGCGCGGTTTTTAACCTTGCCTTGGGAGTTAATGGATGACTGATAATTCTAAAGCCGTTGCATCACCTTTTAGTTTTGCACCTTATATTGAAAAAGACGGTGAAGAATACATGAATGGGCCTCAATTGAAGCATTTTGAGACCATTTTAAAAAACTGGAAATCTGAATTAATGCATGAAGTTGATCGTACTGTGCATCATATGCAGGACGATGCGTCTAATTTTCCTGATCCTAATGACAGAGCGTCACAAGAATCTGAATTCAGTTTGGAATTAAGAACGCGTGATCGCGAACGTAAGCTCATCAAAAAAATTGATGAAGCACTGAAATCTATTGAAGCAGGTGATTATGGTTTTTGTGAGTCTTGCGGCATAGAAATTGGTATTCGTCGCTTGGAAGCTAGACCAACAGCAACATTGTGTATCGATTGCAAAACCCTTGATGAGATTCGCGAAAAACAAATGGGCTAAGTTCTCTTGTTGTGTCTGACGCACAACTATATGTAGGCCGGTTTGCCCCGTCTCCAACCGGCCCGTTGCATGTAGGCTCAATTTACACTGCCCTGGCAAGCTTTCTTGATGCTCGCTCCCATCAGGGCCAATGGCTGTTACGCATTGATGATCTTGACACTACTCGCAACATCAAAAATTCCGCTGATAACATACTGACAACCCTTGAGACATTTGGGTTAACTTGGGATCAAGCGGTTTATTATCAAAGTCAGCACCTGAGTGACTATCAAGAATTTCTTGATCAGTTAAATCACCGACAGTTGCTTTACCCCTGTAGTTGCAGTCGTAAGACTTTGTCTGCTTTACCAGCGGATATTTATCCTGGCTTGTGTCTGAATCAACAGGTGTTACCTGATACACCACATGCAATACGCATCCAAACCGATCAACGTATTATTGCCTTTGAAGATGAGTTGCAAGGCCTAATTAAACACTCTCTGTCTGAGCGACATGGTGATTTCATATTAAAGCGCAAAGACTTGGTCATCGCTTACCAATTTGCTGTGGTCGTTGATGACTACTTGCAAGGCGTGAATCATGTGGTCCGAGGCTGCGATTTACTTGATGTAACGCCCCGGCAAATCTATTTACAGCAAGTGTTTAAATTCATTACGCCCAGCTACATGCATGTGCCCGTGATTGTTGATGCTGAAGGTCATAAGCTCAGCAAGCAAACATTGGCCCATGCAGTAGATACTCATTCTCCCAGTCAGTTGATTTTTAAATTGCTGGGGTTATTAAAACAACACCCACCTATTGAATGCCAAAATGCGCCAGTCAGCGAACTTCTCGATTGGGCCCAACAGCATTGGAACCCAGCGGCCTTAAAAGGTACCGTACAATTGGCTGTGGCAGGTTAATTGCCGTTTTTGCAAATTCAGGATAAATCTCATGTCAGATAATAAAGTGTATGCCGTAAATCCTAGCGTTGCCGCCAACGCACACATTACTGCCGACAGCTATAAAACTATGTATAAGCAGTCAATAGATCATCCTGAAGCATTTTGGGCGGAACAAGCCGAGCAGTTTTTAGACTGGAACAAGCCATGGCATACGGTTATGGATTGTGACTTTAGTAAAGGTCATATTCGCTGGTTTGATGGCGGCGAACTTAACGTGAGTGTTAATTGTGTAGATAGGCATTTGGCAACCCGCGCTGATCAGGTCGCAATTATTTGGGAAGGCGATAATCCTACGCAGGATAAAAAAATAACTTATCGGCAATTGCATGAGCAAGTCTGCCGATTTGCTAATGTATTAAAGAATTTAGGTGTCAAAAAAGGCGATCGTGTCTGTATCTATTTACCGATGATTGCCGAAGCGGCTACCGTGATGTTGGCATGCACCCGTATCGGTGCTGTGCATTCCATTGTTTTTGGTGGTTTTTCTGCCGAAGCTTTAAAAGACCGGATTATCGATGCCGACTGTCGCTACGTAGTTTGTGCCGATGAGGGGTACCGTGGCGGCAGAACGCTTCCTATAAAAGCCAATGTCGACCAGGCTGCGGCAGATTGCCCGCAGCTGGAAAAAGTCATCGTGATAAAAAATACCGGTAATCCCGTTGCTTGGCATGAGTCACGCGATGTCTGGTATCACGACGCAATGGCAACGGTATCAAGTGATTGCCACGCCGAGTCGATGGCCGCGGAAGATCCATTATTTATTTTATATACCTCAGGTTCCACTGGTAAACCCAAAGGTGTTGTACACACTACCGGCGGCTATTTGCTTTATGCCGCGATGACCCACAAATATGTGTTTGATTATCACGATGGCGATATTTACTGGTGTACCGCCGACATAGGCTGGATTACCGGTCACTCGTATATGATTTACGGGCCGTTATGTAATGGTGCGACTACGTTGATATTTGAAGGCGTGCCTACTTATCCTGAAGCGGATCGATTCTGGCGCGTTATTGATAAGCATCAAGTGACTATTTTTTACACGGCACCTACAGCCATTCGTGCGTTGATGGCGCAAGGTAATGAGTTTGTCACTCGCACCGATCGCAGCAGTTTGCGATTGCTGGGTAGCGTTGGTGAACCGATTAATCCGGAAGCATGGGAATGGTATTACCACGTCGTTGGTGAAGCACGCTGTCCGATTGTTGATACGTGGTGGCAAACAGAAACCGGCGGTATTTTGATTACGCCGTTGCCAGGTGCCATTGCTTTAAAACCCGGCTCGGCCACATTGCCGTTTTTTGGTATAAAGCCGGAAATTGTTGATAACGAAGGGCGTGTTTTAGAAGGCGAATCCGAAGGTATTTTAGTGATTGGCCGCTCTTGGCCTGGTCAAGCGCGCACTATTTATGGTGATCATCCTCGCTTCATCGACACGTATTTCAAAAATTATCCGGGCTATTATTTTGCCGGTGACGGCGCGCGTCGGGATAAAGACGGCTATTACTGGATTACCGGGCGTGTTGATGATGTGCTCAATGTTTCCGGACATCGAATGGGGACCGCAGAAATTGAAAGCGCTTTGGTGCTACATGAGCATGTTGCCGAAGCAGCTGTGGTTGGTTATCCGCATAACATTAAGGGGCAGGGCATCTATGCTTATGTCACCCTGAATGTCGGAGTGCAACCTTCGGAGCAGCTACGGCAGGAATTGATTGAACTGGTCAGAAAAGAAATCGGCCCGATTGCACATCCTGACATTATCCAATGGGCGCCGGGATTACCTAAAACTCGTTCGGGTAAAATTATGCGACGTATCTTACGTAAAGTGGCGGCTAACGAAATTGATAGTTTGGGTGATACGTCGACGTTGGCGGATCCTTCCGTCGTCGATGAAATTATTGATCATCGAGCTAACAAATAAATTAGATATTCGAGTCTAATTTTGGCTTTGCGCAGATTATCTCGGCATCGTTTGGCGTTAATGGTCAAACTCAAGCGTGTCTTGTTATATGTTGCCTATGCTTTTGTGTTGTCCTCAGTAGGCTTGTGTTTACTATTTCGCTGGGTGCCGCCACCAACATCGATGTTCATGCTCTATCGGCATATTGAGGATCTGGCGGATAAAGGGACTTTTAAGCATATTGAATACCATTGGGTTAGTGCCAAATCCATCTCTCCGAATATCGGGTTGGCTGTAATTGCAGCCGAAGACCAACGGTTTTTTCAGCATTCAGGGTTTGATTTAGATGCCATTCAATCATCAATTGATGACTATATGGACGGCGGTAAGTTAAGAGGTGCCAGTACTTTGTCGCAGCAAGTGGCTAAAAATTTATTTTTAGTTCCGTCTAAAAGTTTTATTCGTAAAGGGCTGGAAGTCTGGTTTACAGTTTTGATTGAAGTGTTGTGGAATAAAGACCGAATATTGGAGGTCTATTTGAATATCGCCGAATTTGGTGATCATTTATTTGGCGTCGAAGCGGCCAGCCAACATTATTTTGGTAACTCAGCCAAGCAATTAAGTCGCTCGCAGGCGGCGTTACTGGCAGGAACGTTGCCCAACCCGATTGTTTTGCAAGCCAGGCGACCATCAAGTTATTTACTTAAGCGACAACATTGGATTCTCAGGCAAATGCAAAATTTAGGTGCAACAAGTTATCTAAAAAGCCAGTGAACTTTATGAACTCAGCTGATTTATAACGCTATAATATTCACGAAAATCAAGTACGCCCGTACAAAGTTATCTAAAACCGAGATTGATCAATCATGACCATGTATATCACCCATTCAAAACACCGTCTTTTAGTCAGCAGCTTAGCGATTTCAGCCGTTTTATCCGGTTGTGCAACTACCGGCGAAGAGGTGAATAATGAGGATCCCTGGCAAGGGTGGAATAAAAGCACTCAATCATTTAATGATGATGTTGACGATGCTGTGCTGAAACCTTTGGCAAAAGGCTATTTGAAAGTGACTCCAGATCCTGTTGATCAAGGAATAACTAACTTTTTTAGCAATCTTAATGACATCGGTGTGACAGTTAATGACTTCTTGCAATTTAAACTGACCCAGGGCGGGATGGATGCAAGTCGCTTTTTGATCAACACCACGGTCGGCGTTGCCGGTTTTTTTGATGTGGCAAAGATGATTGATTTGCCTAAACACAACGAAGACTTTGGTCAGACCTTGGGTTTTTGGGGCGTGCCTTCAGGTCCTTATTTAGTATTGCCATTTATGGGGCCTAGTTCTCCACGCGAGGCAGTTGGCAGTATTGGCGATGCGTTATTAAATCCGCTTACTTACACCTTTGCTTTTGCAGGCGCTGGTGCAGCTGTGAGTGCAATTAATGTCGGCGCAAAAGCAGTTGATGTGACTGATACTCGCGCAGGATTATTAACTACCGAAAAAATTGTTGATGAAGCTTCAGTAGACCGCTATGGCTTTATTAAAAATTCTTATCAGCAACGACGTGAAAGTCTGGTGCATGACGGCAATATGGCTGAAGAAGACGAAGTGCAGTTAGAAGACATTGATGAGCCATCATCTGCAAGCCCAGCTAAAAAGCCTGTAATCTCTAATCAAAACGTTAATACACAAAATAATACTAAAGCCCCTGTTACCGATAATTCCGGATTGCCGCCAGTAATTGATAATTCCAGGCATATGTTGGATTTGTCTGCGCCTGATAAATAACTAATATCAATTACCCAGCGATGATTAACTATTAGCATGATCATCTTTGGCGTTTCTTCTAGGTAATTTTGGTGAAAATCATTAGCGCCAAAATTGCGTTAGCTATTACTGATAAAAATCATTTTTAATGTCAAAACAACCTCCTTTGCGTCCGGAACATGATCATCAGCAATGTGTCAGTAAAGCCTTAGGCACAGCCGAACAGTTATGTTTGCTTCGCGGCGTGCAACTTACTCCCATTCGTCACCAGGTATTAGAATTGATCTGGGATAGTCATAAAGCTGTTAAGGCGTATGAGTTACTTGATCGAATTAGACCGGTTCAACAAGCCGCAAAGCCTGCAACCATTTACCGAGCGCTGGATTTTCTAATCGAACAAGGTCTTGTGCATAGAGTTGAGAGTTTAAATGCTTTTGTGGGATGTCGTTGTTCGGAGCAGCAGCATGAGCAATTGTTGTTAATTTGTAAGCAATGTCAGGAAGTTGAAGAGCGATCTGCTGCTGATGTGATGAAAACCCTAGCGCAAGAAGCAGAGCAAGCAGGATTTATAATTCATAGCAAAGCTGTTGAAATTCATGGTGTCTGCGCTAAATGCGCCAGTAAGACTCAGTTCTAAAGTCCACCTCTTTCTCCATCACTAATTCTGTATTCTTGGGAGACACTTGCAAAACTTCATAAAGCGAGTGTAATTAGTAGACAGACCAGCTAAAAAAGAAACCCCGTCCAACAATGATAAAATTTGTGTGTAAAAATAAGATTCATACAACTAATGAGTTATATTTGATGTAGCGCGTAGGCCTGAAATCAGCATCAGATAAGCTATTAATATTGCTTTGAACTTAGTCCAATAGTTAACAAAAAGTAGATTTCAGAAAGTTCGGTATTCTTTACATTGTTGAATTTGGTGAAGAAATAAGTTGCATTATTATGCAATGTCTATATAATTCACCAAATCAATCGCGGGGTGGAGCAGCTTGGTAGCTCGTCGGGCTCATAACCCGAAGGTCGTAGGTTCAAATCCTGCCCCCGCTACCACATTCAAAAACCCCTTTATGGGGTTTTTTATTTTTCGGGCTTCTGAATGGCGCCCGAAAAATAAGTTAATGGAAGAGCCTTTGGCTCTTTTTTTATGTGCAAAATTTAATGAGGTCGCAATGAAGCAGGCTCCCGAGCATTTAAGTGCGTTAATTGAGCCGATTGTTGAGGGGTTGGGTTACGAATGTGTTGGCATCGATTATAACCCTCACCCAAAGCACGGATTATTAAGAATATATATAGACAGCGAGAAGGGAATTCTAGTTGAAGATTGTACAAAAGTTAGTCACCAGATTAGCGGTGTATTGGATGTGGAAGATCCTGTTCCCGGTAATTATCAGTTAGAGGTATCTTCGCCAGGCGAGGACAGGCCATTCTTCAAAGTGAGTCAATTTGAACGATTCATCGGCAATACAGTATTGGTTAATCTATTCAAAACTATTGATGGCCGTAGAAAGATCACTGGTGTAATCAAACAGGTTGATGGCGACGTTATTACCTTGCAAGACGGTGAGCAGATTTTTGAGGTGGCTTTTGCGGCGATGAGTAAAGCTCGCTTGGTCCCTGAGTATTTAATTGAAAAAGGAGGGCGCAGTGGCAAATAAAGAAATTTTGTTGGTAGCAGAAGTTTTTTCCAACGAGAAGGACATCGATAAAGAGGCGGTTTTTCAAGCAATTGAGTCAGCATTGGAAGCAGCCACAATTAAGCGCCATGCCAATCAAATAAAAACTCGTGTAGCAATTGATAGAAAAACTGGCGATTACGCTACTTACCGTTGCTGGGATGTGGTTGATGCAAATGATAAAATTGATGGCGATGTTGAGTTTCCTGAGACTCAGGTTTTGCTGGAAGTGGCAAGATTTGACAACCCCAATGTTCAAGTAGGGGATGTCGTTGAAGAAGAAATCGAATCCGTAGATTTTGGACGTATTGCCGCACAAACAGCCAAACAAGTCATTATTCACAAAGTACGTGAGGCTGAGCGTAAAAAAATTGTTGATGCCTACAAAAGTCGTGTCGGAGAATTAATTACCGGCATTGTTAAGCGTATAGAAAAAGGCAGTGTCTATCTTGATCTCGGTGGGCATGTAGAAGCTTATATTGCTAAAGAAGATATGATTCCTCGTGAAGCTGTTCGCATCGGCGACAGAATAAGAGGGTACTTAAAAGATGTTCGTTTAGAACCTCGCGGTCCTCAATTATTTGTAAGTCGAACCGATGCTCAACTATTAGTAGCACTTTTTAGATTGGAGGTGCCCGAAGTTGGTGAAGGTTTGATTTCAATCATGGGAGCAGCAAGGGATCCTGGATCCAGAGCTAAACTAGCAGTTAAAGCCAACGATCCAAGATTAGATCCAGTTGGCGCTTGTGTTGGTATGAGAGGATCAAGGGTGCAGACTGTTTCCAATGAATTGGCTGGCGAGCGTGTTGATATTATTCTCTGGAATCCAAGCGAAGCTCAATTTGTTATTAATGCTATGTCGCCTGCGGAGATTGAATCCATAGTCATTGATGAAGACAAGCACATTATGGATTTAGCCGTAAGCTCAGATAATTTGTCACAAGCAATAGGTCGTGGCGGTCAAAATGTTCGGCTTGCTAGTCAGTTAACAGGTTGGGAGCTTAATGTTCTGGATGCGTCTAAAGCGGAAGAAAGCAGTGAAGCTGAGGCTGAGAAAATAGTTCAAATGTTTATGGCTCAGCTTGATATTGATGAAGACATTGCATCAATTTTAGCTGAAGAAGGTTTTAATACGGTCGAAGAAATCGCCTATGTGCCTGTTAGCGAAATGTTGGAAATTGAAGGTTTTGATGCTGATTTGGTTGACGAACTAAGAACTCGTGCCAAAGATGCTTTATTGATTAGTGCAATTGCAGCCGAAGAAAAGATTGAAACTGCTGAGCCTGCGCAAGACTTGCTTGAAATGGCAGGAATGGACAGAGATTTGGCTTATGAGATGGCAGGACGGGGAATTATCACAATGGATGATTTGGCCGAGCAATCGGTGGATGATTTATTGAGTTTATCCAACGTGGATGAAGAACGTGCGGCTAAATTGATTATGAAGGCCCGCGAGCCTTGGTTTGCTGAGGCAAAAAGCGAGTAGGAAAAGGGGTTACAGATGAGCAATAAAACAGTACAACAATTAGCAGAGATAGTAAAAATTCCTCTGGAAAAGTTATTAGAGCAGCTTAAAGAGGCCGGACTATCTGCGACCGCCCCCGATGATGTGATTAATGAAGATGAAAAAATGCAGCTGCTTGCCCATTTACGCAAGCGTCATGGTAAAGATGATGAGGCATCTGAAAATTCACCGCGCCGCGTTACTTTAAAACGTAGATCGGTCACCGAATTAAAGCAAGCTAGCGCACCTGGTAGTGGCACTAAAACCATTAGTATTGAAGTCCGTAAACAGAAGACCTACATCAAGCGTGAAGTTGAAGCGGATGAGTCCAATACAACAAGTGCCGCTAAATCAGTTGTTAATGAGGAGATTTCTAAGCAGGTGGAGGAGAATATTCCTGTTATAGAATCACATGGAACTCCAGGTACCGTATCGGCGGTTATTGCTGAGTCTGAACAATTGGTGTTGTCGCAAGAAAATACAGGCGTTGTTGAAAGTACCCCTGAAATCGACATTGAGCCCGATGTTGAAGACAAATTTGGTGTTGTTAAAGTTGTTGCTGATGACAAGAAAGTTAAACTAGACAAGCCAATTAAGACTAAAGAAGCTGAAGAAATTAGAAAAAAAGAGCTGGAAAAAGAGCAGCGTCTGGAAGAGTCTATCAAGCGAAACGCCGATAAAGTAAGGCAGTTGGCCGCAGCTAAAGAACAAACGCTACATAGAAAGAAACAGGAAGATTCAGCTCGTGTTGCTGGTAAAGATAACAAGAAAGGCAAGAAAAAAGGTAAAAAAGTAGAGCGCGCAGCTACTGTATCTGATGGTAAACATCAATTTGAAATGCCTGTTGCTCCTCTTGTTAAGGAAGTAGCTATTCCTGAATCAATTATTGTCTCTGATCTTGCGCAAAAAATGAGCGTTAAGGCAGCCTTAGTAATTAAGCATCTGATGAAGCTAGGTATCATGGCAACTATCAATCAAAGTATTGATCAAGATACTGCCGTGATTCTTGTCGAGGATATGGGGCACACGCCTGTTATCCAGAGCGAGGATGATCTAGAGCGTGAAATGCTTGCCGAAGTAATGGGTGAAGAAGAGCATAAAGAATTACCTAGAGCGCCTATCGTCACCATCATGGGGCATGTCGATCACGGCAAGACTTCCTTGTTGGATTATATTCGTAAAACACGCGTTGCTGCAGGCGAAGCTGGTGGTATTACTCAACATATTGGTGCTTATCAAGTAGTTACTGACCATGGCTCTGTTACATTTTTAGATACGCCGGGCCATGCTGCATTTACTGCGATGAGAGCGCGTGGAGCTGATGTAACTGATGTAGTTATTGTTGTCGTCGCGGCTGATGACGGAGTGATGCCTCAAACCAGAGAGGCTGTTGAGCATGCCAGGGCGGCAAATGTGCCAATCATCGTGGCGATGAACAAAATTGATAAGCCTGATGCAAATCCTGAGAAAGTCATGCAGGAATTGGCCAACATTAATGTGTTGCCGGAAGAATGGGGCGGTGAAGTCCAGTTCTTGAAAATTTCAGCAAAAACCGGTGAAGGTATTGATGATTTGATTGAAGCGCTTATTGTCCAAACAGAAATTCTTGAGCTTAAAGCCCCCGTTGATGGTCCAGCCTCCGGTGTTGTTATTGAGTCACGCTTAGATAAAGGTCGTGGAGCTGTTGCAACTGTATTGGTACAAAAAGGCACCTTGGAAAATGGTCAAATGGTTTTGTGCGGTCATGAATTTGGCCGTATCAGAGCGATGTTCAACGAAAATGGTAAGCCAATTAAAGACGCGGGTCCTTGCGTGCCGGTTGAAATATTAGGTTTGTCCGGTACACCTAACGCTGGTGATGACTTCTTGGTGGTGCAAAACGAACGCGTCGCCAAAGATTTAGCTAAGCATCGTGAAGATCGCAAAAAGTTAACCAAGCAAGCTGCGCAACAAGCTACTAAGCTCGATGAAGTCTTCTCCAAAATGACTACAGGTGAACTTGCTAGTGTCAATTTGGTGATCAAGACTGATGTACAGGGTAGTTTGGAAGCATTGCGAGGTTCTTTGACCGCTTTGTCTAATGACGAAGTAGAGGTTAAAGTTATATTTGGTGGCGTAGGCGGCATTAACGAAGGCGATGTCAATCTCGCTTTAGCGGCTGGAGCTATCTTAATCGGTTTTAACGTGCGTGCTGATGCTACGTCTCGTCGATTAATCGAAGAAAGAGATGTTGATCTGCATTATTACAGCGTGATTTACGATGCCATCGATGAAGTTAAAAAGTCCATCAGTGGTTTGTTGGCACCTGAAATTAGAGAGCAAATCGTCGGTCTTGCCGAAGTGCGCGATGTATTCCGTTCACCGAAATTTGGTGCTATTGCAGGCTGTATGGTTGTCGATGGCTATGTCAAAAGAAACTTGCCGATTCGTGTATTGCGTGAAAACGTGGTGATTTATGAAGGGCAATTGGAGTCGTTGCGTCGCTTTAAAGATGATGCTGCCGAAGTCAAAATGGGCATGGAATGTGGTATCGGTGTGAAGAATTACAACGATGTCCAGCCTGGCGATCAAATCGAAGTTTTTGAGCGCACAGAAATTAAGAGGGTTCTGTAGTTTATGGCAAATGAATTTGGCCGTAACGCCCGTGTGTCTTCTGAAATGCAAAAAGAGCTATCACTAATTTTGCAACGCGAAATTAGTGATCCAGCCTTGGGCTTTATTACCATCAACGAGGTTGTCGTCACAAGAGACCTCGCTGTTGCCAAGGTGTATGTGACTGTGTTGAATGCTGATGCAGCCGGGAAAAAGGCAAATGTTAAAAAACTCAATGAATTAGCCCCGGTTATTCGCCATGAGTTAGCAAAAAGAATGCGTTTACGACATATCTCAGAATTGCGTTTTCATTATGATGATTCTTTTGATACGGGTATGCGCGTTGCTGAATTGTTAAGCGGGCTGGATAAAAGCAACGAGGAATAACCTGCTATGAGCAAGCGCAAATCCGGGCGCAATATTCATGGTATTTTATTATTGGATAAGCGTCTTGGAGTTTCTTCAAATAAAGCCTTGCAGGAAGTAAGGCGTTTATTTGATGCCAACAAAGCCGGGCATACCGGCAGCTTGGATCCATTGGCGACAGGTTTATTGCCGCTGTGTTTTGGCGAAGCAACCAAAGTTTCGGCATTGATGCTTGATGATGATAAGCGTTACCAAGTGCTTATTCAGTTAGGTGTGAAGACCGACACTGGTGATGCCGAAGGGATTATCATTTCGACCCAGCCGGTTCCCGAATTATCAGAGCAACAACTGTTGACTTGCCTGCAACAATTTACTGGTCCGATTGCCCAAGTGCCGCCGATGTATTCGGCGCTCAAACTTAATGGTAAAAAACTTTATGAGTTGGCTCGTGAAGGCATCACTGTTGAGCGTAAAGCCAGACAGATCCATATTTTTGAATTGAAATTATTGGAGTTTGGTGTCGATTGGCTGCGTTTGGATGTTTTTTGTTCAAAAGGTACCTATATCAGATCGCTAGCGGAAGATATAGGGTATGCTCTAGGTTGTGGCGGTACTGTTAAAGAATTGCGCAGAATTAGTTCAGGACAGTTTGATATTAAAGACGCCTGGCGGATTGAGCAATTGGTTGAAATGGATTCCCTTGCTCTCAATGAATGCCTTCTTGATGTTGATAAGCCACTGGAGTTTATGCCCGCTGTGTATGTTACAGATTATCAAGCCGATTGCATTGGTTATGGACAGTCAATAATTATCAAGGAACACAGTCCGGGTAGCGTTCGTATCTACCATGACACTACGTTTTTGGGCTTGGGAGAAATCCTAATGGATGGTAAACTAGCCCCGAAAAAGTTGTTCAATATGAATAACTAGGCAAAAATTAAAAGGCGCAATGATTTTAATGCTGCGCCTTTTCTTTTAGGCCTTTTTTCCTGTTTCTACACCCTATCGTGGAAACAGTACTTAAGCATCTCTACAAAGCGATGTATTTTTAATTTAATCTTAAATAGGGATTATCAATGCCTTTTACACCAGCACAAAAAAAAGCAGTAGTTGAAGAGTACCGTTTGTCAGAAACTGATACCGGTTCACCTGAAGTCCAAGTGGCTTTGTTGACTGCACACATCGTGCATTTAACTCCACATTTTGCTGAACATAAAAAAGATAACCATTCCCGTCGCGGCTTGCTGCGCATGGTTAATCAGCGTCGTAAATTGCTTGATTATTTGAAGAGAAAAGACAGCGCACGCTATCAATCTTTAATCGAAAGATTGGGCTTACGTAAATAAAAAAGTTTTAAAGAAACGGCACATTATCGTGCCGTTTCTGCTTTAACACTTCATGGATGAACTCATTTTCAAACCACCTTTATACAAAGGAACCTTATAGTGAATCCTATCAGGAAAGAATTTCAGTACGGCGATAGAAAAGTTATTTTACAAACCGGCGAGATTGCACGTCAAGCTGATGGTGCTGTCATCATTGATATCGAAGGCACCTCGTTATTGGTGACTGTTGTAGGAAAAAAAGAAGGCACCGGCGGTGACTTTTTTCCATTAACTGTTAATTACCAAGAAAAAGCCTATGCAGCCGGTAAAATTCCCGGCGGTTTTTTCAAAAGGGAAGGACGTCCCAGCGAACAGGAAACCTTAACTTCTCGTCTGATTGATCGGCCGATTCGTCCTTTATTTCCAGAAGGCTACACTAACGAAGTACAAATAATTGCTACTGTCGTATCGTTAAATCCTGATGTTGATCCAGAAATTCCAGCCTTACTTGGTGCATCCGCTGCTTTAGCTGTCTCTGGTTTACCGTTCAACGGCCCAATTGGTGCCGCTTGTGTTGGTTACAAAGATGGTGCCTATTTATTAAATCCATCACCCTCTGCGCTCAAAGAATCAAAACTTACCTTAGTTGTTGCTGGAACCGCGCATGCCGTGTTGATGGTCGAGTCAGAAGCTAAAGGATTGTCTGAAGAAGTTATGTTGGGTGCGGTATTATTTGGTCATGAGCAGTTACAAACTGCTATCAACGCGATCAATGAGTTTGCTAACGCAGCAGGTGCTGGCGTCGTTGAGTGGAAAGCACCAGAAGCCAACGCGGAATTGGTCAGCTTGGTAACTGCTGAAGTTGAAGCAGGAATTAAAGCCGCTTACCAAGTTGCTGAAAAACTAATCAGACAAGAACAACTTAAAGGCATAAGAAATGCTGTAGTTGAAAAGCTTGTTGCCAATGGCGAATATGCTGAAAAAGACATCCGGAACATCATCGAGCATCTCGAATACAAAATAGTCCGTAACGCCACTTTGGATGGTAAACGTATTGATGGCCGAGCAGTTGATTCTGTCAGACCCATCAGCATTCGTACCGGCGTGTTGCCAAGAACTCATGGTTCTGCTTTGTTTACACGCGGTGAAACTCAAGCATTGGTTGTTGCCACTTTAGGCACTCAACGCGATGCACAGATCATTGACGCATTGGCTGGTGAATACAAAGAGCCATTCATGTTGCATTACAATTTTCCTCCCTACAGCGTTGGCGAAACCGGCTTTGTAGGCTCACCTAAACGTCGCGAAATTGGTCATGGCCGCTTAGCGAAACGCGGTGTTGCGGCCGTATTGCCAAACATGGAAGAGTTTCCTTACACTATTCGTGTGGTCTCTGAAATCACTGAATCTAATGGTTCCAGCTCAATGGCTTCTGTCTGCGGCAGCAGTTTGGCATTAATGGATGCGGGTGTGCCTATTACTACACCGGTTGCAGGTATCGCAATGGGCTTGATCAAGGAAGGCGACAGATTTACTGTATTGTCTGACATCATGGGTGATGAAGATCATTTGGGCGACATGGACTTCAAAGTTGCCGGTTCATCAGAAGGCATTACAGCCTTACAAATGGACATCAAAATTGATGGTATCACCGCTGAAATCATGAAAGCTGCGTTGGAACAAGCCAAACATGGCCGGTTGCATATACTTGGTGAAATGAATAAGGCTTTATCATCAACTCGCGATGAAATGTCTGACTTCGCACCACGCATTATTACTTTCAAAATTGATCCTAGCAAAATTCGCGAAGTGATCGGCAAAGGTGGTGCAACTATTCGCAGCATTACCGAACAAACCGGCGCTAGCGTTGATTTGACCGATGACGGCGTTGTTAAAGTTGCCTCTGTTGATAAAGCGGCAGGTGAAGAAGCACGGCGTCTTATCGAAGAAATTACTGCTGAAGTTGAAGTAGGTAAAATTTACGAAGGCAAAGTTGTCAGATTGATGGATTTCGGCGCTTTTGTAACTATTTTGCCTGGCAAAGATGGCTTAGTGCATATTTCTCAGCTTTCTGATGAGCATGTCGACAAAGTCAGTGACAAAGTAAACGAAGGTGATGTGGTTAGAGTCAAGGTGCTTGAAATCGATCGTCAAGGTAGAGTTAGACTAAGCATGAAAGATATCGAAGCCGTATAGGCGAGATAATAATAAGTTTAATGCTGTAACCTTTATAAAAGGGTGATTGTTTTAACATTCACCCTTTTTTTATCTTTGCTATTTGTAGTGGCCTGAAAACATAAATCACAGGGACCGATTACATCCGATTTTCAGCTTGCTATCGTGGCCGTCGTACCGGTAAGTGGTCAGCTGGTGTTTGATGACCATTAAGCATGGTCATCAAAAAGTTTTTTACCTTGAGATTGCCTTGTCGCGTTATTTTTAGGTGTCCCGCCTTCGTTGGCGCTCATGTGTCCTATTTTTAAACCTTGTTCTTCAAACTGCGTCTTTAAATAGTCCAGATTATCTTTAATCAAACTTGCGGTTTGGCTTGTTTGAGTTTTGAAATAGGTACTGACAAATTTATCTTTGCAGTTAACAACACAATGAATTGCGCCTAACCCAGGCGGTGTAATGGTGATAGTGGCAGACCAGTTGTTGGCTGCAGTCGCTTGATCTTGTTCTTGGTCCATTTGAATTTGCAGCTCTGCCGTTTGCGGCGTTTGTCTATCCATAAAGGCAAGTTCAATATGCCAAAGCTGTTTTGGTGTGTCCTCTTTAGGTAACGATACCAACTGATCTAAGACAATTTTGGCCAGCGAGTTTTCGGTTTTGTGTTGTAGATTTTTTAATACGTCGGTTTCGGCATTGGTAATCGCTAAATCATTTTGATTGTTGATTTCCAATTTGAGTGCTTCAAGTAATTTGCCTAAATTTGCTTTGAAATCAAACTTAAATAAGGTATCCGCTAAACCGGCTTCCGGCAGCGGCTTAGAATCTGTCTGTTGTGGGGCTTTTTGCAGAAGATTGAGCACCGCTTCCTTCAAACTTCCTTCAAATAAGCCGCTTTTTATTAACAATGGCAGTTTAGCTTCCAAGAAAACGCCTGAGTCTTTTATCACTTTAGCTAAATGCTGATCATCAAATAATTGCTCTTTTTGCGGCAAGCCTTGAAGTAATTCTAAAACAACTTTCTTCAACGGCTCCGGCAGCGTTTGACTGCTTACTAACGGTGGCAAGTTTTCGTGTAATTGCTCAAGCAAGACGATTGGCGATGCTTGTTTCGGTAACAACTGTTTAACCAGAGTAGCGATCTTCGTCTCAATTGGGCTATCGGCATTGGCAATCAGACGATATTCCGGGTGTTTACCGGCCTTATTAATTTCTAAGGTTATTTGCTGACCAACAAAACTTGCTGTCGGTATGGATGTTGTGGCTCTATCAATAAGTATTATGGTTGGTTTTGACGGTGGCTCAGAAGATGCATTTTGCATTACCTGCAACTGAATTTGCTTGTCTGTTAAGCCGATTATTTTTGCTTGCAGTTGTTGGGGAGCGGGCGCAGATTGAGGTAATAGCGTCAATAATATTGGTTGATTTTTTGCCTCGGGAAGTGCCGTTAACAGTTTGAATTCAATGGTTGGAGTTGTCTTAGTGACTTGAACAGCTAAATTCTGTCCAGTTTGCACGTTCAAAGGCTGGCTACTTTGTACGGTTATAATTTGATTGCCCAGCTTTAAAGAAATGGCATTTTGTGCCGTAGAAATCAATGTATTTACAACTTTGGCATCCAGCGGTTGCCCAACTTGCAACTTAAGGCCTGCTAACTCAGGCAATGTGAGTTTAGAAGGTGGTAAGTGAAGTGATAACGGCAGCTTAATATCCACAAGGTTTACTTAAGCCAACATCTTGCGAATATGTTCAATCTCATCGCGAGCTGTCTCAAGAATGTCGAGGCTGTCACTTGCATCCAAATGCTCGGCAATTTTTTGATAGGCGGGCAAATCGTCGAGTTTGGGCATTTTTTTTACATCGACCTTGCCGATAAAGCTATGTAATTGAGCAATCATCACAATATCAGCATAACTGGCAGGTTGATTATCTTTACGAAACCAGTTTTCAGCGTTGATGACAACATCTTCAAAATCACTGGGGAAATCCCATCGCCGCACAATTTGCACACCAATATCGACGCGCAATTGCTTAACTGTTTCCGCTAAATCCTTGGGGTTGGCGATAATATCAGGGTGATTGTCGGCATGCGTCAAAATAGGCACGATGCCTACATCATGGATCAGACCCGCCAACATGGCGCGGTCCGGGTCAAAGCCTGGGATTCTATGCGCAAATACCGCGCTGATTGAGGCCACATAACTGCTATGTGCCCATAACTCAGCCATTTTGCGGGCGATGACTGGAGATTTTGCTTTAAAGATAGATTTCATTGCAAAGGCAGTGATGATGTCCTGCGCAGCGCGCAGTCCCAACCTTGTAAGTGCTTCCGGACAGCTTTCTATTTTTTTTCTGCCCCGATAAAGCGGGCTGTTGGAAATTTGTATTAAACGCCCGGTAATCGACGGATCGATTTGTACGACTCTGGCAATTGACGTGCTGCTGGCTTTGTCATCATTAATCGCCCGACGAATTTTAAACGACACATCAGGGATGGTCGGCAGCACCAATTTATCCGCCTGCATATAGCGATAGCAGTCCATAAGCAGCTTGTTTTTAGCCAAACTAGCGGCGCTTAAATCAATGTCGTTAACGGTTTCAGTCATTTAATGTTTGTGTTTTATCCAGACAAGCGGACTCAGTTTAGTTTAGAATTTCGCCCTTTCGCTAAAGTTGATGCTATTAAATTAGCTGTCATGCAACTTGCCGCTCAATCTTACCGTGTTGACATATGAAAACAACGTCTGCTGATGTTTTAACCACTTTAACTACTATCCGCGATTATGTACGCTGGTCTGCAAGTCAGTTTGCCAAAGCCCAAATAAGCTTCGGCCATGGCACTACCTCAGCACTGGATGAGGCTGTCGCACTCGTGCTGCACACCGTACATCAACCTTATAATCTGTCAGAAACTTATTTTGACAGCGTGCTGACACTCAGTGAACGGCAAGCCATTATCGATTTAGTCGATAGACGTATCAACGAACGGATACCCGCTGCTTATCTAACACATGAAGCCATTTTTGCTGGTTTGTCTTTTTATGTGGATGAACGCGTGTTAGTGCCGCGCTCACCCATTGCCGAGTTAATCGCCCAACGTTTTTCTCCCTGGGTGGACGAAGATCAAGTCGAACGCGTTTTAGATTTGTGTACCGGCAGTGCCTGTATCGCCATTGCCTGTGCTTATGCTTTTCCTGATGCTTTAGTCGATGCAGTAGATTTATCCCCTGATGCATTGGCTGTTGCCGAAATTAACGTTGCTAAGCATCAGTTAACAGACTCAGTGGCGTTGTATAAATCAGATTTATTTAAACAACTACCTGAAGAACAATACGATATTATCGTTAGCAACCCGCCTTATGTAAGCAACGGCGAATGGTCCGCACTGGCACCTGAATTTCGTGCCGAACCGGACATGGGCTTTCTGGGCGGTGAGTCTGGTTTAGAATTAGTGCTGCGCATTCTAACGGATGCTGGTGACTATCTAACAGAACAAGGCATTCTAGTCGTGGAAGTTGGGAGCAGCGCTCAAACCTTGCAAGATGCTTTCCCGGATGTCCCCTTTTACTGGCTGGATTTTGAGCACGGTGGCGATGGCGTATTTTTGCTTACCGCTGACCAAGTTAACCAATATCACCCACTATTTATTGCAGCGCTGAACTGATATGTCTGGAAATACCATAGGAAAATTATTTACTGTCACTTCTTTTGGCGAAAGCCACGGGCCAGCGCTTGGTTGTATTGTCGATGGTTGCCCTCCGGGCATGGCATTAACCGAGGCGGATTTACAAGACGACTTAGATCGCAGAAAACCCGGTACCTCTCGACATACCACGCAGCGTCGTGAAGCAGACCAAGTCAGAATATTGTCCGGTGTGTTTGAAGGTAAAACCACCGGTACGCCGATTGGTTTGTTGATTGAAAACACCGACCAACGGTCCAAAGATTATTCCAAAATCGCCGACACCTTTAGACCAGGGCATGCGGACTATACCTATCAGCATAAATACGGTTTTCGTGATTATCGTGGCGGCGGGCGGTCATCTGCACGGGAAACAGCCATGCGCGTTGCGGCAGGCGGCATCGCCAAAAAATATTTGCGCGAACAGCTGGGCGTGGAAATTCGCGGCTATTTATCGCAACTGGGGCCGATAAAGATTGAACAAATTGATTGGGACATCATCGACAGCAATCCGTTCTTCTGTCCCGACGTCAATAAAATTGGCGAAATGGAAGCCTATATGGACGCCTTGCGTAAAGAGGGTGAATCCATTGGCGCGCGTATTGAAGTCGTCGCCAGCAATATTCCACCCGGTTTAGGTGAACCCATTTTCGACCGTCTGGATGCTGATTTGGCTCATGCCTTGATGAGCATTAATGCCGTTAAAGGTGTGGAAATTGGCGATGGTTTTGCCTGCATTGATAGCAAAGGCACTCAGTTTCGTGACGAAATCACCCCTGACGGTTTTTTAAGCAACCATGCCGGCGGCATTTTGGGAGGTATCTCCAGCGGCCAGAACATCACTGCCAGTATTGCGCTAAAACCCACCTCCAGCCTGCGCTTGCCGGGTAGAAGCATCAATCAGCAGGGCGAAGCAATCAACGTTGTCACTGAAGGGCGTCATGATCCTTGCGTAGGTATTCGCGCTACACCAATCGCCGAAGCCATGACGGCCATCGTGCTGATGGATCATTTCTTACGTCATCGAGCGCAAAATTCTGGTGTTGTGTCAGGGTTGCCGATTTTAAGGTAATCCATGGCAGTTCCTTACTGGCGCTTGTCTGGATTTTATTTTTTTTATTTTGCGACAGTAGGTGGCTTCATCCCTTACTGGAGCCTTTACTTAAAAGAAAATGGCTTTAATCCTGCAGAAATCGGTGAGCTTTCTGCGCTATTAGGCGGCACCCGAATTTTTGCTCCTATTTTGTGGGGTTGGATGGCTGACCGCACCGGCAAAAGTTTACGTATTATCCGGGGGGCTTGTTTCTTTGCAGCAGCCATTTTTGCAGGATTTTTATTTGCGCACGGCTATTTCTTGTTTGCAGTAATTTCAGTCGCATTTAGTTTTTTTTGGAATGCGGCATTACCGCAATTTGAAGCGGTAACACTGTTGCATCTGCAACAAGAAGCCCATGCCTACAGCCGCATAAGACTATGGGGATCTATTGGCTTTATTGCCGCGGTGCTTGGCATCGGCCGTTTACTAGATATTCATGCCTTGGCTTTGTTGCCTTGGATTATTACCGGCTTGTTAACGGGCATCTGGCTGGTGAGCTTGGTTACCCCAGATATTTCTACTGCAAGACAGAATATCGCCTCGATAGGCATTATGCGTATTGTTAAACAGCCCGAAGTGCTCGCGTTTTTGGCTGTCAATATGTTGTTGCAACTGGCGCATGCTCCGTATTACGTTTTTTACTCCATTTATCTTCAACATCATGGCTATTCAACCACCTTAACCGGCAGCCTTTGGGCGTTGGCAGTAGTGGCGGAAATTGTGTTGTTTATCTACATGGGCTGGGTATTTAAACGATTTACACTGCGTAGCGTTTTGTTATTCAGTATTGTGCTGGCAGTGGCACGCTGGTTGATTATCGGTTGGGGCGCAGATTATCTTGGCTTACTGATCGTTGCCCAATTGTTACATGCCGCAACGTTTGCCGGTGTTCATGCCGTGGCGATGCAATTGGTGTATCAATATTTTGGCCGACACCATCAAGGCAAAGGGCAAGCGCTTTATAGCAGTCTGAGTTTTGGTTTGGGTGGCATGTTGGGGAGTTTTTACAGCGGCTATTATTGGGAGTTGCTTGGACCACAATTGGTTTATTCAATGGCTGCCGGATGTTGCGCTTTAGCACTGTTGATCGTCTACATCTGGATAGGCCGGGAAAATGGCCAAAATAAACTGCTCTTAGGTTAGAATGGTCAACAGAAAGCGTGATGATTACGCTCTAACTCCATTGATTTCAGTTTAGGAAATAGCGTGTTTGAAATAATTAAAAGCGGTGGCTGGATGATGCTGCCAATCATTTTATGTTCAATTGGTGCCATGGCGATTATTGCTGAGCGTTTTTGGACCTTACAAAGAAAAAGAATTCTCCCCCCATCTCTCGTTCCGCAAGTTTGGAAATTGTATAGAGAAAAAAAACTCGATGATGCAGCGCTGCGCCATTTAAAAAGCAGCTCTCCGCTCGGAAGTATCTTGGCCTCTGGTCTTGCAAATAGTCATCATGGCAGAAAATTCATGAAAGAATGTATCGAGGAAGCCGGACGTAAAGTCGTGCATGACCTGGAGCGTTTTCTAAATAGTCTGGGAACAATCGCTATGATTACGCCATTGCTGGGCCTATTGGGTACAGTGTTTGGCATGATTCAAGTTTTTTCAGCGATTATGGAGCATGGCGTAGGAGATCCTGCCATTTTGGGTGGCGGCATATCGGTCGCTCTTATCACGACCGCTGCGGGTTTGTCTGTCGCTATCCCTAGCTTGATATTTCATCGGTATTTTGAGCGCTTGGTTGATGACTATGTCGTCAGCATGGAAGACGAGGCGTTAAAGTTGATCGATATGCTGCACGGTGATCGTGATGAAGCTATTCATGACGTTACAAATCTGCATCTTCGTAGCAATGCCAAGGGTGTTTAATGAATTTTCAACGTAAAAAAAAAGAAAAACTGGAGCTGTCAATCACGCCAATGATCGACGTGGTGTTTTTGCTATTAATTTTTTTTATGGTGAGCACCACCTTCAATAAAGAATCCGAACTTAAAATCAATTTGCCCGAAGCAACGGGCGCAGAAGCGGAAACAATTCCTAAATCGGTCACGCTGACCATCGATGCCGATGGCACATATTATCTGCATGGTGAAGACGATTTACCCCATGAATTAGTGAGTCAAACAGCCGAAGCGCTAAAACAAGAGTTAGTTAAGATCAAAAATTCAGCCGGAGAAATACCTTTTGTGCTTAAAGCCGATGAGAAAACGCCCTACAAATTTATAATGACGGCATTGGATGTTGCTGGCCAAGTTGGCTTTAGTCATCTTAATTTTGCGCATAATATCCAACAGAAACAATGAATAAAAAACTCGCCCGTTGGGCGCTGGATATTTGGTATCAAGACCATTTTATTGGTGCTTGGCTGATGCCATTGGGTTTTTTCTTTGCCGACTTTGTTAAGTTTAGAAAATTTTTATATCGAATTAAGGTATTAAAAACCCATAAGCTCCCGGTACCCGTCATTGTGGTCGGTAACATTACCGTGGGTGGCACCGGCAAAACGCCATTGGTTATCTGGCTAGCTCAGCTACTTAAAAATGAAGGCTTTCAACCCGGTATTATCAGCCGAGGTTACGGTGGCGATACGCAAGCCTCGCCTCAACGGGTGAATGCTGACAGTTCCGCCAGTCAGGTAGGTGATGAAGCATTACTACTGGCGAAAAGAAGCGCTTGCCCGGTAGCAGTGAGTCCTATACGGGTGGATGCAGCGAGATTATTGATCGAACAGTCAGGTTGTAATGTCATTATTTCTGACGACGGCTTGCAGCACTACGCGCTTGGCAGAGACATTGAAATCGCCGTAATTGACGGTGAGCGACGTTTTGGTAACAGCTACTGCTTGCCCGCCGGACCTTTGCGTGAGCCTATCGAGCGACTACAAAGCGTCGACTTTGTCGTGGTGAATGGCGAGCCTACAGAGCCGGGCGAATTAGCCATGAAATTCGTCGGCGACACAGCAGTTAATCTTCTGACCGGTGAGATTAAGCCATTATCGGAGTTCGCGGGCGTTGAATGTCATGCGCTGGCAGGCATAGGCAATCCAGAGCGTTTTTTTAGTATGCTCAGGACGGCCGGTATAATAGTTGATGTTGCGCAGAGCTATCCCGATCATTATCCATTGCAACGTCAAGATATTGAATTTGCAACGCCTAAACCCGTATTAATGACAGAAAAAGACGCCGTAAAATGCTTAGGCTTTGCGGGCAAACAACATTGGTTTGTGCCAGTGGTCGCCGTACCGCAAGCTGAATTTGGCCAACGATTATTAAATTTATTAAGAGATAAAACATGATAGATACAAATCTGCTCGATATTTTGGCTTGCCCTCTATGTAAAAGCCCATTGATTTACAAAAAGGACCAACAAGAACTCATCTGTCGGGCTGATCGCTTGGCTTTTCCTATTCGTGATGATATTCCAGTAATGCTGGAAGATGAGGCACGCGAATTAGGTACTGAAGAGCTCGACGCATTATATAAATGAGCCCGTCTTTTAAGGTTGTCATACCCGCACGCTTTGGCTCCACCCGCTTGCCGGGCAAGCCGCTGTTAGACATCGCTGGTAAACCAATGATTGTGCATGTCTGCGAGCGGGCACTGGAGTCCGGCGCCGAAGAAGTTATCGTTGCGACCGATGATGACAGAATCTTAAACGCCGTTACTGACTTAGGTATCAAAGCGGTAATGACCCGCGCTGATCACCAAAGCGGTACTGAACGACTTGCCGAGGTTTCCAGTCTGTGCGGCTGGCAAAACGAGCAAATCATCGTCAATCTGCAAGGCGATGAGCCGTTAATTCCGCCCGACTATATTCGCGACGTGGCGGAAGCTTTAGCCAGTCAACAACAAGCGGGCATTGCTACCTTGGCGGCGCGTATTAATGAGCAAGAAGAGATTTTTAACCCCAATGCGGTTAAAGTTGTGCTCAATAAAGCAGGATTTGCATTGTATTTTAGTCGTGCGCCGATTCCGTGGGATCGCGATGGGTTTGCGTTAGTTGATCGACAGCTGACCAATAAAATGCCTTATCTTCGTCACATTGGTATGTATGCCTATACCGTCGATTTTTTACAGCGTTATTGCTTATGGGAAGCGTCGCCGCTCGAGTCGGTCGAAGCCTTGGAGCAATTACGTATACTTTGGCACGGCGAGGCTATTTTAGTAAAAACGGTGGCTAAAACACCCGCTGCCGGTGTTGACACCCAGGAAGATTTGCTGCGAGTCGCTCAGGTATTACTACAGTCACAAGCGTAAGTAGCTCTATTTGACATAGGGTATTAACAACAGTACCTTAGCCCGCATTTTTAACGCCACTTTACATTCGTTGCCTAAAGAACCGTCAATGGAAGAATTTCAGAGAATTAGCCGCCTGCCGCCCTACGTTTTTAATATCGTTAATGAGTTAAAAGCTAAAGCACGTGCCGCGGGAGAAGATATTATCGATTTTGGTATGGGCAATCCCGATCAAGCGACGCCTCAACATATCGTCGATAAATTGATCGAAGCCGCCCAGCGCCCGGATACCCATCGTTATTCAGTGTCTAAAGGTATTCCGCGCTTAAGAAAAGCCATCTGCGACTGGTACAAAAACCGTTTTGATGTTGACTTGGATCCCAATACAGAAGCTATCGTCACCATCGGCTCTAAAGAAGGTCTAGCGCATTTGGCCTTGGCAACATTAGGTCCTGGCGATACAGTGCTGGTGCCCAATCCGGCTTATCCCATTCACCCTTATGGTGTAGTTATAGCGGGTGCGGATGTGCGCCATGTACCGTTAATTCCTGGCGTGGATTTCTTCGACGAACTGGAAAAGGCCATCGTTGAATCTTGGCCCAAGCCGAAAATGCTGATAATCAATTTTCCGGGCAATCCAACTACACAATGTGTAGAGCTGGATTTCTTCGAGAAAATTATTGCGTTGGCTAAAGAACATAAGATTTGGGTAGTGCATGATATTGCTTATGTCGATATTGTTTTCGATGGCTACAAAGCACCGTCTATTCTGCAAATAGAAGGTGCCAAAGACATTGCTGTCGAATTCTTCTCCATGTCTAAAAGCTACAACATGCCAGGTTGGCGTGTGGGTTTTATGTGTGGCAATAAAGAATTGGTTGCGGCACTGGCACGTATTAAATCTTATATGGATTACGGCACCTTTGCGCCCATTCAAATCGCTGCAATTGCTGCGCTTGAAGGACCACAAGAGTGTGTGGCGGAAATTGCCGACATGTATCGCAAAAGACGCGACGTGTTGTGCGATGGCTTGACGGCAGCAGGCTGGCCGGTTGAAAAACCCAAAGCGACCATGTTCGTTTGGGCAAAAATCCCGGAAGCTTATCAAAAAATGGGTTCATTAGAATTTTCCAAAAAACTATTAGCTGAAGCCAAAGTCGCGGTGGCTCCCGGCGTGGGTTTTGGTCAATACGGTGACGATCATGTGCGTTTTGGCCTGATCGAAAACGAACACCGCACACGCCAAGCTGTTCGTGGCATCCGCAATATGTTTAAGAAAGACGGCGTTATATAATGTCCGGCTTTACGGAATCTCTGTACAGTCCTTCGACAAGCTCCACCGCAAGGGTGGTCTAAGGACAGCCGAACGGATCAAGTTAATTCCGTTCGTGGTGAGCTTGTCGAACCATGAATGAAATTAATTTGTTCAGCGATTATTACAAAAATAATAAGTTATTCAGGAGTTTGATTTGAAACCGGTAAAAGTGGGTATTTTGGGATTGGGCACCGTCGGTGGCGGTACCGTCAATGTATTAAAACGCAATGCGGCGGAAATTGCGCGTAGGGCAGGGCGTGACATAATTATCACCCGGGCATCCGCTAAGGATTTAACCAAAGCCCGCATCTGCGATACCCAAGGCATCATCCTCACCAATGATCCGCTGGATATTATCAACGACCCGGAAATCGACATCGTTTTGGAATTAATCGGCGGTGCCGGTCCGATTAAAGACCTCGTGTTAAAAGCTATCGAAAACGGCAAACACGTTGTTACTGCAAACAAATCGTTATTGGCTTTACATGGCAACGAGATCTTCGCCAAAGCCAGCGAAAAAGGCGTTATTGTTGCGTTTGAAGCCGCAGTTGCCGGTGGCGTGCCGATCATCAAAGCCATTCGCGAAGGCTTGAGCGGTAATCAAATCCAATGGCTGGCCGGTATTATCAACGGTACGGGCAACTTTATCCTGACTGAAATGCGCGACAAAGGCCGCGACTTCCAAGATGTATTAGCCGAAGCACAAGCCTTAGGTTATGCCGAAGCCGATCCCACCTTTGATGTTGAAGGTATCGATGCCGGTCACAAGTTAACTATCTTGGCCTCAATTGCCTTTGGTATTCCGCTGCAATTCGACAAAGTCTACACCGAAGGCATTACTCAAATTACCCGCGATGATGTCGAATACGCTGAACAACTGGGCTATCGCATCAAGCATTTGGGAATCGCCAGAAAAACTACCGAAGGTATTGAACTACGCGTTCACCCCACATTGATCCCTGCGCGTAGGCTAATTGCCAATGTCGATGGCGTAATGAATGCCGTATTAGTAAAAGGCGATGCTGTCGGACCAACGCTTTATTACGGTGCCGGAGCCGGTGCTGAACCGACTGCTTCAGCGGTTGTGGCGGATGTCATTGATGTGGTTAGAGCCTTAACCACCGATCCGGAAAACCGCGTGCCGCATCTGGCGTTTCAAGCCGATTCGTTGGCTGACATTCCCGTATTGTCGCCAGACAGCTTCAAAACCGCTTACTATCTGCGCCTGACTGCTGAAGACAAACCCGGCGTATTGGCAGATGTCACCAAAATATTGGCTGACCACCACATCAGCATTGAAGCCATCATCCAAAAAGAACCTCAGCTCAATAAAACAGCAGTGCCTATCATCCTGCTGACACAAATCACCCTGGAAAAAGAAATGAACGCTGCGATTGCTAAAATCGAAGCATTAAAAACCGTCACAGGTAAAGTCAACCGTATTCGTCTGGAAACTTTGGGATAACACCATGCCACAACATACTCGCTACACCGGTTTAATCGAACACTACAGAAGTCGCCTGCCTGTCAGCCCGACTACCCGCTTAATCAGCTTGGGCGAAGGCAACACGCCGTTGATTCAACTGGAAAACATTCCCCGCTTGATCGGCAAAGACGTGAAGATTTACGTCAAATTTGAAGGCTTAAACCCTACCGGCTCATTTAAAGATCGCGGTATGACTATGGCGGTGACCAAAGCCGTCGAGCAAGGCAGTCAAGCGATTATCTGCGCGTCTACCGGCAACACTTCAGCGGCTGCGGCGGCTTATGCGGTACGTGCCGGGATTAAAGCATTCGTGTTAATTCCGGAAGGCAAAATCGCCCTGGGTAAATTGGCGCAAACCTTAATGTACGATGCCAAAATAATCCAAATCAACGGCAACTTTGATAGAGGCATGGCCTTAGTTAAAGAAGTCGCGGAGCTTGCCCCGGTCACCATCGTAAACTCCATCAACCCGTTCAGAATCGAAGGCCAAAAAACAGCGGCATTCGAAATCATTGATGAACTCGGCTTTGCACCTGACTACCACTGCTTGCCGGTCGGTAACGCGGGTAACATCACCGCCTATTGGAAAGGTTACAAAGAATATTCCACTTATGCGCCCGGTTTGCCTGCGGTTGTCCGTGGACGCCCAATCATGTGTGGTTATCAAGCTGCTGGCGCTGCGCCTTTTGTTGAAGGCGCCATGGTCGACAATCCTGAAACTGTCGCAACCGCCATCCGTATCGGCCATCCGCAATCCTGGGATTTGGCTTGGAATGTGCAAAAAGAATCCGGCGGCTGGTTCGATAAATTCACCGACGAACAAATCCTGGCTGCACAAAAAATGTTGTCACAACACGAAGGCGTATTCTGCGAACCCGCCTCAGCCACGTCATTAGCGGGTGCGTTACACGACATCAGCACCGGCAAAATCCCCGAAGGCAGCACCATCGTCTGCACCCTGACCGGCAACGGCATCAAAGACCCGGACATCGCCATGCTGCAATGTGCCGATGCCAAGCCGGTGACGATTGATGCTAGTCTGGATGCGGTTAAACGGGCGATATTGGATAGTTTGTAATTGTTGTGGGGTATGTATTGCGTGCTATTTTCAGTAGGTGGGGTAATTCTAAAGCTTTGGAAATGGTATGTGGTGCATACCCTACATGGCTTTTTATGATTTGATATTTTCATATATGGCTTATGAATAAAATCCACACTCACTATGATAATCTCAAGGTTGCCAGAAATGCGCCGCCGGAAGTTATTCGCGCTGCTTACAAGACGCTCAGCCAGAAATATCATCCAGACCGAAATCCAGGCAATACGGAAGCGGCCAATATCATGAAAATAATTAATACTTCGTATGAGGTTTTGTCTGATCCTGAAAGGCGTTTAAAACATGATGTATCAATCGAAAAACAAGAAATTTCGGATAAATACTCAAACAATCGGCCAGATATAATTACTGAGTCTATATCCAGACGAAAATCTATTACAGATTTCAGTAACGACATTTACTTTCACATTAGAAATAATTGGTTACTATTCGGATTTTATTTGTTCTTGGGTTATGTTCTTTTAATTGGAACAAATGAAAAGACAAGTCAACCTTTACCAAGACCTAAACCATATATAGAGTCTCCTATTCCAGAAAAGCCTTTATATGTGAGGCCTAAATCTGCTCCAAACAATCATCCATGGCCAGCTTCTGCGGGTTACATAGAAGGCTATAAAAAGCTTCACACGGATGGTTTATCAACGGTAACTGTTGATAACACACAAAATGATTCAGATGTTTTTGTAAAATTAGTATCTCTTGATAGCTCTCACGATTATCCAATTAGACAATTTTACATTCCTGCGTTTAATAATTTTTCCCTGACCGATATTAGAGCTGGGAATTATGATATTCGCTATCGAGATCTTAGCAATGGTGGGCTGTCTCGATCTGAAGCATTTAATTTGAAGGAAATCTCAATTTCCAATGGCAAGCAATTTAGCAGTATCACTATGACCTTATACAAAGTACATAATGGTAATATGCAAACTTATGAGCTATCTGAAACTGAGTTCTAAATATTCAAGCCGGTTAGGCAGCCCGGTGTATTGGGTAGGCTGGATTTTTGCCCACCATTTACAACTAACGTATGTAAACACGGTGAACGCGTAAGATGGGTAGAGCGCAGCGAAACCCATCAAAGCACCAAAATTAAACCAACCACGCTTCATAATTGTTATGATTTTTTGGATACTTCGTCTTGGTGATTGTGCATGCTTTGGCCTGGTTTTGATGGGTTTCGGCTTCCGCCTCTACCCATCCTTGTATGATCAAATTTAAAGAGCCCATTGGAAGAACATCCAATAAGCTTTGCCCGTTCATTGGGAGGCCGTCCCGCCCTGAGGACTGATTTGTTAATCAGAGCCTGTGCGTAGATTGGCCCCCGCCCTATTCACCCATTCCGTGGAGTATCTAAGGCTTAGAGCCTGTATATACAAGGAAGGTAGGTGCATGCGCAGGGTCGGGAACCAGTGAGTAGTCTACTTTCTTTAATTCGATTCAGGCAAATACCTATGACACCTATTGAACTGAATGCTACTGCTAATGACGCCAGCCTTTCTCTCTTTGCCGGTATTGATGTCGGGGCTGAAGAGTTAGTGCTGGTCATTCGTAAGAATGGCAAACCCTTCGATCCTCAGAAGTACGCCAATACCCGTGCAGACCATGCACGTTTAGCCAAGAAACTGAGCAAACTGCCAGGCATCATCGTCTGTCTGGAAGCTACGGGGATTTATCACTTTGACTTATCCATCGCGCTGCATGATGCCGGGGTGTTATTGATGGTCGTTAACCCAAAGTCATCGCACAATTTTGCCAAAGTATTGATACCCAAAGGGCACAAGTGAAAAACAGCAAAACCGATGCGGTCGATGCCCATACTTTGGCAGAATATGCCGCACGAATGGACTTTGTCGCCTGGACTCGGCCCACTACAGAGAAACTGGCGTTGCGCAGTTTTGCTCGCCGTATTAATGCGCTCACCGGCCAAAAAGCCGCTGCCAAAAACCATTTGCATGCCCTGAACGCCACGCAGGAAACCCCAAAAGCCGTGCTGCGCGATGCCCGCTTGGCTATCGCCCAATTAGAAAAGCGCATTGATCGCTTAACCGCTGAGGCACTGAGTTTGATTGGTACTCATCCGGAACTTAAGCGAATCCTCACCTTACTGGTGGGCATCAAAGGAATTGCTGAAACCAGTGCCATTGCCCTTATGGGCGAATTACTGTTATTGCCGCCGGGCTTGTCGCACCGAGAATGGGTGAAGTTTGCCGGCCTTGACCCTAAAGCTTTCGATTCCGGCAAAAGCGTTCACAAGAAAACACGCCTATCCAAAGCGGGCAATCGCCAACTTCGGTCGGCTCTGTATATGCCCGCGTTAAGCGCCAAACAACATGATCCACATGTCAGGGCCTATTTTCAACATCTTGTTGATAACGGCAAAAAACCATTACAAGCCGTCTGTGCCGTGATGCGTAAATTACTGCATGCCATTCACGGCATGTTGAAACATGATCTGCCTTTCGATAACACTCGGTTTTATGTGATTCCAAGTGCGGTCGGATAAGAAGAAATCGACAAATCTGGGTTGATTTTTAACAGAACGCGTAAGATGGGTTAGCGTAACGCGTAAGATGGGTTAGCGTAGGATGGGTAGAGCGCAGCGAAACCCATCAACCTATCAATCCATCAATGATTAAATAAATCAAGCTTCATAACCGACATGATTTTTCGGATGCCCTGTTTTAGCGTTTCTACACTTATTGGCTTGATTTTGATGGGTTTCGGCTTCCGCCTCTACCCATCCTACGATGCCTACGCTGGCGTGGTTTTTCACCGTATCAAAAATTTTACAAAGCTGAATTTAACCATTCGATAAACAATGACCGACTATCGACGTTATCGGGTTTCTGGTGGAACGTACTTTTTCACCGTTAACTTGGCGGATCGAAAACGTACTTTGTTAACGGAAAATATCGTCCTACTCCGGAATGCTTTTCGGGAGGTTAAAATTGCTCATCCTTTTCATGTCGATGCGGTTGTAATTATGCCCGAGCATTTGCACACCATCTGGACTTTGCCTGAAGGTGACGATGATTTCAGCTTGCGTTGGCGACAAATAAAATCGGCTTTTTCCAGGAAAATAGAAACCGGCGAGCGTATATCAAAAAGCCGTACACGAAAGCAGGAAAGAGGAATTTGGCAACGAAGGTTTTGGGAGCATGCAATTAGGGATGAATCTGATTTTGCACGTCATATCGATTACATTCACTTTAACCCGGTGAAGCATGGTTATGTAAAACAAGCGGTGGATTGGCCTTACTCTTCGTTTCATCGTTATGTCCAATTGGGTATCTGTGCAAGAAATTGGTGTGGATTTGAAGATGATTTGGATTATGAATGATGACTTGTAAAATGGGTTCGGGTAAGGTGTGCAGGTTTTTTTGCCCATCGATTACAACGGTTCGGTAAGTAAGAATGATTAAACAAAAGCATTAGGGAGCAATTTATGACTTCTATCCAAGATATTGAACAGGCTGTTAAGCAGTTACCACAACAGGAGTTGGCCGAATTTCGTCGATGGTTTGCTCAGTATGATGAAGCTGCTTGGGATGCACAAATTGAAGCAGATGCTGGTGTAGGAAAGCTTGATGCATTGGCAGCTGAAGCGTTAGCTGAATATCACAATGGCTCGGCGCGAGAGCTTTGAAGCATTTTACCTCTTCTAAATTTTGGGAAAATTTCGATGCGTTGCCTGCTAATATTCAGCAGCAAGCGCGAGAAAGCTATGAACTGCTAAAACAAAATCCCCGCCATCCTTCGTTACAATTTAAATCCATAATAAACGGCGCATTTCGTAGTGTTCGAGTTAGTTTGGGGTATCGAGCCCTGCGTGTTCCGGTTGTTCAAGGTGTACAGTGGGGCACCTCGAAATACTGCCGTTATAACTAAAAAGTATACCGACAGTGATTAATCGGCCACGGAATCCCTGCTATTTTTGTATTTTGCCCTCGCATGAGGACGTGTTTTCACCTGAAATCACCGTTTTCGGCAATTTCA